>JBKBHB010000001.1:0-405924 GCA_046297855.1 Azonexus sp.
CGTCAGGCCAGCACTTTGCCTGCGGCTTCCTTCAGATTCCGCCTTGCGACGGACACCCTTGCCGTTCAGCCAACACTTCCCCTTGCCGGGTGTGTAGAGGACTTCCACCTCCAAGTCATCTGCCCCACCACCACAGCGAGGCAGACAGCGCCAGTCACGGCGCTACGCGCCATGCCGGGCGCACCAAAGAAAAAGGGAGGCCGAAACCTCCCTTGAAACTATCGGATGGAAGTACCTCAGTTCTGCTTCGGGGCATCCAGACGGAACTTGACATAGCTGCCCGGGGCGTCTTCGATGACCTTCAGCGGCCCTTTGGCCGGATCGCGGGCGGGCACCTTGGCGGCGCCGCCCGGCAGGGCCGTGACCCACTCGTGCCAGTGCGTCCACCATGAACCGGCATGCTGGGTGGCACCGGCCAGGAAATCGTCCGGGCTTTCCGGCAGGTTGCCATCGGTGGCGTCATTGGTCCAGTAACCATACTTGTTGGCGGCCGGCGGATTGACGATGCCGGCGATATGCCCGGAGCCGCCCAGCACGAACTTGGTTTTGCCGGAGGGCAGGCGTGCGCCCATGTAGGTGCTCTTCCACGGAGCGATATGGTCTTCGATGGTCGAAATGAAGTAGCACGGGGTCTTGACCTTGGTGATGTCGATCTTGACGCCGCCCAGGGTGATGCCGCCCGGATCCTTCAGCTTGTTCTCGAGATACATGTTGCGCAGGTAGAAGCTGTGCATCGCGGCCGGCATGCGGGTCGAGTCGGAGTTCCAGTAGAGCAGGTCGAACGGGAACGGATCCTTGCCCATCAGGTAGTTGTTGACCACGAAGGACCAGATCAGATCGTTGGCGCGCAGCATGTTGAAGGTTCCGGCCATTTCGGAGCCCTCCAGGAAGCCGCGTTTGTTCATCTTTTTCTCCAGCCCCTCGATGGTACCCTCGTCGAGGAAGACGGAGAGTTCGCCCGGCTCGGAGAAATCGAGCATGGTAGTGAAGAAGGTGGCGGAGTTGACGCGCTTGTCCTTCTTGGCCGCCATATAGGCCAGGGTGGTCATGGTCAGCGTACCGCCGATGCAGTAAGCCGCGAGGTTGACCGAATCCTCACCGGTCTGGGTGCAGACCTGGTTGATCGCCTCGATGGTGCCTTTCAGCATGTAGTCTTCGAAGCTGGTCTGGGCCATTTTCTCGTCCGGGTTGACCCAGGAGATGATGAAGGTGGTGTGCCCCTGGTCGGTCGCCCATTTGACCAGCGAATTTTTCTCGCGCAGGTCCAGGATGTAGTACTTGTTGATCCACGGCGGCACGATCAGCAAGGGTTTCTTGTACTGCTCGGGGGTGGTCGGGTTGTACTGGATCAGCTGGAACAGTTCGTTCTGATACACCACCTTGCCCGGCGTGGTGGCGACGTTCTTGCCCATCTCGAATGCCGAGGTGTCGGTCATGCGGATGCGTAGCTGGCCATCCTCGTTCATGTCCTGCAACAGATTGTTGAGGCCCCTGATCAGGTTTTGGCCATGACTCTTGACCGTTTCGCGGAAAACTTCCGGGTTGGTCAGCGCAAAATTGGACGGCGACAGGGCGTCGATGTATTGGCGGGTGAAGAAATTGACCTTTTGTTGCGTGGCTTCATCCAGCCCCTCGGTACAGCACACGGTATCGTGGATGTGGCGGGCAGCGATCAGATAGGATTGCTTGACGAAGTCGAACAGGAAATGCTGCTCCCAGTCCTCATCCTTGAAGCGCTTGTCGCCCTTGGCCGGCGCGGCGACCGGCGCGGCGCCGGGCATGCCCATCATCTTCATCATGGAACCCTGCCACAGCGAAAAATAGTCCCACATCATGTTCATCTGGGTCTGGGCCAGCTTGTACGGGTTGGCCATCAGGCGGGCCGAGAGGTCCATGAAGGCACGGGCGACACCCATTTCATCCGTCGGCGCCTCGACCCCGTCCTTGGCCTTCTTTTCCATGTACTGGGTGATGATGCGGGAGGCGCGCTGGGCGACCTCGGCATAAGTCTTGGCCATTTCGGCCGGATTGGGCAGGTTCAGGCCCTGATCTTCGGTTTGCTGCGACATCTTCAGACTCCCTCTCGGTCAGTGCGCGGCGGATCGGCGTCCGGCCCGCGAATAGCGAATCACTCCATCGGTACCGCAAACGCGCGATAACCGTCCAGCTTGTTCCAGGTAGTTCAGATGGGCAATCGCTTCCCCCATCGCGAACATGGTTTGGTGTGTATCGAGCTGCCGGTTGAACAAAGTCTCCAGCAATTCGGCCGCGCTCTTTGGCGCTTGATCACAGCTGTTCTCCAGGGCCTGCAGTCGTTCTTCGTGATGTGCGTGCAATGCCTTCACCCTCTCCTGCACCCCGGTAAAGGGCAGCCCGTGCGAAGGCAACACGAGCGTTTCAGCCGGCATTTCCGTCGCCAGTTCATCCAGCGACGCCAGATACCAGCGCAATGCGTCCGCCTCGGGCGTAGCGGCAAAAACGCTAATATTGGTAGAAATTCTCGGCAAAAGCATGTCGCCAGAAATTAACACGCCAAGTTCGGCACAGTAAAGCGCCACATGTTCCGGGGCATGGCCATGGCCAATCACGATCTCCCAGCACCGGCCATCGATGCGGATGGAATCGCCGGCCATCAGGCGGTGGTAATGTTCGGGCAACGCCGGCACGGCCTTGCGATAGCCGGAACCGCGTTTTTCGAACTTGGCCAGGCGCTCGGCGTCGAGCCCGTGCTGGCGGAACTGTTCGACCATGAATCGGGCGCCATGACCGCCGACTTCGTTCCAGACGACATGGGCGGTCAGAAACTCGCCCGTGCTCATCCAGAGCGACGCACCGGTCCGTTCCATCAGCCAGGTCGCCAGGCCGAGATGATCGGGGTGAAAGTGGGTGACCAGCAGTCTCGTCACCGGCCCGTCGAGCCGGTCGAGAATCGCTGCCCAGGCCTGCCGGACATGATCCTCGGGAAAGCCGGTATCGACGATCACCCAGCCATTGCCGTCCCGCAACAGCCAGAGGTTGATGTGATCGAGCTGGAAGGGAAGCGGCATGCGCAGCCAGAAGACGCCGGACGCAACCTCGGTCAGTTCGCCCGCAGCGGGCGGATGGGGGTGGGGATAATGCAGGGACATGGGGGGCTCGCGGGGGTGAATCAGCAACTTACCATACGGTAGCGGATTGAAAAAACCCCCCGCTTCTGATTTACTCTGCCGCACCGACAGGAGACACAATGAGCCAGACCGGCCCCACTTTCGCGATATCCGACCTCGCCCGCGAATTCGACATCACGCCGCGCACGATCCGCTTCTGGGAAGACCAGGGCATCCTGGCGCCGCAGCGCGAAGGCAACAAGCGCATCTTCACCCGGCGCGACCGGGCTCGTCTGAAGATGGCCCTGCGCGGCAAGCGCCTCGGGCTCAGCCTGGCCGAGATCAAGGACTTGATCGGCATGTACAACTCGACCGAGGACGAAACGCCCCAGCTCCTCGAATGTCTGCGCGTCATGGAAAAGCGCCGGGCCGCCCTGCAGCAGCAGCGCGAGGACATCGAGGCCATGCTGGCCGAAATCGATCAGTTCGAGGCGCAATGCCGGCAGGAACTGGCGCGGCGGGCAGCAGGCTGATTTTCTTTCGGCAGCACGTTGACGTTTACGTAAACGTAAATAAAATCCGGCTACCGAGGAGACCATCATGCCCCCCACCCTTCACGACCCGCAGTTTGCCGACCGCGTTCGCGCCAGCTTCGCCAAGCAACATGCCATGGCGCTGATCCGCGCAACGCTGCCGGTCGTCGAACCCGGTTTGACGGAAATCCACCTGCCCCACTGGTCCGGCGTCGAGCAGCAGCATGGCTTTGTCCATGGCGGCGTGGTCGGCATGATCGCCGATTCGGCGGCCGGCTATGCGGCGATGACCCTGGTCTCGCCCAACGCCTCGGTGCTGACGGTGGAGTACAAGATGAACCTGCTTGCCCCGGCCGACGGCAAGCAGTTGATTGCCCGCGGCAGGGTCGTGCGCCCGGGCCGCACCCTGATCGTGACGCAGGCCGAGGTGTTTGCCGTCAGGGATGGCCAGGAAAGCCTGTGCGCGCTGATGCAGCAGACCATCATGGTCATGCACGGCAAGGTTGAGAAAGCGTAGTTTTCAGTCCTGAGTCGCCGGCCAAGGCCACGCGGACGACTCAGGAGTGGCAACGAACAACTAGACGGAGACAAACATGAACATTCCCAGCCTCGACTTCGGTCTCGGTGAAGACATCAACCTGTTGCGCGAAGCGGTCAAGGCTTTTGCCGACGCCGAGATCGCGCCACGCGCCGCCGAGATCGACCGCGTTAACGAATTCCCGGCCGACCTCTGGAAGAAATTCGGCGACATGGGCCTGCTCGGCATGACTGCCGGCGAGGAATACGGCGGCACCAACATGGGCTACTTGGCCCACATCGTCGCGCTGGAGGAAATCTCCCGCGCCTCGGCCTCGGTCGGCCTCTCCTACGGTGCACACTCGAATTTGTGCGTCAACCAGATTCGCCGCAACGGCACCGAGGCGCAGAAGCAGAAGTACCTGCCCAAGCTGATTTCCGGCGAACACGTCGGCGCGCTGGCCATGTCCGAGCCGAATGCCGGCTCCGACGTCGTCTCGATGAAACTGCGCGCCGAAAAGAAGGGCGATCGCTATGTGCTGAACGGTTCGAAAATGTGGATCACCAACGGCGGCGATGCCGATACGCTGGTCGCCTACGCCAAGACCGACCCGGACGCCGGCGCCAAGGGCATGACGGCCTTCATCGTCGAAAAGGGCTTCAAGGGCTTTACCCACGGCACGCACCTCGACAAGCTGGGCATGCGCGGCTCCAACACCTTCCCGCTGTTTTTCGACGATTGCGAAGTGCCCGAAGAAAACGTGCTGGGCGGCGTTGGCAATGGTGTCAAAGTGCTGATGTCCGGACTCGATTACGAGCGCGCCGTGCTGTGCGGCGGCCCGCTCGGCATCATGGCCGCCTGCATGGATGTCGTCGTCCCCTACCTCCACGAGCGCAAGCAGTTCGGCCAGTCGATCGGCGAATTCCAGCTGATGCAGGGCAAGGTCGCCGATATGTACTCGACCTGGCAGGCCACCCGCGCCTACGTCTATGCCGTCGGCCGTGCCTGCGATGCGGCCGATCACGCCCGCACCCTGCGCAAGGATGCCGCTGGCGCCATTCTCTACGCCGCCGAAAAGGCGACCTGGATGGCCGGCGAGGCGATCCAGACGCTGGGCGGCGTGGGCTACACCAACGAATATCCGACCGGCCGCCTGTGGCGCGATGCCAAGCTGTACGAGATTGGGGCCGGCACCTCGGAAATCCGTAGAATGCTGATCGGTCGCGAACTTTTCGCGGAAACCGCCTAACACGCTCCCGCCGGCGCTCCGGCCCGGGGCGCCACCGGAGTTGAACAGCATGAACGTAAGCATCCGCACCCTCACCGCCAACGATACTGAAGCCCTGGAGCAGGTTCGCCAGTACTTCCGCAACTATGCGGCCTGGCTGGGCGTCGACCTGTCATACCAGAACTTCGACCAGGAAATGGCCTCCCTGCCCGGCACCTATGCCGAACCGCAGGGCCGGCTGTTCTTTGCCGAGGACGAGGGCAAGCCGGCCGGTTGCGTCGGTATCCGGCCATTGCCGGGCAGCGAGGGGGTTTGCGAGATGAAACGCCTGTATGTCGCCCCGGAAATGCGGGGCCGCGGCATCGGCGCCCGGCTGGCGATGGCGGCGATCAAGGCAGCCAAGGAAATCGGCTATCGCAAGATCCTGCTCGACACCCTGCCCAACATGCGGATGGCCGTGAAGCTCTACCGCGAGCTGGGCTTCACCGAGGCACCGAATTACTACGCCACACCGGTCGAAGGCACCATGTTCATGGCGCTGGACCTCGACAACTGGTCGGAAGAGGAAGTGCGCAACGAGAACCTGTCGCATCTCTTCGACTTCAACCGTGCCTGGGCGCGCCAGATGAGCGAGGTCGATCCCGGCTATTTCGACCGTCTGAACGACTTGCAGGCCCCCGAATTCCTGTGGATCGGCTGTTCCGATTCGCGCGTGCCGGCCAACCAGATCGTCGGCCTGCTGCCCGGCGAGGTTTTCGTGCACCGCAACGTCGCCAACCTGGTGCTGCATACCGACCTCAACTGCCTGTCGGTCATCCAGTACGCCGTCGATGTGCTGAAGGTCAAGCACATCATGGTTGTCGGCCACTACAACTGCGGCGGTGTCGCCGCCGCCCTGCACAAGACCCGGGTCGGCATCGTCGACTTCTGGCTGCACAACGTCCAGCAGGTCCATGACAAGCACCGCGCCCTGGTCGACAGCTTGCCGGAAGCGCAGCGCCATGACCGCCTGTGCGAGCTGAACGTGCTGGAACAGGTCGTCAGCCTGTGCCATACCCCGGTCGTCAAGGATGCCTGGGCGCGCGGCCAGCGGCTGACCGTCCACGGCTGGATCTATGGCCTGAAGGACGGCCTGGTGCACGACCTGGGCATCACCGTCGATCACCTCGAAGAATTGCCCTCGCGTTACGAGGCTGCCTTGCGCGCCCTCGAATGCCGGGATTGTTGAATAACCCATCACACATAGGAGAACCCTCATGTCCGATCCCATCGTCATCGTTTCCGCCGCCCGTACCGCCATGGGCTCATTCCAGGGAGGGTTTTCCGGCCTGACCGCCGCCAACCTGGGCGCCGAGGCAATCAAGGCGGCCGTGGCCCGTGCCGGCCTCGACGCCAACCTGGTCGAGGAAGTGCTGATGGGCTGCGTGCTGCAAGCCGGCCAGGGCCAGGCTCCGGCCCGCCAGGCGGCCTTGCAGGCCGGTCTGCCGCTGTCGGCTGGCTGCGCCACCATTCACAAGGTCTGCGGTTCGGCCATGAAGGCCACCATGCTCGGCCACGACGGGATCCTGGCCGGCTCTTGCAGCGTTGCGGTAGTCGGTGGCATGGAGTCGATGACCAATGCCCCCTACCTGCTGCCCAAGGCGCGGGGCGGCTACCGTCTCGGCCACGGCCAGTTGCTCGACCACATGTTCCTCGACGGGCTGGAGGATGCCTACTCCAAGGAAAATCGGGGCCGTCTGATGGGCACCTTTGCCGAAGAGTGCGCCACCGCCTACGGCTTCACCCGCGAGGCACAGGACGAATTCGCCGTCCGGTCGACGACGCGCGCCATCGAGGCCAGCAACAACGGCAGCTTTGCCTGGGAAATCACGCCGGTCACGGTCGCCGGCCGCAAGGGTGAGGTCGTCATCGACAAGGACGAAGGCCCCTTCGCCGTCAATGTGGACAAGATTCCGACCTTGAAGCCCGCCTTCAGGAAGGACGGCACGGTCACCGCCGCCAATTCGTCTTCCATTTCCGACGGCGCCGCCGCCATGGTGCTGATGCGTGCCTCGCAAGCCGAAAAACTCGGCCTCGCCCCGCTCGCCCGCATCATCGGCCACACCACCCATGCCGGTGTGCCGGCCCAGTTCCCGTCCGCGCCGGTCGGCGCGATGCAAAAGCTGTTCGCCAAGACGGGCTGGGCGGCCGATTCGGTCGATCTGTACGAGATCAACGAAGCCTTCGCCGTGGTGACCATGGCCGCGCTGCATGACCTCAAGCTCGACCCGGCCAAGGTCAATATCCACGGCGGCGCCTGTGCGCTGGGCCACCCGATCGGCGCATCCGGCGCGCGCATCGTCGTCACGCTGCTCGGCGCGCTGAAGAAGTACGGTCTGAAGCGCGGCGTTGCCTCGCTGTGCATCGGTGGCGGCGAAGCGACCGCCCTGGCTGTCGAGATGCTGTAAGTGCCCGAACAGGCCCGGACAGTTACCTACGCCAAGCTGATCGCCGCGATGGCCATGTGGGGAGGCACCTGGATCGCCGGGCGCGTCATCGCCCAGGAACTGAGCGCGCCGCTGGCAGTCGCCGCGCTGCGCTTCGTGCTCTCCGGTCTGGCCGTCGGCGGCTTCATGCTGTTTTCGGAAGGCCGCCTGCCGGTTCCGCAGAACGGTCGCGACTGGGGACTGATCTGGGCCCTGGGCTTTTTTGGCATCTTCCTCTATGGCCTGTGCTTCTTCTTCGGCCTGCAGCGCATCCCGGCCGGACGCGGGGCCCTGGTCGTCGCCCTCAATCCGGCAGTGATCGTGATCACCGCCTGGTTCACGGGCAAGGAGCGCATGACGCCGCGCAAGGCGGTCGGCAGCCTGATCGCCCTCGCAGGTTGCCTGACGGTGATCGGCAACGGCGATCCGCTCGCCCTGTTCCAGGGCACCGTCGGACTCGGCGAATGGCTGATCGTCGGCTGCGTGTTGAGCTGGACGGCCTACACCTTCATCGGCTGGCAAGCCACCGGCCGTTTTTCGCCACTGGCCACCACCTTCTACGCCAGCCTCTCCGGAGCCCTCCTGCTCGGCCTGGCGGCACTGGCCCAGGGCGACATCGACCCGGCCGCCTGGTCTTGGCGTGTCTGGGCCAGCATGGGCTTTTTGGCCATCTTTGGCACGGCCATCGCCTACACCTGGTTTACCGACGCCGTGCACCGCCTCGGCGCCGGGCACGCTTCCATTTTCATCAATCTGGTGCCGGTCTTCGCCGTGCTGCAGGCCGCCCTGCTGCTCGGCGAACGGCTCGGGCTGGCCGTGCTGGCCGGCGGTGCGCTGGTCATCGCCGGCGTCTGGCTCACCAGTTACCCCAAAGGAAAAACAGCATGATCCTTACACAAGAACAAGAGATGATCCGCGACGCGATGCGCGCCTTCGCGCAGGAGCGCCTCGCCCCCTTCGCCGCCGAATGGGACAAGCACCACACCTTCCCGGCCGAAGCCCTGAAGGAACTCGGCGAACTCGGCGCCATGGGCATGTGCGTGCCGGAAGAATGGGGTGGCGCCGGCATGGACTACATGTCGCTGGTCCTGACCCTGGAAGAAATCGCCGCCGGCGACGGCGCCACCTCGACCATCGTCTCGGTGCAGAATTCGCTGGCCTGCGGCATCACACAAAAATACGGCACCGATGCGCAGAAGGAAGAATGGCTGAGGCCGCTCGCCCGCGGCGAGAAGCTCGGCTGTTTCTGCCTGACCGAGCCGCACACCGGCTCCGACGCCGCCGCCATCACCACCCGCGCCGACCGCGACGGTGACCATTTCGTGCTGAACGGCGTCAAGCAGTTCATCACCACCGGCAAGCACGCCCACATGGCCATCGTCTTCGCCGTGACCGACAAGGCGGCCGGCAAGAAGGGCATTTCCTGCTTCCTGGTGCCGACCGACACCCCGGGCTTCATCGTCGGCCGCACCGAGGACAAGATGGGCCAGCACGCCTCCGACACCGTGCAGATCATTTTGGAAAACTGCCGCGTCCCCGCTTCCGCCCTGCTTGGCCAGGAGGGCGAAGGCTACAAGATCGCCCTCTCCAACCTCGAAGCCGGCCGCATCGGCATCGCCGCCCAGAGCATCGGCATGGCGCGCGCCGCGTTCGAGGCCGCCGTGCGTTACGCCAAGGAACGCGTCACTTTCGGCGTGCCGATCATCGAGCACCAGGCCGTCAACTTCAAGCTGGCCGACATGGCCACCCTGCTCGACGCGGCCCGTCTGATGGTCTGGCGCGCCGCCCAGCTCAAGGACGCCGGCAAGCCCTGCCTCAAGGAAGCCTCGATGGCCAAGATGTTCGCCTCGGAAGCCGCCGAGAAAATCGCTTCCGGCGCCATCCAGATTCACGGCGGCGTCGGCTACACCAGCGACTTCCCGGTCGAACGCATCTACCGCGACGTACGCATCTGCCAGATCTACGAAGGCGCCAACGACATCCAGCGCCTGGTGATCGGGCGCAGCATCGCCAGCGAGTAAGCCCAACCCCGCGGCCGACCGGAACAGCCCGGCAGTTCCGGCGGCCGCCGCCCACCGCGCCACGAGGAGACAAACATGACCGATAACGACCAGGCCCCGATCGACTTCTGGTTCGATTTTTCCAGCCCCTACGGCTACCTGATGAGCGAGAAGATCGACGCACTGGCCGCCCGGTACGGCCGCACGGTGCGCTGGCATCCGGTGCTGCTCGGCGTGATCTTCCAGGCCACCGGTTCGCGTCCGCCGGTCGCCGGGAGCAGCAGCAAGGCGACGTACATGCTGCACGATTTCCACCGCTCGGCCCGCCACATGGGCATTCCCTACAATCCCCCGAGCCGCTTCCCGTTGCCGACCCAGAACGCCGCCCGCGCCTACTACTGGCTGCACGGCCAGGATTGCGCTTTGGCCCGCCGGTTCGCGCATGCCGTTTATCGCGGCTACTTCGTAAACGATCTGGACATCTCGTCGCCCGACACGGTGCTCGCCATCGCTGCCGGACTCGGGATCGACCGTGAAAAACTGGCTGCCGCGCTGCAGGCCCCCGAGATCAAGGCCCGTCTCAAGGACGAATGCGACAAGGCGCTGGCTGCCGGCGTCTTCGGCTCGCCGCACGTGATCATCGACGGCGAGGCGTTCTTCGGCGCCGACCGCCTGCCGCAGATCGAGCACTGGCTCGAAACCGGCGGCTTCTGAGATGGCGATGCAGCGCCTCTGCGTCTTCTGCGGCTCCAACGCCGGCCATCACCCGATCTACCGCGCCGAAGCGGAAAGGCTCGGCCGCCTGCTCGCCGAACGCGGCATCGAACTGGTCTACGGCGCCGGCAACATCGGGCTGATGGGCGCGCTGGCCGATGCCTGCCTGGAAGCCGGCGGCACCGTCATCGGCATCATCCCCGAAGCGCTGATGGGCAAGGAAGTGGCCGGCCGCGCCGTGGATCACCGGGCGCTGACCCGCATCGAGGTGGTCGATTCGATGCACACGCGCAAGGCGCGCATGGCCGAGTTGTCCGACGGTTTCATCGCCCTGCCCGGCGGCTTCGGCACCTTCGAGGAGTTCTGCGAAATCCTGACCTGGGGCCAGCTCGGTTTCCATACCAAGCCGATGGGCCTGCTCAACGTCAATGGTTTTTACGACCCGCTGCTGGCCATGTTCGACCGCGCCGTGGCTGATGGTTTCCTGCGCCCGCAGAACCGGGCGATGGCGCTGGCCGACACCGAGATCGAAAGCCTGCTGGCGCAGATGGCGGCTTACCAGGCCGAGCCGGTCAGCAAGTGGCTGAAAGAGGAAAAACAGTTGTAGCGGTATTTATTCACCCGATTTTTCAGGCAACGCACACAGAAAAGAAGCGAGGAGACATGACCATCCTGAAATCCCAACTCAACCCGCGTGGCGCGGACTTCCAGGCCAACGCATCGGCCATGCGCACACTGGTCGACGACCTGCACGAGAAAGTCGAGAAGATCGCCCTCGGCGGCCCGGAAGCGGCCCGCCAGAAACACCTGGCCCGCGGCAAATTGCTGCCGCGCGAGCGGGTCAACGGCCTGCTCGACCCCGGCACGCCCTTCCTCGAGATAGGACAATTCGCGGCTTATGGGATGTACGGCGGGGATGTGCCGGCCGCGTCGGTGATCGCCGGCATTGGTCGCGTGCATGGCGTCGAATGCATGGTGGTGGCCAACGACGCCACCGTGAAAGGCGGCACCTACTACCCGCTGACCGTGAAGAAGCACCTGCGCGCCCAGGAAATTGCCCTGGAAAACCGCCTGCCCTGCGTCTATCTGGTCGATTCCGGCGGCGCCTTCCTGCCCATGCAGGACGAGGTTTTCCCGGACAAGGAACACTTTGGCCGCATCTTCTTCAACCAGGCCAATCTCTCGGCCAAGGGCATCCCGCAGATCGCCGCGGTGATGGGCTCGTGCACGGCGGGCGGTGCTTACGTGCCAGCCATGTGCGACGAGTCGATCATCGTCAAGAACCAGGGCACCATCTTCCTCGGCGGCCCGCCGCTGGTGAAGGCGGCGACCGGTGAAGTCGTTTCTGCGGAAGACCTCGGCGGGGCCGACGTCCATACCCGAATTTCCGGCGTCGCCGACCATCTGGCCGAAAACGACGCCCATGCGCTGGCCATCGCCCGCCGCATCGTCAAGGATCTGAACTGGCAGAAACAACCGCCGGTCAGCCTCGCCGCGCCGACCGAGCCGCTCTACGCCGCCGAAGAACTCTACGGCGTGATCCCGACCGATTCGAAGAAGCCCTTCGACGTGCGCGAAATCATCGCCCGCCTGGTCGACGGCTCCGATTTCGACGAATTCAAGGCGCGCTACGGCAATACGCTGGTTTGCGGTTTTGCCCGCATCTACGGCTATCCGGTCGGCATCGTCGCCAATAACGGCATCTTGTTCAGCGAATCGGCGCAGAAAGGCGCACATTTCATTGAACTGTGCACACAGCGCGGCATCCCGCTCGTCTTCCTGCAGAACATCACCGGCTTCATGGTCGGCAAGAAATATGAGAACGGCGGCATCGCCCGCGACGGCGCCAAGATGGTGACGGCTGTCGCCACGGCCAAGGTACCGAAATTCACCGTCGTCATCGGCGGATCCTTCGGCGCCGGCAACTACGGCATGTGCGGCCGCGCCTACTCGCCGCGCTTCCTGTGGATGTGGCCGAACGCGCGCATCTCCGTGATGGGCGGCGAACAGGCGGCCGGCGTGCTGGCCACGGTCAAGCGCGACGGCCTGGAGGCTTCCGGCAAGACCTGGAGCGCCGAGGAAGAAGCCGCCTTCAAGGCGCCGATCCGCGAGCAGTACGAGACGCAGGGCCATCCCTACTACGCCTCGGCCCGCCTGTGGGACGACGGCATCATCGATCCGGCCGACACCCGCCGCGTACTCGGTCTCGGCCTCTCGGCCGCGATGAATGCGCCGGCCGAAGAAACCAAGTTCGGCGTCTTCCGGATGTAAGGAGCCCACCATGTTTACCGCCCTCGACATTGAACTGAACGGCCCGGTCGCGACGATCTGGATGAACCGCCCGGACCTGCACAACGCCTTCGACGAAACCCTGATCGCCGAACTCACTGCCGCCTGCGTCGCCCTTGACGACGATGCCGACGTGCGCGTCGTCGTTCTCGCCGGCCGCGGCAAGAGCTTCTCCGCCGGCGCCGACCTCAACTGGATGAAGCGCGCCGCCAACAACGGCATCGACGACAACCTGAACGACGCCCGCGCCCTGGCCCGCATGCTGCGCACCCTGGCCGAAATGAAGAAGCCGACCATCGCCCGCGTGCAAGGCGCCGCGCTGGGCGGCGGCATGGGCCTGACCTCGGCCTGCGACGTCGCCGTCGCCTCGACCAAGGCCGTGTTCGCCACCTCCGAGGTCAAGTTCGGCATCATCCCCTCCGCCATCTCGCCCTACGTCCTGCGCGCCATCGGCGCGCGTCAGGCCACCCGCTATTTTCAGAGCGCCGAACGCATCGACGCCGCCCGCGCCCGCGAAATCGGCCTGGTGCATGAAACGGTCGAACCCGACCAACTCGACGCCAAGGTTCAGGAAATCGTCGCCGCCCTGCTGCAAGGCGGCCCCTGCGCCCAAGCCGCGGCCAAGGACCTGATCCGCGCGGTGGACGGCCAGCAGGTCAACAACACGCTGGTCGAAGAGACGGCCCACCGCATCGCCCACCTGCGTGCCACACCGGAAGCCCGCGAAGGCATTTCCGCCTTCCTTGAAAAACGTTCGCCGAACTGGATGGGGAACTAATCGATGTTTACCAAGATTCTGATTGCCAACCGCGGTGACCAGCCGCGCAGCGGCGCAGCGACGAAGTCAAACCGCCTGCGTGCGCAGCACGCTCAGGCGATTTCTCCGCGGGAGACCACGTATGTTTACTAAGATTCTGATTGCCAACCGCGGAGAAATCGCCTGCCGCGTCATCAAAACAGCCCGCCGCATGGGCATTCGCACCGTCGCCGTCTATTCCGAAGCCGATGCCAACGCCCGTCACGTTCGCCTGGCCGACGAGGCCGTGCTGCTCGGCCCGGCCGCCGCGCGCGAGTCCTATCTGGTCGCCGACAAGATCATCGAGGCCTGCAAACGCACCGGCGCGCAGGCGGTGCATCCGGGCTACGGCTTCCTCTCCGAGAATGAGGAATTCGCCGAAGCCCTGACCCAGGCCGGCCTCGTTTTCATCGGCCCGCCGGCTTCGGCCATCCGCGCCATGGGTTCGAAGTCGGAAGCCAAGAAGCTGATGGGCACGGCCAATGTGCCGCTGACGCCGGGTTACCACGGCGACGACCAGCGCCCAACGCTGCTCCATGAAGAAGCCGAGAAAATCGGCTACCCGGTGCTGATCAAGGCAGCGGCCGGCGGTGGCGGCAAGGGCATGCGTCTGGTCGAGCGTTCCGAGGATTTCCCGGACGCCCTGGCTTCCTGCAAGCGCGAGGCGCTGTCCAGCTTCGGCGACGACCACGTGCTGATCGAAAAATACATCACCAAGCCGCGCCATATCGAAATCCAGGTCTTTGCCGACACCCACGGCAATTGCGTTTACCTGTTCGAGCGCGACTGCTCGGTACAGCGCCGCCACCAGAAGGTGCTGGAAGAAGCGCCGGCCCCCGGCATGAGCGAGGAACGCCGTCGCCAGATGGGCGAGGCGGCGGTCGCCGCAGCCAAGGCCGTCGGTTACGTCGGCGCCGGCACGGTCGAGTTCATCGCCAACCAGGACGGCACCTTCTACTTCATGGAGATGAACACCCGCCTGCAGGTCGAGCACCCAGTCACTGAGATGATCACCGGGCAGGATCTGGTCGAATGGCAATTGCGCGTCGCCGCCGGCCAGCCCCTGCCGCTCAAGCAGGAACAGCTGGAAATCCGCGGCCATGCGCTGGAAGCGCGCATCTACGCCGAAGATGCCAACAAGGGCTTCCTGCCCGCCACCGGCCAGCTGATCCGCCTGCTGCCGCCGGCCGAATCGCTCAACGTGCGCGTCGATACCGGCGTCGAGGAAGGCGACGAGATCACGCCTTACTACGACCCGATGATCGCCAAGCTGATCGTCTGGGACGAAACGCGCGACGGCGCGCTGGCCCGCATGCGCCAGGCGCTGGCCGACTACCAGGTGGCCGGGCTGACCACCAATATCGACTTCCTGTCCCGCCTCGTCGCCTGCCCGGCCTTCGCCGGCGCCGACCTCGACACCGGCCTGATCGAACGCCAGAAGGATTTCCTCTTCCCCGCCGCCCAGCCGGTGCCGCGCGATGCGCTGTTGGTCGCCACGGTCGGCGAACTGCTGTGGGAACAGCACGAGGCCAAGCAGGCCGCCAAACAGAGCGGCGACCCGTTCTCGCCCTGGCACGCCCGCGACGGCTGGCGCATGAATCTGTCGGCGGCGCGCACCATCAGCTTCAAGGATGGCGAAACGCTGGTCGACGTGCAGGTGCGCTACGGCCGCGACAGCTGGAAAATCACCCTGAATGGCGAGTGCACCGCAGCACGCGGCAAAAAGCTCGACGGCGACCGCTTTGCCGTCGAGCTCGACGACCGCCGGCTGATCGCCTCGGTGGTGGCGGTGGACGACAAGCGCAGCATCTTCCTGCAAGGCAGCACCTACACGCTGCTGCGCGACGATCCGCTGCACCGGGTCGATGCCGGCGACAGCCACGGCGGCGGCCTGACCGCGCCGATGCCCGGCAAGGTCGTCGCCCTGCTCGCCCAGCCCGGCCAGAAGGTGGAGAAAGGCACGCCGCTGCTGATCCTCGAAGCGATGAAGATGGAGCACACCATCACCGCCCCCGCCGCCGGCACCGTCAAGGCCTTTTGCTACGCCGCAGGCGAGCAGGTCGCCGATGGCGCGGCGCTGGTCGAGTTCGAGGCAAATGCCGCCTGACTTGTCTCTGATGGATGTTGGTGCTACCGTGGTAACACCAACTTTCGGAGCACCGACATGTCCACCACCTCGCTTAAACTTCCCGACGATTTGAAACAGCGTGCTGTCAACGCCGCGGCGCAACAGGGTGTATCGCCGCATGCCTTCATGATCAGCGCAATTGAACAGGCAACCAGAGCCGAGGAGTTGCGTCAGGATTTCATCAATGGCGCCACCGCTGCCCGAAATGAAATGCTCAAATCCGGAACGGGTTACGATGCAGACGACGTACGGGCCTACATGCAGGCCCGTATCGCCGGCCAAGTCCCGCTACGCCCAGTGCTAAAAAAATGGCGAGACTGAGCTACTCGAGCCAAGCCATCGCAGATATCGAGGCTCTGACCGATTTTTTGGCGGAATCCGATCCTGTTGCCGCCAGCGACACCTTTGGCCTGATCGACGAAGCCATCATAATTTTGGCACGCCATCCCTTGATAGGCCGCCCGGTTGATGATTGCCTGCGCGAACTGGTCATCTCGCGGGGAAAAACTGGCTATGTCGCACTCTACAGCTTCGAAGTGCAAGAAGATGCGATTCTGATCCTGTCCATCCGCCACCAGCGGGAAGCCGGTTATTGGCAGGCAAATGCGCGTTAAGACCCACCTCCGCACGCTCGCCGTTTTGCTCTTGCTGTCGGGCACTCTGCTCACGGGTTGTGGCGACGTCTATCGCTACCTGCGTAGTGGCGAAGTTGGCTGGGCGATCAAACGGGAAATCCGCGACCGGCAGCAAACTGAAATCACCCTGGCGAAACTGACCCGATTTTCCTGGGACGAGCTGATCATCTTCAGTTCCTACACGCCGCGTCACGAAATATGCCGCAGGCTGCAACTCACCGACGCCGATTGCATCGCGGCCGATCTCCCCGAACCGCTGGATGACGGACTTGATTTACTGGTCTTTCGGCTGAACGGAAACATCGTGCATCGAGAAATACAGCTCGGCTACCACGGCGAATTCCGTGTCGATGAAGCCAGCTTCACCCCGCGCGATGCCGTGTTTGTGGTCGAACCCGGCGCGCTGCTGAGCAACGGCGAGCGTCAGCTCATTCTGCATGGCAAAAAGTCATCTCAACCCACAGCCCCTCCGAGACCCGCTCCATGAACCTTCCCTCCCACGTCAAGATCGTTGAAGTCGGCCCGCGCGACGGGCTGCAAAACGAAAAACAGGTCGTCCCCACCGAAATCAAGATCGAACTGATCGACCGGCTGGCCGAGGCCGGCCTGACGGTCATCGAAGCCACCTCTTTCGTGTCGCCCAAATGGGTGCCGCAGATGGGCGACAACAGCGCCGTGCTGGCCGGCATCCACCGCCGGCCGGGCGTCACCTATGCCGCACTGACCCCCAACCTGCAGGGCTTCGACGGCGCGGCCGCGGCGCAGGCCGACGAAGTGGCGATTTTCGCAGCCGCCTCGGAGCATTTTTCGCGCAAGAACATCAACTGCTCGATTGCCGAGAGCCTGAAGCGCTTCGAACCCGTCGTCTCGGCTGCCTCGGCGCTGGAAATCCCGGTGCGCGGTTATGTTTCCTGCGTCGTCGGCTGCCCGTATGAAGGGGCCATCGCGCCGGCGCAGGTGGCCAGCGTGGTGCAGACGCTGTTCGACATGGGCTGCTACGAAGTGTCGCTCGGCGACACCATCGGTGTCGGCAATCCGGCGAGCATCCAGCGCATGATCGAGGCCTGCGCCCGCGTCGTGCCCATCGAAAAACTCGCCGGGCATTATCACGACACCTACGGCATGGCGATTGCGAACATCTACGCCTCGCTGCAGTCGGGCATGGCGGTTTTCGACGCCTCGGTCGCCGGCCTCGGTGGCTGCCCGTATGCCCAAGGGGCCTCCGGCAACGTCGCCACCGAGGATGTCGTTTATCTGTTGCAGGGGCTGGGCATTGAAACCGGCATCGATCTGGCTAAACTGGCAGTCATTGGCGACTGGATCTCCAGTGCCCTTAACCGCCCGAACGGCGCCAAGGCCGGCCGGGCCCTCTGCGCCCAAGCCTAGTGAACCTGTTTTCCGCCGTTGCCGACTTCCTGAAACCCCCGCCGCCGCCCGACCCCGAGGTGCTCCGGGCGATGGCGCGGATCAGCGACCTGGTCGACCCGATGCTCAAGCTTGCCCCGGGTTTCGAGAAGCAGCTGGCTGGCCCCGTCCAGCACGCGCTCGGCTACTGCGCCGGCCTGGTTGCCGCGTTGCCCGGCCCGATCGACATCAACCGCCAGGCGTTTGCCAACGATCCGCTGGTGCATGCGCTGTTTGCCACGGCCGGCGACATCGACCAGATGCTTGGCCGCAGCCAGGCAGTGCGGGATTTCCTGGCCGAACCGTGCAGTTGGGAAAGCGACCATTTCTTCGCCATGTTCGCTGCCCGCCGGCAGGAAAAGAAGGTGCTGGGCATGGAGCAGCAGGGCGACGTGATTCGCAACGACGTGCCGCAGCGGGTGCTGTATTTTTCCGGCCAAACCCTGATCGAACCGAACTGCCGACTTGAAACCACCCTGCAAGGCCTGCGTTGCAAGGCCCTGGAAAGCCTGGCCCGCACCTTCCACGCCCATGTCGAAGTGCTGCGCCATGAACGGGAAGGCCTGCGCGCCGATGCCGCCCGGGAGCGCGCCCACCTCACCGAATTACACGGCAGCACCGGCGGCAACGCCTACGAGGTCAGCACCCGCCATCTGGCCGATCTCGACGGCAAACTGCGCCAGAATGCCGAGGCCCTGATGCCCGAGCACCTGCTTGCTGCACTGGCTGACTACCTGCAATACCCCGAACCAGCCCTGCACCTGACCCCCGTCAGCATCACCGTGGATCGCCTGGGCATCGTTCGGGATCCGGTTGCCGACGATTTCGACACCCACACGCTGAATTTCCCGGAACTAACCGCCCGCGACCGGCGTCTGCATCTGGCCATGCTCGCCCGTATCCGGAGCGACGAAGCACGCGAAGCGGTCGACATGGTGCGCGATCAACAACATCGCTTCATGCTCATCTGAATGGTTCGCTCGCCCTGTATCAATGTCTGCCAGATGGATGCCGCCACCGGCCTGTGCCGCGGCTGCTCCCGCACGCTCGATGAAATCGCCGCCTGGTCGCGGCTCGACGATGCGGCCCGCCTGGCGATCCTCTCCGCCGTCGCGGCGCGTCGCAGCGCGCCGGCGGCGCCCTCCTGTCCTGACCCGGCTCACCATGTCTGAATCCAGCGAAGACCTCTACCAATGCATCGGCGTCTGCATGGCCGACCCGGAGACCGGCGTCTGCATGGGCTGCGGCCGGCCGCCGCTGGGGGGGCCGGATGTCGCCATCGAGCTCGTCCTGCCGCCGCGCGACCCGCCCCGCCCGACCGCTGACCCGGACACCCCGGAATGACCGCATCCCTGCCGGACAGCCTGCACGTCCTCGAACGCGGCTGGCTGTCGGCCAACAACATCCTGTGCTTTGACGGCGACCGGGCAACGCTGGTCGATAGCGGCTATGTCACCCATGCTGCGCAGACCGTCGACCTCGTCCGCCACGCCCTCGCCGGCCGCACGCTGAGCCGCCTGCTCAACACCCACTCGCACTCCGATCACATTGGCGGCAATGCCGCGTTGAAGGCGGCCTTCGACTGCGAGATCATCGTTCCCGCCGGCCTGCATGCAGCCATTGCCGACTGGGATGAAGACGCGCTGCTCCTCTCCCCCCTCGGCCAGCAAAATGCCCGTTTCCAGCACGACAGCCTGATCGGCGCCGGCACCGAGATCGCCATGGGCGGCCTCAACTGGCAGGCGCTCGCCGTGCCCGGCCACGACATGGAAGCGCTGGCCTACTACAACCCGGAAAAGCGCATTCTGATTTCCGGCGATGCGCTGTGGGAAAACGGTTTCGGCGTCATCTTCCCGGAACTGCTCGGCGAAGCCGACGGCCTGCGCCACACCCGCGCCACGCTGGAAATGCTCGCCCGGCTGCCCATCGACCTCGTCATCCCCGGCCACGGCCGGCCTTTCGATACAGTGGATGCCGCCTTCGAGCGCGCCTTCCGCCGGGTCGACCACTTCGCACAGAACATCCCGCAACTCGCCTGGCATGCGATCAAGGTCATCGTTTCCTTCGCCATGCTGGAAAAACAACAGATCGCGCGAGCCGGCTTTGCCGACTTCGTGCTCGGCCTGCCCTTCGCCGTAGACGTCAATGCCCGCTTCCTGAACCTGGCCGACGACGCACTGGTTGCCAAGGTCGAACGCGAACTGCTGCTGGTCAACGCCCTGCGTCTGGACGACGACAAGCTGATTGCCGGTTAAGCGGGGTGCAAGCCCCTGCCACCCGCCAGACATCGCGGGCCAGCCACGTCCGGCACGCTCCCCCTCAGGCGGGGCGCGCCAGCCAGCGCCTGACCAGATGCACCCAGTAGCTCGCGCCCAAGGTCAGCAACGCGTCGTTGAAGTCGTAATGCGGGTTGTGCAGGGTGCACCCGCCAGTCCCCGGCCCGTTGCCCAGCCAGACGTAGCAACCGGGCTTCTCGCGCAGCATGTAGGCGAAATCCTCGGCCCCCATCGACGGCAGAATGTCGGTCAACACCTTGTCTGCACCGAACACCTCGGCTGCCACCTGCTGACAGAATGTCGCCTCGGCCGCGCTGTTCACGGTCGGCGGATAGCGATGGTCGAAACGGACGCCGATCTGCGCGCCGTTGGCCGACGCCACCCCGCTGCACAGGCGCTCGATGGCTCGCTCGACGGTTTCCTGCACCTCCGGCTTGAAGGTGCGGATGGTGCCGCGCAGCACGACCTCTTCCGGTATGACATTCCACGCCTCGCCGCCATGAAACTGCGTCAGGCTGACGACGGCCGATTCGCACGGATGCAGCGTGCGGCTGACCACCGTTTGCAGCGCCTGCACCAGTTGCGCCCCGGTAACGATGGCGTCAATCCCCTGGTGCGGCATGGCGGCATGGCAGCCGTGGCCGCGCACGGTGATCTCGAAGGCGCAGGTGCCGGCCATCACCGGGCCGGGCATGACCATCATCTCGCCGACCGGAATGCCCGGCCAGTTGTGCAGGCCGAACACCGCCTCGACCGGGAAACGCTCGAACAGGCCATCCTCGATCATCACCGCGGCGCCGCCTTCCGATTCCTCGGCCGGCTGGAAGATGAACACCGCGACACCGTCGAAATCCGGCTTTTCAGCCAGGTAGCGGGCCGCCCCGAGCAGCATGGCGGTATGGCCGTCGTGGCCGCAGGCGTGCATTTTCCCGGGATGTTTGGAGTGATGGGGAAATTCGTTCAGTTCGGCGACCGGCAAGGCATCCATGTCGGCGCGCAGGCCGACCATGCGCGGCGAGGTGCCGGCGCGCAGCACGCCGACGACGCCCGTCCGGGCGATGCCGCGATGCACCTCCAGGCCGTAGCGTTCCAGTTCACGCGCCACGATGTCGGCGGTGCGATGCTCGTTGAAGGCGAGCTCCGGATGGGCGTGGATATCCCGGCGCAGGGCGGTCAGTTCGGCCAGGAAAGGCAGATCGAGCAGAGGAATGGTGTGGGACATGGTTCTCTCCTTTTTGCGGCCTATTATGCCGCGGCTTGCTGGCATGCGCCGCCTTGATTATGCTCCCGCCGATGGAACTCATCCTGATTAGCGGCCTGTCTGGCTCCGGCAAGTCCGTCGCCCTGAATCTGCTGGAAGACTCCGGCTATTACTGCGTCGACAACCTGCCCGTGGTCATGCTGACCGTCCTCGCCCGCATGCTGAAGGAAGAGGGCGTGGGCAAGGTTGCCGTCGCCATCGATGCCCGTTCCGGTCACGGCATCGAATTGCTTCCCACCAAGATGGTGAGTCTGCAGGAATCGGGCATCAACCTGACCTTCCTCTTCCTGTATTCGACCGAGGAAACCCTGCTCAAGCGCTATTCCGAATCGCGCCGCCGCCATCCGCTGGCCAGCGCCGACCAGACGCTGGTCGAAGCCATCCGCGCCGAGCGCGACATGCTGGAGCCAATCTCCGGCCTCGGCCACCGCATCGACACCAGCGGCATGAAGGCCAACGGCCTGCGCGAATGGGTGCGCCAGTTCATCGAAGCCGAGCCCGGCCAGGGCCTGACCCTGATGTTTGAATCCTTCGGCTTCAAGCACGGCATCCCGCTCGACGCCGACCTCGTTTTCGACGTGCGCTGCCTGCCCAACCCGCACTACGACCCCGACTTGCGCCCGCTGACCGGCCGGGACCAGCCGGTCGTCGCCTTCCTCGAAGCCGAAACGGAAGTCCGCCGCATGCGCGACGACATTGCCCGCTTCGTCGAGACCTGGCTGCCGTGCTACATCCGCGACAACCGCAATTACCTGACGGTGGCCATCGGCTGCACCGGCGGCCAGCACCGCTCCGTCTACCTGGCCGAATGGCTGGCCCGGAAATTTTCCGATCAGGCCCGGGTCCTTGTCCGCCACCGCACACTGGCCGGCAGTTGAAAGCGTGGTTGGCCCTGACCCGGCCGGGCGACTGGCTGATCTTCCTGATCAGTGCGGCACTGGTTGGCATCAGCATCCCGCACTTCTGGCAGGGCGGCCTGGCCGATCGCGCCATCGTGCGTCAGGAAGGCAGGGTGTTCGCCGAAGTCGACCTCAAGACCCGCCGGCAACTCGCCGTCCCCGGCCCGCTGGGTACCACGCTGATCGCCATCGAACCCGGCCGCGCCCGGGTCGTGGCCGACCCCGGCCCACGCCAATACTGCGTCCGGCAGGGCTGGCTGATGCGTCCCGGCGAAATCGCCATCTGCGCCCCGAATCGCGTCAGCCTGCAGATCGCCGGCCGCACCAAGGTCTATGACTCGATCAGCTATTGACCAGGCGTCGGACGCAGCCCATCGGCAGCAAGGCGGCCCCGCCCCCCACCCCGGCGTGGTCGAGTTGCAGGTCACCGCGGAAGACCGCCGTGTCGCCTGGCTCGCCACGGCTGCGGTCGGCCTGTCCTTAGTCGATGCGGCCATTCCGTCACCGCTGCCCGGCGTCAAGCCGGGACTGGCCAATATCGTGACCCTCGTCGTGCTGCTGCGCTACGGCTGGGGTACGGCGGTCTGGGTCAGTGCGCTGCGCGTGCTGGCCGGCAGCCTGTTGCTCGGTTATTTCCTCGCCCCCGGCTTCTTCCTGTCGCTCGCCGGTACCACGCTCAGCCTGCTCACCCTCGGCGCCGCCCGGCATTTGCCGAAACGCTGGTTCGGCCCGGTCAGCCTGTCCATCCTCGCTGCCTTCGCGCACATCGGCGGCCAGTTGCTGCTCGCCCGCGCCTGGCTGATTCCGCACGATGGCGTCTTCCTGCTCGCCCCGGTCTTCGCCGGCGCCGCCCTCGTCTTTGGCACCCTCAACGGCCTGATCGCGGCTAAACTGCTGGCTGAAACCCGGCCATCCCAAACCACCGATGCCTAAAACCGTCTGCCTCGCCCTGACCGGCGCCTCCGGCATGCCCTACGGCCTGCGCCTGCTCGACTGCCTGCTCGCCGCCGACTGCCGGGTGCAGGTGCTTTATTCGCAGGCTGCCCAGGTCGTCTCCCGGCAGGAAATGGACTTCGACCTGCCGGCCCGCCCGGCCGAGGCCAAGGCCGCCCTGCTCACCCGTTTTCCGCACGCCAAGCCGGACATGCTGGCCGTCTATGGCCGCGAGGAGTGGTTTGCCCCGGTCGCCTCGGGTTCCAATCCGCCGGATGCGATGATCGTCTGCCCGTGCAGCATGGGCACCCTGGCCGCCATCGCCCAGGGCCTGGCCGACAACCTGATTGAGCGCGCCGCCGACGTGGTGCTCAAGGAGAGCCGCAAGCTGGTGCTGGTGCCGCGCGAGACGCCGTTCTCGGCCATCCACCTGGAAAACATGCTGCGTTTGAGCCGTGCCGGCGCCATCATCCTGCCGCCCTCGCCCGGCTTCTATCACCATCCGGAAAGTGTGCAGGACATCGTCGATTTCGTCGTCGCCCGCGTGCTCGACCAGGTCGGCATCCCGCACCAACTGATGCAACGCTGGGGCGAGGCGCGCTGATGGGCTGGTTCGATTTCATGCGCTCACCGGGCGGCGCCTCGATCGAAACGCTGAGCATCCCGCTCTTTCCGCTCAATACCGTCTTGTTCCCAGGCGGCCTGCAGCCGCTCAAGATCTTCGAGCAGCGGTACCTCGACATGGCCGCTGCCTGCCTGAAGGACGATCGCCCGTTCGGCATCTGCCTGATCGACCGGGGCAGCGAAGTCGGCCAGGCAGCCACACCGCACGCCGTTGGCACACTGGCCCGCATCGCCAACTGGGAAATGGAACAGCTCGGCATCCTGATGATCATCGCCCAGGGCGGCCGGCGCTTCCGCATCATCGACAGCCACGCCGGCCCCGGCAACCTGCTCGCCGGCACTGTCGAACTGCTGCCGGAAATCCCGACCGTGCCACTGCCGCAGGAACGCGAACGCCTGTTGCCGCTGCTCCAGCGCATCGTCAGCGATCTCGGCCCGGCACGCATCCCGCCCCCGCATCGCTACGACGATGCCGAATGGGTCGGCTACCGGATCACCGAAGTCCTGCCCATCCAGAACCTGGCCAAACAGAAACTGCTCGAACTGGATGACCCGCTGGCCCGCCTGGAAATTCTGGAAAAATTCCTCAGCCAGCGCAAACTGATCGACTGAGGTTTGCACCGGGCGGCACATCCCACGCCGGCCCGCCAACCCACACCGGGCGCACCTTTCAGCCAAAAAGCAGTATCCTCGCCCCTCACGGGAGGGAAGGACCATGAAAATTCTGATCGTCGAGGATTCACGTGCGATCGCCGCCGTCATGGCGGCTCGCCTGAGCAGCCTCGGCCATGCCGTCGATATCGCGGAAAACGGCGCCGTCGGCGTCGAAAAGTTCGAATCCGGCCAGCCCGATCTGGTCTTCATGGATATCGAAATGCCGGTCATGAACGGTTTCGAGGCAACCAACCGGATTCGCGCCTGCGAAGCCCGGCAGCCCTGGGCGTGGACACCGATCATTTTCCTGACCGCCTCCGATACCGCCGAAAACCTGATCACCGCCATCGAAGCCGGCGGCGACGATTTCATGTCCAAAGCCGTTCCCGAACCGGTGCTCGAAGCCAAGATGAAGGCCATGGCCCGCATCGCCGCCCTGCGCCAGCGACTCTCCTTCGCCAACCAACGGCTGGCCGAACAGGCCAATCAGGACGGGCTGACCGGACTGGCCAACCGCCGCCACATGGATCTGCGCACCGATCAGGCCTGGGACGAGGCCCTGCGCCGCAACGACAGTTTTGCACTGTTCATGATCGACATCGACCATTTCAAACGCTACAACGATCATTACGGACACCAGACCGGCGACGACTGCCTGCGGGCGGTGGCCGCTGCGCTCGCCGGGGTGGTCAGCGCCAGCGAAGCGCAGGGCATCACGCAAAACGCCTTCGTCGCCCGTTACGGCGGCGAAGAATTTGCGGTCATCGTGCCCAACGCCAGCGAAGCCGCTTTCCAGCATCTGGCATCCGCCCTGATCAGCAGCGTCCGCGACCTGAACCTGCCCCATGAAAAAAACGACGCCGCCGGCATCGTCACCCTCTCCGCCGGGGGCGTGCGCTGCGCCCCGGCCACCGGCAAACTGGTCACCCTCTTCCGCCAGGCCGACGCCCGCCTGTACCGTGCCAAGCAAGCGGGGCGCAACCGCGCGGTGGTCAGCGACTGATCCGGAACGCGACCATGAGCGCCCGCGTCCTGATCGTCGATGACAACGAGAGCATGCGCCGCGTTTTCTCGGCGCTGCTCACCCAGGCCGGCTACCAGGTGGTCGCCGCCCTCCCCGACGGAAACGGCCTGCTGGCGTGGATAAAGCGGGAAACACCCGACATCGTTTGCCTGGACTACCACCTGCCCGGCTGGGACGGACTATCCCTGCTCGCCGCCATCGACCAAACCTTCCCGCAGGTGGCCGTACTGTTCATGACCGCCAGCGGCGAAACCTCGCTGGAACAACGGGCCGCCGATGCCGGGGCAGCCGGTTTCCTGCGCAAACCGTTCAGCCAGACGCAGGTGCTCGCCGAACTGCGGGCTGTCTGCGCTTCCCGCCAAACGGCAAAGCAGGAAACTTCGGCCTCCGCGGCAGAAACGAAACGCCGCCCGACCGCCGTGATCGCCGATGACAGCGGCGCCGTTCGCCTTGTTCTCAAGGGTTTGCTCGAAGAATCCGGCGTCCGTGTGGTGCAAAGTGTGGCAAACGGGGCAGAAGCCCTGAACGCGCTGCGCCACCACCAGCCGGACCTGCTCTGCCTCGACATCAACATGCCCGTGATGGATGGCATCGAAGCGCTGCCGCAGGCGCTGGCCATCAGCCCGGAAACCGCCATCGTCATGGTGACCGGCTGCAACGACCGACAACTGATCGGCCAGGCCGCCGGACTGGGCGCCAAAGCCTACATTCTCAAGCCCCTCCGGCCGGCCTATGTCGAAGGCCTGGTGCGAAAACTGTTCGGGACAGGCGGCTGAGCCCGGCCTGCCCCCCCCGGACTCCGTTCGTCCAGCATCTGAGGCCCCGTCAGGAGTTGTCTACCCCGGGATGGCGTTCATGCCACCCGGTTGTTGCAGATGCTGTTCTGTGGATGCGTTGGCCGGTCAAAAACCTTGGACATGAAAAATTTATTATATTTTTCAGCAGGTTATGGAGCGGGCGAAGGGAATCGAACCCTCGGCATCAGCTTGGGAAGCTGAGGTATTACCATTATACGACGCCCGCTCTGGGCCGGAAGGCTGCATTCTAAGCGGAGAAGGCGGCCGGTTCAATCATTCCTGTTCAACCACCAGTCGGGCATAACGCCCGGCGTGAAAAAGCAGCGGGGCGAGATCGGGGGTTTCGGCAAAGCGTTCGACACGGCCGATGAAGATGGTGTGATCCCCGCCGGCATGGGCGGTTTCGTTGGCCACTTCGAAGGTGGCGCAGCAACCGGGGAAAACCGGGGCGCCACCGCAGCCGGCTTGCCAGGGCAGGCCGGCGAAGCGGTCGGCCGGCCAGGTGGCGAAGCGGGTGGAAAGGCTTTCCTGCCCGGCTGACAGGATATTGATGGCGTGATGGCTGGCTTTCTGGAAAGCCGCCAGATTGTGCGAGTTGTTGTCCAGGCACCAGAGCACCAGGGCCGGATCGAGCGAGACGGCCGAGAAGGAATTGATCGTCAGGCCGATGGGGTGCCCGTCCGGGTCGATGGCCGTAACGATGGCGACGCCGGTGGCGAAACGGCCAAGGGCATTGCGCAAGCGGCGGCTGTCAGGGGTGGGCTGGGTCATCGGGAAAGGTTGGGCTGGGAAAAAAGAGGCCGTATTATCCGGGCTCCCGCTATTTGCGTCGAGACAGAATTTGGCCGCCCCCCACCCCTTTACCGAACAGTTGATCGCCTGGCAGAAGGTGGCCGGCCGCCACGACCTGCCCTGGCAGAACACGCGCGATCCTTACCGCATCTGGCTTTCCGAGATCATGCTGCAGCAGACCCAGGTGGGCACGGTTATCCCGTATTACCAGCGCTTTGTCGACCGTTTTCCAAGCGTGACAGCGCTGGCCGAAGCGCCCGTCGAGGCGGTGATCGCGCACTGGGCCGGGCTGGGCTACTACGCCCGGGCGCGGAATCTGCACAAATGCGCGCAGCTGGTTGCCAGCCAATACGGCGGCCGGTTTCCGGCCAGCGCCGCCTTGCTTGCCGAACTGCCGGGTATCGGGCGGTCGACGGCAGCGGCCGTGGCGGCCTTCGCCTTCGGACAGCGGGCGGCGATTCTCGACGGCAACGTCAAGCGGGTGTTGTGCCGCCAGTTCGGCATCGAGGGCTTTCCCGGGCAGGCGGCGATCCATCGCCGGCTTTGGGACCTGGCGGAGAGCCTGCTGCCAGTCGATGAGATTGAACCCTACACGCAGGGGCTGATGGACCTGGGTGCCACGCTGTGCACACGCAGCCGGCCCCGCTGCGCTGAATGCCCCGTAGCGGCCGGCTGTATCGCCCGGCGCGATGGGCGGCAGGGCGAACTTCCGGCCAGCAAGCCGCGCGCCGCGGTGCCGGAACGTGCCTCGACGTTTGTCCTGATCAGTGATGGCCCCCGGCTGCTGCTCGAACGGCGTCCGCCGAGCGGTCTGTGGGGCGGCCTGCTGGTGCCGCCCGAGGGCGAACCGGCCGCCGTGCTCAGCCGCCTGGGCCTGACCCGGCTGGCAGAACAGCGCCTGCCGGCCGTCAAGCACACCTTCACGCATTTCCGCCTGACCCTGCAGCCGGTCCTGTGCCGGGTGGTGCCGTCAGGCGCAGAGGATGCGTCGGGACTGGAATGGGTGGCGCTGGAACGGGCAGCCGATGCTGGCGTCCCGGCGCCGATCCGGAAACTGATCAGGCAGGTTGCCAGCGCAAGGGGCTGATGCCCCAGCGCTCGAAGGTTTCGGCACGCACGATCTGACCGTAATGGTTGCCGATCTTGCGCGAGAGATCGACATCGGCCGGCGCGGTCAGGTATTGCTGGCGGCCGGTGTGGTAGAAGACGCGGACGAGCGGTGCCAGGATGTTGTCGGGGTTGAGTTGCTCGACGACGCCGAGGTGGCCGCTTTCGAGCAGGACCAGCGTACCGACCGGGTAGATGCCGACCGTCTTGACGAAGGCAGCGACCAGCGCCGGATCATATTGCGTCCCCCCCTCGTCGTAGAGTTGGCGCAGGGCGTGCGAGGGGGACAGAGGGGCGCGGTAAGGCCGTGCCGAGGTCATCGCATCGTAGGTATCGACGATGGCCGCCATGCGCCCGGCGATCGAAATCTCGTCGCCGGCCATGCGATAGGGGTAGCCGCAGCCGTTGTAGCGTTCGTGGTGTTCGAGGACGACGGCGATCGAGGTGTCGGAAAGACGTGAACGGGCATCGAGCACCGCCAGTCCTTCCTCGACATGGCGCTGGACGATGGCGTACTCGGCCCGCGACAGCATGCCGGGCTTGGCGATCAGGCCGGCGTCGATGGCCGACTGGCCGATGTCCTTGACCAGGGTACCGAGCGCCAGCTTTTCGATTTCCGGCTCGGGCAACCCCTGCTGGCGGCCAAAGGCGATGATCAGCGCCGCCGTGGCGACGGCATGTTCGCTGGCGTAGGCATCCTCGCGCTTGAGGCGGGCGAGCGGCACCAGGGCATCCGGGTTGCGCGTCACCGAGGTCAGCATCCTGCTGACCACCGGCTCGAGACAGGCGGCATCGACCTGGCCACCGGCCCGGGCGGACAGCATCAGGCCGGTGACCGTATCGCTCGCCTCGCGCAGCAGGCGGGTCGCCCGCCGCCGTTCCTCGCCGAGCGACACGGTGCGCGGCATGGCGGCCTTGATTTCGGCCAGCGAGCGGAATTTCTGTTCGAGGGCATTGATTCGCGCCAGTGGCGAGGGCGCCAGGTCGATCCCCTTCCCGGTGTCAATACTGACTTCGACGATACCCTCGTCTTTCAGGCGCCGGATGTGCGCCGCATCGCGCACCTTGAAATGCCGGCGCCAGATCGCGTGCTCCAGCCAGCGCTTGTGCAGATCCACGACATACATGCCGGGCTGGAGTTGTTCGATGGAGATTTTGCGGATCATCGCGTCATGCGAACTAAGGGGCGGCGCCCTCCTGCCGGGCAGCCCCCGCCGCCCGCTGTTCGGTTTCGCGCACTTTCCCGGCAAGCTTGCGGGCGTGGGCTTCCTGCTTCTGGCGCAGACGCTCGGCTTCAGCTGCCTTGCGCCGCTCGCCGACTTCCGCCTGTTTTTCCTTGTCGGCCCGGGTCGCCTCAATCCTGGCCTGCGTCGCCTGACGGGCCGCCTCGGTTTGGGCCGCACGCGCCTCAAGCTCGGCCGCCTGCTGGGGGGCTTCTTCGACCCGGCGCCTCTCCCGCTCGGCGATCTGCTCGCGTTTCACCTCACGCTCGATGGACCGCCCCTCGGCTTCCAGGTGCTGCGCCGCGTGGCTGGCCTTGAGGTAGTCGCGACGGGCCTCTTCGCGACAAGCGTTGACCAGGAATTTCTGGTCGCACGCCCGGGTTTTCTCCTCCAGCATCTGCCTGGCTGCGTCCTTCATCGTCCGGCTTTCGGCCTGCAGGGCGGCGGCCTTGTCGAGCCGGGCGGCCCAGTCCGCCTCCTGCCCCGCGTTGCCGGCGGGCTGGGCAAGGGCCGCCAGGGGAACGCATGACGCGACCCACAACGCCACGCTCAGGCGGGCAACCATTGATGGGGGTCGATTTTCCATTTCTCGTAACTCTCGCAACTGGCAATGCGGTCCTGCACCTTGGTCAAATCGACGATTTCCGGCGGCACATAATGCTGCTGGCCGGCATGGTAGAAAACGCGCACCACCGGTTCCAGCAGTTTGCCTTCGTTCTGCTCGACGACGACCCCCAGGCGGTTGCTCTCCAGCCGCACCAGCGCGCCGGTCGGATAAATGCCGACCGCGCGGATGAAGGTCTGCACCAGTTGCGGATCGAAATGGTGCTTGCTCCATTCGAGCAGCTTCTTCATGGCCTGGGTCGGCGGCATGCCGCGGTTGTAGACCTTGTCGGACGTGATGGCGTCGTAGACATCGACAATCGCCGCCATCTGGCCGTAGAGCGAAATCTCCCTGCCCTGCAGGCGGTTGGGATAGCCGCTGCCGTCGTTGCGCTCGTGGTGTTCGGCAACGACCTGGCGCGCGATCGGGCCCACCCCCGGCACGCCATCGATCAGGCGCAGGCTTTCATTGACGTGCGACTGCATGCGGGCGTATTCGTCGTCGGTCAGTTTGGACGGCTTGTTGAGGATGGCTTCCGGCACATGCGCCTTGCCGATGTCGTGCAGCAGCCCGCCGATGGCAAGCTGGCGGATGTCGTCCCTGGGCAGTTTCATGGCGCGGCCAAAGGCGATGAGCAGCGCCGCGACACCGACCGAATGCTCGAAATTGTAGTCGTCCAGATCCTTCAGGCGGGCCATCGGCAACAAGGCATCCTGGTGCCGGAACAGTGAATCGACCATGTTGTCGACCAGCGGGTCGATCCGCTCGATACGGATCGGCTGGCCGAGGCGAACGTCATCGAGGACCAGGCGGGCCAGCTTGCTGGCTTCGCCATGCAGGCGGCGGGCGCGGGCAGCTTCGTCCCGCAATTCGACGACGGGAGGCTTCTCGGCCTGCTTGCGGGCAATTTCCTGCAGCCGTCGCTCGAGATCGGCATTGACCTCGGCCTGTGGCCGGGCCGGGAAGACATCGGCCCCCTTCAGCGTGTCGATGTACAGCTCGCGGATGCCAAGATTGACGATCTTGTCGCAAGTCGCCCGGTCACGCACATAAAAGGCGTTGGACACGAAAGGATGATCGAGCCAGCCACAATTGAGGTCGTGGATATACATGCCCGGCTGGAGCTGGTCGGTGCGAATCTGCTTGATCATCGGCGGATTCTAGCAGGCTGTCGAAAGGCGTCGAGACATGGCGGAAAAATCCGGAAACGGCACGCAACACCCCCTTATCGGCAAATTTCCTGGAATATTGACCCCTGCCCGTCCGGACGGAACGATGCGCTGGCTTATAATCGCCCGCCTCATGATCGCCCTGCGCCAAGTCACCTTCGCCCGCGCCGGCCGCCCGCTGGTGGTCGATGCCTCCGTCCAGATTCACCCCGGCTGGAAAGTCGGTGTCGTCGGCGCCAACGGCTGCGGCAAATCGAGCCTGTTCGCGCTGCTCGCCAACGAGCTGCACGCCGAAGCCGGCGATGTCGAGATCCCGGCCAGCTGGCACATTGCCCGCGTCGCCCAGGAAACCCCGGCCCTGCCCGACGCCGCCATCGACTTCGTGCTCGATGGCGACACCGAGTTGCGCCGCATCGAACGCGAACTGGCCGAAGCACAAGCGAAAGGCGATGGCGAGGCGATCGGCCACCTGCATGCCCGCTACGGCGAGATCGGCGGCTATTCGGCCAAGGCCCGCGTCGCCGAGGTGCTGCACGGGCTGGGTTTTTCCGATGCCGACTTCCAGCGGCCGGTCGCCGACTTTTCCGGTGGCTGGCGCGTTCGCCTCAACCTGGCGCGCGCCCTCTCCTGCCGGGCCGACCTGCTGCTGCTCGACGAGCCGACCAATCACCTCGACCTCGATGCGGTGCTCTGGCTGGAAAACTGGCTGAAGAACACGCCAGCCACCCTGCTCCTCATTTCGCACGACCGCGACTTCCTCGATGCCGTGGTCAGCCACATCCTCGCCATCGACCTGCAGCGCCTGACCCTGACCAGCGGCGGCTATTCCGACTACGAACGGGCCCGCGCCGCCCGGCTGGCCGCCCAGCAGGCAACCTACGAGGCGCAGCAGCGCGAAATCGCCCACCTGACACGCTTCGTCGAGCGCTTCAAGGCCAAGGCGACCAAGGCCCGGCAGGCGCAAAGCCGGGTCAAGATGCTGGAACGCATGGAAATCGTCGCCGCCGCCCACGTCGATTCGCCCTTCCACTTCAGCTTCCGCCCCCCCGCCGCCCTGCCCGACCCGCTGCTGGTCGTCGAAAACGCTTCGGCCGGCTACGGCGAACGCCGGATACTCGACCGCATCAGCATGGTGCTCCGTCCCGGCTGCCGTATCGGCCTGCTCGGCCGCAACGGTGCCGGCAAGTCGACGCTGATCAAGCTGCTGGCCGGCGCCCTGCCGTCGCACCTGAACCCGCAGGGCGGCGAGCGCAAGGAGGCCAAGGCATTGAACATCGGCTACTTCGCCCAGCACCAGCTCGAACAGCTGCGCCCGGACGAGTCGCCGCTCCAGCACCTGAACCGCCTCGAACCCCTGACACCGGAACAGGAACTGCGCGACTATCTGGGCGGCTTCGATTTCCGCGGCGACATGGCGACACGCCCCATCGCGCCCTTCTCCGGCGGCGAGAAAACGCGCCTGGCGCTGGCCCTGCTCATCCGCAGCCGCCCCAACCTGCTGCTGCTCGACGAACCAACCAACCACCTCGACCTCGAAATGCGCGAGGCGCTGACCTTTGCCATGCAGGATTTCGAGGGCGGCATGGTGTTCGTCTCGCACGACCGCCACCTGCTGCGCACCTGCGCCGACGAGCTGCTGCTCGTCGCCGACGGCAAGGTGACGGAATTCGACGGCGACCTCGATGACTACGCCGCCTGGCTAGCCGCCCGGCGCAGTGCCGAAAAAGCTCCGGAACCCGATGTCGCCGCCGAAAAGGCCGAACGCATCAACCAGCGCGCCGAAGCCAAGGCCAACCGGCAGGCGCTCCTCGCCCGGCGCCGCCCGCTGCTCAAGGAAATCGAGCAACTGGAACGCAAGCTGGCCCAGTGGAACGAAGAAAAGGCCGCCCTCGATGCGCAATTCGCCGACCCCGATTTTTACGCCACGGTCGACCGGGCAAAGAGCGAGGCAATGCACAAACAGGCCGGCCTGCTCGGGGAACAGATCGAAGCAGCCGAAATGCGCTGGCTGGAAGTGCAGGAAGCCCTGGAAGCCTTGCTGGCGGTTGACTGACCCCGCCTATCCCGACTTCACATTTTTTGACACGCGTCCAACGGGGGGGGGGAACCGCGGACTATAATCGCCCCATATCACTGAATTTGGGGGAAATTCGGATGGGATGGCTGGGACGACTGTTGGCCACGCTGGTTTGCCTGGCGCTGAGCCCCCCGTTCGCGGCGCAAGCCGGCGAAAAACCCGCCGACCGGGCAACCGATGGCCGCGCGCTGACCGTCGGCCTGATGCCTTACCTGAGCACGCGCACCTTGCTCGCCAATTACCAGCCGATCGCCGTCGCGCTCGAGAAGGCCTTGCAGCAGCCGGTGCAGTTGCTCACTGCCCCCGACTTCGACACCTTCGTCAAACGGGTGATGGACGGCGAATACGACATCGCGCTGCTCGCCCCCCACTACGCCCGCCTGGTCAGCAAGGATTATGGCTACACCCCGCTCCTGATGCACAAGACGCCAATCCGCGGCGTGCTGGTCACCAGCCGCAGTCAGCCGATGAATAGCGTCGACGACCTGCGCGGCCAGAGTATCGCCATCGTCGATCGCAGTGCCCTGATCGTCATCGCCGCCGTCGTCACCCTGGCCGAAAACGGCCTCAAGGAAAACACCGACTACCGCTTCGTCGAAACGGTCAGTCATTCCAGCGCCCTGCACAATGCCGTCACCGGCCGGGCCCGGGCGGCGCTCGTCTCCTATTCCACGCTGCTGCTCGCCGCCCCCGAATTGCAACGCGATGCAGTGGTCTGGCGCGACATCGTCAACACGCCTGGCCAGTGCTACATCGCGCACAGCCGCCTGTCGCCCGATCGACAGCAAGCAGTCAAGGCCGCCCTGCTGGCCTTCGAGAAATCGCCGGAAGGCCAACAGTTCTTTGAAAAGACCAAGCACGGCGGCCTGCGCGAGCCCACGGCTGACGATCTGGCCCTGATCGATCGCCTCCTGCCCGAAACCCGCCGCCAGCTAAGCTCCATCCTGCGCTGATGCCCATTCCGTTACCCCACTCGCTGCGCACGCGCCTGATCGCACTGACCGTCGTGGTCGAGGTCGTGATGATCTCGGCCATCGTCTGGAACAGCCAGCGCCTGACCGAGGAGCATCTCGTTCGCCAGTTCGAACTGCGGCGGGCCGAAATCAGCCTTCTGTTGCAGGCCGCGCTCGCCCCGGCCATGGTGCAGCGCGACTATGCGGCCGTCAGCGATACGCTGGTCAGCGCCCAAAAACTGCAGGGCCTGGCCTATCTGATCATGGAAGACGAAAACGGCCAGCGCATCGCTGCCGCCAGCGCCGATCGCCCGCTCGAAAGCGGCGAGATGCGCGAATTCACCATCCCGATCGAACTGGAAAAGCGCCCCTACGGTCGCCTGAAAGCCGGCATCGACCTGCACTTTCTCGAAGAAGCGCGGCGTGAAATCCTGCTTCAGAACATCGCCCTCGCCCTGCTGGGCATCCTCGGTTCAACCACCGTCCTGGGCGCCATCGCCCTGTGGCTGACCCGGCGGCTCGATCATCTGACCAAGGCCAGCCGCGCCCTCGCGGCCGGGCGTGGCTTCAAGCCGCTGCCGGGCAGCAGCAATGACGACATCGGCCAGGTCATCCAGGCTTTCAACGACATGGCCCGGGCACTCGAAAAGCGGCTGGATGACTTGCGCGATGCCGAATCCCGCCAGCGCAGCCTGCTCGCCACGGTCGACGCCGAACGCTCGCGTCTCGACGCACTGCTCTCCGCCATGCGCCTCGGCCTTGTTTTCGTCGATCAGGACGCGTGCATCTGCTACCTGAACCCGGCTTTCGGCAGCCTCTGGTCGGTCAGCCTCGACGGCCACCTGGCCAACCTGCCCCTGGCCGACGTGCAGCGATGGCTGGACACGGTGCTGGCAGACAGTGCGCGCGACCAGCTGTTCGCCGGCGATGGCACCCTGGTCGAACTCGATCTGAACGATGGCCGCACCATCACCCAGCACAGCGTAGCCGTGATCAGCGCCAGTGGCACCGAACTGGGACGGCTCTGGATTTTCGAGGATGTCACCAGCGAGCGGCAGATCGCCGAGCATCTGACCTTCATGGCCGAACGCGACCCGCTGACCGGGCTGGCCAACCGTGCCCGCTTCACGGCCGAAGTGGAACGCCTGGTCAACCGCCGCCAGCGCGAACCCGGCCTGTCCGGCGCCGTGCTCTATTTCGACCTCGACGAATTCAAGACGATCAACGACACCTTCGGCCACCGGGCCGGCGACGCCGTGCTGGTTCGGACGGCCAACGCCATCGGCCGGCTGATTCGCAACGAGGAACTGTTTGCCCGCCTGGGCGGCGACGAGTTCGCCATCGTCGCCCCTGGCGCCGATCAGGCCGGCGCGCAGGCCATGGCCGAGCGGGTGGTCAAGGCCCTGAGCAGCCTCAGTTTCGAATTCGATGACCAGCGTTTCAGCCTGACCAGCAGCCTGGGCGTCGCCCTCTTTCCCGACCACGCCGACTCGGTCGAGGAACTGGTTTCCCGGGCCGATGCCGCCATGTACCAGGCCAAGCGCAGCGGCAAGAACTGCTGGCGCCTGTACCGCCCCGACCTCGACGAATCGGCGCACATGCTCAGCCAGTTGGGCTGGAACGAGAAAATCCAGGCTGCGCTCGACGAGAACCGGCTGGTTCTCCACTTCCAGGGCGTGCATCACACGAGCGACCGTCAAATCAGCCACTACGAGGCTCTCGTCCGGATGATCGATCCCGACCACCCCGGCGAACTCCTGTTGCCCGGCAGCTTCATTCCCGCCGCCGAGCGAACCGGGCGCATCGTCGACATCGACCGCTGGGTCATTCGCGCCGCCATCCGCAAACTGGCCGAAATGCCTGCCTTGCCGGCGCTGGCGGTCAACGTCTCGGCCCGCTCCTTCGACGACCCGACCCTGTCCCATGCCATCAGCGACCTGCTCACCGAATTCCGGGTCAATCCACAGCGCCTCATCATCGAACTGACCGAAACCGCCGCACTCGCGAACATCCGGGATTCCGAGCGCTTCATCAACGACTTGCGCCGCCTCGGCTGCACCGTCTGTCTCGACGATTTCGGCGTCGGCTTTTCCTCCTTCGCCTATCTCAAGCACCTGTCGGCCGACGTGCTGAAAATCGACGGCATGTTCATTCGCAACCTGGTCAGCAACCGCGAGGATCAGGTCTTTGTCCGCGCCATCGTCGAAGTTGCCCGCGGCCTGGGCAAAAAAACGGTCGCCGAATTCGTCGGCGACGCCCAGATCCTGACGCTGCTCGCCGAAATCGGCGTCGATTATGCGCAGGGCTATCACCTTTCCTTCCCGGTCGCCGAGATAAGCGCATCCTGATCGGGTAAAATCGCGGTTTTCCCGAATTTTGCGCAGGAGTTTTACCGTGAAGATCGTTTGTCTCGACCTCGAAGGGGTCCTCGTCCCTGAAATCTGGATCGAATTCTCCAAGCGCACGGGCATCCCCGAGCTGATGCGCACGACCCGCGACGAGCCGGATTACGACAAGCTGATGACCTACCGCCTCGACATCCTGCGCCAGCACAAGCTGGGCCTGCCGGACATCCAGAAGGTGATCGGTGAAATGGGCCCGATGGAAGGCGCCAAGGCCTTTCTCGACAAGTTGCGCGAGGACTATCAGGTCATCATCCTGTCCGACACCTTCTACGAGTTCGCCCACCCGCTGATGCGCCAGCTCGGCTGGCCGACGCTGTTCTGCCACTCGCTGGAAGACGACGATGCGGGCATGCTGGTCAACTACCACCTGCGCATGCCGGACCAGAAACGCGAAGCGGTCAAGCGCTTCAAGGAACTGAACTTCCAGGTCGTCGCCGCCGGCGATTCCTACAACGACACCGCCATGCTCGGCGAAGCCCACGGCGGCATCCTATTCCACCCGCCGGAAAACGTCATTCGCGAATTTCCGCAGTTCCCGGTCGCGCTGTCCTATGACCAGCTGCGAGCCGAAATCGACAAGGCATTTGCCGCTGCCGGCCGGTAGTCGCCCCTTATACGCCAGACTCCGCTCACGCCCCCCCCTGCCGCTCACCGTCATGCACAGAGACCGCTTCTACACCCTGTCTGCCTCCTGTCCCGACCAGGTCGGCATCATCGCCCGCGTTTCCGGCTTCATCGCTGGCAACGGGGGCTGGATTCTCGAGTCGAGCTTCCATTCGGACGTGTTGACCGGTCGCTACTTCATGCGCATCGAGATCAAGGCCGACTCGCTGCCTTTCCTGCTTGCCGAGTTCCGCGAACGCTTCCGTACCGAGGTGGCCGAGCCCCTGTCAATGACCTGGCAGATCAACGACAGTGCAGTGAAAAAACGCGTCGTCGTGCTGGTTTCCAAGCAGGAGCATTGCCTGTACGACCTGCTGGCCCGCTGGCAAGCCAAGGAACTGGACATCGAGATTCCGTGCGTCATATCCAACCACGACACCTTCAAGGGCTTCGTCGAGTGGCACGGCATTCCCTTCATCCACGTCCCGGTCACGCCGGACAACAAAGCGGCCGCCTACGCCGAAATCCAGCGCATCTTCGACGACGTGCGCGGCGATACCATGGTCCTCGCCCGCTACATGCAGATCCTGTCGCCGGAACTGTGCCATGCGCTGGCCGGCCGCATCATCAACATCCACCATAGCTTCCTGCCCAGCTTCGCCGGCGCCAAGCCCTACCATCAGGCCTACGAACGGGGCGTCAAGCTGATCGGCGCGACCTGCCACTACGTGACCAGCGAACTCGATGCCGGCCCGATCATCGAGCAGGACGTCATCCGCATCGACCATTCCGATTCGCCGGACGACATGGTGCGCTACGGCAAGGACATCGAGAAGACCGTCCTCGCCCGCGGCCTGCGCTATCACCTGGAAGACCGCGTGCTGGTGCACGGCAACAAGACCGTGGTCTTCCGATGAGCCTGATCCAGCGCGCCGATTCGCTGCTGCTCGTCGTCGACATCCAGGAAAAACTGGCGCCGGCCATCCACGACAACGAACGGGTCGCCGCCAACAGCGTCCGCCTGCTGCAAGCTGCCGCGCAGCTTCAGGTGCCGAGTTTCGTTTCCGAACAGTACGTGCGCGGCCTCGGCCCCAGCCTGCCGGCCATCCGGGCAGCGGCAGGACATGCCCGGTTTTTCGAGAAGACGCATTTCTCCTGCGCCGCCGAGCCAGGCATCGTCGACCTGCTGCGTGCCAGCGGCCGCCAGCAGGTCATCCTGACCGGCACCGAAACCCACGTTTGCGTCTTGCAGACGGCACTCGGCCTGCGCGAAGCCGGCTTCGCCGTCTATCTGGTGGCCGATGCCGCGTCGTCCCGCACGTCGGAAAACCGGCAGGCGGCCATCGACCGCCTGTGCGCAGCCGGTGTCGGCATCGTGACGACCGAGATGGTCCTCTTCGAGTGGCTGCGCCGCGCCGCCACCGACGAATTCCGCGCCCTGCTGCCGCTGATCAAGTAAGCCTCAGTCGTAGGGGTGCACCGGGGTTGCACGCAAGGGCAGCAGGTGCGTTCGCATCGGCGCGCCCGGCAGCAGATCATGCACCAGCATTGCAGCAGGTTCTGACGTCCATGCCAGCGCCCCATCCTGCAGCGCGATCTGGTGAACCGTCGCCGGGCAGGTGATCACCGGCGTCCCTGCCAACCGGGTCATCACAAAACGATGAACATGGCCGCACAGCACGGCCTCGACCGCGTGGCCGGAGAGCCAGGCCGAAAGCCGTTCGCCCCCCGACAGGCGATGGCATCCATGCCGGAGATGCCGATCGCCAGCGGCGGATGGTGCATGGCGACCAGCACGCGCCGCCCCGTTGGATAGTTTTCCGACAGCCACGCAAGATGGCCGGCATTCAGTTCGCCGCCCTCCTCACCCGGCCGCAGGGTGTCGGCATGAGCAGGCTTACCTCGCCATGGTCAATGCGCTGATCGAGCCGGCCCGTACCCGCGGTGCTCAAGGCAGGAAAAGCGCTCCGCAGGGCGTCACGGCGGTCGTGGTTCCCCGGCAGTAACGCGAAAGGGATCCCAGCGTTGGCGAGACGCCGGTGCAAAGCCTCATAGGTGCTCGGCACCCCGTCATCGGCCAGATCACCGGTCATCAGCAGCAGGTCCGGGCGAAGATGAAGGTCGGAAAGCTGGACGATACGCATGGCGCCAGCGTACCAAAAAAAGTGGGCACCCGAAGGTGCCCGAAGGGAGAGAGACTACGAAACGGCTCAGTGGTGATAGGCGCTTTCGCCGTGCGAGGTGAGGTCGAGGCCTTCACGCTCTTCTTCTTCCGGCACGCGCAGACCGATCACGATGTCGACCAGCTTGTAGGCGACGACGGAGACAACGCCCGACCAGACGATGACGGTACCGACACCCCACAGCTGGCTGATCACCTGCGCGGTCATGTCGTAGGTACCGACGGCGTTGGCGACGTAGTCATAGACGCCGGTACCCCCCAGGGCCGGGTCGGCGAAGACGCCGGTCAGGATGGCGCCCAGGATGCCGCCGACACCATGCACACCGAAGACGTCGAGCGAATCGTCGGCACCGAGCATTTTCTTCAGGCCATTGACGCCCCACAGGCAGACCACGCCAGCCAGCAGGCCGATGATGATGGCACCCATCACGCCGACGAAGCCGGCAGCCGGGGTGATGGCCACCAGGCCGGCGACCGCACCGGAGGCAGCACCCAGCATGGAAGGCTTACCCTTCAGGATCCATTCGGCGAACATCCAGGACAAGGCGGCAGCAGCCGTCGCTACCCAGGTGTTGACCATGGCCAGGGCTGCACCGCCGGAAGCTTCGAGGGCAGAGCCGGCGTTGAAGCCGAACCAGCCAAACCAGAGCAGCGAAGCACCGATCATCGTGAAGGTCAGCGAGTGCGGCGCCATCGACATATTGCCCAGACCCGTGCGCTTGCCGATCATGTAGGCACCGACCAGGCCGGCGATGGCGGCATTGATATGCACGACGGTCCCGCCGGCGAAGTCGAGAGCCCCCTTCTGGAACAGGAAGCCCGCGGTATTGCCGGCAGCCTCGGCCGCAGCCGCATCGACGTAGGCATCCGGACCCGCCCAGTACCAGACCATGTGGGCCATCGGGATGTAGGACAGCGTGAACCAGATCACCATGAAGACCAGGATCGCGGCGAACTTGGCCCGCTCGGCGAAGGCGCCGACGATCAGGCCGCAGGTGATGGCCGCGAAGGCGCCCTGGAAGATCACGAAAATCAGCTCGGAGATGACGACGCCCTTGGAGAAGGTGGCGCCGACGGAATCCGGCGTGATGCCCTTGAGGAACAGTTTGTCGAGTGTGCCAAAGAAGGCGTTACCCTCGGTGAACGCGGCCGAGTAGCCATACACTACCCAGAGCACGCTGATCAGCGAGAACACCGTAAACACCTGCATGAGCACCGACAGCATGTTCTTGGAGCGGACCAAGCCACCGTAGAATAGGGCCAGCCCGGGAATGGACATCAGGATGACCAGGGCGGCACAGACCATGAGCCAGGCGTTGTCTCCCTTGTTGGGAACCGGTGCCGCAGCGGGCGCGGCGGCTTCGGCGGGGGCCGCAGCGGGGGCCTCGGCGGCCATGCCGGCCGGCGCGACAGTAGTCACCGCCGGGGCTGCCTCGGCGGCTTTCTCCTCAGCCCAGGCCGGTGCGCCGAATGCGACGGCGCCGACCAGGGCAAGCAATGCAAATACGCGTTTCATGATGAGCTCCTTAAAGGGCGTCGGTACCGGTTTCACCGGTCCGGATGCGAATGACCTGCTCGACATCGAAGACGAAGATCTTACCGTCGCCGATCTTGCCGGTGGATGCGGACTTCTCGATGGCCTCGATGACCTGGTCGAGTTGTTCGTCGCGAACGGCAGCCTCGATCTTCACCTTGGGCAGAAAGTCGACAACATACTCGGCGCCGCGGTACAACTCGGTGTGCCCTTTTTGCCGGCCGAAACCCTTCACTTCGGTAACCGTGATGCCCTGCACGCCGATGGCGGACAGCGCCTCACGCACTTCGTCAAGCTTGAACGGCTTGATGATGGCGGTAACGAATTTCATGATGTGTAGTTCCCCAGTTAGGTTGATCTCTGCGCTCCCCCCCACCGACGCCGGCCGGTGCATGGGTGGGGAGAGGTTTCAGGTTTCCTTAGAAACTCTTGGTAAAGGACAGGACGGCGTTGCCCTTGGCGACGTTCTTGTTGTTCCAGCAATAGGCTGGAACCGTGTCGCCGCAGGTATTGGCATTGGTGTCGGTATAAGCCAGACCGACCACGCCAAAGCCGATGTCCTTGGTTACGCCGAGTTTCCAGTCGGTGTAGGACGCATCGCGGTAGTTCTTGACCCGCTGGTGACCGATATGGGCCTGCACACCCCAGCCGCTGCCCAGGTCGTAGTTGGCCGACAGGTCGATGTAACCGCTACCCCGGTTGCTCTTGCCTTCGCCATCCTGGTCACCCCAGCCGACGAAATATTTGGAAACCGTGTGGTTGTACTTCAGGGTAATGAACTTCCAGCCGATGGCAGCGTACATTTCCAGCGTGTCCGGCGTCGGATTACCCGCGATGCCGGTACCCGGATAGTAGTACTTGATCATCCCCAGGTCGTAGGAAAAATCGGTCGCGAAAGTCCCCTTGTAACCGCCATAGAGATCGATCTCCATGCTGTTGTTGTCCTTGGCGCTGTAATCGCTGCGTGTCACCCAGCCCACGTTGGAAGCCCAGGTTCCCACATAGAAGCCGCTCGCGTGGTTGTAATCAAAGCCGCCCTGAATCGCGGGGTGGTTCTGCGTCTGGCTGATGCCGCGGAAAATGTAGTTGCTGACAAAACCGATGTTGCCGGTCAGTTCCGGCGCGGCCGGGGCTTCCTCGGCAAAGGCCGGGCTGGCAAAAACGCCGACCAGCGCGAGGGCAATCAGGGACTTCTTCATGGCTTCTCTCCTAAAAATTGGTCAAAACAAAAAATGCGTTGTGCGGTACAGCATTAGCAGAACACGTGCCAGATCATTTTTTTGATATTAATCAAAGGTTTTTGGACCAGTCTTGAAGCTCCTACCCCATCGGGCGCACCAAAACCGTGCGGTTACAGATTGTCACGCACCAAGCCCGAGCGATCCGTTCCGGGCAGGTCTGGCCGCTGTGTTACACTGCCCGACCACGGAGGACACCCCCATGCTCGACCCCAAAATGCTTGAAGATTTTGGCGCCAAGATGAGCGCCCTGCTGGCCAATACCCCGGCCAAGGACATCGAAAAAAATGTCAAGGCCATGATGAGCGGCTTTTTCGCCAAGCTCGACCTGGTCACCCGCGAGGAATTCGATATCCAGGCCCAGGTTCTGGCCCGTACCCGCGACAAACTGCAAGCCCTGGAAGCCCGGGTCGAGGCGCTGGAAAAGGCCCGCGCGGGCCAGTAAGGCGGCACGATGGCGCTGGCCGTCGCGCACAGTCGCGGACTGGATGGCCTGAACGCGCCACCGGTCGTCGTCGAGGCCCATCTGGCGAGCGGACTGCCCAGCTTCACGCTGGTCGGCCTGCCCGATACCGAAGTCAAGGAAGCCCGCGACCGGGTGCGGGCGGCCATCGTCAATTCCGGTTTCGAATTCCCGCCAAAGCGGATCACCGTCAATCTGGCCCCCGCTGACCTGCCCAAGGAATCCGGCCGTTTCGACCTGCCGATCGCCCTTGGCATCCTCGCCGCCAGCGGCCAGATCCCGGCGCCAGCCCTGGCCGATTATGAATTCGCCGGCGAATTGTCGCTGTCCGGCGAACTGCGCCCGATCCGCGGCGCACTGGCCATGGCCCTGCAAACCGGAGCGGGCGGCAAGGTCTTCATCCTGCCCGAGGAAAGCGCCCGCGAGGCGGCGCTGACCGGTTCGCCCCACATCCTGGCGGCCCGCTCGCTGCTCGGCGTCTGCGCCCACCTGACCCGGCAGCAAACTCTGCCTGCGGCCGAAGGCACCGTCGTCGGCCACCGGCCGGCTGTGGCCGACCTCGCCGAGGTGCGCGGCCAGGCACAGGCCAAGCGGGCCCTGGAAATCGCCGCGGCGGGTTCGCATTCCCTGTTGATGATCGGCCCGCCCGGCTCCGGCAAGTCGATGCTCGCTGCCCGCCTGCCCGGCCTGATGCCGGATCTCGCCGGGGAAGCGGCCCGGGCATCGGCCGCCGTCTGGTCGCTGGTCGGCCAGTTTCGCCCCGAGACCTTCGGGATGCGCCCCTACCGCCAGCCGCACCATACCGCCTCGGCGGTGGCCCTGGTCGGCGGTGGCAATCCGCCCCGCCCGGGAGAGATCAGTCTGGCACATCACGGCATCCTGTTTCTTGACGAACTGCCCGAGTTCGACCGCAAGGTGCTGGAAACCCTGCGCGAACCGCTCGAAACCGGCCGCATCCACATCGCCCGGGCGGCCCGCCATGCCGAATTCCCGGCCGAGTTTCAGCTGATCGCCGCAATGAATCCATGCCCCTGCGGCTTTCACGGCGCACCGGACAGCAAGTGCCGATGCACGCCGGACCAGATTGCACGCTATCGCGGCAAGCTCTCCGGCCCCTTCCTCGACCGCATCGACCTCATCATCGAGGTGCCGGCCCTGCCGCCAGACGCCCTGGCCGGCAAGGCGGAAGGCGAAGCGTCGGCCACCGTCCGCCGCCGGGTCGAGGCGGCGCACGCCCGGCAGCAGGCACGGCAGCACAAGCTCAATGCCCGGCTGAGCGCGCCGGAAGTCGAACGCTGCTGCCAGCCGGACGCCGCCGGCAGCCAGCTGCTGCAACAGGCGACGGCCCGGCTCGACCTGTCGGCGCGCGCCTGGCATCGCATCCTGAAGGTGGCCCGCACCATCGCCGACCTTGCCGGTAGCGAGCAAATCGGCGCGCTGCATGTCGCCGAGGCCATCCAGTACCGGCGTTTCGCCCGTGGCTGAGCACACGCCGCGCAGCACCCGGGGCATCGCCTTCCTGCTCGCCGCGATGGCGGCGCTCGGCCCCTTTTCGATCGACACCTACCTGCCGTCCTTCCACGACATCGGCGAAAAACTGCAGGCGACACCGCTGCAGGTGCAACAGACCCTGTCCGCCTATCTCCTCTCCTTTGCGCTGATGACCCTGTGGCACGGCGCGATTGCCGACCGCTTCGGCCGCCGCCGCGTGCTGCTCGTCGCCCTCGCCCTGTTCGGGCTGGCTTCGCTCGGCTGCATGCTCGCCCCGCGCATCGAGATTCTCTGGTTCTGGCGCGCCATGCAGGGCGTTACGGCAGGGGCCGGCATCGTAATCAGCCGGGCCATCGTGCGTGACCTGTACGACGGGGCGGCGGCGCAGCGCCTGATGTCGCAAATCACCATGATGTTCGCGCTGGCCCCGGCCATCGCGCCGGTCATCGGCGGCTGGCTGCAGACGCTGTTTGGCTGGCGCGCGGTTTTCGCCTTTCTGATGCTCGCCACCTGCGCGCTGTGGCTGGCCTGCTGGAAACTGCTGCCGGAAACGCTGGCACCGGCCAAACGCCAGTCCCTGCGCCCGGCCTATCTCGCCCGCACCTACTGGCGGGTGCTGACCTCGCCCGCTTTCCTGACGGCCTGCGCCGCCCTGAGCCTCAATTTCGGCGGCTTCTTCCTGTACATCCTGTCCGCCCCGGTTTTCCTGATGCAGCACCTCGGCTTACCGGAAACCGGCTTCCTGTGGCTATTCGGGCCGGGCATGGGCGGCCTGGTCTGCGGCTCCTGGCTATCCGGCCGCCTGGCCGGCAAGGTCTCCCTGTCCCGCACCATTGCGGTGGGCTATGCGGCGATGGGCACGGCGGCCGGCCTCAACCTCTTGCTCAATCTCGCGCTGCCGCCCGGCCTGCCGTGGAGCGTGCTGCCCATCTTCCTCTACACGCTGGGCATGTCGCTGGCCATGCCCTGCCTGACCCTCTTCGCGCTCGACCCTTTTCCCGCCCAGCGCGGCTTGGCGGCCTCCTGCCAGACTTTCCTGCAATCCGGTTTCAATGGCCTGGTCGCCGCCTTGCTCGCGCCGGCACTCTGGGGTTCGACGCTGACCCTGTCGCTCGGCATGGCCGGCATGATGCTGGCCGGGGCCGGCTTTGCGCAGCTGCACCAGCGTTTACGTCTGATACCAGGGTAAGCCGCGAAACCGCCATCCGCCGAGCGTGCCGCGGTGGTAATCGTCGTCGAGCGGTCCTTCGAAACCTTCCAGCACGTTGATCACCTGGGTGAATCCGGCGGCTTCCAGCGCCAGCCCGGCATCGACCGAGCGGTTGCCGCTGCGGCAGATGAGGAGAACCGGACGCGTCAGGTCGCCCTTGACCAGCCGGGCCACCTTGGCAGCGAATTGCGGGTCGATTTCCCAATCCGGCGCCTCCTGCCACGCGACATGCTCAGCACCAGCCGGATGACCGACATACATGTGCTCGATTTCCGTCCGGCAATCGACCAGCACGGCCCGGGGATCCCGCTGCAGAAAATCATAGGCGGCCTGGGGATCGAGGTGTTGCATCGGCATATCCGAAAATTAGAAGAGTTCAATATTATGAAAGCAAGTCGGCAAAGGCGTAAACTTGCCTCAGCCCTTCGCCTGGAGTTCGCATGAAACTGCCCGCCTGGATCTCCGCCGCGGCCTCGGCCCTCGTTGCCGCTGCGCTACCCGCCTGTGACTATGTCAATCTCAAGACGATCACGCCCGGCGTCACCACCCAGGCGGAAGTCCGCTCGCGCATGGGCGAACCGGGCTTCATCCACTGGAACGACGACGGCACGGCGACCTGGGAGTACGCCCGCCAGCCGAATGGCAGCAGTTGCTACATGATCACCTTTGGCCCGGATCAGGTAGTCACCGCGGTCGAGCAGGTCCTGAACGATGCCAATTACGCCAGGGTACGCCCAGGCATGAGCAAGGACGATGTCCGCCGCCTGCTCGGTGCCCCCGGCACCCGACAGACCTTCAACAACCTGCGCGAGGAAATCTGGGAATGGCGGATCGAAGGCATGCCGCCGATGGACGAAACCTATTTCATGGTGCATTTCGATACCGATCACGGCGGGGTCAAGAAGACCTCGAAGCGGGTTGTACCGAAAGGCTAAATAAATCAAGGCACTTGGCAGCACCCCCCGGCCCCGATAAACTAGCGCCTCTGCCGAGGAGCGCTGCGACCCTTCACCGGGGCCAGGCTCGGCAATGATCAACGGCGCTCGCAAACCCTGCCGGTTTGTGGCGCCGTTCGTTTTTGCGGCGTCCCCGGCGTTTTACAGCTTTGCCGAGGTGATCCATGCAGCCCGATCGTACGTCCGAACTCCAGTCCCTGCTCCAGCAACGCCTGCTCGTCCTCGATGGCGCGATGGGCACGATGATCCAGCGCCACGGGCTGCAGGAGACCGATTACCGTGGCACGCGTTTTGCCGACCACCCGCATGACCTGAAAGGCAACAACGACCTGCTGGTGCTGACCCGCCCGGACATCATCGGCGGCATCCACCGCGAGTACCTGGAAGCCGGCGCCGACATCCTGGAAACCTGCACCTTCAACTCGACCGCCGTGTCGCAGGCCGACTACAAGCTCGAAGCCATCGTCTACGAGCTGAATTTCGAAGGTGCCGCGCTGGCCCGCCGCCTGTGCGACGAATTCACCGCCGCCAATCCGGCCAAGCCGCGCTTCGTCGCCGGCGTGCTCGGCCCGACCAGCCGTACCGCGTCGATCTCGCCGGACGTGAACGATCCCGGCTACCGCAACATCAGCTTCGACGAGCTGGTCGCCGATTATCGCGAAGCCATCCGCGGCCTGACCGAAGGCGGCGCCGACATCCTGCTGGTCGAAACCGTCTTCGATACGCTGAACGCCAAGGCCGCGCTGTTCGCCATCGAGCAGTTCTTCGACGTCGCCGGCCGCCGCTGGCCGGTGATGATTTCCGGCACCATCACCGACGCCTCCGGCCGCACGCTCTCCGGCCAGACGGCGGAAGCTTTCTGGAACTCGCTGCGCCACATCCAGCCACTCTCCTTCGGCCTCAACTGCGCCCTGGGCGCCAAGGAGTTGCGCCAGTACGTCGAGGAACTGTCGCGCGTCTGCGATTGCTACGTCTCGGCCCACCCGAACGCCGGCCTGCCCAACGCCTTTGGCGGCTACGACGAGACGGCCGACATGCTGGCCGACGAGATCGAGAGCTGGGCGAAGGCCGGCATCGTCAATATCGTCGGCGGTTGCTGCGGCACCTCGCCGGAACATATCGCCGCCATCGCTCAACGCGTGGCTGCGGTGAACCCGAGAATTTGCCCCAAAATCGAACCGGCGCTGCGCCTCTCGGGGCTGGAGCCCTTCAACTGCGGCAAGGATGCCCTGTTCGTAAACGTCGGCGAGCGCACCAACGTCACCGGCTCGCGCGCCTTCGCCCGCATGATCCTCGAAGGGCGCTTCGACGACGCGCTGGCCGTCGCCCGCCAGCAGGTGGAAAACGGCGCCCAGGTCATCGACATCAACATGGACGAGGCGATGCTCGATTCCATCGCCGCCATGGACAAGTTCCTCAAGTTGATCGCCTCGGAACCGGACATTTCGCGCGTGCCGATCATGATCGACTCGTCGAAATGGGAAGTCATCGAGGCCGGCCTCAAGTGCATCCAGGGCAAGGGCATCGTCAATTCGATCTCGATGAAGGAAGGCGAAGCCAGATTCCTCGAACAGGCCAAGCTCGCCCGCCGCTACGGCGCCGCGGTGATCGTCATGGCCTTCGACGAGAAGGGCCAGGCCGACACCTACGCGCGCAAGATCGAGATATGCGGCCGCGCCTACGCACTGCTAACCGGCATGGGATTCCCCGCCGAAGACATCATCTTCGACCCCAACATCTTTGCCATTGCCACCGGCATTCCCGAGCACGACAACTACGCCGTCGATTTCATCGAGTCGGTGCGCTGGATCAAGCAGAACCTGCCGCACGCCCACATTTCCGGCGGCGTTTCCAACGTCTCGTTCAGCTTCCGCGGCAACGACCCGGTGCGCGAGGCGATCCACACCGTCTTCCTCTACCACGCCATCCAGGCCGGCATGACCATGGGCATCGTCAACGCCGGCATGCTCGGCGTGTACGACGACCTGGAACCCGAACTGCGCGCCAAGGTGGAGGACGTGGTCTTGAACCGACACGCGGGCGCCGGCGAGGCCCTGGTCGAGTTCGCGCAGACGGTCAAGGAAGGCAAGGCCAAAGACGCCGGCCCTGACCTCTCCTGGCGCGAGCAGCCGGTCGAAAAGCGCCTGGAACACGCACTGATCAAGGGCATCACCGATTTCGTCGTCGCCGACACCGAGGAAGTGCGTGCCAAGCTGGCCGCCGAAGGCAAACCGCCGCTCGCCGTCATCGAAGGCCCGCTGATGGCCGGCATGAACCACGTCGGCGACCTCTTCGGCGCCGGCAAGATGTTCCTGCCACAGGTCGTCAAATCGGCCCGCGTCATGAAACAGGCGGTCGCCCATCTGGTCCCTTACATCGAAGCCGAAAAGGCCCGTTCGGGCATCGGCTCCAAGGGCAAGATCCTGATGGCCACGGTCAAGGGCGACGTGCACGACATCGGCAAAAACATCGTCGGCGTCGTGCTCGGCTGCAACGGCTACGATGTGATCGACCTCGGCGTCATGGTGCCGTGCGAGAACATCCTGCACGCGGCCCGCGAACACAGGGTGGACATCATCGGCCTGTCCGGCCTGATCACCCCCTCGCTGGAAGAAATGGCCCACGTCGCCGCCGAAATGAAACGCCAGGGCCTGACCCAGCCGCTGCTGATCGGCGGCGCGACGACCAGCCGCGCGCACACCGCGATCAAGATCGCCACCAACACCGACAGCCCGGTGGTCTATGTACCGGACGCCTCGCGCGCCGTCGGCGTCGCCACCAAGTTGCTCTCCGTGGAACAAAAGGCCGGCTACGTTGCCGAAATCGCTGCCGAATACGAAACCGTGCGCGCCGAACACGCCGGCCGCAAGGGCGCCACGCTGGTTTCGCTGGACGACGCCCGGGCCAACCGTTTCACGTGGAACGAAGCCTACACCCCGGTCAAACCGGCCCAGCCCGGCCGCCAGACGCTGGACATTCCGCTCGTCGATCTGGTGCCCTACATCGACTGGTCGCCCTTCTTCCAGAGCTGGGACCTGGCGGGCCGCTACCCGGCCATCCTGGCCAATGAAACGGTCGGCGAAACCGCCCGCCAGTTGTTCCACGACGCGCAGGCCATGCTGGCCCGGATCGTCGCCGAAAAATGGCTGACTGCCCGCGCCGTCTTCGGCCTCTACCCGGCTCGCGGCGACAACGAGGACATCATTTTCTACACCGACGAAAGCCGGACGACCGAAGCCGCCCGCTGGATCGGCCTGCGCCAGCAGATCAAGCAGCCGCCGGGCCGCTTCAACACGGCGCTGGCCGATTTCGTCGGCGAAAACGATTACGCCGGCGCCTTCGCGGTGACCGCCGGCCTGGGCATCGACGAGCATGTCGCCCGCTTCGAAGCCGCCCACGACGATTATTCGGCGATCATGCTCAAGGCCCTGGCCGACCGCCTGGCCGAAGCCGCCGCCGAATGGCTGCACAGGAAGGTGCGTACCGAGTTCTGGGGCTACGCCGCTGGCGAAAATCTCGACAACGATGGCCTGATCGCCGAGCAATACCAGGGCATCCGTCCCGCCCCCGGCTACCCGGCCTGCCCGGACCACACCGCCAAGCGCGACCTCTTCGCCCTGCTCGACGCCCCGGCCATCGGCATGGGCCTCACCGAATCCTGCGCCATGACGCCGGCCGCCGCGGTATCCGGCTTCTACATCGGCCATCCGGCGGCCAGCTATTTCGCCATTCCCCGGATCGGACGCGACCAGCTCGAAGCCTGGGCAGGGCGCAAGGGCATGGCGCTCAGCGAAGCGGAACGCTGGTTGGCGCCACTGCTCTAACGCAGGTCCAATCGTCGCCGACCGCCATGGCCAAGCGTTTTCCCCTGCACCCCAAACATCCCGAGCGCATCTGCTGGGGCTGCGACAAATATTGCACAGCCACCGACCTGCAATGCGGCAACGGTTCCGGCCGCACGCAGCACCCGGCCGAAATGCTCGGCGACGACTGGTATACCTGGGGCGACTGGGGCATCGAGGTCGACGAGATCCACGATCCTTCGGACCCGGACAAACAGAAGGCACAGGCGTGAGCGGACCTTGCCGCACGGCGGTCGATCTCGGCCCCTGCAACACCCTCGCCCTGCCCGGCCGGGCCGCCCGATACCTGCGCGTTACCGACGCCGGCCAGCTGGCCGATCCGGACCTCGCCGGCGAGCGACGCTTCGTGCTTGGCGGGGGCAGCAATCTGGTGCTGACCGGCGATGTGGACCGGCTGGTGCTGCATATGGCCATTGCCGGCCGCCGCCTGGCTGGCGAGGATGACACGGCCTGGTATGTCGAGGCAGGCGCCGGCGAAAACTGGCATGATTTCGTGCAATGGACCCTCGCCCAAGGTTGGCCGGGTCTGGAAAACCTGGCGCTGATCCCCGGTACGGTCGGCGCGGCGCCCATCCAGAACATCGGCGCCTACGGCCTGGAAGCCGGTGAGCGGATCGCCCGCGTCACGGCCTGGGACTTCACGAAACAGGCGGTTTGCCAGCTCAATGGCAGCGACTGCCGCTTCGCCTACCGCGACAGCCTGTTCAAGCAGGAAGGCTGGCATCTGGACGGCCGCCTCGCCATCACCGCCGTCACCTTTCGCCTGCCCAAAGCCTGGCAGCCCAACTGCCGCTATGCCGACCTCGCGCAGGAACTGGCCACCCGCCAGATTACCGCCCCCACGCCACGAGACATCGCCGACGCCGTCATCGCCGTGCGCCAGCGCAAGCTGCCCGACCCGGCCGTAACGCCGAACGCCGGCAGCTTCTTTCACAACCCGATCGTGTCCGCCGAACAAGCCGCAGCACTCAAGGCCGCCCACCCGGCACTACCGGCCTACCCGCAAGCCGACGGCCGCGTCAAACTGGCCGCCGGCTGGCTGATCGAGCAGGCCGGCTGGAAGGGCAAGGCGCTCGGTCCGGTCGGCATGTACGAAAAGCAGGCATTGGTCCTGGTCAACCGGGGCGGCGCGACCGGTCAGGATGTCCTGCGCACCATGGCGGCCGTTCAGGCCGACGTGCAGGCCCGCTTCGGCATCCGCCTGACCCCGGAGCCGATTTTCCTGTAACCGTCTCAGTGACCGGTGTGAGGGGCGGCAGAGGCTTCCCCGGTTGCCTCGGGCGGCGACCGCACGAACAGGCACGCTGCGATGCCCGTCGCCAGGGCATCGGCCATGCGGGCCTGGCGCTCGGGATCGCGCAGCGCCAGTTCCTCTTCCTTGTGCTTGATCACCCCGGCTTCGAAAAGCACGGCCGGTACCGTCGTCCGGTACAGCACAACGAGGTTGTCGTAATACCACACGCCGTTTTGTGCATCGGCCGCCCCATGCGTGCGGGCATGCCAGGGCGAGGGCTCGAAGCCGGCCCGGCGCAGCAGGGCACCGATGGCCGATGCGCAGCGCAGGCTGGTCGCCAGGTCAGTATTCCGGGCCGAGACGAACAGGCCATAGCCGCGCTTGACCTCGGTGTGCGTCTGCGGCTGTCCTGCCCATACCCACGGCAGCAACCAGGCTTCGCCAATCGAATCGTGGTGGATCGAAATGAAGAAATCGCTACCGGCCGCCGCTTCCGGTCGGGCCGTCAGGCTGCCGATGCGGCCATCAAAGTTGATCTCCCGGACCGCCAGGTCGCGCTGGCGCAGGAAGTCGGCCAGGCGGCCGGCGAATTCCCGATTGAACGCGAATTCGGAACGGCCCCGGGCGCTGATTGCACCGCCATCCTGCATGCCATGACCGACATCGACAGCCACCAGCGGCGCCGCCGGAGAATGCGCCGACAGAACCAACATGAGTACAGCGAGAAAAACACCGAATTTCATTCCCCGAATTATCCGGGGAATTTAAGATGGCGGCCTGTCCCTGCCCGACGGCGCCTGCGCCGCCCACCTGCGAGGCCGATGGCGCACGTTCGCGGCAGGACGCCGATCAACGCCTGAAGAAATGACATGCCCAAACTGACCGTTTTCTCCGCCCGCCAACCGACTCCCGTCTTCGACCGCCCGCGTCCTGACCGACTGCTCGCCGGCAATCCGCAACGCACGACCTGGGAACATTTCCGGACGGCCAGCGGCGACCTTTCGGCCGGCATCTGGGCCTGTGAGCCGGGCGCCTGGCATATCGCCTTCCCGGTCGGCAAGGACGAATTCTTCTGCGTCATCGAAGGGCGACTCCGGATTACCGACCACGACGGCGAAGCCGCCGAATTCGGCCCCGGCGATGCCTGCGTCATCCCGGCCGGCTTCACCGGCACCTTCGAAGTGCTGGAAGCCGTACGCAAGCTTTATGTGGTGATGGAACGCCAGCGCTGAATTGCGCTATAGTTTTGCCGCTTGAGGAGGGGGGACCCATGATGCAAGAGACCAGCCGGCCACGCGGCACCACTGCCCACATGCCGGATCTCAACTGGAGCCAGGTTCGGGAAACGGTACTGATGCTCGAACTGGCTGCCGTGCAGATCGAATCGGCCATGAAGGACAGCAACGCCTCGGTCGAGGTGCTCACCAACTCCTTCACGTCCATGGCCGGTTACATGCGGCTGATCTCCGACACCGTCCAGACGCTGCCCGACGACGGCGAAGTCGGTGCAGCCAAGCAGAGCCTGACCGGTGTCTCCGACCACGTCTCCGGCATGGTCCACCAGGCCATCATTGCCTTCCAGTTCTACGACAAGCTGGTTCAGCGCCTGGGACACGTCGGCCTCAGCCTGGGCGACCTGAGCGATCTCGTCGCCGATCCGCATCGCCTGTTCAACCCGAAGGAATGGGTCGATCTGCAACAAAGGATCAAGGCCAAGTATTCGACCCGCGAGGAAATCGCCATGTTCGACGCCGTAATGCAGGGAGTGCCGGTTCAGGAGGCGGTCGACAAATTCATGGCCGAGATGAAGGAAAAGAGCGACGACATCGAGCTGTTCTGAACGGCCCCGTCGCCAGCCCAGCATGTCGCACATGCTTGCCTGACCTCCCGGGAATCGATCAGGCCGCCGGCCTGCGGCGCATGATGAACAAGCCGGAGCTTTACGAAAAGGTTTTGCGCGACTTCCACGCCCGTTTCGTGGATGAAACGCAGCGGATCCGCGCCGCCATCGACAGCGGCGACCTGCCCGATGCGGAGCGCCGCACCCATAGCACCAAGGGGCTCGCCGGCACGATCGGCGCCCGGCAGCTGCAGGAAGCAGCCCAGCAACTGGAAACAGCCCTGCGCGAGGGCGATGCCGCGCGCGAACAGTTTTTCGCCGAATTCGCGCAGGAACTGAACCGCATCATGAACAGCATCGCCCGCGGCTTCGACCTCGACCGCACTTGACCCACCGCCGGCCAGTGCTCAGAAATCGGCAGCCGCTTCCCAGATGATATGAGCCTTCGGGCCGCTGCGGGCCGTCCGCTCGAGCATGTCGATCAGCGGCCAGGCGCGCTGCCGCAGGCCGACCACCACCTCCTTCTTTTTGCCTTCTTCTTCGTCTTCCTCCTCGGCCGGCGGCTGTTCGGCTTCGGAACGCAGCACCGCATCGCGCAGGGCCTGCGCCGCCGGCAGCATTTGCTCCGGCACGAAAGCACCGCGGGCAGTGGTTTCCTTGCCCATGGCCTGCAGCAACACCCGCGCCACATCGGCATACATCAGCACTTCTCCGGTTTCACTGGAGACAAAGCGGACCAGCATCGTCATTCCCCTCCTCCCTGGCTTTTCCGTTGTCACCCCGGGCGGGCTTCATGCACAATGAAGCGCAGGGAGACAAAACAATGGACATGACGACACATCTTACCGCCAATCCCCTGGAAACCGGGGGGGATGAGCTGGAGCGCTACGCGCTGGAGGAATGCGTCAAGCGGCAGCGTATCGACCACCGCGTTTCGGTCCTGGTCATTTCCGACAAACGCTGCGAGACGGCCCCCAAGTTCGCCGCCCTCGGGGCCGATGTGCTGATCGCCGACCTTCCCGAATTCGCCCGGGAAATCGAGGGCCGAATCCTCGCCTCCGGGCGTCGCGAACAGATCGCCTACCTGCCGACGACGCTGCAGACCCTGCCGGCCGAACTGCCCGGTGAACCCTTCGACCTCATTTACATCCGGCGCGGTGTGTGCGGCCTGCGCTACCCCGATGCCCGCGACGTGATCCAGGGCCTCAAGCAGCGGCTGCGCATCGGCGGCAAGCTCTATCTTTCGGTCCTCGGCCTGCACTCCGAACTCGGCCAAGACTATGCCGATGCCGAGCAGCCCGTCGAACGGCGCTTCGCCAAGCTGGCACCGGCCCTGCGCGAAAAGTACGGCATCCGCCAGCCGGTCTGCCTCTATTCCGAACGCAATCTCTTCATGCTGCTGCTCGAAGCCGGCACCAGCGTGCTGCGCACCCTGACCACCACCTACGGTAACGTCAAGGGCATCGCCGTCCGCGTCTGATGCGTCTGGGCATTGACCTTGGCGGCACCAAAATCGAGATCATCGCGCTCGACGGCGATGGCGCGGAATTGCTGCGCCGGCGGGTCGCCACACCGCAGGGCGACTACCGGGCGACGCTGCAGGCGGTGGCCGGGCTGGTTGCCACGGCTGAGCGCGAACTCGGCCGGCGCGGCAGCGTCGGCATCGGCATCCCTGGTGCAGAATCGCAGCCCGGCGGCCGGATCAAGAACGCCAACTCGACTTGCCTGATCGGCCAGCCGCTGCGCGCCGACCTGGAGGCCCTGCTCCGGCGGAAGGTCAGGCTGGCGAATGATGCCAACTGCTTCGCGCTGTCGGAAGCCATCGACGGCAGCGGCCGGGATGCCGAAACCGTCTTCGGCGTCATCCTCGGCACCGGCGTCGGCGGTGGCATCGTCATGCGCCGACACGTGCTGACCGGCGCCAATGCGATTGCCGGCGAATGGGGTCACAACCCGCTGCCCGCCCTGCAGCCGGACGACCAGCCCGCCCCGCCCTGCTATTGCGGACGGCTGGGCTGCATCGAAACCTATCTGTCCGGTCCCGGACTGGCCGCCGACCATGCCCGCCACACCGGTGAGCAGCGGGATGCACGGCACATCGCGCAAGGCGCCGCGCAGGGCGATGCCGCCTGCGAAGCGACACTGCAGCGCTACGAGGAACGCCTCGGCCGCGCCCTGGCCGGTGTCATCAATATCCTTGACCCGCAGGTCATCGTGCTGGGCGGCGGCCTCTCCAACCTAGCACGGCTCTATCGCAACCTGCCGGCCCGTTGCGCGCCGCACGTGTTTTCCGACCGCCTCGTCACCCGCTTTCTGCCGCCGGCCTATGGCGATTCGTCCGGCGTGCGGGGCGCGGCCTGGCTCTGGGACTGAGCCGCAGCGCCCCCAAGCGTTGCCCGCAATGGCACAATCGTGCCGACCATGGCGCACATCTCCCTCTTTATCGGCGGCATCCGGCCGCTCCCTGAATCCGGCCGGCCGACTGGCATCTACAAACAAGCGGCCCGGGGTCCGCTCGAACTCGGACCGGAAGGGTTTATCGGCGACCAGCAGGCCGACCGCCGGGTGCATGGCGGCCCGGACAAGGCGGTGCATCTCTACCCGGCCCGCCACTACACCCGATTGGCGGCCCGTTTTCCCGCAGTGGCCGGGCGGCTGCTCCCCGGCAGCAACGGTGAAAACCTGTCGACGCCGGATCTCGACGAGAACGACGTCCGGCTCGGCGACATCTGGCGCCTCGGCACGGCCCGCCTGCAAATCAGCCAGCCCCGCAACCCGTGCTGGAAGATCGACGAACGCTACGGCTGCGACGGCATGGCCCGCTTCATCGCCGAAGAGCGTATCACCGGCTGGTACTGGCGCGTCCTGACCCCCGGTGTCGTCCAGCCCGGCGATACGCTCGATTGCGAAACGAGCGATCCGCAGGCCTATACCCTGGCCGAAGCGATGCAGCTCTGGCAGGCCCACCGGCCGCCGCTGGCCGATCTGGAGCGGCTTGCCGCTTCACCTGGCATCGCCGCCCCCTGGCAACGAAAGATCGTCGACCGCCTGAACTGGCTGCGCACCCACCCGGACCAGACGCCGCCGATCGTCGCGTTCCACGTGAAACCGGACACCCTGTGAACACCATCCGGCCCGACAGCGCCTGGCTCAGACTCTTCCTGCCCTTTGCCGCCGGCTATTTCCTGTCTTACCTGTTCCGCACGGTCAATGCGGTCATCGGCCCGGTCATCGCCCGCGAACTGGGGCTGCCCGACAATGCGCTCGGGCTGTTGACCAGCACCTACTTCCTCGCCTTCGGCGCTGCCCAGCTACCGCTCGGCATGCTGCTCGACCGCTACGGTCCGCGCCGGGTCGAATCCACACTGCTTTTGCTGGCCGGCGCCGGGGTAGCGCTCTTTGCGCTGTCCGACACCCTGGGCGGCCTGGCCCTTGGCCGCGCCCTGATCGGCCTCGGCGTTTCAGCCTGCCTGATGGCCTCGCTGAAGGCCTTCACGCTATGGTTCCCGCCCGAACGGCAAGCCTCGCTGACCGGCTGGGTGATGGCCTCCGGGGGTCTCGGCGCGCTGGCTGCCGCCAAGCCGCTCGAAATCGCCATCGGCTTCACCAGCTGGCGGATCATCGCGCTCGGCCTGGCCGTCGCCACCCTCCTCGTCGCTGCACTGATCTGGCAGCGCGTGCCGGACAGTACCGGCGAGGGCCGGCCTGACGGCTGGCAGACCCAGCTGGCCGGCGTCCGCCAGGTGTTTTCCAGCCGCCATTTCTGGCGTTACGCCCCGATGGGCTTCTGGATGACCGGCGGCTTCATGGCCGTCCAGGGTCTCTGGGCCTCACGCTGGATGAACGTGCAGGAAGGCATGAACGCAGCCGCCATCGCCGGGCGGCTGACCTGGATCAGCGCGGCGATGCTGGGCGGCTTCCTGTTCATGGGTTTCTTCGCCACGCGCCTGGTGCATCGCGGCATCCGGCTCGACCAGGTCTATCGCGGCGCCATGACCCTCGCTCTCGCCGCCTTCGCGCTGATCAGCCTGCAGCCCAGCCAGGCAGGCGGGCTGCTGTGGCCGGTGCTCGGCGCCTGCTTCTCCCTGTCCAACATCGCCTATACGCTGGTCGCCCAGTCCTTCCCCACCAAACTGTCGGGACGCGCCAATACCGCGCTCAACCTGCTCGTCTTCACCGGCGCCTTCGGCCTGCAATGGGGTATCGGCGGCCTGGTCGACGCCCTGCAGGCCGCAGGCTGGGCCAGCGATGCCGCCTACCGCAGTGCCTTCCTGGTCCTTCTCGGCGGTCAGGCGATGGCCCTCGCCTGGTTGCTGCTGTCCGCCCGCCGAACCTGATACCGCCGGATTCGCGTTGCTCCCGCCGTTTTGATCGTCATCCCGGTGAACGGGCAAGCGCCGTGCCGGATTCAGAATTCCAGGGGATCAACCTCGAGGTGCCAGCGCAGCCTGGCGGACGCCTTGAGCCCCGCGATGGCCTCCCGCCACACCGGCAGGAAAGCTTGCAAGGCGGGGCGCGACGGCGATTCCACCAGCAACTGGCCGCGCTCCAGATTGGCCAGGCGCGCCATGCGCATCGGGACCGGATCGTAGATCAGGACGTTGCCGTGCGCGGCAACCTCGGGCAGCGCCGCAGCGGCTTTCAGGAAGGCAATAGCGTCGGCCATCTGCGGCGCTTCGGCCCGCAGCATGGCCTGAAAGGCATACGGCGGAAAACCGGCCTGCTCGCGCTCCTTGAGCTGGCCGGCGGCAAAGCCGGCGTAATCATGGGCAACGACAGCGGCAAACAGCGGGTGGTCGGGATATTGTGTCTGAATCAGCACCTCGCCTTTCCGTTCCGCCCGCCCGGCCCGGCCGGCAACCTGCATCAGCTGGGCAAAGAGACGCTCCGGGGCGCGGCAGTCGGCGGCGAACAGCGCCGAATCGGCGCCGAGGATGCCGACCAGGGTCAGCTTGGGGAAGTCGTGCCCCTTGGCCAGCATTTGCGTGCCGACCAGAATGTCGGCCTCGCCGCCATGGATGCGTTCGAGGACGGCTTCCCACTGCCGGCGGCTTTTCACGGCGTCGCGGTCGACGCGCAGGATGCGGGCATCCGGGAATTGCTCCTGCAACCAGCTTTCCAGACGCTGCGTGCCACGGCCAAACGGGTGGATGTCCTGGTTGCCGCAGGTCGGGCAGGCCCTGGGAATGCCATGCTCGAAGCCGCAGTGATGACAGCGCAGGCGACGGTCGGCGAGGTGCAGCACCAGGTTGGCGGCACAGCGCTTGCAGCGCGATACCCAGCCGCAGGCCGGGCAGGCCAGCACCGGCGCATAACCCCGCCGATTCAGGAAGATCAGGCTCTGCTCACCGCGCTCCAGGCGCGTCCGGATGGCGGCGATCAGCGGCTCGCTGACGCCTTCCCTGAGCGCCACGCGCCGCGTATCGAGAATCTTGACCGCTGGCAGCGTCGCCTCGGGATTGGCCCGTTCATGCAGGCTGAGCAGCCGGTAGCGTTTTCCCTGGGCATTGGCCCAGGATTCGAGCGATGGCGTCGCCGACCCCAGCAAGACCGGAATGTTCAGTTGGTGAGCCCGGAAAACCGCCACATCGCGCGCCGAATAGCGCATGCCGTCCTGCTGCTTGAAGGAAGGATCGTGTTCCTCATCGACCACGATCAGCCCGAGACGCGGCATGGGCGTAAAAACGGCCAGCCGCGTGCCGAGCACGATGTTCGCCTGCCCGGAAAAGGCAGCCCGCCAGTGGCGCTCGCGGGCTGCCTCGGCCAGTTCGCTGTGCAGCGACACGACGCCGGCCTCGGGAAAGCGGGCGCGGACCCGGCCTTCGAGCTGTGGCGTCAGGTTGATTTCCGGCACCAGCAGCAGAACCTGCTTGCCGAGCGTCAGCGCCTTGTCGATCAGGCGCAGATAAACCTCGGTCTTGCCGCTGCCCGTCACGCCATGCAGCAGGCAGGCGGTGAATCCGGCGGCCGGATCGATCGCCTCGACCGCCCTCGCCTGCTCTGCGGTCAGCTGCGGCGGCGCGATCGGCGCCGGTGGCTTGCCGGCGCGAGTGTTACGCCGGTCCGGCGGATCGAGGCGCTTGAGGCCGCCCGGCAAGGCCTGCAGGATCACTTCGCCGAGCGCCGCCTGGTAGTAAGCGCTGGCAAACCGGCAAAGCCGGAAGAAATCGTCAGGCAAGGGCGGCAGGTCGCGCAGGATGTCGCCAGCCGGCTTGAGTTGTTCGAGCGGCCGGTCGCTGTCGCTTGCCACCTCGACGATGACGCCCAGTTTTTCACCTCGCCCGAACGGCACCCGGACGCGCAAGCCGACATCCTGTTCGCTAGCCGCCGCCGCGACATAATCGAACAGGCGGTGCAGGGGCAAATCGAGGGCAACACGCAGGACGGGCATGGACTCAGCGGCCGAAGCCGTCATTTCTCCGAAAATACAGGCTGGTTCGATTCACGATGGACGGCCTGGGCAGTTGTCCACAAAAACTGTGGATAACTTTGTGAATTACTTCGGGGCCCTGCCGCTAAGTCACGGTCCGGTAAGGAGTTTGTTACTCTGCCGAAATATTGGGCAAAGCGCAAAACCAAATAAAATCATGAAGTTAAATAATCACAATCCTGTCAAGGCCTTTTGCCGTGATTTTTCGGGTAACTGGCAAAACTCTGTGCATAAGTCAAGCTTTGCCAGCCCCTTATGGATATCACTTACGTAATAGGCGGCTGTGGGCGTGCACGGTCTCGACCAACGCCGTGACGCTTTCGGGCGGCGTGAACTGGGAAATGCCGTGGCCGAGATTGAAGACATGGCCGGTATTGCCTGCCCCGAAGCTGTCGAGCACCTTCTTCGCCTCGGCAGCAACGATTTCCGGCGCTGCAAACAGCACGTTGGGATCCAGGTTGCCCTGCAGCGCCACCTTGTCGCCCACGCGCCGACGGGCTTCGCCGATGTCGACGGTCCAGTCCAGGCCAACGGCATCGCAGCCGATGGCGGCGATCTTCTCCAGCCACAAGCCGCCGTTCTTGGTGAACACGATGCTCGGAATGCGCTGGCCGTCCCTTTCCTTTTTCAGGCCGGCGACGATGCGCTGCATGTACTGCAGCGAAAAGGTTTCGTAGGCGGCGTTGGACAGCGAACCGCCCCAGGTGTCGAAGATCATCACCGCCTGGGCGCCACAGTCGATCTGGGCATTCAGGTAGCGGGTCACGGCATCGGCGGTCACCGACAGGATACGGTGCAGCAGATCGGGGCGGTTGTAGAGCATGCCCTTGATATGGCGGAAATCGCTCGACCCCTGGCCCTCGACCATGTAGCAGGCCAGCGTGTAGGGGCTGCCGGAAAATCCGATCAGCGGCACGGAGTTGTCCAGTGCCCGGCGGATTTCGGACACGGCGTCCATCACATAGCCGAGGTGCTCGTAGGGATCCGGCGCGGTCAGGTTGTTGATCGCCCATTCCTCGCGCAGCGGGCGCTCGAAACGCGGGCCCTCGCCTTCGGCGAAATAGAGGCCGAGGCCCATGGCATCCGGCACGGTCAGGATGTCGGAAAACAGGATGGCCGCGTCGAGGTCGTAACGGGCCAGCGGCTGCAGCGTGACTTCGCAGGCCAGCGACGGGGTTTTGCACAGGTTCAGGAAATTGCCGGCCCGCTTGCGGGTTTCGCAGTACTCCGGCAGATAGCGGCCGGCCTGGCGCATCAGCCAGAGCGGCGTGTATTCGGTCGGCTCCTTCAACAAGGCGCGCAGGAAAGTATCGTTCTTGGGTCGGGTCACGTCGGGCTCCGCCTGAAAATTCGGGAAACCGGCATTATCCGACTTTCCCCCCTCGCGGTCACTTGCGCTGGATCAGGAAAAGGCGATAGGGCCTATTTGCGCCAGAAGGCCGGGGTCAGCACGACGAGCAGCGTGAAGATTTCGAGGCGGCCGAGCAGCATGGCGAAAATGCAGATCCAGGTCTGGAAATCCTCCAGCACGGCGTAGGTGGTCGACGGACCAACCAGGCCCAGCCCCGGCCCGGTGTTGTTCACGCTGGCCACGATGGCCGTAAAGGCCGTCACGATATCGAGCCCGGTGAAGGCCAGAATCAGGGTCAGCGACACGATGCAGACCATGTACATGAAGCCGAAGGAAAGCACGGCAAACAGGATGGGCTGGGGTGCGACCTGGCCGCTGATCCGGATGTTGTACACGGCATTCGGATGCATGGCGCGCAGCAATTCGCGATAGACCTGCTTGTACAGCAACAGGGCGCGCATCATCTTGATCCCGCCGCCGGTTGACCCGGCACTGGTCGCGAAACTGGACAAAAAGAGCATCCACAGCGGCGCAAAAATCGGCCACTGGGCAAAGTCAACACTGGCGTAGCCGGTCGTCGTGGCAATCGACAAGACATTGAAGGCGCTATGGCGCACCGCGGTATCGAGATCGGCATACATGCCGTCCTTCCAGATATAGACCGCGACGATGAAAATGCTGACGACACAGACACCGACAAACCATCCGGCCTCCGGATCGAGCAGGTAGGGGCGTAGCGAGCGCCCGCTGACGGCAAGGAACAAGGTGCCGAAGTTCATGCCGGCAATAAACATGAAGAGAATGGCCACCCCTTCGATGGCCGGCGAATCGAAATAGCCGAAGCTGGCGTCATGCGTCGAAAATCCGCCGAGCCCCATGGTCGAGAAACCGTGGCAAACGGCATCGAACCAGGTCATGCCGGCCCAACGATAACCGACGATGCAGGCCGCCGAAACGCCCACATAAACCAGCCACAGTCCCTTCGCCGTCTCGGCGATGCGCGGGGTCATTTTCGAGTCCTTCATCGGCCCCGGCGTCTCGGCCTTGAACATCTGCCGACCGCCAATGCCGAGCAAGGGCAGGATGGCGATGGCAAGCACGATCAGGCCCATGCCGCCGATCCAGACCAGCTGGTGCCGCCACAGGTTGATCGACATCGGCAGGCTATCGATGTTGGAGAGCACGGTCGACCCCGTGGTGGTCAGGCCGGATACCGTCTCGAAATAGGCGTCAGTGTGGCTGAGACCGAGCTGGATCATCAGCGGAATGGCGGCAAAGGCCGGCAGCACGGTCCACACCAGCACCACCATCAGAAAGCCGTCGCGCACCGTCAGTTCCTGTTTGCAGCGCCGGAAGCGATACCACAGGAAGAGGCCGCTCAGCATGGTCAAGCCGAATGCCTCGTCATAGGCCGCCTGCGCGCCGTCATCGACGATGTAGGACAGGATCAACGGCGCCAGCATGGTCAGGCCGAACAGCATGATGACCATGCCCAGCGCGCGATAAACCGGGGCGAAACGTGTCATGGCTGCCCCTTACAGGAAATGAAAGCCGACCTGGAACAGCTGCTCGACCTTCTTGACCAGCTTTTTGCGCATGCAGAAGACAATCACGTGGTCCCCGGCCTGGATCACCGTATCGTGGTGGGCAATGACCACCTCGCCGTGGCGCGTGATCGCCGTCCAGTCATCGGTGTGGCCGATCACCACGGCCTGGTCGAAATGGCGGACCAGGGCGGCGACCGTCACGCCATGCGGCCAGTCGATCTCGCCGATGCGTTTGCCGACGATCTTCGACGTCTTGGCATCGCCGTGCGCCACCAGCTCCAGCGCCTCGGCCGCGCCCCGGCGCAGCGAATGCACTTCGGCGACATCACCCTGCCGGACATGGGCCAGCAAGGTGCCGATCGAAACCTGGGCCGGCGAGATGCCGATGTCGATCGGGCCGCCTTCGATCATGTCGGCATAGGCCCGGCGATTGATCAGCGCCACGACGCGCTTGCAGCCCAGCCGCTTGGCCAGGCTGCCGGCCATGATGTTGTCTTCGTCGTCATTGGTCACCGCGAGAAAGAGGTCCATCTCGCCGATGTTTTCCTGCTCCAGCAGTTCCTCGTCGGTCGCATCGCCGTGGAGGACGAGCGTATTGTCCAGTTCGTTGGCGATGAACTCGGCGCGCTCCTGGCGCCCTTCGATGAGCTTGATCTCGTAGCGCTCCTCCAGCGTCTTCGCCAGACGCAGCCCGATGTTGCCGCCCCCGGCAATCATGATCCGCTCGACCGGCGTCATCATCCGCCGCAACTGGCGCAGCACCGGCCGGATATGCTCGGCCGCAGCGAGCAGGAAGACTTCGTCGCCCGCCTCGATGATCGTGTCGCCCTCCGGGAAGACCGGCTGGTCCTGACGGAAGATGGCGGCGATCCGGGCATCCATGTCAGGCGGCAGATGCTCGCGCATCGCCTTGATCGCCTTGCCGACCAGCATCCCGCCTTCGTAGGCGCGCACGGCCACCAGGGCGACCCGCCCCTTGGCGAAATTGAGTACCTGCAGGGCCTCCGGAAACTCGATCAGGCGACGGATGTAGTCGGTAATGACCTGTTCCGGACAGAGGGCGAAATCAACCGCGAAATTGTCTGCCGACAGCAGGCTCTCGTCTTCGAGAAAATCACGCGACCGTAGCCGGGCGATGCGGGTCGGTACGTTGAAAACGCTTTGCGCCAGTTTGCAGGCGACCAGGTTGGTCTGGTCGCTCTGCGTCACGGCGATGATCATGTCGGCATCCTCCGCCCCGGCCTGGCGCAGGATGCTGGGTGTCGCGGCATTGCCGACCACGGCGCGCAGGTCGAATTTGTCCTGCAGGCGCATCAGGCGCGCCCCGTCGCTATCGACCACAGTGATGTCGTTCTCTTCCGAGACCAGTCCCTCGGCCACGCTGGCGCCGACCTGGCCGGCCCCGAGAATGATGACTTTCATGCCCCCTCCTCCCATCGTCCACCCGGCCTTCCCCCGCCGGTGCCGGGCACGGCCCGGCTTATTCCTCGCCCCGCTTGCCGAGCTTGACGTCCAATTGTTTCAGTTTGCGATACAGGTGCGTCCGCTCCAGGCCGGAGCGTTCGGCCAGCTTGGTCATGTTGCCGCCTTCGCGTCGCAGGTGATGCTCAAAATACATCTTCTCGAATGCATCCCGCGCCTCGCGCAAGGGCTGGTCGAAAAGCGGCAGCAGGGAGAGCGTTTCGGGCCGGTCGACGGCCTCCTGCGGCATCACGCGCAGCACGTCATCGGCACTGATTTCTTCGTCCAGCGACGTCAGGGCCAGATTGCGGACGAGCGCATACAGGTCGCTCCAGCTCGATTCCGGCTGGCGCTTCCAGGGCAGCGAGCGCAGCGTATTGAGGGCAGCGGTCGAGAAATGGCGCAGCGGCACCTCGCCCCGTGCGACAAAATTGCCGAGCAGCAGGCCGGCGATCTCCGGCAGCTCGTCACCGTGGCCGGCGAGCGACGGCATCGCCACCCAGACTTCTCCCAGGCGGGCGAGCAGCTTGCTGTCCCACCCCGCCTCGGCGAGGGTCGAAAGGGGGACGACGGTGGCCGCGACCAATTGCAGGTTCAGCTTCTCCAGCCGGTCGACGGCGAAGGCCAGGTTCATCTGCTGCATCTTGCCGAGCACGCCGAGATCGGGCACGAACAGGATGCCGCCGCTGATCTTCTCGAGCATCTCCTGGGTCAGCGCGCTGCTCACCTCCGACAGGTCGAGCCAAGGCGCGCGCGGCGGCTGCAGCGTGCGGGCGCAGATTTCGGCCATGCCGCCATTGGCGCCCTTGATCAGCAGCACGGACGCCTTGGCCGCGGCCTGCTCCAGACGGCGCTTGAATTCCTTGACGAAGGCCGAGCGCGAGAAGGCCTCCAGTGTCAGCGCCGGGCGAACCGGCGGCTTGTCGTGCTTGAGGGCCTTCTGCACGGTGGACAGCAGTTTCTGCAGGGCGATCGGCTTCTCGAGGAAATCGAAGGCGCCAAAACGCGTCGCCTCGACCGCCGTATCGATGGTGCCGTGGCCGGACATCATGACCACCGGCATGTTCAGGTGACCGGCGGCGTGCCACTCCTTAAGCAGTGAAATGCCGTCCGTATCCGGCATCCAGATGTCGAGCAGGACCAGGTCCGGGCGCAGCTCATTGCGCACCTGCCGCGCGGCCGTGGCGTTTTCCGCCAGCCGCACGTCGTAACCCTCGTCGATCAGGATTTCCGACAGCAGTTCGCGGATACCGACTTCGTCGTCAACGACCAGAATGATGGCCATTTTTGGCTTCCTCCTCTTTCACCAGGGGCAGACGGATGTCGATCCTTGCGCCGCCCTCCGGTGCATTGCTGATTTCGATGCTGCCCTGGTGTTCCTCGACAATCTTCTTGACGATGGGCAGGCCAAGGCCGGTACCACGGGCCTTGGTGGTGACATAGGGTTCGAAGATGCGCGGTAGCAGGTCGACCGGAAATCCCGGGCCGTTGTCGGCGATCGTCATCCAGGCATGGCGCCGCCCGCCGCCGGTGCGGATGAGGATCCGGCCGTCGGCACGCCCCTCCAGGGCGTCCTCGGCGTTGCGCAGCAGGTTGTGGATGATCTGCCGCAACTGCGTCGCGTCGCCGAGAACCGGACCGAGGTCGGCAGCCAGCTCGGTGTCGATGGCCGCCGAGGAGCTTTCGTACAGGCCGAGGACTTCGCGGATCAACTCGTTCAGGTCGAGCGGTGCAACCACCGGCGTCGGCAGGCGGGCGTAATCGCGGAAATCATCGACCATGCGCTTCATCGCCTGCACCTGATTGATGATGGTCTGCGTGCCGCGCGCCAGCATCTCGGCATCGCCCTGGGCCAGCTTGTCGGCCAGCTTGAGCTGCAGGCGTTCGGCGGAAAGCTGGATCGGTGTCAGCGGATTCTTGATCTCGTGCGCCAGACGGCGCGCCACCTCGCCCCAGGCGGCACTGCGCTGGGCAGCGATCAGCCGGGTGACGTCGTCGAACACCACGATATCGCCTCCCCCGCTGCTTTCCGGCAGGCGCGAGCCGCGCAACAGCAGCACCTGCGGCATGCCGTTCGGGCGTTCCAGTTCGAGCTGGGCCTGCCACTCGCTTTCCTCGGTCGCCGCGAACTGTTCGCGAATGAAGGCCCCGAGAGCCTGCTGGCGCGGCCATTGATCGACTGCAACGCTGACCAGTCCTTCGAAATCGTCGCTCAAAATGGTCAGCGCGCCCTCATTCACCGTGCGCAGCACAAAGCGGCGGTCAAAAACCAGCACGCCGGTAGACAGGTTGGCCAGGATCGATTCGAGATAGCCGCGGGCCGATTCGACTTCCGCCCGGTGCCGCTCGGTGTCGCGCCGTGCCTCGTCGAGCTGGCGGGTCATGCGGTTGAAGGACTGGGTCAGGACGCCCAGTTCGTCGCCGCTGTAAATCGCCTGGCGCGGCGAAAAGTCGCCCTGCGCCACGGCCTGCGTCCCCTCGGCCAGAATGTAGAGCGGCGCGGCGAGGCGGCGGGCCATCAGGTAGGCCAGCGCAAAGGCACTGAACAAGGCAACGAGGACGGTCAGGGTCAGGGTGAGGGCATAGATGCGGGTCAGGCCCTTGCGCGCCAGCTGCAACTCCTGGTAATCGCGATAGACGCCCTGCACGGCTTCGGCATCGTCCGCCAGCGCGGCCGGAACCGGCTGCGTCAGTTGCAGGATGCGCGGCTCCTCGAACATGTCGCGGGCCGGCACCGGGACCAGCACGCGCAGGTAGAGCTTGCCGCCATCGCCTTCGACGCTGCCGATCGAGCGGCTGTTGCGCGCCGCCTTGAGCTGCGCCTGATCGGGCAGATCGGGCATCAGGTTGGCGAGCTCGCCGGTCGCGCTCGACAACAACTGGCCGCCGACCGAGAACAGCGCCGCCGTCTGGACCCCCTTTTCCTCCCGCAAGCGCAGCAGCGCCGAACGGCGCGAGGCCTCCTGGATGTCCGACAATTCACTGGCCATGCTACGCCCCTTCTCGCCCAGGTCGGCCAGCAGGGAGTCGAGGGCCGAACGGCCGAGCTGCAGGCCGGATTCGAGCGCTTTCTCGACACGGACATCGAACCAGCTCTCGATCGAACGGGTGACGAACTGCACCGAAACGCCATAGACCAGCGCCCCCGGCAGCACGGCGATGACCCCGAACATCAGCATCAGGCGCAGCTTGAGCCGGGCGCCGAAGACCTGGGCCTGGTAGTCGCGCCACAGGGTACGCAGCTGCCAGCCAACCAGGGCAAGCATGGCCAGCGCCAGCACGACGTTGAGCGCGACGAGCAGCGGATAGTTGCGCGAAAACAGCACGGTATCCGCCGCCGTGGACATCAGCAGCAGGAACCACAGGATGCCGCCGACTGCCGCCGCGAAAGCCCCCCCGGCTGCGACGAAACGCTTCACTTGGCCTCCGCTGCCGGCAAGGGCGCCAGGTCGACCGGCCACGATTTCCAGTCGGAGGACAGGCTCCAGTCCTTGTTGCCGAGCGCCGTGATCTGGAAGGGCCGCGGCAACTGCGTCACGTCGAGACGCAGGCGGACGGCGGCGTCGTAGCTCTCGCCCGGCTTGACGGCCTTATCGCCGCGCTCGATGACCAGCCAGTTGCGCAGGCGGGAAAGCACCTGCACCGCCTCGCCGAGGGTCGTGAAGGACTGGTGCAGCCCGCCGGTGGACAGCCGGTACTGGCGGGTCAGCGCGTGGTAAGACAGACGGTAGGTCTGGCTGCGCGCCGCCAGCTTTTCATCCAGCCAGTACCAGCGCTTGCGGGTCAATTCAAAATCGGCGACGAAATGCAGCACAACCCCCTTGGTCACCGCTTCTTCCAGGCGCGGGTTGAGGTCGAACCTGAAATCGGCCGACAGCACGTAGCCGTCATCGGCCGGTTGCAACTGCGGATTCGTCACCTCGATTTCCGCCCCCCAGGCGAGGCAAGGCAGGACGAGGAAGGCCAGCAGCCAGTGCCGCAGCCACTCGGCCAGCCGGCGCTCAGGCGCGCTTCTCGAGCAGGCAGTAAAAGAAGCCATCATGTTCGGCAGTCGGTAAGAGCTGTTCCTCGTGGCACGGACGGGCCTGCGGCTGGCGTTCGATGAAACGGGCGATCTGCCCGCCGTTTTCGGCCGGGAAGACCGAGCAGGTCGCATAAAGGAGTTTACCGCCGGGACGAAGGACCTGCCACAGGGCATCGAGGATGCGCCCCTGCGCCGCCGCAAAGCTGGCAATATCCGCCTCGCGGCGCAGCCACTTGGCGTCCGGATTGCGGCGCACGACACCGCTCGCCGTGCACGGCACATCGGCCAGCACCGCATCGAACGGACGGCCATCCCACCAGGCCGCGAGCCTGGTGCAATCGGCCACCCTGACCTCGGCCCGCAACTGCAGGCGGGCCAGGTTTTCCTCGACGCGCCGGCAACGCGCCGCCTTCAGGTCCAGCGCCAACAAATCGATCTCGCCCCGCTCCAGCAGATGCGCCGTCTTGCCGCCCGGCGCCGCGCAGGCATCGAGCACCCGACTGCCGGCCGATGGCGCCAGCAACTCGGCGGCCCGCTGCGCGCCGGGGTCCTGCACCGAAACGGCGCCCCGGGCAAAATCTGGCAAGGCCTCGACCGCTACCGGCCGGGCCAGGGCCAGGCCGGCTTCGCCGACCGGTCGCGCTTCGATGCCGGCCGCCAGCAGACGCAGGCGATAGGCCTCGCGCGTCGTTTGCCGAAGATTGACCCGCAAGCCCATCGGCGGCGGCTGGTTGCCCGCCGCGACGATACGCGGCCAGTCGGCAGGATAGGCCGCCTGCAACTGCGCCAGCCACCAGTCCGGATGCTGTGCCGCGACGACCGGATCGGCAGCGGCAGCAGCCACCAAGGCATCCTGCTGACGCAGGAAATTACGCAGTACGCCATTGACCAGCCCGCGGAACTTGCCACCCAGCAATTCACCCGCCGCGAACACCGCCTGGTCGACCACGGTATGCACCGCCTCCGGCCGGGTTTCGATACGGTAGAGGGCGGCCAGCAACAGGGCGCGGATTTCCGGCACCGCCAGCGGCCGCTCGAGCAGGCGGGAGAGCATGAAATCGCCCCGGCCATAGGCGCGCAGGCTGCCATAGACGATATCCTGCACGGCTGGCCGGGCAACCGGATCGACCCGGCCGAGCAGGCCGTCGGCCAGACTCTGCCCGGCCAACACGGCAGCATCGATGCGGGCCGCCTGCAACAGGGCGTAGGCGAGGGAATTGAGCGGCAATCGGGACATAGGCCGCGATTATCGCACGGGGCATAATGCCGCCATGCGCCGATTGTTGCCTGCCCTGCTCTGCCTGCTCGTTTCCCTCCCCGTACACGCCTGGAATGCCGCCGGCCACCGGCTGGTCGCGGTCATTGCCTGGCAACAACTATCACCCGCGGCCCGCGACGCCATCACTACCCACCTTGCCCACCATCCCGACCACGCCCGCTGGGCCGACCAGGCCCGCTCGGCCGATCCCATCGCCCTGTTCGCCGAAGCGGCGACCTGGCCGGACGATATCCGCCACGACCCGCGCTTCCATGACGAGGAGCGTGATCCGCCGACGCCTGCCCTGCCCGGTATTCCCGACATGGCACGCCACAAGCGCTGGCATTACCTCGATCTCGACGCCGACGGCCGGGTGCGGGCAGGCGAACTGGACAGCCGGATCGCGCATCTGATCCGGCAATTGAAAGCCAGCCCACCGCCCGGACAGATCGCCTACGCCCTGCCCTGGCTGCTGCATCTGGTCGGTGACATCCACCAGCCGCTGCACGTTGGCCGGCATGGCGACGAAGGCGGCAACGCGGTCGAGATCGAAAACCCCTTCAACAAGCGCCAGCCCTTCTCCAGCCTGCATCGGTATTGGGACGATCTGCCCGGCCCGCCCTGGTTGCGCGGCAAACGACTGGAAGACAACGCCCGCCGCCTGCTCGCACGCTACCCGGCGCCGGAGCAGGGCGATGTCGCCCGGTGGCGGGAGGAAAGCCACCGGCTGCTCGATAGCGCCTACCCCACCGAACCGGGCAGCTTGCTCCCCGTGGTCAGCGAAACCTTTTACCGCGCCAGCCGCGACACCGCCAACCGGCGCATCGTCGAAGCCGGCTACCGCCTCGGCCGTCTGTTCGAGCGCATCTTCGGCCAGGCCGTTTCACGTGAAACGCCCTAGAATCCCGTCATGAACGGACTGCACCTGATCGCCGACCTGCATGACTGCCGCTGCCCGCCCGGCCTCCTGCTCGACGCGCCCGGGCTCGAAGCCTATTGTGCCGACGCCTGCCAGCGCCACGGCCTGCGCGTGGTCGGCCGCCTATTCCATGCCTTCCGTGACGCCCAAGGGCAACCGGCCGGCGTCACCGGCGCCGTCGTCCTGGCCGAATCGCATCTGGCCATCCATACCTGGCCGGAAATCGGGGCCGTCACGCTCGACATCTACGTCTGCAATTTCAGCAGCGACCACAGTGGCCGGGCGCAGGCCCTGTTCGCCGAAATCATCGCCCGCTTCGCACCTGATTCCGTGGAAAAAAAAGAGGTGGCTCGCGGCCACCTCGCTGTGTCACAGGCCGGCTGATCAGCCCCAGCCTCCCATCGCCCGCAGCCGGGCGATGCGCTCCGCAGTCGGCGGGTGGGTCGAAAAAAGGCTCTGGATCCCGCCGCCGGCCAGCGGATTCATGATCATCATCTGCGCCGTTTCCGGGTGGGCCTCGGCCGGCCCGAGCGGAATGCGCCCTTCGGCGTAACGCTGGATCTTGCCCAGCGCGTCGGCCAGCGCATGGGGGTCGCCGCTGATCTGCGCCCCTCCCGCATCAGCCTCGAATTCGCGGGCCCGGGAAATCGCCATCTGGATCAGGCTGGCCGCCAGCGGCGCGAGAATCGCGACCAGCAGGCCGACCACGGGATTCACCGAACGCCCGTGTTCATCGCGCCCGCCAAAGAACATCGCAAAATTGGCCAGCGCCGAAATGGCACCCGCCATGGTCGCCGAAATGGTCGAGATCAGGATATCGCGGTGCTTGATGTGCGCCAGCTCGTGCGCCATCACACCCCGCAATTCGCGCGCCGACAGCAACTGGATGATGCCGGTCGTCGCCGCCACCGCCGCGTGGTCGGGATTGCGCCCCGTGGCAAATGCATTGGGCTGCGCCTCGTTGATGATGTAAACCTTGGGCATTGGCAAGCCGGCGTTGCGCGCCAGTTCGCGCACCATGGCATAGAACTGCGGCGCGCTCGTTTCATCGACCTGCTGGGCGTTGTACATTCTCAACACCATGCTGTCGGAAAACCAGTAAGAAAACAGGTTCATCGCGCCGCCGAAAAGCAGCGCCAGCAACATGCCCGACTCGCCGCCGATCAGCGCGCCGACCATGCCGAACAGCGCCGTAATGGCGGCCATCAGAATCGCCGTCTTGAGCCAGTTGAACATGGGTGACCTCCGCCAGGTGATTATCCGGAACTGTTAACTGATGGCGCAGCGCGGCAAAATCAAGCCGGGATGTCGAAACGGTCCCCCACCTTGAGCGGATGGCCGGCCAGGAATTGTTGCACCGGCAGGCGCTTGCCTCCTGCCTTCTGTAATTCACTCACCGCCAGGGCACCCGCGCCGCAGGCGATCACGACCTGTTTCTTGTCCACCGCCAGCACGCGGCCCACCGGGCCGCTGCCGGCTACTGGCGTTGCCAGCCACAGCTTGACAACCTGCCCGCCGAACGATGCCTGCGCTCCCGGGAAGGGGTTGAAGGCCCGGACATGGCGATCCAGCTCGGCAGCCGATTTCGTCCAGTCGACCACCGCCTCGGCCTTCTCGATCTTGTGCGCATAAGTCACCCCCTCCGCAGGCTGCGGTTCAGCCGGCAGCGGGAGCTGGTCGAGGGCCTCGACGCACAGGCGGGCCCCCAGTTCGGCCAGACGATCGTGCAGGCTGCCGGCGGTATCCGTCGCTGCGATCGGGACAGCGCCGCGCAACAGGACCGGCCCGGTATCCAGCCCAGCTTCCATCTGCATGATGCACACCCCGGTTTCCGCATCGCCGGCCAGCAAGGCGCGCTGGATCGGCGCCGCACCGCGCCAACGCGGCAGCAGCGAAGCGTGGATGTTGATGCAGCCAAACCGCGGCAGATCGAGCACGGCCTGCGGCAGGATCAGCCCATACGCCGCCACCACCATGACCTCGGCACCGACCGCCGCGACCTTCGCCTGCGCCTCGGCATCCTTCAGGGTCAGCGGCTGGAACACCTCGATGCCATGCGCCTGCGCCACCTTCTTGACGGCAGAGGGCTGTAACGCCATACCCCGTCCGGCCGGCCGATCCGGCTGGGTGAGCACCAAGGCCACCTCGTGGCCTGCGGCAACGATCGCCGCCAGCGCCTGTGCCGCGAACTCCGGCGTGCCGGCAAAAATCAGCTTCATGCCGTGACGCGCGCCTGCTTGGCCAGCTTGTTCTTGATCCGCCCCTGTTTCAATTGCGACAGATGATCGACAAAGACAATGCCGTTCAGGTGGTCGATCTCGTGCTGGATGCACACCGCCAGAAGCCCCTCGGCCTCCAGTGTCTGCTCCTTGCCGTCGAGATCCTGATAATGAATGGTCACCCGCTCGGCCCGTTCGACCTTGTCGTAGATGCCCGGCACCGACAGGCAGCCCTCCTCGCCGATCTGCGCCCCTTCGCAATGCGACAGGGTCGGGTTGATGAAGGCCATTAGATTGTTCTTTTCTTCCGAAACGTCGATCACCACGACCCGCTTGTGCACATCGACCTGCGTCGCCGCCAGCCCGATACCCGGTGCCTCGTACATGGTTTCGGCCATGTCGGCGACCAGCTTCCGGATGCCGTCATCGATCTTGGCTACGGGTTGCGCGACCTTTTTCAGGCGCGGATCGGGAAAACGCAAAATGGGTAGAAGGGCCATGGTTCAAATGGAATAAAAGCTTGCTCGCTTAGGTTATTACGTGCAGAATCTAAAGCAATTCCGAGGTATGCAAACGCAAATCGCTTGACGCACCTGAGACCGCATCGGCGGCATTGCGTTCCACCGGCACGAGAGGTTACGACTATGGTTCGCATTATATCCGCGCTCATCTTGGCCGTGACGGCCGTCTGCGCATCCGCCGCCGACCCGCTGCAGCTCGTCGACAACCCGCCGGATCGTCACGTCGTCGTCAAGGGCGACACGCTGTGGGACATCTCGGGCAAATTCCTGAAACACCCCTGGCGCTGGCCGGAAATCTGGCAGATGAACCGTGACCAGATCAAGAATCCGCACCTGATCTACCCGGGCGATGTCGTCCTGCTCGACCTGTCGAGCGGCTCGCCGCGCCTGCGGCTGGGCAAGAAGGTCGGCAGCGGCGAGACGGGAAAACTGCAGCCGACGGTACACAGCACCCCGGTCCAGCAGGTCATCCCGAGCATCCCGGCGAATGCCATCGAACCCTTCATCTCGCAGCCGCTGGTCATCGAGGACAGCGACTTGAACAGCGGGGTCAAGATCGTCGCCATGCAGGAAGACCGCATGCTGGTCGGCACCGGCGATACGTTCTATGCCTCCGGCATTCCGGACGCCTCGGTCGAAAAGTGGCACATCTTCCGCAAGGGCAAGCCCCTGAAGGATCCGGCCACCGGCAAAACCCTTGCCTACGAAGCCTTCTTCCTCGGCAACGCCAAGCTGGTCAAACCGGGCGAGCCAGCCCTGCTGCGCATTTCCCTGGCCAAGCAAGAAATTGCCCGCGGTGACAGCCTGGTTCCCGCCCCCGAGCCCCAAATCATTTCCTACGTGCCGCATCGTCCGGAACAGGAAGTCTCCGCCCGCGTCCTTGGCATCTACGGTGGCCTGCGCGAAGGCGGCGCCCATTCCGTCGTTGCCCTCAATGTCGGCAAGAAGGACGACATTGAAATCGGCCACGTCGTCGCGCTCTACCGCAGCCGCGTCTCGCTCGACGTCGACGAAAGCGGTCGCCGCACCGAAACGCCGGTACCGGACGAACGCTACGGTCTGGCCTTCGTCTTCCGTGTCTTCGACGGCATCAGCTATGCGCTGGTCGTCGAATCCTCCAAGGCAGTCATCGTCGGGGATACGGCCAGGAATCCGTGAGCGATCGCGACAGTCTGGCCGCCTGGTTGCGGCTGACCCTCATCCCCGGCCTCGGCGGCGAGACGCAACGCAAGCTTCTCGCCGCTTTCGGTTTACCCGAAGCCATTTTCGCCGCCGGTCGCCTGGCCGCGCGCAGTGTGGCCGGCGACCGGGCCGACCGGCTGTTCGACCACGACACCACGGCTGCCGTCGAGCACGCGCTGGCTTGGGCCGAGCAGCCGGGGCAGACGATCCTGACGCTGGGCGATGATGCCTATCCCCCTGCCCTGCTCGAAATCCCCGATCCGCCCACGGTGCTGTATGTTCGGGGCAATCCGGCCCTGCTCCGGCGCCGCGGCATCGCCGTGGTCGGCAGCCGCAACGCCACACCGCAAGGCCTCCAGAATGCGGAAAACTTCGCCCGCCACCTGGCCGGTCGCGGCCAGTGCATCATCAGCGGTCTGGCCCTCGGCATCGATGCCGCCGCCCATCGTGGCGCCCTTGCCGCCGATGGCGAAACGGTCGCCGTGATCGGTACCGGCGCCGACCGCATCTACCCGGCCCGCAACAAGGAACTGGCACTGGCCATCGCCGCCCGCGGCGTCATCGTTTCCGAATTTCCGCTCGGCACACCCGCCGTCGCCCACAATTTCCCGCGCCGCAACCGCATCATCTCCGGCCTGGCCCGCGGCGTACTGGTCGTCGAAGCCGCCCCCGAGAGCGGCTCACTGATCACCGCCCGGCTGGCAGCCGAACAGGGGCGCGAGGTATTCGCCATCCCCGGCTCGATCCATTCACCGCTTGCCCGCGGCTGCCACCTGCTCATCAAGCAAGGTGCCAAACTGGTCGAATCGGCGCACGACATGCTCGACGAACTCGTTGATTATGACGAGCCCCCCCCTCCGCCGGCCGCCACGGATTCGGTGGAGGAGCAGCCCCTGCTCGCCGCGCTCGGGCATGATCCCTGTGCCCTGGACGACCTGGTGGAACGCTCCGGGCTGCCCGCCGATCAGCTGCTTCCGGCGTTATTGCGCCTGGAACTGGCCGGCCGCATCGCGACACTACCCGGCAACCGCTACCAACGCCTGCGCTAGCGATCCCCTACTGATTGACGGCTTGCCAAGCCGCGCGCGGGACACTTATCATGCCCCGGCACTCCAACAGGTCAAACCATGTCCAAAAAGCTGATCATTGCCGAAAAACCCTCTGTCGCCGCCGACATCGCGCGGGCGCTGGGCGGCTTCACGAAACACGACGATTACTTCGAAAGCGAGGAATACGTCCTTTCGTCGGCCGTCGGTCACCTGCTGGAACTGGCCTGTCCGGAAGAATTCGAAGTCAAGCGCGGTAAATGGTCCTTCGCCCACCTGCCGGTCATTCCGCCGCACTTCGCCCTGAAGCCGATCGAAAAGACGGAGTCGCGCCTCAAGGTGCTCCACAAGCTGATCAAGCGCAAGGACGTCGACGGCCTGATCAACGCCTGTGACGCGGGACGCGAGGGCGAATTGATCTTCAACTACATCGTACAGGCCGCCAAGTCGACCAAGCCGGTGCAGCGCCTGTGGTTGCAATCGATGACCCAGGGCGCCATCCGCGACGGTTTTGCCCACCTGCGCTCCGGCCGCGACATGGAAGGCCTGGCCGACGCCGCCGTCTGCCGTTCCGAATCCGACTGGCTGGTCGGCATCAACGGCACGCGGGCCATGACCGCCTTCAACTCGAAGACCGGCGGCTTCCATCTGACCACCGTCGGCCGCGTGCAGACCCCGACGCTGGCCATCGTCGTCGAGCGCGAGAAGAAAATCCGCGAATTCAAGCCGCGGGATTACTGGGAAGTCGAAGCGGAATTCAGCGCCAAGGCCGGCAGCTATACCGGCAAATGGTTCGACGAAGGCTTCAAGGGCAAAAACGACGACGAGCACGCCCGCGCCGACCGCCTGTGGGAAGTCGCCCGCGCCGAAGCCATCCGCGCTGCCACCCTCGGCAAGCCCGGCGAGGTGACTGAAGAAGCCAAGCCGGAAACCCGCCTGTCGCCCGGCCTGTTCGATCTGACCACGCTACAGCGCGAAGCGAATGCGCGCTTCGGCTTCTCGGCCAAGACCACGCTGTCGCTGGCCCAGGCGCTCTACGAAAAGCACAAGGTGCTGACCTACCCGCGTACCGATTCCCGCCATCTGCCGGAAGACTACCTGCCGACGGTCAAGGAAACCCTGTCCATGCTGACCGGCCAGGGCGCTGGCAAAGGCCACGACGAGGTATTGCTCGCCCGTTACGCGCCGCTGGCCCATCAGGTGCTCGCCCGTAACTGGGTGCTGCCCAACAAGCGCATTTTCAACAATGCCAAGATCAGCGATCACTTCGCCATCATCCCGACGTCACAGGCGCCAAAGAGCCTGAACGAACTGGAGCAGAAGCTGTACGACTTCGTTGTCCGCCGCTTCCTGGCCGTCTTCTTCCCGGCCGCCGAGTATCTGGTCACCACCCGCATCACCCGGGTCGAAGGCCACCCCTTCAAGACCGAGGGCAAGGTGCTGGTCAATCCGGGCTGGCTCACCGTCTATGGCAAGGAAGGCCAGGACGGCGAAGAAGGTAATCTGGTCGCCGTCGATCCCAAGGAAAAGGTCAAGACCGACGAAGTTACCATCAAGGCCAACGCCACCAAGCCGCCGCCGCGCTATTCGGAAGCCACCCTGCTCTCGGCCATGGAAGGCGCCGGCAAGATGGTCGACGACGAGGAACTGAAGGCGGCGATGGCCGGCCGCGGCCTCGGCACGCCGGCGACGCGTGCCCAGATCATCGAGAACCTGCTTGGCGAGCAGTACATTCACCGCGAGGGCCGCGAACTGATCCCGACCGCCAAGGCCTTCTCGCTGATGACCCTGCTCAACGGCCTCGGCATCAACGAACTGACCCAGCCGGAACTGACCGGCGAATGGGAATGGAAGCTCGGCCGCATCGAGAAGGGCGAGTTCACGCGCGCCGAATTCATGCGCGAAATTGCCGAAATGACTCGCCACATCGTCGAGCGCGCCAAGCAGTACGAGGCCGACACCATCCCCGGCGATTTTGGCGTCCTGCAGGCCCCCTGCCCGAAGTGCGGCGGCCAGATCCGCGAAACCTACAAGAAATTCCAGTGCGGCAGCTGCGACTACGCGCTGTGGAAGATCGTCGCCGGCCGCCAGTACGAGCCGGCCGAGATCGAACAGCTGCTCACCGAGCGGCAGGTCGGCCCGCTGACCGGCTTCCGCAACAAGATGGGCCGCAGCTTTGCCGCAGCCATCAAGCTCAATGACGATCTGCAGCCGGAATTCGATTTTGGCCAGGACAAGGCCAGCGACCAAGGCGAGGCGGAGGCGGTCGATTTCTCCGGGCAGGAGTCCCTCGGCCCTTGTCCGAAGTGCGGCGCCCACGTCTACGAGCACGGCAACAACTATGTCTGTGAAAAGGCCGTCGGCACGGCCAAAACCTGCGACTTCCGCTCCGGCAAGATCATCCTGCAGCAGCCAATCGACACCGGCCAGATGAAAAAACTGCTGGCCGAAGGGAAGACCGACCTGCTCAAGGAATTCGTTTCCAACCGCACGCGGCGCAAATTCTCGGCTTATCTGGTGAACCAGGGCGGCAAGGTCGGGTTCGAGTTCGAGAAGAAGGTCGCCAAGCCCAAGGCTCCGGCCAAGAAAAAAGCCGAAGCCTGACCGCTCCCTTCGAATTGCCCGGAAACAAAAAGACCTCGCACTGGCGAGGTCTTTTTTCATCAGCTGCCGGTATTAACAACCCGGCGTTTCACGTGAAACGTCAGCGCACGACCGTGGTACCCGGTAACTGACAGGAGAGCAGCGCGGCGCGCACGGCGTCGATCGCCTGCGGCCGCGGAAAGGTGACCCGCCAGACCAGACCGACGGTGCGCTTGGGTTGTGCGCCGGAAAAGGACAGCACCTTGACCATCGGTTCCTTGGTGACCAGCGGATCGGCCGCCGTACTCGGCATCACCGCCACCCCGGCGCCACTCGCCACCATGTAGCGGATGGTTTCCAGCGAACTGCCTTCGATCGAATGGTCCAGCGCATCATGCCCCGTCAGGCGCGGGCAGGATTCGAGCACCTGATCGCGGAAACAGTTGCCCTGGCCAAGAAGCAACAGGTTCTGGCCATCCAGTTCGTCGGCACTGACCGTGTCACGCGACGCCCAGGGATGTCCGGACGGCACCACGACCCGGAACGGTTCGTCGTACACCGGCTGGGCGACCAGACCGGCCTCGCTGAAAGGCAGTGCGATGACAATGACGTCCAGTTCGCCGGACTTGAGGGCAGGAATCAGGTTGCCGGTGAAGTCCTCCTTGAGGAACAGCGGCATCTTCGGCGCTTCATGGCTGAGGGCGGGAATCAGCTGCGGCAACAAATAGGGCGCGATGGTGTAGATGATGCCGACACGCAACTGCCCGGTCATCGGATCACCGGTCGCCTCGGCAATCTCCTCCAGCTTCACCGCCTCGGCCAGAACGCGCCGCGCCTGCTCGACGATACGTTCGCCCAGCGGCGTGATGCGGATTTCGTTCGTTCCGCGCTCGAACAACGGTGCTCCGATCTGTCCTTCGACTTTTTTCAGGGCAACCGACAGGGTCGGCTGGCTGACATGGCAGGCCTCGGCTGCCCTGCCGAAATGGCGCTCACGCGCCAGGGCCACGACATAGCGCATTTCCGTCAGGGTCATTTCGTTTTCACCAGTTGGTCCAGATCAGCCGGCGTCAGCCAGCACCATTCGCCCGGTTGCAAATGACCGGGCAGGGTCAGTTCCCCCACCGCTTCGCGGTGCAACGCGTCAACCCGGTTGCCGACCGCTGCCACCATGCGCTTGACCTGATGGTACTTACCCTCGGTGATGGTCAGGCGCAGCAGCCGGTCGCCCATGATTTCGGCGCCGGCTGCCGCGATCGGCGCCGGTTCATCGTTGAGCAACACCCCGGCAAGCAACTGCGCAATCTGTGCCTCGTCCACCGGATGCCGGGTCGTCACCCGATAAACCTTGGGCACCTTGCGCCTGGCCGAAGACAGCTGGTGATTGAGCTGGCCATCATCGGTGATCAGGAGCAGGCCGGTGGTGTCCTCGTCGAGGCGACCGATCGGCTGCACGCCCCGCTCGCGCAGCGGCACGGGCAGCAATTCGAGCACGGACGGATGATGCTGCGGCTTGCGCGAACATTCGTAGCCGGCCGGCTTGTTGAGGATGACCGTGGCGAACTCGCGGTAGGGCCAATCCACGCCATCGACTGAAAAGACGAGGTCATCGGTCGGAATTTCGGCAAAGGGATCGTCGCAAACCACGCCATTCACCGCGACCCGTTCTTGGCGGATCAAGGCCCGGCAGCCCTTGCGGGTACCGAAGCCGTGTTTCTGGAGGAGTCGTTCAAGTTGCATGGGCAGGATGCTAACATCGGGCCATGAATTTCGAACATCTCATCCAGATCAACGACCTGCACAATCCGCTCGTCGAAACCCTCAGCCGTGACCAGGTCTGGCAAGGCCTGTTGCACCGCGTCGAGGACGCCACCCCTTTCCTGCCCGGCCTGGAAAGCTGCACCGTCATCGAACGGCACGCCGACCACCTGCTGCGCCGACTCGATTTTGGCGCTGCCGTCATTCACGACCGCGTCACGCTACAGGCCAACCACTGGGTTCGCTTTGACATCCTGCCCAGCGCGCAACATGCCGGGGGCAGCCTGACCATCACCATCGAGGAACCGGAACCAGCTGCCCTCTTCCTGCGTTTCGCCTACACCACCACCTTCGCCAGCGACCCGAATTCGGAAGAACGGGCCTATATCGACTACATCAAGTCCGCCTATCATCAGTCCGACCTCGATTGCGTTCGCATCATCCGCACGCTGGCAGCCGGCGGCTCCCGGCAATGACGGCAGCCTCCGCCATGGACAAGCTGGACGCCGAACTGCACCGGCTCCATCTCTCCCCGGCCGCAGCGCCTGCCGGTGGCGGCCAGGCCCTGTGCCTCGGCTTCCGGCGCGCCGCCGACTGGCCATCCGTCACCGCGCTCTGGCACGCCGTACAGTCCGACCTCGATTTGCCGGCGCCGGCCATGTCCATCGACGGTGAAGGCTATCGCCTGTGGTTTTCGCTGTCCGAACGCATCGACGAAGAAACGGCCAACGCGTTCCTCGACGGCCTGATCCGGCGCTATCTGGCAGAATTGCCCGCGGCACGACTGCACATCGACTTCACCGCCGTGCCGCCCCCGGCCGAACTGATCCCCGACGAACGCTGGGCGGCCTTCATCGACCCCGGGCTGGGCAGCATGTTCGCCGCCGAACCCTGGCTCGACATGCCCCCCAACCGCACCCAGCAGGCTGATCTGCTGGCCGTCCTGCGCAGCATCCGCCCGGCCGAACTGTCGCAAGCCCTCGACCGCCTGCCGCCTCCCCCCCGCCCGGCCGCCGCGCCGGCAGCCACGGAAACGCTCTCCTTGTGCGGACCGTTCGCCCATCCCCGGGATTTTCTGCTCGCCGTGATGAACGACCCGCAGGCCGGCAGCCTGGCGCGCATCGAGGCCGCCAAGGCCTTGCTGCCCTATTTCGAGAACGTCCGGTAAGCAGGCACAAAAAAGCCGAAGGACCGGCCTTCGGCTTTCGGGGCAACCGGCAGCAGCCGGCCGGCTTATTCGACGCCCTGCGAAGCCAGATAATCCTCGTAACCGCCCAGGTAATCGACGATCTTGCCGTCGCCCTTGACTTCGAAGACGCGGGTCGCAAGCGAGGACACGAATTCGCGGTCGTGCGACACGAAGATCAGCGTACCGGGGAATTTTTCCAGACCGCTGTTCAGGGCTTCGATCGATTCCATGTCGAGGTGGTTGGTCGGTTCGTCCATGACCAGCACGTTCGGCCGGGACAGCATCAGCTTGCCGAACAGCATGCGGCCCTGTTCGCCGCCGGAAATGACGTTGACCGGCTTCTTCACTTCATCGCCGGAAAACAGCAGGCGGCCGAGCGTGCCGCGAACCAGGGTTTCCAGATCGCCCCCCTCCTCCACCGAGGCACGGGCATAGCCGACGATCCATTCGGTCAGGCTCTCGGTGCCGGCGAATTCGGCACTATGATCCTGCGCGTAGTAGCCGGGGTTGGCCTTTTCGGCCCATTTGATCGTCCCGCAGGAGGGTTGCAGTTCGCCCATCAGCAGCTTGAGGAAGGTCGTCTTGCCCACGCCGTTCTCGCCGATCACGGCCACCCGCTCCCCGGCGTTGATGGTGATGGTCAGGTTATCGAAGATCTTGCGGTCGCTGCCCTCGTAGGCGAAGCTGAGATTCTCGATTTCGACCGCCTGACGGTGCAGTTTCTGCTTTTCGTCATATTCGAAACGGATCCACGGGTACTGGCGGGAAGACGGTTTGACGTCTTCCGGCTTCAGCTTGTCGATCAGCTTCAGGCGACTGGTCGCCTGCTTGGCCTTGGACTTGTTGGCCGAGAAACGGCGGACGAATTCCTGCAGTTCGGCAATCCGCTCCTTGGCCTTGCTGTTGGCAGCCTGCTGGCGGGCACGCGCCTGCGCCGACGCTTCCATGAAATCGTCGTAATTGCCGGGATAGATCGTGATCTTGCCGTAATCCAGGTCAGCCATGTGGGTGCACACCTGGTTCAGGAAATGGCGGTCGTGCGAAATGATGACCATGGTCGACTCGCGGGCGTTGAGCACGTCTTCGAGCCAGCGGATGGTGTTGATGTCGAGGTTGTTGGTCGGTTCGTCGAGGAGCAGGATGTCCGGATTGGCGAACAGGGCCTGGCAGAGCAGCACGCGCAGTTTCCAGCCGGGGGCCACCTCGCGCATCGGGCCGTTGTGCTGTTCGGTCGGAATGCCGACGCCGAGCAGCAGTTCGCCAGCCCGCGCCTCGGCTGTGTAGCCGTCGTATTCGCCCACCTTGCCTTCCAGTTCGGCAGCGCGCATGTAGTCGTCTTCGGTCGCTTCCGGGTTGGCGTAGATCGCGTCGCGTTCCTGGATGGCGGCCCACAGTTCCTCGTGGCCCATCATCACCACGTCGAGCACACGCATGTCTTCGTAGGCGAACTGATCCTGGCGCAGGTAGGCCATGCGCTCGGTGGCATCCTTCGAGACATTGCCGGCCGTCGGCTCCAGCACGCCGGACAGGATCTTCATGAAGGTCGACTTGCCAGCCCCGTTGGCACCGATCAGGCCGTAGCGGTAACCTTCGCCGAACTTGACGTTGACGTTTTCAAACAGGGGTTTGGCCCCGAACTGCATGGTGATGTTGGCGGCGACGAGCACGGCGAATCCGATCTGCTGTAAAGCGGTAAAACGAAGGGCCGAATTTTACCTGCTTTCAAGGAGTTGACTGCAGCCGGCCACCCCCATTTGTGCACTGCGGTGTAAGATTTGCGGCCACAACAATAACCCGCGGGAAGAGACACAGCCTATGGTTCCCCACCTGACCACCGCCCTGACCGGCCCCCTGCTCGAACTCGAGCGCCGCTTCCTTGCCGCCAGTCCGCAGATCGAGCACTGGCTGCGCGGCCAGTGGCAGGAACACACGCCGCCTTTTTATTCGTCGTGCGACCTGCGCAATTCCGGCTTCAAGCTGGCGCCGGTCGATACCAACCTGTTTCCCGGCGGCTTCAACAACCTGAATCCCGCCTTCCTGCCGCTGTGTGTACAGGCGGCAATGAGCGCCATCGAAAAGTTCTGCCCGGAAGCGCGCAGCCTGTTGCTGATTCCGGAAAACCACACGCGCAACCTGTTCTACCTGCAAAACGTCGCGCAGATCGCCGCGATCCTGCAGCAGACCGGCCTGACCGTGCGGATCGGCTCGCTGATCCCGGACCTCGTCGAACCAACCGCCGTTGACCTGCCGAACGGCCAGCAACTCCTGCTCGAACCGCTGGTCCGCAACGGCAACCGGGTTGGCGTCGCCGGTTTCGAACCCTGCGCGGTGCTGCTCAACAACGATCTGTCGGCCGGCATCCCGCCCATCCTGCAGAATCTCAACGAGCAGTTCGTGCTGCCGCCGGTCCATGCCGGCTGGGCGGTGCGCCGCAAGTCCAACCATTTCGCCGCCTACGACGAAGTCGCCAACGATTTCGCCAAGGCCATCGGCATCGACCCGTGGCGCATCAATCCGGCTTTCTCGGTCTGCCGCAGCGTCAATTTCCACGAGCGCCAGGGCGAGGAATGCCTGGCCGCCAATGTTGCGGCAGTACTCGACATCGTCCGCGAGAAGTACCGCGAATACGACATCGACGAGACACCCTACGTCGTCGTCAAGGCCGATGCCGGCACCTACGGCATGGGCGTGATGACCGTGCGCGACGCCGACGAGGTGATCGCGCTGAACCGCAAGCAGCGCAACAAGATGAGCGTCGTCAAGGAAGGCCTCGAAGTATCCGAGGTGCTGATCCAGGAAGGCGTCCATTCCTTCGAAACGGTGAAGGACGCCGTGGCCGAGCCGGTGATCTACATGATCGACCGCTACGTGGTCGGCGGCTTCTACCGCGTGCATACCGGGCGCGGCAAGGATGAGAACCTCAACGCCCCGGGCATGCATTTCGAGCCGCTCGCCTTCGAAACCGGCTGCAACCTGCCCGACTACCGCTGCGGCAATCCGGATTCGCCGCCCAACCGCTTCTATGCCTACGGTGTCGTCGGCCGGCTGGCCTGCCTGGCCGCCGCAATCGAACTGGAGCGCACGGCACCGGACACGAAAGAGGCCTAGGGCTTGGCCCAGCAACTGCATTTCGCAAAGCATCTGCTCGGCGGCAGCAGCCAGTCGCTGAAGCTGGCCTTCGTCGTCGATCCGCTCGATCGCCTGAAGGCGTGGAAGGATTCGTCGGTAGCCATGATGCGCGCGGCCGAAAAGCACGGCCACGAGGTCTATGCCATCGATGCCGCCAGCCTCGGCTGGCGCAAGCCGGAAGCCGCGCACGGGGGTGGCGTGTTCGGCGAGGCGCTGCACCTCCACCTGCGGCCGGACGATCATGACTGGTATCGCGAAACCGGCCGCGCCTGGATGCCGCTCACTGCGTTCGACGCGGTGATCATGCGCCGGGATCCCCCCTTCGATTTCGAGTACCTCACCGCCACCTGGCTGCTCGAACGCGCCGAAGCGGATGGCGTGCGTGTCTTCAACCGGCCGCGCGCCCTGCGCGAGCATTCCGAAAAGCTGGCGCTGATGGAATTTGCCGAATGGGTGCCGCCTACCCTGGTCAGCCGCGACATGCCGCAAGTCCAGCACTTCATCGACGCGCAGCGCGACGTGATCCTCAAGCCGCTCGACGGCATGGGCGGCAGCCAGATTTTCCGCGTCCATCGCAACGACCCCAACCGCAACGTCATCGTTGAGACACTGACCCGCAACGGCGCCCGCACCATCATGGCGCAGCGTTACCTGCCCGAGATCTCGGCCGGCGACAAGCGCATCCTGCTCATCGCCGGCCAGCCGGTGCCCTGGTGCCTGGCGCGCATCCCCAAGGCCGGCGAGACGCGCGGCAATCTGGTCGCCGGCGGCACCGGGGTTGCCCAGGAACTGTCGGCCCGCGACCGGCAGATCGCCGAGGCGCTCGGTCCCGTGCTCCACCAGCGCGGGCTGATGCTGGTCGGCCTCGACGTGATCGGCGACCATCTCACCGAAATCAACGTGACCAGCCCGACCTGCATGGTCGAAATCCGCCAGCAATCGGGTTTCGACGCGGCCGGCGCCTTCATCACCGCCATCGAACACGCATGCGGACTCGCCTGAGCCGGTGCCTCACCATCCTGTTCGCGGTCGTGCTCGTCGCCGGTTGCAGCCGGACGCCGCTCCAGGAGCAGCAAGCCTACGTCTTCGGCACCCGGGTCGAGGTCATCGTCGTCAGCGAGCAGCCGGAACAGGGGCGGCAGGCCATCGCCGCCGTCCTGCGCGAATTCGACCGCCTGCACCGCAGCTACCACGCCTGGCAGCCCTCCGAACTGAGCGCCCTGAACGCGGCCCTCGCCGCCGGCCGGCCGCATCCGGTCAGCCGCGAGTTGGCCGGCTTCATTGCCCAGGCGCAGGCCCTGGCCCGCCAGGGCGATTATCTGTTCGACCCCGGCATCGGCCGCCTGATCGCGCTGTGGGGCTTCCAGGCCGACGAATTCAAGGCCGAACTGCCGGCCCCCGCCGACATCGAGGCCTGGCGGGCCAGCCAGCCGTCCATCGCCGACATCACCATCGACGACACCACCGTCCGCAGCCGCAACCCACGGGTGGCACTGGATTTTGGCGGCTACCTGAAGGGCGTCGCGCTCGACCGGGCAGCCGGCATCCTGCGCGGCATGGGCATCCGCAACGCGCTGATCAACATCGGCGGCAACGTGATGGCGCTGGGCAGCAAGGAAGGCCGGAAATGGCGGGTCGGCATCCAGCACCCGCGGCAGCCCGGGCCGCTGGCCACCGTGCTGCTCGACGATGGCGAAGCGATCGGCACCTCGGGCGACTACCAGCGCTTTTTCGAGGTGGACGGCAAGCGCTACCCGCACCTGCTTGATCCGCGCAGCGGCTATCCGGCCAGCCACACGCAGGCAGTGACCGTGCTCATCCCGGCCGGCGCGCAAGCCGGCACCCTGTCGGATGCCGCCTCCAAACCGATCTTCATCGCCGGCCCCGAGGCCTGGCGCGACATGGCCCGCCGCATGGGGGTCGGCCTCGTCCTGCGCATCGACGGCGAGGGACACCTCCAGGTCAGCGAAGCCCTGCGCCGGCGCCTGGAATTTCCGGGCAAGCCGCCGGAGCTGACCGTCGTTCCCTAGCCGACCGGGCGATTCGCTTGACACGTCCGGGAACCAACCGTATATCTGGTATCTCGCTGCCTCCAACAACGAGCCGCTGCACCGGACAGGCAGCCACACCATTACCAAGCAGGGGGGCGAGGAATGCTGCGCGGCGTTTCCTTCAGACAACCGGGCTTCGCCAACAGTCTGATACTGCGTATCGGCCTGCTGATCCTGTTCGCACTCACCGCCTTCGCTGCCGCACTCTACCTGTTGATCGGCCAGCCCACCGTAGACCGTCTGGCCCGCTCGCAGATGGAGCGCGCCGCCGAGCAACTCGAGTCCCGCCTCGGCCGGCTGCTCAAAACGGTCGAAACCACCTTGCGCGCCAGCCAGAGCTGGGGCAAGGCCGGCGACCTCGACCAGACCCAGCTATTGCGCTTCAACGACTTCTTCTTTCCCATCATCGCCCATCACGAGGAAATCAACTCGGTCATCTTCGCCCATGAATCAGGCCGGGAGATCCTGCTGCTGATGAGCGAAGACGGCCGCTGGATCAATCGGCTCTCCAATCCCGCCGAGTGGGGCCACCAGACCTACTGGATCACCTGGAACGCCCAGCGGCAGATTGAAAGCGTCGAGATGCGCGAACGCGACTATGACGCCCGGGAGCGCCCCTGGTTCAAGGGAGCCATGAGCCTGACCGACGACCGTTCGGTGTTCTGGACCGAACCCTACATCTTCTACACCACCAAGGAACCCGGCATCACCGCAGCCATGCGCTGGCAGGGGCATGACGGTTCGCGCTATGTCATCGGCCACGACGTTCGGCTGATCGACCTGGCCGAGTTCACGACCCGCATGGAATTCAGCCCCCAGGGCAAGGCCGCGCTCTTTCTCAAGGAAGGGCGCCTGATCGCACCGCCGCGCGATCCGCGCTTCACCGACCGTCAGGCGATCAACAACGCCTTGCTCAAGAGCCCCGAAGAAATCGGCCTGCCCGAGCTGGCGCAGGCCTTTCAGGCCTGGCAGGACAAGCCGGCCCCGGCAACCGGCCTGCATGACCACGCCCTGAATGACGGGCGCTGGCTCAGCCTGTTCAAACCGATCAAGGGCAACATGAGCGGCATCTGGCTCGGCATCGTCGCGCCGGAGCGCGATTTTGTCCCGATCAGCGGCAACGACCTGCTGCTGCTCGGCCTGATCAGCCTGTCGGCCCTTGCCCTGGGCCTGATCGTCGCCATCCGCATCGCCCGCCGTTTCGGCGAGCCCCTGATGGCCCTGGCCGAGGAAAGCGCCCGGATCGGCGCCCAGGATCTCGACACGCCAGTTTCCTGCGACGCGACCTGGCAAGAAGTGAGTCGCCTGGCCAGCGCCCTCGACGGCATGCGCCAGCATCTGCGCCAGGCGCGCAACGACATCCAGCGGGCCAACGCCAACCTGGAACTGACGGTTGCCCGGCGTACCCAGGCCCTACGCGAAAGCCAGGACATCCTGCAGAAACGGGAAGCTTTCTTCCGTGCCATCTTCGACAACGCCGCTGTGGGTATCGTCAGCCTCGACCCGCAACGCCGGGCGGTGCTGATCAACCCGGCCTTTGCCCGCTTCATCGATCAGCCGATCGACAGCCTGCTCGCCCATCCGGAACGCATCGCGCTGCCCGCCGCGTTGCTCGCCGGCATCGACGAACTGCTGTCCGGCGAAGGATCGGCGGCGGCACCGACGCGCAGCCTGCGCCAGGAAATCCCGTTTGGCGAAGGGCCCGAGGCAGGGCGCTGGGGGGACGTACAGATCGCGCCGGTACTCGACCCCGATGGAGCGCTCGATTCGATCCTGATCACCGTGCTCGACGTTTCCGAGCGCCGCCACATCGAAGCCGAACTGATCCGCCAGTTCGCCTTCCTGCAGGAATTGCTCGACACCATCCCGAATCCGATTTTCTACAAAGGCGCCGACAGCCGCTTCCTGGGCTGCAATGCCGCCTACGAACGCTTCTTCGGCATCCGGCGCCACGACCTGGCCGGCAAGCGCGTCCTCGATCTCGACTATCTGCCGATGGACGACCGCCTGGCCTACCAGGCCGAAGACGAACGGATCATCGCCGAGTGCGGCCGGGCATCGCGCGAAATGCCGATGCCCGATGCCGACGGCCAATGGCACGACACCCTGTATTCCGTAACCGGCTTCCGGGCGCCCGACAACACGCCAGGCGGCCTGATCGGCGTCATCGTCGACATCTCCGCCCTCAAGGAAGCCGAGCGGGAAGCCGAACGCGCCCGCCGTGCCGCCGAATCGGCCGCCGCCGCCAAGGCCGATTTCCTGGCCAACATGAGCCACGAAATCCGCACGCCGATGAACGCCATCGTCGGCATGACCCATCTCGCCCTGCAGACCGAACTGACGCCGCGTCAGCGCAACTACCTGGCCAAGGTCGACAACGCTGCCAAGAACCTGCTCGGCATCATCAACGACATTCTCGACCTGTCCAAGATCGAGGCCGGCATGATGCGCTTCGAGCAGGCACCCTTCAGTCTCGACACGGCCTTCCGCCACCTCAGCGACCTGTGCGGTGTCAAGGCCCGCGAACGCGGCCTGGAGCTGATCTACGACATCGCCCCCGACGTCCCGGACCAGCTGCTTGGCGACTCCCTTCGCCTCGGCCAGGTTCTGCTCAATCTGGTAGGCAATGCCATCAAATTCACTGAGGCCGGCGAAATCCGGGTCACGGTGAAATGCCTGACACGCAGCGAAAACCGGGTCGAACTCGGTTTCGAAGTCATCGACAGCGGCATCGGCATGGATGCCGCGCAAATCGACAAGCTCTTCTCCGCCTTCACCCAGGCGGACACCTCGACGACACGCAAATACGGCGGAACCGGCCTCGGCCTGTCGATCTGCAAGCGCATCGTCGACCTGCAGGGCGGCGAAATCAGCGTCACCAGCCAGCCCGGCATCGGCAGCCGCTTTACCTTTCGCCTGCCCTTCGACCTGCCATCCGAACAGACACTGGCCCCGGCGCGCATCGGCCTGCCCGAGCCGCTGCGCGCCCTGGTAGTGGACGACAGCCCCGGTGCCTGCGAAGTATTCCTGCACATGCTGTCCCTGCTCGGCATCGAGGCCCGGGCAGTCGACAGCGGCGAGGCCGCGCTGAAGGCCCTGACCGACGACGACCCCTACGGGCTGCTGATCATCGACTGGAAAATGCCCGGCATGGATGGCGTCAGCCTGCTGCGCCACATCCGGCAGGAACATCCCGACCAAACGGCAGCCGTCATCATGGCCACGGCGCACGATCCCGAGGAAATGCAGGCTGCGCTGGGCGATCTCCCGGTCGGCGCCATCCTCACCAAGCCGGCAACCCCCTCCTCGCTGTTCGACAGCATCATGCTCGCCCTGCACCGCGACCAAGGCAGGCGCCTGGCGCCGTCCCCGGCCATCAGGCCGGCGGCCCGCTTTGGCGGCCAGCGCATCCTGCTCGTCGAAGACAACGAGGTCAATCGCGAACTGGCCGAAGAAATGCTGACCAGCATCGGCCTCACCGTGGATTGCGCCGAGGATGGCGCGCAGGCGGTCGCCAAAGTCCGCCAGGCAAACTACGACCTGGTGCTGATGGATTGCCAGATGCCGGTCATGGACGGCTATACCGCCACCGGCCAGATCCGTAGCGATCCTGCGCTGGCCGCCCTGCCCATCGTCGCGATGACCGCCAACGCGCTGGCGCCCGATCGCCAGCGCTGCCTGGATGCCGGCATGAACGACCACATCCCGAAACCGATCGACGTCTCCGTCCTGCACGCCACCTTGGCGCGCTGGCTGGGCGCGCCAACCGACAACACCCCGGCCCCGCGCCCGGCCGCGGAAGACAGTCCGCTCGCCGGAACCACCGCCATCGACGCCAGCGAAGCGCTCGCCCGATTCGGTGGCAACCGGGCGATGTACGGTCGCCTGCTCACTCGTTTCTGCACCAATCAGGCCGATGCCGCCGAACAGCTCCTGGCCGACTACCGCCGCCAGGACTGGCCGGCGATGATTCTGCGCGCCCACACCCTGCGCGGCCTGGCCGGCACGATCGGTGCGACCGCCCTCGCCCGCCTGGCTGGCCAGCTGGAGGCCCTGCTCAAGCAGGAACCAGCCGCCGAAGAGGCCGGCATTGCCGGCCACCTGGCCGAGTTGCAGGCCTGTTTGCCAAGCATCGTCGCCGAGGCGGAGACCCTGGCCGCCACGATGAGCACACCACCGACCGCCCCATCGGACAACATGTCCAACGAGGCGCTATCCGATCTGCATCGGCTGCTGGATAATGCCGATGCATCGGCCGTACGTCGCTTCGAGGAAATGTCCGGCCAGCTCACGCAGGTTTTCGGCACGCAAGCCGTCGATCAACTGGCCCACCACATCGGCCAGTACGATTTCGACGAAGCCAAGGAACTGCTGGAGCAGATGATTGCGCAACAGCAGCCCACCTGATCAACCCAAAGCGCTGAGAGCCATGTCCAACCTCTTGCCCAAGCAATGCGTCCTGGTCGTCGATGACAGCCCCGACAACATCGACCTGTTGAGCGAAATCCTGCGCGACGAGTACCGCATCCGTGTCGCCACCTCAGGCGAAAAGGCATTGAAGATCGTCTATTCCGACGAGCCGCCGGATCTCATCCTGCTCGATATCATGATGCCCGGCATCAGCGGCCTGGAAATCTGCCGCCGCCTGAAGGCCAACCCCGATCGCCGGCGCATCCCGATCATCTTCGTCACCGCCATGACCAGCCCGGAAGACGAGCGGCGCGGCCTGGAAACCGGGGCCGTCGACTACATCACCAAGCCGATCAGTCCGCCCATCGTCAAGGCCCGGGTCCGCACCCACCTCGCCCTCTACGACCAGGCGCGCGAACTGGCCCGCATGGTGCAGCAACGGACCCAGGAACTGCTCACCACCCGCCAGCAGATCATTCGCCGCCTCGGCTGGGCCGCCGAATTCAAGGACAACGAAACCGGCAACCATGTACTGCGCATGAGCCACTACGCCCGGCTCATCGCGCTCGCCCACGGCCTCGGCGAAGAATCGGCCGACATCATCCTCAGCACGGCGCCGATGCACGATATCGGCAAGATCGGCATTCCCGACGCCATCCTGCTCAAGCCCGGCAAGCTCGACGCGGCCGAGTGGGAGGTCATGTACCAGCACCCGATCATGGGCGCCGAGATCATCGGCAAGCACGATAACGAACTGCTCGAAACCGCCCGCATCATCGCGCTGACCCATCATGAAAAATGGGATGGCACCGGCTATCCGCAAGGACTCAAGGGCGACGCCATTCCGCTCGAAGGCCGCATCGTCGCCATTGCCGACGTCTTCGATGCGCTGCTCTCGGTTCGCCCCTACAAACCGGCCTTGTCGCTGGAAACGGCCTTGCAGTATATCGACGAGCAGTCCGGCCACCATTTCGACCCGGCCCTGGTCGAGGCATTCCGGCAGGCCCTGCCGGAAATCCTGCGCATCAAGGAAATCTACGCCGACGAAAACGGCGCCTTGACCGACCTCGAATTCCACATTCAGGAGATCTACGACCACAAGGACGATCCGCTCGGCTACCCAAAAATCATCGCCAGTACGGAGAGCGGCCGCTGATCGGAGGCTGCCGGCATGTCCGACCCCACCTTGTCGCTCGGGCGCGCCGCCGACTGGTTGCGCGCGGCCGACGCCGTGCTCATCACGGCGGGAGCCGGCCTGGGCATTGATTCCGGCCTGCCCGACTTCCGTGGCCCGGCGGGATTCTGGGGGGTCTATCCGGCCCTTGGCCGGGCCGGCATTGCCTTCGAGTCGATCGCCAACCCCGCTGCCTTCATCCGCGACCCGCAACTCGCCTGGGGTTTCTACGGGCACCGCCTGAACCTTTACCGGAGCACCGTGCCACACGCCGGCTTCCGGCGGCTGCTCGGCCTGGCCGCCGGCAAGCCGCATGGCGTACGGATATTCACCAGCAATGTCGACGGGCAATTCCAGAAAGCCGGCTTCGCCAGCGACACCCTGTGCGAAATCCACGGCTCCATCCACCATCTGCAATGCATCGACAACTGCCGGGGCAGCATCTGGCCAGCCGACGACTTTCAACCGCTGGTCGATGCCGAACACTGCCACTTGCTGAACGACGCGCCGCGCTGCCCGCATTGCGGCGCCCTGGCACGGCCCAACATCCTGATGTTCGGCGACAGCGACTGGGAGGCGCGGCGTACCGCCCTGCAATACCGGCGGCTGACCGACTGGCTGGCCGGCACCGAGCGCCCGCTATGCCTCGAGATCGGCGCCGGCAGCGCCATCCCGACCGTTCGCCGTTTTTCGGAACAGCACGGCTGGCGGCTGATTCGCATCAACCCCCACGAGGCGCAGGTGCCCAATCCACAAACCGGCATCGGCCTGCCGCTCGGCGGCCTGGCCGGGCTCGAACGACTCGGCCAAGCCCTCGCTGCCGGCTGAAACGACCTATTCCGGCTGCCGGGAATCGATGCTCAGCGTCACCGGCCCGTCATTGACCAGCGCCACCTGCATGTCGGCGCCGAATACGCCGGTCGGCACCGGCTTGCCCAGTTCGGCCGACAGCTTGGCTACAAAGCGGGCAAACAGTGGCCCCGATACCTCGCCCCGCGCCGCCCGGCTCCACGACGGCCGATTGCCTTTCTTCACCGAGGCGTAGAGGGTGAACTGCGAGACGGCAAGGATGTCGCCGCCGACATCCTGCACACTGCGATTCATCACGCCGTTTTCATCGGCCATCAGACGCAGACGGGCGATCTTGCCGGTCATCCAGTCAAGATCGGCCTCGCCATCGTCCGCCGCGAAACCGGCGAGAACGAGCAGACCGGGCCCGATGCGGGAAACGACCTTCCCCCCGACCGTCACCGACGCACTCGCCACCCGCTGCACAACAACCCGCATCGATTCGCCCCTTCGTCAAGCAAAGAGCGAATTCGAGCATGGAACCAGCCAGCAGATCAAAGGCACAGGTGCTGCCGGCATCAGATGTCGATCCGGGCGTTCAGCGCGTTGTTTTCGATGAATTCACGGCGCGGTTCGACGTTTTCGCCCATCAGCGTCGTGAAGATTTCGTCTGCGGCAATGGCATCGTCGATCTGCACGCGCAGCAGGCGGCGCACCTTCGGATCCATGGTCGTTTCCCACAACTGTTCGGGGTTCATTTCCCCCAGCCCCTTGTAGCGCTGCTTGCTGATGCCTCGTTCGACCTCGCTGAGCAGCCATTTCATCGCGTCGCCGAAATTGCCGACCAGCTGCTTCTTTTCACCGCGCGCCATGACCGCTCCGGCGCCAAACAGGCCGGCCAGGGTTTCGGCCGTCCGCTTGATTTGCAGGAAATCACCGGAGAGCAGCAGGTCTTCATCGATCAGGCCTACCTTCAGGTTGCCGTGATGCATGCGCTCGATGCGCAGAATCCAGCGTTCCTGAATGTCGTCGAATTTGGGCACGATGCGCGTGCCGGCCGAAATGTGGGCGGCGATTAGTTCGCCGCTGGCCCGCGCCTTCTCCTCGCTGGACAGATCGATGGCCAGATTGTGGCGGACAATGGCGTTGAGCACTTCCGGGTTGATGATGTGCGACAGGCGATCGATCACCGCCTCAGTGGCCAGCCAGGAACGCGCCAGGGCTTCCAGGGCCGGGCCGCTGATGCCCTCGGCGCCGGTGCGCGGTGTCAAAACGGCCTCCTCGAGCGCCAGGTTGAGCAGGAACTGGTTGTATTCCTGGTCATCCTTCAGGTAACGCTCCGTCTTGCCATGCTTGACCTTGTAGAGCGGCGGCTGGGCGATGTAGATGTAACCGCGCTCGACCAGTTCCGGCATCTGGCGATAGAGCAGCGTCAGTAGCAGGGTTCGGATGTGCGCGCCGTCGACGTCCGCATCGGTCATGATGATGATGCGGTGGTAGCGCAGCTTCTCGACGTTGAAATCATCCTTGCCGATACCGGTGCCCAGTGCGGTAATCAGCGTCACGATCTGTTCGGAGGAAATCAGCTTGTCGAAGCGCGCCTTTTCAACGTTCAGCACCTTGCCGCGCAGCGGCAGGATGGCCTGGAACTTGCGGTCGCGGCCCTGCTTGGCCGAGCCGCCGGCGGAGTCGCCCTCGACGATGTAGATTTCGGAGAGCGCCGGATCCTTTTCCTGACAATCCGCCAGCTTGCCGGGCAGGCCAACGCCGTCCAGCACGCCCTTGCGCCGCGTCATTTCCCGCGCCTTGCGGGCCGCTTCGCGCGCCCGGGAAGCCTCGACGATCTTGCCGCAGATGGTCTTGGCGTCGATCGGGTTTTCGAGCAGGAAATCGGCCAGCTTCTGGGCGACCACTTCCTCAACGGCCGGGCGGGCTTCGGACGAAACCAGCTTCATCTTGGTCTGCGACGCGAACTTGGGATCCGGCATCTTGACCGACAAAACACAGGCCAGGCCTTCGCGCATGTCATCGCCGCTGATGTCCACCTTGGCCTTTTTGGCGATCTCGTTTTCGTCGATGTACTTGTTGATGACGCGGGTCATCGCCGCGCGCAGCCCGGTCAGGTGGGTGCCACCATCCGACTGCGGGATATTGTTGGTGAAGCAGAGCACCTGTTCCTGATAGGAATCGTTCCACTGCATCGCCACTTCGACGCCGATGGTCACGCCGGTTTCACCAACCTTCGCTTCGCCGGCCGAGTAGAAGATTTTGGGATGGAGGACCGATTTGGTGCGGTTAACGTACTCGACGAAGCTTTGCACGCCGCCGGCGAAGGCGAACAGTTCTTCCTTGCCGGAACGCTGGTCGACCAGCTTGATGCTGACGCCGTTGTTCAGGAAGGACAGTTCGCGCAGACGCTTGGCCAGAATTTCGTAGTGGAATTCAACGTGGCCGAAAATTTCCTCATCGGCCAGAAAATGCACTTCGGTCCCGCGCTTCTCGGTATCGCCCAGAATCTTCAGCGGTGAAACCTCGACCCCATCGCGGATTTCGATGATGCGATCGACCGGTACGCCCCGGCAGAATTCCATGAAATGCTTCTTGCCATCGCGCCGGATGGTCAGGCGCAGCCACTTGGACAGCGCATTGACGCAGGAAACCCCCACCCCGTGCAGACCACCGGAAACCTTGTAGGAATTCTGGTTGAACTTGCCGCCGGCATGCAACTCGGTCAGCGCGATCTCGGCTGCCGAACGCTTGGGTTCGTGCTTGTCATCCATCTTGATGCCGGTCGGAATGCCACGGCCGTTATCGGAGACGGAAATCGAGTTGTCGGTATGAATGGTGACCACGATGTCGTCGCAATGCCCGGCCAATGCTTCGTCAATCGAGTTGTCGACGACTTCGAAGACGAGATGATGCAGACCGGTGCCATCGGAGGTATCGCCGATGTACATGCCGGGGCGCTTGCGCACGGCTTCCAGTCCCTCGAGGATCTGGATGCTGGATTCGCCATAGGCCGGTGCGGCGCTTTGCGGGACGTTCTCTTCACTCATTGTTTGGGTTCCACGTGAAACTGCAAAAGGTCTGCCCGGCCGGACAGACCTTCCTGGGATACTGCTCGGAAAATCAGATGCGCATCGGCATCACGACGTACTTGAAGCACTCGTTCCCCGGCAGGGTGATCAGGGCGCTTGAATTGGCGTCGTTGAAACTCCACTGGATTTCATCGGCCTGGACGTTGTTCAGCACATCCAGCAGATAGCCGACATTGAAACCGACATCGATGGCTTCGCCGGCGTACTCGACTTCGATTTCTTCCTGAGCCTCTTCCTGCTCGGCGTTGGCGGCGATCAGCTTGAGACTGTTCTCGCCCAGCACGACACGCACGCCGCGGAATTTCTCGTTGGTCAGAATCGCCGCGCGCTGCATGGCCTGCATCAGCGTCTGCCGCCCAACCTTCATATGATTGCGCAGACTGGCCGGCACGACGCGCTCATAATCCGGGAACTTGCCGTCGATCAGCTTGGAGACCAGAACGATGTTGCCAAAGGCGAAACGAACCTGATTGGCCGTCAAAGTGACGTTCAGCGCATCGTCCGTATCGACCAGCAGGCGGTTCAGTTCGAGTACCGTCTTGCGCGGCAGGATCATTTCCTGACGCGGCAGCTCGGCCTCGATACCGACGCTGGCGAAGGCCAGGCGATGCCCGTCGGTGGCAACAGCCCGCAGTTCCTTCCCATCGACCAGCAGCAGCAGGCCGTTCAGGTAATAACGTACATCCTGCGCTGCCATCGCGTACTGCGTCTTGCCCAGCAACTGACGGAAAGCCTTTTGCGAAATGGCGAACTGCCGGGTTTCGCCTTCGCTGATCGTCATGCGCGGAAAATCATCGGCCGGCAGGGTCTGCAGGCTGAAGCGGCTCTTGCCGGCACGGACCTGCAGACGCTTGTCCTCGAGCACCAGGCTGACCTCGGTCGTATCGGGCAGCGAACGAAGGATTTCCTGCAGCTTGCGAGCGCCCACGGTCACAGCGCCGTCCCCCTCGCCACCCGCCCCTTCGGTTGTCGTGGTGATCTGGATTTCAATATCGGTCGCCAGCAGGGTGAGACGCCCGCCCCGCTTTTCCAACAGCACGTTGGACAAAATGGGCAGGGTATGGCGACGCTCGACGATTCCCGACACAGACTGCAGCGGGGCCAGAAGCGTGTCTCTTTGGGTTTTAATAAGAACCATAAATTAAATTCCTTTATAGACTATATCGGGAACAATCTTGTTGATAACTGAAATTTTTCGTTTTAATTCAGTGTCTTGAAATCAAAATCTCGATCTGCGAAAGTCTCTGGAATAGCTGTGGATGAAATCCGGATAATTTTCCCACAAAGCCGGTTGCGCCTGACGATTCACAAAGCGCCGACACGTTCTGCACAGGTTTATCGACAGCCTAGCCTTTCAATACTTGCAACAACACATGCAAATCGTGGTTCAGTTCGTTTTCCTTGCTGCGCAGGCTGTCAATGGTCTTTACCGCATGGATGACCGTCGTGTGGTCGCGTCCGCCAAAGGCATCGCCGATTTCCGGGAAGCTGTGCGAAGTCACTTCACGACATAGCCACATCGCGACCTGGCGCGGCCGGGCGATGGCCCGCGTCCGCTTCTTCGAGAACAGGTCGGCAACCTTGATCTTGTAATAATCAGCCACCGTCTTCTGGATGTTGTCGATACCAACGTTGCGTACCGAGCCGATGACGTCCTTCAATGCTTCCTTGGCCAGATCCAGCGCAATGGCCCGGCCGTGGAAGGAAGAATAGGCCAGCACCTTCTTCAGGGCGCCTTCCAGTTCGCGCACGTTGGAACGCAGGTGCTTGGCGATGAAGAAGGCGACTTCGTCGTCGAGTTGGATGCCCTCGGCCTCGGCCTTTTTTTTCAGGATGGCAACCCGCATTTCCAGTTCGGGCGGTTCGATCTGCACCGTCAGACCCCAGTCGAAGCGGGTGACCAGGCGATCGTCCAGGCCATTGATATCCTTCGGATAGGTATCGCAGGTAATGATGATCTGCTTGCGGGCCTCGATCAGCGCGTTGAACAGAAAGAAGAACTCCTCCTGCGACCGGTTCTTGCCGTTGAAGAACTGCACGTCGTCGAGCAGCAGGACATCGAGTGAACGGTAGTTGCGCTTGAAGCTGTCGAAGGATTTCTGCTGGTAGGCACGCACCACGTCGGAGTAATAATCCTCGGCATGGACGTAACGGACGACCTTGTCCGGATTCTCGGCCAGGATGGTGTTGCCGATGGCGTGGATCAGGTGGGTCTTGCCCAGGCCGGCGCCACCATAGATGAACAGCGGGTTATAGGCGCCCCCCGGGTTGTGGGCAACCTGTACGGCAGCGGCGCGTGCCAGGTCGTTGGCCTTGCCGACGACGAGATTATCGAAGGTGAAAGTCGGAAAAAGGCGGGACCTTTCGTAATTGTTCTTCCGGGTACCGGGTTTTTCCTGGGCACTCCCCTTGCGTTCGACCGGTGTTCCGGGCTTGGCCGGCTTGCTCTCGGGCATTTCTGCCGGCGTGTCGGCGCGGGGCGGCGCGACCTTGCTGTTGCCAATGACCAGAGCGATGGTGACCGGTCCGGAAAAGAAAGCCTGGCTGTAATCCTCGATGCGCGACAGGTAGCGGTCGCGCACCCATTTCAGGATGAAGCCGTTCGGCGCCACCAGGCGCAGCCCGGTTTCCAGCGCCGTGCTTTCGCCTTCGACACGCAAGGGCCTGATCCAGGTGTTGAATTGCTGCGCGGGCAATTCCTGCTCGAAGCGTTGCAGACAGGATTCCCAAAAACCGGCCATCGACGAAAACACTCCTCCCCGCACATCCGATTCCGATTCGATGGCGGTTAATAAATCTATGATTTGTTTGAAATAATTTGGATTCGTCAGATACCGTCCGGTATCTGACGAACAGGTGATTTTACCCGCCATCCGGCGAGTTATCCACAGCGGCGCGAAATAAATGGCCTTGACAAACTTGACCGGGGCAAGGTCTAATCGCGTGATTTTCTTAGCACATCAAGGGATTACGACATGAAACGCACGTATCAACCGTCGGTCGTGCGCCGCAAGCGCACCCATGGCTTCCTGGTTCGTTCGCGCACCAAGGGCGGCCGTGCCGTTCTCGCTGCTCGCCGCGCCAAGGGCCGCAAGCGCCTGGCTGTTTAAGCCGGAATCCGGCGAGGTGGATCAAAGCTTCGCCAGACGCTATCGCCTCACCAAAACGGATGAATTTTCATCCGTTTTTGGTTTCAGGAGGGCGATTCGTGGCAAGTTGCTGATGCTGCATTATCAGCCGCGCGCCGCAGGCATGACCGATGCCCGGCTGGGCCTGGTGGTTGGCAAGAAGTTGCTCAAGCATGCGGTGGATCGCAACCGGCTGAAGCGCATCGTGCGCGAACAGTTCCGGCTGCGCCGGGCCGGCTTGCCGGCCATGGATCTGGTTGTCCGGCTGGCGGTCAAACCCGCGCCGCTCGATAACAGACAGATTGCTGACGATATCGTCATGCTGTTCGACAAGCTGCAACGGCCACGGCCGAAGCGGGAGAAGGAATGAAGCGCCTGCTGGTCGGCCTGGTGCGTATCTATCAGTACGCCATCAGCCCCTGGCTCGGGCGCCGATGCCGGTATTTTCCGAGCTGTTCGGAATATACCGTCGAAGCAGTGCAGAAGTACGGTGCCTGCAAGGGTGGCTGGCTGGGCGTCAAGCGTGTTTGCCGCTGCCATCCCTGGCATCCTGGCGGGTATGATCCTGTACCCTGATTCAAGAATTTTTGTGTAGGCCGTTCATGGATACTCGACGCCTGATACTGGTTTTGATCTTCACGTTCTCCAGCTTCATGCTGTGGGAAAACTGGCAGAAGTACAACCAGCCGAAACCGGCTGCGGAAGTCGCGGCGGCCGGCCAGGCAGCGGGCGCAGCGCCGGTGCCGTCGGCTAGCCTGCAGGGCAAGGCGGCGCCTGTCACGCCGGAGGTCGCCGCTGCAGTCAGTACCGCAGAAACCTTCACGATCAGCACCGACCTGCTGAAGGCGACCATCTCGACGCAAGGTGGCGACGTAGTCAAGCTGGAACTGCTGAAATACCGGGATCACGACAAGAAGGACCAGAATTTCGTCCTGTTCGACGCACAGCACCAGTATTTTGCGCAATCCGGCCTGATCGGCGACGGTTTGCCGACTCATCGCACGCACTTTACCCGCGTCGCCGGCGCTTCCGAACTGGCCGAGGGCAGCAATGAGCTGAAAGTGCGTCTGGAAGCCGAGCAGAACGGCATCAAGGTCGCCAAGCTGCTGACCTTCAAGCGCGGCTCCTACCTGATCGATGTCAGCTGGGAAATCGCCAACGGCAGCGACAAGACCCTTGCTCCCCACGCCTACTTCCAGTTGCAGCGCGACGATGTCGCACCGGCCGGCGAAAGCAAGATGGTGTCGACCTTTACCGGTCCGGCCATCTATACCGAGGCCGAGAAGTATCAGAAGGTGGATTTCGGGCACATTGCCGACAACAAGGCCAAGTTTGCCAAGACCGCCGATAACGGCTGGCTGGCCATGGTCCAGCACTATTTCGTCGCAGCCTTCGTACCCAAGGACAAGACGCCGCGCGAGTTTTACATGCGCAAGCTGGACGGCAGCAATGTCTTCCAGGCCGGCGTCATCGTGCCGGTGGCTGAAATTGCACCGGGTGGCAAGGGGGAATCCAGCGTCAGCCTGTATGCTGGACCGCAGGAACAGGCTGCGCTCAAGCAGGTTGCGCCGGGTCTCGACCTCGTGGTCGATTATGGCTGGCTGACCGTCGTTGCTGCGCCGATTTTCTGGGCACTGGAAGCCATCCACAAACTCGTTGGCAACTGGGGCTGGGCGATCGTCATCCTGACGATTGCCATCAAGGCCGTGTTCTATCCGCTGTCGGCTGCGTCGTACAAGTCGATGGCCAAAATGAAGCTGCTCACGCCACGCCTGATGCAGCTCAAGGAACGTTTCAGCGACGACAAGCAGCGCCTGAACCAGGAAATGATGAAGCTGTACCAGACGGAAAAGGTTAATCCGCTGGGTGGCTGCCTGCCCATCCTGATCCAGATTCCGGTCTTCATCGCACTCTACTGGGTGCTGCTCGGCGCAGTCGAGATGCGCGACGCACCGTGGATCGGCTGGATCACCGATCTAGCCTCGCCGGACCCCTACTTCATCCTGCCGGTGGTCATGATGGTGTCGATGTTCGTCCAGACCAAACTCAACCCGACGCCGCCGGATCCGATCCAGGCCAAGGTCATGATGGCCATGCCGCTGATCTTCGGGGTGATGTTCTTCTGGTTCCCGGCCGGTCTGGTTCTCTACTGGGTGGTCAACAACGTGTTGTCTATCGCCCAGCAGTGGCAGATCACCCGGATGATCGATGCCGGTGGCAAGGCTGCCAACGACGCGAAAGCCTGAGGTGTGACCAAGGACACCATCGCCGCCATCGCCACGGCCCCCGGTCGTGGTGGTGTCGGCGTCATCCGCATCTCGGGCAGCAATTTGCTGCCCTTTGCTTTTGCGCTGACCGGCAAGACGCCCAGGCCCCGTTACGCGACGCTGGCCGACTTCCGGGCGGCAGACGGCAGCACCATCGACAGCGGGCTGCTGCTCTACTTTCCCAATCCCCATTCCTTTACCGGCGAGGATGTCCTCGAACTGCAAGGCCATGGCGGCCCGGTCGTCCTGCAGCTGCTGCTTGCCCGCTGCCTGGACCTTGGCGCCCGGCTGGCCCAACCTGGCGAATTCACCCGGCGGGCCTTCCTCAACGGCAAAATGGATCTCGCCCAGGCCGAGGCGGTAGCCGACCTGATCGATGCCGCGACGGCCAGTGCTGCCCGCTCGGCGGTGCGCTCATTGCAGGGCGAGTTCTCGCGCGCCATCGGCGAACTGAACGAGGAACTGGTCAACCTGCGCATGCTGGTCGAGGCAACGCTCGATTTCCCCGAGGAAGACATCGATTTCCTCAAGGCTGCCGATGCCTTTGGCCGTCTGGAACGACTGCAGCGGAAGCTCGCCGAAATTTTCGACCGGGCCGGCCAAGGCAAACTGCTGCAGGCCGGTCTGCATGTCGTGCTGGCGGGTCAGCCGAATGTCGGCAAATCCTCGCTACTCAACCGCCTGGCCGGCGATGACCTGGCCATCGTCACACCGATTGCCGGGACGACACGCGATGCCCTGCGCTCGACCATCCAGATCGAGGGCATTCCGCTGCACATCATCGATACCGCCGGTCTGCGCGAGACGGACGACGAGGTCGAACGCATCGGCATCGAACGCAGCTGGAAGGAAATCGAACGATCCGACGTCGTCCTGCTGCTGGTTGATTCCCGAACCGGCGTGACCGAGGCCGACCGAGACATTCTGGAGCGGCTGCCGAAAAACCTGCAACGTATCACCATTTACAACAAGATCGACCTCGCCGGCCGCCCGTCAGAACGGCATGACGAAGCCGACGGTGTGGCCATTTCCCTCTCGGCCAAGGCCAATCAGGGCATCGACCTGCTGCGCCAGGAATTGCTGCGTGTCGCCGGCTGGCATCAGGCAGAGGATGTGTTCATTGCCCGCGAACGCCATTTGCGTGCCCTCGCCCAGGCTCAGGAACACGTTGCCGCGGCGCGCAGCGTCGTCGAAGGCATTCGGCCAGCCCTCGAACTCTTTGCCGAGGAGCTGCGTCTGGCCCAGCAGGCGCTGGGCGAAATTACTGGTGAATTCACGGCCGATGACCTTTTGGGTGTCATTTTCAGCCGTTTTTGTATTGGCAAATAAGCAACTGCGGGCTTGTCGATAAGCCTGTGGGTAACGTGTCCATGCACTGGGGGCAAGTCGCCGATTTCGGGAAAGCGAAAAATTGTCCCGATTTCATCCACAGGCGATCCAGAATCTTGTCAAGCCTGTGAATTAATCAATAACCAGTTGATTAATATCGTTTAATTTGATTTATTCACAGGTTTGTTGCCGCATTATTATCAATATTAACCGTATACACGGTATTGATAACAAGCTGTGCACAGTACCCATCGTCCTTCCGCCTGCCGGTCAGACTTCCTTGTTGCGTTCTGCTTCAAGCCGGTTGCGCCGGACGATGGCCAAGGTGATTTCCCGGTTCAGGGTTTCCACGTCGGGCAATTGATTCGGGCGATGAACGATCAATGGAATGCCCAGGCTTTCGAGGGCGTGCCGTTTTTCTTCCTCGGGTGAATTCTCGCCGGTGCTGTCGGTTGGCCAGGCCAGTTCGATGGCGGCAAGGATGGCGAATTCGTTGTCGCAAACAACGAAATCGACGCCGCGACCGGCCATCCGGCTCAGCCGTTTTGCTTCCTGACGGCCGCGCAGCTGGGCGAGTTGCGCCACGCCAACCTGGGCAAAGATGAGCCTGTTGGGCATTGCTTCGCACAGGCGGCAATAAAGGATTTGCTCGGCATCGTTGAGCAGGCGGTATTGTTTGCGACGCGCAGCGTCGGCCAGCCGGGTTTGCGGATCGAGCGACAGGATGGAGGGCTGATTTTTGCGCAGCCGCCTCTGGCTGGGTACGGCGATCACGGAATCGCCGCTCCCGGGATCGGGCGAATAGCGGTGACGGCCACGCAACAGCACGAAGGCCAGAATGGCCGTGGCGAGCAGGATGGCGATGATCAGAAGGTCCATGGAATGGCCCGGGCAAGACAAGGGCAAGATAAGGATTCATCATCATGGCATAAAAAAGCCATTCAAGCCGTTGTGGTAAACCCTATCGCCGAATTTTTCAGCCAGCCGTTGTACCGGTGTTTGGGCAGAACGCCGGGACAGCGGCAGAATTCTAATAAAATCACGGCACTTCGTTCGGACAATTGCCATGCGCATCACGCTCGTTCACCCGGCCGGTTTCAATTTTGTTCCGGGGCAACCGGATTTTTCGGTGCTGGCCAACCGCATGCCGCCCATTGGCATCATGCAGTTGGCCTCCTGGCTGGAAAAATTCGGCCACGCGGTGCAGTTGCACGATTGCCTCGGCCCGTACGCGCCGCCGACGACGGCGGAAAATGCCGCGATCGTGCTGGCCACCGAGCCGGACATGGTGGGCTTTTCGGCAACGACGTCCGGCTTCATGGATGCTTTCGAGATTGCGGCCTACATCCGGGAACGGCGGCCCGATATCAAGATCGTTTTTGGCAACGTCCATGTCTCGTCGCTGGGCGCGCCAATCCTGGAAAAATTTCCCGAAATCGATTACCTGGTCATTGGCGAAGGCGAAGGGGCGATGCTCGATCTGGCTGACGGCAAGCCGTTGGCCGAAATCGGCAATCTCATCTGGCGGAATGAAGCCGGGCGGATCATCGTCAATCCCCGCCGCGACCGGATTGTCGACCTCGATGAACTGCCCTTTCCTGCCTACGAAAAGCTGGCCGGTTTTCCGCATGACTACCATCTGCCGCTGTTCGCCTACGAGAAGCGTCATGGCGCGACGATGATCACCTCGCGCGGCTGCCCCTACACCTGTTCGTTTTGTGACCGCACGGTATTCGAGCGCCTGTACAAGACCAACTCGCCGCAATACATCTACGACCACATGAAATACCTGCGGGACAGGTTCGGCGTCTGGCATATCAACATGTACGACGACCTGTTCACCGCCAAGAAACAGCGCGTGATGGATTTGTGCGATCTGTTGATCGAGAAGCCGCTCGGGATGCAGTTCAACTGTGCCATCCGGGCCGGGCACACCTCGGACGAAATGTTGCACAAGCTGAAGCAGGCCGGCGCACTGATGGTTTCGCTCGGCATCGAGTCGGCCGATCCGGGGATGATGGCGCGTCACAAGGCCGGTGTGACGCTCGACGCCGTACGCAATACGGTGCGCCAGATCCACGCGGCCGGACTGCGCGCCAAGGGTCTGTTCATTTTTGGCATGCCCGGCGAGACGCCGGAAACAGTGCGTACGACCAGCGATTTCATTCTGTCGCTCGGGCTGGACGAAATGAACATGACCAAGTTCAGTCCGCTGCATGGCGCACCGATCTGGGACGAATGCGTCAACGATCCGAAGGGCGACTTCATCGAGGACTGGCGCCTGATGAATTGCCTGAATTTTGTTTACAAGCCGGAAGGATTCGCCACACGCGAGGAGATGGATGCGCTGTACAACTGGCATGTCAAACGCTTCTATGACAGCAAGGGCTATCGCCGACGCTTCGCGAAACGCCTGTGGCAGCACCGCTGGAGCTTATGGCATGTCATGAAGCACTTGCCGGAAACCATCGCGGCAGCGCGCTATTTCAGCGCCAACAAGGCGCAACTGGAGAAGGCCAAGCGGGAGTTCAAGCTGCATCCGCGCCAGCCCGTCGGCCTGAAGCCGCAGCTGTCGACCGACCTGCAGATCGACAACATCGTGTCGATGTCGCCGGTCAAGCTGACCCGGCGCGAGGCGGCCCGGCGGATCATCCCGGTGGCCTACGACGGTACGGGTTGCGGGACAGCGGTATAATTTTCGGCTTAGCGCCGCACGATCCAGGGGGGGCGTGGCCAGACCGATCGCGGCCTATGAACCAGGTCATCGCCACACCGGAAATCAACAAAAGGTTGCAATGATGGAACAGCAGGCAAACAGGATCGAACGTCAGGAATGTGACGTGCTGGTCATCGGCGGTGGCCCGGCCGGCTGCACCGTGGCGCCCTTGCTGGCTGAGCAGGGGCACCGCGTCGTGATGCTGGAAAAAGCCCGCCATCCGCGTTTCCATATCGGCGAATCGCTGCTTCCGGCCAACCTGCCGCTGTTCGAGCGCCTGGGCATCGCGGAAGAGGTGAAGGCGATCGGCATGCTCAAGCCAGGGGCGGAGTTCGTTTCGCCCCATCACGACACATCGTCGGTTTTCCATTTTGCCGAAGCCTGGGACAAGACGATGCCTTTTGCCTACCAGGTCCGGCGCGACGAGTTCGATACCATTCTGATCCGCAATGCGGCGCGCCGCGGGGTCGAAGTTCATGAGGGCTGCAAGGCTCGCGCGGTCGATTTCCTGCCCGATCGGACGGTTCTCGTCCGGTCCCGCCACGACGATGGCCGCGAGATGGAATGGCACGCCCGTTTCCTGGTCGATGCTTCCGGCCGCGACACCTTCCTTGCCAACCGCTTCCAGATCAAGCACCGCAATCCGCGTCACAACAGCTCCGCCATTTACGGCCATTTCGCCGGGGCGAAGCGCCATCCGGGACAGGCAGCCGGCAATATCAGCATTTTCTGGTTCGAACACGGCTGGTTCTGGTTCATTCCGATGCGCAACGATGTGACCAGCGTCGGCATGGTGACCTGGCCCTACTACATGAAAACCAAGGGCGAGCGCACGCTGGCGCAGTTCCTGCGCGACGGCATCGCGCAGTGCCCGAAGCTCGCCGAACGCCTGACCGAAGCCAAGCTGATCAACGAGGTCGAGGCAACCGGCAATTTTTCCTACATTTCCGAGCGCAACCACGGCGATAACTACGTGATGCTTGGCGACGCCTATGCCTTCATCGATCCGGTGTTTTCGTCCGGTGTGCTGCTCGCCATGAACAGCGGCGTGATCGCCGCCGAGGCGATCGACACCTGCCTCAGGACGCCAGCCAGGGCTGCCGCGGCGCTGAAGAAATTCGATACCCTGATGAAGCACGGCCCGAAGGAGTTTTCCTGGTTCATCTACCGGGTGACCAATCCGATCATGCGCGACTTCTTCATGGGCCCGCGCAACCTGTTCCGCACCAAGGAGGCGGTCTTGTCCATGCTGGCTGGCGACATATTTGGCAAGACGCCGATCTGGTTGTCGATCCGCGCCTTCAAGATGCTCTACTACATCGCCAACATCCTGCAGCCCCGGCGCGCCTACCTGGGCTGGAAGCGGCGCCGGTTCAACATCCGCAAGGTGGACGACGACGTCGTTTATAACGCCTAGTGACGCTGCGACTCGTTTCTTCCCCGTCTGCCGTTGCTTCGCCGGCCAGCACGCAACTCGGTGGTGCGCTGCTCGGCGAACCGCCCGGCGCGGCCGGCCCGGCCTGGCCGGTGCAGCGCGTTGGCGCGCCCCTGCTCGGTACCCGTGTGCCGGCGATGCACGAAACCTGGCTGAGCGATCTGCCGCTGCAGGCCGGGTGCAGCGAGGACATCGCCTGGCGCCGGACGGATGGCGTGCTCTACGGTGTGCTCGAACTGGACGAAGCCGATTTTCCGGACACGCCCGGCGTATCGGCCCTGCAGGCGGCGAGCGCCGAAGCCTACCGCCGCCTGTTCCGCCTGCTCGATGCGCAAAACATGCCGTACCTGTGGCGGGTATGGAACTATCTCGCCGATATCAACCTGGAAACCGGCGGCCTGGAACGGTATCGTCAGTTCAACATTGGCCGTCAGGATGCCTTTCTCGCATGCCGGCGCGGCGCTACCGGCAACGTGCAGGCGGCTTGTGCCATCGGCCTGGCCGGCGGGCCGCTCAGCATCGCCTTCATGGCCGGGACGACGCCGGCCGTGCCGATCGAGAACCCGCGGCAGGTCAGTGCTTACCACTACCCGGCCGACTACGGCCCGCGCAGCCCGACCTTTTCCCGTGCGGTGCTGGCCTACCCGGCCGGCCAGGAATTGTTGTTCGTTTCCGGCACGGCGAGCATCGTCGGGCACCGGACGGTACACCCGGGCGATGTGGTGGCCCAGTGCCGCGAGAGCATGGCCAACATTGCCGCCGTCGTTGCCGAGGCCAATCGCTGCTGCCGTTCGGCACCCTTTGGTCTGGCCGAGTTGGGCTACCGGGTTTATGTTCGTCACGCCGACGATTTCGCCCGGGTGCGCGACACGCTGCCACCCCTGATTGGCGGGGCCGAGGTGGTTTATCTGCAGGCCGCGATTTGCCGGGACGACCTGTTGATTGAAATCGAGGCGTTTGCCTCGCATGCGCTGGAGAACTGACATGGCTGGAAGGTGGATGACCGGCACAGCTGCCCTGCTGCTTGCCCTGATTGGCATGACGACGACGGCCCGGGCAGCGGAAGACAAACCGCTGTGGGAACTGGGCGCCGGCGTCGCCGCCTTCAGCTTTCCGTCTTACCGCGGTTCGGACCAGAACAACCATTTCCTGATGCCCGTGCCGCATTTCACCTACCATGGCCAGTTCCTGAAAGCCGACCGGCACGGCCTGCGCGGCAGTTTCTTCGATTCCGATCGCCTCGACCTGACGGTGTCCGCCGCCCTGTCGCCACCGGCAAGCAGCGACGACATTGCGGCGCGTAGCGGGATGCCGGACCTCAAGGCGACTTTCGAGATCGGGCCACAGGTCGACCTCACCCTGTGGCGCTCGGCCAATCGCGCCCGCTTCGTCAAGCTGCTGCTGCCCCTGCGCGCCGCCTTCACCGTCGAGGGGTCGCCCAAGGATATCGGCTGGGTGTTTCATCCCAAGCTGAATCTGGACATCACCGACCTTCCCGGTCTGCCGGGCTGGAACCTGGGCCTGCTGGCCGGCCCGCTGTTCGGCGACCGGCGCCAGCATGCCTACTACTATACGGTCGCTCCGCACTATGCCACCGCAGCACGTCCGGCCTACGAGGCGGGGGCCGGCTATGCCGGCATGCAATACCTGGCGGCTGTTTCCAGGCGCTTCCCGAGTTACTGGGTGGGTGCCTTCCTGCGTTATGACAATCTGGGCGGCGCCACCTTCGCCGACAGCCCGCTGGTTCGCCAGAAGGACTACGTGGCCGGCGGCATCGCCATCACCTGGATCCTCGGGGAATCCGCAACCCGTGTGAAGGTCGATGACTGATTGCCGCCCGGGCGGCAATCCGCTGTGGGCCGTGTACGAGACCCTCGCGATGGTCATCGGGCTGGGCACGCTGGCATTGATTTGTCTGGGCTGGCTGCCCTTTGCCCTGCTTCTTCGGCCGTTGTTGCCACGCCGCCTGGGTCAGGCCATCGGGCGCGGCTTCATCGCAAACGGTTTCCGCGGCTATCTGCGCATCCTGGAAATCTGCTGCGCCTGCCGTTTCGACCTGGGCGAACTCGACCGCCTGCGTGACGAAGGCCCGCTGATCCTTGCCGCCAATCATCCTTCGCTGCTCGATGCGGTGATGATCGTTTCCCGCCTGCCCAACGCGGTGTGTGTCATGAAGGCCTCGCTGATGGACAACCTGCTGTTTGGCGCGGCGGCCCGCCTGGCGCGCTACATCCGCAATGACGCGCCGCTGGCGATGATCCTCCATGCCCGGGAGGCGCTGCAGGAGGGCGCCCGGCTGGTCATCTTCCCGGAGGGGACGCGCACCGGCAATTTCCCGCTCGATCCCTGTTCGCCGAGCACCGGCCTGATCGCCAACCGGGCGCGGGTGCCGGTTCAGACCGTGCTGATCGGGTTCTCGACGCCCTATCTCGGCAAGGCCTGGCCACTCTTTCGCCGGCCGCAACTGCCGCTGACCTGCCGCATCCGCCTTGGCCGCCGCTTCGCGCCACCGACCGACGTGCAGGCCTTTACCCGCGAACTGGAAGCCTATTTCCGGGCTGAACTGGGCGACAATGGCGGCTTGCCGGCCTGCCCTCCCGCCTGATTCCTGCCGCCATGCCTGTCCGCTCATCGACCCATCTCGTCCTGATTCCCAGCTACAACCCCGGTCCGGGGGTGCTCGACACGGTGCGCGCCGCCCGGGCGCAGTGGGCACCGGTCTGGGTCGTCGTGGATGGCAGCACCGACGGTACGGCCGGGCAGTTACAGGCCCTGGCGGTAGACGATGAGGACTTGCGGGTGATCGTGCTGCCGGAAAACCGCGGCAAGGGTGCCGCCGTGCTCGAAGGTATCACGCAGGCCGCGGCCTTGGGCTATACACATGCCCTGACCATGGATTCCGACGGCCAGCACCCGGCCGACCTGATCCCGACCTTCATGGCTGCCTCGCAGGCCGCGCCGGACCGAATGGTGCTCGGCAAGCCGGTCTTCGGGCCGGAGGCGCCCGCCTTGCGCGTCAATGGCCGCAAGGTGTCGAATGCCTGGGCCAATCTCGAAACGCTGTGGATGGGCATCGGCGATTCGCTGTATGGTTTTCGCGTCTATCCCATCGCGCCGTTGATGAAGATCATGCGCGGCAACCGCTTCATGCGCCGCTTCGACTTCGACCCCGAGGCGGTCGTCCGCCTGTGCTGGGCCGGCGTGCGGCCGCTCAACCTCGATGCGCCGGTGCGCTACCTGTCGGCCGCCGAAGGCGGCGTCTCGCACTTCAAGTACCTGCGCGACAACGCACTGCTCACCTGGATGCACACCCGGCTCTTCATCGGTTTCGTACTGCGCCTGCCGGTGCTGCTCGTTCGTTACCTGACTGCCTGATTTCGCCTCGATGAACATCACCGAAATCTTCCTGATTGCGATGACCATCATCTTCACCGTGCCCTGGTTGATCTGGCGGCTCGGCAGGACCGATTACTTCGCACCGCTGGTCGTCGTCCAGATCATCACCGGCATCCTGCTCGGGCCGGGGGTGCTGGGCAAGGCCTTTCCCGATTACTACACCTTCGTCTTCACGCCGGCCGTCATCCAGTCGCTGAACGGCATCGCCTGGTGGGCGGTGATGCTCTTCGTGATGATCGCCGGCGTCGAGCTCGATCTGAAAAAGGCCTGGGCGCATCGTCGCGAGAGCGCGATCACCGCCGGGCTGGCACTCGGTACGCCGCTCACCTTCGGCTGCGCGGCAGCCGCCCTGATGCTCGGCTTCGACGGCTGGATGGGGCCGAAAGCGCAAACCTGGCAATTCGTCGTCGGCGTCGGCATGGCCTGCGCCGTCACCGCCCTGCCCATCCTGATCCTGCTCATGGAGAAGCTGGACATCCTGCGCCAGCCGATTGGCCAGCGCATCCTGCGCTACGCCAGCCTGGACGACATCGCCATCTGGGGCGTCCTGGCGCTGATCTTGATGGACTGGGAGCGCATCGGCCGTCAGGCGGCCTTTCTCGTTGCCTTCGCCGGGGCAGCCTGGCTGTTCCACAAGCTGATGCAACGCATTGCCGAGCGCGACCGCTGGTACGTGGCGCTGATCTGGCTGGCGGCGGTCGCCTTTGGCGCCGATTGGGCCGGCCTGCACTTCATGGTTGGCGCCTTCCTGGCCGGCGCCAGCATGGAAGCCGAGTGGTTCGATCAGGAAAAAATGGACCAGCTGCGCCACCACGTGTTGCTCGTCATCATGCCGGTCTTCTTCCTGAGTACCGGCCTGCGCACCAATTGGGCGGTCGGCGGCACAGCCGTCTTCATCGCCGCGGCCCTGCTGCTCGTGGCCTCGGTTGCCGGCAAGCTGATCGGCGTGCGCGTGGCCGGCCGCATCCTGAAATGGGCGCCGGGCGAAGCCAGCATCATCGGCTGGCTGCTGCAGACCAAGGCCCTGATCATGATCATCTTCGCCAACATCCTGCTCGACAAGCAGATCATCACCAGCGAAACTTTCACCGCCCTGCTGTTGATGGCGGTGGCCAGCACCATGCTCACCGTGCCGGTCGTCGCGCCGCGGCTGGCCCGCCTGCCATCGCTGATCCGGCGCAGCGCCTGAGGAGCACCCCATGCCCTATGTACCGGAAACCCTGAGCCGCGCCGAGGTTGACGCCCTGCCCGGCCCCACCCTGCTCGAATTCGGCGCCAACTGGTGCGGCCACTGCCAGGCGGCGCAGGCCCCACTCGCCGCCGCCCTGCAGGGCGTGACCGGTTTGCGTCATCTTCGGATCGAGGATGGCCCCGGCCGGCCACTCGGGCGCAGCTACGGCGTCAAGCTGTGGCCGACGCTGATCCTGTTGCGCGACGGGCAGGAGATCGAACGCCTGGTGCGCCCGGCGGATGCCGCAACGATTGCGACCGCCCTCGCCCGCCTGACGGGGGCCTGAGGCGGCGATTCAGGCCGGCGGGCGACGCGCCAGCCAGGCCGCCAGTTCGGTGCGGTACGGGCCGAGGCCAAGCTCAGAAACGCGGATAGCGGGCGTTCTCGGCCTCGATGCGGCGCAGCGTCGCCTTATCCTGGGCCAGCCGGCGTTCGGCTTCATAAAGTCGTTGCTGCTCCTCGCGCAGGCGTTCCTGTTCCTGGCGCTGGACCTCACGCAGGCGTTCCCTTTCAGCTTGCAGTTCGGCACGCTGTACGTCACGCGATACCTGCCGGCCATACGCCAGGTTGCGTTCCTGTTCGAGGCGAGCCCTGGCTTCCTCGCGCAGGCGCTGGTATTCCGCCTCACGGGCGGCCAGCCGCTCGCGCTCGGCCTGTTCCCGCTCCTGCTGGGCGGCGATTTCGGCTTGCCGAATGGCGGCTGCGGCGGCCGCCTGTTCCCGTTCGAGGGCGGCTTTCTCGCGGTCGGCCTGGAATTTGGCGTAGCCTAGGCCGCAGGCAGCGATCAGCCCGGCGAGCATGGCCAGACGCAGGCGCGGCGATACGGCCGGTTCCGCTGAAGAGGCTTCGATTGTACGGGTCGCCAGCCGGGCATCGTAAGCCTGGCGGCGGGCCGGATCGGAGAGTGTGGCATAGGCTTCGCGCAGGGCGATCAACTGATTGGTGGCATCCTCGCCACACTGTGGGTCGCCGACCAGCGCCGCCTGGGCGGCCTGCAAGCGCCGATAACTGGCTGCGATGCTCTCCGCGCTCGCCGTCTGGCTGACTTCGAGCAGGTCGTAGAGGGTCTTTGCCATGACGAATCCTCAGTGCGGACGACGCACCATATCCGCCGGACTGGTTGGGCCGGGGACGACCAGCATGCCACCTGGCGTCCGCCGGTCGCGTTCGGCCTTGTATTCCAATTCCCGCAACTGGGCATGATTGCGCATGTGCTGCGCCTCTGCCTGCCGAACCTGGCCGCGGCTGACCCGGTCGGCCTGATGGTCTACCCGGCTGGCATCGGCGGCGCAGGGCAGGTCGGAGATGATCGTTTTGCCGGCCTGCATGCACTTATACGTGGCAGCCGCCGCATGGCCGGCAAGCAGGCAGGCGATCAGTGCCAGGATACAGCCGATTCGGATGCGCATTATTCTTATTTACCCAGGATGATTGGGCGCGATTCTAGAGATTCCGGCGTGGGTCGGCAAATGGCGACAGGACGTCAGAGCATCCCGCCGTTGATCGAAATCACCTGCCCGGAAATGTAGGCGGCCCGGTCGGAGGCGAGGAAGGCGACGAGATCGGCGACTTCCTCGGGCTGGCCGGCGCGCTTCATCGGCACCAGTTGCTTGATGGCATCGGCGTCGAAGGCGCCTTCGCTCATCTCGGTGGCGATGATGCCGGGGGCGACGGCGTTGACCGTGATGCCACGGCTGGCCAGTTCCAGGGCCAGTGATTTGCTGGCAGCGTGCAGGGCACCCTTGGCGGCTGCGTAGTTGACCTGACCGCGGTTGCCGGATAGTCCGGCAACCGACGTGATGGTGATGATGCGGCCCCAGCGGGTGCGGATCATCGGCATGGTCAGCGGTTGCGTGACGTTGTAGAAACCGTTCAGCGAGACGGCGATGACCGAATCCCACTGTTCGCCGGACATGCCGGGGAAGACGGCGTCGGCGTGGATGCCGGCGTTATTGACCAGGATCTGGATGGCACCGTCTGTGAGCAGTTTGTCCAGCCGGGCGGCGGTGGCGCTGCGGTCGGTGATGTCGAAGGCGACGGCTTCGGCGCTGCCGCCGGCTTGCCGGATGCTGGCGACGACCGCTTCGGCTTTTTCCAGGCCGCGGTTGGCGTGCACGATGACGTGGTGACCGTCGGCGGCGAGGCGCCGGCAGATGGCGGCACCGATGCCGCCGCTGCCGCCGGTGACGAGGGCGCGTTTCATGGTTGCTCCTGCTTCAGGGCCGTGGCGTCGAGGACGACGGCGGCGCGGCCTTCGAGCAGGCAGCGGCCGGCGTGGTTGACGGAAAACTGGTAGAGGATGTGGTTGGTGTCGCCGGACAGGCGCTCGGCCGCGATCTGCAGTGCGCCGGCCAGGTCGTCGAGGCGGGCGACATGCAGCGTCACGCCGCGCACGCTGGTCAGGTAGCCCTGGCGCGGTGCGCCGTCATCGCCGGCGAGCAGCGCGCCATGCACGGCCATGGCCTGCGCGGCGTATTCGATGCCGTTGGCGGCGCCCAGGCGGCCGTCGGCGCGTAGCGGGTTGTCCGGGTCGGCATGACTGGTGGCGCAGCAGGTGATGCGGGTGTCGTCCCAGTCGAGCACCGCATCGAGCAGGCACATGCTGCCCTGGTGCGGGATGCGCTGGGCGATTGCGGCGCGGTCTAGCACGGTTGCAGGGCGATGCGCAGTTGCATCGGCGGCAGGTAGTCGACGACCAGCGAGCCGCTCTCGCCCAGCGCCAGCCGGTGCAGCAGCGGCAAGGCACGGAGGGCCGGGATGGCGGTGCGCAGGCTTTCCAGCGCTGCGTCGGCCAGTGGTTCGGCGGTGTCGGCGGTCGGGCAAACGGTGATCTGCGCCAGGGAGCGCGGCGTGCGATCCGGCGCCAGAAGCAGCCCGATGCCGGCGCAATCCGGTACGGGGCGCGTCGCGCACAGGGGTTCGGGATATTCGCTGTCGTAGGCGATGAGCAGTGTCGTCTGCCGGTCAACGACGACCTGGCCGAGCGCGTCGAGCAGGCCGGCGCCGAAGCTGGCGTCGTAGGCACAGATGACCTGGCAGGGCGCCCGGGCGCCGGTGGCGATACCCCAGTAGCCGGCGGCGGCGTTGTGTACGGAATTGTGGAAGCGGGTCGGCGAAATCTGGCGGTCATCGCTGGCCAGCTGTTCGCACAGGGCGTGGCAGTTGTGGCCGTCGGCGCCGGAGGCGGAAAAGACGGTGGCCAGTCGGGCGACATCGGCCCCGGCCTGGGCGGCGGCTTCCAGCCCGACGGCGAGGGCGAGCCTGACGACCCGGCTGGCGCGGCGTCGCTCGGCTGGCGGCAGGATGGCCGGGGCGGGCAGGATGGTCGGCGCCGGGGCATAAGCCTGCTCGCCGCGCAGCACGGCGCGGGCGGTCGGCCAGTCGGGCAGGCCGGGGGCGAGGCAGCCGACGCCTTCGAGCCAGGCGGTCAGGGGCGGGTTCATGGCGCGACTCCGAAGATCAGGCTGCAGTTGCTGCCGCCAAAGCCGAAGGAATTGCTCAGGACATGGCGGAGGCCGCCGGGGCGGCCGTGCCGCAGGTAGTTGACCGGGATGGCGGGGTCGAGCGTCCGGGTGCCGGGGCTGCCGGGCAGGAAGCCGTCGGTCAGCGCCAGGGCGCAGATCACCGCTTCGACCGCTCCGGCGGCACCCAGTGTGTGGCCGGTGGCGCCCTTGGTCGAACTGCACGGCACCCGGTCGCCGAACAGCGCGGCGACCGCCTTGCCTTCGGCCGCGTCATTGGCCGGCGTGGCTGTGCCGTGCAGGTTGATGTAATCGATGTCGGCGGTGTCCAGGCTGGCCGAGCGCAGCGCGGCCTCCATGGCGAGCCGGGCACCCAGACCCTCTGGGTGTGGCGAGGACATGTGGTAGGCGTCACTCGACTCGCCGGCGCCGAGCAGCAGCACACTGCCGGCCGGTGCCCGGGCAGTGCGTTCGAGCAGCGCGAAGGCAGCGCCCTCGCCGATCGAGATGCCGTCGCGTTCGGCGTCATAGGGACGGCAGGGCTGCGGCGAGGTCAGCTGGAGCGAGGCGAAGCCATGGAGCGTGGTCAGGCACAGGGTATCGACGCCGCCGACGATGGCGGCGTCCATGGTGCCGAGGGCCAGCTGACGGGCTGCAGCGGCAAAGACCTTGGCGCTCGACGAGCAGGCCGTCGAAATGGCCATCGCCATGCCGGTGAGGCCGAAGTAGTCACGGGTGAATTCGGCCAGCGAAAAGGCGTTGTGCGTCGTCCGGTAATGGAAATCGGGCGGTAGTGCGCCAGTTTGCGGATGGCGGCGGCGATAGGCCAGTTCGGTCTGCAGGATGCCGGCCGTGCTGGTGCCGAGAAAGACGCCCACCCGCTCCCGTCCATGGCGGGCAATGGCCTGGCGGACTTGCGCGGCGAAGCCGTCGGTTTCGAGGGCCATCTGGGCCAGGCGGTTGTTGCGGCAATCGTAGGTGGCAAGCGGGGCGGGCAGGCGCTCGTCGTCGACGCCGGGCACTTCGCCGATCCAGGTGGCGAGCTCGACCGTCTCGAAGGCGCACGGCGCCAGTCCGCTGCGCCCTTCGCGCAAGGCTGAGCGGGTGGCGGCCAGGCCGCGCCCGAGGCAGGTCGTTGCAGTGGTGGCGGAAAGAAGCAGCGGGGTCACGGTTCCGGTTCGTTTCGGTAAAAGGCGATTTTACCAGAGCCCCCTGCCCGGCTTCCTGCGCCGGGCGGCTCAAGGGGGGGCGTTTTTGCCCGACCCGGCGAGCAGGTCAATCGCCATGTCATGGAGGGCGGCAAGCGACTGGGTGTCGAGCATGGCGATCATGTGCTGCAGGCGGCGGCGCAATTGATCGGCGCCCCCCTCTCCCCGGCCGGTCGGTGTTTCGGCTTCGCCGAGGTGGCTGAAATCGATGTTCAACCAACTGCACAGGATTTTCAGGCGGCGGGCGTGCGGCATGACGTCGCCGCGCAGCCATTTGCGTGCCGTCTCGTGGGAAATGGGGTCCACGTCAGAAGCGATCAGCGAAAAATCACGCGCCAGCCGCGCACTGGTCGGAATTTTCCCGTAACGCAACTTCAGGCGTGCCAGCAACAGGCGATGGAATTGCATTTGGATCGCGCGTTCGCCGTGTTTCAACCGGGTTGTTTTTCCGTCAGGCACGTCGCCCATGGTCATGTCGAGGCTGTGGTTATCCATGCTGCTCAAAATATTAGCATATATGCCAAATAAAGCAATTACGCGTGAATTTGCAACTTTATTTGGTCATGCCAGCGGGCTGCCGGCGGATGATGATGGAGTAGCAACTTGCAGATCGCCGCCAACGTCGTGAATGCCAATATCCGCCATTTGTTCGAGCGCCTTTCCGATGGCCTGCTCATCCTGAATGCCCAGGGCGTCGTCCGTTACGCCAATCCGGTTGCGCTGGCGGCCTTCGCCTGCGCTGTGGATGAGGTTGTGCCCTTCGACAAGCTGCGCCAGACGATAGACAAGTTGACGAAGGGCTATCTCGAGTCGCCGCAGAAAATTCCCCTCGATATTGGCCCGGCCGGTGCGTCGCGCCGGATCGACACCACGCTGATCAGCAGCCCGGTGGTCGAGGAGTTCCTGCTGCTGATCCATCCTGCCGATCAGCAGCGCGATGTGCGCAATACCTTCACCAATTTCATTGAAATGCTCGACAGCAGCCTGGAGCGCCCGATCCAGAAACTGCTCGGCTCTGCCGAGCGCCTGCTCGACAGCTTTGGCCAGCAGGCCGGCGAGGACTTCGGGCTTAACCAGGCACTCGGCGCACTGCGCCGCGATGCCGAAGGGTTGCGCAACGAGATCCAGCAGATTTCGCTGTTCGCCTCCAGTTGCAGTGCCGTCACGATGCTCAACGACGAGCGCATCCGCATTCCGGAACTGCTTGCCGAAGCAGTGGCTGCCGCCCGGCCCGCCTTGCTGGCTCACGGCATTCGCCTGTGTTTTGCCGGCATCGACGACAGCTTGCCGGTGATCTATGGCAGCAGGCATTTTCTCGGCCGGGCGCTGACCGTCTATCTGAAGCATCTGGCGACCCATCTGGCCCCCAACAGCTACATGCAGATCAGCGTCGAGCGTTGCGGCTCCTTCATTCGCCTGGTGCTGACCGATTACGGCGACAAGGGGCCGGAATTTCCGACCGAGATCACCGAGTCGTCCTTCGCCGAGCAATTCGATGCCGGCTACGGCCTGGATCTCAGTCTGCCCATTTGCCGTCGCATCCTCGAACTGCATCGCGGTCGCCTGCTCGTGATCAACGAGAAGGAGCGCGTGCATCGCATCGTCTTCGAACTGCCTGCCGGTGTGCCGCCAGTCAGCGATGTTGATCTGGGCATGCGCCAGGCACTGCGTTATGCCCACGACCTGCTGCTTCTGATGAAACACCAGGAAGCGGCGCCTGCTGAAATCTTTTCTTCCCAAGCTGCCTGCACGCCATGAGTGAACTGACCGTATCCGAACTTTCCCTGCTGCTTCGCCATGCCGGACGACGGGTCCTGCTGATCGAAGACAATCCGCTGAACCGGGAAGTGACCGGCCTGTTGCTGAGCAAGGTCGGGCTGAAGGTGGACGCCGCCAAGGACGGCCAGACCGCGATGGATCTGGCTGCCAGCCAGACCTATGACCTGATCATCACCGATCTGGCGATGCCCGGACTGGACGGCGTCGAGACCGGGCAACGCATCCGCGCCCTGCCCGGCTACGCGAATACGCCGATCATCGCGCTGAGCGCCTGCGTCTTTGGTGAAGACCGCGACTATTGCCTGAGCGGTGGTCTGAACGATTTCATTGCCAAGCCGGTGACGGCGACGCGGCTGTACGAAACCGTGCTGCGCTGGCTGGATGACCCGGCGCCCGGTTTCCAGGCAGCCCTGCAGGGGGCATCCGCCTAGCGGAAAGTGCCCCGCCCGAGGCAGGTCTTGTAGCGTCCTTCGACCCGCCGGGCGAACCATTCGGTGGTCAGCTTGCGGCTGATCTTCGGGCTTTTCAGGTCGATCTGTGGCATGGCCTGGCGGGGCAGCGGTTTACCCAGCTTGTCGGCCAGCGCGAAAACGCGGGTGAACAGCGGGCTGCGGCTGAAGGCTGCGGTTTTTTCGAGCAGCAGGTCGCGGCGGATTTGCGGCCGGCTCATTTCCAGCTGGTGCGCGATACCCAGCGCGGCATCCTCCACCTGGCTGGCGACATTGGCCGGCAGTCCGTTGTCGTAGCGCAGCAGGTCGCCGTCCGGTGCCAGGGGCTTGCCACTGAGCTTGCCCAGGGCGAGCTGGAAAGCCGCATTGCGGCTGCTGTAACGGCCGGCGTTGAAATCGGCGAAGCGATAGACGATCTGGTCGTAGGGCACTTCGTAGTCGAGCAGGATGGCGCTCCCGAAATAGAGGCCGCCCCGCCGGGTGAACACCTCGTTGCGCAGTTTTTTGGCGATCGGATACGGGTAGCTGCGTTCCTTGACGTGCTGGCTGGCGAATTCGATGCTGACCTGCATCGGGCCGCCGGTGCGCACCGGGTTGTAGTCGGCGAACAACTGCCGGCCGAAGGGCAGTTCGCCGATCATGTCTTCGAACAGGTCATTGAGCTGGGTTTCGGTCTTCAGCGCGTCGATCCGCTCGTTGTAGGTCTTGCCGGTCGGCGAGGTCTTGCTCAGCGCGGCGGTGACGAGCAGCGACGGCACGGCGAAGCGCCCGGCGCGCGCCTCCAGTTCCTTGCGCACGATGGCGGGCAGGCCGGGGACCACCGGGTCGGCCTGGAAGCTCGATTCCTGTTCGATGATGGCCATGGCGGCGCAATAGGTCTGCGTCGCGTGCGGCACTTCCAGCGCCTTGAAGGCGGTGTACAGGTCCTCTGCCCAGCCCGCCTTGTCCTTCACCCCCGCCGGCAGCAGGCGAACGATGCGCTGGCGAACTTCCGCCTCGCTCAATGCGGTCGGCCAGGCGCTGGCCGTCTTGCCGTCGGCCCGGCGCGCCATGTCGGGCGGCAGGGGCGGTCCTTCGCCCTCGCCCTCCTCGAAAGTCGAACAGCCGGCGAGCAGGAGGGCCGTCAGCAGCGCGGGGAGGACGCGGCGGCGCATCGGATCAGCCCGGGACGCGGCAAACCAGCATGACATTGGCAAAGGGCTTGCCTTCGTTCATCGGGTCGGTTTCCACCGTGAAGCCGTGGCTTTCGAGCAACGCCACCCAGTCGGCGAGGGTTCGGCAGTAAAGGCGCGGCAGACGGTGGCCGCGCATGAAGGTGACGGCATGGTCGACCCAGTTGCACAGGTGGTAGGGCAGGCCGGCCGAGGCGTCGCCGATGCGGGTGAGGAACAGGCCCCCCGGCGGCAGTGCGGCGCGGATGCGGCGGATGACGTCTTTCTGGCGGTCGTGGTCGAAGTAATGCAGGGCATCGAGGATGGTGATCACGTCGGCATGGCCGAAATCGGCGGTGGTCATATCGCCCTGCTCGATGCGGACGATCGGGTGATGCGGGCCGAAAGTCCGGGCGGCGCGGTCCACGTCCTTTTGCATCAGCTCGATGCCATGCAGCAGCAGCGGCTTCGGGGCGGCCGGCCAGTCCTGTGGCCAGTGGCCGGCCTCGTGCAGCCGGCGGGCGGCGAGGAGCCAAGCGAACAGGCTGCCCTGGCCGCAGCCGAGATCGAGGTAGCGGCCCTGTGCGGTGAACAGGCCGCGCTTGAGGATTTCACGGAAGATGCTGTCGGAGGACAGCTTTCCCCGCGCGTAGTGGTAGGCGAAATGGCCACCCTGCCGGAAGGGGCGGCTGGCTTCGTCGAGCAGTTGGTTGAGGAAACGCTTGGTCATGAAAGGGCGTGGTTCAGCGTGACGGGGTTGAGTTCCTTTTCGCGCAGCGCGGCGAGCAGGCGGGGCAGCACGGCGAGGATGACCGGCTGGCCGTCCGTCGTGCGGGCGGCGTGGCCATCGTGCAGGAGCAGGATGTCGCCGGGGCCAAGATCGCGGGTCAGGCGGGCCAGGACGGTGTCCGGGTTGCCGCAGCGCGTGTCGTAGCCGCGCCGTGTCCAGGCAGCGAGCCGGATACCGAGCCGGTGCAGCACCGGGTCGAGGAAAGGGTTGCGCAGGCCGGCGGTGGCGCGGAAATAACGTGGCCGCTCCCCGGTGATGCCGGCCAGCGTGGCCTGCCCGGCAGCGATATCGGCCTGCATGCGGCGCGGCCCGAAAAAGGCGAAGGCCCGGGAATGGCTGTCGCCATGGTTTTCGACCTGATGGCCGCGGGCGACAATGTCGCGGCACAGGGCCGGATTCTGGCGGGCGCGCCAGCCGATGCAGAAGAACGTGGCACGGGCGCCGGCTGCGTCGAGGATGTCGAGTACCTGCGGCGTGACGTCCGGATCCGGTCCGTCGTCAATGGTGATCGCCACCTCGCGTAGTGCAACGGAAGCCGGTGGCAGGCGGGTCAGGTTGGGCCCGAGCAGGGTCGAGCGCGGCAGCAGGCCGGCCACCGTGATCACCGCATGGTTGATGACCAGCGCGCCGAGCACCCAGGGCCAGATGGCCGGCGCGAGCAGGCAGCCGAGCACGGCACCGGCGTGGATGGCGAAGGTGGCGCGGAGGGCGGGCGAAGGTTTCCAGCGGTTCGGCATGTTCAGGCAGTGAGGAGGCCCCGGTCGAGAAAATGTTCCCACAATGTGCGCCAGGTCGGCCAGTCATGGCCTCCGTCCACCACCTGCCGGGCAGCCGGCGGAAAGCGGTCGGCGATGGCGCCCATGCCCGGCGCGAAGCGGTCTGCGCGGCCATGGCCGATAAAAACCGGCTGGTCGGCCGGTGGCGCCTTGAGCCAGCGATAGGCGCGGTATTCCGGATCGGTCAGTTCCGCGGCCGTCGGGGTCCAGGCATCCAGTCCGCCGGCCCGGGCGATGGCATGGGTGGTCAGCCGGCTGCCCGGATAGGGGGCGATCAGGCACAGGCCGTCGGCCAGGCCGGGATGGTCGGCATTCAGGCAGAGGGCCAGCAGGCCGCCGAGCGAAATGCCGCCCAGCCAGAGCCGGGCGTATCGGGTGCGGGCGGGGCGGAGAATCTGCTCGACGATGGCCGGCATTGCTTCGCCACTGCTGAGCGCATCGACGCCGAGGTCGACGGCCTGCAGGTCGACCGCCAGGCGGCGGTCGGCAACGGCCGGAAAGCACTGTTCGGCATAGTGCTCGGGTGTCATGTAGGCCCCCGGTAGCAGGAGGAGCAGCGTGTCGCCCCCGGCCATCTGGTGCAGGCTGCGCAGCGCCTGGTTCATGTCCGCTCCGGCCGGCTGACGAAACAGGCGGCGAGCAGTAGCGCGAGGATGGCGCCGGGGCCGACCGTGACACCCACCGCGTGCAATACCGGTACCCTGGACAGGGCCAGCGTGCCGAAGCCGATGGCCGTGGTCAGGTTGGCAACGACCATCGAGACCAGCGTTGCATCGTCCAGTTCGCCGGTTTGTCCGGCATGGTCGAAGAACAGCGCGTAGTTGGAGCCGACGGCGACGATGAGCAGCATGCCGATCAGGTGCAGCAGGTGCAGTTGCTCGCCGGCCAGGTGCAGGCTGGCGATGACCAGGGCGACCGAAGCGAGCAGCGGCAGGAGCAGGCGGCCGAGGCGGCGGGCCGAACGCAGCGTGGCGGCGAGCAGGCCGACGATGGCGGCGAAGCCGGCCAGCGAGAGCAGCGTCGCTTCATGCAGGTAGTCGTTGTACAGCGTGTCGAACTCGTGCTTCATGTCCACGAACAAGGCGCCGGAACCGGCGAGCGCGGCGCGCACCGGCTCGATGGTGATATCGACGCCCCGCTCGCCGCCCGGCGGGCGCAAGGGGAGCAGCACGCTCCAGCCGGTCGGCCGCTGCAGGAGCAGCGAATCGACGGCCAGCGCCAGGCTGGTGCCGTCCAGCGTGGCGCGGTCGATGTGGCCGTGCTGCCGGGTCTGTTCGACGTCGGCAAGGAAGCCGCCGAGTTTGCTGGCAGCGAGCGGCGAACCGGCCAGCGCGGCCTGCAGGCGCGGTTGCAGCTCCGCGGTGGGCGGCAGGCTGGCGCGCCGCTCCGCCTGCCGGGCAGCCGAGGGCAGGAAGCGGGCCGGACTGTCGTAGCCGCCGATCAGGCCGGCGGCGATCAGGCCATCCAGTTTCTCGCCGGCCCGCTCGGCGGCCTGCAGGGCCGATTCGCGGTCGGCGGCGGTGATCACCACCATGTAGCGGGCATCCGGGGCGGCAATGTCGGCGCGCAAGGCCTGGTCGATGGCGGCATCCTCGGCACTGACCGTGCTCAGGGCCGACAGGTTGGGGTGCCACAGGTGGTCGCGGTTGACGGCGAGCAGTAGGATGGCGGCGATGGTGAGTGCGAGCACCGGCCAGCGCAGGGCCTGAAGCAGCGCAATGCCGCGTTTGAGGCGCGGGCCGACCGGGCTCAGGTCGCGCAGCCGGAGGTCGTTGCCGGCGAGCGGCGGCAGGATGTAACGGGTGACCAGCGCGGCGGTCAGCACCCCGCTCAGGGCGTAGAGGCCGAGCTGGGCGAGGCCGGGAAATCCGGAAAACAGCAGCGCCGCGAAACCGCCGACCGAGGTCAGCACGCCGAGGCGGATGGTCGGCCAGAAGCGTGCCCGCCACGGGCCGACGCCGAGCCGGCCGGACTGCACGAAATAATAGATGGAGTAATCGACCGCTTCGCCGATCAGGGCCGAGCCGAAGCCGACCGTGATGCCGAATACCGTACCGTAAGTCAGGCTGACGGCGACGATGCCGGCCAGCGCACCGCTCACCACCGGCAGCAGGCCGAGGGTCATCAGGCGCGGCGAGCGATAGACGAAGAACAGCACGGCGACGATGGCCAGCGTGCTGATCAGGGTCAGGCGGCTGACTTCGTGCTGGATGGTCGCCCGCGACTTGACGGCAAACAGGCCGGGGCCGGAGAGTTGCAGGCGGAGTTCGCCGGCCGGGGCCAGGGCGGTGAAGGTACTGCGGATCAGGCCGATCGCCCGCTCCTGGCCGTCGGTGTCGGAGCCGAGCGCCGCGGTCTGGATGAGCAGCATGGCCCGCTCGCCATCGCGCGAAGCCCACACGCCGTCCCGCACATGGGGCTGGGCGCCGGCGTTGAGGCCGGCGATCATCTCGACCAGTTCGCCGGTCGGGTCGCGCGGCAGCAGCGGCTTGAGCATCAGGCCGGCCGGCGAGGCGAGCAGGTCGATGCTGTTGGCGACGGCCGCGCGCAGGCCCTCCTCGGTGAAGCGAGCCGGGGTGACGGCCGGGCTGAGCAGGTAGCGGTGGGCAAACAGGAAATCGCGGTCGGCATCCTGGCTGCCGCTTTCGCCGTTCTGCACCGAAACGAATTCCGGCAGGGCGGCGAGCCGGGCGCGCAACTGGCGGGAGGCGGCCGCCCGTCCGGCCGGGTCGCCGCCCTCGATGGCCACCATCAGCAGGCGCGACACGACGCCTTCCTTCAGCTGGTCGACCAGCACCTGCTGCTCGGCCGTTGGCCGGGCCGGCAGGAAGAAGCTCATGTCGGCCGAAAAACGGCTGTGCCAAACGACCAGGGCGCCGGCGGCCATGGCCAGCAGCCAGAGCAGGAAGGCGCGTGTCGCGGGCCGGGTCATGGGGTGTCGACCGGGTCGATGTTCAGCACCGCCCGGTCGCCGTCGGCCTGCAGGTATTCGATGACGCGCACCTGGTTCTTGCTGCCGCTGACCGTGATGCGCTGCACCAGGCTGGCGATCTTCTGGTCGCTGGGCAGCAGGGTGAGCACCCACTTGTCGCGGTTGCCGGCCAGATGCAGCGCGTAGTTCTTCTCCAGTGCCGCCCGGTTGCCGGACAGCGTCCCGCGGATGCTGTCTACGAAAGCAAGCGCTTCGGGCTGATTGGCCAGGTTGATCGACAGCTTCTGCTTGTCGCGCTCGATGGACAGGATGTCCTTGTCGAGAATCATCGTTTCGGCCTTCGGGGTCAGCGTCCGCTTCTCGAGGCGGTCCGGCGCCCGATAGGTCATTTCGCCGGTGGCGACGACCGGCTTGTCGAGGATGGCGAAGTACTTCTTCTCGACGAAGGTCGCCTTGCCTCCCTTGTGACGGGCCAGGTCGCCCATCAGCTGGCCGATGTCGAAGGCGGCGCTGGCGGTCGTGGCAAGGGCGAGCAGGAACAGGCAGCCGAGCAGGCGTTTGATCATTTTTTCTGCCAGAAATCGAAGAAATTGAACCAGTTGTAGGGCGCCTGCCGGCAAAAATGGCTCAGGCGGTCGGCGTAGCGTTGCATGGCGGCGCGAATGGCGGCATCGCGCTCGGCGCGCGGCGTTTGCGAAAAATCGGCCAGCGGCTCGAAGTGCAGGCGGTAGCGGTTGCCGCCGAGGTAAAGCCCGGTCATGAAGAAGACCGGCCGGCGCAGCAGGGCGGCCATGCGCCAGGGGCCGACCGGGAAGGGGGCCGGCTGGCCGAGGAAGTCGCAGGCGATGGTGGCGTCGTCGCCCAGGCGGCGGTCGGCCAGCATCCCAACCGCGTAGCCTGCCTCCAGCTTGTCGCGGGCCTGCAGCATGGAATCCATCCGGCCGAGCGGGATGATGTCCCGGCTGGCCGCCGGGTTGATCGCTTCCAGCGTGGTGTTGATCTTGCGGGCGTTTTCCTCATACATCAGCATCGCCACGGGCAGCCCGCCTTGCTCCCGGCCGACGGCCCGCAGCACCTCGAAGCTGCCGAGGTGGGCACCGATGAGCAGCACGCCGGGCTGGCAGCGGGCTGCCGCGCTGACCGCCGCGGCACCAACCACCTCGATCTCGAACAGGTCGAAACGGTCGTTGAGCAGGTAGATGCGGTCGTGGATGGTGCTGGCGAAACTGAAGACATGGCGGTAGCCGTCCGACCATTCGGCCCAGCGGCCGAGCGCCCGGTGCAGGTAGTCACGGCTGCAGCGGCGGGCCTTCGGGGAAAAGAGCACGAAATAGGCGGCAATGCCGTGCAGGACGAGGCGGCCGATGGCGCGCCCGAAGGTCAGCGAAATCCAGACCATCAGCCTGAGGATGGCGAGGTTGCTGCGTTCCTGCTGGCGCCGCCAGTCGGCTTCGGTGGATTTTTCCGGGGTCATGGCGCGGGCGGCGTCAGGCTGCCGGCGGCGATGTCGCGGCCGGCAGCCTGCACGGCGAAGACCATCGCCCCGCTGGCTTTCTGCTGCAGCGCGAACATCAGCGTTTCCCCGGGGCGGGCCGGGCTGAAGAACTTGGCGTTGCTAACCTGCCAGGCCAGCCCCGGGCGGCCGAGCAGGGTCTCGGCAAAATGGATCGCCCGGTCGAGCAGCACGACGCCCGGCACGATGGGGTGGCCCGGGAAATGGCCGGCCAGGGCCGGATGGTCGGTCGGCACGCGCCAGGCGAATTCAGCGTCGGCCATGCCCTACCCTTTCCAGGTGCTCGGCATAGAGTGCCTGCAGGCCGCTGCGCGGCAGCTTGCCGGTGCTGTTGCGTGGCAGAGCGTCGACCAGTACCAGCGGCCGCGGCAGGAAGATGGCTTCGATCCGTTCACGCAGCGCGACGGTGATCTGGCGAGCGGTCAGGCCGGGGGCGACGACGAAGGCCGCCAGCCGGGTGATGCCGTCCGGGCCCTCCGTGTCGGGCAGGAAAAAGGCGCCGTCGGCCACGCCCGGCACGGCGGCCAGCTGATGGTTCAGGTAGGCGAGCGAGGTGCGCTTGCCGGCGATGTTGATCAGGTCGGCATGCCGCCCGTGCAGCAGGAAACGGCCGTCCGGCAGCAATTCGATGACGTCGGACAGCGCGACCCGTCCTTCGACATGGTCGCCGCAGGCCAGCGTGCGCTCGCCGTCCTGCTCCAGGCGCACGCCGGGCAGCCGGGTCCACGGCGCCCCGGCGGTCGTCCGCCGGCTGGCCAGCTGGCCGGATTCGGTCGAGCCGTAGATTTCGCACAGGGGCGCGCCGGTCAGCGCCTCGGCCTCGGTCGCCAGCTTGGTCGATAGCGGCGCGGTGGCGGAGAGCAGCAGGTCGACGGCCGGCAGATCGATGCCGGCGGCGAGCAGCGCCGCCAGGTGGAAGGGCGTCGTGACCAGCAGGCGCGGCTGCGGCACGGCGGCCAGCGCGCTGGCGATGTCCTGCGGATAGAAGGGCTTGCCCGACCAGAACGGACAGCCGCCGTGCAGGGCGAGCAGGAAGGTCGATTCGAATCCGTAACTGTGCTGCACCGGGACGGTGCCGACCAGGACATGCGGTCGGCGGTCGAGGCCCAGGGCTTGTGCCCCGGCCCGGCCGTTCAGCACCAGCTTGCCCCAGGTTTTCTTCTGCGCCTGGGGCAGGCCGGTCGACCCCGAGGTGAACAGGATGGCGGCCAGATGGTCGACGGCAATCTGCGGGATGGGCGGGGTGTTTCGGCCACGGACCAGGGCCGGGAAGTCGAAACGCTGCACCGCCGTTGTCTCGAGCGGGCCGTCGCACAAGGCGACCAGATCGGGAAAATCGGCGGCCAGGCGGCGGAAGGTTTCCGGCGATTGTGACGAGGGCTGCAGGCTGGTCATGCCGCGCAGCAGGCCGGCCGCGAAACCGACCGCGAAGCGGTAGCGGTCGTGGCACAGGTTGAGCAGGTGGCGGGTGGCCGGCAGGCGATCGGCCAGTGCCTGCACGTCGGCCAGGTAGTCGCCGACGCTGACCGGGCCTTCCGGGCGCCAGGCGAAGACGGCGGCGGGGTCGTCGCCGGCGAGCAGGGGGAGGCGATTCATGACGGATTGGCCGGCGGGGTCTGTTTGCCGTGCAGGCGATAGGCGCGGGCGACCTGGATCAGGCTGGGCCTCTCCTCCGGCGGCAGGACGATGCGGCGCCAGAGGTGTTCGGCAGCGAACATGGCGGCGAGCAGCGGCATCGACAGCAGGTTGGCGTAGACCGACCACACGGCGGGCGGTGCGAACAGCCAGAGGGTGGCGGAAACCAGCGCGTTGCCCAGGAAAAACAGCGTCCAGGCCAGGGTTGCCTGACGGGTATGGCGTCGTTTGCACTCGGACAGTTCGCCCTGATGGACGGCGCGCGCCAACCGGGTGATCAGCGCTTCGCCGCCGTCGAGCAGGCTGCGTCCGAACAGGGTGCCGAGCGCGAGGTTGGTGCCGAGGTGCTGGATGAAGAAGAGCAGGGCGACGTTCTGGCGCAGGGTCGGCCACAACCCGACAAGGGCGGCGAGCAGGATCAGGTTGCCGCCACCGGCGAGCAGCGGGTGGCGGCTGCGCCAGAGGAGCAGACCGACCGCGACCATGATCGGTGCCACGCCGAGCAGGACCGACAGATCGGCCGAGCCCTCGCCGGCGCTGCCGACGTGGGCGAGCAGCGCCCAGGCGACGAGAAAGGCGACCACGGCCAGGCCGCGCAGCAGCTGGGCCGGGGTCACGGTCATTGCGTGCGCTGGCTGGCGATATGCGCCGCCAGGGCGCGCAGCGACGAGAAGATGCGGACGTTGTCCTGGTTGTCCGACTTGAGCTGGAAGCCGTATTTCTTCGAGATGACGAGGGCGATTTCCAGCACGTCGATCGAATCCAGGCCGAGGCCGTCGCCGAACAGCGGCGCGTCGGCCTCGATGTCGGCCGGGCGCATGTCGAGGTTGAGGGCCGTGACGATCAGGTCGGCAACTTCCGGCAACAGGGCGTCGACGGTTTCCGGAGAAATGGCTTGGGACATGATGGAACTTCCGGGCAATTACGGCGCGACGGCGCGGAAGGCAAGAACCGCGTTGCTGCCGCCGAAGGCAAAGGAATTGGAAAGGGCGGCGCGCAGCGGCTGGCGGCGGCCGGTGGTGACATGATCGACCCCGGCGCAGGCCGGGTCGAGCTTGCCGTCGAGATGGGCGGTGGGCGGCACGACCTGTTCGCGCAGGGCGAGCACGGTGGCGATCGCCTCGATCGCGCCGGCCGCGCCGAGCAGATGGCCATGCATGGATTTGGTGGCGCTGACCGGCAGTTGCCCGGCCCGTTCGCCGAAGACCTGTTTCAGCGCCGCGATTTCGACCGGGTCGCCTTCCGCCGTGGCCGTGCCGTGGGCATTGACGTAGTCGATGTCGGCCGGCGTCAGACCGGCGTCGGCCAGGGTCAGCCGGAGGGCGCGCACCTGGCCGGCGACTTCCGGCTTGACCAGGTGGCTGTGGTCGCAACTCGTGCCGTAGCCGACGATTTCGCCATGGATCGTGGCGCCCCGGGCGACGGCATGCTCCCAGTCTTCGAGCACCAGCGCCGCGCCACCCTCGCCGAGCACCAGGCCGCGGCGGTCGGCGGCGAACGGCCGGCAGGCTTGCGGCGAGGTGTCGGCATCGCCGGGGGCCATGACGCGCAGGGCCTCCCAGGCGCGCGCGACGCCGTAGGCCTGCGGCACGTCGGAACCGCCGGTGACCATGATCGTCGCCTCGCCCGAACGGACGCGGCGGAAAGCTTCGCCGATGGCGATGGCCGACGAGGCGCAGGCCACCGTATGGCTCATGCTGATGCCGCCGAGCGCGAGCTGGATCGAGATGTGGGCATTGGCCGCGTTGTTCATGCCCAGCACGACGGCGAGCGGCGACAGGCGCTCGCGGCCCTTCTGCCACAGTTCGCGGTAACCCTTTTCGTAAGCCAGCGTGCCGCCCAGCGCAGTGCCCCAGGCCACCCCCCAGTTGTCGCGCGATTCACCCTCGGCCTGGCGCGGCAGGCCGGCATCGTCCCAGGCGGTGAAGGCAGCCGCCATGCCCAGCTGGGCGAAGCGGTCCATCATCGAGGCGAGCGGCTTGCCGAGCGCCGCGTCGGCATCGAAACCGGGGCAACTGACGAAGGGAATGGACAGTGGACGCGGCTGGTCGTCGGTCAGCAGGTGGCGGATGGCCGATTCGCCGGCGCTCAGGCGGGCGAAGAAGTCGGCCAGGCCGCCGCTCCCGTAGGGATTGACCAGCCCGAGGCCGGTGATCGCAACCCGCCGCTGGCTCATGGCTCAACTCTGGGCGGCGGCGATCAGGCCGTCCATCAGGGACACCATGTCGCCCACGGTTTTCGGTGCGGCGGTGTCGTCGGACAGCTTGATGTTGAAACGGTCCTCGAACTCGAACATCAGTTCGAGCATCATCAGGGAATCGACCCCGAGTTCCGCCAGCACCGCAGCCGGAACAACCCTGTCCGGTTCGACGCCGAGACGGTCCTTGAGAAATTCGCGAATCAAGCCAATGGAATCCATGGGCGCGAATTTTAGCCGAAAGCCCATGATTTACAAAGGTTTCCGCCCGCCGGCCCGGGCTGCGGCGGGAAAGCGGCGGCCAGCCGGCGTGATTTGCTACCATGACGTTTCCTTTTTCATTTCCGCGCCGCCGATACCCGATGCCTCTTTCCGACCGACCGCACTGGACCCGGCAGATCGTCGCCCGTCTGCGCTACCTAGCGCCGCTCAAGGCTTTCGGTACCATGGCCTTCATGGCCCTGTTCTTCTGGGGATATTTCGGCGTGCTGCGCTTTCCGCTGGCGCCGGCGACGGTCATGCCGCAGATTGCGGCCGATGCCTGGATTCCCTTCACACCGCTCGCCTTTCCGGCCTATGTCTCGCTCTGGGTCTATGCCTCGCTGCCCCCCGCCCTGCTCCGCGAATTCCGTACGCTCGCCCTGTTCGGCGTCTGGATCGCCGCCATGTGCCTGTTCTGCCTCGGGCTGTTCTGGCTGTTTCCCACCGCGGTGCCGCCGTCCGGCATCGACTGGAGCCGGTATCCGGAAATGGCGGTGATCAAGACCGTCGATACCGGCGGCAACGCCTGCCCGTCGCTGCACGTCGCCGCGGCGGTCTTCACCGCGCTCTGGCTCGACCGCATCGGCCGCGCCATCGGCAGCCCGGTCTGGCTGCGGGCAGTCAATGCCCTGCAATGCCTGGCCATCCTGTGGTCCACCGTTGCCACCCGGCAGCACGTCGTGCTCGACGTCGTCGCCGGTCTGGTCGTCGGCCTCGCCTTCGCCCTGGCGGCCTTGCGTCACGCCACCGGCAGCCTGCGCGCCGAGCGGATTTAGCCGGCGCTGCCCAGCCGGGCCAGCGTGGTCTGGAACTGCCTGGCGTCCTGGAAGCCGACGATGCGCACCGCCGTGTTTTCCCGGCCTTCAGCGTCGAAGAAGATGATGCCCGGTGGGCCGAACAGCTGGAAGCGGGCGAGCAGCGCCTTGTCATCGGCCGAATTGGCCGTCACGTCGGCCTGCAGCAGCCGGAATCCGGCCAGTTTGGCCTGTACGGCGGGGTCGGCGAAGGTGAATTTCTCCATTTCCTTGCACGACACGCACCAATCGGCATAGAAGTCGAGCATCACCGGCTGGCCGGCGGCGGCGATCTTGGCTTCCAGGTCGGCCACCGAGGTGACGCGCTCGAAAGGCAGATGCTTCGTGTCGGCCGCGATGGCCGTGCCGCGCAGGCCGGCTAGTGGTTGCAGGGGGTCGCGGCTGCCGGCCAGGGCGCCGATGAGCAGCGCGGCGCCGGTGAGCAGCATGACGATGCCGATGCCCTTCCAGAAGCGTTGCCAGCCCTTGGCGTGTGGCGGCAGCGGGTCGAGGGCGTGCAGGTAGATGGCCGGCACGATGAGCAACAGCGCCCATGCCAGCATGGCGGCGACCGGCGGCACGACCGGTGTGACCAGCCAGACGGCGGTGGCGAGCAGCAGCACGCCGAAGGCTTTCTTGACTCCTTCCATCCACGGCCCGGTTTTCGGCAGCAGCGAGCCGCCGGCCACGCCGACGGCGATCAGCGGCGCCCCCATGCCGAGTGCCATGACGAACAGCGCCGTGCCGCCCAGCACCGCGTCGCCGGTCTGGCCGATGTAGAGCAGCGCGCCGGCCAGCGGGGCGGCGACGCAGGGGCCGACGATGAGCGCCGACAGCGCACCCATCAGGAAGACGCCGATGCCGCGGCCACCCTGCAGGTGGCCGGATTCTTCCGATAGCTTGCTCTGCAGGGCGGTCGGCAGCTGCAGCTCGTAAAAACCGAACATCGATAAGGACAGGATGACGAAAACCAGCGCGAAGCCGCCCAGTACCCAGGCATTCTGCAAGGCGCTGGAGATCAGCGTGCCGGTCAGGCCGGCCGCGACGCCGGCGGCGGCATAGGTGATGGCCATGCCCAGCACGTAGGCCACGGACAGCGCGAAACCGCGGGCATGGGAAGCCTGGTGGCCTTGCCCGGCGATGATGCCGGAGAGGATCGGAATCATCGGGAAGACGCAGGGCGTCAGTGACAGGCCGAGACCGGCGACGAAGAAGAAAGCAAGAATCGCCCAGAAACCGGCATCCCTCAGAGTCGCCGCAATCATGCCGCTTTCGTCGCCCTCGCCGGTACCAGCTGCCGCGGCGGCGCTCGGCGCGCTTGCCGGGTCGGGTAGCGTGACGCTCAGCGTCTGGGTCTGCGGCGGGTAGCAGACGCCGGCATCGGCGCAGCCCTGCGCGGTGACCTTGACGGCCAGCGTCAGCGGGCCGGAGGCGTTGCGGTCGACCGGCACCCGGGCAACGGCCTGCTGGTAATAGACCTCGACCTGGCCAAAGTTGTCGTCGTTCTTCGCCTTGCCCTTCGGGAGGCTCGGTTCACCGAGCGTTACGGTATCGCCCTCGGCGACGAAGCGGAATTTTTCCCGGTACAGGTAGTAGCCCTGGGCGATTTCATAGCGGATTTCAAGGGTCTGGCCATCGAGGGCGCGCACGCTCGGCTTGAAGGCAACGGCCGGATCGAGGAACTCCTCGGCGTGGGCCAGGGAAACCAGCAGCGAGAAGAGGAACAGGAAGAGGCGCATGGTCATTGGAGTGTTTCGGCGGCCAGCCAGTTCAGGTAGGCCGGCAGCCCGCCAGCGATCGGCAGGGCGATGATTTCGGGGATGTCGTAGGGGTGGCGTTCGCGGATGGCGGCTTCGAGGGCCGGGTAGGCCGCGGCGGTAGTCTTGATCAGCAAGGGCACTTCGGCGGCCGACTCGACCGCGCCTTGCCAGCGGTAGATGGATTGCACGCGCGGCAGGATGTTCACGCAGGCGGCGAGCCGGGCTTCGACCACGGCCAGCGCGATGCGGTTGGCTGTTTCTTCGTCCGGGCAGTTGGTGATGACGAGGCGGATGTCCATCAGCGAATTCTACTTGAGCAGGCGGCGCCGGGTCAGGCGCAGGGCGATGGCGAAGGCTACGGCGGTGGTGACGAGCAACGCCATGATGTGGATCAGGGCATCGGCCGGCACCTGGCCGGCGAGCAGCGGGCGGACCAGCGCGACGCCCTGGGCGAGCGGCAGCCACTGGCCGATGGCGGCCAGCCAGCCGGGCAACTGGTCGGTGGGGAAGAAGACGCCGGAAATCAGCGTCATCGGCGTGATGAACAGCGTGAAGTAATACATGAAGAAGTCGTAGCTCGGCGCCAGCGCGTTCCAGATCAGGCCGAGCGCCGCGAAGGCGAGGCCGGTCAGCACGATGGCGGGCAGCGCCCACAGGGCCAGCGGGCCGTGGGTCAGGCCCATGCCGGTGATGACGACGAGGATGGCAGCGCCGGAGAACAGCGACTTGGTCGCTGCCCAGAAGAGTTCGCCGGCGACCACGTCGGCCAGACCGAGCGGCGTGTTGAGGATGGCCTCCCAGGTCTTCTGCACATGCATACGGGAGAAGGCCGAATAGAGCGCCTCGAAGGTGGCGGCATTCATCGTCGAGGCGCACACCGTGCCGGCGGCGAGGAAGGCGACGTAGGGCCTGCCGTCGATGCTGGGCAGCATGGCGCCCAGGCCGTAGCCGAGGCCGAGCATGTAGATCAGCGGGTCGGCCAGGTTGCCGAGGATGGAGGGCAGCGCCAGCTTGCGCCAGACCAGGAAATTGCGTTGCCAGACGGGCAGGAAACCGAGCGGATTCGGACGATGGGCGGGCAGCGTGGCGGACATCGGGCGGTGGCGGATGGGCGGCAGGGAACAGACCGCCATTCTAGGGCCAGCCGGCCGACCGGAGGGTCACGCTGTGTGACGCCGCCGGGCCGACTCAGGCGGTGGCGGCCGGCAGGCAGGCTTCGGCCAGCGCCGGCAGGTCGTCTTCCCGCAGGCCAAGACAGGCCAGGCAGGCGCTGCCCAGCTTCTGCCATTCGCTGGTCAGGGACTGGGCGGTTCTTTGCTGGATCAGGTATTCGGCCAGCTGGGCGATAGCGATCAGGCGGCGGGCGCGGAGCGATACGTCGTGTGCGCCGTCGAGCACCGCCCGGTCGTGGTGATGGCGGATGGCCAGGCAGGTGTCCCGCTGCAGCAGCCAGTCCTCGGCCAGTTCGGCACCGACCTGGGCATGGTTCAGCCCGATCGCCGCATCTTCGATGGCGGTGAACGGCTGGCTGGCGTCCTCGTTGGCGCGGGCCAGGATCTCGCGGTATTCCGGGAAGGGGATCATCAGCATCGGAATGCCGCAATCGCGGAACAGGGCAAACGTGTGGGCGTCTTCGGGGCGCAGGCCGAGATCGCCGCCGATTTCCCGAACCAGCATGGCCGAGGTTTCCGCGGTGGCAGCCGAGGCATCCCAGAAGCGTTCCATGTTCGGCACATGCTTGAACGTCTGGCGCAGGGCCAGTCCGGCGATGGTGGTGACGACCAGCTTGAGGCCAAGGACGAGCAGCGCCTCCTGGACGGTCGGAATCTTCTTGCCGTAGGAGAAGAACGGGGAATTGGCGACCTTGATGATGCCGGCCGCCAGGCCGACATCCTGGCTGAGCAGGCGGGCGAGATGCAGAAAATCCGGCGCGTCCTTGGCCGCTTCCTGCTCGATCTGGCTCAGGATGGCTGGCCGTGGCGGAATGCCGATGTCGCGCACGGCGATTTTCATGCGTGCCTCGATGGTGTCGGCCTTCGGCCTCTGCGGGGTGCCGGTTGGGTGCGGGCTGGATTCCATGTTCGATCCGGACAGGTGGGGAGCGACGGATTATAGGGGGTGTGCCGTCGAGCATGCAGCGTAGCCGGGCCGCTCGGCCCTTTCCTTGATGTGTGTCGCGGCCCGGCCGGCAAGGAAAATGCCCCCAGGGTCGGCCGGATGCCGACAGCGGGGGCATTCTTCGATCGCCGGGCGGCTTGGCCCGGGGTGATCAGCAGCCGGAGGTACGCTTGAACGACTTGCTCTTGTTGCCGTTGCTGTCGAACTTGGCGCGGATTTCGTCCCCTTCCTGGATGCGCTTGTCCTTGAACTTGTCGAGGGTTTCGTCATCGGTAATGTTGATTGTGACGGAATTGCCGGATTTGACGTCCTTCAGGGTGGCTTCGGCCGATTTGCCGTCGGCGGCGACCTTCAGCTTGGTGATGGTGCCGACCATCTTGATGTCTTCCGCCGAGGCCACGGGCGACAGGGTCAGGGCGGCGGCGGCGAGGGCGATGGCAACGAAGAGCTGGTTGATTTTACGCATGGGGTTCTCCTGTGGATGATGAAATGATCAGAATCTGACCTCGAACGTCGCATAGGCGTTATAGGCCCTGGACAGCGGTGTCATCGGCAAAACCGTCGACGCGCCAATGTCGGACAGCCTGATCGGGGCGCCCATCCAGTTGTTGCTGCCGGTGTACCGGAAGTCGTAATACTGGAAGCCGAGGCGGAAGAAGGCCTTGGCCAGGCGGGACGAAATCGGCTTCTCGTCGAGTTCCTGGATGGCGTAGATCTCATACACGTTGCCGCGTGTCCCGACTTTGGAGGTCCAGGCATCCGACGAAGCCGGCGAGAAAGTGATCCAGTTCTTCGAGCCGCGGTTGTACTCGACACCCAGCTTGGTTTTCGACGGCAGATCGTAGCGCAGGCCGAGATAGAGGGCGGTGCCGGTCTTGTCGGTGGCGCCTTCGGCGACGCCGATCTGGCCGGTCAGCAGGCCCATGCCCAAGCCGTTGCGGTTGTCATTCGGATGCGTCTGGCTCAGGCCGAAATCGGCAAACCAGTTGAGTTCGCCCGGGCCGACGCGTTTGAGGGTGCCGAGCGCACCGATGCCATACCAGTCGATATCGCCGACATTGGTTCGCGGCGCCATACTGGCCATGCCCAGGCTGGCGAAGTGCGACGCGTAGAGGCTGGGCGAATCGAAGATGTTCATGCCGCGGTTCCATTGCAGCCAGACGCGCAACGGGTCGGTATCGATCGGCACGATGGAGATGCCGAGCATGTCGGTGTCCTTCAGTGAATTGCCGGTCACCCGGCTGAAACCGCTCTCATAGCCGCGGCCATAGCAGATCTTGGCGAAGGCGCCGGGCAAGGCGTCGATATCCGGCGCCCAGCCCAGGGTCATGCCGTCGAAGGCATAATCGACCAGCAGGGCCGGCGCGCCGCCGGTGCCGGGGCGCGGATCGTTCTGGCGCAGGTGGGCCGGGGTGCCGTTGGTGGACGGACGGCGACCAACCGAAAACCAGATGCCTTCATCGGCGATGTTGTTCCAGCTGGCGTAAACGCGGTCAACGTTCAGGTAGTTGCTCGACGGGATGTGGCCGATGGTGCCGTCAAAGACGCCGAGACGATCCGCGAAGAACGGGCCGGTGGAGGCGCTGTCGTCGTTGTTGCCAAAGGTCTTGTACATCATCAGGCGGGCAGTGACCGAGACGTTTTCCGTTGCCTTGGCGTTCAGGTTCAGGCCGAAACGGTTGGTGTACATCGTTTCGTTCTTCGGTTTGTAGCCCGGCATGGCCGTGTAGGTCGGATTGCCGCTGCTGTCCATGCCCAGCTGGGTGTAGGCCTTGGTCTCGCCGCTCAGGCTGTCGATACGGAACTGGTAGTCGCCGCTGACCGTCAGCCACTTGTCGAGGGCCTTGTCCTCGTTTCGTTTGACCTTGTCCTGGACTTCGCTGACGGCGGCAACCGCCTGCTTGCTGGCTTCCTGGCTGGCCTGGACCTGCGCTTTCAACTGCTCCAGCTGCTGGGTCAGGGCTTCGATCTTTTTCAACAGTTCGGCATCGGCCGCCTGGGCGCCGAGCGGGATGAACAGGCCGGCGAGCAGGCCGGCCAGCCGCGTGCGCGGGGTGAATGGGCGCGTCATGGTGGGTTTTCCTTGAACAATGCGTCAGCGGCTCTTGGCGGCTTGCGGCGGGTGAGGCTCGTCCTCTTCCTCCCAGCCGGTGATCATGGCCTTGATGTGGGCGAAGACGGTGTGGCCGGTGGTGGTCAGATAGACGTGGATGAAGAAGAAGGCCGTGATCATGTAGGCGCCCAGCACGTGCAGGGTGGCGACCCATTCCAGCGACAGGTGCTGGTCGATGCCGAGGCGGGCCCAGTCGCCGTAGAACAGGTAGAACAGCCCGCTGCCCCAGATCAGGGGCGAGATGAAGGCGAGCAGGGCGAGGTAGGCCAGGCGCTGCAGCGGGTTGTGCTTCTGGCTGACCGTCTTCCTGAACGGGTGCGGTGCATCGGTGAAGATGCCGATGGTGTAGTACCGGATCATCGCACCGACGTTCTTCAGCGAGGGCCGGTACTGCCGCCACTCGCCGGTGGTGAATTGCCAAAAGGCGGTGAAGGCCCACAGGGTGAGCAAGGTCCAGGCGGCCAGCGTGTGCAGCTGCACGGCCTGGCCGAAACCGAGCAGCTGGTAGCTGCCGTGCACCTCGAAGCCGGTGAGCATCATGGTGATGATCAGCAGGGCCTGCGACCAGTGCCAGAAACGCTCGTAACGCTTGTAGATGTAGATGCGATTGCTCATGGTCATTTCTCCTTGCGACGGGTCGCGATGCGCACCGCGCCATGCAACAGCCCGCCGCCGATGGCGCCGGCGATCATCAGGCCGCCGAGCAGATCGAGCCAGCCCTGGGTGTCGCGGCCGGGGATATAGACGCCGGTGATCGCCGCCAGTCGGCCATCGGCCGAGCGGGTGTGGCATTCCTGGCAGGGAACGGCCTTTTCCTTGGGGGCGACCATGTGCGTGATCGGCCACATGCCGCGTGTCTCGATGAAGTCGTACTTGCCCGAGAAGGTCTTGCCGACCGAAGCGGCACCGGCCGCCAGCGCCTTCGGCCAATCGAGGTTGGTCCAGTAGGCGCTGTCATCGTTGCCGGCCAGGTGATTGGTGGTCAGCGTCCTGTTTTCGACGTCATACGGCTGCTTGCCCTTGAACACCTTGACCGGCCAGATCATCGACTTGCCGTCATCCGGGCTGCCTTCGAACTTGTTGATGTAGATCGGCTCGTTCGCCTTGTCGATCTTGTCGTCGGCCAGCGTGTACTTCACGGTGCCGTTGAACCACAGGTATTCCGGACGGACATTCTCGCCATAGACGAAGTCGCCCTTGGTACCGATATAGACGGTGTGGCCTTCCTCGTTCTTGATGACGAGCGGTTTGCCGTCCTTGTCCCGCTTGCCGGCGGTAGACCAGTCCCAGGACATCTTGGTCGGCACATCGCCGCGGGCGAAGGCCGGAATGTGGCAGGTCTGGCAGGCCACCTTGGCGGTATGCGTATTCAGCAGGGCTTCCTTCTTGTGCGGTGCCTGGCCGTGGCAGGACTGGCAGGTGGCCGGATTGTCATGGCCATGCTTGCCGCGCATCTCCGGGCTGCCCTTGTCCATCGCGGTCGGCGCGTAGCGGCTGCCCGGCACCTGGTGACCGTCCGTCTTGTGACAGGTGGCGCAGGTGAAGTTGCCCCCCTCGGCCGACATGTGGACATCGAGATTCTTGTCCGGATTGTCGAGCGAACTGTCGAGGTCACCATGCTTGACCCCGTCGCCCCCGCCGCCGTTATAGTGGCAGCCGCCGCAGGTCTGGCGACGGGTCTTGCCAATCTTTTGGGCGATTTCCGAAAGGTTGATGCCCTTGACGATCTTGCCCGAGCCGGGCGGGAATTCGGTGTCCTTGGCGACCGGACTGCCGAAGAAGCCGGACGGTTTCTTGTACTTGCCGGTCTGGTCATGGCAGACCAGACAATCGACATTGGTTTCCGAGGTCAGGTCGAAATGCTGGTTCTCGGTACCGTAGCCGATGTGGCAAGTGGCGCAGAAACCGTAATTCGATGCGGTCGACGTGCAGAAATTGTTGATGACGTGCTTCTTGCCGAGCAACTGATTGGTTTCCGGATTGCGATACTCCCAGGTCCAATGCTTGGTCAGGTGAATCTGCTTGGCTGCCTCGGTGTGGCAGGACAGGCAGGCCTTGGTCACCTCCGGTCCGGAGTTGAAGGTCTGTTGCAATTCCTTGAACTTGCTGTGATCCGCCGTGGACTTCAACAGTTTGGGATCCGGTTTTGGATTTTCCGGTGCCGTGTTCGCCTGGGCTGGCGCAATCAGGGCCAGGGCGGCCATGATCGCCAGCGTGTGCTTGATGAAACGCATGTCTTTCCCCCTTCCGGATCGTCGTCCGGTGCCCCCTTGTGTCGACAGGAGACACAATCCTTTGGGTATATTAGCAACACGCTATTTACTGATATTGACCGATATCAATATCAGTAAAATCTTAAGGATTAGTTCTTTGGTGATAGGGGGCTTTCCCCCGGCCTGCGGTCAATCCCGCAATTCGCGGCCGGTCAGCTTGATGAAGACGTCTTCCAGGTTGGAGGCACGATGCACGTAGCGCAGTCCGTCGGCTTCGGCCAGCCGGGCGAGCAGCGGCTGCGGCGTGCGGCAATAGAAAAAGGCCGTTTCACCGCTGGTTTCGACCCGCTCGGCCAGGCGGCGGTGGGCGTCGACGAAAGGGGCGAGCTGGCCGCGCAGTTCGTCGAAAACCTCGACCACCTGCGGCTCGATGTGTTCGGCGATCAGACCACGCGGGCTGCCCTCGGCAATCTTGCGGCCGTGGTCGATGACAATCAGCTTGTCGCACAGGCGCTCCGCCTCGTCCATGAAGTGCGTCGTCAGGATCAGCGTCTTGCCGGCCGCCTTGAGCTGCTTCAGGCGATCCCAGATCAGGTGGCGGGCCTGCGGGTCGAGGCCGGTGGTCGGTTCGTCGAGAAAGACAATGTCCGGGTCATTGACCAGCGCGCGGGCCAGGGTCAGGCGCCGTTTCATGCCACCGGAGAGCGTTGCGATGCGGGCATCCGCCTTGCTGCCGAGGCCGGCGAAATCGAGCAATGTCGGGATTCGGGCCTTGATGTCGGCATCGCGCAGGCCGAAATAGCGGCCGAAGACGAGCAGGTTTTCGGCGCAGGTGAAATCCGGGTCGAGGTTGTCGAACTGCGGCACGACACCGACCCGCGCCCTTGCCTGCTGTCCGTCGGCCGGAATGGCACGCCCGTTCAGCGTGATGCAGCCGCTGTCCGGCGCCGTCAGCCCGAGACAGAGGCGCAAGGTTGTCGTTTTGCCCGCCCCGTTCGGGCCGAGCAGCCCGAAGCAGGTGCCCGGTTCGACGGCGAACGACAGCCCGGCGACCACGGCCTGGTCGCCATAGGTCTTGCGCAAGTCGCGGACGTCTAGTGCCGCCACGCCCGGGTGACGATGTCGCGGATGACGTGCAACCGACGGTGGAAGAAGTGGTCCGCGCCGGGCACGACGACGACCGGCAGGTCGAGCGGCAGGGCCCAGTCGAAGACATTGCCGAGCGGCACCGTCTCGTCCTTCGAGCCGTGGATGACGATGGTATCGTGCGGCACGGCTTCGGTATCGTATTGGCGCGTGCCTTCGACGAAGCCGGCGGCGGTGCCAACCAGCACCAGGCGCTGCGCCGGGTGGCCGGCCTCGGCCAGGCGTTTGGCGACGCGCGTCTGGCAATAGGCGCCGAACGAGAAGCCGGCCAGCGCGACCGGGATATTGCCGCACCGGCACTTGGCGTCTTCGATGACCGCCAGCAGGTCGTCGGTTTCGCCACGCCCCTCGTCATGCACGCCCTCGGTGCCCCCGACACCGCGGAAATTCGGGCGGAAGGCGGCATAGCCGAGGCTGGTGAAGGTCTTGGCCAGCGTATAGGCCACCTTGTTGGTGTTGGCGCCGCCGCCCAGCGGGTGCGGATGGGCGATCAGCGCGATGCCCTTCGGCGCATCTGGCCGCTCCATGATGACCTCGATCTTGCCGACCGGGCCATCGACCAGAATCTTCTCTTCGACAAGGCGCATGGCTCAGATCTTCAGGCGTTCGACGACTTTGCCGCCGATCAGGTGCTGGTCGATGATTTCATCGACATCGTCCTGGTCGATGAAGGAATACCAGGTCTCCTCCGGATAGACGACCATCACCGGACCGTTGTCGCAGCGCCCGAGGCAGCCGGCCTTGTTGATGCGGACGGCACCCGGGCCGTTCAGTTTCAGGGCGCCGATGCGGTCCTTGGCGTAGGCGAACATGTCGCTGCCGCCGAGGTTGTTGCAGCACTGCTCGCCACCCTCGCGCTGGTTGGTGCAGACGAAGACGTGGTGTTTGAAGTAGCTCATTGGGGTTCTCCTGTGCAGGCCCCCATTATAGGCGAGGGGCCGGGGAGGGGCGGATGTTGCATCCTGCTGCGGCGTGCCTGTTCCATTCCTGCTTTCGCTTGTAAAGTAGGCAGCAGCCGTCATTGATTTTCCATGAAAGGAGCACGCAATGCGCAAGATCCTGTTGCCGGTCGATGGTTCGCCGCATGCCTTCGAGGCGGCCTGTTTCGTGATCGGCCTGCAGCGCCGGATGGCCGATCTGGAGGTGCATGTCGTGGCGATCGAACCGAAGCCGATGGATTGGCAGACGCATGGCATGGCGCCGGAAACCATCCACAGCCACTTGTCGACGCGGGCGATGCTGGCCATGAAGCCCGTCCTGCAGGCCCTGAGCGAGGCGGGCGTGACGCATCATGCGCATGTCCGGCTGGGGGATGCGGCGGAAAGCATCGTCGAGCTGTGCGACGAGCTGGGCTGCGACACCATCGTGATGGGCACGCGCGGCCTGGGGCGGGTGGCCTCGCTGACACTCGGTTCGGTCGCCAACAAGGTGCTGCACCTCGCCAAGGTGCCGGTGGTCTGCGTCAAGGCCCCGGCGGCCTGACTTGCCGACGAAACGGCCCGTGCTTGACGGGGTCGGCGTCGGCCTTGCCGGGGGCGGGGTTTTGCCTGGTGTTCAGCCGGCCGGGCGGCGGGAGACGGTCAGCCATTTCTCGAGCCCGATGAGCAGGGAGCTGATCAGCGCGTAGGCGCCGATCGCGGCCCAGGCCTGCACGCCGATCGGCGCTGTGCCAAAGGCGGCATGCATCGCTGGCAGGTAGGTCATCGCCAGTTGCAGGACGAGCATGGCGCCCAGTCCGCCCCATACCCAACGATTGCTGAACAGACCTTGCTGCCAGAAGCCGCGGGTCAGCGAGCGGCAGTTGAACAAATAGGCCGCCTCGACTGCGACGAAGAGGTTGACGGCGACGGTGCGCGCCTCGGCCAGCGTGTGGCCCTGCTCCAGTTCGTACAGAAAGAGGCCGAAGGCGCCGGCCAGCAGCAGGAAGGAAACGAGCACGATGCGCCGGATCAGCCCGCTGTCGAGCACCGGCTGTTCGAGGCGGCGTGGCGGGCGGCGCATGATGCCGGGCTCGATCGGCTCGAAGGCGAGTGGCAGACCGAGCAGCACGGCAGTGGTCATGTTGATCCAGAGGATCTGCAGCGGCGTGATCGGCAGCGTCGCGCCGGCCAGGATGGCGGCGACGATGACCAGGCCCTCGCCGAAATTGGTCGGCAGCGTCCAGGTGATGAACTTGACCAGGTTGTCCCAGACGCCCCGGCCCTCCTCGACCGCCGCTTCGATGCTCGCGAAATTGTCGTCGGTGAGCACCATGGCGGCCGCTTCCTTGGCGACCTCGGTGCCGCCCATCCCCATCGCGATACCGATATCGGCCTGTTTGAGGGCCGGCGCATCATTGACGCCGTCGCCGGTCATCGCCACGACCTCGCCCTGGCCTTGCAGGGCGCGCACCAGGCGCAGCTTCTGCTCCGGCTCGACCCGGGCGAAGACATCGACGGCCAGTGCGGCTTGGGCGAGTGCCGCGTCGTCCAGCCCAGCCAGGTCGCGGCCGGTCAGCACCCGTTCGGCGGGCAGGCCAATCTGTTTGGCGATCGCCTGGGCGGTGATGGCGTGGTCGCCGGTGATCATCTTGACCCGGATGCCGGCCGAATGGCAGTTGCGGATGGCGGCGATGGCCGCCCGGCGCGGCGGATCGATCAGGCCGACCAGGCCGAGCAGCGTCAGGTCGGCCAGCGTCGTGTCGGCGAGCGGGGCATCGGCGGCGAGGGTGCGCCGGGCGAGGAGCAGCACGCGCATGCCCTGTTCGGCATAGGCGCGGGCGGCCTGGTCGACGGCGTTGCCATCGAGCGGCACGGTATCGCCCTGGGGGGCCAGCTGGTCGATGCATCGCGGCAACAGGCGTTCGAGGGCGCCCTTTACGTAAAGCACGCTGCCGCCGTCGGCTGTATGGGCGCTTGCCATGTATTGCCGGCCGGCGTCGAAAGGCAGCACGTCGCGCCGCGGAAACAGGGCGGCCAGTGTATGCTCGTCCAGCCCGCCCTTGCGCGCCGCGACCAGCAGCGCCGCTTCGGTCGGGTCGCCGGTGATCTGCCAGCGGCCGTGTTCGTGGCGTAGCGACGCATCGTTGCACAGGGCGCCGGCGATCAGGCATTCGCGCAGCGCGCCAGCGATCGTCGCCGGCATTTCATCGTGCCGGATGGCGCCCTCCGGTGCGTAACCCTGGCCCTCTACCGCATAGCCTTCGCCCCCGCACCACAGGACGCGCACCGTCATCGCGTTTTCGGTCAGTGTGCCGGTCTTGTCCGAGCAGATCACGGTCGTGCTGCCCAGCGTCTCGACTGCCGGCAGGTGGCGGATGACGGCGCGCCGCCGCGCCATGCGGGCGACGCCGATGGCCAGCGTGACCGTGACGGCAGCCGGCAGGCCTTCCGGAATGGCACCGACGGCCAGTGCGATGGCAGCCATGAACAGGGCGAAGACCGATTCGCCGCGGGCCAGCCCGACGGCAAAGGTCAGCCCGGCCAGACCGCCGATCGTCCAGAGCAGCCAGTTCGAGAAGCGCGCCATCTTCCGGGTGAGCGGTGTGGCCAGATCGGGGGCCGCAGCGATCAGGCCGGCGATGCGGCCGGTTTCGGTTGCGTCGCCGGTGGCGACGACCAGGCCGCTGCCCTGCCCGGCAACCACCATCGTGCCGGCCCAGGCCATGTTGCTGCGGTCGGCGAGCAGCGTCTCGGCCGCCAGGGCGGCGGCCTGCTTGCTGACCGGCTGCGATTCGCCGGTCAGCGGCGATTCGTCGGTTTGCAGGTCGTTCTGGTGCATCAGGCGCAGATCGGCTGGCACGCGATCGCCGGCGGCGAGCAGCACGATGTCGCCGGGCACCAGCTGGCTGGCGTCGAGTTGCCGCCGCTGGCCGCTTCGGCGTACCGTGACCGGCGTGGCGACGCTGCGCGCCAGGGCGGCCAGCGCCCCTTCGGCCTTGGCTTCCTGCCAGTAGCCGATCAGCGCATTGACCAGCACGACGCCGAAGATAACGCCGGAATCGATCGCCTCGCCCAGCCCGGCCGTCACCGTGCCGGCCACGATGAGGACGAGCACCAGCGGTTGCGTCAGCTGTGCGGCGAAGCGCCGCCAGGCCGGTTTGCCCGGCCGCTCGGTCAGCCGGTTCGGGCCATGCCGGCGCAGGCGTGCAGCGGCTTCTCCCTCATCCAGGCCGGTCGCCGGGGCAACCCCGAGCCGGCGGCTGGCATTGTCTGCCGTATCGGCATGCCAGGCTAGCGGCGACGCGCCGTCAGCATCAGGAAGGGCAGGGTCAGGAAGGGCCATAACGTGGCGATCAGGCGGGTCAGTCCATTGAAATTGAGAAAATGCCCCTGCCGCCAGGCGGCGAGCGCGGCGGCAGAGTACGGGTTGGGTGGCGCCAGGTTGACCAGCACGGTACCTGCCATCAGGGCCAGCGCGGCAATCATCAGGCGCGGCGTGGCGGGCAGCGCCATGGCCAGGGCGAGGATGACGGTGCCGACCGTCAACCCGAGTTTCGCCCCCGGTGTCAGCCAGGCCAGCGCATCGGCCGGGCTGACCAGAATGGCGGCCGACAGCGTGGCGATGATCAGGCAGAGCAGCAGGAACAGCGGCACCACGGCGTAGGCGACGAGCAGCCGGGCACAGAGCTGGCGCAGGATGAGGCCGACCGCCAGCGTGTTGAAAGCGGTGATGCTGGCCTCGATCAGCACGAAGCTCTCGGCGACGAAGGGCACGGCGCCGGTCAACCCGGCCATCTGACGCAGGTCGCCGGCCCCGAACAGCAGGGTCTCCGGCGACAGGGGCACGAGTAGCCACAGGCCGAGCAGGGTCAGGCCCAGTTCGGCATGCGGTACCGGTGCGATCAGCCGTTGTTCGAGGGCGAGGATGCGGGCGAAAAGACGGGGCCCGAGCGCCTTGCCGGCCAGCGCGCCAAGCAGTCCGCCGAGCGTGTTGCAGACCAGGTCGAGGTTGGACGGTACGCGGGAGGGCAGCCAGGTCTGCAGCGTTTCCAGCCCGAAGCTGAGGCCGCCGGCGCACAGCGTGGCCAGCACCGCCGCCGTGAAACGTCCCGGCAGTCGGCTGAGGGCCAGGGTCAGGAAAAAGCCGAGCGGGAGATAGACCGCGACGTTGGCCGCGAGGTCGAATGCCGTCCAGTAGCGCGGCCAGCCGCCTTCGAGAAAGGCGATCGGCGAGACCCCGGTGTCCCGCCAGCCGCTGAAGGGGTGCAGGCTGCCGTAAACCACCAGCCCGCACCAGGCGAGGGCCAGATAGCTGGCGAAGCGGATGGGACCGATACCGTGACGAGGCATGGCCCGATTGTACCCGGAGCGGATCGCTGTCGCCCGGCCCTGGCCGGCTTGGTCGCCAATGAGCGGGGCGTACCCGCCTGCAGCGAGGGCGGCGGCTGACGGGGGCGATTACCGCGCCTGACTCGGATTGCCGAGCGGCTAGCGGGGCAGGTGCGGATGCTCGGCGGTGTGGTGGGTTTCCGCCGCTGCCCGGTGGTGCAGCGCCTCGTGGATGTCCTCGCCCGGCAGGCGGTGGCCGACCCACTGTGGCAAGAGCGAGCCGAGCACCATGCCGGCCATGCTGACCAGCAGGCCGATCAGTTGTGGCGGTACCGGGCTGGCTTCGCCGACCAGCACCTCGATCAGCACCCAGCTGCCGACCCCTCCGAAAATGGCAGCCAGCGCGCCCTGCGTCGTGGCCCGCTTCCAGAAGGCGCCAAAGAAGAGGGGCACGAAGGCGCCGGCCAGTGTCACCTTGTAGGCATTTTCGACCATCTTGAAGATGCTGGCATTGGAATTGAGGGCGAAGGCGAGCACGGCGCCGGCGAAACAGATGATGGTGATGCGCATCAGGCGCAGGAAGGCATGGTCGCCCATCTGCGGCAGGAAGCCGCGCAGGATGTTCTCGGCGAAAGCCACCGAGGGCGCCAGCAGGGTGGCCGACGAGCAGGACATGATGGCCGACAGCACGGCCCCGAAGAAAATGGCCTGGGCAAAGACCGGCGTCTGCTCGAGCACCAGCGTCGGCAGCACGAGCTGCGAGTCGCTGGCCATCAGGGCGCTGTACTGCGCAGGATTGATCAGCGTTGCCGAGTAGGCAATGAACATCGGCACGAAGGTGAAGCAGAAATAGATACTACCGCCGAGGATCGAGCCCCACAGTGCGATCTGCGCCGTGCGGGCGGAGGTGATGCGCTGGAAAACGTCCTGCTGCGGGATGGAGCCGAGCATCATGGTCAGCCCGGCACCGAGGAAGGCGATCCACTTCCACGGATCGGGCTCGGGGAAGAAATCGAGCTTGCCGGCGGCAGCGGCATGTTCGATGACCGGCATGACGCCGCCGGTCTGGCCGGAGATCAGCCAGGCGATGAACAGCATGCCGCCCATGATGACACCCATCTGGACGAAATCGAGAATGGCCACCGAAAGCATGCCGCCCAGTGTGGTGTAAGTGAGAACGATGGCGGCGCCGAGGATCATGCCGGCCGTCTGGCTGATCGCGCCGTCGGTGACGACATTGAACAGCAGGCCAAGCGCCTTGATCTGGGCCGATACCCAGCCGAGGTAGGCGATCACGATGCACAGCGTGGTCAGGATTTCGACCGTGCGGTTGTAGCGCAGGCGGAAATAGTCGCCCAGCGTCAGCACGTTGAGCTTGTACAGCTTCCGCGAGAAGAAGATGCCGGCGATGATCAGGCACAGCGAGGCGCCGAACGGATCGGCAACGACCCCGTGCAGGCCTTCCTTCACGAAGGTGGCGGAGACGCCGAAGATGGCCTCGGCCCCGAACCAGGTGGCAAAGACGGTGGCGGTGACGACCGGCAGCGGCAGGTGGCGGCCGGCAATGGCGAAGTCCTTGGCGCTATGGACGCGGGTGGCGGCGACGAGACCGATGCCGATGGACAGGAGCAGGTAGAGGACGACGAACCAGATCAGCATGATCGCGCCAAGGGACTGAAATTGCGCGGATTATAAGGTGATTGCGTCCATTTCGGCGTCAGAACGGGGGCGCGCTGTGAAAATCCATGCGCTCGCCGGTTGCCGGGTGTTTGAAGCCGAGATCCATGGCGTGCAGCAGCAGGCGGTCGGCCATTTTTTCGGCCGGGCCGCCATACAGGTCGTCGCCGAGGATGGGGTGCCGCAGGGACATCATGTGCACCCGCAACTGGTGGGAGCGGCCGGTGACCGGTTCCAGCGCGACACGCGTCGTCTGCCGCTCGGTGTCGCGGCTGAGGACGCGGAAGCGCGTATGCGACGGCCGGCCGAGATCGAAATCGACCTTCTGCCGGGGGCGGTTCGGCCAGTCCACGATCAGCGGCAGGTCAACGCCGCCCTCGTCGTAGGGCAGCAGGCCGTAGAGCACGGCGACGTAGAGTTTGTCCACCTGACGGTCCTGGAACATCTTTGACAGCCGGCGGTGCATTTCCGGACCGCGCGCGAACACCAGAATGCCGGAGGTCGACATGTCCAGGCGATGCACGGTCAGCGCATCCGGGTATTCCTGCTGCACACGGGTGAGCAGGCAGTCGGCCTTGTGTTCGCCGCGCCCGGGAACAGAGAGCAGGCCGCAGGGCTTTTCGGCAATGATCAGCCAGTCGTCGGCAAAAACGACCGGCGAAGCGCCGGGTGGTGGGGGCAGATAGGCGGTCATCGGGTCAGCGGAATGCGGCAGCGCGCATCCTTGAACGGCGTCGGTTCCTGGATCCAGCCCTCGCCGAGCGGTGTCTGGTTGCACACTCGCGTCCCGTCGAGCTGGCTGACCCACCAGTACCAGGGCGCCGGTTCGCCGTGGGCGGCCGCGCTGGCGAGGAGCAGGACGAGCAGGGATAACTGTCTGATCAGCATGAAGATTCCGCTTGCCAAAAAAAGGTGGGTCAATATACTGTATTTAAACACAGTATCTCCGACCGGGCTGTGGCGCGAAATATACCGCGTTTGCGCCGCTCCGGTTGCAGCCGTTCCAGCAATTTCTATTCCATCCTTGGCCCGTGTGCCATAATCCGCTCAAATTTTCGAGGTCACTCTCATGGACGACAACAAGGCAAAAGCGCTCGCCGCAGCACTGCAACAGATCGAAAAGCAATTCGGCAAGGGCTCCATCATGAAGATGGGCGATGCCGAAATCGACGAAGGCATCCAGGTCGTGTCGACCGGCTCGCTCGGTCTGGACATCGCGCTGGGCGTCGGCGGACTGCCGCGTGGCCGTGTCGTCGAAATCTACGGCCCGGAATCGTCCGGCAAGACCACGCTCTGCCTGCAGGTCGTCGCCGAAATGCAGAAACTGGGCGGCACGGCCGCCTTCATCGACGCCGAACACGCGCTCGACCCGCAATACGCACAGAAACTCGGCGTCAATGTCGGCGAACTGCTGATCTCGCAGCCGGACACCGGCGAACAGGCCCTCGAGATCGCCGACATGCTGGTCCGCTCCGGCTCGGTGGACATCATCATCGTCGACTCCGTGGCCGCCCTCACCCCGCGCGCCGAAATCGAAGGCGAGATGGGCGACCAGATGGTTGGCCTGCATGCCCGCCTGATGTCGCAGGCCCTGCGCAAGCTGACCGCCAACATCAAGAAAACCAACACGCTCGTCATCTTTATCAACCAGATCCGCATGAAGATCGGCGTCATGTTCGGCTCGCCGGAAACCACCACCGGTGGCAACGCGTTGAAGTTCTACGCCTCCGTCCGCCTCGACATCCGCCGCATCGGCTCGATCAAGAAGGGCGACGAGGTGATCGGCAGCGAAACCAAGGTCAAGGTTGTCAAGAACAAGGTCTCGCCCCCCTTCCGCGAAGCCATTTTCGACATCCTGTACGGCGAAGGCATTTCCCGTGAGGGCGAGATCATCGAGATGGGCGTCGCCCACAAGCTGATCGACAAATCCGGCGCGTGGTACGCCTACAAGGGCGAGAAGATCGGTCAGGGCAAGGACAACGCCCGCGAATTCCTCAAGGCCCATCCGGAAATCGCCCAGGAAGTCGAGGCCGGTATCCGCGAGGCGGCGAGCACCACCGTCATCAAGCCCAGCAAGGCCAAGGTGGATGCCTGACACCCATGCCTGACCTGCGTGTGCGAGCCCTGCAACTGCTGACCCGGCGCGACTACAGCCGGGCCGAGCTGAAAAACAGGCTGGCCGCCCACGCCGAATCCGAGGAAGAACTCGAGACCGTGCTCGATACCCTGCAAAGCGAACGCCTGCTGTCCGATGCCCGCTACGCCGCCCAGCGCGTCGTGGCGCGCGCCGGCCGCTATGGCGATGCCCGCCTGAAGCAGGAGTTGCGACAAAAGGGGGTGGCTGACGACGACATCGCGGCTGCGCTGCCGGCGGGCGGCGACGAGGCTGAACGCTGCCGCGCCGTCTGGCAACGCAAGTTCGGTGAACGGCCGCAGTCGCCGGAAGCGCGTGCCAAACAGCAGCGTTTCCTGCAATATCGCGGTTTTTCCAGCGAAGCCATCCGCCGCGTCCTGCGCGGTGACGAGCCATGATCCACAGCGCCGCCAAACTGACCGCCCGGAACCTCAAGAAGCGCTACAAGGCGCGGACCGTGGTCGAGGACGTGTCCTTCGAGGTCAAGTCGGGCGAGGTGGTCGGCCTGCTCGGCCCGAACGGTGCCGGCAAGACCACCTGCTTCTACATGATCGTCGGCCTTGTCGCGGCCGATGGCGGCGAGGTCTACATCGACGACAACCGCCTGACCCACGCGCCGATGCACAGCCGGGCTCGCCTCGGCCTGTCGTATCTGCCGCAGGAAGCCTCGGTCTTCCGCAAGCTCAATGTCGAGGAAAACATCCGGGCCGTCCTCGAATTGCAAAAGCTGCCGACCGCTGAGCTGAACGACCGCCTGGAGGGCCTGCTCAAGGAACTGCATGTCGACCATGTCCGCCACGTCAATGCGGCCGCCCTGTCCGGCGGCGAACGGCGCCGGGTCGAGATCGCCCGTGCCCTGGCGACCAATCCGCGCTTCATCCTGCTCGACGAGCCGTTTGCCGGGGTGGACCCGATCGCCGTGCTGGAAATCCAGAAAATCATCCGCTTCCTGAAGGAGCGCGGCATCGGTGTGCTGATCACCGACCACAACGTGCGCGAAACGCTGGGCATCTGCGACCACGCTTACATCATCAATGCCGGCCATGTGCTGGCGGCTGGACGGCCGGCCGAAATCGTGGAGAATGAAAGCGTGCGCAAGGTCTATCTCGGCGAGCACTTCAAGCTCTGACCGATCCGCACCCGAGTCCACCGATGAAACCGGCACTCCAACTCAAACTTTCCCAGCATTTGGCGCTGACGCCGCAATTGCAGCAGTCGATCAAGCTGTTGCAACTGTCGACGATCGAGATGCAGCAGGAGATCGAGCGCTACCTGCTCGAGAATCCGATGCTGGAGCGCGACGATGATGCCCCGGAGTCCTTTGCCGGCGCATTGCAGTTCGATTCCCCCCGCAACGAGGAAACGCGCAGCGCAGGCAGCGAGGAACGCGAGGCGCGCGAAGAGCGCGACAGTGAGCCGCCGGCCTCGCCTTCCGAAGTCGATGATGACCGCTGGACCGCCGATGCCGGCACCTTCACCGGCGCCGGCCGCGACGAGGATGATGACAGTGACGCGCAGGACATCCATGCCGCCAATGTCAGCCTGCGCGAACATCTCGGTTGGCAACTGGGCCTCACCCAGCTAAACGAACGCGACCGCAGCCTGGTTCGCTTCCTGATCGAGGCGCTCGACGACGATGGCTACCTGTCCACGCCCTTGCAGGAGTTGTGGGAAACCCTGCCGCCGGAATACGAAATCGAGCTGGAAGAACTGGAAATCGCCCTGCGCCACATCCAGAATTTCGACCCGACCGGCGTCGGGGCGCGCAACCTGCAGGAATGCCTCAGCCTGCAACTGCGGGCCCTGCCCGACGGGCACGATCGCAACGTGGCGCTGCTCATTGTCGAGAAACATCTGGAGCTGCTGGCAGCCCGCGACTTTGCCAAACTGCGCCGCGTCACCGGCTACGACGACGAAGACATCAAGGCCGCCCAGGCGCTGATCACCAGTCTCAACCCGCGCCCGGCCGCCGGCTATGCCCAGGTCGAAGCCCGCTACATCACGCCGGACGTGATCGTCAAAAAACTGAAGGGCAAATGGACGGCCTACATCAATCCGGATGCTTATCCCCGGCTGCGCATCAACCGGCTGTATGCCGAGATTCTTGCCAAGCAGCGGCGCGGCAACGGCAACCTGACCACCCAGTTGCAGGAGGCCCGCTGGCTGATCAAGAATGTCCAGCAGCGTTTCGACACCATTCATCGCGTGACGCAGGCCATCGTCGACCGTCAGCGGCAATTTTTTGAGCACGGCGAAGTCGCCATGCGGCCGCTGGTCCTGCGCGAGATCGCCGACATTCTCGGTCTGCACGAATCGACCGTTTCGCGCGTCACCAGCCAGAAATACATGGCGACGCCGCGCGGGATCTTTGAACTGAAATACTTCTTTGGCAGCCATGTCGCCACCGATACCGGCGGGGCCTGTTCTGCCACGGCTATTCGCGCCCTGATCAAGCAATTGATCGGGGCTGAGGATGGCAAGAAGCCCTTGTCGGATAGCCAATTATCCGAAATACTAGGCCAGCAGGGAATCGTGGTTGCCCGACGCACGGTAGCCAAATACCGCGAGTCGCTCAACATCCCGCCGGTCAATTTACGCAAGACCCTGTAGAGAGAGGAGAAAAAAGTGAATCTGCAGATCAGTGGTCACCACATCGAAGTTACCCCCGCCCTGCGCGAGTATGTCGAGAACAAGCTGGATCCGGTCGTTCGCCATTTCGACAAAGTGACCGGTGTCAACGTCGTCCTGTCCGTCGAAAAACTGAAGCAGAAGGCCGAAGTCACCATCCATGTTCCGGGCAAGGACATGCACGTCGAGGAGTCCGGCGACGACCTGTACGCCGCGATCGATGCGATGTTCGACAAGCTCGACCGTCAGGTCCAGAAATACAAGCAGAAGCTCCAGGATCACCATCGCGGTGAAAAGCCCGGGATGCAGGACGCCGAATAAGCGTTGACCGACTGGCCGCAGCGCGCGCTGCGGCCTTGTTTTTTCCCCTTCTATGAACCCTCTCACCCATCTTCTGAGCGCCGACCAGGTGTTGCTCAACCTGGATGCCAGCAGCAAGAAACGCGTCTTCGAGCAAGCCGGCATTCTTTTCGAAAGCCGCCTTGGACTGGCCCGCTCGATCATTTTTGACAGTCTCTTTGCCCGCGAAAAACTCGGCTCGACCGGTCTCGGCCAGGGGGTGGCCATTCCGCACGGGCGCATCAAGGGACTCAAGCAGGCGGCGGGGGCCTTCCTTCGCCTGGCTACCCCGGTTCCCTTCGACTCGCCGGATGGCCGGCCGGTCGACCTGCTGTTCGTCCTGCTCGTGCCCGAACAGGCCACCGAGCAGCATTTGCAGATTCTTTCCGAACTCGCCCAACGGTTTTCCGACCGGGCGTTCCGTGAAAAGCTGCAAACCGCCGCCGATCCGGCAGCCGTCGTCGCCCTCTTCCAGTCCTGAGGCAGCCGCGTGCGCCACGTCAACCTGGTACAGCTGTACGAGGACAACCGCGAAAAGCTGCTGCTCAACTGGCATATCGGCCAGAATGCCGACCGGCGTATCGAGATCAAGGGCTCGAACAGTTACGGTGCCGATCTCGTCGGCCACATCAACATCATTCATCCGGAGCGCCTGCAGGTGCTCGGCATGGCGGAATACGACTGGGCCATGCGGATCGGCGAGCGCCGTTTCGGCCAGATGTTTGCCGATCTCCTCTCGGCCCAGCCGCCGGCCGTCATCGTTGCCGACGGCTTGACGCCGCCGCCGGCCGTCACCGAGGCCTGCGCGCAAACCAACACGCCGCTCATCTTTTCGCCCAAGCCCTGCTCGGCGATCATCGACCTGTTGCGTATCTACCTGTCGGCCCGTCTGGCCGACACGGTCAGCATGCATGGCGTGTTCATGGACGTCCTCGGCATGGGGGTGCTGATTACCGGGGATTCCGGGGTCGGCAAATCCGAACTGGCCCTTGAACTGATTTCGCGCGGGCACGGCCTGGTGGCGGACGATGTGGTCGAACTGGCCCGCATCGCACCGGCCACCATCGAGGGGCGTTGTCCCGGCATGTTGCGGGATTTCCTGGAGGTCCGCGGCCTCGGTCTGCTCAACATCCGGACCATCTTCGGCGAAACGGCCTCGCGCCGGAAGATGAAGCTCAAACTGATCGTCTACCTGCAAAAAACCGCGGCAGCCGTCGATGCTCCCCGTTTGCCGCTGGATGCCCAGACCCAGGAAATCCTGGGGGTGCCTGTGCGCAAGGTGGTCATTCCGGTGGCGGCCGGGCGCAATCTGGCGGTACTGCTGGAGGCCGCCGTTCGCAACACCATCCTGCAACTGCGCGGCATCGACAGCCTGCAGGATTTCATGGATCGTCAGCAGCGCATGATGCTTGACGGTGAGGCGTGAATGCCGGATAGTGATTTGGCATTCAACCACCGAGGGGACTCCACCATGAAGAAACTGATCGCTCTCTTGCTCGTCGCGTTGTCCACGAGCGCCGTTCATGCCGCGGATGACTGTGCCGCGCGGGCTGCCGAAAAGAAGCTGGCAGGCGCGGCAAAGAACAGCTTCATGAAGAAATGCGAGGCCGACGCCGCAGCGGCGCCGGGGAATGCCGAATGTGCCGCCCGGGCCAAGGAGAAAAAGCTGGCCGGTGCGGCCAAGAACAGCTTCATGAAGAAATGCGTGGCAGACGCTGCGGCTGCCAAGTAACCCCGCGTTTTTCAGCCAGGCGCCGGCCATCTTCGGATGGCCGGTTGCCGTTTACAGGTGTTCGAAATCGGCGAGATCGGATTGCGGATCGTTGGCGGAGGCGCCAAAGGCCATCTTGCCCTTGCCGTCGAGCACCATTTCATGATGCCGCACCATCACCTCCTGACGGCCGTTCAAGGTAACGAAGGTGCCGTTGGTGCTGGTATCGATCAGATAGAACCCGTCGTTGCGCCGTTCGACCCGGGCGTGCTGACGGGAGGCCTTGCGGTCGTCGATCGCCAGTTTGCATGCGAGGTCGCGGCCGATGGTGAGGACCGGCGTCTTTTCGTCCACCAGGAAGGCCTTGCCGCGAAAGCGGATGCACAGGCGTTCGACCGGCAGATGGCTGGACGGCCCGAAGGCAGACGGTGGATAGGAGCCGCCCTGATAGCTTGGCCAGTGGATCTGGAAGAGGTCCAAATCGGTGCCATTTTCCGCCACGGTGCCCAGCTTGGGCATGGGGTCCACGGTAATGACACCGGGCTGCGGCAAATCCTTGACCAGTTCCGAGCTGCACAGGATCTGGTCACGCCGGGCGATGCCGGCGATGCGCGCTGCGGTGGCGACGGCCGGGCCGCTCAGCTTGTCGGCGTTTTCGACGACCACGCCGGAATGGAGGCCGATGCGGATGGTCAGCTTGAGACCGGAGACTGGCGGTAGATCGGCAATCCGCTGCTGCATGTCGATGGCGGCCTGGCAGGCCTCCTCGGCGTTATCAAAGGCAGCGAGCAATTCGTCGCCGACGATCTGGATGGTGCGGCCCTTGTACCCATCAATCGAGCGCTTCATGCGCTTCAGGCAGCGTTCGACGGCATGCATCGCCTCCCGGTCGCCCAGCTTTTCGAAAAGCGCCGTGCTGCCGGAAACGTCGGCGAACATGACCGTCTGTTTGCGTTGGGCGCTCATCGGCTGGCTGCAATCGGAAAGTGGAAAAAATACGCGAAGCTAATTATATGCTGACCCCTACGGATAATGCATTATGCCGAAAGGGTTAGGGGGATGCTGCCGATCATCGGCAGTGCCGGGCTGTCGAAGGCGATGTCGCCTTCATCGACCGGCGTATCCAGCGTCAGGCCGCGGAAATCAAACAGGTCGAGGTCGGCCAGGTGGGAAGGCACGACGTTTTGCATGGCGGTGAAGACCGATTCGGTGCGGCCGGGATAGCGCCTGTCCCAGTCCTGCATCATTTCGCGGATCTTCTGGCGCTGCAGGTTTTCCTGCGAGCCGCACAGGTTGCACGGGATGATCGGAAAGGCCATGCCGCGTGCGAATCGGGCGATATCGGCTTCGGCGCAGTAAGCCAGCGGGCGGATCACGACATGGGCCTTGTCGTCGGTGACCAGCTTGGGCGGCATGGCTTTCATCTTGCCGCCAAATAGCAGGTTGAGGAACAGGGTGTGAACCATGTCGTCGCGGTGATGGCCGAGGGCGATCTTGTTGGCGCCGAGTTCCTTGGCCGTGCGGTAGATGATGCCGCGGCGCAGGCGGGAACACAGCGAGCAGGTCGTTTTGCCCTCGGGAATCTTGTCCTTGACGATGGTGTAGGTGTCGGCTTCGACGATGCGGTACTCGACGCCGATCGCGGCAAAGTAGTTGGGCAGGACATCGGCCGGAAAGCCGGGCTGCTTCTGGTCGAGGTTCATCGCGATCAGCTTGAAGCGGATCGGGGCGCGCTGCTGCAGTGCCATCAGCATGGCGAGCAGGGTGTAGGAATCCTTGCCGCCGGAAACACAGACCAGCACCGTGTCGCCGTCCTCGATCATGTTGTAGTCGATGATCGCCTTGCCGGTGCGGCTTTCGAGGGATTTGCGAAGTTTTTGCAGGGTGTTGGAGGTGGTCATGGTTCTTGCCGGAGCATGCGCGGCCCGCGAATGGGAAAACCCGGGAGTTTACCCTGTGAGCTGGCCGCAAAACAGGGAATTTTTGGCGTTGAATCAGAGGGTTCGTGTACGGTGGGCAACGGCAGGCCGGGGCCGCGTGGCCGGCTTGACCAGGCAGCTTTTGCCCTGCTTCCTTCGTCTTGGTCGTAAAATCCGACCTTTTGTGAACTCGCGATGGATCATCTTCCCGTTCCGGCGCCCGAGGCGCTTGCCCATAGCCAGGCCCTGAAACAGGCGATTGCCGACGACATCGTCGCCGCCGGTGGCTGGATTTCCTTCGCCCGGTTCATGGAGCAGGTGCTGTATCGGCCGGCGCTGGGCTATTACGCGGCCGGGGCGCGCAAATTCGGCGCAGCGGGCGATTTCGTGACCGCGCCGGAGATTTCCGGCCTCTTCGGCGAGGCGCTGGCCCGCCAGGTGGCGCAAGTGCTCGCCGCCTCGGCGCCGGAAGTGCTCGAAGTCGGCGCCGGTTCCGGCCGCCTGGCGGCCGACCTGCTGCTCGCGCTGGAACGTCTGGACTGTTTGCCGGTGCGGTATGCCATCCTCGATTTGTCGGGCGACTTGCGCGAACGGCAGCAGCAGACCATCGCCACCCTGGCGCCCCACCTGCTGTCCCGGGTCGAATGGCTGGATTGCCTGCCGGTACGCTTTTCCGGTGCCGTGGTTGCCAATGAACTGCTCGATGCCCTGCCGGCGCATGTCGTCGCCTGGCGCGAGACCGGCATTGTCGAGCGGGGGGTCGGGCTCGACCCGGCCGGTGAATTCATGTGGCAGGAGCGGCCCGCGAGCGGTGCCTTGCTGGTGGCGGCCGAGGAGTTGGCGCAGCAGTGCCGGCTGCCGCCGGGCTATGAGAGCGAAATCAGCCTGGCAGCGCGGGCCTGGGCCGCGGAATGGGGGCATCGTCTGGAGCGGGGGGCCCTGCTGCTCATCGACTACGGCTTTCCACGCCGCGAGTTCTATCACCCGCAACGCGGCCGCGGCACCCTGATGTGTCATTACCGGCACCATGCCCATCCCGATCCCTTCTACCGGCCGGGCCTGCAGGATGTCACGGTGCATGTCGATTTCACGGCCGTCATCGCCGCCGCCCACGCGACAGGTCTTGACCTGCTCGGTTACACCAGCCAGGGCCAGTTCCTGCTCAACTGCGGCATCCTCGAGCTGCTGGCTGCGCTGCCCAATGGCACACCGGCGTACATCCGCGCCGCCGGTGCGGTCAATACCCTGCTCATGCCGCACGAAATGGGGGAGTTGTTCAAGGTGATCGCCATCGGGCGCGGCATCGGCGAGCCATTGCTCGGTTTTGCCCGCGGCGACCAGGGCTGGCGGTTGTAGACGACGCGCGGCGCTTCAGCGCTTGGCGAGTTCCCGGAAGCGGTTGGGCTGGCCGAGCACGAGGCGGCCGAAGTCGTCGAGCAGGGCCTGGTCGATGGCGGCCGGACGCAGGGTGTAGTGCATGCTGCCCAGGCGTTCGAGATTGCGTGTTTCGAGGACGATCAGGCCCTGGTTGAAATCGGCCCGCCAGCGGGCGCTGACGCTGACGTCGTGGCTGATGTCGAATTCGGCCCGTTCGACGTAGCGGCGCTCGTTCTTGAATTCCTTGCAGGTGAAGGGCAGGCCGAAATCGAACAGGGTCGTGCGGAAGCGCTCGACCGCCGCACCGTCGCGCGCGATGTGCAACGCCCCCTTGCCCTTCAGGTGATAGGAGAAGGTTACCAGTTCGACCAGGGCGCCGGCGCTTTGGCTTTGCGTGCGGTAATCGGCAAAGCCTTCCTGCCAGTCCAGGTTATTGAGCTGGTATTGCTCGATCAGCGGGTAATCGCGAGGGATGCCTGGCTTGACGATGTTCAGCTGCTGCACCAGTTCGTGCAGGAAGAAAAATACGTGCTTGAGCGCCTGGTCGATGGCTTCATTGATCACCGTGCGTTCGGCCAGTGCGTTGTGCATTTCGCGCTGGCGCAATTCGGCTTGCCGGCGCAACTGGTCGAGCAGGCTGCCGCCGCCGGCGACGGCTTGCGGGGCGGCGCTTGCCATGTCGGCCGGTGCGGTCGTCGCGCCGGGCCGGGGCGAAACGGCAGCGCGCTGCGGCACGATTTCCGGAAACACCAGTTCCGGATCGACCATGCCGGCCCCCGAGTTGGCCAGGTATTCACGGCGCGCCCGGCGTTCTGCCGCATCGAGGTCGAAGGCCTCGATATCGGCGATCAGCGCGGCTTCCAGTGCCTCGATGTCATCGCGTAGCGCCGATCCCTTGTGCTCCCGCTTGGCTCGGATGGCCTCGCTGATGGCAGACAGCTGTCGGGTCTTGTCGGAGTCACTCATTGCAGGGTCGGCGGAATCGATTACACTGATCCAATAATGTGTCCTAAACGGAGCGAGCGCAAGATGGATATCACCGCACTGGCCAGCCTTGGCACGGCCCTGTCGCAAGCCCGGCTGGGCGACGCGGTTGGCGTTTCGGTGCTCAAGAAGGCGATGGACATTCAGGAGCAGTCTGCGCTGCAACTGCTGCAGGCCTTGCCGCAGCCGTACAGCAATCCACTCCATCTGGGCAATTCGATCGACGTCAGGGCTTGATGGCGGTCAGCCAGTCCTGCAACGCGGCTGCGACGAGCGGCCATTCCTTTTCATGGGTCACGGCGTGGCCCATGTGGCGGAAAATGTGGGCCTTCCGGCCGTAGGTGTGGGCCGTCGTCTGGACCAAAAAGGCCGGCACCAGCACATCCTCCTCGGCACCGAGGATCAGCATCGGCGGCCGGTGCATGGCGAACAGGTTGGGCAGGTTGAACATCGTCATGTCGAGGATGGCGCGTTGCGACTCGTTCTGCATGCGGGTCAGCCAGCTTGCGAGCATCGCCTCGTCGACTTCGCCGGCGAAAAGGGCTTCGCGCAGGGTCTCGGTGTCGGTGTATTCACCGCTCAGGATGCGGTTCAATTCGAGGAAGAGGTGCGGCTTGCTGAACAGCAGGTGAAACTGCGAGGCAATCAGGCCCTGCGGCGGGACGGAACAGATCAGCGCGGCGCCGGCTGCCGGCCGGTGTTCCAGATATTTCTGCACGATGAAGCCCCCCATCGAATGGCCGATCAGCACGGGGGATGCGCCCAGCCAGTCGACGACGGTCTTCACGTCGTCGACATAGTCGGCGATGGAGTGCCAGTTGATTTCCGCGTGTCCGGCGCTGCCGCCGTGGCCGCGCAGCGACAGCGCGTAGCAGGCGTGGCCGGCCCGGGCCAGCGCGGGCATGATGGTTTCCGTCCACATCCAGCCGCCGGCGAAGGCGCCATGCACGAAGAGGAGGGGCGGCTTGTCGTTCTTGCGATCGGGCAGGCAGGAAAAGACTTCAAGGCCTTCGACGAGGTGTGTTTTGAGCATGGGTTGGGGCGGGGGCGTGTTCTAATGCGGTTTTTCGGAGGAAGCGGGCGAGATGCTGAAGTGGTTATTGACGCTGGTGGTGGCGATTTTCCTGCTCGGCATCATCGCGCCGCACTTGGCGCGCTTCATTCGCTTCGGCCAGTTGCCGGGGGATTTTGTTTTGCGCTTTCGCGGCCGGACCTATCGGTTCCCGGTCGCAACCACCCTCCTCTTCTCACTGCTGCTCTGGCTGTTCTCCCGGCTCGTTTAAGGCCTGTCTCACCGCCCGGACGCGGGCGGCGTGGATGCGCTCGGGGATCTTGCCCTTGTCGCTGCAGGCGGCGGCGATCTCGCCGGCCGGTACGGCATGGACCGCGGCGAGCGCGGCGAGCAGGCGCTGCGGGCTGTCGTAGGTGCGGTCTTCCCAGCCCAGCCGGCCGGTGTAATCGCACAGGCAGGCGTCGAGCAGCTGCCGGAAGCGTTCCGGCCGGCGCAGGGCGTCGGTTTTCTCGAACAGCGTGACGAGGGTGCTCGCCTTCAGGTCGCCGGCGCGGTGCACGTTGCCGTGGTAGCGCGCCATCAAGAGCGCAAGGTCGCGACAGTCGCCGGGCACGCGCAGGCGGGCGCACAGTTGTTCGGTCAGACGGACGCTGCGTTCCTCGTGGCCAAGGTGGCGGGGCAGGATGTCGGCCGGTGTCTCGGCCTTGCCGAGGTCGTGGGTCAGCGCGGCGAAACGGACCGGCAGCGCGAAGCCACGACGGGCCGACTGGTCGACGACCATCAGGGTGTGGATGCCGGTGTCGACTTCCGGGTGGTAATCGGCGCGTTGCGGCACGCCGAACAGCTTGTCGACTTCGGGCAGCAGGCGGGCCAGGGCTCCGCAATCGCGTAACACCTCGATCATCCGCGACGGCTTGTCTTCCATCAGTCCCTTCGCCAGTTCCTGCCAGACACGTTCAGCGACCAGATGATCAACTTCGCCGTCGGCGACCATGCCGCGCATCAGCGCCAGGGTTTCCGGGGCGACGCTGAAATCGCTGAAGCGGGCAGCAAAGCGGGCGAGGCGCAGGATGCGTACCGGGTCTTCGGCAAAGGCAGGACCGACATGGCGCAGCACCCGGCCCTGCAGGTCGCGCTGGCCATTGAAGGGGTCGATCAGGCGGCCGTCGACGGCCTTGGCCATCGCGTTGATGGTCAGGTCGCGGCGGGCGAGGTCGTCTTCGAGGGTAACGTCCGGGGCGGCGTGGAAGGCGAAGCCGTGGTAGCCGCGGCCGGTTTTGCGCTCGGTGCGGGCCAGCGCATATTCCTCGTGGGTTTCCGGATGCAGGAAGACCGGGAAATCCTTGCCCACCGGCCGGAAGCCCTGTGCCAGCATGGCTTCCGGGGTGGCGCCGACGACGACGTAGTCGCGGTCGGCATTCGGCCGGCCGAGCAGTTCATCGCGGACGGCGCCGCCGACGATGTAGGTCTGCACGGCGGGAAACGACAGGATCAGCGGCCGGCGCGGAAGCGGAAGCTGTTGAGCTTGCCCTTCGGCGTTTTCAGTGCGATGTACGACGGGGCGATGGCTTCCAGCGCGGTTGGCTGCCAGCGGGCCGGGGCCTGGGCGCCGGGGGTGCCGACGCTGTCCTTTTCCATGGAGCGCAGATTGTCCGGCGACAGCATCGGGTTCGGGGCCAGCCACATCAGGCCAGCCTGCAGGTAGGCCCAGCCTTCCGAGAGGGGGATCACGGTGGCGGTGCTGCCGGTCAGTTCCTTGGCGTACTCGACCAGTTCGCGCAGCGTGTAGACCTTCGGGCCGACCAGTTCGTAGACCTGGCCGTGGGTGCTCACATCGTCCAGGCTATCGACAAAGGCATCTGCCACGTCGGCCGCCCACACCGGCTGGAAGCGGGCGTGGCCGAAACCGAGCGGGAAGAAGGGAACCTTCTTGAGCACGGCGGCGAACATGGACAGGAAGGAATCCCCCAGACCGAAGATGACGGACGGGCGGAAGACGGTGACGTCCAGTTCGCCCTGGGCGGCCAGCACGATGGCTTCGCCGTCGCCCTTCGAGCGCAGGTATTCCGACGGGCCCTTGGGGTCGGCATTGAGCGCGCTCATATGGACCAGACGCCGGATGCCGGTTGCCTTGCAGGCGGCGACGATCTTCCTGGGCAGTTCGACGTGGGCTTCTGCAAAATCGCGGCTGTAGGGCAGCGCCACGTCGCGGCTGTGCAGGATGCCGACCAGGTTGATCACCGCATCATGGCCCTGCATCAGGCCGGCCAGGGTCTTCTCGCAGCGGATGTCGGCTTCCGGCATGCTGACGCCCGGTTGCATGATCAGTGCCTTGGTGCGTTCGCGCCGGCGGGTCGGGACGGTGACCTCGATACCGCGTTGCGACAGGCGATTGACGATGTAGGTACCGACGAAACCGCTACCCCCCAGCAGCAAGACTTTCTTGATGGCCATGTGAACCCCGGAAATTCGTTTCGTAAAACGCCGATTTTAACCCGGATCGCCCGTTCGGGCGTGCGATGCGGCTGCCCTGCTGCGTCAGCTGCCGGTCGCCGGCAGGGCAAGCCGATGGGAGGTTAGGGCGATTTCGCGGTTTTTCCCAACGCCCGGCTGGCGGCGTGGTCGAACAGCGACTGGCCGGAACGGATGGCGGCGATGCCCTCGCGCAGCTGGCTGTCGAGAATGGCCGGGTGCATGGCCAGGGCGATGTCCCGGTCCGCGTTGAGCAGCAGCAGGCGCAGGCCCGCCGGACTGGTGGCGCAGAGCCGGGCGATCTGGGGGGTGCCGTCCGCCATGCGGAAGGCGAGCCAGTCGCCTTCGCGCCAGGCCGGTGTCCGGCCGGGGGGCGGGCGATCGGCCGGGTAGTCGAAGGTGGCCAGTGTCAGGTTGCCGTCGACGAGTTGACCGGCGACCGCCGTCTCGGGCTGGCGCGGCGCCGCACGGATACAGGCTTCCGGTGCCGTGCCTTCCGGGAGCGGGCCGGCACGCAGCGCCTGGGTCTGCAACTCGAAACAGGTGTCGAGAAAAGCTTCCTGTTCGGCCGCCGGCAGGCCGACCTGCGCCATGCCTGCCCGCAACACCTTGAGCATGCCGGGGACGCGCTGGGCCAGCTGCTTGCGCGCCTCGGCATCGTGCTTCGGCTGGACGGACCAGATCAGTCCCTCGATGGCGGCAACGTATTCCTGCCAGATCCGGCTGTCGGGGCCGTGCGCCTGGCCGATTTCCAGCAGGACCCGGCGCCAGGTCTGGTCGATGAAGCGGCCGATGGCGGCGGGAGGTTGCGCAGCCAGGCAGCGCTCGATGACTGCCGCCAGCTGGCCGGCCAGCCGGTCACGACGGTCCAGCGTTTCGAGCAGCGGCCGGTAGGGCGCGGCTGCGGCGAGCATCTGTTGCCAGCGGTCATCGATCAGCGCATCGAGGTCGTCGAGGGTCTGGGTGAAGTCGGCCGGATCGCTGCCCGGTTCGCTGCGCAGTGCCGCAGCCAGTTCGAGCAGGCGGGCACACACCGGATGGCGGCTCGGCACGTCGAGCGGCAAGCCGAGGGCGGCTTCCGCCATGCGATCGATGACCCGGCGGGCCGGATGGCCGGCATCGGTGAACAGCGCGCTGTCCTTCATGGCCACCTTGAGTAGCTTGATCTGCAGGCTGGCCACGGCGCCCTTGACCACATCGGGCAGCTCGGGGTCATCGAGAATGGCTTCGAAAATCATTGCCAGCGTGTCGATGGCCAGGCTTTCGCTGGCCGTTTTCGGGATGCCCAGCTCGGCCGAACGGATGATTTTCGGCGCGCGCGGTGTTGCGCTCTCGGCAAAGAGCTCCGGCATCATCGGTTCGCCCGGCGCCTGGCTGCCCGGGATGACCGGCGGGCCGAAACGCCCCAGGCGTTCCAGTGCTTCGAGACGGAACATCAGCTGTTCGAGGGCGGACTGGCTGAGCAGGCTGGCGGCTGCACCGCCCCCGGCCGTTGTGGCAGCGGCGGCGGGTGCCAGGTTGGCGGCGAGCGCCTGCTGCAGGGCCTGCAGCGCATTACCGGAGAGGGCCGGCGCCGTGTCCCGTGCCGCCGTCGGGCTGTCGGGCGACGTGATGATCGCCGGCTGGGCGGCATGAACGCCCGCCCGTTCGAGCAGGTCGTTCAGTTCGGCATAGAGGGTCGGCAGGTTCTGGCCGAGGTAGGTCTCGATGCGGTCGAGCAGTTCCAGCTTCTGGTCGAGGGTACTGGCCCCGGCGGCCGAGAACATCGCGTCCAGCCCCCGGCAGATGCTTTTCGGGCCGACCGGGTTGTCGCTCTTGGGCAGGTCGGGGCGGCGCAGCAGGGTGACGAAACGGAGGTGCAGCTTCCATAGCAGGTCGCCGGTCCGCTCGAACAGGCGGGCCGTCATATTGTCGAGGCGGATGCCCAGTTCGAGGTCGTCCTCGGCGAGCAGCGTGATGCGCGAGGCGGTGAGCCCGTGGGCTTCCTCGGCAAAGCTGACCCGCTGGTCGCTGGCGATCACCTCGTCGAAATAGGCGCCGGCACCTTGCTGGATTGCCGCGATGGCATGGCCGGAAATCAGGTGGCTGTCCTGTAACAGGGCGCCGAGATGCTTGAGGAACAGTGCGCGGCAGTCGCGCAGCGTATCGAAGGCGTCAGCGTGGATGGGCATGGTCGGTCAGGGCAGGTCGGCATCCTTGGGAGCATCGGCAGTGCGGGCGCCTACCGTGCCGAGGCGGGACTTCAGCGAATCCGGTTTGCCGTTGAACAGGGCGGAATAATAAACCGCATTGCTCATTACTTTCTTGACGTAGTCGCGGGTTTCGCTGAACGGGATGGTCTCGGCGTAGATGGCCCCTTCCAGGGGGCGGTCGGCCCGCCATTTCTTGGCGCGGCCGGGGCCCGCGTTGTAGGCGGCCGAGGCGAGCACCGGGTGATTGTCGAGGTTTTCCATGACCAGGCGCATGTAGCTGGTGCCGAGCAGCACGTTGGTTTCCGTATCGTTCACGCGACCCTGGCTGAAATCGCGCAGGCCGATCTTTTTGGCGACCCATTTGGCGGTGGCCGGCATCAGCTGCATCAGGCCGGAGGCGCCGACGTTCGATCGGGCGTTGGTGATGAAGCGGCTCTCCTGACGCATCAGGCCATACACCCAGGCATCGTCGAGCGACTGGTTCTGGGCGGCCGGGCGGACTGTCTCGCCATAGGGGGCGAGGTAGCGCAGGCTGTAGTCGTGTTCGTTTTTCGTGCGGTCGGCCGTGTTGATGGCGCGGTCCCAGAGCTGGTTGCGCCGGGCGAGGTCGGCGGCGGCGAGCAGCTGGCGGTCGTCCATGCCGCGCAACGTCCAGTTCCACTCGCGCACCGCCTCGGTCCGCATGTCGTTGCGGAAGAAGGCCAGGGCGCGCCGGATGCCCGGATTGTCGCGGGCAGCGCGTTGCTCCTCGCTCGTCACGGGGGCCGCCTTGGGCGGTGGTTGCACGGTGCGGCCCAGTTCCTCGTCGGCCAGGTTGCCGTAGAAATTCGGCTGGCCGGCGATCTTGCGGAACTGCGCGTCGGCATCGCTGGTCCGGCCGCCCGCCTGCAAGGCACGGCCCAGCCAGTAGGTCCACTCGGGCCTGGCGGCCAGTTCGGCCGGCATGGCCTGGATGCTGTCGTGCACGATGCCCCATTCCTGGGCGCGCAGCGCGGCCCGCACCTTCCATTGGTGGCCTTCGTCGGAAAGCGGCGCCTTGCCGGCCCGGGCGTACCAGTCCACGGCTTCCGGCAGGTGCTTCCGGGCGGCCTGCAGGCCGATCTGGCTCCAGGCCCACTGGCGTTCGCCCTCCTGCAGGCGGGTCTTCAGGCGCTCCAGTTCGTCGGCGGCCTGGCGCGGGTCGCTGGCGGCCAGGCGGGCGATGGCGAAGGCGGCCAGTTCGCGTGCGGCGCGGCTGCCGTTGCCGGCCCCCTGCTTGACCAGATAGCCCAAGGCGCTGTTGACCGCGCTGTCGAAGGCCCGGCTGTCCGGTAGCTGGCTGTCCGGCAGGTAATTGAGCGTGGCCCTGGCCTGGTTCGGGCGGTTGGCCTCGATCTGGCGGCGGGCGCGCAGCCAGACATCGTCAGCGGTCTTGGCCTGGTTGGCGACCAGTGCATCGAGCACGGGGCGACAGGCTTCCGGCGGCTCCAGCATGGTCAGCCAGAGCTTGTCGGCCTCGGCCAGCACGCCGTTGCGGTCGGTGCGGGCCTGCAGGCTGTAGCAGGTGACATCCGGCTCGGGGGCAAGCAGCTTGGGGTATTCGGCTTCGACTTCGCGCCACAGGGAGCGCTTGCCAAGCCAGCGGATCCAGTCGGCGCGGAGTTTTTCGGCGACGTAGCTGCCTTCGTTGCGCTGCAGGAAGTCGCGGATGCCATCCGGTTCGCCCTTGTCCATCCACATGCGCAGCCGATAGTTCTCGGCATAGGCGGCCAGTTCGTGATTGCCGAGCTGGCTGATGGCCTGTTCGAGCCGCTCGATCTTGCCGGCGCGGAAGGCATCGCGCGCGGCGATGAAGGCGCTGTCGCCATCCTGGGCGCAAACAGCGAGCGAGACGGCGAACAGGAAGGGGGCGAGGTGGGTGCGAAACTTCATGCTAGATTACGGCGATGCAGGAAGCGAACGAGGATAACACGGCCTGGCGCCGGGCATTGCGGCGCGACATGGTGGCCCGCCGGGCAGCCTTGAGCGCTGGTGAACACGGCGCGCTGTCGGCGCGCATCGTCGCCCATCTGGCGGCTGCCCTGCCTGCGCCGCGGGTCGTTGCCTTCTGCTGGCCGATCAAGCACGAGCCGGATGTCCGGGCCATTGTGGCGCACTGGGCCGGACAGGGTACGCGGGCCGCGCTGCCCGTCGTCGTGCAGGAAGGCGCGCCGCTCGCTTTCCGCCACTGGGCGCCGGAAACGCCGCTCGAAGCCGACCGCTACGGCATTCCGACGCCGATGGCCGGCGAATGGCTGATTCCCGACCTGATCCTGCTACCGCTCAATGGCTTCGACAGCGCAGGTTATCGACTGGGCTACGGTGGCGGTTACTTCGACCGCACGCTCGCCGCGCTGTGTCCGCGCCCGCTGGCTGTCGGGGTCGGCTTCGAGATCAACCGTCTGCCGACCATCCGCCCGGAAAGCCATGACCAGCGCCTCGACTGGCTGGTGACGGAAGCCGGCGCGGTCAGCATCGGCTGAGCGAGGTCAGTCCGGCTCCGCCAGCCGCCGGAAACGATGCACGGCAAAGGCGGCGAGCAGGCCGGCCAGCATGCTGAGCGTGGCTTGGCGGAAATCGTAGAGGCCGGTGCGCACGGCGAGTTCCAGCGTGTAGCCGTTATGCAGCGCGAGGAGCAGGCCGGCCAGCGACAGGGCCAGCCAGGCGAAGCGTTGCGGGCGGGGGCGGTCGCGCCGCAGCCAGCATTCGACGCTGGCGCCGCTGATCAGCACCTGGCAGAGCAGCGCGATGAACAGGAAGACGAGATTCAGGGTGTAGGCGTCCATGCTCGGCATTATGCCGCCCGGACCGCCTGCTCGAAACGGGCCAGGGCTGCGTCCAGCGTCGTGCGCGGACAGCCGAAGTTGAGGCGCAGCCAGCCGGGGGCGCCGAAGTCGGCGCCATCCGACAGGCCGATGCCATGCGCTTCGAAATGGGCCGCCGGGTTGGCCAGGCGCAAATCGCGCACGTCGATCCACGCCAGGTAGGTGGCCTCGACCGGCGCCAGGCTGACACCGGGCAGGCGGGCCATGGTGCTCGCCACCCGGTCGCGGTTGCCGCGCAAATAAGCGATCAGGTCGCGGTGCCAGTCTGCCCCGTCGCGGAAGGCCGCCTCGCAGGCCGTCAGGCCGAGCACATTCACATGCGGCACGATGCCGTGCATGGCCCGTTCGAACAGGCGGCGCAGCGCCGGGTTGGGAATTACGGCGAAGGCGCAGCCGAGGCCGGGAATGTTGAAGGTCTTGGACGGCGCCATCAGCGTGATGCTGCGTTGGGCGATCTCCGGCGACAGACTGGCGAACGGGATGTGGCGCTTGTCCGGGTCGAGGATCAGGCCGCAGTGGATTTCGTCGGAGCAGACGACCAGGTCGTGGCGCTCGGCGTAGTCGGCCAGGGCCAGCAGTTCGTCGCGCGACCAGCAGCGGCCGACCGGGTTGTGCGGGTGGCAAAGCAGGAACAGCCGCGTGGCGGCCGTTGTCGCCTGCTGCATGGCGGCCATGTCCCAGTGCCACCGATGGCCTTCGCGGGCCAGTTCGACGCGATGCAGCGTTCGGCCGGCCCCGTGGGGCGCACCGAGAAAGGGCGGATAGATCGGCGTGGCCGTCAGCACCGCGCCATCCACCGCCCGGCAGGCGACGTTCAGGCCGGTGACCAGGCCCGGCAGCCAGATCAGCCAGTCCGGTTCGATTGTCCAGCCGTACTCGCTTTGCAGGTGGGCGAGCACGGACGCCGTGAGCGAAGGCCACGGCCCGCCATAGCCGAACACGCCGTGTTCGATGCGCCGGTGCAGGGCGGCCAGCACCGCCGGGGGCGCCGCGAAATCCATGTCGGCAACCCACAGCGGCAGGATGTCGCGACCGGCGTACCTGCCCCATTTCAGGGAGTCGGAGCCGCGCCGGTCGATGACCCTGTCGAAGGGGCTCACACGTCGAGATGCTGGTAGAGCGCCGTCGACAGGTAACGCTCGCCGCAGGACGGAATGATCACGACGATCAGCTTGCCGGCATTCTCCGGGCGCTTGGCCAGTTCCAGTGCGGCCCAGGTGGCGGCGCCGGACGAGATGCCGACCAGCAGCCCCTCTTCCGTCGCCATCCGGCGGGCGGTGGCGAAAGCGTCGTCGTTCGTGACGCGGATCACCTCGTCGTAGATGGCGGTATTGAGCACCGCCGGCACGAAGCCGGCGCCGATGCCCTGGATCGGGTGCGGCCCCTTGGGCCCGCCGGATAGCACGGGCGATGCATCCGGCTCGACGGCGACGATCCGGATGCCCGGCTTTCTTGCCTTCAATACTTCGCCGATGCCGGTAATCGTGCCGCCGGTACCGACCCCGGACACGACGATATCGACCTGCCCATCGGTATCGCGCCAGATTTCCTCGGCCGTCGTCTGGCGGTGGATTTCCGGGTTGGCCGGGTTCTCGAACTGCTGCGGGATGAAATATTTCGGATCGCTCTCGGCCAATGCCCTGGCCTTGGCGATGGCCCCCCCCATGCCCTCCGGCCCCGGCGTCAGGATCAGTTCGGCACCGTAGGCCTTCAACAGCAGCTTGCGCTCACGGCTCATCGTCTCCGGCATTACGAACGCGCACCGGATGCCGCGTGCCGCGCAGGCCATGGCCAACCCGATGCCGGTGTTGCCCGAGGTCGGCTCCAGCACCACGGTATCCGGGCCGATCCGGCCAGCCGCCTGCGCGGCGTCGAGCATGGCCACGGCGATGCGGTCCTTGACGCTGTGCCCGGGATTGAAGAACTCCAGCTTGGTCACGACGGTGGCGCCGGTTCCGGCGGTGATGCGGTTGAGCTTGACGAGGGGGGTGTTGCCGACCAGTTCGGTGACGTTGTTGGCGATTTTCATGGGTGGGCTCCAAACGAAGAGGGGGAATTGTAGGCGACTCGCTGCGCCGCGTGGGTGGGATGGCAGGCAGCGGCGGGCTCGCCGAACAGGCGGCCGAGGCCGAGGTCGGCGCCGCTGGCCAGGGCGGAACGGAAGGCCGCGCCGTCATCGATGCCGCGCGCTTCGACCAGGGCGCCGGCCGCCCGCACCGTGGCGCACAGCGTCGGGTCGGCGGCGGTGACCTGCAGGATATCCGGTTGCAGGGCAAGCGCCTCGGGCAGGCCGAGGGCAGCTTCCGGTGCCGGCAAGGCCAGCCGGTAGCCGCGCTGGCGATAGTTGGCCAGGGCCTGTGTACCGGGGCCGTGCGGGTCGATTGCGCTGGCGTCGATGGCGAGCACGATATCGGCCGGCCCCAGGCCGCAACGCTTCAGGATCGCTTCGTATACAAGGCCGTGCTGGTTGCTGACCGCCTGCAGATGGCGCGGATGCACCGCGACCTGCAGATAGCCGCCGGCATGCCGGCGCTGGGCGAGGAAGTTCAGGGCGTGCAGGGTACGCACCAGGCGGTCGACGTGCACCACCGCCGGACCGTCCGGGCTGGCGGCGAACACGGTGTCGGCCGGCAGTGCCCGGCCATCGGTCCGGCGCACGGTGAGGCTGGCCTGGTGGCCGATCACCCGCTCGCGGCGCAGATCGACGATGGGTTGGAACAGCGAGCCCAAGTGCAGGCCGCCGTGCCAGGCCTCGACGCGGTTGTCGGCCTCGTACAAGGTGCTTTCGCCGGCCGCGTCGGCGGCGTTGAAGTAGCGGATCAGGTCTTCGACGGGCATGGCAGGACCTACTTCTTCAGGTAAATCTGGTCGAAGGTGCCGCCATCGGCGAAGTGGGTCTTCTGGGCCTTCTGCCAGCCGCCGAAGCTTTCGTCGATGGTGACCAGCTTCAGTTTCGGAAACTGCGCCGCATATTTCGCCGCCACCTTGGCGTCACGCGGCCGGTAGTAGTGGCGGGCGACGATGTTCTGGCCCTCCTCCGAGTACAGGTAATCCAGGTAAGCCTGCGCGGTCAGCCGGGTACCGCGCTTCTCGACCACCTTGTCCACCACCGCCACCGGCGGCTCGGCCAGGATCGACAGGCTGGGGGTGACGATCTCGAAGCGGTCGCGGCCGACCTCGTTGACCGCCAGTTGCGCTTCGTTTTCCCAGGCGATCAGTACATCGCCCAGGCCGCGCTCGACGAAGGTGGTGGTCGCCCCGCGCGCACCGGAATCGAGCACCGGCACGTTCCGGAAGACGGCGGTCACGAACGCCTTCGCCTTCTGCTCGTCGCCGCCCGGCTGCTTCAGCGCCCAGGCCCAGGCCGCCAGGTAGTTCCAGCGGGCACCGCCGGAGGTCTTCGGGTTCGGGGTGATGACGGCCACCCCCGGCCGGGCCAGATCGCCCCAGTCCTTGATGCCCTTCGGGTTGCCCTTGCGCACCAGGAAAACGACCGTCGAGGTGTAGGGCGAGGAATTGTGCGGAAAGCGCGTCTGCCAGTTGGCAGGGATCAGTTTTTTATCGGCCAGCGCGTCGATGTCGTAACCCAGGGCCAGCGTGACCACATCGGCCTCCAGGCCGTCACGCACCGACAAGGCCTGCTTGCCCGAGCCGCCGTGCGACTGGCGGATATGGACGGCCTGCCCGGTCTTGCCCTGCCAGTGTTTGGCGAAGGCGGCATTGAAATCCTTGTACAACTCGCGCGTTGGGTCATAGGACACATTGAGCAGCGTGGTTTGCGCCTGGGCAAAGCCGATGCCCAAGCTTAGGGTGGCGAGCAGGGTGATCTTGCGCAGCATCATGGGCTCCAGTCGAATCGCTAAGGGATGAGCAGAGTCTAGGGGGCTGCGTTATATCCAAAAAGAATTGTTTTTCACATGTATATAACCAAATCAATTTCCGGGCTGCTTGGCAAGTGCTGGCCCCCGGCGTTAAATGGCGACACAACCCGCCACCGGGCAAACCGCCCGGCAGAGCAAACGGAGGAGCCCATGAACCCGATTCCCGACCGGCCCATCGCCGAGCGCATTGCCTGGCTGTTCGACCTCGCCCGCCGGCACGGCGAAGCCTTCCGCAGCCCGGAGGCCTGGCTGGCGCGGCAGCGTTATCTCGCCGAGCATCCCACCGCCATCGCCGTCATGAAGTGCATGGACGGGCGCATCAACATTCCCGTCGCCACCCGCATGCCGGCTGGCATCGTCATGCCCTTCCGCAACCTCGGCGGCATGTTCGACCTCGGCTGGCCGCACCTCGGCGAAGTCGTCGCCCACCACGTCGAGCGCATGGTCGGCGATGGTCGGCGCATCCTCTTCCTGATCACCTACCACTGGTCGCGCGGCAATCCCAAACGCGGCTGCGCCGGCTTCGGCTACGACACCGCCGCGGCCATCGCCCACACCCAGCAGATCCGCCAGCAGATGGAGCACATCTTCGGGCATGGCCATGCCACGGTGTATCCGCTCGTCTGCGGCTTCGAAACCGACGAGGAATCGCTCACCCTGCATGGCAACGACGGTGCCAGCCTCGACCTGTCGACACTCGGGGCCGCCGACCTGCCGACCCTCGAACCCCGCCTCGCCGCCCTGCTCCCCGACCTGCCCGCCCAGATGCGGGCCGACCTGCTGCCCCTGCTTGCCGGCAACCTCGCGCACATTGCCGACATCCGGATCCAGATCGCCCGTCGTGAGCGCCAGCTCGACATCGAGCACCGCGAATGGACCATCTGCATCGGCCGCGGCTTCGATTTCCTGCATACCCCCAACCAGGCCCTGATCATCGGCCCCTACAGTCCTAACCTCGCCGAGCCGGTGCGCAAGGCGGCCGGCATCATCAAGAGCAACATGCAGGCCGGGCGCATTCCGGCGGATGGCTTCCTGCTCTTTGCTTCCGTGCCCTACGACGAAATCGGCGTCGACCGGGCGCGCGCCGAACTCAAGGCCCGTTTTCTCGCCCGCTTCGCCGCCGATGTCATCGCCAGGGAATTCCCCGAACTCGCTGCCCGCATGAGCCAGCGTACTGCGGTGCTCGACTGGCATGCGCGGCAGCTGGAATTGCTGGCGGCGTGACTGGCATGGTGCCCGCCGGCCAGAGCCCCGGGCGGGGTGATTCCGGGCTAGCATGACGGTTTGTCGTGATTGACCTGTCGAAGCCGTGAAAACCCTGTTGCTGTTCCTGCTGACCGCCGTCGCCGAGATTGTCGGCTGTTACCTGCCTTACCTGTGGCTGCGCGAGGGGCGCAGTGCGTGGCTGCTGCTGCCGGCGGCGGCCTGTCTGGTTCTCTTTGCCTGGCTGTTGTCGCTCCATCCGGCGGCGGCCGGGCGGGTTTATGCGGCGTATGGCGGGGTGTATATCGGTGTGGCCATCCTCTGGCTATGGGCGGTGGATGGCATCCGGCCGACGCTGTGGGATGGGCTCGGTTCGGCGGTGGCGCTGGCCGGCATGGCGATCATCGTCTGGGGCCCACGCGGGAACTGAGGCGGTGGCTGGCTTGCGCGAGGAATTCCTGGCTGGCGTGCGCGCCGAATTGCCGCTGCTGCTCGGCGTGGTCCCCTTCGGCATGATCTTCGGGGTGCTCGGGGTGGCCGCGGGGCTGCCGGGCTGGGCGGTGGTGCTCAGTTCGTCGCTGATCTTCGGTGGCTCGTCGCAGGTGGTGTTTGCGCAGTTGTGGGGCGTCGGGGCGCCCCCGGCGGTGTCGGTGGCGACGGTGGGCGTGGTGAATTTGCGCCACCTGCTGTACAGCGCGGCGGTCGCCGACTACCTGCGCGCCTTGCCCTGGCGCTGGAAATTGCTCCTCGCCTACCTGCTGACCGACGAGGCGTTTGCTGCGGCCTTGCCCCGCCTGCGCGACGGCCCGCCCACGCCGCAGCGGCACGGCTTCCTGCTCGGCACCGGCGTGACGTTGTGGGCCGGCTGGCAGGCCTCGACGCTGGCCGGCGTGCTGCTGGGGGCGGCGATTCCGGCCGATTGGTCGCTGGATTTCTCGATCGCGCTGACCTTCCTGGCGCTGCTGGTGCTGTCGGTGCATCGGCGCAGCGAGGCGGGGGCAGCGCTGGTGGCGGGCGGAGCCGTGCTCCCCGCGTTGCTGCTGCCGCACAAACTGGGCTTGCTGGTCGCGGCGACGGTCGGCATCGTGGCCGGTCTGTGGTTGCGCCGCTTCGACCGGGGGCCGACATGAACACGGGTGTTCTGCTGCTCAGCATGGCGGCCTGCGGCCTGGTGACTTTCCTGCTCCGCCTGTCTTTCATCGCCTTCGGCCAGCATCTGCCGAACGACCCGCGCTTCACGGCAGCCCTGCGCTACGTGCCGCCGGCCATTCTCGGTGCGCTGATCGCGCCGGAGATCTTTGCGCTGAACGGCAGCGTCAGCCTCGCTCCGGACAACCCCCGCCTGTGGGCGGCGCTGGCCGCCCTCCTCGTCGCCCGCCTCACCCGCAGCGTGCTGGCGACGATTGCGGCGGGCATGGTGGCGCTGTGGGGACTGCAGGCAGGCTGGGGGTGAGCCGCCGCAGGCCGTAAGGCAAACGCCCGGCATGTCGCGTGCCGCAGGCGGCATCTCGGGCATCGCTGAGGGCGGCGGCGAGTGGGCACGCCGTGAAGCCGGGGCCGTGTGACCCCACGCAATGCCATTTCATCGGGTAAATTTTGGCCGCTCAGCCCAGGAACAGCTTGTACGCCGGATTCTCGCTCTCATCCCAGTGCGCGTAGCCGAGGTTTTTCAGGAAATCCCGGAACGCGCTCATCTCGCCCGGAGGCACCTGCATGCCGACCAGGACGCGGCCGTAGTCGGCGCCGTGGTTGCGGTAGTGGAAAAGGCTGATGTTCCAGCCGGCGCTCATCTGGGTCAGGAAATTCATCAGGGCGCCCGGCCGCTCGGGGAATTCGAAACGGTAGATCAGTTCCTTGAAGCCCTTGTCGCAAACGGCCGGTGCATGGCCACCGACCATGTGGCGGACATGGTTCTTCGCCATTTCGTCTTCGGTCAGGTCGAGTGTTGGGTAGCCGTGCTTTTGCAGGCTTTCGACCAGCCTGAGCGATTCCTTGCGGTCAGCCACCTGCACGCCGACATAGACGTGCGCCTCGCTGGCCGTGTGGTAGCGGTAGTTGAACTCGGTGACGTTGCGATTGCCGATCAGGGCGAGGAATTTCTTGTAGGCGCCGGGCTTTTCGGGCAACGTGACGGCGAAGACCGCTTCGCGGCGTTCGCCGAATTCGGCACGCTCGGAAACGAAGCGCAGGCGGTCGAAGTTCATGTTGGCGCCGGAGGTGATGGCGACCAGGTTCTTGTCTTTCAGCTTGTGCTGCCGGGCGTATTCCTTGGCGCCGGCGACGGCCAGCGCGCCGGAGGGTTCAAGGATGGAGCGGGTATCCTCGAAGACGTCCTTGATCGCCGCGCAGATGGCGTCGGTGTCGACCAGAATCACGTCGTCGAGGTATTGCTTGCACAGGCGGAAGGTTTCCTCGCCGACGAACTTGACGGCCGTGCCATCGGCGAACAGGCCGACCTGATTGAGGCGGACGCGCTTGCCGGCCGCAAGCGACTGCTTCATCGCGTCGGCATCGAAGGTTTCGACGCCGATGACCTTGACCTCCGGCCGCAGGCGCTTGATGTAGGCGGCCACCCCGGCGGCCAGGCCGCCGCCGCCGATGGCGCAGAACACGGCGTGGAGCGGGCCGTTATGGCGCGAATGCTGGCGCAGGATTTCCATGCCGATGGTGCCCTGACCGGCGATCACTTCCGGGTCGTCGAAGGGGTGCACGAAGGTCAGCTTCTCGGCTTTTTCCAGTTCCAGCGCCTTGGCGTAGGCATCGTCGTAGGAAGAGCCGGCGAGGACCACCTCGCCGCCGCGCTGTTTGACGGCATCGACCTTGATGCCCGGCGTCGATTCCGGCATCACGATGACCGCCCGGCAGCCGAGCTTGGCCGCCGACATCGCCACGCCCTGCGCATGGTTGCCGGCCGAGGCGCAGATCACGCCGCGCTTGAGCTTTTCCGGCGACAGGCTGGCGATCTTGTTGTAGGCGCCGCGCAGCTTGAAGGAAAACACCGGCTGCATGTCCTCGCGCTTGAGCAGAATCCTGTTGCCGGCCCGGGACGACAGGTTGGCGGCCAGTTCCAGCGGGGTTTCGACAGCAATGTCGTAAACCTGAGCGTTGAGGACTTTTTCGAGATAATCCGGGTGCATTGGGCGCAACTCATTCAAGCAAAAGGGGGATTCTACGGGTGGAGTGGCTAAACGTCACGGCGGAAAGCGGCCTGTGGGGGCTGTTGGCGGCCAGTTTCCTGTCGGCGACGGTGCTGCCCGGCGGCTCGGAAGCCCTGCTCTGGGGCTTTCTCACATTGCATCCCGGCGAATCGTGGCCGGCGCTGTTGCTGGCGACGCTCGGCAACACGGCTGGCGGCATGACCTCGTGGTGGTGTGGCCGCTTCCTGCCGCGCTGGCAGCGGCTGGCGAGCCTGCCGCACAAGGACAAGCTCGAACGCTGGGGCAGCCCGGCCCTGCTCCTCGCCTGGGCGCCGCTGATCGGCGATGCGCTGTGCGTTGCCGCCGGCTGGCTACGTCTGCACTGGATGCCCTGTTGCCTGTTCATGGCGCTCGGCAAATTCGGCCGCTACTGGCTGGTGGCACAAGGCGCCCTGCCGAACTGAACCGAAGCCTCCTTTTGGGGTCTACCTGCCCCGCGTGTTGCGCCGCAATACGTTAAAATCCGTTTTTTGATAGACCCTGGCTGCTTCCATGACTGCCCGCCTGCGCGAAATCCCCTACAACTACACCTCGTTTTCCGACCGCGAAATCGTCATCCGCCTGCTCGGCGCCGACAACTGGGCGGTGCTCGACGAACTGCGCAGCGAGCGCGTCACCGGCCGTTCGGCGCGCATGTTGTACGAGGTGTTGGGTGACATCTGGGTCGTGCAGCGCAACCCCTACCTGGAAGACGACCTGCTCGACAATCAGGAACGCCGCCAGGCACTGGTCAATGCCCTGCACCATCGCCTGAAGGAAGTCGAAAAACGGCGCGCTGAGACCGCGAGCGAAGATCCGGAGCGTTCGGCCAAGGTGAAGCGTCTGGTCGAGGCTGCACAGGCGGCTGTAGACCGTTTCGCCGCCCGCTTTGCCGAAACCTACGACCTGCGCCGCAAGGTTCTGAAAATCCTCGGCAAGCATACCCGCCGCGACAACATCGCCTTTGACGGCCTGGCCCGTGTTTCACACGTCACCGACGCCACCGACTGGCGTGTCGAATACCCCTTCGTCGTCCTCTATCCGGACACCGAGGAAGAGATCGGCCCTCTCGTGCGCGGCTGTATCGAAGCCGGCCTGACCATCATCCCGCGCGGCGGCGGCACGGGCTATACCGGCGGCGCCGTGCCGCTGACGCCGTATTCGGCGGTGATCAACACCGAAAAACTGATCGACATGAGCCCGGTCGAGGAAATCGTCCTGCCCGGGCATAGGGAGCCTTACGCCACCATCCGCACCGGCGCCGGCGTCGTCACCGACCGCGTCTCCGAAGCCGCCGCGCAGGCCGGCCGCGTCTTCGCCGTCGACCCGACCTCGGCCTCGGCCTCGTGCATCGGCGGCAACATCGCGATGAACGCCGGTGGCAAGAAGGCCGTGTTGTGGGGCACTGCGCTCGACAACCTGGCCTGGTGGAAGATGGTCGATCCGGACGGCAACTGGCTGGAAGTCGAGCGTCTGAACCACAACTTCGGCAAGATTCACGAGCAGGAAACCGTCGAATTCCGCCTCAAGCGCTTTGATCCGAGCGGCAAGAAGCTGCTCAAGGAAGAAGTCCTGACCCTGCCGGGCGCGGCCTGCCGCAAGGTGGGGCTGGGCAAGGATGTCACCGACAAGTTCCTCGGCGGCGTGCCGGGCGTGCAGAAGGAAGGCACCGACGGCATCATCGTCGCGGCGCGCTGGGTGTTGCACAAGATGCCGCCGGTGACCCGCACGGTCTGTCTCGAGTTTTTCGGCCAGGTGCGTGAAGCCGTGCCGGCCATCGTCGAAATCACCGATTACTTCAAGCCGGGCGGCGCCGGCCATGCCGCCGGCGTTCAGCTGGCTGGTCTGGAGCACCTCGACGAGCGTTATGTGAAGGCCGTCGGCTACGCCACCAAGGCCAAGCGCCACGGCCGCCCGAAGATGGTGCTGATCGGCGACATCGTCGGCCATGACGAAAAGGCGGTCATGGCCGCCGCCTCCGAAGTCGTCCGCATGTGCAACCTGCGTGCCGCCGAAGGTTTCATTGCGGTGGATGCCGAAACGCGCAAGAAATTCTGGCTCGACCGCTCGCGTACCGCCGCCATCTCGCGTCACACCAACGCCTTCAAGGTGAACGAAGACGTCGTGATCCCGCTGCCGCGCATGGGCGAGTACTGCGACGGCATCGAGCGCATCAACATCGAGCTGTCCACGCAGAACAAGCTGGCGCTGTGCGATGCCCTGACCGAATTTCTGCAGGGCGAGCTGCCGCTGCACGCCGGTGATGCCAATGTCGACAAGGACGTACTGATCGGCGACCGCCGGCAGGCTGCCCTCGATTACGTGGCCTCCGTGCGCCGTCGCTGGGCCTGGCTGCTGGCCAATCTGGACCTGCCGCTGGCCGAGGCCGAGGCGCAGTTCGCCGAATACGGCGTGGTCGCCGGCGAGTTGACCAACAAGGCGGCCAATCCGGTGCTTTTTCACCGCCTGCAGGACTATTCGGTCCGCACCTCATGGAAGCAGGAGCTGAAGGCCCGCCTGACCAAGATTTTCGACGGCACGGTGTATCGCCCGATCATTGAGCGCATCGAGGCCATCCACAAGGAAATCCTGCGCGGCCGTGTCTTTGTCGCACTGCACATGCACGCCGGTGACGGCAACGTCCATACCAACATCCCGGTCAACTCCGACAACTACGAGATGCTGCAGACGGCGCACAAGGCCGTCGAGCGCATCATGCACATCGCGCGCGGCCTGGACGGGGTCATTTCCGGCGAGCATGGCATCGGCATCACCAAGCTGGAATTCCTCTCCGAAGCGGAAATTGCTCCCTTCCGCGCCTACAAGCAAAAGGTCGATCCGGAAGGCCGCTTCAACAAGGGCAAGCTGATGCCGGGGGGCGACATGGGCAATGCCTATACGCCGTCCTTCAGCCTGCTCGGCACCGAATCGCTGATCATGGAGCAGTCCGAGATCGGCAAGATTTCGGACATGATCAAGAACTGCCTGCGTTGCGGCAAGTGCAAGCCGGTCTGCTCGACCCACGTGCCGCGCGCCAACCTGCTGTACAGCCCGCGCAACAAGATCCTCGGCACCTCGCTGCTGGTCGAAGCCTTCCTGTACGAGGAACAGACCCGGCGCGGCATTTCGCTCGATCATTTCGCCGAATTCAACGATATCGCCGACCACTGCACGGTCTGCCACCGTTGCGTGAAGCCCTGCCCGGTCGATATCGACTTCGGCGATGTCTCGGTTGCCATGCGCAACTTCCTGCGCAAGCAGGACAAGAAGCGCTTCAGTCCCGGCACGGCCGCTTCGATGGCCTTCCTGAGCCTGAAGGACCCCTCTACCGTCAAGCTGATGCGCAGCGTGATGATGGATTTCGGCTTCAAGGCCCAGCGCCTGGCGCACAAGGCCGTGAAGGCGGCCGGCTTGATCAGGGACACCCGCGCCCATCCTCCGGCCTCCGTCGGTGCGCCGTCGGTCAAGACGCAGATCATCCATTTCATGAACCGGCCGATGCCGGGCAATTTGCCCAAGCGTACCGCACGGGCCTTGCTGGATATCGAGGACGACAAGGTCATCCCGGTCATCCGCAATCCGCAGAAGACGACCGAGGAGTCCGACGCCGTCTTCTACTTCCCGGGCTGCGGTTCGGAGCGCCTGTTCTCGCAGGTCGGCCTGGCGACGCAGGCGATGTTGTACGAAATCGGCGCCACCACCGTGCTGCCGCCGGGCTACCTGTGCTGCGGCTATCCGCAGACCGCCTCCGGCGACGAGGACAGGGGGCAGCAGATCACTACCGACAACCGGGTGCTTTTCCACCGTGTTGCCAATACGCTGAACTACCTCGACATCAAGACGGTCATCGTGTCCTGCGGTACCTGCATGGATCAGTTGCAGAAATACCAGTTCGAGAAAATCTTTCCGGGCTGCCGCCTGCTCGACATCCACGAATACCTGATGGAAAAGGGCGTCAAGCTGGAAGGTGTGACCGGTACGCGCTACATGTACCACGATCCCTGCCATACCCCGATGAAGGCCTACAACCCCTTGGCCGTGACCAAGAAGCTGATGGGCCAGGATGTGCCGCTGAACGATCGCTGTTGCGGCGATTCGGGTTCCTTTGCCTACTCGCGTCCGGACATCGCCACCCAGGTCAAGTTCCGCAAGCAGCAGGAAATCGAGAAGGGGGCAGAAAAATTGCGCGCCGACGGCTTTGCCGGCGACGTCAAGATTCTCACCTCCTGCCCGGCCTGTTTGCAGGGCCTGTCGCGCTACGACGATGATGCCGGAACACAGGCTGACTACATCGTGGTCGAGATGGCCAAGCACCTGCTCGGCGAGAACTGGATGGCTGATTACGTCGGCAAGGCGAACAACGGCGGCATCGAGCGGGTCCTGCTCTGATCGCTGATCTCCGGGGCCACCGGCCGTCCACCGTGAAATAGTTGTTTTGTTTGCGGTGGCGGCGGGTGGTATTTACACTCCGGAGTATTCGTTTTGCTCACCGGAGTGCGAGAACGTGGAAATCGGCAGGCCAAGTTGCGAACTGTGCGCCCAGGCGGGCGGAACTCCCCTCTGGCAATCCGCGGCCTGTCGCGTGATTCGGGTCGAAGACCCGCATTACCCCGGTTTCTGCCGCGTGATCTGGAACGATCATGTCCGTGAAATGACCGATCTCGAACCCGCCGCCAGAAATCACCTGATGCAGGTCGTTTTTGCCGTCGAAGCGGTCGTCCGGCAGCTTTTTTCCCCTCACAAGATCAACCTGGCCAGCTTTGGCAACCTGGTGCCGCATGTGCATTGGCATATCATTCCGCGCTGGCAGGACGACCGGCACTTTCCCGAGCCGGTCTGGGGGAAGGTGCAACGTGAAGGGGACGGCGGGGTGCGCCCGCAGGTCAGCGATCGCGAACTGGCAGAGGCGCTGCGCCTGGCCCTTGGGGAATAACGAACGAGGCCAATAACAATGAATTCGACCGACATCGACAGCCCGCTGCAGATTACCGACCTGCAGAGCGGCATGGATTATCTCGGACAGCTGTCGCTGGCCAATCCGGTGACCGCCGAACGCCAGTTGATGGATTTTCTGGATGCCCTGCTACAGAAGCCGCCACAGCCCGGTCCCCTTTATGCCCTGCTCGAACAGGCGCGCACCCCGCTCTGCTTCGTCGAGGAGGAAATGGCCCGTCGCTATCACAATCGCGCTTTGCCGCTTGCCGAGGTGGAGGAGGGCTATTTCCAGATGGTGGTGGCCGCCTGGCGCAAAATGGCCAAGGCCTATGCCCTGTGCGCCCGGCTGGAGCAGCCGGATACCGACAATCCCCAGTACGTGGCGCTGATGGCGACGATTCTGCATCGCTGCCTGTACTACACGGGAATGATCATCCTCGAACATTACCGCGCCCGGCGCGAACTGCCGCCCGGAATCTGGCTGGAATTTCACGGTTACTACGAAACCGCCGAGGAATGGGGCATTGCCTATACGCCGGTCGAGGATGTCCTGGAGAGCAGCCTGCAGGCCACGCATTGCGCGGCAGCCTATGTCACCCTGTTGCTGATCGAGATTGCCAGTCCGTACAGCAACAGCGTGCGCAACCTGAACCTGATCCGGCGCTGGGCCGGTGCCTGGGCCCCCCTGGTCTCGATCCACCGGCTGACCGACGATCTCGAGCTGCCGCCCTACATCATCGAATTGATGAAGGACATGCCGCTCCACCCGTCGGCCTGTGCCGAGGAACCGGGCAAGGATTCCCGGCGCCTCGACACGTCGCGGCTCGCCTTGCAGATCAGCCACATGCTCAGTCAGTTGCGCCAGCGCATCACGCCGTCACAACTGGGTCTGGGCGAGGAAACCTCGGGCCATGTCATCGGTCTGCTGGAACACCTGATGCGACCCTGGAGCCAGGCTGCCTCGCCGCGCCGCTTCCGCCGCTTTGCCAGCGCCGGGACGGCGCTCGTCGCCGTCGGTTTCGAAGCCATGCATTACTGTATCACCGGCCAGGAATTCACCCAGCCGCATACGGCTGCCACCTATTCGCGCGGTGAGTTCGACGAACTGTTCACCTTCCGCGATCGCGCCGAGCCCGGACAGGCCTTGAGCATCAAGCCGCAGGCCAATTTTCCGGTCGATGAGTGGAGCGTCATCAATCACTCGGCCAACGGTTTCCGGCTGGCCCGCAGTTGTGCTGGCCAGCGCATCCAACACGGGCAGCTGATGGTCGTCCGGCCGCATGACGGAGAGCATTTCCTGCTCGTCCAGGCCAGCTGGCTGATGCAGGAGGAAAACGGCGGGCTGGTCGTCGGTGTTGCCACCCTGCCCGGGATGCCGACGGGGATCGGTATCCGGATGGCAACCGAGGGGGCGGGCAACAACGAACGCTACATCCGTGCCTTCATGTTGCCGGCTGTACCGGCCATCGGGGAGGAGGCATCGGTCGTCATTCCTTCCGGTCTGTACCAGGCCAGCCGCATCCTGGAGTTTTTCCAGGCCGGCGAGGCACCGGCCAAGCTGCGCATGAACCATATCCTGCAGCGCGGCACCGATTTCGATCGCATCAGTTATCAGCGGCTTTGACCTGTGTTGGCGCCCGGCCGGAGCGAGTGCGCTAAACTAACGCCCTCAACTCCGGAGGACACCATGGCGGGCATAGATCGCGATACGCCGATACCGAGCGAAATCAGGCTGCACCAGAAATCCCGGCGCCTGGAATTGATTTACGACGGGGGCGAGGCCTATGCCCTCGACTTCGAATACCTGCGCGTCTACACCCCGTCCGCCGAGGCGCGCGGCCATGGACCGGGTCAGGAAACCCTGCAGACCGGCAAGCGCCATGTCGTGATCGAACGGATCGAGCCGGTGGGCACCTACGCGCTGCGTCTGGTGTTTTCGGACGGCCATGATAGCGGCCTCTACTCCTGGGATCTCCTTTACAACCTCGCCAGACATCACGACACGCTTTGGGCCGAGTATCTCGAACAGATCGAAAAGCAAGGCCTCTCCCGCGATATCGATACCACCTCACGCCCGGCAACCGGCGGTAGCTGCGGCACCCATCATTGAAATCATGAGCAACGAAAAAACACATTTCGGCTACGAAACCGTCGCCGAGCAGGAAAAAGCCCGCCGGGTCGCCGAGGTCTTTGATTCGGTGGCCAGCCGCTACGACCTGATGAACGATCTGATGTCAGGCGGGTTGCACCGCCTGTGGAAGGCCTTCACCATCCAGCGCAGCGGCGTCCGCGAAGGTTCGCGCGTGCTGGACGTGGCGGGCGGCACCGGCGACCTGTCGCTGGCGTTTGCCAGGAAGGTCGGCCCGAGCGGCCAGGTCTGGCTGACCGACATCAACAATTCGATGCTGGCGCACGGCCGTGATCGTCTGCTCAACAAGGGCTACATCCTGCCGGTCGCCCAGTGCGACGCCGAAAAACTGCCCTTCCCCGACGACTGGTTCGATTGCGTGTCGGTCGCCTTCGGCCTGCGCAACATGACGCACAAGGATGCCGCCCTGGCCGAAATGCGCCGCGTGCTGCGGCCAGGCGGCCGCCTGCTGGTCCTCGAATTCTCGCAAATCTGGAAGCCGCTGGCCCCCGTGTACGATTTCTACTCCTTCCAGGTCATCCCTCGCATCGGCAAACTGGTCACCAACGATGCCGACAGCTATCGCTATCTATCCGAATCGATCCGGATGCACCCGGGTCAGGAGGAACTCAAAGCGATGATGGAAGCGGCCGGGCTCGAGAAGGTCGAATACTTCAACCTCGCCCTGGGTGTGGTGGCGCTGCATCGCGGTTACAAGTTCTAGGGTTGAGCGGCGTGATCGACAGCGTCAAGAATCTCGGCATTCGGGGAGTGAACCACCTCGTGCGCAGCGAATCCTGGGCGCAGCAACGCCTTCAGCGCCATGCCGGCGCGCAACTGCGCATTGAAGTCGGCCCGTTTGCGATACATCTCGTCATCGATGCGCATGGCTTGTTCCAGCTTGCGGCCGACAGCGCATCGCCGCCGGATGTCACCCTGACCTGTCCACCGGCGGCGTTGCCGCTCGCCGTGCTTGACAGCAGCCGGTTGTTCGCCGCGGTCAAACTGGGCGGTTCGGTCGATGTAGCCGAGAGCCTGGGTTTCGTATTTCGCCATCTGCGCTGGGATGCCGAGGGCGACCTGGCCAGCGTGATCGGTGACATTCCGGCCCATCGTCTGGCGATCATCGGCCAGGCGCTGGCGCGCAGTCTGCGCAGCGGCATGCGCCATGTCGTCGAAAATGCCCGCGAATATGCGGTGGATGAGGCCGCCATGCTGATCGCGCCGGACGAGCTGGTCCGTTTTGGCGAATCGGTCAATCGCCTGCGAGACGACGTGGCCCGTCTGGAAAAGCGCCTGGCCAGGCTGTGACCGGCTACGGCCACGGCGCTGCCACCCGTCGCGAAGCGGCGCTACAAAAATGAAAAAGGCAGCCGAGGCTGCCTTTTTCGTATCGGAAGGGTCCGATCAGTGCGTATGCTTGCGCAGACGCTGAATAGCTTGCAACTGGGCGATGGCTTGCGCCAGTTCGACCTCGGCAGCGGCGTAATCCATTTCGGCTTGCCGGTTAGCGAGAGCTTCCTCGGCGCGCTTCTTGGCTTCCAGTGCCTTGGCTTCGTCCAGATCATGGGCGCGAATCGCGGTATCAGCCAACACGGTGATCATGTCAGGCTGAACTTCGAGCATGCCACCGGACACATAGACCAGCTCGAACTCGGCTTGGTCGGGCACCTTCAAACGAATGGTGCCCGGCTTGATGCGAGTCAGCAGCGGGGTGTGCTTCGGCAGGATGCCCAGTTCCCCGGCTTCGCCGGGGAACACCGCGATCTCGACCAGGCCGGAGAAGATCGATTCTTCGGCGCTGACGACATCACAATGAACGGTCATAACCATTACGGGCTCCTATGCAGCCTCTGCATTACTGCAGGGTCTTGGCCTTTTCGATGACTTCCTCGATACCGCCGACCATGTAGAACGCCTGTTCCGGCAGGTGATCGTATTCGCCGGCACAAATGCCCTTGAAGCCCTTGATGGTTTCCTTGAGCGGAACGAACTTGCCCGGGGAGCCGGTAAAGACTTCAGCAACGTGGAACGGCTGCGACAGGAAACGCTGGATCTTGCGGGCACGGGAGACAGCCAGCTTGTCTTCCGGCGACAGTTCGTCCATGCCCAGAATCGCGATGATGTCACGCAGTTCCTTGTAGCGCTGCAGCGTCATCTGAACGGCGCGGGCAACCTGGTAGTGCTCTTCGCCAACGATCTGCGGATCGAGCTGGCGAGAGGTGGAGTCGAGCGGATCAACGGCCGGATAGATACCCAGCGAAGCGATGTCACGCGACAGCACGACCGTGGAGTCGAGGTGCAGGAAGGTGGTCGCCGGCGACGGGTCGGTCAAGTCATCGGCAGGCACGTAGACGGCCTGGATGGAGGTGATCGAGCCCACCTTGGTCGAGGTGATACGCTCCTGCAGACGGCCCATTTCCTCGGCCAGCGTCGGCTGATAGCCCACGGCGGACGGCATGCGGCCCAGCAGCGCGGACACTTCGGTACCGGCCAGGGTATAGCGGTAGATGTTGTCGACGAAGAACAGGATGTCACGACCGTCGTCACGGAAACGCTCGGCCATGGTCAGACCGGTCAGCGCGACGCGCAGACGGTTGCCCGGGGGTTCGTTCATCTGACCGAACACCATCGCGACCTTGTCGAGAACGTTGGAGTCCTTCATTTCGTGGTAGAAGTCGTTCCCTTCACGGGTACGCTCGCCCACGCCAGCAAACACGGACAGACCGGAGTGCTGCTTGGCGATGTTGTTGATCAGCTCCATCATGTTGACGGTCTTGCCCACGCCGGCGCCACCGAACAGGCCGACCTTGCCGCCCTTGGCGAACGGGCAGATCAAGTCGATAACCTTGATGCCGGTTTCCAGCAGATCGACGGAGGACGACAGTTCGTCGAACTTCGGCGCGGGCTGGTGAATAACGCGGTATTCGTTGGTGTCGATCGGACCGGCTTCGTCGATCGGGCGACCCAGCACGTCCATGATGCGGCCCAGGGTGCCCATGCCGACGGGCACCGAGATGCCGGCGCCGGTGTTGTTGACCTTCATGCCGCGACGCAGGCCATCGGAAGAACCCATGGCGATGGTACGGACCACGCCGTCACCCAGTTGCTGCTGCACTTCGAAGGTCAGGCCGGCTTCCACCATGCCGTTTTCTTCAGAAGCGTCGAGCTTGAGTGCGTCGTAAACCTTCGGCATCGCGTCGCGCGGGAACTGGATGTCCACAACGGCGCCGATGCACTGAACGATTGAACCTTGACTCATATTCAAATCCCCAAAAATAAAATCTTCGCGCTGTCGTCAGACAGCGGCGGCGCCGCTGACGATTTCCGAAAGTTCCTTCGTAATCGCAGCCTGACGGGCCTTGTTATAGACCAGCTTGAGTTCGCCGATGACGTTCTTGGCGTTGTCGGAAGCGGACTTCATGGCAACCATGCGTGCCGATTGCTCGGAAGCCATGTTCTCGGCCACTGCCTGGTAGATCAACGCTTCGACGTAGCGAATCAGCAGATCGTCAATAACGGCCTTGGCATCCGGTTCATACACGTAATCCCAGCCGGGCTGATGAGACGATTTGACGGTCTCGTCGGCGAGCGGCAGGAGTTGTTCGAAAACCGGTTCCTGCTTCATCGTGTTGATGAAGCGGGTATAGCCAATATAAAGCGCGTCGATTTCGCCCTTCATGTAGGCGTCGAGTTGAACCTTGACCGGACCGATCAGCTTTTCCAGGTGCGGGGTGTCGCCGAGGCCGACGACATGCGAAACGATTTTTGCACCGGAACGTTGCATGAAGCCGAGGCCCTTGTTGCCGATACAGGTCGCCTGGAGTTTCTTGCCTTGGCCTTCCAGTTCCTTCATCTTGCTGATGACAAGACGCAGGACGTTGGAGTTGAGGCCGCCGCACAGACCCTTGTCCGAGGTGACTAGTACCAGACCGACCGACTTCGGCTCACGCTTGTCGAGGAACGGATGCTTGTACTCGGTCAGAGCGTTCGAGAGATTTGCTGCGACGCGCCGGATCTTTTCGCCATAGGGGCGAGCAGCCCGCATCCGGTCCTGCGCTTTGCGCATTTTGGATGCGGCCACCATCTCCATGGCCTTGGTGATCTTGCGCGTGTTCTCGACGCTCTTGATCTTGTTGCGAATTTCCTTGCCGCTAGGCATGGCGTTCTCCTAAGATCAGGCCCAGGTGTTCTTGAAAGCCTGGATGCCGGCGGCCAATGCCTTTTCGGTGTCAGCGCTCAGGTCAGCGGTCGATTCCATGGTGTTCATGACATCGGCGCAGTTGGCTTTGAGGTAGCTGATCATCGCCTTTTCGCATTCCAGCGCGCGCTTGACCTCGACGTCGTCGAAGTAGCCCTTGTCGGCTGCGTAAAGGGTAACGGCCATTTCGGAGATGCTCATCGGAGCGTACTGCGGCTGCTTCATCAGCTCGGTGACCAGACGGCCGCGCTCCAGCTGCTTGCGGGTCGCTTCGTCGAGATCGGAAGCAAACTGGGCGAAGGCAGCGAGTTCGCGATACTGGGCCAGGGCGAGACGAACACCGCCACCCAGCTTCTTGATCAGCTTGGTCTGGGCGGCGCCCCCGACGCGGGACACCGAGATACCGGCGTTGATCGCGGGGCGGATACCGGCGTTGAAGAGGTCGGTTTCCAGGAAGATCTGGCCGTCGGTGATGGAGATCACGTTAGTCGGAACGAAGGCGGAAACGTCACCGGCCTGGGTTTCAATCACCGGCAGGGCGGTCAGCGAACCGGTCTTGCCCTTGACTTCACCGTTGGTCAGCTTCTCGACCCAGGCAGCGGAAACGCGAGCGGCGCGCTCCAGCAGGCGGGAGTGGAGATAGAACACGTCGCCCGGGTAGGCTTCGCGGCCCGGCGGACGGCGCAGCAGCAGGGAAACCTGACGGTAGCCCCAGGCCTGCTTGGTCAAGTCGTCGTAAATGATCAGGGCGTCTTCGCCACGGTCACGGAAGTACTCACCCATTGTGCAGCCGGCGTACGGAGCCAGGTACTGCAGCGCGGCCGACTCGGAAGCCGAAGCGGCGACGACGATGGTGTATTCCATCGCACCATGTTCTTCGAGCTTGCGAACGACGTTGGCGATGGTGGAGGCCTTCTGGCCGACCGCAACGTAGATACAGAAGAGATTCTTGCCCTTCTGGTTGATGATGGCGTCGACGGCGACGGCGGTCTTGCCGGTCTGGCGGTCACCAATGATCAGCTCGCGCTGGCCGCGACCGACCGGAACCATGGAGTCGACGCACTTCAGGCCGGTCTGCACCGGCTGGGAAACGGACTGACGCCAGATAACGCCCGGCGCAACCTTTTCGATCTTGTCGGTCAGCTTGGCGTTGATCGGGCCCTTGCCGTCGATCGGCTGGCCCAGGGAGTTGACGACGCGGCCGAGCAGTTCCGGGCCGACCGGCACTTCGAGAATGCGGCCGGTGGTCTTGACGGTGTCGCCTTCGGAGATGTGCTCGTATTCACCGAGAACCACAGCGCCGACGGAGTCGCGTTCGAGGTTGAGCGCCATGCCGTAGGTGTTGCCCGGGAATTCGAGCATTTCGCCCTGCATGACGTCCTGCAAGCCATGCACGCGGCAGATACCGTCGGTGACGGAAACCACGGTGCCCTGCGTGCGCACTTCCGACGCGCCCTGCAGGTTCTGGATCTTGCTCTTGATCAGTTCAGAAATTTCGGAAGGATTCAACTGCATGAAATTCTCCTAGTTGTTCAGTGCCACGGCCATGGCATCGAGTTTGCCGCGGACTGAAGCATCCAGCACCTGGTCACCGACGGCGATACGCACACCGCCAATCAGGCTCGGGTCGACTTCGACGCGAGCGGTGAGGCGGGTACCGAAGTGGGCTTGCAGCTCATTGAGCAGGGCAGCCACCTGGGTATCGTCAATGGGAAATGCGGAATGCACCACCGCCTCCTTGACCCCTTCTTCCTGGCTCTTGGCCAGTTCGAAAAGCCGGGAAATCTCCGGCAGGAGTGCGAGACGCCGGTTTTCTGCGAGGGTACGAACGAAGTTGCCGAGAACGGCATCGTTGTCTTCGCACAGCGAGATAACGAGTGTGGCAACCTGCTCAGCGGAGAGCTGGGGATTGCCCATGACCGAAGCCATGTCCCCATTCTGGGCGATCAACGCCAGCTTTTGCAGGCGCTGCGACCAGATGCCCTGCGCCCCGGATTCCTGGGCCACGCGATAGATGGCTTCGGCATAGGGGCGAGCGATGGTGACGGATTCAGCCATAAGCTTTACAGATCCTGTTTGATCGTAGCCAGAATGTCGGCATGTGCCTGGGCATTGATCTCGCGACGCAGAATCTTTTCTGCACCGGAAACGACCAGCGTTGCCACCTGTTCGCGCAGTTGCTCCTTGGCGCGGACGGCTTCCTGCTCGATTTCGGCCTTGGCACCGGCAACGATGCGGTCGGCTTCGGCCTTGGCGGTCGCCTTGGCTTCTTCGATCAGTTGAGCAGCGCGCTTTTCGGCATTGCTGATCAGTTCGGCGGCCTTTTCCTTGCCTTCGCGGAGAGCTTCCGTGGAGCGCTTGGTAGCCAGTTCGAGATCCTGCTTGCCACGCTCGGCAGCAGCCAGACCATCCGCGATCTTCTTCGCACGCTCGTCGAGCGCCTTCACAATGGGCGGCCACACGAATTGCATCGTGAACCACGCCAGAATGAAGAACACAACCAGCTGTGCGAACAGCGTTGCGTTCAGATTCACGGTCTATTCCTCTTCTAAAAGGTTGATGGGAAGAGGATCGATTAGACCAGCTTGAACGGGTTGGCGAAGGCGAACATCATGGCGATACCAACACCGATCAGGAAGGCGGCGTCGATCAGACCGGCCAGCAGGAACATCTTGGTCTGCAGGGCGTTCATCAGTTCAGGTTGGCGGGCGGAAGCTTCGATGTACTTGCCACCCATCAGACCGATACCGATACAGGCACCGATAGCGCCCAGACCAATGATCAGGCCGGCAGCCAGAGCAACAAAACCGAGAACGTGTTCCATGACAACTCCTTGCTAAGGTTAAAGTAGGTAAAACAAAAAGAAACTACAAAGAAACCGGGGTACTGCTTAGTGTGCTTCGTGGGCCTGGCCGATGTATACCAGCGTCAGCATCATGAAGATGAAAGCTTGCAGGGCAACGATCAGAATGTGGAAGATCGCCCAGATCGAACCGGCGATGACGTGGCCGGCAAACAGGAACACGCCGGTGGCGGTGCCCGCCCAGGCGGCGCCCATCAGTGCGATCAGCATGAAGACCAGTTCGCCGGCGTACATGTTGCCGAACAGTCGCATGCCGTGGGAAACGGTTTTGGCCAGGAATTCGATCATCTGCATGGCGAAGTTCACCGGGTAGAGCAGCGGATGGCTGCCGAACGGCGCGGTGAAGAGTTCGTGCATCCAGCCGCCGAAACCCTTGATCTTGACGTTGTAGTACAGGCAGACGAGCAGGACGCCGATCGACATGCCCAGGGTGCCGTTCAGGTCGGCGGTGGGCACGACGCGCAGGTAGGCATGATGATCGCCGGTGATCGCTTGCCAGAGGTTCGGCAGCAGGTCGAGCGGCAGGAAGTCCATCGAGTTCATCAGGAAGATCCAGATGAAGACGGTCAGGGCCAGCGGGCCGACGGCCTTGCGGGATTCGGCGCTATGCACGATGCCCTTGGCTTGTTCATTGACCATTTCGAGAACGATTTCAACGGCAGCCTGCAGGCGGCCTGGAACGCCGGAGGTGACGCTTTTCGCGACGCGCCACATGACGAACAGGCCGAGCAAGCCCATGAAGATCGAGAAGAACAGGGTGTCGACGTTCAGGACGCTGAAGTCGATGATGTCCTTCTGGGCATGGCCGGTGGTGTTGAAATGGGTGAGGTGGTGAACGATATATTCGCCGGCGGTCGGCGCGTTCGCTGCTGCTTCGTGGCCTGCTGTAGACATGGTCAGGATTTCTTCCAAAACGCTAAAAAACCAGCATGTAAGACAACCGCGAGCCCAATCAGCAAGCTGGGCCAGTGCATCTCGGGATACCCCTTGATGGCGATTGCCAAAATTCCTATCGTGGCCGCGATCTTGAGGAACTCGCCGATGAAAAAGTTCGCCGCGTACGATGCGCCAGGGCGACTGTTTACCATCGACAAACGGATGGCAAAGAAAAGATTGGGAAGAATGGCGGCCATTGCCGCGACCCCAACCGAAACGAGCCCCCGCGTTCCTATGACTGCACCAGCCCCGAGCGCTGTTATCACGGCTGCACCCAATTGCAGAAGAATTGCCTTGTACATTTGGTGCCTTGCGCTCGTTGACCGGCTTTGCCACACAGACTTAAATTATAGAAGACTTGTCGGCGCTACGTCAATGAAAACTAGGGGTTTTCCCGTAGATATCCCGAGCGGTCAACGGCTTAGCGCAGTTTCCCGAGAATTCCCTCCAACTGGTCGAGGTCGGAGAATTCGATGGTGATCTTGCCGGCGCCCTTGCGGTTGCTGCGGATCGCAACGGCAGCACCGAGGGTGTCGGATAGCTCTTCCTGCAGGCGCAGCAAATCGCGGTCGACCGGTTTTTCGGGCGTTTTGGCGGGCGGGTTGAGGATTTGCTGGACCAGTTGCTCGGCTTCGCGCACCGAGAGTCCCTTCTGCACGATGCGCTGGGCGACCGCGATCTGCTGGGCGGCTGCCAGGGGCAGCAAGGCGCGGGCATGGCCCATGTCGAGCTTGCCGGACATCAGCAGGGCTTGTACCGGCGACGAAAGTTGCAGCAGGCGCAGCAGGTTGGAAGCAGCTGGCCGCGAGCGCCCGACGGCATCGGCGGCTTGCTGGTGGGTCAGGCCGAATTCGTCGATCAGCCGTTGCAGCCCCTGGGCTTCTTCGAGCGGGTTGAGGTTCTCGCGCTGTATATTTTCGATCAGCGCCATGGCCAGCGCCTGCTCGTCGGGAATCTCCCGGACGAGCACGGGGACTTCGGCCAGGTTGGCCTGCTGGGCGGCGCGCCAGCGGCGTTCGCCAGCGACGATCTCGTAGCGCTCAGCGCCGGGGGTCTTGTCGATGGCGCGGACCAGGATGGGTTGCATGATGCCCTGGGCCTTGATTGAGGCTGCCAGTTCGGCCAGCGAGGCCGGGTCCATCTGGGTGCGCGGCTGGTATTTGCCGGGTTTCAGGCGTTCGATCGGCAGGTTGCGCGGCTCGTCGTGCCGCTGGTCGTTGCTGCTGGCGAGCAGGGCATCGAGGCCGCGGCCGAGTCCTTTCATTTTGATCATGCAGGAGTCCTTTCGAGGATTTCCCTGGCGAGCGCCGTGTAGGCCTGGGCGCCTTTCGAGTTTCTGTCGAAGGCGATGACCGGCTTGCCGTAGGAGGGCGCCTCGGCCAGGCGGACGTTACGCGGCACGATGGTCTGGTAGACCTTGTTGCCGAAGTGGGTTTCCAGTTCGTGCGAGACTTGCTGGGTCAGCGTGCTTTGGCCGTTGTACATGGTGCGCAGCAGGCCTTCGATTTCCAGTCGGGGGTTCAGGCCGTGACGTATCTTGCGCAGGGTTTCGACGAGGTCGGAGAGCCCTTCCAGCGCGTAGTATTCGCACTGCATGGGGATCAGCACCGAGTCGGCGGCGACCAGGGCGTTGACCGTCAGCATGTTGAGGGCGGGCGGGCAGTCGATCAGTACGAAATCGTAGTCGCCGCGGTTCTGTTGCAGGGCCTGTTTGAGGCGGAATTCCCGGCGCTCGAGTTCGATCAGCTCGACCTCGGCGCCGGCCAGTTCGCGGTTGGCGGGCAGAATGTCGAACGCGAAGTCGGTCCGGATGCAGACCTCGTCCAGGCTGGCGGCGCCGATCAGCAATTGATAGACCGTCGGCAGGGCTTCCTTCTTGGTGATGCCGGCACCGGTCGTGGCATTGCCCTGCGGATCCATGTCGATGAGGAGGACGCGCTTGCCCTCGGCGCCGAGCGAGGCGGCGAGGTTGACGGCGGTGGTGGTCTTGCCGACGCCGCCCTTCTGGTTGGTGATGGCGAGTACTTTCATGAGCCCGTTTTCAGGATGATGAGGTGGCGTTCGGCGTCGAGGCCGGGAACGTGCAGCGGCATGATCCGGTCGACGACGATATCGTCCGGCAGGGTGGCGATCTCGTCATCCGGACGGACGCCCTTCATGGCCAGCCAGCGGCCGCCGGGGGCCAGCAGATGGCGGGTCAGGCGGATGAACAGGCCGATCTCGGCAAAGGCGCGTGAACTGATCTGGGCGTATTGCCCCGTCAGGTTTTCGACGCGGGCGTGATGGACTGTGACATTTTTCAGCCCGAGCTGGATGGCGGCTTGTTGCAGAAAGGTGGTTTTCTTTTGCACGGTATCGACCATGCTGACCGGCAGTTCGGGACGGGCAATGGCCAGCGGGATGCCGGGCAGTCCGCCACCGGAGCCGACGTCGAGCAGCGGGCCGTGCCCGACGTGCGGCAGGATGGCCAGCGAATCGAGCACGTGGTGTGAAATCGCCTGTTCCGGGTCGCGCAGGGCGGTCAGGTTGTATGTCTTGTTCCACTTGAGCAGCAGGTCGCGGAAGGCGAGCAGTTTGTCCTGTTGTTCGGCGGAGAGGGCGAGTCCGAGTTCGGCCAGGCCGCTGGCGAGGCGGGTGGCGCTCATGCGGCTTCCGACAGCTTGTGCCGTTTGAGGTGGATGAGCAGCAGCGAGACGGCGGCCGGCGTGATGCCCTGGATGCGCGAGGCCTGGCCGATGGTCTGCGGCTTGTGCAGGTTGAGCTTCTGCTTGACTTCGTTGGACAGGCCGGGGACCGTGGCGTAATCGAGATCGGCCGGCAGCGCCGTGTTCTCGTAGCTGGCCGACTTGGCAACCTCTTCGGCCTGGCGGTCGATGTAGCCCTGGTATTTGGCCGAGATCTCGAGTTGCTCGACGACCAGCGGATCGGTCTGGGCCTCGCCGGCGCCGGGCAGGGTCAGCAGGCTGTGGTAGCTGACTTCGGGGCGGCGCAGTAGTTCGAACAGGTTGTATTCGTGGTCGATGGTCTTGCCCAGGACGCGGATGCAGTCTTCGGCCGGGGTGATTTTCGGATTGACCCAGGTGGTCTTCAGGCGCTCCTGTTCGGCGGCGATGGCGTCGCGCTTCTTGCAGAAGGCATCCCAGCGGGCGTCGTCGACCAGGCCGAGTCGGCGGCCCTGCTCGGTCAGGCGCAGGTCGGCATTGTCCTCGCGCAGGCTGAGGCGGTATTCGGCGCGGCTGGTGAACATCCGGTAGGGGTCGGAAACGCCGCGCGTGATGAGGTCGTCGACCAGCACGCCGAGATAGGCTTCGTTGCGCTTCGGGCACCAGCCGTCCAGGCCCCTGACGTAGCGCACGGCGTTGATGCCGGCGAGCAGGCCCTGCGCGGCGGCTTCTTCGTAACCCGTCGTGCCGTTGATCTGGCCGGCAAAGAAGAGCCCGTGGATGGCCTTGGTTTCCAGCGTGTCCTTGAGGCCGCGCGGATCGTAGAAGTCGTATTCGATGGCGTAGCCAGGGCGCAGGATGTGTACGTTCTCCAGGCCGCGGATCGAGCGGACCAGTGCCAGCTGGATGTCGAAGGGCAGGCTGGTGGATACGCCGTTCGGGTAGATTTCGTGCGTCGTCAGGCCTTCCGGTTCGAGGAAGACGTTATGGCGATCCTTGTCGGCGAAGCGGTGGATCTTGTCTTCGATCGACGGGCAGTAGCGCGGCCCGACGCCTTCGATGACGCCGGTGTACATCGGCGACCGGTCCAGCCCGCTGCGGATGATGTCGTGCGTCCGCTCGTTGGTTTCGGTGATCCAGCACGGCCGCTGCTTCGGGTGCTGCGCGGCGTTGCCGAGGAAGGAGAAGACCGGCAGGGGATCGTCCGAGTGCTGCTCTTCCATGACTGAAAAATCGATGGTCTTGCCATCGAGGCGCGGCGGCGTGCCGGTCTTCAGGCGGCCTTGGGGCAGCTTGAGCTCTTTGAGGCGCGCCGCCAGCGACACCGACGGCGGATCGCCCATGCGGCCGCCGGTGTAGTTTTCCAGACCGACATGGATCTTGCCGTTCAGGAAGGTGCCGGCGGTGAGGACCACAGCCTCGGCCAGGAAGCGGATGCCGAGCTGGGTGACGGCGCCACGCACCGTGTCGCCTTCGACGATCAGGTCGTCGCACGCCTGGGCGAAGAGGGTCAGGTTGGGCTGGTTTTCCAGGCGCGTACGGATGGCCTGTTTGTACAGTACGCGGTCGGCCTGGGCGCGGGTGGCGCGTACCGCCGGGCCTTTCGAGGCGTTGAGGATGCGGAACTGGATGCCGGCTTCGTCGGTGGCGGCGGCCATCGCGCCGCCCAGCGCATCGACTTCGCGCACCAGATGCCCCTTGCCGATGCCGCCGATCGATGGGTTGCAGCTCATGGCGCCCAGCGTATCAAGGTTGTGGGTCAGCAACAGCGTGTTTGCTCCCGCCCGGGCTGCGGCCAGCGCGGCCTCGGTGCCGGCGTGACCGCCGCCGACGACGATGACATCGAAACGGGTGGGATAGAGCATGGGCGGCTTTGTTGCGGTGCAGTATCGGGCCGCTGATTTTACGTCAGGTCGCTGAAAAATCACAGATTTATCAGTCCTTGCCGTGCCATCCGACACGGTGCCGGCGGCTATTGGGGGGGGCATCCGTATCCCGTCGCCAATCTGTCCGACGCCCTCTTTTTCGAGGCCGTTGGAGCCGTGCTAGGCAAAGGCCTCGCAGGGGTCGCCCCGGTTGGTGCCCCCCGTGAAGGTCAGGCGTTGATGGCGCGGCAGGTGGGTCAGTTTGTCGGTGAGCGAAGCGATGTCGGCCAGATGCTCCGCAGTTTGCCGGAAACCGGCTTGGAGTAACCTTGATGCGATTGCCCTGATTGGCCGATGGGAGCGGTTGCCCTGCCTGACGAAGTGCAGTAAGTTGGTGACGATGAACGTGCCGCCCGCCAAGCCTGCCCAACCCCTCGACAATGACGAGATGCTGCTCGTTTTGCAGCAGTCGTTGGCCAGGAAGCGCGTCCTGATCGTCGACCGGCATCCCCCGGCGCGGGATTCCCTGCGCCTGATGCTCGGGGCGCTGGGGGTGACGGCGGTGCATGGCGCGGGGAATTCGGCCGAAGTGATTCGCCAGGTCAAGAGCAATCGTTTCGACATCATTTTGTCCGATTTCGTGCTCGATGACGGGCGTGACGGCCAGCAGTTGCTGGAAGAGCTGCGTCATGCCCACCTGATACCGCTTGCCACGGTGTACATGATCATCACCAGTGAGCGGAGCTACACCAATGTCGTCGCGCTGGCCGAACTGGCGCCGGATGATTACCTGATCAAGCCGTTTACCGCCGAGCAATTGCAGAGCCGGCTGGTCCGGGTGATTTACAAGAAGCATGTGCTGCGCCACATCTACGAGCAGATCGAACGGGGGGCGCTGGACGAGGCGATTGCCGCCTGTGACCGGGTGATCCAGCAGCAGCCGGCCTATCTGTACGATGCGCTGCGCTTCAAGGGCGAATTGCTGCACCAGCTCGGCCGCACGGCCGAGGCGGAAGCAGTCTTCCGGCGGGTGCTCGAAGGGCGGGCGGTGCCCTGGGCCAGGATGGGGCTGGCCATGGCGCTGCGCGACCGCGGGGCTCTCGACGAAGCCGAGCAGCTGGCCGAGCAGGTGACGCAGGAGGCGCCTGATTTTCTGGCGGCCTATGATTTCCTGGCTTCGGTGCATGAGGCGCAGGGGCGGCTGGAAGCGGCCCAGCAGGCGCTGCAGCGGGCCGCCGACGTATCGCCGCACAACACGGTGCGCCAGCGCCTGGTGGGCGATGTGGCCGCCCGCAACCACGACCTGCTGGCCGCTGAAAAAGCTTACGGCAAGGTCATTGAACGCAGCAGGGGCTCCAGCCTGCGGACGGTGGACGATTTCGCCAACCTGTCGCGCGTCCTGGTCGAGCGCGGGCAGGTTGATGCCGCGCGCAAGATTACGGCCGACATGAAGCGGGAGTGGCGCGGTGATCAACAGGCCGAACTGGCGGCCCTGGTGAATGAGAGTTTGTGCCTGCATGCCGAGGGGGCCGGAGACAAGGCGAAGGCCCTGATCGACAAGGCGCTGGCGATGCAGCGCCAGATTCGCGACGAGGCGGCGGGAAAAGGCCAGACGGTTTCGCAGCGCCTGGCCGTCGATCTCGCCCATGCCTGCTACGCGACCGGCCAGGCGGAGGAAGGGGCCCGGCTGATGCGCCAGGTGGCGGCCGAAAACCATGAGGACCAGCACCTGATCGGCCACATCACGCGGGTTTTCCAGCGTACCGGGCAGGCCGATGCCGGTCAGGCCATTCTGGATCAGGTCGGCCGCGAAATCGTCGCGCTCAACAACCGCGGCGTGATCGCGGCGCGCAACGGCGACCTGGAAGGGGCGGTGCAGTTGCTGATCCAGGCCGCCGAGCAGGTGCCCAACCTGCAATTCCTGGTCAATGCGGCGAAGGCGATCTTCACCCTGCTCGACCAGAAGGGTTGGGATGCCGAACTGGCCGGGCGCGCGGTGGATTACCTGCAGCGCGCGCAGCGCAAGGATCGCAAGAGCCCCAAGGTGGCCTCGGCCCGCCAGCTGTACGTTACGGTTGCCCGGAAATACGGCATCGCGCCTGACGGCAATTAATGGCCTTGTCCTCGGGGGCGGCGGTCAGACCGTCCTGACGCCGCGCCCGGTTGTTCTGCAGGGCAGTGCGCTTCAGTGCTTGTGGCCGAGGCCGAGGTAGGCTTCGATGACGCGCGGGTCGGCTGCCAGTTCACTGCTCGGCCCGCTCAGCTTGACCTCGCCGGTTTCCAGCACGTAGCCGTAATCGGAAATCTGCAGTGCGGCGCGGGCATTCTGCTCGACGAGCAGGATGGCGACGCCGGTTTCCTTCAGGGCCGAGATGGTGCGGAAAATTTCCTTGATGATCAGTGGCGCCAGGCCGAGGCTGGGTTCGTCGAGCATCAGCAGCTTGGGCTTGGCCATCAGGGCGCGGCCCATGGCCAGCATCTGCCGTTCGCCGCCGGACAAGGTGCCAGCCAGTTGGGCACGGCGTTCTTCGAGGCGGGGAAAGAGCTCGAAAACCTCGTCCATGGTTTCCATTTCGTCGCGATGGCCGGTCCGGTAGCGGTCGAAGGCACCCAGCAGCAGGTTGTCCTCGACGCTCATTTCGGCGAACAGTTCGCGCTTCTCCGGCACGAGCGTCATGCCATGGCGGACCAGGTGCTCCACCGAGCGTTCCTGGCGCTGCGGCTGGCCCATGTAGACGATGTCGCCGTCCGACGGGAGCAGGCCCATCAGGGCCGACAGCAAGGTGGTCTTGCCGGCGCCGTTGGGGCCGATGACGGTGACGATTTCGCCCCGCCGGATGGTCAGGCTGACCTCGTGCAAGGCCTCGACCTTGCCATAGGCGACGCGCAGGTTCTTGACGTCAAGGATGACCTCGTTGTCGTGCAGGTGGGTCATGCTCATTATTCGACCCCTCCCAGGTAGGCTTCGAGCACTTTCGGATTTTTCTGGATTTCGTCCGGCAGGCCTTCGGCGATCTTTTCGCCGAATTCCATGACCACGATACGGTCGGCCAGGCCCATCACGAAATCCATGTCGTGTTCGACGAGCAGGATGCCCATGCCTTCGGCGCGCAGCTTGGCCAGTAGTTCGGCCAGCGCCTGCTTTTCCTTGAAGCGCAGGCCGGCGGCCGGTTCATCGAGCAATAGCAGGCAGGGATCGGAGCACAGTGCGCGGGCGATCTCGACGATGCGCTGCTGGCCGAGCGCCAGGCTGCCGGCCGGTTCGAACATGTGCTCGGCCAGGCCGACCCGTTCGATCTGGCGGGCGGCTTCGGCGAGCAGGCGGTTTTCTTCGGCGCGGTCGAGGCGCAGCGCGGCGGAAACCACGCCTTGGCTACCGCGCAGGTGGGCGCCGATGGCGACGTTTTCCAGGACGCTCATGTTGCCGAGCAGGCGGACGTGCTGGAAGGTACGGCTCATGCCGCGCCGGGCGATGTCGCGCGCCTGCAGGCTGGCCGTCGATTCGCCAAGAAAGGCGATTTTGCCTTCGGTGGCCGGATTGACCGCCGAAATGCAGTTGAACATGGTGCTCTTGCCGGCTCCGTTCGGACCGATCAGGGCCATGACCTCGCCGGCCTTCACGCTCAGGCTCATGTTGTTGTTGGCGACCAGCCCGCCGAACCGCTTGGTGACCTCGCTGGCGTCGAGCAGGACGGTGCCGCTCGCCGCTGGCTGGCGGCGCGGCAGCGGCTCGGCTTGCGGTACCGCGCGCACCGTGGCGCGGGCCGGCAGCCGGCGGAGGATGACCGGCCACAGGCCGGCGCGTGCTTTCTGGAGCACCAGCACCATGGCCAGACCGAAGACAATGATCTCGAAATTGCCACTCTGGCCGAGCAGTTGCGGCAACCAGTCCTGCAGCCACTGCTTCAGGATGGTGATCACGCCGGCACCCAGCACGGCGCCCCAGACATGGCCGATGCCGCCGACGACGGCCATGAACAGGTATTCGATCCCCTGGTTCAGCGCGAACGGCGTCGGGTTCACGAAGCGTTGCAGGTGGGCGTAAAGCCAGCCGGACAGGCAGGCCAGCAGGGCGGCGATCAGGAAGATGACAATCTTCTCGCGCGCCGTATTGACCCCCATTGCCTCGGCCATCACGGTGCCCCCCTTGAGCGCCCGGATGGCGCGACCGACGCGGGAGTCGAGCAGGTTGCGGATGCTGACGATGGCGAGTAGGAGGACCAGCCAGATCAGGTAGAAGAACTCACGGCCCGACTTCAGCTCCCAACCGGCCAGCGACACGGCCGGGATGCCGGTGATGCCGGTATGGCCACCGAGGACTTCGAGGTTGCCGAACAGGAAATACAGACTGATGCCCCAGGCGATGGTGCCCAGCGGCAGGTAGTGGCCCCCCATGCGCAGCGTGATGAAGCCGAGCGACAGCGCGACGGCGGCGGTCAGCGCCAAGCCGATGAACAGCGTGAGCCACGGCGACAAGCCGTACACGGTGGTCAGCCAGGCCGTGGTGTAGGCGCCGAGGCCGACGAAGGCCGCCTGGCCGAAGGAGGTCAGGCCCCCAACCCCGGTCAGCAGCACGAGGCCGACCGCGACGATGGCATAGAGGCCGATGTAGTTGAGCAGGGTGACCGAAAACTCCGGCAGCAACTGTGGTGCAGCGGCCAGCACGCCAATGAAGGCGAGCAGGGGGCCGTGACGGCGGAACGGGTGCTGGCCGGCAGCCTTGCCGGTTGTCCCGCTGCTGGCGACGTCATCGCTCTTTTCTTCCTCCTCCTCGATGGGGTGCGAGGTCAGCGAGCGCCAGAGCAGGACGGGAATGATCAGGGTGAAGACGATCACTTCCTTGAAGGCGCTGGCGTAGAACGACGAATAGGATTCGAGCAGGCCGACCAGGATGGCGCCCAGGGCAGCCAGCGGGTAGGACGCAAGGCCGCCGATGATGGCGCCGACGAAGCCCTTGAGGCCGATCAGGAAACCGGAGTCGTAGTAGATGGTGGTGATGGGGGCGATCAGGATGCCGGAGAAGGCGCCGATGGCGGCGGCCAGCGTAAAGCACAGCTTGCCGGCGAGGATGGGGGGGATGCCCATCAGGCGGGCGCCGGTGCGGTTCATCGCGGTGGCGCGCAGGGCCTTGCCGTAGATGGTCCGCTCAAAAAAGAAATAGAGGCCGATGATGAGCAGGGCCGAGGCGACGACGACCAGGATGGTCTGTCCCTGCAGGGGGGCACCGGCCAGTTCGAAGCTGATGTCGGTGAAGGCCGGCGTGCGCCATCCCTCGGCTCCGAAAAAGAGCAGGCCGAGGCCGATCAGCGCCAGGTGAACGGCGACCGAGACGATGAGGAGGACGAGGACCGGTGCGCTGGCCAGCGGCTGGAAGGCGATGCGGTAGATCATCGGGCCGAGCGGCACGACGAGCAGCATGGCGAGAATGACCTGGGCCCACAGCGGCAACTGGCTGGGCGGCACGGCGAACAGCCCGGCGGCGGCGAGCAACGGCACGCCGACGGTGGTGATGAGCAGGGTTGGCAGCTTGGCGTAGCGCCCTTCGCGCACCATCCGGTAGCCGTCGAGCAGCGCAACGGTGGTACCCAGGCCGAGCAGCAACCAGACCGTGCCGGGCACCTTGCCGGCCTGCAGCGAGGCCAGGGTGAGCGCCCCGAAGGCGACGAATTCGCCTTGCGGAATGAAGATGACGCGTGTGACGGCGAAGACGAGAACCAGCGCGAGGGCGAGCAGCGCGTAAATGGCACCGTTGGTGATGCCGTCCTGGCCGAGAAGGAGAAGAATCTGGAGGTCCATGTGACCTTGGGGGCGGTAATGGCTGAAAAAGGCACTCCCGCCGCAGCGGGAGTCCATGGGCGGCTGCGCCGGCTGAGCGGCGCCAGCGATCGCGTGTTACTTGAGCAGTTTCCAGGTGTTGTTTTCGATCGTCACCATGACGCGGGCGCGCTGGTCGAAACCCTGATGGTCGTTCGGCGTCAGGTTGAAGATGCCGTGGGCGCCGGCGACATTCTTGGTGTTTTCCAGTGCCTCGCGCAGGGCGCGGCGGAACTCGACAGTGCCCGGTTTGCCTTTCTTCAGCGCGACCGGGATGGCGTGCTGGAGCAGAACCCCGGCATCCCAGGCATGGCCGCCGAAGGAGCTGACGCTGCCCTTGCCGTGGGCGGCCTCGTACTTGGTGACGTATTCCATGGCTGATTTCTTGACCGGATTGTCGGCCGGCAGCTGGGCAGCGACGACCATCGGGCCGACCGGCAGGAAGGCGCCTTCGACATCCTTGCCACCGACGCGCAGGAAATCGTTGTTGGCGACGCCGTGCGTCTGGTAGATCAGGCCCTTGTAGCCCTTTTCCTTCAGCGCCTTCTGCGGCAGGGCGGCCGGCGTGCCCGCGCCGCCGATCAGCACGGCATCCGGCTTCGCGGCCATGATCTTCAGGATCTGGCCGGTCACCGATGTGTCGTTACGCTGATAACGCTCACTGGCGACGATCTTCAGCTTCCGGGCTTCGGCGATCTTGGCGAACTCCTTGTACCAGCCTTCGCCGTAGGCATCGGCAAAACCGATGAAGGCGACCGTCTGCACATGCTTGTCGGTCATGTGCTGGACCAGCGCGGTCGCCATGTGGGCGTCGTTCTGGGCCGTCTTGAAGACCCACTTGCGCTTGTCGTCCATCGGTTCAACGACGATGGCGGAGCCGGCCATCGAGATCAGCGGCGTTTCGTTCTCGACGGCGACGTCCATCATGGCCAGCGAACTCGGCGTGGTCGAGGAACCGACGACGACATCGACCTTGTGTTCGCTGATCAGCTTCTTGATGTTTTTGGTGGCGGCGGTCGGGTCGGTGGCATCGTCGAGCACGATGTAGTTCACCTTTTCGCCGCCGATGGTGGTCGGTAGCAACGCGAAGGTGTTCTTTTCCGGAATGCCGAGCGAGGCGGCCGGGCCGGTGGCGGCAACCGAGACGCCGACATTGATGTCGGCCAGCGCAGCAGTGGACAGGGTGGCCAGAACGGCAAGGGTCAGTTTCTTGATCATGATTTCATTCCGGAAAAGGAAAAATTCAAGTTTAACACGCGGGGTTCGCCCGTTTCCCGGGCGGCCCCGCCGGATTCCGCCCTATTTGGCCAGTTTCCAGCCGCCATCCTTGATGGTCACCATGACGCGGGCGCGCTGGTCGAGGCCGAGGTGGTCGTTGGCGCTCATGTTATAGACGCCGTGCGCGCCGGCCACGTTCGTTGTCGCTTCCAGCGCATCGCGCAGCGCGATGCGGAATTCCTTGCTGCCTGGCTGCGCTTTTTTCAATGCCGCCGGCGCGGCATGGGCAAGCAGGGTGCCGGCATCCCAGGCATAGCCGCCAAAGGCATTGACACTGCCCTTGCCGTGCACGCCTTCATATTTCTCGACGTATTCCATGGCCGACTTCTTGACCGGGTTGTCGGTCGGCAACTGGGCGGCAACCAGGACCGGGCCGGTGGGCAGCACGGTGTCCTCGCAATCCTTGCCGCAGACGCGGAGGAAGTCGTTGTTGGCGACGCCGTGCGTCTGGTAAATGATGCCCTTGTAGCCCTTCTCCTTCAGCGACTTCTGCGGCAGGGCGGCCGGCGTGCCAGCGCCGCCGATCAGGACGGCGTCCGGCTTGGCGGCCATGACCTTGAGCACCTGGCCGGTGACCGAGGTATCGACGCGGTTGAAGCGCTCGTTGGCGACGACCTTGATCTTGCGCACCTCGGCCAGCTTGGAGAATTCATTCCACCAGCCCTCGCCGTAGGCATCCGAGAAGCCGATATAGGCCACCGTCTTCACGTTGTTGTTGGTCATGTGCTCGACGATGGCGGTCGACATCTGGGCATCGTTCTGCGGCGTCTTGAACACCCACTTGCGTTTGGCGTCCATCGGTTCGACGATGCGCGCCGAAGCGGCCAGCGCGATCATCGGGGTTTCGGCCTCGGCCGCGACGTCGACCATGGCCAGCGAATTGGGGGTCGTGGTCGAGCCGATGATCAGGTCGACGTTGCTCTCGCTGATCAGCTTCTTCACATTCTTGACGGCGGTGGTCGTGTCCGAGGCGTCGTCGAGCACGAGGTAATTCACTTTCTGGCCGGCGATGCTCTTCGGCAGCAGGTCGATGGTGTTCTTTTCCGGAATGCCGAGCGAAGCAGCCGGGCCGGTGGCGGACAGGGTCACCCCGACGTTGATGTCCGCCATGGCCGTGCCAGCCAGGGTGGCCAGCACGGCGGCAAGCACCGTTTTTTTCATTGTTTTGTCTCCTCTGAGTAAATCGATTACGCAAAGGTGAAAAGCTAGGGCGAAAGGCCCTTTCGCGCAAGCCGGGCGGTCAACCGGGCGTGATAAAGTTCATTTCTTTGCTTTCGACAGGTTTTGCCATGTTCTCTGGAATCATCGCGGCAGTCGGCCGCATTACCGAAATCACCCCGCGCGAAGTCGGCTGCCGCCTGCATGTCGACGCCGGGAAACTGGATATCTCGGATGTCGCGCTCGGCGATTCCATCGCCCATAACGGCGTCTGTCTGACGGTAGTCGCCAAGGAGGGCAACGGCTTCGCCGTCGACGTGTCGCCAGAAACCTTGTCCTGTACGGTCGGCCTCTCCGAGCCGGGACCGGTCAACCTGGAAAAGGCCCTGCGCCTCAACGACGTGATCGGCGGCCACCTGGTTTCCGGCCACGTCGATGGTGTCGGCGAGGTGTTGCGCTTTGATGCAGTCGGCGACAACCGGCTGCTTGAAATCCGGGCGCCGCAGGACATCGCCAAGTTCATTGCGCGCAAGGGTTCGATCGTTGTCGATGGCACCAGCCTGACGACCAACGAGGTCAAGGGCTGCGATTTCACCATCAACCTGATTCCCCATACCCTGGAAAACACCACGCTGAACCGTCTCAAGCCGGGCAGCAAGGTCAATCTCGAAGTGGATCTGATCGCCCGCTACTGCGAGCGGCTGCTGAACGCCGAGCGGGGGTAGGGACTGATCCATGATCCGTCGCGGCCTGGTCATGCTGTTCCTTGCCGGCTTGCTGGCCGGTTGTGCGGCTTACGACGGCCTTGGCCTGCCACCGGGCAGCCGGATCGAGGATGTCGAGCAGTTGATGGGCGTTCCGGCGATGCGCTGGACGGAGGCCGATGGCGGGCAGACGCTGGTCTATCCGCGCGGCCCGATGGGCTACCACACCTTCTTCGTGCGCGGCGACGCGATGGGCTACCTCGTCAGTCGGGAAAACGTGCTGGACATGCGCCACTTCGCCCGCATCCAGGCCGGCATGACGGCCGACGAGGTGCTGCGTACGCTGGGGCCGCCGGTGCCGGCGTGGACCGTCTATTTCAAGGCGCGTGACGAACTGGTCTGGGAATGGCGCTATTGCGACGACTGGAACGAGCCGGCCCGTTTCAATGTGCTGTTCGATGCCAGCGCGATGCGCGTCCGCTCGACGCTGGCGGCGACCGAGCGGTCGCGCAATGTCTGGGGCAGTGGTGACCGTCGCCTGTGGTGCAGCCACTGACCAGGGCAATCCGTTACAAAACCACCCTTGAAAATCCCCCACCCCACCCCCATAATTCGAAGCATGGTTGTAATTCCGGCAATCTGGAGGCGTTCTGGACAGGGGTTCGATTCCCCTCACCTCCACCCAAGGACATTCGGCAGAGTGTGTTTGGCTGGGGGTGTACTGGCTTCGACAGGGCGGGCAAAGGTGCGCAGGCAACCCGAAAGGTGACGGACGTAATCCGCACAAATCCATAATTGCCAACGATGAGCAATTTGCTATCGCCGCCTAAAAACGGCTAGCTGGGGCCGCTGAAGCCTTATTACCCAAGACAGCCGGCGGGGACTTCGGTCCCCGTCGTCAATTTCCGGCGCCTACCCGACACCGCCTTTTACCCCCTTTTCCCGGCCCGGATCGGCCTTGACCGTTTTGCGCTCCTTCTTGCCGCCACCCCGCGGGCCCGGGCGGCCAACCGGTCAGCCATGGCTCGGTGTAACGGACCTGTCACTTTACTTTCATAGCATCTGGGCTCAGAATCCGCCCGTTTTCATTTTGCGGAGACCCCACGTGGGCCCTTGTTCGAGTGACAGTTATCGCTTCGTCTGGCTGACGAGCGCACACTTGGCAAGATAGACGCAGTTTGCACTGCCGCTATCTCGCCAAGTGCGGGAAGCGGCAGGCGCGCCATGCAATGCGCGCTCCGCCGATTTCCATCAGACAATTTGCCGGGTGTCCGGATCGTGGCGGTTGCCGCCATGCCGAGCACTCATCGCGTTCCGGCTGGCCTTGCCGTTGCCGGACCTTGAGCGTTTCGCCGCGCAAATTGCGTCATTTGCAAGGTCCTTCTGGCCTGGCTCCAGCAGCAACCCAGAGGTAAACAATGCGTTTTGGAATGTTCGGAAGGGGCCGGCACACGGCCACAATGGCCCGGTGCCTGGCGCTGGCATCGTTCGTTGCGGGGGTCAGCCAGGCGGTATGGGCCGATGACGACTACGAGGACTGGACTGCCCGCTTTCAGACGACTTATGTGCGGCAGGTCAAGCCCGCCATGCACGCGGCGTATAGCGGCACCAACAGCCTGCTTGCCGACAAGGAGTTCAGCTACACGGCGACGGCGACGGCCTTCCTGGGCTTTCGTCCCTGGCAAGGCGGTGAACTGTATCTGAATCCGGAGGTGACCCAGGGCGTCCCGTTTTCCGGTTTGAGCGGCAGTGCCGGTTTCACCAATGGCGAATTGACGCGCACCGCCGGCTCGACGCCCAAGGTGTACCGCCAGCGCCTCTTCCTCCGCCAAACCTGGGGACTGGGCGGCGGGGACGAGAAGGTCGAGGCAGATCTCAACCAGATGGCGGGCACCGTGGACAAGAACCGTCTGGTGCTCACACTGGGCAATTTCTCGATGCTCGATGTTTTTGACGACAACGCCTATGCCAAAGACCCCCGCATCCATTTCATGAATGCCGGTTTCATGGCGCCCCTGTCCTATGACTATGCGGCCGACGCCCGTGGCTTCGGCTGGGGGTTCGCCGCCGAGTGGTATCAGGACGAGTGGGTGCTCCGCATTGGGCGCATGACCGGGCCGAAGGAGCCCAACATGCTGCCCGTCGATTTCCGCCTCACGAAGCACTATGGCGACCAGGTGGAACTGGAGCATGCCCACACCCTGTGGGACAAGCCCGGCAAGGTGCGCCTGCTGGCCTGGCGTAACCGCGCCAACCTGGCTTCCTTCAAGGACGCCCTCGACTATCTGAAGGCCAATCCCGGCGCCGATCCGCAGGCCATCCTGGCGGTTCGCAACGGTCCGAAGATCAAGTACGGCTTGGGCATCAACATCGAACAGGCCGTCACCGACAACCTCGGGTTTTTCCTGCGCGCCATGAAGGCTGACGGGCGCACCGAGACCTATGCCTTTACCGAAACCGATGGCTCGCTCGGCACGGGCTTTTCGCTCAAGGGAGGCGGCTGGGGCCGCGGCATGGATACGCTGGGCATTGGCTATCTGCGCAACACCCTGTCCGGGGACCGCCGTCGCTATCTGGAGGCGGGCGGCATTTCGTTCTTCATTGGCGATGGCGCCTTGAACTACAAGCCGGAGCAGATTTTCGAGACTTACTACAGCCTCAATGTCTGGAAGAACACCTTCCTGACCGCCGACTACCAGCGCATGTGGAATCCGGCCTACAATGCCGACCGGGGTCCCGCCAACTTCTACGCCGTGCGCTTTCACGCGGAGTTCTGACCATGACCCTGGAAGCCCTCCAGAGCATCAATGTCGACTCCCTGGTCGACTCGCTCCTGAGCCTGCTGACCGCCTTCATCCTGGGGGGGCTGATTGGGTTCGAGCGCCAGTATCGCCAGCGAACCGCCGGTCTGCGGACCAATGTCCTGGTCGCGCTGGGGGCCGCCACCTTTGTGGACATGGCGAACCGCCTGGCCGGCCACGAAGGGGCTGTCCATGTGGTGGCCTATGTCGTGTCCGGCATCGGCTTTCTGGGCGCCGGCGTCATCATGCGCGAAGAAGGCAACGTCCGCGGCCTGAATACGGCCGCCACCCTCTGGGGTTCGGCGGCGGTAGGGGCTTGTGCGGGCGCCGACCTTCTGCCGGAGGCCGTGCTCGGCGCCCTCTTCGTACTGGCTGCCAACACGCTGCTCCGTCCCGTCGTCGATCGCATCAACCGGCAGCCCATCGACACCCGGGCGGTGGAAGTGACCAACACGGTCTATGTCATCGCCCGGCGCGACCATCAGAAACAGGCCATGCGCCTGCTCGAAGATACGCTGGAAACGGCCGGCTATTCAACGCGGGACGTGCTGGTGCATGCCTTTGGCGATGATGCCGTCGAAATCGAGGCGGTCCTGCTGGCCGGCGGGGTCGATGGCGATGAGCTTGACCGCATGGCGCAGCAATTAGCTGAACAGCCCTTCATCAACCAGGCGTTCTGGAGCCCCAGCACGACCGAGTAATCTCCCTTGCGGCAGTGACCGGAACCCGTCCGGTCCCCTGCTTTCCTGACCCGGCTTCTCGCGGAGGGCGCAGCATGAAGCTCAACTTCCTCAAAGAGTTCTTCGCCAACTTCGTCCGCACCCGCGGTATTGCCCACCACTTCAAACGGTTGGCGATGTTTGAAAGCATGGCGACCGCCGAGGTCAGTCGGGAGGTGCCGAAACAGCTTTCCCAGGAATTGCTGGCGGCCTCGAACAGTGACGTGGACGCGCTCCTGCTGCGTCTGGAATCACACCCTGATGGCTTGTCGGAAGCCCATGCGGCATTGATGCGTGAGTGTTTCGGCCACAACGAAGTCGAGCACGAGAAACCGCCTACCTGGTGGCAGCACCTATGGAACTGCTACAAGACCCCGTTCGACATCCTGCTGACCCTGCTGGCCGCCATCTCCTACCTCACGGAGGACATGAAGGCGACCATCGTCATTTCGACCATGGTCGTGCTGTCCGTGGCCATCCGCTTCTGGCAAGAGCGCAAATCCAACCATGCCGCCGAGAAGCTGAAGGCCATGGTGACCAACACGGCCACGGTGCTCCGCCGCGACTTGGTGGAGGATGCGATGGCGGATGCCCAGCGCTATTTCGAGATTCAGCTGCATCCCAGAACCGCACAGAAGGCTGAGATCCCCATCCGCGACATCGTCCCCGGGGACATCGTATTCCTCTCCGCCGGCGACATGATTCCGGCAGATTGCCGCATCCTGACCTCCAAGGACCTGTTCGTCAGCCAGGCCGCCATGACCGGAGAGTCTCTGCCAGTCGAGAAGCACGCCCGGCACAAGGGGCCGGATACGTTGAACGCCCTCGAACTCGACAACCTCGTGTTCATGGGTACCAACGTGGTATCCGGCTCGGCCATGGCGGTGGTCATCGCTACCGGTGGCCGGACCTATTTCGGGGCGCTGACCCAGCGTGTGACGGCGAACACCCGGGTGGTCACCCAGTTCCAGGCCGGCGTCAACCAGGTGGCCTGGCTGCTGATTCGCTTCATGCTGGTCATGTCGCCGTTGGTGCTGGTCATCAACGGCGTGACCAAGGATGACTGGCTGGAAGCATTTCTCTTCGCCCTGTCGATTGCCGTGGGTCTGACGCCCGAGATGCTGCCGATGATTGTGACTTCGACGCTGGCCAAGGGCGCCGTCATCCTGTCCCGGCACAAGGTCATCGTCAAACGCCTGGACGCCATCCAGAATTTCGGCGCCATGGATGTGCTGTGCACGGACAAGACCGGTACGCTCACTCAGGACAGAATTTTTCTGGCCCGCCATACCGACATCTGGGGCGAGGACTCCGATGACGTCCTGGAAGCCGCCTACCTGAACAGCTACTACCAGACCGGCTTGAAGAACCTGCTCGATGTGGCGGTGCTGGAGCATGCGGAAGTTCACCGCGAACTGGACCCGGCCGCCAACTTCCGCAAGGTCGATGAAATCCCCTTCGACTTCCAGCGCCGGCGCATGTCCGTCGTCGTGGCGGAACACGATGAGCATCATCGGCTTATCTGCAAGGGCGCGGTCGAGGAAATCCTGGGCATCTGCGATCGCGTCCGCCATGGCGAAGTGGACGAGCCGCTGACCCCTGAACTCCTGGCACAAATTCGCCGGGTCACCGCGGACCTGAACGAAGACGGTTTGCGCGTGGTGGCGGTAGCCGCCAAGGAGTTGCCGCCGACCAAGGATGTCTATGGCGTCGCCGATGAAGGCGAACTGACCCTGATCGGCTACGTGGCCTTCCTCGACCCCCCGAAGGAAAGCACCGCGCCGGCCCTGGAGGCCTTGGCGGCCCATGGGGTCGCGGTCAAGGTGCTGACCGGCGACAACGAACGGGTGACCGCCAAGATCTGCCGCGAAGTTGGTCTGCCGGAAGCGCGGGTCATGGTCGGCGGGGATGTCGAGCGCCTGAGCGATGAGGAACTGGCCAAGGCCGTCGAGGAACACAACATCTTCGCCAAGCTGACCCCGGCCCACAAGGAGCGCATCGTGCGCATCCTCAAGGCCAACGGCCATGTCGTGGGCTTCATGGGCGACGGCATCAACGACGCACCGGCCTTACGCACGGCGGACATCGGTATCTCGGTGGATACGGCCGTCGATATTGCCAAGGAGGCAGCCGACATCATCCTGCTCGAAAAGAGCCTGATGGTGCTGGAGGAGGGGGTCGTCGAGGGGCGCAAGACCTTCGCCAACATGCTGAAGTACATCAAGATGACGGCCAGCTCGAACTTCGGCAACGTGTTCTCGGTGCTGGTAGCCAGCGCCTTCATTCCCTTCCTGCCGATGCTGCCCATGCACCTCCTGGTGCAGAACCTCCTCTACGACTTCTCGCAGATTGCCATTCCCTTCGACAATGTCGATGAAGAACTGGTCAAGGCGCCGCAGCGCTGGAATCCGGCAGACATCGGCCGCTTCATGCTGTTCTTTGGCCCGGTCAGTTCCATCTTTGACATCCTGACCTACCTGATGATGTGGTTCGTCTTGGGCGCCAATGCGCCGGAGCAGCAGACGCTCTTCCAGTCCGGGTGGTTCATCGAGGGGCTGATGACCCAGACCCTGGTCGTCCACTTGATTCGCACCCAGAAGATTCCTTTCCTCCAGAGCCGGGCAAGCACCACGCTGCTGGTGATGACCGGTATCATCATGGCCTGTGGCATTTTCATCCCGATGGGGCCGGTGGCGCATTACTTCAAGCTGCAAGCCCTGCCCTTGACCTACTTTCCGATGCTGGTCGCCCTGCTGCTGGGCTACATGATTCTTACCCAGGCAATGAAACGCTTCTACACGCGCCGCTTCGGGTGGCAATGAACATCCTCGCATGAACGACCTGCACAATCTTGCCGAACTCGACACCGAAGACGCATCCCCTGAACGGGAGGCGGCGACCCGGCGCAGCACCTGGGTCAGCGTCGCTGTCAATGTGGGTTTGACCCTGACCCAGGTCATGGCTGGCATCTTGACCCATTCACAGGGCCTCATTGCCGATGGCATCCATTCGCTGTCCGATCTCGTGGCGGATTTTGTGGTGTTGCTGGCCGTTCACCACAGCCGGAAAGCACCGGACAAGGATCATCACTACGGCCACCAGCGTTACGAAAACGCCGCTTCGCTGGTATTGGGCGCCTTGCTGTTCTCGGTCGGTGTCGGCATGGTCTGGTCGGCGGCCCATAAATTGCAGACGCCCGCCGATATCCCGACCGTGCACCTGACCGCGCTGTGGGTCGCTCTGGGGGCCCTGGCTGCCAAGGAGATCCTGTTCCGTTACATGCTGGCGGTCGCGGAGCGGGTGCGCTCCAGCATGCTGGTTGCCAATGCCTGGCATGCCCGTTCGGATGCAGCGTCGTCACTGGTGGTTGCCATCGGTATTGGGGGCAACCTGCTGGGTTATCCCCTGCTGGATCCGATTGCTGCCCTGATCGTGGGGTTCATGGTCGCCCGGATGGGCTGGTCGTTCAGCTGGGATGCCTTGCATGACCTGACTGACCGGGCGGCCAGCGAAGAGCAGATTGCCGGCATCGAAGCCGACATACGGGCCACCCCGGGGGTGCTGGGGCTGCATGAACTGCGTACCCGGAAGACAGGGGACATGATTCTGGCGGATGTGCATCTCGAAATCGACGGCCATCTGACGGTGGCCGAGGGGCACGAGATTGCCCGGGCGGCGCGCTTGCGGGTGATCTCGAGGCACCCGGTGCTCTACCTGATGACGCACGTTGACCCGGTTTCGCCGCAGCGCGAATGTCAAGCGGCCGGGCTGCCGTCAATCGTCCAGGCGGAAAATGATCGGGACGATCACCGCTGATTCGATCGCCTCATCTCCTCGTTTGGCCGGAACGAAGCGCCAGCGGGCGACCGTTTCCCGGGCAGCGGTGTCCAGGCGGTCGAAACCGCTGCTCTTCTCCAGTTCGACCGCGGCCGCCGTGCCTTCTGCCGTGACCCGCACCTTGAGCAGCACCTTGCCTTCTTCACCGAGCCGGCGGGACAGGGCGGGATAGTTCGGCCGCGGATTTTGCAGATAGGCGGCATCGAATCGGGCCGCACTGACGCTGGCCGATACCGGTGCGGCGACACTGGCGGATACGCCGGATGCCGCGGCCGGCGCCGGAAGGGGCGGCGCTACCGGGACACTGAACGCAGCCGGGGCGGTCGGCGCTTCGGCGGGGAGGGCGATGACCGGACGTGATGTCGGCGCCGGCGCTGGCCGGGGGGGGCCAGGCTGTGACCTGGCGGGCGGAGCCGGCGTGGAGGGCGGCGGCGCAACCGGCCGGGCGGGCACCGGCGGGGTGGCCAGCTGGACGAAAACCGGGCCGGCGGCCGGGAGGTCGCGTGGCAGGCCGGCCCGGCTGACCGGGTAGAACAGCAGGCTGGCATGGAGCAGGACGGCAAGCAGCAGATAGGGGCCGCTGTGTTGCCATTCGGGCTGACGCGGCGATGGCGGGGCGGGCAAGGCGCACATGCGGCGCATTATAGTCGTCCGGGCGGTGCGGCAATTTGCCACATCGGAAATCCCGGCGCCTTTTCCTACAATCCGCAGACCTCCAAGCCGGTGTCGAAACATGCGTTTTCAAATGGGGCCAACAGAGGGGGGCTGCCTGGCCGGGTTGCCGCCGCTCGATACAGGCGAGCCCGTGCGTTCGCCAGGCGAGCGGGGGCTCAGTCTGCTCGTGGTCTGCCTGCTCCATGCCATCCTGATCTACGGTCTGCTCGGGGTTTCGGTCCGTCATGAGCTGATCGCCCTGCCCTCCAGCATCAGCGTCCGTCTCCTGCCGATGGTCGAGGCGCCGGTCGTCGAGGCGAAACCCGTTCAGCCGCCACCGAGCAAGGCCCCGGTGCGCAAGCCGCCGGTCGTTCAACCGCAGCCGGTGCTTGCCACGAGCCGGGCGGCTGCGCCGGGCAGCTTTGTCGTGGCGTCCCAGCCGGCCCCGCCGCCGCCGATTGCCGTCGCGCCGGACCCGGCGCCGGTTGCCGCGCCGGTGGCGATCGTCGCTCCCCGCTTCGATGCCGATTATCTGCATAACCCCAAGCCCGTCTATCCCGCCCTGTCCCGCCGTTTGAACGAAGAGGGCAAGGTGCTGCTCAAGGTCAGGGTCAGCGCCCAGGGAACCCCCCTCGATGTCGTCGTTTCGCAATCGAGCGGCTTTCCGCGGCTGGATGCTGCGGCGGCCGACGCGGTCAGCCGCTGGCGCTTCGTTCCTGCCCGGCGGGGCGAGGAGGCGGTCGATTCGTCGGTGGTCGTTCCGATCACCTTTGCCCTTGATTGATTTGCGGAGGAAGCAAAAACATGCAATCGCAACTCGGCCTTGCCCATTTCTGGAGCCAGGGCGACCTGGTCTCTCATACGATAGCCGCCATCCTCGCCCTGCTCTCCGTGGCCTCGTGGGGGGTGATCGTCAGCAAGCTGTTGTTTACCTGGCGGGCATCGCGGTCGCAGGAGCGGGCGCTGACCGGCTTCTGGCAGGCCAATTCGCTGCCCGAGGCACTCGACGGTTTGCGCCGGGACGATCCGTCCGGCATCTTCTCCGGTCTGGCGCTGACTGGCGCCCACGCGGCCCAGGCGCACCAGCAGAATGCGACGCGCGGCATCGGTGCGGGGGTCAACGCCAGCGAGTTCATCACACGCGCGATGCGTTCGCACATCGTGAATACCCAGGCCCGCAACGAACGGGGCCTGACCCTGCTCGCCTCGGTTGGCTCGACGGCGCCTTTCATCGGCCTGTTCGGGACGGTGTGGGGCATCTATCACGCCCTGGTCGGCCTGTCCGGCGCGACGCAGGTCGTGCTCGACAAGGTGGCCGGCCCGGTCGGCGAGGCGCTGATCATGACGGCGGCCGGCCTGTTCGTCGCCATCCCGGCCGTCCTCGCCTACAACGCCTTCACCCGGGCCAATCGTCTGGTGTCCGTCCAGCTCGATGGCTTTGCCCATGACCTGCATGCCTACCTGACGACGGGGGCAAGGGTCGGCAGCAATCCCAACCTGGTCGAGCTCGGTGCCGTCCGGGCCAGCCGGCAGGCCTGATCATGGCGTTCGGCAGCTTCGACGAAGGAGGCTTCGGCCAGCCGATGGCCGAGATCAACACGACACCACTGGTCGACGTGATGCTCGTCCTGTTGGTCATATTCATCATCACGGCCCCGCTCTTCCAGCAGGCGGTGCCGATCGACCTGCCGCAGGTATCGGCCACCCGGCTCGATGACCAGCCCGAGGTGATCCAGCTGGCCGTCGATGGCGCTGGCCAGCTTTTCTGGAATGGCGAAGCCATTCCGCGCGCTGCCCTGGAAAGCCGTCTGGCCGCAGCCAGCGTCCGCCAGCCGGAACTGCATCTGCGGGCTGACCGCAAGGTAGCCTATGAAAAGGTGGCGGACGTCATGGCAGCCGCCCAGGGGGCGGGAGTCGTGAAGATTGCTTTCGTGACGGAAGCGGCACGCTGAGGCATCCCCTGGCGCCAAGAAAAACCCCGGCATGTGCCGGGGTTTTAAACGGGCAGCCAAACCGCCTGAGGGTTGGTTCAGAACTTGACATTCACCCCGGCGTAGATCGAGCGGCCCATGCCGGGAACGGCGATGCCGTAGGCCGGGGCATAGGTGGCGGTCGCGCTCATCGTTGTTCCCTGGCCGGTGTAGGCGCCGCCAAGCGGCAGGTAGTAGAAGCGGTCGAACAGGTTTTCGACCCCCAGGTCGACCCGCACGTTCTTCCAGGTGTAGCTGGTGCGCAGGTGGGTCAGGCTGTAGCCGGCGGTGTGGACCTCGTTACGCACTGCAGAGGTATCGCTCTTGCTGGCGACGCCGACCAGTTCGATGGCGTTGCTCCAGCCTCCGTACTGGTGGGTCAGCGCCAGCTTGCCGTTGAGCGGCATGATGTTGTACAGGTTGTCGCCCGTATCGCGATTCTCGCCCCTGGTGTAGTTCATCAAGCCGCGCAGGCCGAATTCACCCAGGCCGGTTTTACCCAACGCCATGCGGCCCGAAAGATCCAGACCGTAGAGGCGGGCAGACTGGTTGGCGTACCTGAGAATGACGAATTGCTTGCTCGGGTCGCCGGCCGGATTGGTGAGGGCGATCCGGGTGGCATCGATGTAGTCGTCGACATGGGTATAAAACGGCGTCGCCTTCAGTTCCCAGGTGCGGTCAGCCGCGTGCCAGTCGACGGTGAGGGAGGCGGTGTAGGCTTTTTCCGGCTTCAGGTCCATGTTGCCGACGTAGCCGTTGCCATCACCGACGAAGTTGTTCATCAGGGCAGCCATGGTCCAGGTCGACCAGGTGTAGCGTTCGTACAGGTTGGGCGAACGCACCTTGCGGGCCAGACCGAATTCGACATCGGTCATGGTGTTCGGTGTGTAGCGGGCCAGTGCCGTCAAATCGACGTTGTTGTCGGTGCGATTGCGGTCACGGGCATTGAAGGCATTGGCGTCGATCGTCTGATTGGTGGCCGTGGTGCTGTAGCCGCGCACGTTGCCTGCATCGGTTTCAACCCGCTCATAGCGGGCGCCGAGCAAGGTCGTCCACTGCCGGCCGATCCGCCGCTCCCATTCGGCAAAGACGCCCAGGCGGTCGCGCTTGCCATCGTTGATGTTTTCGAAGGTGCCCGGCATCATCCCGCCGCCGGAAGCCGGCCACCAGTCGTGCAGGGTGTAATGCTGGTAAAGCGCGCCGACGCGCATCAGGTCGTCGGCTCCCAGGTCGACATCCGCCTTCAGATTGATCCCGGTGGTCTTGCTGGCCGAGTACATCGGCATCCCGGCTGCACAGCTGGCCGTGCCCACCGGCGAACACGGGAAGCCGTTTTCTGCGTTGGCGCCGCCGGAGCCGGTCGGCGGCAAGCCATTGCCATACCAGTAGCGTTTGTCTGCACCGAAATCCATGAAGTGATCCACCGTCTCATGGTAGGCGCGGGCTTCGAACATCCCCCAGTCATACTGGCCGAGATAGCGCAGGTTGACGCGCTTTTGTTCGTTGTCGAGCATGTCCATGCGCTGGTTGGGATAGAGCTGGTAAGGAACATCCTGGTAGCCGAATTTGGCTTCGACGAGGTGCTTGCCGCCGCGCACGGCAAAGCCGAGGGTATGGGTGCGGCTTTCGTAGGCAGTGGAGCCGACTTCGTCGAGGGGCAGGGTGTGGCCGATGCGGCCGGTTGATGTCCGGGTTTTGAAATCCCCCCCGGCGGTATAGTTGTCCGCCTTGGCCAGGGCGCCGGTGTAGGTGACGCTGATGTTCTCGGTGGCCAGCGTGGCCGACAGGTTGCCGCCCTGTGCGTTGTTGTTGCTGTGGAAGAACGCGCCGACTTCGCCTTTGGCCAGCGTGCCCTCGCCCGGCGCGGCGAACTGCGGCGCGGCAGTTTCGGCAACGATGGTGCCGCCAATGCTGTCACCGCCCACGCTGACCGGGGTGATGCCGGCGAACACCTTGATCCGGGCGACATTGGTCGGGTCAAGATAGGACATCGGCGGGTTCATGTGGTTGGGGCAGGTGGCAATGAAATCCATGCCATCGACCGTGATGCGCAGGCGGTCATCGGCCAGGCCGTGGATTGCCGGCAGGCTGGACACGCCACCGGCACCGTACAGGCTGACGCCCGGCACGTCGCGCAGCAGGGCGGCGGCATCCCGGGTGATGGCGTGCTGGGCGGCGATCTCGGCTGCGCCGATTTGCTGCGGCGTGGCTGCGTCCCGGATCTTGCCGGCATTGACCACGACCTCGTTCAAGGTCGATTGCGCGCTGGCCTGTGGGCAGGCCAGCGAAGAAAAGGCGACAGCCATTGCGGCCGCCAGCGGGTGGATGCGGTATCCCATCGGTTCTCCCTGATCAAAGTTTTCGTCGTGCGCGCGAATTCTCCGTGTCCGTCAGGGGCTGGGGAATGTGGCATATTGTCGCAGGGGGGGCGGCGTTTTGCCGCGCGACAATTTGCCCAATGGTCAAGTGGGGGAATTGCGCCTAGGATGGGTCTGCTCCCGTGCCACCCACCTCCCAGGATGCTTTCTCCCAAATGCATGCCGGCACGGGAGCTTTCCGGGCCGGATACCCCCTGTTGCGCTGAAGCGCCTGTGCCGTGGCCGGCCGATGCCGGGGTGGTCCGGGCGGCCGGGGAGGCCGCGCCCGGTCAAGCGCCGTTTTCAGGCATTCAGTTTTTCAAGGGCCTCGCGCAGTTTGCCCGGTTCGTCCAGGCGCAGCATCTTGCGCACGTTCGGCGCCAGCTCGGCGATGTCCGATTTCAGCACCTTCTGCTTGACCTTGAGAATCTGCGCCGGGTGCATCGAGAAGATGCGCAGGCCCATGCCAAGCAGCAGGCGGGTCAGTTCTGGGTCGCCGGCCATTTCGCCGCACACGGAGACTGGCACACCGACCTTCTCGGCGCTGGCCAGGGTGTGGGCGATCAGCATCAGCACCGCCGGGTGCAGCGGATCGTAGAGTGCGGCGACCTGTTCGTCGGCGCGGTCGATGGCCAGGGTGTACTGGATCAGGTCGTTGGTGCCGATCGACAGGAAGTCGAGCCGGCGCAGGAAGAGGCCGACGGCCAGCGCGGCGGCAGGGATTTCGATCATGCCGCCGACCGGGATGTGCTCGTCGAACGCCACCTTCTCGCCGCGCAGGCTGGACTTGGCCTGCTCGATGGCGGCCAGTGTCTGGTCGATTTCATGGGCGTGCGCCAGCATCGGGATGAGCAGCTTGACCGGCCCGTGTTTCGAGGCACGCAGAATGGCCCGCAGCTGGGTCTGGAACATCTTGGGTTCGGCGAGCGACAGCCGGATGGCCCGCCGGCCGAGCGCCGGGTTGTTCTTGACGCGGTCGCCGGCGGTGTTTTGCGGGTACAGGTCCTTGTCGGCGCCGAGATCGAAGGTGCGAATGGTCACCGGCCGCCCGCCCATGCCCTTGACCACCTTCTTGTAGGCTTCGTATTGCTCCTGCTCGTCGGGCATGTCGCCGCGGTCCAGGAAGAGGAATTCGGTGCGGAACAGGCCAATCCCTTCGGCGCCGCACTCCAGGGCCGTCGGCACATCGCCGGGCAGTTCGATGTTGGCGAACAATTGCACCTCGACGCCGTCGATCGTTTCCGATTTGGCCGTCTTCAGGTGCTTGAGCTTGGATTTCTCCAGCTCGATCTTTTCCTTGCGCAGCTGATATTCATCGAGGATGCGCTGGTCCGGATTGACGATGACCACGCCGCGCATGCCGTCGACGATCAGCAACTCGCCGTCGCGGATCAGCCCGCGTGCGTTTTCCAGGCCGAGAACGGCCGGGATGGCCATGCCGCGGGCGAGGATCGCGGTGTGCGAGGTGGCGCCGCCGACATCGGTGATGAAGGAGGCGAAGCGATGTTCCTTGAAGGCGATGGTGTCGGCCGGCGACAGGTCGTGGGCGACGACGATCAGGCTTTCTTCCTTCGATTTCTTGGCGTTCTTCAACGCTGCCCGGCCGGGGTGGCCGAGCAGCTCCTTGACGACGCGCTCGACCACCTGCACGACGTCGAACTTGCGTTCCCGCAGATAGGTATCGTCGAACTGGTCGAACTGTTCGACCAGGTGTTCCATCTGCTGAACCAGTGCCCATTCCGCGTTGCAGCGCCGCTCACGGATGATTTCCCGCGGCTTCTCGGCCAGTTCCGGGTCTTCCAGGAACATGGTGTGGATGTCGATGAAGGCATTGAGCTCGGCCGGCGCGTGCTCGGTGTTCTCCTTCATCAGGATCAATTCTTCCTTGACCGCCTTGACGGCTGCGTCGAAGCGTTCGATTTCCTTGTCCACCATGCGCGGCGCGATGGTCAGGTGCGACACCTCCAGTGTCGCATGCGACATCAGCATCGCCCGTCCGATGGCGATGCCGCTGGAAACCCCCAGGCCGTGCAGTGTGAAGCTCATCGGGCTTATTCCCCTTCGCCGAAATAATCGCCGATCAGTGCGAGCAATGCGGCCATCGCCTCGGCTTCGTCCGGGCCGTTGGTTTCCAGCGTCACCCAGGACCCCTTGCCGGCGGCGAGCATCATGACGCCCATGATGCTCTTGGCGTTGATGCGGCGATCGCCCTTGCTCATCCACACCTCGCACTGGAACTTGCCGGCTGTCTGGGTGAGTTTGGCGGAAGCGCGGGCGTGCAGGCCGAGCTTGTTGATGATTTCGGTTTCCTGGGTCAGCATGATTCAATGGTCCAACATGTTGAAAATGCCGTCACGGCCGCCATCGCGGGCGCGGACGAGCAGCGTGGCCATGCCCTTGTCGCGATAAGTCAGGGCGCGCAGCAGCATGGGGAGATTGGCGCCGGTCAGGCCCTCGACGCGGCCGGGTTCGAGCAGTTTGAGTGCCAGATTGGCGGGCGTCGCGCCGAACAGGTCGGTCATGATCAGCGCCCCGTCGCCCGTGTCGACGAGGCTCACCAGCTCGCGGGCAAGCGGCAGCAGATCCAGCGGGTCGTCCTGGGCCGACAGGCCGAGCTGGTTGAGTTGCGGCGGCCGCTTGTTCAGCACATGGCAGGCGTTCTGGACGAGCGCCTCACCGTAGCTTCCATGCGTGATGAGAAGGATGCCGATCATGCTCAGGATTCTAACTGAGCTTTTACCGGCGGCTGACGATCAATATGCCAACGACGACAAAGATGGCCCCGATGCTTTGTGCGGCGGAAATCGGCTCGTCGAGCAGCCACCACCCGAAGCCGATGGTCAGGATCGGCCCGACCATGCCGAACAGTGAAGCCTGCCCGGCACCGATGCGGCGGATGGCAGCCGACAGCGCAAACACCGGAATGACGGTGGCGAACAGCGCCATGGCCAGCGCCCAGCCGTAGACCGGCCAGGGCTGGATGAAGGCGGTGAAGGGCTGGACCGCCATGAAGTGTCCCAGCGTCACTGCCGTCGAACAGAGCATGGCCAGGGCGGCGAAGCGCATGGGGCCCAGGCGGCCGATCATCGGGGCGCTGCCCGCCAGGTAGACCGCATACGACACGCTGGACGCGAAGACCAGGGCCCCGCCGATCAGCACGCTGCCGGGCTCGCCGAAATGGAGATCGTGCAGGAACGCAAAGCCGATGCCGGTGTAGCACAGCACAACGGCGATGCCCTCACGGCGCGTGAAGGGCTTGCCCTGGAACAGCACGCCGATCAGGAGGGTCAGCGTCGGATAGGTGAACAGGATCAGCCGTTCCAGGCCGGCCGAGATGTACGCCAGCCCCCAGAAGTCGAGAATGCTGGCACCGTAATAGCCCAGGCAGCCGAGGGCGAGCAGCTTGCCCCAGTCCTGCCGGCTCAGGGCGGCCCCGGCCGTGTGTTGGGCCAGGCCAACCCACAGGAAGACCGGCAGCGCGAAGCCCATGCGCAGGGCGAGCAGCGTGATGGCGTCGACACCGTAAGGGTAAGCCAGCTTGATGAAGATGGCCTTCAGCGAGAAGCCGAAGGCGGCCAGCAAGGCGAGCAGAAGGCCGAGCGGAGCGGCTTGGGGCATGCGGCTCAATCCCCGGCCAGGCGCCGCAGGCGCAGCGCGATGCCGATCACCAGCCCGGCACAGGCGAGCAGCGCCGCCAGCACCCCCGGCCAGCCGCCGTGGCTCCAGGCCCAGCCGGCCGCGGTGCCGAGCAGGCTGCCGCCGAGGTAGTAGCTCGACAGATAGAGCGCCGAAACCAGCCCGCGTCGTGGCCCGGCGCGATGGCCGACCCAGGCGCTGGCCACCGAATGCACGGCAAAGAAGCCGAAGGTGAAAATGCCCACCCCGGCAACGATCAGCCACAGCGCATCGGCCAGCGTTGCGCCAAGCCCGCATGTGGCGAGCAGCGCCATGCCCGACAGGATGCGCGGCCGGCCGTGGCGGGCGACCTGGCGTCCTGCCCAGGCCGAGGCGTAGCTGCCGACGGCATAAAGCAGGAAGATGCTGCCGATCGTTGCCGGTCCGAAACCGTAGGGGGGTTGCACCAGCCGGAAGGGCAGGTAGTTGTAGAGCCCGACGAAGGCACCCATGCTCAGGAAGGCGGTGGTGAACAGCCAGGGCAGGCCGGGGTCGGCATAGATGCGGCGAATGTCGCCCATCAGCAGGCCGGGTTGCAGCGAGCGCGGCTCGAAATGGCGGGCCGGCGGCAACAGGCGCCAGAAGACGATGGCGACCAGCAGGCCGATACTGCCCAGCACGGCGAGGCCGATCTGCCAGGAGCCGGACAGGTCGCTCACCACGGCCGCGAGCAAACGGCCGGCCATCCCGCCCAGCGCGTTGGCTGCGATGTAGAGTCCCATGACGCGGGCCCGCACCTGGCCCGGCAGTTCTTCACCCAGGTGGGCCATCGCGGCGGCCGGTACGCCGGCAATACAGGCGCCGAGCACGGCCCGGGACAGGACGAGCAGCGCAAAGTCCGGTGCCCAGGCCGAGGCCAGCGCGCAGAGTGCCGCGCCGAGCAAACCGATGCGCATCAGACGCACCCGGCCCCAGCGGTCGGCCACGAGGCTGAAGGGAATCAGCAGCAGCGCCATCGTGCCGGTGCCGGCCGTCACGCTCAGGCTGACCGTGCCCGCCGAAATCCCGAACGCTTCGCCCAGTTGCGGCAGCAGCGGCTGCGTGCCGTAGAGCAGCAGGAAGCAGGAGAATCCGGCCAGACAGAGGGCCAGCGTGATGCGCCGGGTGTCGTCAGGGGCGTCAGGGGAGGGGGGGGCTGGTGCGGGCAAGGGGACAGGAGGGCTGGGCGGGATGCGATTGAAACTCCGGGCGGCGCCGCTGGCAATTGGTATTATCCCAAGCGAGCATTCGAAACAGACGAAACCATGCATTACGACCTGCCCGACCTGCGGCTCGTTGCCGCGATTGCCGATTCCGGCAGTCTGACCCGTGCGGCCGAGCGCATTCATCTCGCCCCCTCCTCTGCCAGCCATCGTCTGACACAGCTGGAAGCGGCGCTCGGTATGGCGCTTTTCGAACGCCGGGCACGTGGCCTGAGTCCCACACCGGCCGGTGAATCGCTGCTCCGCCACGCCCGTCTGGTTTTCGCCCAGCTCGAACAGATGCATGCCGACCTGGCGCCCTACGCCAGCGGCTTGCACAGCCAGGTCACCGTCTTCGCCAATACCAACGCGATCAACTGCTTTCTGCCGGAAGACCTGGGCGATTTCCTGCGCGACCATCCACAGGTGCGGGTCAGTCTGGAAGAGCAGCCCAGCCCGGCCATCGTCCGCGCCGTTGCCGCCGGGCAGGTTGACATTGGCGTCGTGGCCGACGAAGGCAACCTGGCCGGCCTGGAAACCCTGCCCTACCGGCGCGATCGACTGGTCCTGATCGTGCCGCCTGCCCATCCGCTGGCCGGCGAGCCCGCCGTCGCCTTCGCCCGCGTGCTGGCCGAACCCTTCGTCTGCCTGCATGCCGGCAGCGCCATCCACACCTTCATGATGAATCACGCTGCGCAACTCGGCGGCCGGCTCGACGTGCGCATCCAGGTCCGCAGCTTCAACGCCGTCTGCCGCATGGTGGCCGCCGGCGTCGGCATCGGCATGGTGCCGCGTTCGGCGGTGGGGGCGGCCGATGCCGTCCAGCTCATCGAAATCACCGACCCCTGGGCACCGCGCGATTTACAACTCTGTGTCCGTTCCCGGTCTGCCCTCCCGGCCGCCGCACGGGCCCTGCTCGAACATCTGGCCGGCATGGGAGGCCCCGAGGCCGCAGGGGCGCCTCAGGGCACCGGCGTCAGCCAGTCGCCATACTGCGGATCCTCGCCGCGCACGGCGGCGAAATAGGCTTGCTGCAACTGGCGGGTGATCGGGCCGGGCTGGCCGTCGCCGATGCGCCGGGCATCCACTTCCACCACCGGCGTGATTTCCGCCGCCGTGCCGGTGAAGAAGACTTCGTCGGCGCAATAGACCTCGTCGCGTGTCAGGCGTTTGGCGCGCACGGCGAGGCCGGCTTCGTGGGCCAGCGTGGCGACGGTGCGGCGGGTGATGCCGTCGAGCGCCGAGGTGGTTTCCGGCTCCAGCAATTCGCCGTCGCGCACGATGAAAATGTTCTCGCTGGAGCCTTCCGCCACATAGCCCTCCGTGTCGAGCAGGATCGCCTCGTCGTAACCATCACGCCGCGCCTCGCGCACCGAAAGGATGGAATTGGCGTAGGCCGAGATCGCCTTGGCGCGGCACATCTGCACGTTCGGGTGGTGCCGGGCGTAGGACGACACGCGCACGCGGATGCCGGCTTGCAGCGCGGTGCCGCCGAGGTAGGCGCCCCACGGCCAGGCGGCGACCATCACATGCGTCCTGGCGCCGGCCGGGTCGACGCCCAGTTTTTCGTCGCCCAAAAAGACCAGCGGCCGCACGTAGGCGCTGTTCAGTCCGTTGCGCGCCACGACGTCGCGGCAGGCGTCGGTCAGTGTTGCGCGGTCGAAGGGCATGTCGATGGCCAGAATGCGCGCCGAATCCTCCAACCGGCGCAGATGCTCGGGCAGGCGAAAAAGTGCCGGGCCGCTGGCCGTCTCGTAGGCGCGGATGCCCTCGAAACAGCCGTAGCCGTAATGCAGCGTGTGGGTGAGCACGGAAACCCTGGCCTCGGACGCGGGCAGCCATTGCCCGTCCAGCCAGATGAGACGGTTGCGGTCTTGCATGGGGTTCTCCTCGAATGATGGCGATGCGCTGCATGGGCAGCGAGCGAAGCCGCGAGGGGTGAGCGGCGGGGCGGCGGGCAGCCGATGCCGGGTAGGCGGGCCGGGTAACGCCAAGGCGCGGTGAGGAGAGCATGCCGCGCCCCATGAATGCGCTCAAACGAATTGAGTGCGACTCAGATGAATTAAATTAATGTAACTGGCCCGGTGGAGGGCTGGGCGGCTAACCCGCTTTTTGCCCGTTTTGCCGTGTGCACCGCAGCAGCCAGCGAATGAAGTCCATGATCGCCGGTTTTTCCTGCACGGCTGGCGGTGCGACGATGTAGAAGCTGCGATCCGGGCAATCTTCGGCGAAGGGGCGCACCAGTCGGCCTTCGTCGAGGTAAGGCTGGGCCAGCGTCGCCGCCATCAGCGCCACGCCGTGCCCGGCGACGGCGGCTTCGAGCATCAGCAAGGCATCCTCGTAAGTCGGCCCGCTCGCCGGCTCCGGCCGGCGCAACCCGGCGGCGGCGAACCAGCGCGACCAGGAGAGCAAGGGGTGGCGCAACAGGCGCACGCCGTCGAGATCGGCCGGTGTCTGCAAACCCGTTGCCAGCGCCGGCGAACAGACCGGGAAAACGCGCTCCTCGAAGAGCTTCCAGGCCAGCAGCCCCGGCCATTCCTCCTCACCGTAACGCAGGCCGATGTCGGCCTCGCCATTGAGCAGCGGGCCGAGACCGGTCGCCGTGCCGAGGGTGAATTCGAGATCGGGATGGCGCTGCTGGTACTCCGCCACGCGTGCCACCAGCCACTTGCTGCCCAGGGCCGGCGCGGCCGAAATGCGCAGCCGCTCGCGGCCCGGTTCGCGCAGCACCGCGCTCGCCTCATCCAGCCGCAACAGCGCCTCGCGCACCACGGCCAGATAACGCCGCCCCGCCGCCGTCAGCACCACCGCCCGATGCCGCCGCTCGAACAGCGGCTGGCCGAGGTGTTCCTCCAGTTGTTTGATGCGATGACTGATCGCCGACGGCGTCAGATGCAAAGCCTTGGCCGCCGCCAGAAAGCTGCCGAGACGCGCGGCAGCTTCGAAGGCGGGGAGGGTGTGGAGGGGCGGGAGCTCTTGCACGCTGGCTTGGACCGTCCAGCCAGCCGGTTATCTACGGCCGCCCAGAATCGACCCCAACACCCCGCGCAGGATCTGCTTGCCGATTTCGCGGCCGACCGTGCCGGCGACGCCGCGCGCGGCGCTCTTGGCGGCGCTTTCGAGCACGCCTTCGCGTTTGCCGCCGCGCGGGCCGGTGCTGCCCATCAGGATGTCGCCGAGGCCGCCGAACAGGCCGCCGCCGGATTCTTGCGGGACGGGTGCGGGAGCTTGGCGGGGTTGCGGCGCCGGCGTCGGGCGCGGCTGGGCTTGCGTGGTGCCGTGGTTGCCCCAGTCATTGGCGTCGAGCGGGGCGGGTGCGCCGCCGGGTTTGGCCGGGGGGGCGGGAATGGCGCCGGGAGCGGATCGGGTTGTCTTGGCGGTCTGGCCGCGCAGCACTTCGTAGGCCGATTCGCGGTCGATGGTCTGGCCGTAGGTGGCGAGCAGCGGGCTGGCCTGGATGATGGCCCGGCGTTCATCGGCGGTCAGCGGGCCGAGGCGGGAAGCGGGCGGGAAGATGAAGGCCCGTTCGACGATGTTCGGCCGGCCCTTTTCGTCGAGGAAGGAAACCAGGGCCTCGCCGACGCCCAGTTCGGTGATCGCCGTGGCAGCGTCGAATTGGGGATTGGCGCGCATGGTTTGCGCCGCCGCCTGCACGGCCTTCTGGTCGCGCGGGGTGAAGGCGCGCAGGGCATGCTGGACACGGTTGCCGAGCTGGCCGAGGATTTTCTCCGGCACGTCGAGCGGGTTCTGCGTGACGAAATAGACGCCGACACCCTTGGAGCGGATCAGGCGGACGACCTGCTCGACCTTGTCGGTGAGCGCTTGCGGGGCATCGCTGAACAGCAGGTGGGCTTCGTCGAAGAAGAAGACGAGTTTCGGCTTGTCGAGATCGCCGGCTTCCGGCAGATGCTCGAACAGTTCGGAAAGCAGCCAGAGCAGGAAGGTGGAGTAGAGCGCCGGGGAGTTAATGAGCTTTTCGGCGGCCAGGACGTTGATGACGCCGCGCCCGTTGGCGTCGATCCGCATCAGATCGGCGATGTTGAGCATCGGTTCGCCGAAGAAGACGTCGCCCCCCTGTCCTTCCAGGGTCAGCAGGCCGCGCTGGATGGCGCCGATTGAGGCGGCGGAGACGTTGCCGTATTCGGTGGTGTAGCTTTTCGCGTTGTCACCGACGTGTTGCACCATGGCACGCAAATCCTTCAGGTCGAGCAGCAACAGGCCCTGATCGTCGGCGATCTTGAAGACAAGTTGCAGCACGCCGGCCTGCGTGTCGTTCAGGTTGAGCAGGCGGGCGAGCAGCAGCGGGCCCATGTCGGAGATGGTGGCGCGCACCGGGATGCCGCCTTCGCCATAGACATCCCAGAAGGCAACCGGGTTGGCGTAGGGCTGAAACCCTTCGAGGCCGAGTTCGGCAATGCGCTTTGACAGTTTTTCCGACGGATTGCCGGCAGCCCCCATGCCCGAGAGGTCGCCTTTCACGTCGGCCATGAAGACGGGAACCCCGGCGTAGGACAGGCGCTCGGCCATTGATTGCAGGGTCACTGTCTTGCCCGTGCCCGTCGCGCCGGTGATCAGGCCGTGGCGGTTGGCCATCTGCGGCAGCAGGGCGGGATAACCGTCTGCGGATTTGGCGAGATACAGGGGGTCGGACATGGCGGCAGGCTCCTGGCGAATGTGATTCGGACATTCTAGCGCCGTGCGCTCCGGGCTTTGAGAAATCGCGGCAGTGCGCCGAACTGACGAGAAGCATTCCGGCGGGTAAAATCCTGCCTTCTTTGTTATTTGCAGTGGGAAAACATCATGGCTGGTCATTCCAAATGGGCCAATATTCAGCACCGTAAGGGTCGCCAGGACGAAAAGCGGGGCGCGGCCTTCTCCAAGCTCGCCAAGGAAATCACCGTGGCTGCCAAGATGGGGGGCGGCGATGTCGGCTTCAACCCGCGCCTGCGCGTGGCTGTCGACAAGGCGAAGGCCGCCAACATGCCGAAGGACAAGATCGATACCGCGATCAAGAAGGGAACCGGTGAACTGGAGGGCGTCGATTACATCGAGGTTCGCTACGAGGGTTACGGCATCGGTGGCGCGGCGATCATGGTGGACTGCCTGACCGACAACAAGACCCGTACCGTGGCCGAAGTGCGCCACGCCTTCTCCAAGTATGGCGGCAACATGGGGACCGACGGCTGCGTGGCTTTCCAGTTCAAGCACTGCGGCCAGATGATCTTTGCCCCGGGCACCGACGAAGCGGCGCTGATGGATGCCGCCATCGAGGCCGGCGCCGACGATGTGAATACCAATGACGACGGCTCGATCGAAGTGATCACCGCGCCAACCGAGTTCGTCGCCGTCAAGGATGCGCTGGAGGCCGCCGGCTTCAAGCCGGAATTTGCCGAGGTGACGATGAAGCCGGAAGGCGAGAACGTCTTTACCGGCGATGACGCGGTCAAGATGCAAAAGCTGCTCGATGCGCTGGAAAGCCTGGACGACGTTCAGGAAATCTACACGACGGCCGTCATCGAAGACTGAGGGGCGACGGTGTTCCCGGTGCGAGGGCGGGGAACGCACGCTGTTTTCCGCTGTTTGCGCCATCGGGAATCACCGTGATGCGCCGCCCCCTGTCCGACCGAGGCGGCGTTGACGCATACCTGCCGCGGATTCGGCCACGACGACCAGGCCGGCGCCGCGCGGCGGAGCGGACGCGCTAGGCGATGCAGCGCGTCTATCCCCTGCTCTTCGTCTTCCTGTGGAGCACCGGCTTCATTGGTGCCAAGTACGGCCTGCCTCATGCCGGGCCGCTCTCCTTCCTGTTCGTGCGCTACCTGGCTGTCATCGCCCTGATGCTGCTGATCGCCCTGCTCACCCGCGCTCCCTGGCCGAAGGATGCGATGCAGTGGCTGCATATCGGGGTGTCCGGCCTGCTTGTCCATGCCGTCTATCTCGGCGGTGTGTTCATCGCCATCAAGCAGGGGCTGCCGGCCGGCGTCACGGCGCTGGTCGTCGGCATGCAGCCACTGCTCACCGCCCTCGGCGCAGGCTGGTTGCTGGGCGAGCGGGTCGCTGGCCGGCAGTGGCTAGGCCTGGTGCTCGGCCTGGCCGGCGTCGCACTCGTCGTTTCCGGCAAGTTGGGCGGGGCGGCGGCCGGGCCCATGCTCGTGCCGGCCTGCTGCGCCCTGCTCGGCATCACCGGCGGCACGCTGTACCAGAAGCGTTTCTGCGCCCGCTTCGACCTGCGCACCGGTTCGATCATCCAGTTCGTGCCGACTGCGCTCGCGACACTGCCTGTCATCCTGTTGGGGGAGGGGTTCCATGTCGCGTGGACCGGCGAATTCATCTTCGCGCTGACCTGGCTGGTGCTCGTCCTGTCGATCGGCGCAATCAGCCTGCTCAACCTGCTCATTCGCAGCGGCAGCGCGGTCAACGTCGCCAGCCTGTTCTACCTGACGCCGTTGTCCACGGCGCTGATTGCTTACGCGATGTTCGACGAAACGCTGAGCTGGCCGGCCATGCTGGGCATGGGGCTGGCAGTGAGCGGCGTCTATCTGGTCGGGAAGCCGGCGAAATGAGCGGGCAGCGGATTCTCGGCATCGACCCCGGCTTGCGGGTCACCGGTTTTGGCGTGATCGAACAGCATGGCAGCCAGCTGCTCTACGTCGCCAGCGGTTGCATCAAGTCGAACGACAAGCATGCGCTGCCGGAGCGCATTGCCACGCTGTTTGCCGGGATCAGCGAGGTGATCGCTACCTACCGGCCGGATCAGGCGGCGGTCGAAAAGGTTTTCGTCAACGTCAACCCGCAATCCACCCTGCTCCTTGGCCAGGCGCGCGGGGCGGCGATCAGTGCGCTGGTGCATGGCGGGCTGCCGGTGGCGGAATACACGGCATTGCAGGTCAAGCAGGCGGTGGTCGGCCACGGCAAGGCGGCCAAGGAGCAGGTGCAGCACATGGTGGTCAGGCTGCTGTCGCTGTCCGGCGCGCCGGCAGCCGACGCAGCCGATGCGCTGGCCTGCGCCATTGCGCACGCGCACGGCGGGCAGGGCCTGGGGGCCTTGGCGACGGCCGGCTATCGCGTTCGTGGCGGCCGCCTGATAGGATGATGACTGTTTGAACATACAGTATTGCGATAGCCCATGATCGGACGCCTGACCGGCATCCTTGCCGAAAAAAATCCGCCGCAGATCGTGCTCGATGTGAACGGCGTCGGCTACGAGCTCGATGTGCCGATGAGCACCTTCTACAACCTGCCGGCGGCGGGCGAGAAAACCAGACTGCTGACGCATTTCGCGGTGCGCGAGGATGGCCATTTCCTCTACGGTTTTCTCACCGAGGCCGAACGTTTTGCTTTCCGCCAGTTGCTGAAGGTGTCGGGCATCGGGGCGCGCACGGCCTTGTCGGTGCTCTCCGGCCTGTCGGTCAATGACCTGTCGGCGGCCGTGGCGCAGCAGGAGCTGGGGCGCCTGATCAAGATTCCCGGCATTGGCAAGAAGACGGCCGAACGCCTGCTGCTCGAACTGAAGGGCAAACTGGCCGACGCCACCGGCGTGTCGCTGCATGCGGCGGTCGATGACGCCCGGCAGGACATCGCCAACGCGCTGATTGCCCTCGGCTACAATGAAAAGGAAGCGGCGGCGGCGATGAAGCAGCTGCCGGCCGATATCGGCACGTCGGATGGCATCCGACAGGCCCTCAAGCTGCTGTCCAAAGTCTGATGATCCAGGAACACGACCCCAAGCGACTGGCGCAGATCGCGCTGGTAGTGCTGCTCATCATCGGCTGCATCACGGTGCTGCTGCCCTTCGTCGGCGCCGTGCTGTTCGCTTTCGTGGTCTGGATCTGCACCTGGCCTTTGTATGCCGAGAAGCTGCTGCCCAGGCTGGGTGGCCGCGATACCGTGGGGGCTTCCCTGATGACGCTGGCCCTCGTGCTGGTCATGCTGCTGCCCACACTGTTCCTGGCCGGGTCGCTGGCCAACGGGGCCGACAGGCTGATCGACTTCATCAAGCCCTACATCGAACAGGGGTTGCCGGCCAATCCGCCGGACTGGCTGAGTGCCCTGCCGTTCGTCGGCAGCGAGATCGACAGCACCTGGCACCGTCTGGCGGCCGACCGTGACGAGCTGAATGCGGCCATCCGGCAGCTGATCACCCCGGCCCGCCAACTGGCGCTGGCGCTCGGCGGTATTGCCGCCAACGGCTTGCTGCAACTGGCCCTGGTTCTGTTCGTCATCTTCTTCCTGTATCGCGACGGCGCGACGATCAGCAATGCCCTCTACATCGGTGCCCGCAAGCTGGGCGGCGAACTGGGCGAGAACATGCTCGACAAGGCGCGCGGCACGGTGGTCGGCGTCATGCTGGGCATTGTCGGGACAGCTGCCGCGCAAGGCACGGTAGCCATGATCGGCTTTCTGGTTGCGGGGGTGCCGGCTGCCGTGCTGCTCGGTTTTGCCACCTTTTTCCTGTCGATGATCCCGGTCGGCCCGCCGTTGATCTGGGGCGGTGCCGCGGTCTGGCTGTATGGCGAAGGGCAGACCGGCTGGGCCATTTTCATGGCGCTTTACGGCGTCTTCGTGATCAGCAGCATCGACAACTTCGTCAAACCCATCCTGATCGCCCGCGGTGCCGGGCTCTCCATCTTGCTCATCGCCCTCGGCGTTCTGGGCGGTGTGCTGGTTTTCGGTTTCATTGGCATCTTTCTCGGGCCGGTCCTGCTCGCCCTGGGCCACATGCTGCTGAGCCGCTGGCTGCGCGAGGAACCATCCGCATGATCGAAACCGACAAGCTGCTCGCCTCCCAGGGGGATTTCCGTCCGGGTACGCCCGATCGCATCATCGCGCCGCACAGCAAGTCGGCGCAGGAAGAGGCGCTGGAGCGCGCTCTGCGCCCGAAACGGCTGGCTGACTACACCGGCCAGCAGAAAATCCGCGAACAGCTGGAGATCTTCATCGAGGCCGCCAAACGGCGCGGCGATTCCCTCGACCACGTGCTGCTCTTCGGCCCGCCGGGCCTGGGCAAGACGACGCTGGCCCACATCATCGCCGCCGAGATGGGCGTCAATCTGCGCCAGACCTCGGGGCCGGTGCTGGAGCGGGCCGGCGATCTGGCCGCCATCCTGACCAACCTTGAACCGCATGACGTGCTGTTCATCGACGAAATTCACCGTCTGAGCCCGGTGGTCGAGGAAATTCTCTACCCGGCACTGGAGGATTTCCAGATCGACATCATGATCGGCGAAGGTCCGGCGGCGCGCTCGGTCAAGCTCGATCTGCCGCCGTTTACGCTGGTCGGCGCCACCACCCGCGCCGGCATGTTGACCAATCCGCTACGCGACCGCTTCGGCATCGTCGCCCGGCTGGAGTTCTACAATGCCGGGGAGCTGCAGAGCATCGTGACCCGCTCGGCGACCCTGCTCAACGCGCCCATCGACCCGGATGGTGCGCTGGAAATTGCCAAGCGTTCGCGCGGCACGCCGCGCATCGCCAACCGCCTGCTGCGTCGCGTGCGCGACTACGCCGAAGTGAAGGCCGACGGCTACATCACCCGCGCCATCGCCGACCAGGCCTTGCACATGCTCGATGTGGACCCGGCGGGCCTCGACCTGATGGACCGCAAGCTGCTCTCCGCGGTGATCGACAAGTTCGGCGGCGGCCCGGTTGGCGTCGACAACCTGGCGGCGGCCATCGGCGAGGCGCGCGATACCATCGAGGATGTGCTGGAACCCTACCTGATCCAGCAGGGCTACCTACAGCGCACGCTGCGCGGCCGTATCGCAACCCCCGCGATCTACCGCCACCTCGGTCTGACCGAGCCGGCCAGTGCCGTCGTGCGCGACCTGCTGGCCGACGAGTGACGGGCGGGTGCCTGTTTCAGCCCCTGCCTGCGCAGCAATTCCCGTTGAAACAGACCGTTACAAATGCATGTTGCGGCGCAAGGTAAAATCGCACGATGAAATTTGCGCCCAACGCCAATGCCTTCACCATTCCGGTACGCGTCTATTACGAAGACACCGATGCCGGTGGCGTCGTCTACTACGCCAACTACCTGAAATTCTTCGAGCGTTGCCGCACCGAGTGGATGCGTTCGGCGGGCCATGACCAGCGCCAACTGGCGCTCGATGCCGGTATCGGCTTCGTCGCCCGCAAGGCCAGTTGCGACTACCTCCGCCCGGCCCATCTCGACGATCAACTGACCGTCGGTCTCGAAGTCGAAAAGCTGACCCGCGTCCGTGTCGTGTTCCGCCAGCATGTGCGGCGCGGCGACGAAGAACTGGTCACCGGCACGGTCGAGATCGCCTGCGTGGACATGGCGAGCATGCGGCCCGCTCCGATTCCCGATTTTCTCTATGCCAAGCTGGAAACGCTGAAATGAACGTCACCCAGGATCTGTCCATCCTCCACCTCATCCTGCAGGCCAGCGCCGTCGTCCAGGTCGTCATGGCCCTGCTCGCCGGCGTCTCGCTGATGTCGTGGTACTACATCTTCATGAAGCTGTTTGCCGTCAAGCAGGCGCGCGAGAAGACGGAAAACTTCGAGCGCGATTTCTGGTCCGGCGGCGACCTCAACAACCTGTACAACAGCGCCGTGAATGACCGCCATCACGCCGGCTCGATGGAGCGTATCTTCGAGGCCGGCTTCCGTGAATTCACCAAGCTGCGCGGCCAGAAGAACCTCGATCCGAAGGACATCGTCGATGGCGCCCGTCGCGCCATGCGTGCCACCTACCAGCGCGAGATGGATGCCCTCGAAGCCCACCTCGCCTTCCTCGCCTCGGTCGGTTCCGTGTCGCCGTACATCGGTTTGTTCGGTACCGTGTGGGGCATCATGCATGCCTTCCGCGGCCTGTCCAATGTCGGCCAGGCAACGCTCGCTTCCGTCGCACCGGGTATTGCCGAGGCGCTGGTTGCCACGGCCATCGGCCTGTTCGCCGCCATTCCGGCGGTCCTCGCCTACAACCGCTTCTCGCACGACATCGACCGCCTGGCCGTGCGCTACGAGAGCTTCATGGAAGAGTTCTCGAACATCCTCCAGCGCCAGATGAGGTAAGGCGAAATGCGCCAACGTCGCCTCAAGAACGAAATCAACGTCGTCCCCTACATCGACGTGATGCTGGTGCTGCTCGTCATCTTCATGGTGGCGACGCCGATGATGACGACCGGCTCGGTCGACCTGCCGACTTCCGGCACGGCGCCGCAAAAGCCGGACAAATACCTGAAGGTGCAGGTCGAGCAGGATGGCGCGCTGACCGTCTTCGACGCCGACGGCAAGCCGACCAAGGTCAAGGGTCTGAAGAACCTCCGGGAAACCTTGCTACCCCTCAAGGGCGACGACGACAAGATGGCGGTGCTGGTCGCCGGCGACAAGGAAGCGCCGTACAAGAACGTGATCGAAGTGCTCGATGAAGTGAAGAAACTGCATTTCGAGCGGGTTGGCCTGGAAACCAGCACCAAGTAAGCCATGATCCTCGAGCGTCCCGAAGAACCCGGCAAGAAATATGCGTTGGCACTGACCGTGCTGGTGCATCTGCTGCTCGCCGCCTTCCTGTTCTTCGGCGTGCAGTGGAAGCGCAGCAAACCCGAAGTTTACGAAGTCGAGTTGTGGTCGCCGACGCCGCGCCCGGCAACCCAGGTTGTCGCGCCCCCGCCGCCACCACCGCCGTCGGAGGTCAAGCCGCTGCCGAAACCCGAGCCCAGGCCGGAGCCGAAGGTCGAGCCACCGCCGAAAAAGCCGGATATCGCGATCAAGGACGAAAAAAAGAAACCCGAGCCGCCCAAGCCGGAGCCGAAAAAACCGGAACCACCCAAGCCCGAGCCGAAAAAGCCGGAACCGCCGAAGCCGGAGGTGAAGCCGCAGCCGAAGGTCGACCCGTTCAAGGAAATGCTGGAGCGTGAAGAGCGCCAGTTGAAATCGTCGGCCAGGAGCGCCGCGACGGCACAGCAGATGGCGCATGCGGCGGCGGCCGAGGCCGAGCAGCGCGCGTCGGCCAACAAGCGGGGCAAGGCGGACTACGCCAACAAGATCCGCGGCAAGATCCGCGGCAACATCATTCTGCCGCCGAGCATCCAGGGCAATCCCGAAGCGGTGTTCAAGGTCGAGCAGTTGCCAACCGGCGAAGTGCTCTCGGTCAAGCTGACGCGCTCCAGCGGCAACGCGGTGCTCGACCGGGCCATCGAGACCGCCATTCTCAAATCCTCGCCGTTGCCCAAGCCGGATGATCCCTCCCTGTTCGAGCGAACGCTGGAAATCAAATACCGCCCGTTTGAAGAGTAAAATCGCGCGAAATTTCTGAAAATGAACGCCATGTCCCGACTTTCCCGCCGTGCTTTCCTCGCCGTGGCGCTGTTCAGCGCCGGCCTGGTCCAGGCCCAGCTGTCCATTGAGATCACCGGTGCCGGCGCCAATCGCATTCCGGTCGCCATCGTCGATTTTCCCGGCGATCCGGCCGCGTCGCGCGTCATCACCGCCACGGTGCGCAGCGACCTGGAGCGCAGTGGCCTGTTCAAGCTGGTCGATCACGGCGGCCTGGCTTTCGACGAAAACGCGCCGATCAACCACGCCGACTGGAAGGCGCGCGGTGCCGACGCGATGGCGGCCGGCAGCATCGGGCGCAGTGCCGATGGCCGCATGGAAGCGCGTTTCCGCCTCTACGATTCGCAAAAGGGCGTCTCCCTCGGCGGGGCCGCCTACATCACCAACCACACCCAGTTACGCGCCGCCGGCCATCGCATCGCCGATTACATTTACGAAAAGCTGACCGGCGAGAAGGGGGTCTTCTCGACGCGCATCGCCTATGTCGTCAAGTCGCGCGGCCAGTTCCTGCTGCAGATCGCCGACTCCGACGGCCAGAATGCCGCAACGGCGCTGACCTCGACCGAACCGATCATTTCCCCGGCCTGGTCGCCGGATGGCAGCAAGCTGGCCTACGTTTCCTTCGAGAAGAAAAAGCCGGTCATCTACGTGCATTCCCTGGCTTCCGGCCAGCGCATCATCGTTGCCAACTTCAAGGGTTCCAACTCGGCGCCGGCCTGGTCGCCGGACGGCCGCAAGCTGGCCATCGTGCTGTCCAAGGACGGCAACTCCCAGTTGTACACGGTCAATGCCGATGGCAGCGGCTTGCAACGCATCACCCAGTCGTCCGGCATCGATACCGAGCCGCGCTATTCGGCCGACGGCAGCAGCATCTACTTTACCTCGGACCGCGGCGGCAGTCCGCAGATCTATCAGGTCGGTGCCGCTGGCGGCGAGGCGCGCCGCGTCACCTTCGACGGTTCCTACAACGTCTCGCCGCGCCCTTCGCCGGACGGCAAGAGCCTCGCCTTCATCACCCGCCGCGAAGGCCGCTTCCAGCTCGCCGTGATGGATCTGGCCAGTCGCCAGGTGCAGGTGCTGAGTGATTCGAACAAGGACGAATCCCCGAGTTTCGCCCCGAATAGCCGCATGATCCTGATCGCCACCGAAATTGGCGGGCGCGGCGTCCTATCGGCTGTATCCAGCGATGGCAGGATCAAACAACGCCTCACGGTCGCCGCCGGCGATGTCCGCGAACCGGCCTGGGGCCCTTACTATCAATAATCCGCACCGGAGTCATGTCGTGAAGAAACTGCTCATCCCCGCCCTGCTGACGGCCCTGCTGGCTGCCTGTTCCACCACCCCGCTGCCGGAAGACGGTGGCGCCCCGGTCGAATCGCGTAGCGGTTCCGCCACCGGTGTCGCGCCAGTGACCGCGGGCGGGCTGGATGCCAGCGGCCTGCCCCGCGAATTGACCGATCCGAAGAGTAAGCTGTCGCAGCGCAGCATCTACTTCGACCTCGACAAGTATGAGGTCAAGGACGAGTACAAGGATCTGGTCGCCGCCCACGCCAAGTACCTGACCACCCACAAGGGCTTCAAGGTGCTGATCCAGGGGAATACTGACGAGCGCGGCAGCCGCGAATACAACCTGTCGCTCGGCCAGAAGCGTGCTGATGCCGTCAAGCGTTCGCTGGCCCTGCTCGGCGTCAGTGATGATCAGATCGAATCTGTCAGCCTGGGCGAGGAAAAGCCGAAGAACCCGGGCCATGACGAAGCGGCGTGGGCCGAAAACCGTCGTGCCGACATCCTGTACAAGGCCCCGGACGGCCGCGGCGAGTTCTAAGCCATGCGCCCGGTTCGAATCGCCCTGTTGATTGCCGCCCTGGGCGCCGTGCAGGCCCGGGCCGGCGTCTTCGACGACGACGAGGCACGTCGCCAGATCGCCGACCACCGCATCAAGACGGAGGCGCGATTCGACCAGCAGGCCAAGGCCCAGCTGGATCTGGCCAACCAGATCCAGCGCCAGGCCGAAGAGATCGCCCGCCTGCGCGGGCAGATCGAAACGCTGACCTATGAGCTGGAAACGGCCCGGAAACGTCAGCAGGATTTCTATCTCGACCTCGATACGCGCCTGCGCAAATTCGAGGCGCCGGCTGCCCCGGCGGCCGATGGAGCCGACCCGGCAGGGGCCGCGGCGCAGGCCAAACCGGCCGGCGACCCGGCCCGCGAGGCGCAGGACTACGAAGCCGCGCTCAACCAGTTCAAGGCCGGCAAGTACAAGGAGGCCGCCACGGCCTTTGCCGCCTTCGTGCAAAAGCGCCCGGACAGCCAGTTGGCACCCAACGCCCAGTACTGGCTGGGCAATGCCTGGTATGCCCAGCGTGACTGCAAGCGCGCCATCGAGGCGCAGAGCGTCGTCACCACCCGGTACGCGGACAGCCCGAAGGCGCCCGATGCCTGGCTGGCGATGGCGACCTGCCAGCAGGAAATGGGCAGCGCCGGCGCGGCCAAGCGTTCGCTGGAAAGCCTGATCGCCAAATATCCCACTGCGCCGGCGGCCGAAACGGCCCGCGAACGGCTGAAGAAGAAGTAATTGGCCCTGCGCATTACCGAAATTTTCTACTCGCTGCAGGGCGAGGCGAGCCGGGTTGGCCTGCCGACCGTGTTTGTCCGCCTGACCGGCTGTCCGTTGCGTTGCACCTGGTGCGACACGACCTACAGCTTCACCGGCGGCGAGCCGGCCACCATCCCCGCGGTACTGGCCGAGGTGGCGAAGTACCCGGCCCGTCAGGTCTGCGTCACCGGGGGCGAACCGCTGTCGCAGAAGGAATGCCTGCCCCTGCTGACGGCCTTGTGCGACGCCGGCTACGAAGTGTCGCTGGAAACCTCGGGGGCGCTCGATATCTCCGGGGTCGATCCTCGCGTTTCCCGCATCATGGACCTCAAGGCGCCGGATTCCGGCGAGGCCGGGCGCAACCGCTGGGCCAACCTTGATTGCCTGACTGCCCGCGACGAGATCAAGATCGTCATTGCCTCGCGCGGCGACTATGAATGGGCGCGCGATGTCATTCGCCAGCATCGCCTCGACGCCCTGGCTCCCGTCCTCCTTTCTCCCGCCCAAGGCCTGATCGAAGCCCGGTCGCTGGCCGACTGGATACTCGAAGATGGTCTCAACGTCCGCTTCCAGCTCCAGCTGCACAAGCTGCTTTGGGGTAACATGCAGGGAAAATAGAGGGGGGACAACGTTGAATCAGAATCGACGCAAATTTTCGCGCATCCCGTTCAAGACGGAAGCCCGCTTGTTCCTGCCGGATGGCGAACATGCGGTCGATGTCCTGGACCTGTCGCTGCAGGGCGCCCTGATCCACCCGAAGGGGGCGATGTACGTCACGGTCGGCAGCAACGGCACGCTGAAGATCAATCTGGACGACATGGGGAGCGGTATCCGCATGGAGGTTGCCGTCGTCCATCACCTCGCGGATCGCTATGGCCTCGCCTGTCGTGAAATCGACCTTGACAGCGTGACGCACCTGCGCCGCCTGGTCCAGCTGAATCTGGGCGACGAGGCGCTGGCCGACCGGGAATTCGCTCTCCTGGCGAGCGCCTGAACCGCAAACGATTCACGATTTCCTGCTAAAGTGGGCGACTGGTGCCTGCTTTCCGGCAGCCTGTCGTCGTCTGCCCTGCGTCCGTGCCATGATGCTCGATTCCGAACCTTCGCCTGCCTGTTGCCTGGAACGATTCCGGCAACCCCTGGCCGTCTCGCCACCGGCGCTCTGTGCGCTGCAAAACGGCATCCTGGAGCATGCCGGGCGCGCCATCCTGATCACCGATACGGCGGGCCGGCTCGTCTATTTCAACCCCGCCGCCCAGCGGATGCTGGGCTATACGTGGGAGGAGGTCGTCGGGCAGGTGACGCCGTTGCGCTTTCATGTGCCCGACGAACTTGCCGAGCAGGCCCGCCGCATGGGGTTCGGCGAGACGGCGGATTTTTCGGTTCTCATCGCCGGCCTGGGCCCCGATTGTCCGGCGGTTGAGGCTGACTGGACCTACGTGCGAAAAGACGGCTCGACCGTGCCGGTCAGCCTGACCATCAGCCCCATGCGCGACGCGGCCGGCGCGCTACAGGGCTATCTGGCCATTGCTTCCGATATTTCGAAGCGGCGCCAGCTCGAACAAGAACTGCGCATTGCCGCGATCGCCTTCGAGTCGCAGGCGGCGATCATGGTCACCGATGCTGAGCAGCGCATCCTGCAGGTCAACGAGGCATTCACCCGGCTGACCGGTTATTCGGCAGCGGAGGCGATTGGCCGGAAGCCGAGCCTTCTCAAGTCGGGGCGGCAGGATGCGGCCTTCTATGCCGCGATGTGGCGTGAATTGAATGCCACCGGGCGCTGGCAGGGCGAAATCTGGAATCGCCGGAAGAACGGCGAGAGTTTTCCGGAATGGCTGACGATCACCCGCATACGCGACGCCAGCGGTCAGGTGACCCACTATGTCAGCACCTTTTCCGACATCACCGACCTGAAGGTGGCCGAATCCGAAATCCATCACCTGGCCTTTTACGATCCGCTGACAGCCATGCCCAATCGGCGCCTGCTGCTCAACCGCCTGGAAAAGGCCTGTGCGGCAAGCAAGCGGAGCGGCCAGTACGGTGCCCTGCTGATCATCGACATCGACCATTTCAAGACACTGAACGATACGGCGGGCCACGCGGTGGGCGACCGCCTGCTGGTCGAGGTGGCGTCCCGTCTCGTGGGCTGCATCCGCGAAGGCGATACCGCGGCCCGCTTGGGGGGCGACGAGTTCGTCGTGATGCTCGAGCACCTCGGTCATCACGCCGAGGCGGCCGGGGTGAGGGCGGAAATCGTCGCCGAGAACATTCGCTTGGCCCTGGCCCGCCCCTACATGTTGAGCGGCGATACCGAGTATTTCCGCTCGGCCAGCATCGGCATCAGCCTGTTCCACGAAAACGACAAGACGGCCGACGTCTTGCTCAAGCAGGCCGAGATCGCCCTGTATCGGGCCAAGGATGTCGGGCGCAACACCATTCGCTTTTTTGACGATGCGATGCAGACGGCGCTCGAGGAACGGGCGGCGCTCGAAGCGGGCCTGCGGCGCGCCCTGGCGCGCGATGAATTCCTGCTCTACGCCCAGCCGCTGGTCGATACCGAATCCCGCGTCATCGGCGCCGAAGTGCTGCTGCGCTGGCAGGCCGCAGAGCGCGGCATGGTCTTGCCCGGCGATTTCATCCCCTTGGCCGAGGAGACCGGCCTGATCGTCCCGATCGGGCTCTGGGTGCTCGACCAGGCGTGCGCTGAACTCCGGCGCTGGGCGAGCGATCCGCAAACCGCCCGGCTGTACCTCGCCGTCAACGTCAGCGCCTGTCAATTCCGTCAGCCCGATTTCGTGATGCAGGTGGGCGACGCCCTGGCGCGGCACGCCGTCGACCCCGGCCGGCTCAAGCTGGAACTGACGGAGAGCCTGTTGCTGGACAACGTCGAGGAGGTCGTCGACAAAATGCAGGCCCTGCGCCGGCTGGGTGTCCGTTTCTCGCTGGACGATTTCGGCACCGGTTTCGCGTCGCTGTCCTATCTGAAGCGTTTTCCGTTCGAGCAGCTGAAAGTCGACCGTTCCTTCATCCGCGACATCATGCACAACAGCGATGATGCCGGGATCGTGCGCGCCATCATTGCCATGGGCAATACCTTGCGCCTCCATGTCGTGGCCGAGGGGGTCGAGGCAGCCGAGCAACACGCTTATCTGGCCCGACATGGTTGCACATATTTTCAGGGCTACCTGTTCGGCAAGCCGATGCCGCTGGCCGCTTTCCGCCGCCAGCTCGACGGAAATCCCGACCCGCAGCCTCCCCTCGCGGCGGGCGATCCTGTCGGCTGAGCGACGCCCCGTCGGCGGAACCTGCAGAGGCCGTCGCGGTCCATGATCAGTTTCGGGTATATTCGCGCCCCATGATGAAGCCAGCCGTCGTTCTTCTTTCCGGTGGTCTCGACTCGGCCACCTGTCTCGCCATCGCCCGCAGCCAGGGTTTCGACTGTTACTGCCTGTCCTTCGACTATGGCCAGCGGCACAATGCCGAGTTAAAGGCGGCGGAACGGGTCGTCAAGGCACTCGGCGCCCGGGAGCACCGCGTGCTCAACCTGGGCCTCGCCCAGTTCGGCGGCTCGGCCCTGACCGACACGTCGATCGCCGTGCCGACCGGAGGCCTCCAATCCGGGATTCCGGTCACCTATGTGCCGGCCCGCAACACCATCATGCTGTCGCTCGCCCTGGCCTGGGCCGAGGTGCTGGGTAGCCTGGATATCTTTGTCGGCGTCAATGCCGTCGACTATTCCGGTTATCCGGATTGTCGGCCCGAGTACATTGCCGCCTTTGAAAAAATGGCCAATCTGGCAACCCGGGCCGGGGTCGAGGGTCGCCCGCTGTCCATCCACGCCCCGCTGATCGCGCTGTCCAAGGCCGACATCATTCGTGCCGGCATCGCGCTGGGCGTCGACTACGGGTTGACCGTCTCCTGTTACCAGGCTGACGAGCAGGGACGGGCCTGTGGTGCCTGTGATTCCTGCCGCCTGCGTGCCGAAGGTTTTGCCGCAGCCGGCCTGGCCGATCCCACCCTCTATCGCGGTTGAACCATGGAAAATATCGTTGCTCCGTCTTTCATCCTCTGGCTGGCCTTCGCGGTTGCCTTCGTGTTTGGCGCGATCGGCCAGAAAACCCATTTCTGTACCATGGGCGCCGTCTCCGACATCGTCAACATGGGGGACTGGAACCGCATGCGCATGTGGCTGCTCGCCATCGGCGTCGCCATTCTCGGTGCCGGGGCCTTGCATGCCAGTGGCCAGATCGATCTCGGGAAATCGATCTACCGCACGCCGACTTTCACCTGGTTATCCTATCTGCTCGGTGGTGCCTGTTTCGGCGTCGGCATGGTGCTGGCTTCCGGCTGCGGTTCGAAGACGCTGATCCGGATCGGTGGCGGCAACCTGAAGTCGCTGGTCGTCTTCCTGACCCTCGGCCTCGTTGCCTACATGACCATGCGTGGCGTGTTCGGCGTCTTTCGCGTCAATGTGCTGGAAAAAGCCGCCGCCACCTTCCCGGGCGGACAGGATGTGCCGGCCCTGCTGGTGGCCGCCGGCCTCGATCCGCAACCGGCATTCTGGCTGGCCGTGCTCGGCATCGGCGGCGGCTTGACTGCCTTCTGCCTGCTCAAGCGCGATTTCTGGACGCTCGACAACCTGCTCGGCGGCCTCGGCACCGGCCTGATGGTGGTCGCAGCCTGGTACGTCAGCGGCCACCTCGGCTATGTCGCCGAGCATCCCGAAACGCTGGAGGAAGCCTTCATGGCCACCAACAGCGGCCGCATGGAGTCCCTGACCTTTGTTGCGCCCCAGGCCTACACGCTGGAACTGCTGATGCTGTGGTCGGATACCAGCCGCACGATGACATTCGCCATCGCCACGGTGCTCGGCGTGATCGCCGGTTCCTTCGCCTGGAGTCTGCTGACCCGCAACTTCCGCTGGGAAGGCTTCGTCAGCGTCGAGGATACGGCCAGCCACCTGATCGGCGCGGCGCTGATGGGGTTTGGCGGCGTCGTGGCGATGGGCTGCACGGTCGGCCAGGGCATCACCGGCTTCTCGACCCTGGCGCTCGGTTCCATCGTCACCTTCGCGGCGATCGTTGCCGCGGCGGCGGCGACCCTCAAGTTCCAGTACTGGCGGTTGATGCGCGACGCCTGACCGGGCTGGCCGGATTCGGTGGTGGCAAGGGCGCTCAGGCGCCCTCGTTTTCTTTCAGCTTGGCAATGACCAGCGGAAAGGCGCCGGAACCGATCAGGGCGACGGCGGAAACGATGAAGGCCAGGCCGGCCATCGGATCGTCGAGCACCGGGTGCAGGAGCTGGCCGAAGCCGGCCAGGCTGAGGGCACCGGCGATGGCGCAGAGCAGGCCGAGTGCGGTGAGGATGAGGAAGGAGGCTGGGTAGCGACGCATGGTGCAAGTGTAGCCCAGAGCATCGCTTGCCGGGCTGGGCCAATGAAAACGGCAGATGCCGGAGCATCTGCCGTCTGCCGCGTGGGCCGCGCGGGATTACTGAACTTGCTGGATGCCGGCCAGCACCCAGCCACGGCTGCCGTCGCGCGGCTTGGTCATGTGCCAGACTTCGGCGAACGGCTGGGCGGCAGCCCCGTCTTCCTCGCGGATCAGGCCGCTGAAATGGACGCTGACGATGTAGCGGCTGGCTTCTTCCGTCACGTCGATCACTTCGGCATCCAGCTGGACGACGTCGGTGGTCTGCTTGGCGCCCTTGCGCTCGTCGATGCCCAGCTTGATTTCGGCGAACATTTCCGGCGCGGTGAATTCGCGGATGTCGTCCAGATTGCCGGCGTCGTTGGCCGCCTGCAGGCGAATGAAATTCACCTTGGCATTGCGCACGAAGCCTTCGGCATCAAAGCCGGCCGGGATGTTGCCGGAGGACGCGGCAGCCGGGGCCGTCGAGCCGCCGGCCGGCGTGAAGTCACGCTGCGCCGCATGGCCGCCGAATGGCGCCCCGGCGCCGGCATACTGCATGCCCGGATTGCCCTGGGCGGCAGCCTTCTTGCGCATCATGAAGCCGATCACGCCGATCACCACCATGGCGAGCAGGGCCATCATCATGAAGCTGGCCAGTTCTTCGCCGAAACCGAAGTGCGAAGCCAGCGCGGCGAGGCCGATACCGGCGGCGAGGCCGGCGAGCGGGCCCATCCAGGACCGTTTCGGCTGGGCGGCGGGCTGGGCGGCAGCGGCGGGCGGCGTTGCCTGCTGCGGCGCGACCTGGTGATTCTTGCTCGGCGCGACCGACTGGCGCTGCATGCCGGCCGAACCGCCACCGCCGATGCGCTTGGCTTCGGCATCGTTGATCTGTAGCGTGAAGCCGAGGACAAGCGCCGCGGCCATCATGAGGAAGTTTTTCATCCGGTGTCTCCTGTTTGGGGAAATTGACGGCTGTAGTCTACCGGTTGTCGGGGCTGAAAATAACAAGATATATTCGGCACTAAACTTCGGTATTTGCGAAGTATTAGCTGAGCAGTGCGGCAACCGCGGCCGGGTTGGACGGGAAGTAAAAATGCACATAGGAGGCGGTTACGCGCTGCTGTCGATAAACCGCTTCACCGGCCCGGCCATCGGGCGTGCTCGCCCGGACCCAGGGTGACAAGGGCGTGTCGCTCTGCGAATAGTGGAAGGTATGTCCGGCCAGCCGGCCTTCCGGGAGGTCAACGAACTGGGTGCCGAGTGCCGCCAGACGCGGCTGCATGACCGAGCGGCCGGGCAGCAGGCCGCCAAAGCGATGGGCGACGCCGGACTTGTCCACGACTTCCTCGAACAGGCTCATCATGCCGCCACATTCGGCCAGCACGGGTTTGCCCGCGGCGACGTGGGCGTGTAGCGGCTGCCAGAGGGCGGCATGGGCGCTGATGGCCGGGGCATGTAGTTCCGGATAGCCGCCGGGCAGCCAGACGGCGTCGCACGCAGGCAAGGGATCGCCGGCGACGGGCGAGAAGAAGCGCAGTTCAGCGCCGAGTTGCTGTAGCGTCTCCAGATTGGCTGGATAGATGAAGCCATAAGCCGCATCGCGGGCGATGGCGATGATCCGGCCGGCGAGCAGCGGGGGGACGGCCGGTGGGGCCGCTGCGGCGAAGTCCACCGGCGGCGGCAGATCGACGCTGGCACTGCCGGCCAGCGCATCGGCCAGGCGGTCGAGGCGGTCGCCGAGGTCGGCGATTTCGGCTGCCTGGAGCAGGCCGAGGTGACGTTCCGGCAGGCTGTCGCCGCTTTTCGGCAGGGCGCCGAACCAGCCCATGCCGGCGGGCAGGCTGCCGCGCAGGAATTCGGCATGGCGGGGGCTGGCGACGCGGTTGGCGAGGACGCCGGCAAACGGCAGTCCGGCGCGGTAGGTGGCCAGGCCGTGGGCGACGGCGCCGAAGGTCTGGGCCATGGCGCCGGCATCGATCAGCGTCATGACCGGGACGTTGAAACGCATGGCGACGTCGGCCGCCGAGGGCTCGCCGTCGAACAGGCCCATCACGCCCTCGATCAGGATCAGGTCGGAATCGGCCGCGGCGCGGGCCAGGCGCCAGCGGGCGTCGGCTTCGCCACACATGCCGAGATCGAGGTTCTGGCAAGGCCGGCCGGAGGCGAAGGTGTGGATCTGCGGATCGAGGAAATCCGGTCCGCATTTGAAGACGGTGACGTGCCGGCCCTGACGGGCATGCAGGCGGGCCAGGGCGGCGGTGACGGTTGTCTTGCCCTGGCCGGAGGCCGGGGCGGCGATGAGGAGAGCGGGGCAGGCAGGCATGTCGGCGATCGATGTCGGGAGGCCGGGATGATAGACGCTTCCCGGGCGGGAAGCGTAGCGGATTCAGAACGTGGCGCGCAGGCCGAGGCGGATGGTGCGGGGTTCGAGCGGATGCACCAGACGGCCATCGATGGCCGATCCCGTGCCACAGCCGCCGGTGCCGTTGCTGGCTTCGCGGTAGGTACAGGCGCCGCCCCAGTATTCGATGTCGTTGGCCTGCCGGTTGAACAGGTTGAGGAGGTCGAGGGTGATCTGCAGGTGCGGCGTGATGCGGTAGCCGGCCCTCAGGTTGGCCATCCAGAAGGCGCGCGATTTGTGCGTGCCGCTCTCTTCCAGCGCATAGCGGCCGAGGTAGCGCAGGCGCAGGCCACCGAACCAGCGGCCGCCTTCGTCGGCGGCGATGCCCAGCGAGGCAGTCAGCGGAATGGCGTTGGGTACGTGTCGCCCACCGTTGTCCGGATTGGCGTCGACGAAGCGGGCCTGTGACCAGGCGATGTCGGCGTCGATGATCCAGCCGTCGGCCGGGGTGATGTAGTTGGCCCACTCGACGCCATGCCGGCGCGACGCGCCTTTCGGTTCGGTGATGCCTTCGTCGCCGACGAAGACCAGTTCGGAGGCGAGGCGCATGCGCCACAGCGACAGGTTGCTTTGCCAGCCCGGGCGGGGGGTGGTGCGCAGGCCGATTTCGCTGCCCCGGGCCTTGACGATGAGCGGTACGGCCGGGGTTGCGCTGCCGTCCTGCGGATTGACCCGGGCGGTGGCGCCGCGCGCATCATTGCTGTGGAAGCCGTGGCCCCAGTTGGCGTAAAACTCGGTGGCGCCGAGTGAGGGAAAAGGGCCAAGGACCAGACCCAGCTTGGGGCTGCTTTGCCCGGCACTGGCGCGGCCGCCGTTGAGCCTGTTGAATTCGCCGTCCAGCGGGGTGACGTCGGCCCGGATTTCGTCCCGGCGCAGGGCGATGTGGCTGCGCAACCAGTCGGTCCAGGGCGTGCGGGCTTCGAGCAGGGCGGCAACGGCGGTTTGACGGATGTGGTCGGTGCGGAGGGTGTGCGTGCGCTGCCGGTTTTCGGTCTGGTAGAGACCGACCTGAGCGATGCGATCCTGGCGCAGTTGCATCCCGGCGCTCAGTTCGGTGTTTTGCCATGGTGGCCCGAGGAACCAGGTGTGTTTGGCCTGGCCTCCCCAGAGGGTGCGCCGGTCTGCCTGTTCGTGCTGGTCGCCGGTCGGGCTGCCGATGTAGCCGGAGGGGTTGGCAAAGTAGTTCAGGCCATAGTCGATGACGTACAGGCCGACCTTGCTGGCGCTGTCGCGACCGGTGCGCGCCCAGTCGCCGGAAAGGCTATAGCGGTGGGTCTGGCCGCCATCGTTGGGCGTCAGGGCGCCGTAGCGGCCAATCTCGTCATGGGCGATGGCCCGTTCCGGTACATGCTCGGTCGCCGTCCAGTCGGCCCGATAGGCCATGCCGGTCAGGGAGAAGCCATGGGCGGCGGTGCCCGAGGTCAGGCGCAGCACGGCATTGGCCTTGTCGAGCTTTTGCGCCTGATCCCAGGGGCCATCGTAGCCGCCGACCTCGATCGCGGCGAGCAGATTGAGGTCGCCCAGGCGCTGCCCGCCGGCGGCGAGCAGACGGCGGAAATGGTGCTGGCCGAAGCCGAGTTCGACAAAGCTGTGGTCGAGTTGGCGTTGATAGTCGATGCGCGCGCTGCCGCTGGTCGCGAAGTCGCCGTCCTCGGCGGCATAGACGCCTTTGCGGTACTGGATGCCGCCGATCAGTTCCGGGATCAGGAAATTGAGGTCCATGTAACCCTGACCATGGGCGTGGCTGACCAGGTTGACCGGCATGCCCATGACATGGGTGGCGAAATCGCTGCCGTGATCCAGGTTGAAGCCGCGCAGGAAATACTGGTTGGCCTTGCCGTCGCCGGAGTGCTGGGTGACGATCATGCCGGGCACGGCCTCCAGGGCTTCGGCGGGACGCAGCAAGGGGCGGTTGGCAAGTTGTTTGGCGGTCACGGTGCCTTCCGTGGCGCTGTCGGCCAGGCCGGTCAGGTCGTGCGGGCCGCTGCTGACGGTGATTTCCTGCAAGGTCGGCACGCCGGCTGCGTGGCCCGGGCTGCTGGCCAGCAGGGCGAGAAAGGTGAGAAAGGGCCGCAGGGGCCGGGATGGTGTCGTGTGCATGAGGGTGCTCCCGTTAACGACTGCCTGCCACGGCCAGCTGCGTGCGACGCCCGGGGCGCCGGAATCGCCGCTGCCCGCATCCCCGCAGACAGTGAGTTGCAAAAGCTGCCGCGCCGGGCGGTCAGCACGCAGCAACAGGCCGGTCTCCGGGCTGGCAAGTCTTGACGCATCGCCTTCCCGGGGATTCCCAGTGGCCTGATGATGCGTCCGCACTCGCTTACCGTTGCGGGGGCAGCCGGGGCCTTGCGACCGCCTGGGTCGCGCACCCCGTTCCCGTTTCACCTGTCACCGTGCGGTGGCAGGCACCTGTTGCCCTGTCCGGCCGTACAGCCTGCATGCCTTGCCGGGCCGGACGCCGACAAGGTCAAAATCCGCTTGGTCTCAGCCTTCGCTGTCGTTCGTTTCCGCTTCCGGCGAAGGCCCGGCGCGCAATGCGGCGGCGATGTAGTCTTCCGGCAGGCGGTATTCGGCAGCCAGTTCGGCGGCAGTCCGGCCGCTCTGCTGCAGGGCGGCCAGCCAGCCGTTGAGGCCGGAGGACAGCGGGCGGCCAGCCTGTTCGCCGGTGCGGGTGTTGCGCTCCCCGTCTTCAACGGCGTACTTGTTGGCGTAGCCACGCGGCGTGACCATCAGGCCGTGCCGGACGAAAGTGTTGGAGTTGCCGATCAGTACCGTGGACAACATGCCGATGTCGGCCTCGACCATCTTGTCCAGGGTGGTCAGTTCGATGCGCTGCTTGGGGCGATAGGCCGATTTGACGATGGCGACCGGTGTCTGCGGATCGCGGTGGCGCAGGAAAATGCGCCGGGCTTCGACGATCTGCCGGGTGCGGCGGCCGCTCTTCGGGTTGTACAGGGCGACGACGAAATCGGCGCAGGCCGCGGCGTCGAGCCGGCGGGCGATGGTCGGCCATGGCGTGAGCAGGTCGGACAGCGAAATGGCGCAAAAGTCGTGGGTCAGCGGCGCGCCGACCAGCGCGGCGCAGGTGTTGAGCGCTGAGGCGCCGGGGACGATCTCGACCGCGATGTCGGTGTCCGGCGTCCAGCCGGCCTGGAAGAGCACTTCGAAGGTTGGCCCGGCCATGCCATAGACGCCGGCGTCGCCGGAGGAGATCAGTGCCACCGTCCTGCCCTGACGGGCGCGTTCCAGCGCCTCGATGGCCCGGTCGAGTTCCTCGGTCATCGATTTTTTGATCACTTCCTTGCCGTCGAGCAGATCGGCGACCAGGCGGATGTAGGTGACGTAGCCGATGACCGTGTCGGCCTCGGCAATCGCCGCGCGGGCGCGGGCGGTGAGGTGGTCGTGGCTGCCCGGGCCGAGGCCGACGAGCAGGATCTTGCCGGCCTTGGCCGGGGTTTCTGGCGTATTCATTGGGGAATCCTTGCGATGGAGACGGTGGCGTTGCGGCCATCCGGGCCGCGCAGCTTGTGTTTTTCGATGATCAGATGGCACGGGTCGGCGCCGGCGACGAGCAGGGCCGCCGCCTCCGAAACGGAGGGGGTGCCCGTGTAGCGGCGGACGGTTTCGGACGGATTCGGCACGGCAACCCTTGCCAGTTCGGCAGCCGGGTAGAAGCGGATCGTCCAGCCGTTGGCCCGGGCGACTGCGGCGAGGCCGATTTCGTCGGCCTTGAGGTCGATGGAGGCGACGGCTTGCACATCGGCCCCGCTCGCTCCGGCTTGCGTCAGTGCTTCGCGAATGCAGCGGGCGATGGTGGTGGCCGGGGTGCCGCGGTCGCAACCGAGGCCAAGGGCGATTTTCATGGCCGGTACACCACCCGACGGCCGGCCAGTTGCGTCGCCATCCCGGCCGGCAGGGCGCGCTGGCTGATCCACAGCACGGCGGCGAAGCGCTCAAGGGGCACGTCTTCCAGCCGGTCGAAGCGTGTGACGTTGGCCGGCAGCGGCCCCTGCCGCCCGTTGCCGTGGTTCGCCCACCAGTCGGTGCTTCCGGCTTCCTGCACCAGCGCCACCGGTTCGTCGTTCACCATCGCCGCACTGCAGCGAACGATTTCGTCGTGGCTGGCCTCGAAGGTCCAGCCCAGTTCACGGCCGAGCAGGTCGACGGCAATGGTTTCTCGGGCATCCGACGCCGTGGTCAGTACGGCTTGGGCACCGAGTGCGGTGGCGAGGTGGCCGGCCAGCTGGTTGGCGCCGCCGAGGTGGCCGGAAAGGACCGGAATGGCGAAGCGGCCGGCTTCGTCGATGACGACCACGGCCGGGTCGGTTTCCTTGCTTTTCAGGTGTGGAGCGATCAGGCGGACGACGGCACCGAGCGAGACGATGCAGATGATGCCGTCGAAGGCGGCGAACAGCGCCGGCACCTGGTCGCCGACCTTGCCGGTGTAGCAATGAACGGCGCCAGGGGCGGCGGCTTCGCCTGCGATACGGAACTTTTCGGGGCAGAAGAGCTGGGCGCCCGGCAAGGCGGCAACGACCCGGCCGGCCAGCGCGATGCCATGTTTGGTGATGGAAACGACAGCGGTTTTCATGGGGTGGGTAGGCGCAGGTTGTTCAGTCGTGCATGGGTTGGTGTGGTTCCGATTTTTCCGGTGGGGCATGAAGGGGGGCCTGTGACGGTCTTTTCCGGCAGCCCCGGCGCAACTCGCCGCGCACGCGCTTGGGGTTTTGCACCAGCATCAGCGACAGGTAATGCACCTTTTCGCCTTTCAGGCTGGCGACGTCGCGTACGATGCGTTCGTCCGGCGCGCCCACCTTTTCGATGAAGAGCGAGGTGGCGAGCAGCGCACGGCGTTCGAGCAGCTCGACGAGCTCGTCCACCATCGGCTTGACCTTGAGCAGGGCCAGGGTGTCGAACTCGTCGAGCAGGCGGTCGATGACGTCGACGCCATAGGCGGCGGGGATGATGGCGAAGGTTTCATCCTCTTCGGCCAGCGTCACGCCGGAGGCTGCGGCCGCGGCGGCGAAGGAGGAAACGCCGGGGATGGTTTCGACTTCGAGCGTCGGCACCAGGGCGCGCACGACGCGGGCGAGGTGGCCGAAGGTGGCGAACGTGGAGGCATCGCCCTCGACCAGAAAAACCAGGTCACGCCCTTCGCCGAGCAGCGCGACCGTCTGCGCCGCGGCCCGCGCCCAGGCTCGGGCCAGGATGTCGGCATCGCGCGTCATCGGAAAGACCAGTTCGACCGCATCGGCCGGCACGGGAAGGCCGCCGCGTTCGACGATGGACAGGGCATAGGATGACGCCGCGGCCTTCTTGACCGGATACAGCCAGCGCGCCCCGGATTGCAGGGCTGCCCAGGCGCGGCGGGTGATCAGGCCGGGGTCGCCGGGGCCGAGGGAGGCGCCGATCAGTTTGCCGTAGCGTTTGTTGTTCGTCATGCGTTTTCCTTGCTTGCGGTTACGATCCAGACCGGGTTCTGTGCTGCCATCCGGTGCATGTCGAGAATCGGCTGGCTGCGGCTGGCCTGCAGTTGCACCACTTCCCAGTCCGCGCCGCCGGTTTGCAGCGCCCCGGTGGCGGTGGCCAGGTTTTCCAGCGTCACGAAATTCATGACCAGCCGGCCACCGGGCTTGAGGCGGTGCAGGATCAGGTGGATCAGCGCGGCCAGTTCGCCGCCCGAGCCGCCGATGAAAACGGCGTCCGGGTCGGGCCAGGCGTCGAGGTGCTGTGGCGCCTTGCCTTCGACCAGGGTGTAATTGCCGACCCGGAAACGGGCGGCGTTGGCGCGGGCGTTTTCGGCATCGCCGGCATTTTTTTCGATGGCCCAGACATGCCCTTCGGGGGCCAGGCGGGCGGCTTCCAGGCCGACCGAGCCGGAGCCGGCACCGATGTCCCAGACGATGGCGTCGGCTTTCAGGCGTAGCTTGGCCAGCGACAGGGCCCGCGCCTCCTGCTTGGTGATCAGTCCTTTCTCGGGGGCGCGCTGGCAGTATTCGCCGTCTTCCAGGCCAAAGGCGGGGGCGCTCCGGTGCGGGCGCTCGACGAGCACGACATTGGGCTGTGGAAAGTCGATGCTTGCCGCCTCGGCCGGCGAGAGGTTGCGGTAGAGGGTTTCATCCGGCAGCAGCAGGCGGCAGGCGACCGAAAGCCGGGCCTCCTGCCCGTAGCCGGCCAGGATCAGCGCCCGGGCCAGGCGGGCCGGCGTGTTTTCCGGGCTGGTGAATAGCGCCACGCGAGGGTGCCGGGCGATCGTCCGCATCAGGGGGTACAGGCCGTGCGTCGGCGGCGCGCCGACAAACCATTCGCCGGCATCGGCGGTGTGGCAGGTGGCGATGGCGATGTCCTGCCAGGCTGTCTGGAAGCGGGCGAAGGCCAGCTGTAGCGTCGATACGGCCGGGATGATCTCGAGGCCGTCGGCGCCCGGCTGGCCGGTGAGCCATGTCGCGATGCCATGACACAGCGGGTCGCCGGTAGCCAGGGCGACGACGCGGCGGCCGGCCTCGCGTGCCGCTGCAATCCAGCCCGGTACGCGGGCCAGCTGGCCGTCCATGGCGCGCAGTTCGGTGCCGGTCGCGAGCTGCGGACGAATCAGGTCGAGCGTGCGTCCGGCGCCAATCACCAGATTGGCCGCTGCCAGCCGATGGCGGGCGGTTTCCGACAGGCCGGCCCAGCCGTCGTCAAGGATGCCAAGGAGGGTGCAGGGGGTATCAGGTTTCATCAGCGGTCACGCGGCAAATGAATTGCCCTTCGAAATCGCAGACCAGCACGGTCAGGCGATAGTTACCAGGGTAGTGGGTGCTCAGGCTGCCGATGGCCTTGATCGCGAGCCGGCGATGGAAGGCTTCGGCCAGGCCGAGCCTGGCCAGCCGTTCGGCTGCAAAACGGGCGGTCTCGGCGGCGCGGATTTCGGCGATCAGATCCTCCGGGGCACCGACCTGGCGCGCCGCGTCGGCCAGGATGTCGCGGTCGACTTCGGCTTTCCAGGCGTGCGTGACGGCCAGCCCCTGACACATCTTGGTCAGCTTGCCGACCATGGCGCCGACCGTGATGTGGGGTACGCCGCGCTTGATGGCGCTGGTGAAGGCCGCCTTGACGAAATCGCCCATCTGGACGAAGCAGGATTCGTCCAGCGCCGGCAACTGGCGCATGGCGAATTTTTCGGTGCGGCCGCCGGTGGTGAAAACCAGGTGATCCTGTCCCTGCCTGACGGCGACATCGACGGCCTGCACGACGCTGGCGCGAAAGGCGGCCGTCGAATAGGGACGGACGATGCCGGTGGTGCCCAGGATGGAAATGCCGCCGAGGATGCCGAGCCGCGCATTCAGCGTCTTTTTGGCCATTTCGTCGCCGCCGGGGACCGAAATGATGACCTCCAGGCCGTCGTGTTCGAGCAGTTCGCCGGCGACGGCGCGCACGTTGTCGATGATGTTGCGGCGCGGTACCGGGTTGATGGCTGGGCCGCCGACTTCCAGGCCGAGGCCGGGCTTGGTCACGGTGCCGACGCCCGGGCCGCCGGTGAGCACGATGTGGCCGGCCCGCTGCGGTAACAGGCGAACGTCGGCCGTCAGATGGGCGCCATGGGTTGCGTCCGGGTCGTCGCCGGCATCCTTGACGATCACGGCGTGGGCCAGGCCGGTCTGCGCTTCGACACGGCTGTCGAATACGGCAAATGCCTGATCCTGGCCGTTGGGCAGTCGGCTGACGATCGTCGCCGGGACTTTGCCGAGCAAGAGGCCGAGCGTGGCGGCCCGTGCCGCCGCCGCGGCGCAGGCGCCGGTCGTGAAGCCGGTGCGGTTGCCTCGCTGGCGGCGGGCATCGCCCTTGCGTACCTTGGCTTCGCTACTCATGCCACCGTTTTCTGCGCGGCCTCGGCCAGTGCCAGCAGGGCATGGATGGCGGCGACGACCAGCGTCGAGCCGCCCTTGCGTCCCCGGATGGCGATCCACGGCACATCCTGGAGCGTCATCAGCAGCTCTTTCGATTCGGCGGCGGAAACGAAGCCGACCGGCATGCCGATGACCAGTGCCGGACGTACGCCTTCCTCGCGGATCAGGCGGACGAGTTCGATCAGCGCCGTCGGCGCATTACCGATGCCGACGATGGCCCCGTCCAGCTGGCCGAGCCGGTGGGCCTTGCGCATGGCCTGCACGGCGCGCGTGCTGTTGACGGCCTTGGCTGCCGCGATCACGTCGGTATCGGAAATGTAATGGTGGGTGGTCAGGCCGAAGTGGGCGAGACGGGGCCTGGAGAGGCCGACGCAGATCATTTCGACATCGGCGACGATGGGGGTGCCGCCTTTCAGCACGGCCTGCAGGCCGGCCTGCATGGCATCGGGGTGAAAGCGCGTCAGGCCGTTGAACTCGAAATCGGCGTTGGCATGGATCATCCGCCTGACCAGCGGCCACTGCGCGTCGGTATAAGGATGCGGGCCAGCTTCGCGGTCGATGATGGCAAAGGAATCATGTTCGATGGCGCGACCGGCGTCGGTCAGCTGTTCGGTGACGGTATTGGGGACGGTGGAGAAGGACATGGAAGCCTCGCGAATCAGTCGTGGGGATGGTGGGCGCAGCCGTGATGACGGGCATGGGCGTGGCCCTGCCCCTGCCCCGGATGATCATGCCCGCCGGTGCAGCCGGCGACGGCGGTATGGCCGTGGTCGTGCAGATGCTCGCTTTCGGCGGCTTCCCGGTATTTGCAGCCGTCGCATTCGAGCATCGTTTCGCCGCTGGTCTGCCCGCTGGCGCGTTGGTCGAGCAGCGCGAAAATGCCCGGGTCGAAGCCGAAATGCGTGCCGAGGGCGAAGGCGATCTGCGGATACTGCTGCTTCAGGCGGGCCACCTGCGCCTGGATGCGTTCGATCAACACCCCGGTGAACAGGTACACCGGGACGATGGCAATCTGCATCATGCCCAGCCTGACCTGGCGCTGGACGACCGTTTCCAGGCGCGGCCAGGTGATGCCGGTGAAGGCGAGGTCAACCAGTTCATGATCGTTGGCCTCGAACATCCAGCGTGCCATCCTCGCCAGTTCGCCGTTGGCGCCGGCATCCGACGAGCCGCGGCCGAGCAGGATGACGCCGGTGCTCATCGGATCGGGCATGGCCAGCTGCTGCATCAGACGTTGCAGCTGGCCCTGCAGCACGGCAAAGATGTCGCGTCCCATGCCGAGGTGGCGGGTAACGACGAAGTCGACGCCGGGATGACGCTGACGGGCTTCGGCCAGCGCGTGCGGTAGCTCCATCTTGACGTGGCCGGCGGCATTCAGGATGAAGGGAATGACGATCACTTGCCGGGCGCCATGGGCGGCACGGTCCAGCCCCTCGTCGAGCAACACTGCGGCATGCTCGATGAAGCAGACTTCGATGCGCCAGTCCGGGTGACGTTCGCGCCATTGGGCAGCAAAACGGAGGGTTTCCTGATTGCCTTCCCGGCCGCGCGAACCGTGGCCGACGAGGAGGAAGGTGGTGTCACTGGGCATGGGGAGTCTCCGTGGCCTTGCGGAAGCGGTGCGTGAATGTCGGATCGTAGAGCTTGGAGCGGATCAGGTCGGGCCAGTCGGCGGCGCCCAGCGTCGGGCTGGCGACGATCATGGCCTGACTGGCGATCTTTGCCGCCTGGCATTTGCGCTTGATGTCCCTGATCGTGCCCCGCACGATCTTCTCCTCACCCGGCCAGCTGGCCTTCTGCACCACGAGGATCGGTGCATCCTCGCGCCAGCCGGCGGCGAGCAGGGCTTCCTGCACCTTGTGCAGCAAGGTGATCGACAGGTAGATGCAGAGCGTCGTCTGGTGGGCGGCGAGGGCGGCCAGCTCCTCGCCCGGCGGCATCGGGGTGCGGCCGGCGACGCGCGTGAGGATGACCGTTTGCGTCACCTCCGGCAGGGTCAGCGTTTCGCCGGCCGCCGCCATCGCGGCCATGGCCGAGGAGACGCCCGGCACCACGGCCCAGGGTACGCCGGCGGCGGTCAGTGGCCGGGTCATCTCGATCAGCGCGCCGTAGAGGCCGGGATCGCCGGTCTGCAGGCGAACCACGGTGGCATGCCGCTGGGCGGCGGCAATCAGCCAGGCAGTCATTTCCTCCAGCGTCATGTCCTTGGAATCGCGGATATCGCAGCCGGCCGGCGCATAGCGCATGGCTGCCCGGTCGACCAGCGAGCCGGCGAACAGCACGGCACCGGCCGTTTCGAGCAGCTGGCGTCCCTTGACGGTGATCAGGTCGGGGTCGCCCGGGCCGGCGCCGACAAACCAGACAGTGCCGGGGGAGTGTTCAGGGGACATGGGCAATGGCTCCGGATGAAAAGAAAACGGGTGAAGGCTCAACGGGCAGGCAAGGGGCTCAGGGTCGCGAGCAAGGCATCCAGACTGCGCGGCGGGGCGGCTTTCCGGCTGGTCAGACCATAAGCCGCGAGCGCCTGGTGCAGGGCGACGACAGCCGGCAACGGCTGGCCGGCCGTGCGCAGGGACAGCACGTGCCGAGGCAGATCGGGTGCGGCGAACGAGGCGAGGCAGCGCCCGGCGGCGAGCAGGTGGATGTCGTCGGCCCAGCGGTAGGCGAAATCGACATCGTGCGTGGTCAGCACGATGGTGATGCCCTGTTTGGCCAGGCGGTCGAGCAGGGCCTCCAGTTCGACCTGCATCGCCGCATCCAGCCCGGCCATCGGCTCGTCGAGCAGCAGGACTTCGGGCTGCATGGCCAGCACGCCGGCGATGCAGACCCGCTTTTTCTGGCCGAAACTCAGGTGGTGCACCGGCTGGTCGGCCAGTTCGCGCAGGCCAACCGAGGCCAGCGCCTCGTAAACCCGGCGGCGTACTGTTGCTTCGTCCAGCCCGAGATTGAGCGGGCCGAAGGAAACATCCTCGATCACGCTGGCCGAGAAGAGCTGGCGATCGGGGTTCTGGAACACCAGCCCGACCCGGCGGCGCAATTCATTCAGGCCGTTGCGGCTGTACGCGAGCGGCTGGCCCGCCAAACACACATGTCCGCCGGTTGGCCGCAGCAAGCCGTTGAAGTGCTGGAGCAGGGTGGTCTTGCCCGATCCGTTGCTGCCGAGCAGCGCGTTGCGACTGCCCCGGCGGATGGCCAGCGAGCAGCCGTCGAGACCGACGCTGCCCTCCGGATAGCGGTGGCTGAGAGTACAGGCTTCGAGCATCGGTTTCATGCGGCCCACCTTGCCAGCAGCACGAGCAATGCCCCGGCCAGGGCAGCCAGCACCGTGTCGCGCCGGGCGTGGGCGAAGGTCGGGCTGAGCAGGCAGAGCGCACCATCGCCATGGCGGGCCTGTGCCGCCAGGTGCAGGTCGTGGGCGCGCAGCCAGACCTGGAGCGTCAGGTTGGCGGCGAGCACGCCGAGCGAACGGCGGGCCAGGCGCGGCGAAGCGTAGCCCAGGCGCGCCCGCTGGGCGCTGGCCGTATCGTGTAACACGGCGGAAAGGACGAACAGCATGCGATAGCACAGCACCATCAGGTCGAGCAGCGGGGCCGGGCAATGCAGGCGGCGCAGCAGCCCGATCAGGTCGGTGAGCGGGGTGGTCAGCACCAGGCAGAGCAAGGCGGCCAGCGCGGCGAGCGAGCGGCCGGCCAGGCTTGCCATGCGCGGCCCGGCATCCGGAACCCAGTGCCAGGCGAAATCGCTGTCGAGCGCGATGCAGAGGCCGGGAGCGGAAAGGGCCAGAAAACCCAGGGCGGGCGCTGCCACCCGCAGGTAGAGCGTCGGGGCCACGCCGGCACCCAGGCAGGCGACTCCGGCCAGCAGCACGGCGACGAGCAACGCGGCCGCCGGTGTCGGTGCGGCAAAGGCGGCCATCAAGCCGGCCAGGGCAAAGGTGCCCTTGGCCGCCGGGCTGACGCGGCGCCAGCGGTTGCCGTAAGCTGCCTGCTCAATCAGCACGGGGCTTTGCCTCATTCTTCGTCTGGTCTTCGGCTTGCCGGCGCCAGCGGTCGCGGGTAACGGCACAACCCAGCCAGTAGCCGATCACGCCGGCCCCGAGCGCAGCCTGCAGGGCAAACAGCAGCGAGGCAATTTCACTGCTCGCCGGTTCGAGCAGCGGCGAGAACCACGGCTGGTAGTCCGGGGCGATCTGGCCGATAGCCTGCTGGGCACGCTCGTCGGCCCCGCCAAAGGCTGCCGGTCCGCCTTCCGGGTCGCGGGCCGCTTGCGGGACCAGCCACAGCGGCAAGGCTGTGAGCAGGATGATGGCTGCGATCAACAGCCCGTTCCGCGGCTTCATGCCCGCACCCCACGCCGGGCGAACAGCGGCAGGTGGCGCAGTTCCTCGGCATTGAAGCGGCGTAGCGCATTGACCACCAGCACGGTCAGCAGCCCTTCGCTGATGGCAAGCGGTATCTGCGTGAGCGCGAAGATGCCGCCGAATTTGAGGAGCGATGCGGCAAAGCCGCCGGCTGGATCGGGGAAGGCCCAGGCCAGTTGCAGGCTGGTGGTCAGGTAGGTGGCCAGATCACCGAGGCAGGCTGCGGCAAACACCGCGACCGTGAGGGGGGTGCCCAGGCCGTTGAGCAGGCGGAACACCCCGTAGGCCATCAAGGGGCCGACGATGGCCATCGCGAACAGGTTGGCACCGAGCGTGGTCAGGCCGCCGTGGGCGAGCAGCAGGGCCTGAAAGAGCAGGACGACAAGGCCGACCGGGACCATGGCCAGCGGTCCGAAGAGCAGGGCACCGAGGCCAACGCCGGTCGGGTGCGAGCAACTGCCGGTCACGGACGGCAGCTTGAGCGCCGAGAGGACGAAGGAAAAGGCAGCGGCGACACCGAGCAGCATGCGCTGTTCCGGTTGCGCGCCCAGCTGGCGTTGCAGCGAACGAATGCCGAGGGCGACAAAGGGCGCCGACGCGGCGGTCCAGCCGAGCGCGTGCTCGACTGGAAGGAAACCTTCCATGATGTGCATGACTTCTCCCCGAAGCAACAAAAACCACCGGGGGAAGATGCGGATCGGAGGAGAGGCCGGGGACGGGCATCACGGAGACACCAGACCGGGCATCGCTCCAGAACCGTTCTCATCACCCCGGAGAATGGCACCACAACGTTTTCGGGCCGGTCTTCTGGCTCGCCGTCGTCCTTCCCCGCGCCTTCCCGTGCGAACACAGTGGCGGATGCGGAGTCGTCAGGCTTACAGCAGCGGGGGCTGCGCCGGAATGCCCGCTTGCGCGAGGTCACCGGCTTCCCGTTTTACCCTTGCTTGCAAAACAAGCGGGGGCACCCGAAAGGCTACGATTCTAATGAAAAATGATTGAACAGGCCAGAATCAGAACTCCAGTCCCGGCATGGCCTTGATGCCGCTCTGGAAGGCGTGCTTTTCCATGCCGATGTCGCTTACCGTGTCGGCCACCTCGCGCAGCGCCTCGGGGGCGGCGCGGCCGGTGATAATGACGTGCTGCATCAAGGGGCGCGACAGCAGCCTGGCGATGACGGTGTCGAGGTCCAGCCAGCCGTACTTGAAGGCGTAGGTCATTTCGTCGAGCACGACGAGGCCAATGGCCGGGTCGCTCAGGTGGCCGCAAGCGATTTCCCAGGCGGCCTGGGCGGCGCGGGCGTCGCGCTCCTTGTCCTGGGTTTCCCAAGTGAAGCCCTCGCCGCCGACATGCCAGCGCACGCCGGCCTGGCGGCGGAAAAAGGCTTCTTCGCCGGTGTCCGAACGGCCCTTGACGAACTGCACGACGCCGACCTGCAGGCCGTGGCCGAGGGCGCGGGCAACGACGCCGAAAGCTGCGCTCGACTTGCCCTTGCCGTTGCCGGTATTGACCACCAGCACGCCGCGCTCTTCCTGCGCGGCGGCGATCTTGCCGTCGACGACGGCCTTTTTTTTCTGCATGCGTTGTTCGTGCGTCATGTTCATGTTCTATTCCGGAATGAAGCAGCGATGGCCGCGGTCTTCGATCTGCCGCAGGCCATAACCGTAGAGTTCGGACAGCGTGGTCGCCGTCAGGATGTCGTCGACCGGCCCCAGGCGGGTTTGGCCGTCGCCATAAACCAGCAGTGCCCGGTCGCAGAAGCGATGGGCCAGTGCCGGGTCGTGCAGGACCATGATGACGCCGGCGCCGCAGTCACGGGCGGTGCCGGCGAACAGTTCGAGCACGGCCATCTGGTGATTGAGATCGAGGTGGGACAAGGGCTCGTCGAGCAGGTAGAGCGGGGCTGCCTGGGTGAGCAGCGTGGCAATGGCCAGCCGCTGGCGTTCGCCGCCCGACAGGGTGTGGATCTGCCGCTCCTCCATGCCGGCCAGGCCCACCGCACGCAGGGCGCCGCGGGCCAGCTCGGCATCGCGCGTCGATTCCCAGTCCCAGCGACCGAGATGCGGGTGACGGCCGGTGAGGGCCGTTTCCAGCACCGTCGACCCGAACGGATCGTTCTGGAATTGGCCCAGCCAGGCCCGACGCAGCGCAGCCTGCCGCGGATGCAGCAGGGCGGCGTCCTCGCCCGCGAGCAGTACGGCCCCGCTGGCCGGTCTGCGTAGGCCGGCCAGGGTGGACAGCAGGGTCGACTTGCCTGCTCCGTTGCGGCCCAGGATGGCCAGGCGCTCACCGCTTGCCACGCCGAGGTTGAGGCGGTCGATGATGGCCTTGTCGCCGATGGAGACACGCAACTGGCGGGCTTCGATCAGCAACTGGCTCATTTCGGCTGCCTCGACAGCAGGAAGAGGAAGACCGGCACCCCGATCAGTGCCGTCAGCACGCCGACCGGCAATTGCTGCGGCGCGATCAGCGTACGGGCCAGCGTGTCCGCCAGCACCAGCAGCGAGCCGCCGGCGAGCACCGAGGCCGGCAGCAGCAGGCGCTGGTCGTTGCCGGTGGCCAGCCGCACCAGATGGGGCACGACCAGGCCAACGAAACCGATCGAACCGGCCGTCGTCACCGAAGCCGCCGTGGCCAGCGAGGCGAGCAGGTAGATGGCGTAACGCAGGCGATCAACGGCGACGCCCAGCGCCTGAGCCTGCAGCAGACCGCGCGACAGCAGGTTCAGTTCACGGGCGAACGGCATGGCCAGCGTCAGCGCCACGGCCAGCGCCGTCAGGGGCGGCCACCATTGCCCGCCCTGGCCGAGATCGCCCATCAACCAGAACAACATGCCGCGCAGCTTGTGTTCCTCTGCGATGGCCAGCATCAAGGCGACCAGCGCGCCGCAGCCGGCGGCGACGATCACCCCGGTGAGCAGCAGCCGGGTCTGCGTCCAGCTGCCGTCGCCATGCGCCAGGCCGAAGACGATGAACATCGCGCCGAGCGCACCGGCAAAGGCCAGGCCGTCGATGCCCAGCGCCGGCAGACCGATCAGGATGGCAAACATTGCCCCGACGCCGGCCCCGCCCGAAATGCCCAGCACGTAAGGATCGGCCAGCGGATTGCGCAACAGCACCTGCATCAGGGCGCCGGCCAGGGCAAGCAGTCCGCCGCAGGCAAAACCGGCGATGGCGCGCGGCAGACGCAACTGCAGGACAACCTCTCCGCCGCTACCCTCGCGCCCCAGCAGGGCGGCAAACACATCAGCAGTGGCCACCTTGAAGCTGCCCACCGTCAGCGCCAGCATGAAGCTGCCCACGGCCAGCAGGCAGAGGGCGGCAAGAATCAGGATGGCGCGACGGCGGGTGGGCATGGAGAATTATTTCGGGCTGTAGCGGATACCGACGAAGAAATTGGCTTTCGGCGTTGCGTAGTCGCGAATCAATTCATAGTCCCGATCAAAGATATTGTTGGCTCGGGCAAAAATTGACCAGTCGCGTGCGAAGCGATAAGCCGCAGTCAGATTGACGACGGCGTAGCCAGGAAGGATTTGCGTGTTGGCCACGTCGTTGTAACGCTTGCCGCTGGCAAGCACTTCACCGCCAATGCTGAAATCGCCAAAGTCACGCTGAATCCCAAGTTTGCCGATTTCCTTGGCGCGATAACGCAGCACCTTGTCGCGGTCGACATCCTGCGGATCTTGCCAATCGATACTGGCATTGAGCCGGAAGTCGGCTATTCGCCCATCGTAGGCCAGGGTCCAGCCGCTCAATTTGGCCTTGGCCACGTTGGCAGGAAACCACAATCCGGATGAGTTCGGCGCCCACTCAACCAGGTTGGTGATCTTGTTCTGGTAGTAAATCAGCGAAGCGTGATGGTCGTTTGTCTCGTAGTGAACGCTGATTTCACGATTGCGCGACTCTTCGGGCTTCAGCAGTGGATTGCCGGATCCGGGCCAGTATAGATCATTGAATGTCGGGGCCTTGAATCCTGTTCCATAAGAGGCATTGGCACGCCAGTCGCGGGAAATCTGGTAGCCATAGGCCAGCGAGCCGGTCGTTTTGCTGCCGAACTGGGAATTGTCGTCGTAGCGCGCGTTGAACTGGGCGCGATGATTGCCCAACTTGCCCTGCCATCCCGCCAAATAGGCATTGATCGTGCGATCCTTGACGACGTAATTGACGGAGCCGGAAACCGACTGTTCAGTACGTTCCACGGCGAGCAGCCCGGTGCCAACGGGCAAGGCAATGTCGTTCTGCCATTGGTATTGGGTCTGCGTCGATTCGATCAGCGATCCGGGAACTGCATTGGCGTATTGCTGGCCGCGGTCGGCACTTTGTCCAATTTTCAGCGTGCTGACCCAATTCTTCGTCAGCTGATTGCGACTGAACACATTGGCGCCATAGATGATTTGCGATTGTTTGAAATCCCTGGCCTTGGGGGTGCTGTCGTAACGGTTCCACCCTTCCGAATACAGGTAGCTGACACCGATTTCGTGTCCTTCGGCTGGGGAATAAGACAAGCCCCCGGAACTCGTTGCCATTTCATATCCGTCCGTGTCGGGATTGTAGGCACTGTTTTTGGGATTGCGAACCGATGAATAGCTGTCGCTTTCCTTGTGTGCCAACTGGAAGTTGTATCGCCAGCCGTCGGCCGACCCGGAGAGGCCTGCTGCCAGACTGCTGGTGTTCCACGAGCCGTAGCCTGCTTCGGCAAATACATTGAGGGGGCCTTCGCCTCGCTTGGTGAAAATCTGGATGACACCACCAATGGCATCTGAGCCATAGAGCGAGGAGCATGAGCCGCGAATGATTTCGATACGCTCCACTTGTTCGAGCGGAATGAATCCCCAGGCCGGTGCTCCTGTCGTGGTTGATCCGAGGCGCATGCCGTCGACCAGGACAAGGGCGTGATTGTTATTGCTGCCACGGATGAATACGGAAGAGTCGGTTCCCAGCCCGCCGCGACGTGCAATTTCGATACCCGGTTGGCGCGCCAGTATGTCGTTGATGCTGGCATTCGGGCCTGCCCGGCGTAATTCTTCGGCATCAATCACCGAGATGTCGGAAAGGACCTCGCTGGCTCGTTGCGCTTGACGCGCGGCGGTGACGAAGACGGGATCGAGGGTGCTTGTTGGGTCCGCAGCGAACGACGGACAGGAGATGGCGAGAGGGAGCAGAGCTCCCAGGGGTTTCAAGCGGAATTTCATGGGCTTACCTTTCCCGGCAGGCGTCCCCGCATGCCGGCATGATGTTGACAAGAAAGCGCGCGGGGGAAAGGTGTCTGTATCAGGGAACAGGCGCCACCACCCCGTGGCACTTCCGATGGGTGTTCCAGGCCGGTATCCGGGCTTGCAAGTCTTGACGTATCGCCTTCCCAGGTTGTCACCCAGTGGCACTGTGATACGCCCGCACTTGCTTACCGTTGCGGGGGCAGCAGCGGAATGGTCTGTCGGGCAGACGCACCGCTTTCCCGTTTAACTGCGCCTGGAGAATCCGTGCGCAGCACCTGAGACGGCGCGCATTCTACAGGTAAACCGGTTGCACTGCATCCGGCAGAGATCGGGCCAGTGCTATAAACCACTTTCAGAATAAAGGCTTAGTCCTTGACCATGCGACATTTTTGCCACTATAGTGCGGCCCATGAATGTCGAACTCGAAGCCCTCGAAACCAAGATCGAACAGGCCGTTGCGCTGATCCATCAGTTGCGTGCCGAAAACGAGGTTTTGAGAAACCGGATGGTCGCGGCCGAGGCCGAGCGGCTGCATCTGCGCCAGACGATGACGGCTGCTCGCGAGCGTCTCGAAGGCCTGATGGACAAGATTCCCGAGGATGCCTGAGATGAGCGCCGAGCCGAATTACCTCGACGTCAAGATCATGGGCCGCGAATACCGCGTGGCCTGTTCGCCGGAAGAGCGCGACGCGTTGCTGGCCGCCGTTGAACTGGTCGACGGGAAGATGCGCGAAATCGCGCAGCGCACCAAGAACACCATTGCCGAACGGGTGGCCGTGATGGCGGCGCTGAACATTGCGCACGAACATCTGTCGGCCGTCGGCGTGTCGCACAAAGCGTTCGTCGAGGCGGTTGATACTTCTGAAACGAAGCGTAGAATCGGTGACATGGGAGCGCGGCTGGATGCCGTGCTGGCCCCCCAGCAGCAACTGGACATCTGACCGGCCGTTGCGGGGTGGCTTGGCCCGACCTGTGTTCCCTGCGGTGTTTGTTAAGGCCATATATTCCTTGAACCAATGCTGATTGGCATCGGTTGCGGACCATTGAAACCGCTGTTGTGCGTGCTCCTTGTCGAGCGTGCCTGATGCGGGAGGAAAGCAGCCACTCTGAACCTCGGTTCAGGATGCCGGCCTGACGGCACTCGCGGGGACCCAACGCGACGGGTGGCAGATTTGTCTGCCACCCGTTTCCTTTTTGGCGAGGCGTTCAATGCAGTACTGGTTGATGAAATCGGAGCCGGACGAGGTATCGATCGATGACCTCGCCAGACTGGCCACGGTACCGTGGTTCGGCGTGCGCAACTATCAGGCGCGCAATTTCATGCGCGATGCGATGCAGGTTGGCGATCTGGCCTTCTTCTATCATTCCGGCTGCGCCACGCCCGGCATTGCCGGGCTGTGCGCGGTCTGCTCCGAGCCTTATCCGGATGCAACCCAGTTCGATCCGGCCAGTCCCTACCATGACCCGAAATCGCTGCCGGACAAGCCGCGCTGGCTGCTGCGCGATGTCCGCTTTGTGCGGAAAACCCGTTTTCTGCCGCTCGGCGAACTGCGTCGCTACCCCGAACTTGCTACCATGCGCCTCCTGGCGCCCGGCAACCGCTTGTCGATTACGCCGGTAACGCCCGCGGAGTGGGCTTTCATTGCCGGGCAACTGCTCGGCATCGACAATTTCGAGAGGTAACACGATGGGTTTGGAGTGGTTGCTGGCCTACCTGGTGCTGGGTGCCTTCGTCGGGTTCTTTGCCGGGCTGCTTGGCGTGGGCGGCGGCGGCATCATGGTGCCGGTCCTGACAACGATGTTCGCGGCACAGGGCTTTCCGCGCGAGCATATGGTGCATCTGGCCCTCGGCACGTCGATGGCGGCCATCGTGCTGACTTCGATCTCCAGCCTGCGCGCCCATCATGCCCATGGCGCCGTGCGCTGGGATATCGTCAGGGGCATCGCGCCGGGCGTGCTGGCCGGCACCTTTGCCGGCACCTTCATCGCCGCCTCGGCGCCCACCCGGCCGCTGGCCATTTTCTTTGGCTGCTTCATGGCTTATGTGTCGGTGCAGATGATCCTCAATGTCAAGCCGAAGCCGTCGCGCGAATTGCCCGGTGTCGGCGGGCTGGTCGGGGTCGGGGCGGGGATCGGCGTGATCTCGGCGCTGGTGGCGATCGGGGGCGGCTCGTTGTCGGTGCCCTTCATGACCTGGTGCAACGTCAGGATGCAGCATGCGATCGGCACTTCCGCGGCCATCGGTCTGCCGATCGCGCTGGCCGGTGCCGCCGGTTATCTGATCAATGGCTGGGGCAGCGCCGGTTTGCCGGACGGGTCGCTGGGCTATGTTTTCGTGCCAGCCCTGGTGTTGATCAGCGTCGTTTCCTTCTTTACCGCGCCGCTCGGTGCCCGTCTGGCGCATCGCCTGCCGGTCGCCACCCTGAAAAAAATCTTCGCCGGGGTCTTGATCCTGCTCTCGGCGAAGATGTTGCACACGGTGTTCGGTGGCTGATCAGCGCGCCTTGAAAACCGGCTTGCGCTTTTCCAGGAAGGCGCGCAGCCCTTCCTGGTAGTCCTCGGTACCGAGGAAGGCGAAGGAGTCGGCCTTTTCCTGGTCGCTCAGCGGCCGCCCGTCGAGCAGGCGGCGGATCCATTGCTTGTGCCAGCCAGCGACCAGCGGCGCGCCGTTGCAGATGCGCCGCGCCGTGGCATAGGCTTCGTCCTCGACCTGTGCGTCTCCGACGACGCGGGTCAGGAGACCTTTTTCGTAGGCCTCGCGGGCGTTCAGGATACGTCCTTCGAGCAGGATTTCCTTGATGACCGCCGGTCCGGCCAGGCGCAAGAGCCCCTCCATTTCACCGGGATACATCGAAAAGCCAAGCTTGTTGATCGGCGCGCCGAAGCGGGCGCTTTCGCCGGCAATGCGCAGGTCGCAGACGCCGGCGATTTCCAGGCCGCCGCCAATGCAGGCGCCCTTGATCAGGGCCACTGTCGGGTGCGGGCAGTCGGCGATGGCGTTGAGTGCCCGGGCGACCTCGCCATGGTAGTGCAGTGCCTGGTCCAGTGTTGCCCGGGCCGTCACGAATTCCTCCAGATCGCCGCCGGCGGCAAACGCTGCGTCGCCGGCCCCCCGGATGACGACGCAGCGGATCGTGTCGTCTTCGGCCAGGCGCTGCATGCTGGCGGCCAGTTGCTGCCACATCGCAAGGTCGATGGCGTTGAGCTTGTCCGGGTTGTTCAGGGTCAGGGTGGCGATTTCCCCATTCGTGCTGCAGTTGACCGTGGCCATCGGTGAGTCCGTCGTGTGAAAAACAGGAATTATCCCGGAAATTGCCGGCAATAGGCCGACGGGAAGCGGCCGGGCCGGGCGTGGCCGGACATCCCGTTACCGGCAGGGGGGCAATTTACGAATGCGAAATTCGTGTCCCGGCGTCTTATATAAGATATAATATTGAATGCTGTATTCGTAATTATTAATTAGGGAGAAAAGCCATGAGCAGCGCGATGTATAAGCGAATGCGGGCCAATCCGAAGTTTCAGGAACTGGTGGCGCGTCGCGGCCGGTTTGCCTGGACTTTGGCGGCCATTGTTCTGACCATGTTCTACGGTTTCGTGATGGTGGTCGCCTTCAACCCGCAGTCGCTCGGCCAGCCGGTGAGCGAAGGGTCGCGGTTGACGGTGGGGGTTGCCGTCGAACTTTTCATGTTCATCTTCTTCTGGGTGCTGACGGCGATTTACGTCCAGCGCGCCAACGGTGAGTTCGACACCCTGACCCAGGAAATCGTCAAGGAAGCCTGGAAGGAGAACCCATAATGCTGCGTACGCTGATGACCTCGCTGGGCCTTCTCGGCTTCAGCGCCCTGGCCTTCGCGGCCGACGCCGTCGCCCAGACGGAGAGGCAGGCGACCAACTGGCACGCCATCATCATGTTCTGCATCTTCGTGGCGCTGACCATGGGGATCACCTACTGGGCGGCCAGCCGCACCAAGTCGACCGCCGATTTCTACACGGCAGGCGGGGGTATCACCGGCTTCCAGAACGGCCTCGCGATTGCCGGCGACTACATGTCGGCCGCGACGCTGCTCGGTCTGACCGCGATGGTCTATACCCAGGGCTACGATGGTTACATCTACATGCTGTGCTTCTTTGCCGGCTGGCCGATCATCCTCTTCCTGATGGCCGAACGCCTGCGCAACCTGGGCAAGTTCACCTTCTCCGACATCACCGCCTACCGCCTCGATCAGGGCAAGGTGCGCACGATGGCTGCGGTTTCCTCGCTGACCGTCGTCTGCTTCTACCTGATTGCCCAGATGGTCGGTGCCGGTCAGCTGATCAAGCTGCTCTTCGGTCTGGAATACAACGTCGCCATTTTTGCCGTCGGCATCCTGATGATGGTGTACGTGACCTTTGGCGGCATGGTCGCCACGACCTGGGTGCAGATCATCAAGGCCGTGATGCTGCTTTCCGGCGGTACGCTGGTGATGGTGCTGGCGATGAGCGAGTTCGGCTTCTCCTTCGCCAATCTGATGGAAAAAGCGACGGCCGTTCATAAGCTGGGCGACAAGCTGATGTATCCGGGCGCCCTGCTCAAAGATCCGGTTACCGCGATCTCCCTCGGTCTCGGCCTGATGTTCGGCACGGCCGGTCTGCCCCACATCCTGATGCGCTTCTTCACCGTGACCGACGCCAAGGAAGCCCGCAAGTCGGTGCTCTATGCCTCCGGTTTCGTGGCCTACTTCTTCAACGTGATCTTCCTGATGGGCCTGGCCGGCATCCTGATCGTCGGCCAGAACCCGGAATTCTTCGAAGGGGGCAACGTCGGTGGCAAGCTGATCGGCGGCGGCAACATGGTCGCCATGCACCTGGCCAAGGCGGTCGGTGGCAACATGCTGCTCGGCTTCCTGGCGGCCGTGGCCTTCGCCACCATCCTGGCTGTCGTGTCGGGCTTGGCGCTGGCCGGCGCTTCTGCCATCTCGCACGACCTCTATGCCCGTGTCATCATGAAGGGCCAGGCGTCGGAAGCGGCTGAAATCCGCGTCTCCAAGATTGCCACCATCTGTCTCGGCGCCGTGGCCATCGTGCTCGGCATCCTCTTCGAGAAGCAGAACATCGCCTTCATGGTCGGCCTGGCCTTCGGCGTTGCCGCGGCCGCCAACTTCCCGGTGCTGATCCTCTCCATGTACTGGAAGGGCCTGACCACCAAGGGCGCGCTGTGGGGCGGTTACGGCGGCCTGATTTCCGCCGTGCTGTTCGTGCTCTTCTCGAAATCGGTATGGGTGGACGTGCTGGGCAACGCCGCGCCGCTCTTCCCCTACACCCAGCCGGCCCTGTTCGCCATGCCGGTCGCCTTCCTGCTGGCTTTCGTCATGTCGAAGAGCGATTCGAGTGTTGCTGCCAGCCAGGAAATCGAGGCTTTCGACGACCAGTATGTCCGGGCCCAGACGGGTTACGGCGCAGCTGCGGCCAGCAATCACTGATCGCCCGCCATCCGGCGCATCCCCGTCGAGCGGGGGTGCCGGAGGGCTGTTGCCATCCCCGTTCCGCCTTGCGCGGGGCGGGGATTTTATTTATGGGTGTATGGGTGGCCAACGGCATCCGTCCGGTTCTGGAGCGGCGCCATGCGCAGTTCGTGACGGATGTGACGGTAATGCGGTGCGGCCCTTTGCCCGTGTTGAAGGGCCGCGGGGATGGCGTCAGGCGGCCTTGGCCGCCTTGGCATCCATTTTGGCGAGCGCCTCGCGGCCGGACAGCAGATGGTCGTGCATCAGCTTTTCGGCCTTGCTCGCATCGCTGGCGGCCAGGGCGGCCATGATCAGGCGGTGCTCGTCCAGTGATTGCTGCAGGCGGCCTTCGAGCGACAGGGAGTGCAGGCGCGACAGCTTGAGCACCTTGCGCAGGTCCTGAATGACCGAGAGCAGCCAGCGGTTGCCCGACAACTCCTGAATCTTCTTGTGGAACTCCTGGTTCGCCTCGAAGAAGGCATCGATCCGCCCATCGCGTGCGGCCGCTTCAAGGCGGGCATGGATGTCTTGCAGCACGGCAATGTCGGCCGGCTTGGCGTTCTTTACTGCTTCGGCGGCACAGCGGCCTTCCAGCATGGCCATCAGCGGGAAGATGTCGTCGAGATCCTGCCGGGAAATTTCCGTGACGTAGCAACCGCGGCGGGGACGCAGTTCGACCAATCCCTCCGAGGCCAGCACTTTCAGGGCTTCGCGCAGCGGAGTGCGCGAAATGCCGTACTGCTCGGCGAGCTTTTGTTCGTCGATCCAGGTGCCCGGAGGCAGTTCATGCGCGAAGATGCGTTGCCGGAGTCGCTCGGCGACTTCCTGGTAAAGCGCGGTGGGTGCAATGCGGTTCATGGTCTCGTTCGTGGTGTGGCGAGGCGTCCGTTCTTTGCCGACTTGCCTCCATAATTATGGATAAAGTATTATGTAGGGCTAGCTATGTCAAGCTTGGCCCAAAGGCGTAGAATTTTGAATTCTGCATCATCGGCCGCAAAAAATCGAATTGTCGAGGGGTGTGTCATGTCTGAAAAGTTCTTTGATTCCAATAACCTGGATGTCTGGGAAAAGCTCGCGGCCAAGCAATCCCCGGGTGGCGATGTCAATAATCTGGTCTGGCATACCCCGGAAGGTCTGGCCGTCAAGGCGCTGTATACCAAGAAGGACGTCGAGAACCTGCCGTACGCCGACACGCTCCCCGGCGTCGCCCCTTTCCTGCGCGGCCCGCAGCCGACCATGTATGCGGTCAAGCCGTGGACCATCCGCCAGTACGCCGGCTTCTCGACCGCCGAGGAATCCAACGCGTTTTACCGCAAGGCGCTGGCCGCCGGCGGTCAGGGCGTTTCCGTCGCGTTTGATCTGGCAACGCACCGCGGTTACGACTCCGACAATCCCCGTGTCGTCGGCGACGTGGGCAAGGCCGGCGTGGCGATCGACTCGGTCGAGGACATGAAGATCCTGTTCGACGGCATCCCGCTCGACAAGATTTCCGTCTCGATGACGATGAACGGCGCCGTGCTGCCCATCCTCGCCGGCTACATCGTCGCCGCCGAGGAGCAGGGCGTGAAGCAGGAGCAGTTGTCCGGCACCATCCAGAACGACATTCTCAAAGAGTTCATGGTGCGGAACACCTATATTTATCCGCCCAAGCCGTCGATGAAGATCATCGCCGACATCTTCAGCTACACGGCGCAGCACATGCCGAAGTTCAACTCGATCTCGATTTCGGGTTACCACATCCAGGAAGCCGGGGCCAACCAGGCCATCGAGCTGGCCTTCACGCTGGCCGACGGCATGGAATACGTGCGGACCGGCATCGCCGCCGGCATGGACGTCGACACCTTCGCCGGCCGCCTGTCCTTCTTCTGGGCGGTGGGCATGAACTTCTACCTGGAAATCGCCAAGATGCGTGCCGCCCGTCTGCTGTGGCACCGCATCATGTCCGGTTTCGGCGCCAAGAACGCCAAGTCGATGATGCTGCGCACCCACTCGCAGACCTCCGGCTGGTCGCTGACCGAGCAGGATCCGTACAACAACGTCGTGCGTACCACCATCGAAGCGATGGCAGCCGTCTTCGGCGGTACCCAGTCGCTGCACACCAACGCGCTCGACGAAGCGATTGCGCTGCCGACCGAGTTCTCGGCCCGCATCGCCCGCAACACCCAGCTCATCATCCAGGAAGAAACCCACATCACCAATGTGATCGACCCCTGGGCCGGTTCCTACATGATGGAAAAGCTGACCCAGGACATGGCCGACAAGGCCTGGGGCATCATCCAGGAGATCGAGGCGATGGGCGGCATGACCAAGGCTGTCGAATCCGGCTGGGCCAAGATGCAGGTCGAGACCTGCGCTGCCGACAAGCAAGCCCGCATCGACTCGGGCAAGGATGTCATCGTCGGCGTCAACAAGTACAAGCTGGCCAAGGAAGACCCGATCGAGATTCTCGACATCGACAACCACGCCGTCCGTGAGGCCCAGATCGCCCGCCTCAAGCAGATCCGTGCCACCCGCGACAGCGCAGCCGTCACTGCGGCGCTGGACGCGCTGACCAAGGCCGCCGAAACCGGCGAAGGCAACCTGCTCGACCTGACTGTCAAGGCCATCCGCCTGCGCGCCACGGTGGGTGAGGTGTCCGATGCGCTGGAAAAAGTCTTCGGCCGCTTCCGCGCCAACAACCAGACCATTTCGGGGGTTTACGGAGGGGTCGTGCAAGGTCAGGAAAGCTGGGAACAGATCAAGGCCGATGTCGCCAAGTTTGCCGAAGAAGAAGGCCGCCGGCCGCGTATCATGATCGCCAAGCTCGGCCAGGACGGTCATGACCGGGGCGCCAAGGTGGTTGCTACCGCCTATGCCGACCTCGGTTTCGACATCGACATGGGCCCCCTCTTCCAGACCCCGGAAGAGGCGGCCCGCCAGGCCATCGAGAACGACGTGCATGCCATCGGCTGCTCGTCGCTGGCGGCCGGTCACAAGACGCTGGTGCCGCAAATCATCCAGTGCCTGAAGGAGCAGGGCGCCGATGACATCATTGTCTTCGCCGGCGGCGTCATTCCGGCACAGGACTACGATGCCCTGTATGCGGCCGGTGCCAAGGCCATCTTCGGTCCGGGCACCCGCATCGAGGATTCCGCCCGCAAGGTGCTGGAAGAAATCAAGAAGGCGCGCGGCTAAAGCCGGATGAAGCTGGACGACGCTCCGGTGCGCGCCAATCTTCTGTCCGAGGCCGACCGGCAACTGGTCGACGGTGTCCTGGCCGGCCAGCGCCGGGCGCTGGCCAAGGCCATCACGCTGATCGAGTCCACTCGGGCCGATCACCAGCAGCGCGCGCAGCAGGTGCTGAGCGCGCTGCTGCCCAGGACCGGCAACGCCATCCGCATCGGCATCTCCGGTGTGCCGGGGGCGGGCAAGTCCACGTTCATCGAGGCGCTCGGCGTCTGGCTGATCGAACAGGGCAAGAAACTCGCCGTGCTGGCAATCGACCCGTCGTCCACGGTGACCGGTGGTTCCATCCTCGGCGACAAGACGCGCATGGAATTGCTCAGTCAGCGCGACGAGGCATTCATCCGCCCCAGTCCGTCCGCCGGCTCGCTCGGCGGCGTCGCGGAGAAGACGCGGGAAGCCATGCTGCTGTGCGAGGCGGCCGGCTACGATGTGATCATCATCGAGACGGTCGGCGTCGGCCAGTCGGAAACGACGGTGGCCGGCATGGTCGACATGTTCTGCCTGCTCCAGTTGCCGAATGCCGGCGACGATCTGCAGGCGATCAAGAAGGGCATCGTCGAGATCGCCGACCTGGTCGTCATCAACAAGGCCGACATCGACAAGCAGGCGACGGCCGTGGTCCGTGCCCAGTGGCGCAACGCACTGCACATGTTGCGTCCGGCCTCGCCCAACTGGTCCCCGCCGGTTATTGCGCTGTCGGCCCTGCACAAGGAAGGCATCGCCGATTTCTGGGAGCAGGTCGAGAAATTTCAGGCTGCGCTCAAGCCGACCGGCGAATTTGCCGCCAAGCGCCAGCATCAGGCACTGAGCTGGATGTGGCAATTGATCGACTCCGGCTTGCGCCAGTATTTCCGCCAGCATCCCCGTGTGCAGGAGAACCTGCCTGCGCTCACCCGATCCGTCGAGGAAGGGCATACGACCCCGGCTGCGGCCGCGTATGCGCTGCTCGACTACCTGAAACACCAATCGTCGTAACTCAGAGGGAGTTTTTTATGCACGACATCATCCGCCAGCTGGAAAAAAAGCGTGAACTGGCCCGCCTCGGCGGTGGCCAGAAGCGTATCGACAGCCAGCACAAAAAGGGCAAGCTGACCGCCCGCGAGCGTATCGAGCTGTTGCTCGATCCGGGTTCGTTCGAAGAATGGGACATGTTCAAGGAGCACCGCTGTGTCGACTTCGGCATGGACCAGGCTGAAAAGACCCCGGGTGATGGCGTGGTCGTCGGTTACGGCACCATCAACGGCCGTCTGGTTTTCGTTTTTTCGCAGGATTTCACCGTGTTCGGCGGCTCGCTGTCGGAAACCCACGCCGAAAAGATCTGCAAGGTCATGGACCAGGCGATGAAGGTCGGCGCGCCGGTGATCGGCCTGAACGACTCGGGCGGCGCCCGCATCCAGGAAGGCGTTGCTTCCCTGGGCGGTTATGCCGACGTGTTCCAGCGTAACGTGATGGCCTCCGGTGTCGTGCCGCAGATCTCGATGATCATGGGCCCCTGCGCCGGCGGTGCGGTGTACTCGCCGTCGATGACCGACTTTATCTTCATGGTCAAGGACTCCTCCTACATGTTCGTGACCGGCCCGGAAGTGGTCAAGACCGTGACCCACGAAGACGTCACCGCCGAGGAACTGGGCGGTGCCGTGACCCACACGACCAAGTCCGGCGTCGCCGACCTGGCCTTCGAGAATGATGTCGAAGCGTTGTCCATGCTGCGCCGCTTCATGAACTTCATTCCGGCCAACAACCGCGAGAAGCCGCCGGTCACGCCGACTAACGACCCGGCCGACCGCATGGATTATTCGCTCGATACCCTGGTTCCGGATAACGCCAACAAGCCGTATGACATGAAGGAGCTGATCATCAAGGTCGTCGACGACAGCGACTTCTTCGAACTGCAGCCGGATTACGCCAAGAACATCATCATCGGTTTCGGCCGTATCGACGGCCATCCGGTCGGCATCGTCGCCAACCAGCCGCTGGTCCTGGCCGGCTGTCTGGACATCAAGTCCTCGATCAAGGCCGCCCGTTTCGTCCGTTTCTGCGACGCCTTCAACATCCCGGTCGTCACCTTCGTCGACGTGCCGGGCTTCATGCCGGGCACCGCCCAGGAATACGGCGGCATCATCAAGCACGGCGCCAAGCTGCTCTACGCCTACGCCGAATGCACCGTGCCGAAGGTCACCGTGATCACCCGCAAGGCCTACGGCGGCGCGTATGACGTGATGTCGTCCAAGCACCTGCGCGGCGATGTCAACCTGGCCTGGCCGTCGGCGGAAATCGCCGTCATGGGTCCGAAAGGCGCCGTGGAAATCATTTTCCGCGAGGAAAAGAACGATCCCGAGAAGCTCGCCCAGCGCGAAGCCGAGTACAAGGCCAAGTTCGCCAACCCGTTCGTGGCCGGCGCCCGCGGCTTCATCGACGACGTCATCATGCCGCACGCCACCCGCAAGCGGATCGCCCGTTCGCTGGCCATGCTGCGCGACAAGAAACTCGACAACCCGTGGCGCAAGCACGGCAACATTCCTCTGTAAGCGTCAGGGAGAAAAACGAACATGTTCAAGAAGATTCTGATTGCCAACCGCGGCGAAATTGCCTGCCGCGTCATCAAGACCGCCCGCAAGATGGGCATCAAGACCGTCGCCGTCTATTCCGAGGCCGACAAGGACGCCCTGCATGTCGACATGGCCGACGAAGCCGTCTGTATCGGCCCGGCTGCGTCGAAGGAGTCCTACCTGGTCATGGACAAGATCATCGCCGCCTGCAAACAGACCGGCGCCGAGGCGGTTCACCCGGGTTACGGCTTCCTGTCCGAGAACGCCGAGTTCTCGCGCCGTCTGGAAGAAGAGGGCATCAAGTTCATCGGTCCGAAGCATTATTCGGTCGCCAAGATGGGCGACAAGATCGAGTCCAAGAAGCTGGCCATCGAAGCCAAGGTCAATACCATCCCGGGCTACAACGATGCCATCTCCGGACCGGCTGAAGCGGTCGAGATCGCCAAGAAGATCGGCTATCCGGTGATGATCAAGGCTTCCGCCGGCGGTGGCGGCAAGGGGCTGCGCGTCGCCTACAACGATGCCGAAGCCTTCGAAGGCTTCTCCTCCTGCGTCAACGAAGCGCGCAATTCCTTCGGTGACGACCGCGTCTTCATCGAAAAATACGTGCTGGAACCGCGCCACATCGAAATCCAGGTACTCGGCGACAGCCATGGCAACTACGTCTATCTGAACGAGCGCGACTGCTCGATCCAGCGCCGTCACCAGAAGGTCATCGAAGAGGCGCCGAGCCCCTTTGTCGATGCCGAGATGCGCAAGGCGATGGGGGAACAGGCCGTTGCCCTGGCCCGCGCCGTCAATTACGAATCGGCCGGTACCGTCGAATTCGTCGTGTCGGGTGCGACCAAGGAGTTCTACTTCCTGGAAATGAACACCCGCCTGCAGGTGGAACACCCGGTCACCGAACTGATCACCGGGCTGGATCTGGTCGAGCAGATGATCCGTGTCGCGGCCGGCGAAAAGCTGCCGATCACTCAGGCGGATGTCCAGATCAACGGCTGGGCGATGGAATGCCGGATCAACGCCGAAGACCCCTTCCGCGGCTTCCTGCCTTCCACCGGCCGTCTGGTCAAGTTCCAGCCGCCCAAGGAAATCCCCGGGCAGGTTCGCGTCGATACCGGTGTCTATGACGGCGGCGAAATCTCGATGTATTACGACTCGATGATCGCCAAGCTGATCGTGCACGGTGCCACCCGCGACCAGGCCATCGCCCGCATGCGCGATGCGCTGAACGGTTTCGTCATTCGCGGCATCTCGTCGAACATCCCCTTCCAGGCCGCGCTGATGCAGCATCCGCGCTTTCAGTCCGGCATCTTCGACACCGGCTTCATCGCCAAGGAATACCCCAAGGGCTTTGATGCTTCGATGGTGCCGCACGACGATCCGGCCCTGCTGGTCTCCGTCGCCGCCTACGTTTATCGCGCCTACACCGACCGTGCCGCCTCGGTCAGCGGCCAGCTGCAGGGCCACGAGCGCATCGTTGGCGACCAGTGGGTGGTCGTCCGCCTGAACAAGGAAGGCAACGAGCACCACGAAGTGACGGCGCGTCCGATTCCGGGCGGTTATCACGTCGAGTACAAGGGCGAACAGTACGAAATCCTGTCCGACTGGAAACTGGGTGAGTCGCTGTTCAATGGCACCTGCAACGGCGAGGAATTCACGCTGCAGGTCGAGCGCCACAAGACCAAGTACAGCCTGTTCCACTGGGGCACGCGCGCCGATTTCATGGTCATGTCGGCCCGCGCTGCCGAACTGCTCGCCCTGATGCCCGAGAAGCCGGCGCCCGACCTCTCCAAGTTCCTGCTGTCCCCGATGCCGGGCCTGCTGCGCGAAATCGCCGTTCAGGTCGGTCAGGAGGTGAAGGCTGGCGAGAAGCTGGCGGTCATCGAAGCCATGAAGATGGAAAACATTCTCAAGGCCGAGCAGGACTGCAAGGTCAAGAAAATCTCCGCTGCCGTCGGCGAAAGCCTGTCGGTCGACCAGATCATCATCGAATTCGAGTGATCCCGGCCGTGGCCGCCAGGTGCGGTCCAGGTCAGACCGGGCCCGCCAGATGGCGGGCCTTTTTATTGCCAGCGCACTGCATAGCGGACAAAATCGACCCCTCGTTCCAGTACCTCGGTCGGCAGCAAGTGGCACAGGGTGCTGCCCTGGAAACCCAGTGGGGTATCGAGCCGCAGGCCGGCAGTGGCCGGAACGATCAGCGAATAGTGCTTGCCGTCGTGCAGCAGGAAGCCGGGTGTGAGCGGCTGGTTGCGCTCCTGCGCAGGGGAACGCACCAGCCGGCCGGCTTCGACCGGGCCGGCATACCATTTCAGATCGGCGCTGAGCGCCCCCCTATCCAGGGTGCGCAGGCCGAGCAGGACGCCCAGTTGCGGCTGCTCGTCGCGGCGGGTGGCGACAAGGCACGGGGCAAGGCGGCGGGCGCCTTCGGCATCCGCCCGCCGTACAGCCTTGCCATCCACCCGTGTCCAGGTTTCGCTCGGGACGTTCAGTTTCTTGACGCTGGTCGGCAGGGTCGACGCCCGGTCGAAACCGAACAGGGCGACGCGCTGGTGCGCCAGCGAGGCACTGCCGGTATCGAGCCCGCTGCCGGGGTTGAGCGCTTCGCCGGTCAGCACGTTGAAGCAGTGTTCGGGACCGAAGGCGAGTTCGATCTCGCCGATTTCGGTCGATGGCGTCTCGACGTGGCTTTCCAGGCTGGATTCGAGGTCGTGCAGCAGGCGGATGCAGGCACTGCCGGACAACTCGCGGCCCAGCTTGAGCGATTCCGGACTCTCGCCGGCCTGCAGGGCCAGTATGCGCTGGTCGATCTTGCGCACGACCTTGCGGATTTCGAGCCAGCGCGGCATGCCGGGCGGCAGCGGGCCGCCGAACAGCGGGGAGAGATCGAGGGAGTGGGCGCGGGGATCGTCCTCCGGCGCGTGCTGGAAGACGGCCAGTTCCCGCCAGCGGCTGATCGCCCGGTTGGCGACGGCGAGCTGGGCGGCCGACAGGCGATAGGGGTTGGCCAGGCGGAGCAGGAAGGCCCAAGCCAGGTGGCCGCCAATATGGGACTCGCCAAAATTCCGGAAATCCGGATCCCCGATCGGCTGGGTCAGGACGGCGCTTTCTTCCGCCTGGGCGAGGATCGCGAACAGCAGCTGGTCGAGCACCGCCGGGCAATCGCGGGCTGCCTGGAAGTGGCAATACTGAGCCATCCGGAGGGCGGTGGCGGCACGGTGCAAGGGCAGGCATTGGCCGGCTGGTGGAAAATGGGGCAGCAGGCGCAAATAGGCGACGCCTAGACGCTGCCACAGCGTCTGCGCCAGTTCGAAGGTGCGTTCGTCCTCAGGCGGCAGGGGGAGCGGCTTCCGGACGTAGCGGGGTTCAATGGCCGTGTGGCCGGGGAGTGCGGCCGAGCGCAGCAGGTTGAGGAGTTCGAGGGTCAGTCCGGGGGAAAGCGTCGCCCCTTCGAGCGCTTCGATCTGGCCGCCAATCGCCTGGAGCATGTGCAGCGGCTGGGTTTGCGGCTGGATGGCCAACCAGGCTTTGGCCGAAGGCAGGTCATGGAAGGCCGGCTTGACGTCGCTACGGGGCTCGGGCAGCGTTAACCATTGCATGGAAACAATCTCCGGGGTGGCCGAAAAATGAGCGGATTCGAACATTATGATCGTGAATTGCGCGATCTGGACAAGGAAATTCATCGCTACGCGGCGATCTGTGGGGTGAATCTGGCGAATCGGCATGAAATCGAAGCCTGTCTGAACCAGCATCACGATACCTGGGCCGAGGACAAGGCCCGTGAATCACTGCAGGGCTTGCTAATCCTGCGTATCAAGCTGGAAGCCGAAATGGTCGCGCTCGGCTTTACGCCGCCGCCCCTGACGTCGTCTACGCCGTTACCGGAGGCGTGATTGCGATTGCGGCAGTCGGACAGGGGGCGACGCAGGCGCCGCAGCCGGTGCAGGTTTCCGGATCGATTTCCGGCAGCGGGCTACCGCCCAGGCGGGGCGGAAAGCGGATGGCACGCGGGTCGCAGAAATCGCCACAGACGCGGCATTCGATACCCTGGCGCGGCAGGCAGTCCTCGCCGATGGCGGCCTTGTAGGGCCAGGGCCGCTGCGCTGTTGCCCGGTGCAAGGCCCCGGGCTGGCAGGCCGTGACGCAGGCTGCACAAAAGGTGCATTCGCCGGCCGTGAAGTCGACCGTCGGATAACCGCCATCACCGGTTTTCAGAATGCGGGTCGGGCAGGCCGCCAGGCACGCGTCGCAGCGTGTGCAGTGCGCGATGAAATCGGTTTCGGGCAAGGCCCAGGGTGGCCGTTTCTCCACCCGCGGTCGCGGCCGGCCACGAAAAAAGGCGCGGCGGGAGTGATCGACCACGCGCCTGTCCTTACCGGGCGGCCTTCATCTTCTCGATGCCGCTGCGCAGCATCTGGTCGATTTCCGAGCCGGGTTCGACTTGCGGCAACAGGGCTTCCCAGTAGGCGATGCCCTGCTTGGCATCGCCGCGATCCATGGCTGCCGCGCCGGCCAGGAACAGGCTGTGGGCATGCTTGGGATCCAGCTTCAGGGCTTTCTCGATCAAGCGGGTCGGCTTGCCGGCGAGACCCTTGCCTTCGGCCATGGCAATGGTTTCGGCATAGGCGGCGAGCAGGTCGGGTTCGCTGTCGATGACCGTCTCGGCGTGGCTGAAAGCCTCGACCGCCTCGGCATAGCGTCCCATCGACTTGTATGAACGGGCCAGCATCAGCCAGCCCTTGGGGTCGTCCGGATTGGCTTTCATGCGTTCGGCCAGCTTGGCGACCATTTGCTCGATCTGCTCCTGCGTCATTTGTGGCGGGGCCGCCGTCTGCTGCGGATCGAGGGCGCGCGGATTACCGAGGGCGACATAGCCGAGTACGCCGAGGATGGGGAGCGCCAGCAGGATCGCGACGGCGGTCTTGCGGGTCGGGGCATGTGATGCCGGGGAGGCTTCTTCGGCCGCGGGTTCGACCTCTTCCAGCAGGCGGCGTTGCAATTCGCGACGGGCTTGTTCGAAATCGGCCTCGGCCAGCGAACCTTCTGCCTTTTCGCGCTCCAGCTCGGCCAGCTGGTCACGGAAAATGGCGAGGTTGGCCGTCTTGCGGTCGGCCCGTTCCTTGGGGGCGCGCAGGCCGCGCCAGAGGGGGGGCAGGATAAAAGCCGCGGTGGCCAGAACGAGCAGGACGGCGAAAATGGAAAACTGGGTCATTGGTTGTCGAGTTCCTTGAGCAGCGCTTCGGCGCGGCTGGCTTCTTCGGCCGAGAGGGGTTTGTCCTCGGCGGCGACGCGTTCGGCGCGGCGGCGCTGGTAGCGGATCAGTGCGATGAGGCCGCCGATCAGCAGAACGAGCGGCCCCCCCCAGAGCAACAGCGTATTGCCCTGTACCGGCGGCCGGTAAAGCACGAAATCGCCGTAGCGGGTCACCATGAAATCGATGATTTCCTTGTCGCTCTTACCGTCCTTGATCATGGTCCGGACCTCGCGGCGCAGGTCCTGCGCCAGCTCGGCGTTGGAATCGGCGATGTTCTGGTTCTGGCAGACCAGGCAGCGCAACTCTTCCGACAGCTTCTGCAAGCGTTTTTCGGTGACTGGGTCGGCGGCGATCGCGGCTTCGGTGGTGCTCGAAGCGAACAGCGCGGGGGAATGCAGGGCCATGCCGAGCAGCAGGCCGGCGAGCCGGCGCTTCATCGGTTCAGCTCCGCGAGCAGCGGCATGATCTTCTTGCCGAGGATGTCCGGCGTGATCGGGCCGGTGTGTTTCAGGCGGATGATGCCGGCCTTGTCGATGACGTAGGTTTCCGGCACGCCATAGACGCCATAGTCGATGCCGACGCGGCCATCGAGGTCCATCACGGTCAGCCGGTACGGGTTGCCGTGCTGGGAAAGCCAGCTTCGGGCGCGCTCCCAGGCCAGCTTTTTCTCGTCTTCGGCCGACATCTTGCTCATGTCGAAGCCGCCGTCGCCCCTTACTTCCTTGTAGTTGAGGCCGATGAGCGGTACGTCCACCTTTTGGGAAAACTCGACGAGGACCGGGTGTTCCTGGCGACAGGAGACACACCACGAGGACCAGACGTTGAGCAGCCAGACCTTGCCCTGCAGGTCCTTGGGCGACAGGGTCTTGTCGGGCTCGGCCAACTGGGCGAGCGTGAAGGCCGGGGCGGGCTTGCCGACCAGCGGGGAGGGCACCTCGCGCGGGTTGAGGTTCAGCCCGACGGCGAGCAGGGCGACGAGGGCGGCGAAAGCGCCGAGGATCCAGTAATAACGGTTCATGCTTCTTGGGTTCCTGCAGGGAGATGGGCGGCAGCACGTGCCTTGACACGGTAGCGGCGGTCGAGCATGGCGATCAGGCCACCGAGCGACATCACGATACAACCGCCCCAGATCCAGTCGACAAATGGCTTGTAATACACACGGACGGCCCATTCGCCTTCCGGCTTGTCGCGATCGATCGGCTCGCCAAGCGAGACATAGACGTCGCGCAGCAGGCCGGCGTCGATGGCGGCTTCGGTCATCGGCATGGCCGAGGAGTGGTAGTTGCGTTTCTCCGGATTCATCTTGCGGATGAAGCGGCCGTTGACCGACAGGTCGAAATCGCCCTGCGCCGCGACGTAGTTCGGCCCTTCCACCGCTTTTACCCCGTTGAAGGTGAAATGGTAGCCGGCGACGTCGACCGAGTCGCCGGGGGCCATCTTGACGTCCTTTTCATCCTGATAGCTGCCGACCATCGTGACGCCGACCACGAAAACGGCGACCCCGATGTGCGCCAGGTGCATGCCGACGAAGCTGCGTGGCTGGTTGGCGGCCGTGGCCAGGAAACCGCGGCCGGCCCGTGTGTGTTGTACCCGCTCGATGAAGTTGAGCAGGGCCGTGACGGCGATCCAGGCGGCGAAAAAGAGGCCGAGGGCGGTCATGGCATGCCACTGACCGTACAGCAGCGGCAAGGCGATGGCGACGAGGGCGCCGACGGCGAGGGCCCATTTGACAGCCCTGGCAATGTCCGGGATGGAGGCTTCCTTCCAGCGGGCGAAGGGGCCGACGCCGATCAGGAAGAGGATGGGGGTCATCACCGGCACGAAGACGGCGTTGAAGTACGGCGGGCCGACCGAAATCTTGCCGACGCCCAACGCGTCGATCAGCAACGGATAGAGCGTGCCGAGCAGCACGGTGGCGCAGGCGACGACCAGCAGGACGTTGTTGGTCAGCAGCAGCGATTCGCGTGAGATCAGCCCGAAACGGCCGCCCAGGCCGACCTTGGGGGCGCGGGCCGCGAACAGCGTCAGCGAGGCGCCGATCACGGCAACCAGGAAGATCAGGATGAAGATGCCGCGCCGCGGATCGGTCGCGAAGGCGTGCACCGAAGTCAGTACGCCGGAGCGGACCAGGAAGGTGCCGAGCAGCGACAGCGAGAAAGCGGAGATGGCGAGCAATACCGTCCAGTTCTTGAAGCTGCCGCGCTTTTCGGTGACGGCCAGCGAGTGGATCAAGGCGGTGCCGACCAGCCAGGGCATGAACGACGCGTTTTCGACTGGATCCCAGAACCACCAGCCGCCCCAGCCCAGTTCGTAATACGCCCACCACGAGCCCATGGCGATGCCGAGTGTCAGGAAAATCCAGGCGGCCATGGTCCACGGCCGCGACCAGCGGGCCCAGGCCGCGTCGAGCTTGCCCGACAGCAGGGCGGCGATGGCGAAGGCGTAGGCGACCGAGAAACCGACATAGCCCATGTAAAGCAGCGGTGGGTGAATGACCAGGCCGGGGTCCTGGAGCAGCGGGTTGAGGTCGCGTCCCTCGGCGGCACCCGGCAACAGACGCTCGAAGGGGTTGGAGGTGAGCAGGATGAAGAGCAGGAAGCCGAAGCCGACCAGGCCGAGCGTGGCGAGCACGCGGGCGACCATCGCGTCGGGCAGTTCGCGCGAGAAAACCGCGACCAGGAAGGCCCACCAGGTCAGCATCAGAATCCACAGCAGCAGCGAGCCTTCATGGCCGCCCCAGACTCCGGCGATCCGGTACTCGATGGGCAGCAGCGAGTTGGAATGCTGGGCGACGTATACCACAGAGAAATCGTTGGCGACGAAGGCCTGGGTCAGGCAGGCAAAGGAGAAGGTGACCAGCATCGCCAGTGCGGTGGCGGCCGGGCGGGCAACGGCGATCCAGGGCTGGCGGTTGGTGTGGGCGCCGATCATCGGCAGGGTGCCGAGGATCAGCGCAACCAGCGCGGCAAGAATGAGGGCGAAATGGCCGAGTTCGGGAATCATGCTCAGTTACCTTGTTTAGCGGCTTCGGCCGACGAGGGCGAAACGTGCCGGGTGGCGCCCATGCCGGCCTGGGCGTCGCTGACTGCCTTGGCGGCTTCCGGCGGCATGTAGTTTTCGTCGTGCTTGGCCAGCACTTCCGTTGCGACGAAGGTGCCGGCTTCATCCAGCTTGCCCTGCGCGACGGCGCCCTTGCCTTCCTTGAACAGGTCGGGAAGGATGCCCTTGTAGGCGACCGGGATGTCTTGGGCGGTGTCGGTGATGACGAAGCTGATCGTCACGCCGTCGGCCTGCCGCTGGATGCTGCCTTCCTTGACCAGTCCACCGATGCGGAACAGCTTGCCTTGCGGCGCCTTGCCGGCAGCGACCTCCGTCGGGGTGATGTAGAGCGCGATGTTGCTGTTCAGCGCGTTGAGGACGAGGGCGGCGATGATGCCGATGAGGGCCAGGGCGCCGCCGATCAGGGCGAGTTTCTTGTGACGGGTCTTCATTCGGTGGGGGTCCTGCTTTCTGCGCGAAGCTGGCGCTTCAGACGGGCGATGGTGGTCTTTCGATTGCGGGCGACGAGGATCGGTTCCAGGGTCATGATCAGGGCGGTAACGCCGAAGGATCCCCAGACGTAGAAACCGTAGCCGCCCATATGGAGGAAGTCGGCGAAGCTGTTCCAGTAGATCATTGCCCGTCTCCTGCCAGTTCGGCCTTGACCCAGTCGGTGTTGCGCTCGCGTTCGAGCATGATGGTGCGCACCCGCATCAGGGCGACGGCGATGGCATACATCCAGAAGCACAGGGCCATCAGCAGCATGCCGTAGAGCATGGTGGTGGCCATCGAGGATTTGGTGAGGTTGACACTGGAGCCCTGGTGCAGGGTGTTCCACCACTTGACCGAGAAATAGATGATCGGGATGTTGACCACGCCGACCAGCAGCAACAGGCCGCCGGCCTTGTCGGCTCGGCGCGGGTCGTCGATGGCGGCGGTCAGCGCCATGTAGCCGATGTACAGGAAGAGCAGGATCAGTTCCGAAGTCAGGCGGGCGTCCCACACCCACCAGGTGCCCCACATCGGCTTGCCCCACAGGGCGCCGGTCCACAAGGACAGGAAGGCCATCAGGGCACCGGTTGGCGCCAGCGCCTGCGTCATCATGCCGGACAGGCGGGTATTGAAGGCAAGGCCGATGGCGGCCCAGAAGGCCATCACCAGATAGATGAACATCGACATCCAGGAGGCCGGGACGTGGATGAAGATGATGCGGTAGCCCTCACCTTGCTGGAAATCGGTCGGCGCGACCAGCATGCCGACATAGAGGCCGGCGATGCCGAAGAGGACGGCGATGGCCGCAAAGTAGGGAATCAGCGTGCCGGCCAGCGGGTAGAAGGTGGCGGGCGACGCAAATCGGTAGAGGTTGAAGCGGTCTTTCATTCGAGGGCGATCTTCAAGGCGGCGGCCGATGCCCAGGGGGCGAAGCCGAGTGCAGCGAAAGTCATGGCGGCCAGCAGGGACAGGTGTCCTTCCCCCCCGAGCCCGGACACCGTCGCGTCAACCGCGCCAGCGCCGAATATTAGCACCGGGATATACAAAGGCAGAACGAGCAGTGAGAGCAGCACGCCACCGCCCCGCAGGCCGAGGGTGAGCGCCGCCCCGATGGCGCCAATGCCGGACAGGGCCGGCGTGCCGAGCAGGATGGCGGCGGTCAGGACGAACAGGCCATCGCCGGTCAGGTCGAACTGCACGCCCAGCACCGGTGCGATCAGCGCCAGCGGCAGGCCGGACACCAGCCAGTGCGCGATCACCTTTCCGGTCACCACCAGGCCGAGCGGGTGGGGGGCGAGCGCCAGTTGTTCGAGCGTGCCGTCGCGGTGATCGTCGGCGAACAGGCGGGGCAGCGACAGCATGGTGGCGAGCAGGGCGGCGACCCACAGCACGCCGGGTGCCAGTTTGCGCAGCAGGTCCGGCTCCGGGCCGATGCCGAGCGGAAAGAGGCTGACGACGATGATGAAAAAGAACAGCGCCGAAACGATGTCGGCCTGACGGCGCATGGCCAGCTTGAGGTCGCGGCCGATGACGGCGAAGATGATTTTCAGCATCGCGGCCTCAGCTCAGCTTCAGTTCGCGCACCGTGCCGGCCGGAATGGCGACCGGCTGATGGGTGGTCATCACGGCCAGCCCGCCGCGCTGCAGGTGGCCCGAGATGATGCCGGCCAGCCAGTCGACGGCAGCCACGTCGAGGGCGACGAAGGGTTCGTCGAGCACCCAGAGCGGGCGCCGCTCCTTGACCAGGCGGGCCAGCGCGACGCGGCGCTTCTGGCCCTGCGACAGGTATTTGCAGGCGAGGTCCTCGCGGCCGGCGAGGCCGACCTGTTCCAGCGCATCCAGGGCGTCGTCTTCGGACAGGGTTTCGTCGGCCAGCCGGGCCGAGGCGAGCAGGTTCTCGAGCGGTGTCAGCTCTTCCTTGATGGCATTGAGATGGCCGAGGTAGCAGAGGTCGGCGCGGAAGTCCTCGCTGTTGCGGCGGATCGACTGGCCCTGCCAACGGATTTCGCCGGACTCCGGCGGCAAGAGGCCGATGATCATGCGCAGCAGGCTGGTCTTGCCGGCACCGTTGCGCCCCTGCAGGTAGAGCAGTTCCCCCGCTTCCAGCCTGAAGCCGAGGCCTGCGAACAGGCGGCGCTCGCCGCGCACGCATTCCAGATTGTCAGCTTCGAGCATCAGGGGAAAACCGAATTAAATCAGTCGAGAATTATGGACGCGCAAGTGTACCGGCAGATTGATGATCATCAAACAAAAAGAGACCGGCAAAAACGGGGGCCGCAGCCCCCGTCGGTTGCTGTCGGCTGCCTACTTCTTCTCGAAGGGGGTCGGGCGCGGCGTGGCGTCGGATGAGGGCGGCAGGATCGGCAGCTTGAAGTTCGGCTGGTCGCCGGTCAGGGTTTTCAGGAAGGCGACGATCTTGGCGTTTTCGTCATCGGTGAACTTCTTGCCCAGTTGCAGGCGGCCCATGATGTCCACGGCTTCCTTCAGGGTGTTGGCGGCGCCGTCGTGGAAGTACGGATAAGTCAGTTCGACGTTGCGCAGGGTCGGTACCTTGAAGTTGAAGCGGTCGGCATCCTTGCCGGTCACAGCAGAGCGGCCTTCGGCCGGGCTGGCTGCCTGGTACGGCTCGACCAGGCCCATCTTCTGGAAGGAGTTGCCGCCGACGGCCGGACCATTGTGACAGGCGACGCAGCCACTGTCCTTGAACAGTTGGTAGCCTTCCCGTTCGGTTTTGGTCAGTGCTTTCTTGTCGCCCTTCAGCCACTTGTCGAAGCGGGAATTCGGGGTGACCAGGGTTTCCTCGAAAGCGGCGATGGCCTTGGTGACTTTCTCGATGTCGACCTTGTCGGAACCAAAGGCCTTCTTGAACTCGGCGACGTAGCCCGGGATGGATTGCAGCACATCGACCGCCAGGGTGTGCGAGAAGGCCATTTCACCGGGGTTGGCGATCGGGCCGCCGGCCTGCTCCTTGAGATCGGCGGCACGGCCGTCCCAGAACTGGGCGAGGTTGAGGCTGGAGTTCAGCACGGTCGGGGCGTTGATCGGTCCCTGCTGCCATTTGTCGCCGATCGAGGTCGGGATGTTGTCGGTGCCGCCCATCGACAGGTTGTGGCAGGAGTTGCAGGAGATGAAGCCGGACTTGGAGAGGCGCGGGTCGAAGTAGAGTTTCTTGCCCAGTTCGACCAGGGCCGGGTTGGTGACCTTGGCCGGCTGGATCGGCTGGATCGGTTCCTGGCTGGCGGCGTGAATGGCCTGGGCGGCCAGGCCGCCGGTGGCGACGATGAGTGCTGCAGAAATAATGCTACGTTTCATTATCATTCTCCCTCGATTGAACAAACGGTCTGCCCATTGTCAGGGCAAGGATCGTTGTATTATTGATATAAATCAATGATTTTTATGGATTTTTATAATAGCGGCTATAGGTTTTCCCTATAGATCATGGGGGCATTGACCTCGTTGCAGGAGAGCAGAAGTGACCTTGACGGAATTGCGCTACATCGTGGCCCTCGCCCAGGAGGGGAATTTCAGCCGGGCAGCCGAGTCCTGTTCGGTCAGTCAGCCGACGCTCAGCGTTGCCATCGCGCGCCTCGAGGATGAGCTGGGCGTGCAGTTGTTCGAGCGTGGCAAGGGGTTCGTCTCGCCGAGCGCAGTCGGTGCGCGGGTGGTTGAGCAGGCTCGGCAGGCCTTGCGCGAGGCGGAAAAGGTCCGCCAGGTGGCGATGCAGGGGCGTGACCAGCTGGATGGCCCGTTGCGCCTGGGGGTCATCCACACCATCGGCCCCTACCTGTTGCCCCGCCTGATCCATGCCCTGAAGCGGGTCGCTCCCCACATGCCGCTGGCCATCGAGGAAAACATGACGGCCAATCTGGCGGACATGCTGCATGACAACGAGGTGGATGTCGTGATCGTCGCGCTCCCCTTCGATGTGCCGGGCGTGCTGACCCGGGCGCTCTACGACGAGTCCTTCAAGGTGGTCGTGCCGCGCGGCCACCCCTGGGAAAAGAAGGCGTGCATCGCACCGGAGGAGGTGGCCGGTGACGAGGTGCTGCTGCTCAAGGCCGGCAACTGCTTCCGCGATCAGGTGCTGGGCGCCTGCCCGGAAGTGAGCAGTCCGGATACCGATGTGCGGCTTGGTCATTCGATTGGCACCATCCGGTGCATGGTCGCTTCCGGCCTGGGGGTTTCGGTGCTGCCGGACGGCGCCCTGCAGCACCCGTACAGCAACGACATGATTAGTGTCATTCCGTTCAGCGAACCGGTGCCGGCCCGCCGCGTGGCGCTCGCCTGGCGCTCCGGCTTCGTCCGTCCCAAGGCCATCGATGCCTTGCTGACCGCCGTGCAGCAGCTCGATTCGCCGGCTTATCGCCTGATTCGCTGAGCGCCCATCAGGGTTTCGGTCTGGATGGTCTGGATTGCGGCGGCCAGTTGTTCGCTGGCTTGTCGCAATTCCTCGCGCAGCGTCGCCACGCTGGTCCGGTCGCCGGCCTGGTGCCGGGCAACCAGACGGTGGCCAATGTCATGCACCCGGGCATGTAGCGCGGGAATCTCGCGGCTGGCCGGGATGCCGCCATAGCGCCGGCTGTCGGCGCCGTTGAGCCATTGCGCGAAGCGGCAGGCATGCGGATCGAGGGGGGGCGGTTCGGTGCTGCCGCTGGTGTCATCCAGGCAGGCGTGCAAGGCGCGCAGCCAGCGTTTGTGGTCGACTTCGGCGATCAGCATCGGCAGGTCGTCGCGCGACCAGTTGAAGGCGGTGGCCAGGTTCCAGAGTTCATCGGGCTGGAAATGGGTGATCCAGTCGGGCAGGGCTTCCGGCGGCATGGGGCGGGCGATGCCGTAGCCCTGGGCCATGTCGCAGCCGAGCAGGAGGAGGACCAGGCCGTGTTCGACCGTTTCGACGCCTTCGGCGATGACGGCGCGGCGGAAGGCCTGGGTCAGGCCGATGACGCCTTCGACGATGGCCAGGTCGTCCGGATTGTCGAGCATGTCGCGGACGAAGGACTGGTCGATCTTGAGCAGGTCGGCCGGCAGGCGGCGGAAATAGGTGAGGGACGAATACCCGGTGCCGAAATCGTCGAGTGCGAAGCTGACGCCGAGGTTGCGGCATTCGGCAAACAGCGCGGCGGTCGTGCCGACATCTTCCAGGGCGGCGGTTTCGAGTACTTCGAGCTCGATCTGGCCGGGCGAAACGGCCGGGAAGCGCGCCATCAACTCGCCGAGCCGCCGGGAGAAGCCGGGGTGCTGCAGGTGGTTGCCGGCGATGTTGATGCTCACTGCCAGTTTCAGCCCGTGCTCGCGTTGCCAGGTGTCGATCTGGCGCAAGGTTTCGGTGATGACCCACTCGCCGAGTTCGATGGCTGCCTCCGAATCCTCGACCACCGGCAGGAAGTCGCGCGGCAGGAGCAGGCCGCGTTCCGGATGCTGCCAGCGGATCAGTGCTTCGGCGCCGATCACCACCCCTTTGCGCATATCCACCTTGGGTTGATAGTGGAGACGGAATTCGCCCGTCGCCAGGCCGGCGCGAATGCGGCGCAGTTCGTCGCGCCGGGCCCGGGCACGCCGATCGCTCTCCGGGTCGAACAGGTGGTAGCGGTTACGGCCGGCCTGCTTGGCGGCGTACATTGCCTGGTCGGCATGGCGCAGCAGGGTGTCGGAGTCGGCGCTGTCGTTCGGGTAGAGGGTGACACCGATACTGGCCGATACGTTGACCAGACGCTGTGAGACCCGGAAAGGCTGGGCAATGGCTTTGACGACGCGGGCCATGGCGTGGTCGCATTCGGCCAGATTGGCCAGGTTGCCGATGAGCAGCACGAACTCGTCGCCGCCCAGGCGAGCCACCGTGTCGCCGCCCCGGACGCAGGTCTTCAGGCGCTGGGCCACGTCGATCAGCAGGTAGTCGCCGACGGCATGGCCAAACTCGTCATTGATCGGTTTGAAATTGTCGAGGTCGAGGTAGCAGACTGCCAGCATCCGGCTGTTGCGCTCGGCCTGCGCCTTGGCCTGTTGCAGGCGGTCGCCCAGCAGCATGCGGTTGGGCAACTGGGTCAGGGCATCGAAATGGGCGAGGTGCTCGAGGCGTTGCTGATGCTGCTTGATCAGCGTGATGTCGCTGAAGATGGCGACGTAATGCGTGATGATGCCCCGCGGGTTGCGTACGGTCGAAATGGTCAGTTGCTCGACGAAAATTTCGCCGGTTTTCTTGCGGTTCCAGATTTCGCCCCGCCAGAACCCGTCTTCGGCGATTTTCTGCCACATCTCGTGATAGAAGGCCGGTTCATGATGGCCGGACTTGAGGAGGTCGGGAGTCTGGCCGAGGGCTTCTTCGCGCGTGTAGCCGGTGAGTTCGGTGAAGGTGCTGTTGACTTCGACGATGTGCCCGGCCGGATCGGTGATCATGATCCCTTCATGGGCGTTGTCGAAAACGCTGGCGGCCAGGCGTTGCCGTTCCTCGGCGATCAGCCGTTCACGGATGTCCTGGGCGATGGCGATCAGCGCCGGCTTGCCGTCCCAATAGCCGCTGGCGATCCGGGTTTCCACCGGGATTTCGGTGCCGTCGGCGCGCAGCATGGGCAGCGGGCAGCTGACGCTGCGGCCGGCGATGACATCGGCCAGGCTGCGTTCGGCGATATCGCGCAGGTTCTCGGGATGGACGGCGAGAATCGGCTGACGGCGCAGCGCGACGCTGCCGTAGCCCAGTGTCTCGGCTACGGCACGGTTGTAGTGCAGGATGTGGTTGTCGAGATCGAGGACGAAAATGAAATCGGTCAGCGTGTCGAAAATGCCGCTCAGGTTCTGCTGCAGGCGGCGGGTTTCCTCCTGGTGCTCAAGGCGTTGCAGGGTCTGGCCGAAATAGCTGCCCAGTGCTTCCAGCGTCTGTTGGGTCGATGGCGCGAGTCGCGCACTCTGGCGGCCGGCGAGAAGCAGGCAGAGCGCGCTCCGGGCACCGAGGCGGACGGGGAGGAGCATCAGGCAACGCAAGCCCTCGGCGTGCAGCGTGGCGGCATCGAGCGGCGGGTTGTCCGGCATCCCGTCGCCGGTCAGCGCCAGGTACAGCGGCTGGTCGCGGTCAGCCTGTTGGGCGAAGGTGCTGCCGGCCGGGAACAAGCGAGCCTGGTTGATGAATTCGGTGGACAGCCCCCGTGCCGCGAACAGGGTATAGCTGCCGTCGGTCTGGCGCCGGTAGAGCGCGCCGGCGTCCAGTTCGGGAAAGCGCAGCGTGGCCTTGAGCAGGGCGGCCAGCAGCGCCTCCCGGTCGGCATCGGCTGCCAGGCATTGTGCCAGGTCGTGTTCGATCTCAAGCCGCAGGGCGACATTCCGGCGCTCGGCGATCTGGATCGCGGAGGCAATCAGCACCGGCTGGCCGAAATAGTCGGCGTCGTGCAACCGGATTTCGACCGGGAAGACCTGTTCGGCGGCGTCGCGTACCAGGATTTCGAGGGTTTGTGGCGTGCCGGCGAGGGCCTGGCCGATGTGCCGATCCACGGATGCCGGGTCGCACTGGCCGGGGAGCAGGAAGAGGTCGTGGCTTTGCCCGATCAAGCGCTCGCGCGGCAGGCCGAACAGCTGCTCGGCGCTGGTGTTGGCGAACAGGAAGCGATGGTCGGCGCCGAGGATGAAGAGGGCCTCGCCGATACGGTCGAAAATGCCGCGGAAGGTCCGCAGGCTGTTGGTCAGGTCCTGTGCGCTGTGCTGGTGTTCGATGACCAGTGCGGTGAGGCGGGCGGCCTGGGTGACGAGGTCGAGATCATTGTCGTGCGGCTGTGCCGGGGTCCGATAGTAGGCGGTGAAAGTGCCGAGCAGCTGGCCGCGCGAGCCGAGGACCGGTTCCGACCAGCAGGCCGAAAAGTCGTTTTGGCGAGCCAGTTCACGATAATCGACCCAGTTCGGGTGTTCGAAGACATTGCTGACGACGACCCGCTGGCGCAGGGCGGCGGCGGCACCGGAGGAAGCGGTGTCGGGGGCGATGGCCAACCCGTCCACCGCCTGCTTGTATCCCGGTGGCAGGCTGGGGGCGGCGCCCGGATGCAGATGCTGGCCGCTGTCGTCGGCGAGCAGGACGGCGCACCGCCAGCCGGGCATCTCGGCTTCGAAAGAGCGGGCGATCAGGTCCAGCACCTCGGCCAGCGGCTGGCCGCCAATCAGTGCCGCGAGGGCGGTGTTGCGCAGGCGCATGGCGTCGGTGGCGCGCAGGCGGTGCGAGACGTCCTGGGAGAAGCCGACCGTGCCGAGCAGTGTGCCATCCTCGTCGACGACGGGGGCCTTGTAGGTTTCGTGCCAGACGGGGTGGTCGTCCACGACGACGGGTTCGGTAATGACCCGGGTACGGCGGCTCTCCATCACCCGCCGGTCGTCGGCGCGGTAACGCTCGGCCAGTTCGGCGGGCCAGATGTCGCGGTCGGATTTGCCGATCAGTGCCTCGACGGCCAGGCCGGCGATGTCGGCCATCGCCTGATTGGCCGTCAGGAAGCGCGATTCGGTGTCCTTCAGCCAGACCGGGAACGGCACGTTGTCGAGCAGGGCGCGCTGGTAGCGGGCCTGGCGGGCGGCGGCGTCCCGCAGCTGATCGCGCGATTCGGCAAGGGATTGCCGCTCGTTGATCATCTGGTCGAGCAGGTCGAGTTTGAGCGGACTCATCAGGGCGTGTTCGGAGAGCAGACCGACCAGTTGCCCGGCAGCGTCGACCACCGGCAGGTGGCGGATGCGATGCCTCAGCATCAGCCGGGCAGCCTCGGCCAGCGGGCGATCATCGGCGATGGTGATGGCCGGCTGGCTCATGACCCGGTTCAGCGGCGGGTTCTGCTCGCCGCTCAGGAAGAAGCGGACGACATCGTGCTCGGTCACGACCCCACAGGGGTACGGGCCATCGACCACGACCGCGCAACTGCCCCGCACGGCGGCCATCGCTTGGACAGCTTCGTCGAGCCCGGCGTCTCCCGGCAGGCGGGGGAAGGTGTGCTCCATCAGCGCGTCGACCGCGTTCAGGTGCATGAAAAAATCGGGGCCGAGGTAGGTGCGAAAGTCGGATTCATTGACGATGCCCAGCGGCTGCTCGTCGGGGGCGACGACCACGATGCGCCGCAGGCCGCGCCGGGCGGCCTCGCGATAGGCCTGGCGGAAGTCGGTGTCGGCCGGTACGGAGTGCACCGGGCTGCTCATCGCCTCCCTGGCTTGCTGCTCGGGGGAGGCGCGGCGCTGCACGAGGCGCAGGATGTCGCGTTCGGTGATGATGCCGAGCGCCCTTCCGTCATCATCGACGACGATGACCGACGAGATGCCTGCCGCCAGCATGTGCGCGGCCACTTCCCGAAGCCGGGTGGCGGGTGTCACGCGGTCGCTGCGGCGGGTGATCAGCTCGACTATTTTGGGCACAGCCTCCTCCTCTTATTGATTCTAAGATGAATTTTGCGGGCCGATGCTGATGGGCATCAAATCTGCGCACTTGCCCGTTGGGGCGAGGTGGCGTCCGGAAATAACGACGCCGGCCCGCGCCTCAGTTTCGCCATGCCTGCCGCGGCCTTGCTGCGCCGCACGCATGTCTCGACAGCGGCGCCCGACAGGCCTAAGCTTCGCGCCCATGCAAACCCCAGCCTTCCCTGCGATGGTGGCGGCATGACCACGGCAGGCCAGTTGCGCGTCAGCGCCCGTTGGGCCGATGGGCAGATCGACGACCTGAGGGTCGACCTGCAGCGGCCCTCCGTGGCACGCCTGTTCATCGGCCAGTTGCCGGACGTCGTCATCAAGACGGTGCCCTACCTGTTTACCCTGTGCTCGCATGCCCAGCGGGCGGCGGCACAGGCAGCAGTCAATGCGGCGCTCGGCGAGACGCCGCGCCCGCCGGAGCAGGAAGCCCTGTGGCGCGAGGTGCTGCATGAGCACCTGTGGCGACTGCTGCTCGACTGGCCGGTTGCCGTCGGCTTGCCGCCGGCGCGCGAGGCGTTTGCCGCCTGGCGGGCACGCCGGCAGGATGCCGACTGTGTCGCGCAGACCCGTGACCTGATCGAACAGACCCTGCACCCCCTGGGGCGGGCCTGCGCTGAGCGCCTGGCTGCGGCGACCGGCGAGATGGCGGCAGGCACGCCGGCCCCGGCCGCCCGGCTCGATGCCGAAGCCTGGTTGGCCTACTGGCGGGGGGAAGTGGCCGACGCACCGCCCGTGTCCGCGCCGCCTTCCGTTCTGGCGGCCTATCGTGCCCGTCTGGCCGAGGTCGAGGCTGCCGTGATGGCGCTGGCCGATGGGCTGCCCTTCCCGATCGCACGGGCCGGCGGGGGCGGGTGGGGGGTCGGCCAGACGCTGACGGCGCGCGGCCGGCTGACCCATGCCGTGCATGTTGTCGAGGGCCGGGTGGCACGCTTTCGGGTCCAGGCGCCGACCGACGGCTTCTTCGCCGACGCAACGGCGCTCGCCACCCTGCTGGCCGACCGCCGATTGGATGGCGTGGATCAAGTCCGTGCGGCGCTGGAACAGGCGATACTGGCGCTCGATCCCTGTCTGCCCTACACGCTGGAAGTGCACGATGCATGAAATGTCGCTCGCCGAGGGCGTGCTGCAAATCGTCGAAGCGACGGCCCGGCGCGAAAACGCCCGGCGCATCAAGGGAGTCGTGCTGGAAATCGGTCGCCTGTCCTCGGTACAGCCCGATGCGCTGCGCTTTTGCTTCGATGCCGTGGCCCGGGGCAGCATGGCCGATGGCGCGGCCCTGGAGATTATCGACGTGCCGGGCAGCGGCTGGTGCCCGCAATGCATGGCGACGGTGCCGATGCCGGAACGCTTCGGCGCCTGCCCGGCCTGCGGCAGTCATCAGCTGCAGCCGACCGGCGGTACGGAAATGCGGGTCAAGGAAATCGAAATCGAGTAAAGGAGACGAGCATGTGCACGGTTTGCGGTTGCGGGGCGGATGCAGTGAAGATCGAAGGCGGGGCGCACACGCATCCCCACGTTCATGAAGACGGCACCGTGCATGCGCACAGCCACGATCATGCGCATTCCCACGAGCATGCCGGCGGCGGCGATCTGGACTACGGTACCGGTCCGGCCCGCGCTCATGCACCGGGCATGAGTCAGGCGCGCATGGTGCAAGTTGAGCAGGACATCCTGGCCAAGAACAACATTTACGCCGCCGCCAACCGCCAATGGTTCGACGAGCGCGGCATTCTGGCGCTGAACCTCGTCTCCAGCCCCGGTTCCGGCAAGACGAGCCTGCTTTGCAGGACCATTGAACGCCTCAAGGACAAGGTGGCGATCCATGTCGTCGAGGGCGATCAGCAGACTGCGAACGACGCCGAGCGCATCCGGGCCACCGGCGTGCCGGCCATCCAGATTAACACCGGCAAGGGCTGCCACCTCGACGGCCACATGGTCGGCCACGCCATGCAGCGCCTGCAGCCCAAGGACGAGTCGCTGTTCCTGATCGAGAATGTCGGCAACCTCGTTTGCCCTGCCGCCTTCGATCTCGGCGAACATCACAAGGTGGCGATCCTGTCGGTGACTGAAGGCGAAGACAAGCCACTCAAGTACCCGGACATGTTCGCTGCGGCCGACGTCATGCTGCTCAACAAGTGCGACCTGCTGCCCTACCTCGAATTCGATGCCGATCTTGCCGAGGCCAACGCCCGTCGCGTCAATCCCAACCTGACCATCTTCCGCGTCTCCGCCACCCGCGGCGCCGGCATGGATGCCTGGCTGGAGTGGATCGAAGCCAGGCTAACGGCGCAACGCGCCCGGCACGGCGAGAGCATCGCGGCGCTGAAGGCGCGGATCGCCGAACTGGAGCGCCAATTGGCAGCCCGCTAGGGCTGGTCTGCGCCAGCCGGCATGAGCGGTCGGTTGTTCCGCATTCGCGGCCTCGTTCAGGGGGTCGGCTTCCGGCCCTTCGTCTGGCGGCTGGCGAACGAACTCGGTTTGACGGGCTGGGTGCGCAATGACGGGGCCGGGGTGGTGGCCGCCGTGGCTGGCGACAACTGGCGGGAATTTGCCCGTCGCTTGCCGCTTGAGGCGCCGCGTCTGGCGCGCATTGATGCCATCGACTGCACACCGGCCGAAGTGTCCGGCGAGGGCTTCGTCATCCTGGCCAGCGCGTCGGGCGAGGTGGCGACTGCCATCGGACCGGACGCGGCGATCTGTCCCGCCTGCATCGCCGATCTCTGCGATCCGGCCAACCGCCGCTGGCGCTATGCCTTCACCACCTGTACCCATTGCGGGCCGCGTTACACGGTCAGCCGGCAAATTCCCTACGACCGGGCGTCGACCAGCCTGGCCGGCTTTCCGCTTTGTGCGCCGTGCGCTGCGGAATACAGCGCGCCGGCCGACCGCCGCTTTCATGCCGAAACGACCTGCTGCCCGGCCTGCGGGCCGCAACTGGGCTTGCGGGATGCGGCAGGCCGGGCGCTGGCCGGCGATCCGATTGCGCAAACCCTGCGCCTGCTGCGCGACGGTCGCATCGTGGCGATCAAGGGACTGGGCGGCTTCCATCTGGCCTGCGATGCCCGGCAGGCAGCGGCCGTGGCCCGCTTGCGCGTGCGCAAGCAACGCGAGGCCAAGCCGTTTGCGGTGATGGGCCTCAATGTTGCTTCGCTGTCCGGCCTGGCGCGCATCGGCGAGGCGGAATCGGCCTTGCTGCACAGCATGGCGGCGCCCGTCGTGTTGTGCCCGAAAGGCGACCTCGAACTGCCCGGCATCGCGCCCGGCCTGGCCTGGCTTGGTGCGATGCTGCCGGCGACGCCGCTGCACCTGCTGCTCTGGCATGAGGCGGCTGGCCGGCCGGCCGGCACCGATTGGCTCAAGGAGCCGAGCGAGCTGCTGCTCGTGATGACCAGCGCCAACCCGCATGGCGAACCGCTGGTGATCGCCAACGACGAGGCGCTGGTGCGCCTGGCCGGCATCGCCGACGCCTTCCTGCTGCACGACCGCGATATCGTCATCCGCTGCGATGATTCGGTGGTGCGGGCGACGCCGCAAGGGCCGGCCTTCATTCGCCGCGCCCGGGGCTACGTGCCGGTGCCGGTCGCCCTGGCCGAGGATGGGCCGACGGTGCTGGCGCTGGGCGCTTACCTGAAGAACACGGTGTGCGTGCTGAAGGGCCGCGAGGCCTTCCTGTCGCAGCACGTCGGCGGCTTGGACAACGCGGCGGCCATCGGCTTCCTCGAGGAAACCGTCGAACACCTGCTGGCCATCCTGGACGTGAAGCCGGAGATCATCGCGCATGACCTGCATCCGGATTTCCCCTCCACCCATCTTGCCGTGCGCCTGGCCGAACGCTTCGGTGTTCCGGCGCGGGCGGTCGGCCACCATGCGGCGCACCTGGCCGCCATCGCCGCCGAGCACGGCCTGGCCGGGCCATGGGTTGGTCTGGCGCTGGATGGCGTCGGCCTCGGCCCGGACGGTGGCGCCTGGGGCGGTGAGTTGTTGCGGCTGGACGGCGCCGATTGCGCTCGCCTCGGCCATCTCCAGCCGCTGCGCCTGCCGGGCGGTGAGCGGGCGGCACGCGAGCCCTGGCGCATGGCGGTTGCGGCCCTGCACGACGGCGGGCTGGGCGCACGCCTGGCCGACTGGCTGGGGCGCACCTGGCCGGATCGCGATGCCGGGCCTTTGCTCACCCTGCTCGCCCGCGACGTGCGCTGTCCGCCGACGACCAGCCTGGGCCGCTGGTTCGATGCGGCCGCCGCCGTGCTCGGCGTGCGCGACGTCATGGCCTTCGAGGGCCAGGCGGCAATGGAGCTGGAAGGGCTGGCGGCCCGCCACGGCCCGCTGCCGCCCGTGCCTGACGGCTATACCCTGCACCAGGATGGATGGGTACTTGACTTCACGCCCCTGCTGGCGGCCTTGCTCGACTGCCGGCATGATGCGGCGCGCGGTGCGGCGCTGTTCCATGCCACGCTGGCCGCCGGCCTGGCCGACTGGGTGCTGGCGCTGCCCGCTGGCCTGCCGGGCGGGCGGCTCGCCGTCGGTGGTGGCTGTGCGATGAACGCGGTGTTGATGGCGGCCCTGCGGGCCCGCCTCGGAGCGGCCGGTATCACGCTGTTCGAAGCGCGCCTGGTGCCTCCGAACGATGGCGGTCTGGCCCTCGGCCAGGCCTGGCTGGCCCGGCAGGGGGCGGAGCGTGTTCTCAGTCACCGGATATAAACATACCCCCGATGCAGGCACGCGGCCGGGGTCGATGAGCCCGGCACGGCTCTGCTGCCGCCGCTGGGCGCCATGACGCTGGACGAACCGGCGGTCTTGGGCATCAAGGCGGAGGCGCGCGCCTGATGGGCCAGTCGATCCCGAAGCGCGTTGTCGAATGGGAAAGCAACGGCGACAATGCCAGTGATTTCGACCCGAGCCCGCATTGTCAGGATCTGAGCCGCCCGCATGACTGAACGCATCCACCCGCCCGCCCTGCAACCGCCCCTCATCCGCTCGGCCGTGCCGCGCGCTGACGACCCGGCGGCCTGGCTCGAAGCGCATTACCGCCATGTCTGGGAAACCCGGATGCGCGACCAGCCCTTCGTCAATCCGGCCCTCACCGTCGAGGCGGTCGGCTTCCGGCGCCTGGATGGTGACTGGCTGGGCGTCGTGATCACGCCGTGGTTCCTCAATCTGGTGCTGGTCCATGGCGGGGGCGCGCTGTGGGGCGATATCCCGGCCGGCGAGCGGCGCTACCTGAACCTGCCGTGCGGCACCATGCCGTTCATCGCCGCCGATGATCCGGAGATCGGCCCCTACCAGTATTGCCCGCTGATCGCGTCGGTCGACACACTGCCCGACATGGCCACGGCGCGCTTCGTGGCGGCCGATGCGGTCAAGACGGTGTTCTGCCCGCCCGCACCGGAGCCGGCCGAATTGCCCGCAACCCGGGCGGAAACCCCCGAACTCAGCCGGCGCGGCTTCTTCCGCCGCCTGGCCGGCAAGCGTTCCTGATCATGCCAACAGAGGAGTAAGGCGGATGTGTCTTGCGATTCCCGCTCAGGTCGTCGAATTGCGCCCTGACGACAATGCCCTGGTCGACCTGGCCGGGGTCAAGAAGGAAGTCTCGCTCGCCCTGGTCGATGGCGTGGCGGTGGGCGATTACGTGATCGTCCATGTCGGCTACGCGCTGAACAAGCTCGACCCGGAAGAGGCGGAGAAGACCTTGAAGCTGTTTGCCGACATGGGCGAGCTCCCGGCGGATGGCAGGCCGACCGTGCATTGATGAAATACATCGACGAATACCGCGACGGCGAGGTGGCGCAAGCGATTGCCGCTGCCATTCGCGCCGAGGCCGATCCGGCGCGCCGCTACCATTTCATGGAATTCTGCGGCGGCCATACCCACGCCATTTCCCGCTATGGCGTGGCCGATCTGCTACCGGCCAACGTCAAGATGATCCACGGCCCGGGCTGCCCGGTCTGTGTGCTGCCCATCGGCCGCGTCGACCAGGCCATCCGCCTGGCGCTGGAGCAGGGCGTCACGCTGTGCACCTACGGCGACTGTCTGCGCGTGCCGGCTTCCGACGGCCTGTCGCTGATGAAGGCCAAGGCGAAGGGCGGCGACATCCGGATGATTTATTCCAGTGCCGACGCCGTGGCCCTGGCCCGGAAGAACCCGGACAGGCAGGTCGTCTTCTTCGCCATCGGCTTCGAGACGACGACACCGCCGACGGCGGTGGCCCTCAAGCAGGCCGCGGCGCTTGGCCTGAAGAATTTCTCGGTGTTGTGCTGTCACGTGCTGACGCCGTCGGCCATTTCCAGCATTCTCGAATCGCCGGAAGTCCGCCAGTGGGGCAGCGTGCCGCTCGACGGTTTCATCGGTCCGGCCCACGTGTCGACCATCATCGGTAGCCGGCCCTATGAATTCTTCGCCGAGGAATACCGCAAGCCGGTGGTCATCGCCGGCTTCGAGCCGCTCGACGTGATGCAGGCGATCAAGATGCTGATCCGTCAGGTCAACGAGGGCCGCGCCGAGGTCGAGAACGAATTTGTTCGCGCCGTCAGCCGCGATGGCAACCGCAAGGCGCAGGCGCTGGTCGCCGAAGTGTTCGAAATGCGCAAGACTTTCGAGTGGCGCGGTTTGGGGGTCTTGCCGTACTCCGCGTTGCGCATTCGCGGACCGTTCGCCGAATTTGACGCCGAAAGACGCTTTTCGCTGGCGTACGTCCCGGTGCCGGACCACAAGGCCTGCGCATGCGGGGCGATCCTGCGCGGCGTCAAGCGGCCGCAGGACTGCAAGCTCTTCGGCACGGTGTGCACGCCGGAGAATCCAGTGGGCTCCTGCATGGTGTCGTCGGAGGGGGCCTGTGCGGCGCATTACACCTATGGGCGGTACAAGGATGTGGCCTGATTCGTGCGGCTCCGTGTGTTTGCGCTCGCCACGCGCCTCAAGCGCGACAGACACCCTTTCAGAAACGTGATCACCCCATGAACCCAGCCCGCACCACCTACCTTCGTCCCCTCGACCTCCAAACCGGCCAGATCGACATGGCCCACGGTGCCGGTGGCCGAGCGATGGCGCAATTGATCGAGGAGTTGTTCGCCCGGCATCTCGGCAACGAATACCTCGCCCAGGGCGATGACGGTGCGTTGCTGCCGCATCCCGGCGAAGGCCGGCTGGTCATGGCGACGGACGCGCATGTGGTTGCCCCGCTTTTCTTCCCGGGCGGCGACATCGGCAGTCTGTCGGTGCATGGCACGATCAATGACGTGGCGGTGATGGGCGCCGAGCCGCTTTATCTGTCAGCCGCCTTCATCATTGAAGAAGGCTTCAGCCTGGCCGATCTGGCGCGCATCGTGCACAGCATGGCCGAAGCGGCCAAGGCGGCCGGGGTGCCGGTGGTGACGGGCGATACCAAGGTGGTCGAGCGCGGCAAGGGGGACGGCGTATTCATCACGACGACCGGCGTCGGTGTCGTGCGGCCGGGTAACGAGTTGTCGGGGCGCCATGCACAGCCCGGTGACGTGATCCTGATCTCCGGCACGCTCGGCGATCACGGCATGGCGATCATGGCCGAGCGGGAAAGTCTTGGGTTCGAGTCGCCGATTGTGTCGGACACGGCCGCCCTGCATGGCCTGATTGCCGCGATGCGGGCCAGTGGTGCCGCGATCCGCGTGCTGCGCGATCCGACGCGGGGCGGGCTGGCAACGACGCTTAACGAGATCGCCCGCCAATCCGGCGTCGGCATGATGCTGCAGGAAAAGGCATTGCCGGTGAAACCGGCGGTCGGGGCGGCCTGTGAATTCCTCGGCCTGGACCCGCTGTATGTTGCCAATGAGGGCAAGCTGGTGGCGATTTGTGCCGAAGCGGATGCGGCACGCTTATTGGCCGCGATGCGGGCGCATCCGCTGGGGGAGGCGGCGGCGATCATTGGCCGCGTGCAGGCCGACGATCACCACTTCGTCCAGATGACCACGGCCTTTGGCGGGCGGCGCATCGTGGACTGGTTGAGCGGCGAGCAGCTGCCGCGAATCTGCTGATCGTTCAGTGACGCATTGCGATCATGACCGAACGCACGTCACCCACCTCGGAGATGACCAGTTCACGGGCATCGGCGAAGCTGTCGGCGTTACGGATATGGAATATTTCGCTATGACCTTCCGGATAGCGGACGGCGGCGATGTATTCCGGCCGCGGCGCACGCGTGGTGCGGGTTGCGCGGGGTTTGGCAGGTTTGCGTTGGGCTTGCATCGTCAGTCTCGAATAGCTGGACAGATGCGGTACATCCTAGACAAGGCATGTGGCAGATCAAATATCGCCAAAGTTATAAAGGTGATGCGCCTTGAAAAACAATGGCTTCCGAAGCCGCGATTTTACAAGGTCTATTCCATTGGCATGTTTTGTAAAGAAGTGTAAATCGTGAGAATCCTGTTTCTCACCCACTGTTTCAACAGCCTGGCGCAGCGCCTCTATTGCGAGCTGACAGCACGCGGCCATCAGGTCAGCATCGAGTTCGATATTTCCGACTCGGTCACCGAGGAGGCCCTCGCCCTGTTCAAGCCGGACCTGCTGCTGGCCCCCTTCCTGAAGCGCGCCATTCCAGAAAGCGTCTGGTCGCGGCATCGCTGCCTGATCGTGCATCCCGGCTTGCCGGGCGATCGCGGCCCTTTGGTATCCTTGCTGACTGGATGACCGAAACGACTGCGCGATGCCGAACATGACCTACTATGATCTGCTGGGGGTCGCCCCCGAGGCTGACCTGGACGCGATCAGCGCCGCTTATCTGCGCTGCGTCCGGGAAATGGCGTCCGGTCAGGCTGACGACGCCGAACTCAAGCTACACGCCAAACAGCTCAAGCAGGCGTTTGATGTGCTGTCCGATGCCGAGCGCCGGGCGGCCTATGATGCCGGACTGAAAGGGCAGAGCAATCTCCCCTTCCGTGCCGAGGCCCCCCTGCAGGTCGAGGCCGCGCTGGGCAAAGCGCGGCGCAATCCGGTGCGCATCCTGCTCACGATCATCGCCACGCTGATGATCGTCGGCCTCGTGTTGCAGGTCTGGGTGATGTACAACGCCTACCAGCGGGTCAATGACAGCGGCGCGGCCGGTGCAGCGGCGCCGGTTGCCGAGAAGGCCTATCTGCAGGACGTTTACCAGACTTATGGCATCCGGGCGGCCAGCCGGGAGGAGGCGGAATTGCTGATCGCCGAGCTCAAGCGCAAGGAATCCGCCGAGCGGGAGGCATCCGAACGCCAGCGCCAGGGGGAGGAAGCGGAACGCGCCCAGCGCCGTTTCGAGGAAGAGTCGCGCCAGCTGGGCGCACAGGTGACGGCTGCCAACCAGTGGGCCGAGGAAGAGGCCCGGCGGGCGCGCGAAGAGGCCGAACGCCGCAAGGAGGAGCAGGAGCGGCAGCAGCGGGAGGCCGAGCGTATGAAGCGCGAAGCCGAGATTGCCCGCTTCCGTGCGCGCCCGTCGTCGGGCGACGAATGAAGCCGCGTCACCGGTACGGGTTCAGCGTGTGCGAACGTGACGGGGCGACCACTGTCCTCCGGCGTCTGCGTCAGGGCGCAGGTTCCGTGCCCTGCCGTCAGGCGGAAACCGGGTAGAGCAGGTCCTGTGCCACCTCGAACAACTCGCGCTCCTCGAAGCGGACATGGTCGCGCAACAGGTTGCCGAATTCGGCCAGCGTCGCCGCATCCGGCCGGCGCATCTGCTGGCACAGGACGCGTAGCCGGGCATGCTCGTCGCGCGTGCGGGCGACCAGCGCATGCTGGCCGATGGCTTCCAGTTGGAGCAGGATGCCCTCTTCTTCACCGCGAAAATGCGCTTCGATGGTCTCCGGGCAGGCGTCGAGGATGGTTGCCGCCGCCTGGGCGATCGCTTCGGGCGAGCCGGAGTCGGCCGCAAAGCAGGCCAGGCGGGCCAGCTTGAGGGCGTGGTGGTGTTCCCGCGAGTGTTGGATCAGGGCAGCATGACGTTTCATGGGGGACCTCCCGGGGCCTTGCTGCGAACCAGCGCCACCATCGTGACGATGAAGACGATCAGCACGAGCCCGTTCGTGAGTGCGGCGTACTGCCGCAGCGCAAAATGCCCACCCAGACCGCCCAGGATGCGTCCGGCCAGCGTCAGGTGCAGCAAGGCCAGCGGCAGGTAGAGGGCCGGGTGATAAGGAATCCGGATCCGGGTGACGGCTGGAAGGATGATTGGCGCATGGCCGAAGACCATGGCGAAGACGAAGCCAAGGCCGATGGCGTGCAGTGCCGCATCGCGCCACGGATGGCCGGGGGCGAGGGCGCCAGCCAGCCCGAGCAGGCCGGCGATGGCCAGCCAGACATAGCCGGACAGCAGGCAGGCGGCGATGAAGCGGGTCAGTCCCGTGGTGCCGATGTTGCGCCGGGCGATGTCGTAGCGCAGCAGCCAGCCGGCCAGGGCAATCAGGCCGGTGGCCAGCAGGCGGTCGCTGCCGAGCGCCGCGGCGAACAACAAGAGGCCGACGAGGGCGATGAAAATCCGGCGGGCCGCTGGCGGGGTTGGCAGGAAGCGGGTCAGTTCGAGGCGTTCGCCGGCGATGGTCAGGATCAGGAAGAGCAGCCACCAGGGAACAGCCCTCCCGACATCACCCCCCAACAGCCAGGCCAGGTTGCCGACCAGCCAGCCGGCGGCGCCGAGGGCGAGGACGACGGTGAACACCGCCTTCTGGCGTTGCCAGGCAACGAGGCTGGCGGCAATCAGGCCGAGGGCAGCCAGGCTGCCGAACACTTGCCCGGCGAGCAACGGGGCGCCGGCCAGCAGCATCACGCCGCTGGCCCCGGCGGCTAGCGGCGCCAGATAGGCCCAGCGCTGGCAGATGGCGACCGCACGTTCGAGGCTGATGACGGTACCGAAGAAGGCAGCGATCATCAGCGGGCCATGCACCCCCGCCGCTTGTGCGGCCGGGGCCGGGACCGCCCAGTCGAGCCGGGCGAGGCCGGCCAGCACGCCGCCGAGCAGCGACAGCAGGCCGAAGAAGAGCAGGGGAAGGCGTCTGCCGGGCTTCAGATCGGCCATCGCTCAGCCGGCATCCGGTGCGCGCCAGCCCAAGCGCAGGCGGCACTGCTCGCTCATCATCGACGGTTCCCAGGGCGGATCCCAGACAACGCGAATGTCGGCCTCATAGTCGGCCGGCAGCACGCGGGCCAGTTCGGCGTAGGCATCGTCGAGAATCATGTCGCCCATCGGACAGGCCGGCGAGGTCATGGTCATCTCCACCTGCAGCACCTTGTCGTTGAAGGCGATGCCATACACCAGGCCGAGGTCGACGATGCTGGCGCCAATCTCGGGGTCGGCCACGCGGTGCAGGGCGGCGCGGATGGATTCGATGTCGGGCGGGGGGGACATAAGGGGCGGGACGGGAAACGTTAAAATGCTACCCGACCATCCTAGCAGCGCCGGCGCCGCACGTATTTAGCAAGGAGCAAATTTGCATGGAACGCTTCACCATTTCGCTCGATGAGTCGCTTGCCCGGCAGTTCGACCAACTGATCGCCAGGCGCGGCTACCGTAACCGTTCCGAAGCGGTGCGCGACCTGATCCGCGGCGCTCTCGAGGGCGACTGCCAACGCGAGACGCCGGCCGGCTTCTGCGTTGCCAACCTGTCCTACGTTTACAACCACCACGAGCGTGAACTGGCCGAGCGCCTGACCGGCTTGCAGCACGACCACCACGACCTGACGGTAGCAGCCATGCACACCCATCTCGATCATGACAATTGCCTGGAGAGCGTCATCCTCAAGGGGGCAACGGCCGATGTCCGGCACTTCGCCGACGCGTTGATGGCGGAGCGCGGCGTGCGCCACGGCAAGCTCAATGTGATTGCGCTGGAAGCCGAGCATCACCCTGCCCATGACGCGCATGGCGAAGCTCATGTCCACTACCGTCCCGCCCGCTGACGCAGCGCACGGCCCCTTCATGGCGCGTGTGCCGGCCTCGCTGCCGGATCTCCGGATCGTCTGCGACCGCCCGGCGGGGCGGAATTCGAATGGTCACGGCCGGTGGAAAGCCGCTGATCAGCTGGCGCGCTGTTGTGGATTGGCTTGGCGCCCCAAATCGAGCCGAACACGGATTGATTGATCTGGGACGCTCCGTGTATGAAGATATGGAAAACCTTCATACGAGATGCCCATGGAAGCGCTGCCCACTGATTGGCTGTCCCTGCTGATCCTGACGTTTGTACTCGGCATGAAGCATGGCTTCGATGCCGATCATCTGGCGACCATCGACGGCCTGACCCGCTACAACGCCCGCCGTCAGCCCCGGCTGGCCCGCTACTGCGGCAGTCTGTTCTCGCTTGGCCACGGCGCCGTGGTGATGGGCATCGCGTTGGGGGTTTCCGTCGTGGCCGGCCAGTGGGCGGTGCCGACGTGGTTCGGCACCCTGGGCGGCCTCATCTCCCTGACCTTCCTGGTCGTTCTGGGCTGCCTGAACCTGTCGGCCGTGCTGCGCGCCGAGCCGCATGAAATCGTCCAGCCGGTCGGCCTCAAGGGCCGGTTGCTCGGCAATCTGCGCCATGTGTCGCACCCCGGCCTGATTGCCCTGGTCGGGGCGCTGTTCGCACTGTCCTTCGACACCCTGTCGCAAGCCGCCTTCTTCGCACTGACCGCCACCCAGTTCGGCGGCTGGCAGCACGCGCTGCTCCTCGCCGTGCTGTTCATGCTCGGCATGCTGCTCACCGACGGCATCAACGGCTTGTGGATCGCCCGCCTGATGGCGCGCGCCGACCAGGTGGCGCGGGTCGCCTCGCGCGTCATGGGGCTGGTCGTTTCCGGCATCAGCCTGCTGGTCGCCGCCTTCGGTGCCGCCAAGATGCTGTCGCCGGCGGTCGATGCGTGGAGCGAGGGCAAGGAACTCCTCTTCGGTTTTCTGCTGGTGGTGATCATCGCCGTCAGTTTTCTCGCCGCGGTGCGTCTGACGCGCCGGGTGGTGCCAGCCTAGGTTTTGCGGAGGGATAGCCGGGCAACCGGCTTTTTTAAATAATGCAATTAAGAAAAAAATTTATTTGTTCTTATCTGCTGCTGGCAACCGCCAGCGTCGGCGCTCATGAGTCGACCGAATTGTCCGCTGTCGAAGTGCGAGCCAGGGCTGAAAATCTCGAGGGCATCGCCGCCGCCGGCAGTGAGGGTGTGGTCTCCAGTCAGCGGCTGGCCGCCGTGCCCATCCTGCGCCCCGGCGAGGCGGTCGAAATGGTGCCCGGCCTGATCGTCACGCAGCACGCCGGGGACGGCAAGGCCAACCAGTATTTCCTGCGCGGTTTCAATCTGGACCACGGGACCGATTTCGCCACTTTTGTCGGTGGTGTGCCGGTCAACATGCCGACGCATGCCCACGGCCAGGGCTACACCGATCTCAATTTCCTGATTCCCGAACTGGTCGACCGCATCGCCTTCCGCAAGGGGCCCTACTTTGCCGAAGAGGGCGATTTCGCGTCGGCCGGGGCCGCGCATATCGACTATTTCCGCCGGATGGATGCCTCGCTGGCGCAGATCACGCTGGGCGAGAAGGGCTATGCGCGCAGCCTGCTGGCCGGCTCGCCGGAAGTGGGGGGCGGCAATCTGCTGTATGGCCTGGAACTCTTCCATAACGACGGACCGTGGGCGGTGCCCGAGAACTACCGCAAGTTCAGCGGCGTGCTGCGTTACAGCCAGGGGACGCGCAATGACGGTTTTTCGCTGACCGGCATGGCCTACCGGGGCCAATGGACGTCCACTGACCAGATTGCCCAGCGCGCTATCGACAGCGGGCTGGTCGGCCGCTTCGGCACGCTCGATCCGACGACCGGCGGCGAAACCAGCCGCTTCAGCCTGTCCGGGGAGTGGGCCAAACGCTGGGCCAGCGCGCAGACCAAGGCCAACGTCTGGTGGCTCAAGTCCAGTCTCGACCTGTGGTCCAATTTCCAGTATTGCCTGAACGACTACGCTCGGAGCGGCACCTGCGATACCGGCGACCAGTTCAAGCAGGGTGAGCGCCGGCAAGCCGGCGGCTTCGCCCTGTCGCACACCGTATTCGACCGCTGGGGGGCCTTCGAGGTCGAGAACCGTATCGGCCTGCAGGGACGGATCGACCGCCTGTACCCGGTCGGCCTGTACGCCACCGCGGGGAGGCAGACGGTCGGTACAGTCCGCGAGGACAGGGTCACCCAGCGTAGTCTCGGGTTCTGGGCGCAGAACGAAACGCGATGGACCAGTTGGTTCCGTTCGATCCATGGCTTGCGTGCCGATGCCTACGACTTCGACATCGATGCCAGCTTGGCCGCCAATTCCGGCCGGGCTAGCGAGCAGATGGTGACCCCCAAGCTGGCGCTGATCTGGGGCCCGTGGCAAAAGACCGAGCTTTATCTGAACTACGGTCATGGCTTTCATTCGAACGATGCGCGGGGGACGACGATCACGGTCGATCCGGCCGATGGCACGACGCCGGTGCAGCGTGTCAAGCCGCTGGTCCGTACCCGTGGGTACGAGATCGGTCTGCGCAGCGAACCGCTCCCTGGCTGGCGATCCACGGTCTCCCTGTGGCAGCTCGATGCCGCTTCCGAATTGCTGTTCGTCGGCGATGCCGGGACCACGGAAGCCTCCCGCCCCTCGCGCCGTCGTGGTGTCGAATGGACGAACCTTTACGTCCTGGCCGACTGGTTGGCGATCGACGCCGATCTCGCCTGGTCGCATGCCCGTTTCCGCGACCACAACCCGGTTGTCGGCGACCATATCCCGGGGGCGGTGACGACAACGGCCAATATTGGCCTGACGCTCGATCATCTCGGGCCATGGTTCGGCGCGCTGCGCCTGCGCTACTTTGGTCCGCGTCCCCTGGTCGAGGACAACTCGGTGCGCTCCCGGGCGTCGGCGCTGACCAACCTGCGGGTCGGCTACAAGATCGACCAGCGGACCCAGCTGGCCCTCGACGTCTACAACCTGTTCGACCGCCAGGCAAACGACATCGAGTACTGGTATGACTCGCAGCTGCGCGGCGAGACGGCGGCCAGCTTCGACCGGCATGTCCACCCGACTGAACCGCGTACCTTGCGGCTGACTCTTTCGCATCGGTTCTGAGAGGCGGGTCAGGCGTTCGCAGGCAGCCGCCGCCCGCGGCCAACCCCCATTTACGGATTACACGTAGAGTTCGCCGTAATTCATAATTACGCTTCCCGAGGCTAAACCTTTGGAGTAATCTACAGGGTTTTCCCTATACCCGAACGCCAAGGAGATTTCGTGGAAAAGGATTTGCGCGAAGCCGCTCTCGAATACCATCGCTGGCCCACCCCCGGCAAGATTTCCGTCCGCCCGACCAAGGGCCTGACCAACCAGCGCGACCTCGCGCTGGCCTATTCCCCGGGCGTGGCCGCAGCCTGCGATGCCATCGTCGAGGATGAAGCGACGGCTGCGCTGTACACGTCCCGTGCCAACCTGGTCGGCGTCGTCACCAACGGCACCGCCGTGCTCGGCCTCGGCAACATCGGCCCCCTGGCCGCCAAGCCGGTGATGGAAGGCAAGGGCTGCCTGTTCAAGAAATTCGCCGGCATCGATGTCTTCGACATCGAACTGGCGGAAAATGACCCGGACAAGCTGATCGACATGATCGCCGCCCTCGAGCCGACCCTGGGCGGCATCAACCTGGAAGACATCAAGGCGCCGGAGTGCTTCTACATCGAGGAGAAGCTCAAGGAACGGATGAACATCCCCGTCTTCCACGATGACCAGCATGGCACCGCCATCATCTCTGCCGCCGCCATGCTGAACGGCCTGAAGATCGTCGGCAAGAAGATCGACGAAATCAAGGTGGTCTGCTCGGGCGCCGGCGCTGCCGCCATTTCCTGCCTCAACCTGTGGTGCGATCTCGGCGTCAAGCGCGAGAACATCACCGTTTGCGACTCCAAGGGCGTCATCTACGTCGGCCGTCCGGGCAGCATGGACGCCACCAAGGCGCGCTACGCCCAGAATACCGAAAAACGCACCCTGGCTGACGCCATGGTCGGCGCCGATGTTTTCCTCGGCCTGTCCACGGCCGGTGTCGTCAAGCAGGACATGGTCAAGACCATGGCGGAGAAGCCGATGATCTTCGCGCTGGCCAACCCGACGCCGGAAATCATGCCGGAACTGGTCAAGGAGGTCTGCCCGGACGCGATCATCGCCACCGGCCGTTCCGACTACGTAAACCAGGTCAACAACGTGCTGTGCTTCCCCTTCATCTTCCGCGGCGCGCTCGATGTCGGCGCGACGCGCATCACCGAAGAGATGAAGCTCGCTTCGGTGCGCGCCATCGCCGAGCTGGCCGAGTCCGAAGTCACCGATGAAGTGGCCATGGCCTACCCGGGCCATGTGCTGTCCTTCGGTCCGGAATACCTGATTCCCAAGCCCTTCGATCCGCGCCTGATCGTCAGGATCGCTCCGGCCGTCGCCCGGGCGGCGATGGATTCGGGGGTTGCCACCCGGCCGATCACCGACTGGGACGCCTATCGCGCCAAGCTGTCGGAATTCGTCTACCACACCGGTGTCGGCATGCGCGCCATTTTCCAGGCCGCCCGTCAGGCCCAGGGCAAGCGCATCATCTACGCCGAGGGAGAGGAGGAGCGCGTTCTGCGGGCCGTCCAGGTTGTCGTCGAAGAAAAGTTCGCCCGTCCGATCCTGATCGGCCGTCCGGACATCATCGAGCGCCGCCTGGAAAAGGCCAACCTGCGCATCAAGCCGGGGGTCGATTTCGATATCGTCAATCCGGAATCCGACGAGCGCTACCGCGAATGCTGGCAGGCCTACCACAAGCTGATGGTGCGTCGTGGCGTCACCCCGGCCATCGCCAAGGATGCGCTGCGCCGCAAACCGACGGTAATCGGTGCCATGCTCCTCAAGCTGGGTTATGCCGATGGCCTGATCTGCGGCCTGAGCGGTCAGTACAGCCACCATCTCGGCGTCATCCAGAACATCATCGGCAAGCGCAACGGCGTCAATACGATGGCGGCGATGAACTACCTGATGTTGCCCGGCCGTTCGATGTTCATCTGCGACACGCATGTCAATGAGAACCCGGATGCGCAACAGATCGCCGAAATGACGCTGATGGCCGCCGAGCAGGTCAAGCGTTTCGGCCTGCAGCCGAAGATCGCGCTGCTGTCCCACTCCAACTTCGGGTCCAGCGCTTCCGAGTCCGCCCGCAAGATGGCGGCGGCAGCCGGTCTGGTCAGTGCCCTGTCGGCCGGCGAACTGGAAGTCGATGGCGAAATGCACGGCGACTCGGCGCTGAACGAGGAAATTCGCCGCGAAGCGAATCCGGATTCGCCGCTCAAGGGCGAGGCCAACCTGATGATCATGCCGAACATCGATGCGGCCAACATTTCCTACAACCTGATCAAGATGACCGGTGGCGAAGGGGTCACCATTGGGCCCATCCTGCTCGGTGCGGCCCGTCCGGTGCATGTGCTGACCTCGACCGCGACCGTCCGTCGTCTGGTCAACATGACGGCTCTGGCGGTGGTGGAGTCGATGGAGCGCTGATTGACGGCAATCCTGCCGCGATCCGGCAACAAAAAGCCGCCGAAATGCTCGGCGGCTTTTTTATGGCGATGCTTGCGGGAATCAGTCGGCCAGCGCGTTCAGCAGCTTGCCGTGGATGCCGCCGAAACCGCCATTGCTCATGACCAGGATATGGTCGCCCGGATTGGCGGCGAGGACCACCTGGTCGACCAGGCGTTCCAGATTGTCGTCGACAATGGCCCGTTCGCCCATCGGGGCGAGGGCTTCGCGGGCATCCCAGCCGAGGTTGGCGGCATAGCAGAAGGCTATGTCGGCCTCGCGCAGGCTTTCCGCCAGTTGCCCCTTCATCGTGCCCAGCTTCATGGTGTTGGAGCGCGGTTCGAGCACGGCCAAAATGCGTCCCTGGCCCACCTTGCGGCGCAGGCCGGCGACGGTGGTGGCGATGGCGGTCGGGTGATGGGCAAAATCGTCATAGACGGTGATGCCGCGCACCATGCCGCGTACTTCCATGCGCCGCTTGACGTTTTCGAAGCGCGACAGGGCATCCAGGCCCTGGGCCAGCGGCACGCCGACATGGCGGGCGGCGAGCAGGGCGGCGCAGGCGTTGGCCCGGTTGTGGTCGCCGGTCAGTTGCCAGCGGGTGCGGCCGATCACGCCGTCCGGCCCCTGCAGGGCGAGTTCGCCGCGCGCATCGTCGCCGCTTGTCCGGTAGCCGGCCGGGTCATTGAAGCGCTCGACCGGGGTCCAGCAGCCGCGCTGCAAAACCCGCTCCAGGCTGCTTTCGGCGGCATTGGTGACGATCAGGCCGGATTGGGGCAGGGTGCGCACCAAATGATGGAATTGTGTCTCAATGGCTGCCAGATCGCTGAAAATGTCAGCGTGATCGAATTCCAGGTTGTTCAGGATGACGGTTCGCGGCCGGTAATGAACGAACTTGGAGCGCTTGTCGCAGAAAGCGGTGTCATACTCGTCGGCCTCGATCACGAAGAACGGGGTGTCGCCGAGGCGGGCCGAGACGCCAAAATTCATCGGGACGCCCCCGATCAGGAAACCGGGGGCCAGGTTGGCATCTTCCAGAATCCAGGCCAGCATCGCGCTGGTGGTCGTCTTGCCATGGGTGCCGGCGACGCCCAGCACCCAGCGCCCTTGCAGGACGTGTTCGGCCAGCCATTGCGGCCCGGAAACATAGGGCAAGCCCTGGTCGAGGATGGCTTCGAGCAGTGGATTGCCGCGCGAAATGGCGTTGCCGATGACGTAGATATCCGGTCGCAGCGCGGTCTGCTCGGCGGCGAAACCTTCGATCAGGTCGATGCCGGCGCCGCGTAACTGGTCGCTCATCGGGGGATAGACGTTGGCATCGCAACCGGTGACCTTGTGGCCGGCCGCGACGGCCAGTTGTGCAATGCCGCCCATGAAGGTGCCGCAGATGCCCAGAATGTGAATGTGCATGTCACAGAGACCCGTTAGAATGGGGGCGATTCTACCTTGATCGCGTCCCCATGACCCGCCATGAAAGGCAACGCCCGGGCTCCGGCATCCGGGCCAGTATCGCCAGCGCCGCCGCCCGCCTGATGGCCGAGGACGGCATTACCGACTTTCATCTGGCCAAACGCAAGGCCGCTCGTCAGCTGGGGCTTCCCGACCATACCGCCTTCCCGGACAATGCCGAGGTCGAGGCCGAACTGCGCGCCTATCGCAGCCTCTACCAGGGCGAGGACCATGCCGAGATGCTGCTCGCCGTGCGCCAGACGGCCCTCGATCTGCTCGACTTGCTGGCGCCGTTCAATCCCTACCTGACCGGTTCGGTACTCGATGGCACGGCGGGCGAGCACTCGCGCATCGACATCCTGCTCTTTGCCGACAGCGCCAAGGAGGTCGAAATATTTCTGCTCAATCGCGGCATCGAGGTCGAACATGCCGAGCCGCGCAGCGAACGGGTCGAGGCCGTCCTCGTGATGGAAACGGACACGGCCGATGCCAACCTTGTTATCATGCCGCCCCATCTCGAAAGAGTTGCCCTCAAGTTCCGCGACGGACGCCCGCGCGAACGCATCCGCGCCGACGCCCTGCGTCGCCTGCTTGCTGAGTAAACTGGACAAAATGCGCCGATTTGCGGCAAACTTGCCGCCATGACGAAGCGAAAATCCACGTCGAATCCCGTTGAAAAGCCGCGCTTCCTGGTTCTCCACGGCCCCAACCTGAACCTGTTGGGGACGCGCGAGCCGGAGCATTACGGCCGTGTCACGCTGTCCGACATCAACATGGCGCTGGCCCGGATGGCCGAGGCGGCGGGGGTCGAACTGGAAGCCTTCCAGAGCAATCACGAAGGCGCGCTGATCGAGCGTATTCACGCGGCCCGCGCTCAGGGCGTGCGGGCGATCATCATCAATCCGGCTGCCTATACGCACACCAGTGTCGCCCTGCGCGATGCGCTGGCGGCGGTCGCCATTCCCTTCGTCGAGGTTCATCTCTCCAACGTGCATGCCCGGGAAGCGTTCCGGCATCACTCCTATTTTTCGGACCTGGCCGTCGGCGTCATCTGCGGGCTGGGTCATCAGGGCTATCTGCTGGCCCTCGAATACCTGCTTAACCAGCTTAATATTGACTAGCCCGGCCGCGGCCGGTGCGCTTGCGCCCGACGGGTGCAAAGAAAAGGAGTTTTCATGGATCTGCGTAAACTGAAGAAACTGATCGACCTCGTTCAGGAATCCGGCATCTCCGAACTGGAAGTGACCGAAGGCGAGGAAAAAGTCCGTATCGCCAAGCATTACGGCGCTGTTGGCGGCGCGCCAGTGCAGCAATACATGGTCCCCGCCCCGATGCCGGCCACCGCTGGCGCTCCGGCAGTTTCCTCGGTCAGCCTCGATGATGAGGACGAATTGCCGGAAGGCCATGTCGTCAAGTCGCCGATGGTCGGTACCTTCTACCGCGCACCCTCGCCCGGCGCCGAAGCTTTCGTGCAGGTCGGCCAGACCGTCAAGCAGGGCGACACCCTGTGCATTATCGAGGCCATGAAGCTGCTGAATGAAATCGAAGCCGATGCCTCGGGCGTCATCAAGGCCATCCTCGTCGACAATGGCGAGCCGGTCGAATTCGGCGAACCGCTGTTCGTGATCGGCTGAGTCGCCCGTCATGTTTGAAAAAGTCCTTATTGCCAACCGGGGAGAGATCGCTCTCCGCGTTCAGCGCGCCTGCCGCGAACTGGGCATCAAGACGGTCGTCGTGCACTCCGAGGCCGACCGCGAAGCCAAGTACGTCAAACTGGCCGACGAATCGGTCTGTATCGGCCCGGCTGCCTCGGCGCAAAGCTATCTGAACATTCCGGCGATCATTTCGGCGGCCGAAGTGACCGATGCCCAGGCGATCCACCCAGGCTACGGCTTCCTCTCCGAAAACGCCGATTTTGCCGAGCGCGTCGAGACTTCCGGCTTTGTCTTCATCGGCCCGAAGGCTGAAACCATCCGCCTGATGGGGGACAAGGTCTCGGCCAAGGATGCCATGAAGGCAGCCGGGGTGCCCTGTGTGCCCGGTTCCGATGGTGCCTTGCCGGAAGACCCCAAGGAAATCGTCAAGATTGCCCGTGCCATCGGCTACCCGGTGATCATCAAGGCGGCGGGCGGGGGAGGGGGCCGCGGCATGCGCGTTGTGCATACCGAGGCGGCGCTGGTCAATGCCGTGGCGATGACCCGCCAGGAAGCCGGCCAGTTCTTCGGCAATCCGGCCGTTTACATGGAAAAGTTCCTGGAAAATCCGCGTCACGTGGAGATCCAGGTGCTGGCCGATGAACACAAGAATGCGATTTATCTCGGCGAACGCGATTGCTCCATGCAGCGCCGGCACCAGAAAGTGATCGAGGAAGCGCCGGCGCCGCACATTCCGGCCCGTCTGATCTCGCGCATCGGCGAGCGCTGTGCCGAAGCCTGCCGGAAGATCGGCTACCGCGGGGCTGGCACGTTTGAATTCCTGTACGAAAACGGCGAGTTCTACTTCATTGAAATGAACACCCGCGTTCAGGTCGAGCATCCGGTTTCGGAAATGATTACTGGTGTCGATATCGTGCAGGAGCAGATCCGCGTCGCGGCGGGCGAGAAACTGCGCTACCGGCAGAAGGACATCGTGTTCCGTGGCCACGCCATCGAATGCCGCATCAACGCCGAAGATCCCTTCACGTTCGTGCCATCTCCCGGCAATATCGAGTTCTACCACCCGCCGGGCGGCCCCGGCATCCGGGTCGATTCGCACATTTATCAGGGCTACCGCGTTCCGCCGCATTACGACTCGATGGTCGCCAAGGTGATTGCCTACGGTGATACCCGTGAGCAGGCCATCCGCCGGATGCGCATCGCGCTGTCCGAAATGAGCATCCAGGGCATCAAGACCAACATCCCGCTACACCAGGAATTGATGCAGGATGCCCGCTTCGTCGAGGGCGGTACCAGCATCCATTACCTGGAGCACAAGCTGGCTGACAAGAGCGAGCTCAAGGCGTAAGCCATGGCCTGGCGCAATGTCTGTTTCCTGACCGACGCGTCGCACGCCGAGCCGCTGTGCGATGCGCTGCTCGAAGCCGGCGCGCTGTCGGCCTGCATCGAGGATGCCGACGCCGGCACGCCCGACGAGCAGCCGCAGTTTGGCGAGCCGGGCTCGGTCAATACGCCGGGCTGGACGCATTCCCGGATCGTCGTGTTGCTCGAACCGGAGGCCGATATCGATAAGCTGCTGGGCGCAGCGGCACAGGCCATCGGCCTGCCGGCCGTGCCGGCCTACACCGTCGAGGCGGTGGCCGAGCAGAACTGGGTCCAGCTGACCCAGTCGCAATTCGATCCGATCCGCATTTCGGAGCGCCTGTGGATCGTGCCGTCCTGGCATGAATCGCCGGATCCGTCGGCCATCAATCTGGTCCTTGATCCGGGCATGGCTTTTGGCACCGGTTCGCATCCAACGACCCGCCTCTGCCTTGAATGGCTGGAGCGCAACGTCAGCGCTGGTTGCTCGGTTCTCGATTACGGCTGTGGTTCCGGCATTCTGGCTATTGCCGCGGCAAAGCTGGGGGCCGGCCGGGTGGCCGGGGTCGATATCGACCCGCAGGCGGTCGAGGCGGCCATCGCCAATGCCGAACGCAATGGCGTGACCGCAGCCTTTGCCGATTCGGCGGTGCCGGTCGCCGGCGAGTACGATATTGTCGTCGCCAACATTCTGTCCAACCCGCTACGCGTCCTGGCGCCGGCCATTTGCGCCCATGTCCGCCCGGGCGGACGGCTGGCCTTGTCCGGCATCCTGCGCGAGCAGGCAGAAGAAATCATCGCCATCTACGCCCAGTGGATGCCGCTGCAGGTAGCCGACGTGCGCGAGGATTGGGTATGTCTGGCGGGAACGCGGCCCTGATGCGCACCCGTTGCCCGGAATGCGGCACCGTATTCCGGGTGACCTCCGAACAATTGCGGCGCAAGGCCGGCAAGGTGCGTTGCGGTCACTGTCAGTCCGTTTTTAATGCTTTCGATCACTGGCAGGCCGACAACCCGGACGAGCGCCAGCCGGCTGCCACGCCGCCTGACGAATCCGCACGGCCGGCGGCGCTGTCGGTCGAGCCTTTCGCTGCGTCAGAAGTGCCGGAAGTCGCTGCGGTCGCATTCGACCCGGCCGCTACCCTGGTGGCCAGCCCGGCTCCGTTCCGGCAGGAGGATCCGCGCGAGGCGCTCCCCGCCGTCGCGGCATCCGTACCGGACGACGCCGGCAGCCTCCCGCCCGAGGCGCCGGAAGTGGGCGCACAACCGCCAGCGGCGCCTTTTGACGCCGCCGAGACCCTGGTCGCCGCTCCCCACCCGGATGTACTGCCCTTCACCGGGCAACTGCCGGCTGCTGTCCACCAGCCGCCAGGCGCCGACGAGACGCCCGAGCAATCCGCTCAGGCCGCTCGCGAAGCCGGTCTGGTCGCCGCACGCGAACTGGCTGACACGGCGGCCTACAACCGCTGGGCGGCCGGCACCCTGACCAGCGATGGTCGTGGCGTGTTCGACAGCGATGAGCCGCGCCGGGCACGCTGGCCTTTCGTGCTCGTCGCCCTCTTGCTCGGTCTGGCGCTGGTAACGCAGATCCTGTTGCATTTCCGGACCGACATCGTTCTGCGCCTGCCGTCGCTGGCAGCGGCTTACGAAGCGCTGGGCATCGACCTGCCCCTGCCGAGAAACCCGACCCTGGTGTCTATCGAGACCTCCGACCTGCAAGCCGATGCGGCGCGCGGCTTGTTCGTTCTGCAGGCGACGCTGAAGAATCGCGCTGCCCATGCCCAGGCCTGGCCGGCGCTGGAGTTGAGCCTGACGGACACCAACGATGCGGTGGTCGCCCGTCGCGTCATGTATGCGGCGGAATACCTGCCGCCCGGCACCTCGTCCGACGCCTTCCCGCCTAACGGCGAAGTCGCCGTTCGCCTCTGGATCGAGGCGAAGGGGCTGGGAGCCTCCGGTTACCGCCTTTACATTTTCTACCCCTGAATCATCATGACGACGCTAATTTGTGGCTCGCTGGCCTACGACAACATTATGGTCTTTGCCGACCGCTTCAAGAATCACATTCTGCCCGAGCAGATCCACATTCTGAATGTCGCCTTCCTGGTGCCGGAAATGCGCCGCGAGTTCGGGGGCTGCGCCGGCAATATCGCGTACAACCTGATGCTGCTCGGGGGCGATGCGACGATCATGGCGACTGTCGGCGATGATGCCGGCCCGTATCTCGATCGTCTGGACAAGCTGGGTCTGAGTCGTCGCCATGTCCGCCAGGTGCCGGGTAGTTTCACTGCCCAGGCCTTCATCACCACCGATCTCGACGACAACCAGATTACCGCGTTCCACCCCGGGGCAATGAGTTTTTCGCACCTCAACAAGGTGGAGACGGCCCATGCCCGTCTCGGTATCGTCGCGCCCGACGGCCGCGAGGGGATGATGCAGCACGCCCGCGATTTCGCTGCGGCCGGCGTCCCTTTCATCTTCGATCCGGGCCAGGGGATGCCGATGTTCAACGGCGACGAACTGCTCGATTTCATGCGTCTGGCTGACTACGCCTGCTTCAACGATTACGAGGCCAAACTGCTTTGCGATCGGACCGGCCGCAGCCTCGAACAACTGGCGGTTGAAGTGAAGGCCCTGATTGTCACGCGGGGTGGCGAGGGGTCGCAGATTTACGCCGCCGGACGACGTTATGACATCCCCTGTGTCCAGGCCGACCAGGTCGTTGACCCGACCGGCTGCGGCGATGCCTACCGGGCAGGTCTCCTCTACGGGATCGCGAGCGGTTACGATTGGGAGACGACCGGCCGCCTGGCCGCCGTGATGGGGGCTATCAAGATTGCCTGCCGGGGGGGGCAGAATCATCAGCCCAGCCGGGAAGAAATCGGCGAACGTTACCGCCAGGCTTTCGGGGCGTTGCCCTGGTAGTCCCATTATGAAATACGGGCGTCATCTCCAGGAAACCGACGTGTAATACCGCTGCGCCAGACTTGTTCTCCAGGAATCCAAGGAGAACACGATGGAACATGTCGAGAAGATTGCCGGGCGGAGCCGTCCGGAAAAGAAGAGCCTGGCGGTTGGTTTTGCCCGCAGCGCGGGCGACATTCTGGATGCCCAGCGCCTGCGCTACCGCGTTTTCGCCGGCGAAATGGGTGCCAACCTGCCGAGCCGGACGCCGGGTGTCGATCACGACATCTATGATCCCTATTGCGAGCATCTGGTGGTGAGGGACACGCAAAGCGGCGAAATCGTCGGGACCTATCGCATCCTGCCGCCGGAAAATGCGCGGCAAATCGGCTATTACTCGGAAAACGAGTTCGATCTCACACGCCTGCAGCACTTGCGCGCCCGCCTGGTCGAAATTGGCCGTTCCTGCGTTCATCCCGATTACCGCACGGGCGGCACGATCACCCTGCTCTGGTCCGGCCTGGCGCAATACATGACGGAACGCGGTTATGACTATCTGATGGGCTGTGCCTCGATCAGCATGGCGGACGGCGGTCATGCCGCGGCCAGTCTGTATAATCGGTTGGCTGCCGATCACCTGGGGCCGCAGGAGTATCGCGTCTTTCCGCGTTGTCCGCTGCCACTGGCTGCCCTGCAGCAGGATCGCCCGGCCGAACTGCCGCCGCTGATCAAGGGCTACCTGCGCGCCGGGGCCTGGATTTGCGGCGAACCGGCGTGGGATCCCGATTTCAACACGGCCGACCTGCCCATCCTGATGCCGATGGCCAAGGTTTCCGGTCGATACGCCAAGCACTATCTCGGACAAGAAGCCTGAACCAGACCGCCTTTCCCGTTCGCGTTTATCGTTACCTGCGACTGGCTCTGCTCATTCTCTGCGGGGCCATCGTCGCCTTGACGCTGTTCCACATTTGCGGCGACCGGCGGCGCCTGTTGCTCAAGCAGACCTGGTCGGCCGCGATCCTCGATGCGTTGGGGATCGAGCTGGAAGCCGACCTGACGCATGCCGTTCCCGGCGCCTTGCTGGTTGCCAACCACATTTCATGGGTTGATATTTTCGTCATCAATGCGGCGTTGCCATCGGCTTTCGTATCCAAGGAAGAGGTACGGCGCTGGCCGGTGATCGGCTGGCTGGCCGCCAAGAACGACACGGTCTTCCTGCGCCGCGGCAGCCGGGGCCATGCCCGAGTCATCAACGAACAGATTGCCGGGATACTCGCCCAGGGCAAGCATGTGGCGGTCTTTCCGGAAGGGACGACGAGCGATGGCCGTTGCTTGCTGCACTTCCACGCCGCACTGTTGCAACCGGCGCTGGCGGCCGGCCGGCCGGTGCTCCCGGTGGCCCTCTCCTATTGGGAACTGGATGGTCAGCGCAGTCTGGCACCGCGCTACGACGGGGATATTTCGCTGGGCCAATGCACGCGCGCCATCCTGCATCGCCAGCGCTTGATTGCCCGGCTGGTGACCACCCCGCTGCGCGGGACGGCGGGTGAGGACCGGCGCATTGTCGCGGCGCAGGCCCGCGAGGCTATCGCTTTAGCGGCAGGGCTTCCGTTGGTGAGCAATCCACCTGGAACACCTGGCGATCTTCCAGGCGAACCGCCGTCAAGTGGCCACCCCACAGACAGCCCGAGTCGAGCGCCAGCAATTTCGGTGTGATTTTCAGGCCGAGCGCCGACCAGTGACCGGTGACGAGAACGGAATCGGTGTACTGCCGGTTGGGGAGTTCAAACCACGGCAGGTGGTCACGCGGGGCATTGGACAGTTTGCCCTTGCTCTTGAATTCCATGGTGCCATCCCGCGTGCAAAACCGCATCCGGGTCATTGCATTGACGATGACGCGCAGGCGGGGCCAGCCGGTCAGATCATCCGACCAGGCGGCTGGCTCGCTGCCCCACAGGTTCTGGATGAAGACGCGGAAATCCGGACCTTGCAACGCGCCTTCCACTTCCCGTGCCAGTTCCCGGGCGCGCGCCGCGGTCCATTGGGGCAACAGGCCGGCGTGCACCAGGCAGAACTCGCCTTCGGTATGGCAAAGGGGCTGCCGGCGCAGCCAGTCGAGCAATTCGGCACAATCCGGGGCGTCGAAGATGGCCTGCAAGGTATCGTCCTTGCCGCGAAATTTCGCTCCGCCCTCGGCCACCATCAGCAGATAGAGATCGTGATTGCCGAGCACGGTCAGCGCGGCATGGCCGAGGGATTTGATCAGGCGCAGCGTTTCCAGCGACTTCGGTCCGCGGTTGACCAGGTCGCCGACCAGCCACAGACGATCCCGGGCCGGATCGAAGGCGCATTTCTCCAGGAGCCGCTGCAGCGAATCGTAGCAGCCCTGGATGTCGCCAATGGCGTAAGTGGCCACTTACTCTACCGTGACCGACTTGGCGAGGTTGCGCGGCTTGTCTACATCGGTGCCCTTGACCAGGGCCGCGTGGTAAGACAGCAACTGCAGCGGAATGACGTGCAGGATGGGCGACAGTTCGCCGTAGTGCTCGGGCAGGCGCAGGATATGCACCCCTTCCGACTCGGGGATTTCCGAGTCTGCATCCGCAAAGACGTACAGTTCGCCGCCCCGCGCCTGGACTTCCTTGAGATTGGACTTCAGCTTGTCGAGCAGCTGGTCGTTGGGGGCCACCGAGATGACCGGCATGTTGCCGTCGACCAGGGCGAGCGGGCCGTGCTTGAGTTCGCCGGCCGGATAGGCTTCGGCATGGATGTAGGAGATTTCCTTGAGCTTGAGCGCGCCTTCGAGGGCGATCGGATAGTGTCGGCCGCGCCCGAGGAAGAGCGCATGGTGCTTGTCGGCAAAGCGCTTGGCCCAGACCTCGATGGCGTCTTCCAGCTCCAGTACCTTGTTGACGGCCACCGGCAGATGGCGCAATTGGTCGATGAAGCGGCTTTCCTGTTCCGGCGCCAGGCGACCCTTGACTTTGGCGATGACCAGCGTGAGCAGGAAGAGGGCGGCGAGCTGGGTGGTGAAGGCCTTGGTCGAGGCGACCCCGATTTCCGGGCCGGCCCGGGTGATGAAGCGTAGGGCCGATTCGCGAACGATGGCCGATTCCGGCACGTTGCAGATGGCCAGGGTTTTGGGTTGGCCCAGGGCCTTGGCGTGGCGCAGGGCGGCCAGGGTGTCGGCGGTCTCGCCGGATTGCGAGATGGCGACGATCAGCTGGCGCGGATTGGGCACCGAGACGCGGTAGCGGTATTCGCTGGCGATCTCGACGGCACACGGCACGCCGGCAATCGCTTCCAGCCAGTAGCGGGCGGTCTGGCCGGAGTGGGCGCTGGTGCCGCAGGCAAGAATCAGGATCGAGTCCACATCGGCGAGCAACTGGCCGGCATCGGCGCCGAAAATGCCGGGCTGGATGGTTTTGCTGCCGCCCACGATTTCCAGCGTGTTGGCCAGGGCATCGGGTTGCTCGAAGATTTCCTTCTGCATGTAATGGCGGAAGGTACCGAGTTCGACGGCGGCAGCCGAAAGCTGCGAGACATGCACCGGCCGTTCGACCGGCGTGCCATCGAGGCGGACGATGCGTACCTGGTTGGCAGTCAGCTCGGCGATATCGCCATTTTCCAGATAGATCATGTTGCGGGTCACCTGGAGCAGGGCGGAGGCATCGGAGGCGGCGTAGTTGCCGCTGTCGGATACGCCAAGCAGCAAGGGCGAGCCTTCGCGGGCTACAACGATTTTCCCGGGTTGGCGATGGTCGATGACGGCAATGGCGTAGGCGCCGACCAGGCGCTGGCAGGCCAGGCGGACAGCCTGGAAGAGGTCGGGTTCATCGCGGAGCGTCGCCTGCACCAGATGGGCGATGCTCTCGGTGTCGGTGTCCGACGTGAAAACGTAGCCCTGGGCGCTCAATTCCTGGCGCAGGCTCTCGTAATTCTCGATGATGCCGTTATGGACGACCGCGATCGTGCCGGAGACATGCGGGTGGGCGTTGCGTTCGCAGGGCACGCCGTGGGTCGCCCAGCGGGTGTGGGCGATTCCGGTCGGTGATTGGGTGGCAGCCGAGGCGGACTCCAGTTCGGCGACCCGGCCGACGGACCGCACCCGTTCGATGCCATTGGGGCCGATGACCGCCAGGCCGGCCGAGTCGTAGCCGCGATATTCGAGTTTCTTCAGTCCTTCAACCAGGACGGGGACGATGTTGTTGCCGGCTGCTGCCGCGACGATGCCGCACATAGCTGTTCCTTAAACCTTGTAGTAATCGCGATACCAGGCGATGAAACGGCTGACGCCCTCTTGCACGCTCGTGCCCGGGACGAAACCGACCCAGTCGTTGAGCAGGTCCGTGTTGGCGTAGGTGGCCGGTACGTCGCCGTCCTGCAGGGGCAGCAGGCGTTTTTCCGCCTTCCTGCCAAGCGCGGTTTCAATCGCGCCGATGAAGTCGAGGAGTTGTACCGGATTATTGTTGCCGATATTGAAAACCCGGTAGGGGGCGTTGCTGGTTGCCGGATCGGCCGTCAGCGGGTCGTAGGCCGGGTTGGCCGCCGCGTTGCGGTCGAGCACCCGGATGACGCCTTCGACGATGTCATCCACATAGGTGAAATCGCGCTGCATGTTGCCGTGGTTGAAAACGTCGATCGGCCGGCCTTCGAGGATGGCCTTGGTGAACAGGAAGAGCGCCATGTCCGGCCGGCCCCAGGGGCCATAGACAGTGAAAAAGCGCAGGCCGGTGGTCGGCAGGCCGTAGAGGTGGCTGTAGGTATGGGCCATCAGCTCGTTGGCCTTCTTGGTTGCGGCATACAGGCTGACCGGGTGGTCGACGCTGTCATGCTCCGAAAAAGGCATCCGGGTATTGCCACCATAGACGCTGGAGCTGGAAGCATAGACCAGGTGCTGCACCCGGTGGTGGCGGCAGCCTTCGAGGATGTGAATGAAGCCGACCAGATTGCTGTCGACATAGGCGTGTGGATTCTGGATCGAGTAGCGGACGCCGGCCTGGGCGGCCAGATGGATGACCTTGTCGAATTTCTCCGCGGCGAACAGGGCCTCCATGCCAGCGCGGTCGGCGACATCGCGCTTGACGAAGCGGAAGTTGGCATGGCCGGTCAGCCGGGCGAGGCGGGCTTCCTTGAGGCTGACTTCGTAGTAGTCGTTCAGGTTGTCGAGGCCCACCACTTCGTCGCCGCGGGCCAGCAGGCGCAGGGCGGTGGTCATGCCGATGAAGCCGGCAGCGCCGGTAACGAGAATTTTCACGGGTTTTCTCTCGGATTGAAGTTCACGGGATTCTACCGCAGTGCACCATCCGCACGCTGCCGTTCCAGCATCTTGGCATATTTCAGGAAGCTGTTCATGCAGCCGATGGCGATATGGATGAAGCCCGGCAGCCCATCGCGGAAGCCTTGCCGGAGCAGGTAGAACTTGATGAAGCGGACGATGGGGCTGAAGGCGAGGCGTCCGAACGAGGCGCGCTTGCCGGCCTGCCAGGCCATGTCGGCGGCCAGCGAGGTGTAGCGGTTCTGCTTGGTGAGGTAGGCCGCGAGGGTTTCCGCCGAATCGTGCAACAGATCGCCCGGCAGGGTGCCGACGCTGGTTTGGCTGATCACCTTTTCATGTACCGCATCGTCCGACCAGCGGGCCTGGCGCCGGTCGAAAAGGCGCAGCGACCAATCCGGGTAGCCTTCGCCGTGCTTCAGGTAGCGACCGAGGAAGCGGTTGCAGCGGGCGAAGCGATAGGCGCCGTTCGCCGGCTGTTGCAGGGCGCTTTCGATGGCGGCCTGCAGCGCGGGCGTCACGCGCTCGTCGGCGTCGAGGCACAACACCCAGTCGTGCTGGGCTGCCGCCACGGCAAACTGTTTTTGCCGGCCGAAGCCGAGCCAGGCTTGCGCGATGACGCGGGCGCCGCAGCGTGCGGCCAGTTCCGGCGTGCCGTCCGTGCTGCCGGAATCGACGACGACGATTTCATCGGCAAAACGCACACTTTGCAGGCAGGCTTCCAGTTGCGAGGCGGCGTTCAGGGTGATGATCGCGACAGAGAGCGGTTGGCGCGGGACGGACATTTATAATGGCGGTTTCGAAAGCCGTGATTTTATCCGCCGATGCGCATCTTGCTCGTGAAAACTTCCTCGCTCGGCGATGTCATTCACAACCTGCCTGTAGTCAGCGATATCCGGCGCCACTTTCCCGAAGCCGAGATCGACTGGTGTGTCGAGGACAGCTTTGCCGCCATTCCACGCTTGCATCCGGCAGTGCGCGAGATCATTCCGGTCGCCATCCGGCGCTGGCGCAAGCAGTTGTTGAAGGGCGCAACCTGGCGGGAAATCGCTGCTTTTCGGCGGCAGATCGCCGCTGTTCCATACGATGCAGTCATCGATACCCAGGGTCTGCTGAAAAGCGCCTTGCTCGCCCGGCAGGCGCGTGGCCTGCATGTCGGTTACGCCGCCGATTCGGCCCGCGAGCCGCTTGCGGCACGGTTCTACGACCGCCATTGCCACGTTGCGCGCGACCTGCATGCCGTCTTGCGTAATCGCCGGCTGGCCGCGGCCGCCCTGGGGTATGCGGAAGAGCGCGCGGTGGACTATGGCATCACCGCCGCGCCGGGCACGTTCGGCTGGCTGCCCCATCGTCCGTATGTCGTTTTTCTGACCGCGACCAGCCGCGACGACAAACTGTGGCCCGAATCGCACTGGCTGAACCTCGGCAAGCGCCTGAACAGTCTTGGTTTTGGCGCCGTGCTGCCGGGGGGAAGTGCGGTCGAGCGCGCGCGGGCGGCCCGCCTCGCGGCAGCCATTCCGGGCGCCGTTGCGGCACCGTCGATGGGCATTGCCGACCTGGCTTCGCTGCTGGCCGGTGCCCGGGCCGCCGTGGGGGTCGATACCGGCCTGACGCATCTCGCCGTGGCGCTCGGCCTGCCGACGGTGGCGCTGTATACGGCAACCGATCCGGGGTTGACCGGCGTGCTGGGGGCCGGTTTCTTCCGCAATCTGGGGGGCAAGGCGCAGCTACCGGCGGTGGATGCCGTACTCGGCGAATTGCAGGCGGTGCTCGCCTGATGGCGCGTCTGGCCTATTCCCTGCTGCTTTACCTGATCACACCGCTGATCGGCTTGCGCCTGCTGTGGCGCGGCCGTAAGCAGCCGGAGTATTGGCGCAACCTCGGGGAACGTTACGGTTTTTATCCGTCCAGGGCGCCCGACAAGCTGATCTGGGTGCATGCCGTGTCGGTCGGTGAAACCCGTGCCGCCCAACCGCTCATTGAGGGCTTGCTCGCCCGCTGGCCGGCGCATCGCATCCTGCTCACCGGCATGACACCGACCGGCCGGGCGGCCGGGCGCGAGCTCTATGGCGACCGCGTGATCCAGGCCTATCTGCCCTACGACTATCCGGGGGCCGTGACCCGTTTCTTCCGCCATTTCCGGCCTGCTTTGGGCGTGCTGATGGAAACCGAGATCTGGCCCAACCTGGTGCATGGCGCCCGCCAGGCCGGTGTTCCGGTCATCTTGGCCAATGCCCGGCTGTCGGCCCGTTCGGCGCGGGGCTATGGGCGGTTCCGTCGTCTGCTCGCTCCGGCTTTTGCTGCCTTGTCCGGCGTGGCGGCACAGACCGCCGCCGATGCCGAACGCCTGGCCGGCCTGGGGGCGAAGCCCGTCGCGGTCTGTGGCAATTTGAAGTTTGATGTCCAGCCGGCCGCCGAAAAAATTGCGCTGGGCCGGCAGTGGCGGCAGGCGGTCGGCACCCGGCCGGTCTGGCTGGCAGCGAGCACCCGCGACGGCGAGGAGGCGTTGATTCTCGCCGCCTGGCGCCGGGTGACGGTGCCGCGCGCCTTGCTCGTTCTGGTGCCACGCCATCCGCAGCGTTTCGATGAGGTAGCGTCCTTGCTGCGGCAGGCAGGGCTGCCCACGACGCGCCGTAGTCAGGCGATGCCGGGCGAGGATACGGTGGTCTGGCTGGGGGACAGCATGGGGGAAATGGCGGCTTACTACAGTCTGGCCGATCTCGCCTTCGTCGGCGGCAGCCTGCTGCCGCTGGGCGGCCAGAACCTGATCGAGGCGGCGGCCTGTGAATGCCCGGTGCTGGTCGGGCCGCACACCTTCAATTTCCTGCAGGCGACCGAGGATGCGATTGCGGCGGGAGCGGCGCAACGCGTATCCGATGCCGATGCCTTGGGCCGGCAGGTCGATGCCTTGCTGAGCGATCGCGAACGTCTGGCGGCCATGCGCCGCTCAGCCGGGCAGTTTGCCCGCGCCCACCAAGGGGCGGCGGGACGCATGCTGGATCTTATCGAACGGTGGTCGGGTCGAGCAGGGCGTTGAGCTGGGCGACATCGTCGTCACCCAGCGCGCCGGTCGCAGCCTTCAGACGCAACTGCGCCATCAGCGTATCGAAGGTGGCTTTGGCCAGGTCGCGGCGGGTGACATACACCTGGTTTTCGGCATTCAGCACATCGATATTGATGCGTACGCCGACTTCATAACCCAGCTTGTTCGATTCGAGCGCCGACTGGGACGAGATCAGCGCCGCTTTCAGCGCCTTGACCTGGGCCAGGCCGTTGACCACGCCGAGATAATACTGACGGGCGCCCAGGGCGGCATTGCGCTTGGCAGCTTCCAGTCCGGATTCGGCAGCGGCACGGTTGGCGCTCGCCTCGCGCTGGCGGGAGGCCGTCAAGCCGCCGGAAAAGAGCGGGATGTTCAGTTGCAGGCCGGCATTCTGGTAGTCGGTGTCGACACTGCTGCCCGAGAAGCTGTTGTACGCCTTGGAATGACCATAATTGGCCACCATGTCGAGCGTCGGGTAATGTCCGGCCCGTTGCTTGTCCACTTCACGGGCGGCAATGCTGGCATTGTATTGCTGGATCTGGACATTCAGGCTGCCACTTTCGGCGGCGGCGACCCAGTCGTTCATGCTGCTTGGCTGCGGCGGGGTCAGCTCGGCCGATTTGCGCAACTGGGCGAGCGCACCGGGCTCCTGGCCGATGATGGCTTGCAGGGTGCGCAGCTTGACGTCCAGGTCGCTTTCGGCGGCAATTTCCTGAGCGCTGGCCAGGTCATAACGGGCCTGCGCTTCATGGGTATCGGTGATGGTCGAGGTGCCGACCTCGAAGCTCTTTTTGGCCAGTTCGAGTTGCTGGGCAATCGCTTGCTTGTTGGCTTTGACTGCGGCGACATTCTCCTGCGCGTAGAGCACGTCGAAATAGGCCTGGGCAACGCGCAGGATCAAATCCTGGCGGGCCAGGCCAAAGTTCGCCTCGGCCTGGGCTACCTGCATTTTCGACTGGTCATAGGCGATCCAGTTCTGCCAGCGGAAGAGCGGCTGCGACAGGGTCAGCTGGTAGCCGTTCGAATTGTAGTTAGGCCGCGCAAAGGTCGCCCCGCCATGCGTGGAGAGTTCGTTCTTGTTCCACACCGTGTTGCCCGACAGGTTCAGGCTGGGCATCAGGCCGGCGCGCGCCTGCGGCTGTTTTTCCTGGCTGGCTTCCAGCGTGGCCCGGGCGGCAGCGAAGGTCGCGTCGTTGGCTTGCGCCTCGCGATACACCTGCATCAGGTCGGCGGCGCAAAGCGGCGATGCGAACAGGGGGGAAACGAGCAGCCAGGCGAGTTTTTTCATGCCATCCTCAGTAACGACGCATAGTGGGATCGACCTCCGTGGCCCAGGCCTCGACGCCCCCCATCAGGTTATGCACCGAGCGGAAGCCCTTGCGCTCGAGAAACATCGCGACCTGCATGCTGCGACCGCCGTGGTGGCAGATCACCACCACCTCGCGGTTCGGGTCGATGTCGTTGCAGCGCACCGGAACCAGATGCATCGGGATGTGCTGACTTCCCGCCAGCTGGCATAGATCCCGTTCCCAGGGTTCGCGCACATCCAGCAGGACAGGGGCGGGGCGATTTTCGTCGGCCAGCCATTCAGCGAGTTGTCGTGCGCGAATCTGTTGCATCAGAAAGAGAAATGATTTTTGGCGCCAGCACCGTCGAGCGCCGGAATGACGGTCTCGAACAGGTTGACGGTGTTGTAGGCGTTCTCGGCCGTGCGCGTGATCAGCTGGGCCTCCATGACCGGAGCCTCACCCACGATGACGGCCAGGCGGCCGCCGATGCGCAGTTGCTTGAGCAGGGCGGGCGGAACGGCGGGGACGGAGCCGGAGACGACGATGGCGTCGTACGGGCCGCGCTGCGACCAGCCGTTGATGCCATCACCGACTTCGACCGTGACGTTGGAAATGCCGGCACGTTGCAGATTGGTCTGCGCGGTGGCAGCGATTTCCGGGCGGATTTCGATGCTGACCACATGTTCGGCGCGGGAGGCGAGCAGGGCAGCCATGTAGCCGCTGCCGGTGCCGATTTCGAGAACCTTGTCGGTTTTCCGGATGGCGAGTTCCTGCATCAGCTTTGCCTCGATCTTTGGTGCCAGCATGACCTGTCCGCTGCCCAGCGGAATTTCCATGTCGGCGAAGGCCAGGTTGCGATAGGCAGCCGGCGTGAAGTCCTCGCGCTTGACGACGAAAAGCAGGTCGAGAACCTCCTGATCCAGAACCTCCCAGGGCCGGATCTGCTGTTCGATCATGTTGAAGCGGGCTTGCTCGATGTTCATGTGGGTCTCCGCAGGCGTAATATTAGCACAGGCTAATATATTGATTCCGACAAATCCGGATTATACCCGACTCTCCCCGGCGTTCCGGCGCAAACCTTGGCGCAGGATGTCCATGTGAATTTGGAGGTAAAGCTGCGGATTACTGTCGTTGCCGGCACAGCAGCTCATCGAAAAACGCCAGACCAGCAGCATCAGCAGGGGGGCGATGACGACGTCGATGGTTGTCTCGACATCCATTTCGCGAAATTCGCCGCTCGCCATGCCGCGCCGCAGGGCGCTGCCGACCAGGGCGCGGCCGCGGTTGATGACGTTTTCGACATAGTAGCGGCCGAGTTCGGGGAAATTCCGCGCCTCGGCGACCATCAGCTTGGGGATGCCGGCAAAGGCGGTTTGGCCGATCTTGGTCCACCAGTTGGCGAGCAGTATTTCCATCAGGTCAAAGCTGCTGCCGGTGTGCTGGGCGGCGATGGCTTCGTTCTCGGCGATGACCGGCACGATGCCTTCCTGAATCACGGCCTTGAACAGGGCTTCCTTGTTTTCGTAATACAGGTACAGCGTGCCCTTCGACACGCCGGCCCGGCGCGCGACATCTTCCAGCCGGGTGGCGGCGAAGCCTCGCTCGACGAAGAGGTCGAGCGCTGCGGCGAGCAGTTCGGAGGGGCGGGCTTCCTTGCGGCGTTTGCGCGGCGGGGGCGGGGGGAAGGACATGGCTAACTTAATGACTTTCTGGTCATTAAGTTACCATCGCGTTTTCCTCCCGGTCAACGGCCCTCCTTGATCAGGCGGCCGCTGGCGGGCTGGATGGGGCGGGCATTATTGCGGTACAGGCGGCTGAAAATGTTGATCTGTTCCGGCGAGACCTGAACGGGCTGTTTCATCACCAGCCACAGTACCCCCTCGGTGCAGGGCGGCGTCGTCAACGAACCCATGTAGGTGTAGTAGGTACGCGAGGTCGGTAGCAGGGTATTCAGGTCGACGATTGCCTCGGGCGGCGAAACCGGCATGTTCTTTTCCAGCGGCATATAATTCCACAGCGTCTGGATGAAGGGGTTTTCGCTGCCCCGCTCGAGCAAGATGGCGACGACGGCCAACTGGCCGTCATCCGCCTTATGGACCAGGTGGGCGACCATGTCAAAGCGTTGCCCGTTGATTTTTTCTTCTGACGGACGATGGAAGTGGAACTGGACCAGTTCATAGGATTTTCCGGTCAGGGAAATCGATCCTTCGCCAACCTGAACCTGAACGGTGTGGCCGTTATCGACGATGCGGAAGGTCGACGGCTGGTAGTTGAACTTGATGGGTTCGAGATCGACCTTGATGCCATCCCGGATATCGATCGGTGACTGGCGTTCGCCGGTGGCGCAGAGTTTGTTCTGGGGATCGAGCTTGCTCCAGTTTTCCGGGGCGCCGGCGCCTTCGTAACCCCAGTGGATGTGTGCGTGCTGGATGGCCGGCTCGCTGTGGGTCAGTTCCAGCATGTAGCCTTCGGGCCGGGCGGGTTTCTTCGGCTTGGCTGCCGGCGGGGTGTGAATGACGTAGGTCTGGGGCCTGGCTGGAGGCGGGGCAACGGGCTTGGCAGCGGGTGATGGGGGCGCTGCGGGGGGGGCTTCCCTGGCGGCTTCGGCAGCAGCTTTCAGGTTGGGGCGGATCGAGGGAAGCGGTGCAGCTTCTTCCTTGACCGGTGTGTCACTGGTTTTGATGGCGGCCGGTTTGTCGGCTTTGGCCAGCTCCTTCTTGAGCATCGCGTCGTTGGCCGCTTTCAGCTCGCTACCGGCTTCATTGGCTTTCTTGGCCAGTTCCGCGGGACTTTCCTTGGGCGGACGGCAGACTTCGCGCAGCACCTTGTCGTCCAGCGTGCCGGAACGTACCGGCAGTTCGACGCCCTTGATCTCTTCCTCGCGGACGATCTCGGTTTCGTTTTTCTTGAAGATGCGCTTGATGGTGTTGGCATTGCGTGTTGTGCAGTCGTAGCGGGTGATCGCTTCGATGACGCGGTAGCCGGCACCGGAGCGGCCGTCGATCAATTCCTTTTCAAGGACGACCCGGCCCTGTGCCTGGACGGTGCTGCCTTCGCGCTTGAGGCTGGTGCGGTCGATCTCGATACGCTTGCCGGGCTCGGAGGAGATGACCTGCCAGGTCGGGGCGGCCGAGAGGCTCCATGGGAGTGTGGCGAGCAGGCCGGCGATGATCAGATGGCGCATGGTGAGTCCTCGTTTTTCTTTAGATTCCGCGTCTTGTCGAAGATATTTCGGCCGCTTTCCCGAAATCTTGAGCGGGATTTGTCATTCCTTGCATTTTGCCTGTGTTTCCAGTAACTTGCAGGCTCTCGTTAGGGGTGTCGCCGGTGACGGATGACTGAGAAATACCCTTCGAACCTGACCGGGTCATGCCGTCGTAGGGAAACGAATGCTGGGGTGGAACCAGCGCGCTCCTTGCCCGTCTTATCCGGCTGTAATCACGCACGGAGCACCCATGAACGCCAAAGATACTTTCCTCGCCGCCACGGCCCACGTCGACGAGGCTGCCATTCAGCCGTTGCCGAATTCCCGCAAGGTTTATATCGCGGGGTCGCGCCCCGACATCCGGGTGCCGATGCGCGAAATCAGCCAGGCGGACACGCCGACCGGGTTCGGCGGCGAGAAGAATCCGCCGATCTTCGTGTACGACTGTTCCGGGCCCTACACGGATCCCCATGCCAGGATCGACATCCGTTCCGGCCTGCCGGCGTTGCGCGCCCCATGGATCGCCGAACGGGGCGATACCGAGGAGTTGTCCGACCTGTCTTCCGAATACGGCCGCCAGCGTGCCGCCGACAAGGCGCTGGATGCGCTGCGTTTCCCGGGTTTGCACCGCAAGCCGCGCCGCGCCAAGGCTGGCATGAACGTGTCGCAGATGCACTACGCCCGCAAAGGCATCATCACACCGGAAATGGAGTTTGTCGCGATTCGCGAAAATCTCAACCGCGCAGCCTACATTGAATCCCTGAAAGCCACCGGGCCGACCGGCGAGAAAATGGCCGCCCTGCTGACCCGCCAGCATCCGGGCCAGAACTTCGGCGCCAGTATTCCAGCTGAAATCACCCCGGAATTCGTGCGTAGCGAAATCGCCCGTGGCCGCGCCATCATCCCGAACAACATCAACCACCCGGAAAGCGAGCCGATGATCATCGGCCGCAACTTCCTCACCAAGATCAACGCCAACATCGGCAACTCGGCGCTCGGCTCCAGCATTCAGGAAGAAGTCGAGAAAATGACCTGGTCGATCCGCTGGGGCGGCGATACGGTGATGGATCTGTCGACCGGCAAGAACATCCACGAAACGCGCGAGTGGATCATCCGCAACTCGCCCGTGCCGATCGGCACGGTGCCAATTTACCAGGCGCTGGAAAAGGTGAACGGCAAGGCCGAGGAGCTGACCTGGGAAATCTTCCGCGACACGCTGATCGAGCAGGCCGAACAAGGCGTCGATTACTTCACCATCCACGCCGGCGTGTTGCTGCGCTACATCCCGATGACTGCCAACCGCATGACTGGCATCGTCAGCCGTGGCGGCTCGATCATGGCCAAGTGGTGCCTGGCGCACCACAAGGAAAGCTTCCTTTACACGCATTTCGAGGAAATCTGCGAAATCATGAAGGCCTACGACGTGGCCTTCAGCCTCGGCGACGGCCTGCGTCCCGGCTCGATCTACGACGCCAACGACGAAGCGCAACTGGGTGAATTGAAGACCCTCGGCGAACTCACCGAAATCGCCTGGAAGCACGACGTGCAGACCATCATCGAAGGCCCGGGCCATGTGCCGATGCACCTGATCAAAGAGAACATGGACCTGCAACTGGAGTACTGCAAGGAAGCCCCGTTTTATACGCTGGGCCCGCTGACCACCGACATCGCGCCGGGCTACGACCACATCACCAGCGGCATCGGCGCCGCGATGATCGGCTGGTACGGCACCGCCATGCTCTGCTACGTGACGCCCAAGGAACACCTCGGCCTGCCGGACAAGGACGACGTCAAGGAAGGCATCATCACCTACAAGCTGGCCGCCCACGCCGCCGACCTCGCCAAGGGCCACCCGGGCGCGCAGATTCGCGATAACGCGTTGTCCAAGGCACGCTACGAGTTTCGTTGGGAAGATCAGTTCAATCTCGGCCTCGACCCGGACAAGGCGCGCGAATTCCACGACGAGACCCTGCCCAAGGAGTCGGCCAAGGTCGCCCACTTCTGTTCGATGTGCGGGCCGCATTTCTGTTCGATGAAGATCACGCAGGACGTGCGCGACTTCGCTGCCCAGCAAGGCATTGGGGAAACCGAGGCGCTGGAAAAGGGCATGGAGGCCAAATCCGTGGAGTTCGTCAAAACCGGCGCCGAGATTTACCGCAAGGTTTGAACCTGCGGTAGACCGGCTCGGTCATGATCAGGCGGCTGTTTCGGCCGCCTTTTTTGCTTTCGGGGTCCGGGCTGCGGGTGTCGCGCTTGTCTGGCCGGGCGGGATTTGTGATTCAGGTTCATTTGGGCTAGTATTAGGTATCAATTGATATCTGGGGCGCTGGCCATGGCAGACCACATGCAAAATCCGAAACGCGGTCGTCTGGCCGCCGAGCAACCGGCCGCGCTGTATGCCATTCCCGGCGGGGCCCGATCGGGCGCGGCCTGGCGGGATTATCGCGATGCCTTTCTAGGCAGCCCGGCGGCGTTGCAGATCGAGGCCATTCGCCGCGGGGCGCCGGCCGGCAACCTGCTGGGGGTGGCGGAGGCGCTGCATTTGCCGCGGGAGCGGGTTTATGAACTGGTCGGCCTTTCGGTATCCACGGCCAAGCGCAAAGTGGCGGCAAACGAGGTGCTCGATCCGCTGGTGACCGAACGCCTCGTTCGGCTTGGCCGCATCGAACAGCTGGCGGAAGAGACCTTCGGCGATCCGGCGCAGGCTGCCGAGTGGCTGCAGGCGGTCAATGTCGGTCTGGGCGGCGTGGCGCCGCTCTCCTTGCTCGATACGGAGATTGGTTGTCGTGAGGTGTCGCGCGTGCTCCATGCGATCGCTTACGGCGGTGTGGCCTGATGCAGGCCTGGCGCATTGCCCGCGCCCGTTTTGCGCTGGACCGCAGCGGGGCGGGCGGCTTGGTCGATGCCGGTCGCTGGCATCCGCTCGGCCTGCCGGTGATCTATGCCGGCTTGTCGGTGGAAATCTGCGCACTGGAGAAGCTGGGGCATACCGGCCGCATCCTGCCGCCCGACCTGCAACTGGTTCGGCTCGATTTGCCCGATGATCCGGGGCTGTACGAGTCTTTCGATCCGGTGCAGGTGCCGAACTGGGCGGAGACGCCGCCGGCCATCGCGTCGATCGCCTGGGGCGAGACTTTCCTGCGCGAGCAGCGCGGTCTGGCCCTGATCGTGCCCTCGGCGGTGGTGCCGGAAGCGCGCAATCTGGTCATCAATCCGCTGCACCCGTGCTTTGCCGAGGTGACGATGGCGGTCGAGCGGCCGTTCGCCTTCGACGCCCGGCTGCGACCGGCGGGCTGATATGGTGTGTCGTCCCGGCTGTGGGGCCTGTTGCATTGCGCCCTCGATCTCCTCGCTGGACAAGCCGGCCGGGGTGCCTTGCCGGCATCTCGATGCGGAGTTCCGGTGTCGCCTGTTCGGCCATCCGGAACGTCCGGCCTGCTGTTCCGGCCTGCAGCCGGCGCCCGACATGTGCGGCAGCACCCGGGAGGCTGCCCTGCACTGGCTGGCCGAGCTCGAAGCACTGACCCGGCCGGGGTAGTAGAATGCGGCCTCCCCAACCTGGCCACATTCCATGGACCCGCTACTCCTGCTCAAGGCGCTTATTCTCGGCATCGTCGAGGGGCTGACCGAATTCCTGCCCATTTCGTCGACCGGTCACCTGATTCTGGCCGGCGATCTGCTCAATTTCAACGATGATCGTGGCAAGCTGTTCGAGATCGTCATCCAGTCGGGGGCCATCCTGGCCGTCGTCTGGGAATATCGCGCGCGTTTGCTCCATGTGGCGCGTGGCGCGACGAGCGACCCGGCTGCGCGGAAATTCATCCTCAACCTGTTCGTCGCCTTCCTGCCGCTCGCCATGCTCGGCCTGGCTTTCGGCAAGGCGATCAAGGCCCACCTGTTCAACCCGATTGCGGTGGCGACGACTTTTATCGCCGGGGCGCTGGTCATCCTGTGGGCGGAGCGGCGTGAGCACACGATACGTATCCAGACCGTCGACGAAATGACGCTGCTTGATGCGCTGAAACTGGGGGTGGCGCAGGCGTTTGCATTGATCCCGGGGACGTCCCGCTCCGGCGCGACGATCATCGGCGGCCTGCTGTTTGGCCTGTCGCGCAAGGCAGCGACTGAATTCTCTTTTTTCCTCGCCATTCCGACCCTGGGCGTCGCGACGCTCTATCAGCTCTACAAGGAGAGGGCGCTGCTCAGTGTCGATGATATGGGCATGTGGGCGGTTGGCTTCGTCTCGGCTTTCATTTCGGCCTTCCTGTGCGTGCGCTGGCTGCTGCGCTTCATTTCCAGCCATGATTTCGTGCCCTTCGCCTGGTATCGCATCGTTTTCGGCATCGTCGTGCTGACCACTGCGCATTTCGGCTGGGTGCAATGGACCGCCCACTGATCGTTTATCTGCACGGCTTCTGTTCTTCGCCTGCGTCGTGGAAGTCGCGCCTGCTGGCCGGGGAAATGGCGCGGCGCGGCCTGAAAGCGTACTTCGCCTGTCCATCCCTGCCGCCGGTGCCAGATGCGGCGGTGGCCTGTGTTGAGGATCTGATCGGGCAGGCGAGGGGGCCGGTCGTGCTGATCGGCTCGTCGCTCGGCGGGCACTATGCGAACCATCTGGCTGAAAAGCACGATCTGCGGGCGGTCCTGATCAACCCGGCGATCGTCGCGGCGCTCGACCTCGGCCTCTTTGTCGGTGAGCACGTCAATTTCCATACCGGCGAGCCTTTCACCTTTACCGCGGCCCATGCCGCACAGCTCCGGACGCAGGTGTGCCGGCCGACGCCGGACCGCTACTGGCTGCTGCTCGAAGCGGGCGACGAGGTGCTCGATTATCGGCAAGCGCTCGACTTCTATGCCGGCTGCCGGCAAACCGTGCTGCCCGGCGGCGATCACAGCTTCACGCAATTTCCCGAATTCGTGGCGCAACTCATTGAATTTGCCGGGCTATAATCCGCCGATGAACGTATTGTTTGAAGAAGATGGCGGCTTCAAGGCAGGCAGCATCCTGGCCGACAACGACAGCTCGTTGCAGGTCGAAATGCCTTCCGGCAAGCGCAGCAAGATCAAGGCCGCAACGGTATTGTTGCGTTTCGAGAAGCCTTCGGCTGGTGCCCTGCTCGAGCAGGCGACGCCACTGGCCGAGGAGATCGAGGCCGATTTCCTGTGGGAGTGCGTGAGCGATGGCGAATTTTCGTTTCTGGATTTTGCCCGTGATTACTACGGACACGACCCCGCTCCGGTCGAAGCGGCGGCGGTGCTGCTTGCCCTGCATGCCGCGCCCGTCTATTTCCACCGCAAAGGCAAGGGCCGCTTCCGCAAGGCGCCGGCCGACATTCTCGCAGCTGCTCTGGCCAGTCTTGAAAAGAAGCGTCAGCAGGCGCTCGCCATCGAGGGCTGGATAAACGAGCTCCGGGCATTCCGCCTGCCGCCGGAAATCGGCGCACTGACCGATGTCCTGCTCTACGCGCCGGACCGCAACAGGCCGGAAACCAAGGCTTTCGAAACGGCTTGCGCCGAAACCGGTCTGACGGCCGCCCAGTTGCTTTTCAGGTGCGGTGCCATCAAGTCGGCTTATCACCTGCATTACAAGCGTTTCCTGCATGAACAGTTTCCGCGGGGTGTCGGCTTCCCTGCGGTGGAAACGCCCGGTCTGCCGGCGGATCTGCCGATGGCTGAGGTGCGCGCTTTTTCGATCGACGATGCGCACACCACCGAAATTGACGATGCCCTGTCGGTCACCTGGCTGCCTGGCATCGGCAGCCGCATCGGCATCCATATCGCGGCGCCCGGTCTGGCCATCGTCCATGGTTCGCCGCTCGACGGCGTGGCGCGGGCCCGTCTGTCCACGGTGTACATGCCGGGCAACAAGATCACCATGTTGCCCGATGCGGTGGTGCAGAACTACACGCTGGCCGGCGGCGTCGATTGCCCGGCTGTGTCGATCTACCTGACGGTCAACGATGCGTTCGAAATCCTGGGTCACGAGTCGCGGCTGGAGCGGGTGCATATCGCCGCCAACCTGCGGCATCACGAAGTCGAGCCCTGGTTCAACGAGCAGACCGTCGGCGGCGCCCTGCCCGACCGGCCCTTCGCCCGCGAGCTGCTCCACCTCTGGCATTTCGCCAATGCCTGCGAAGGCCGGCGCGGTAAGCCCTCTGCCGTGCAGGGTGTGAACGACTACAACTTCGCCATCAGCGGCGACCTGGCCGACCCGGAAGCGTGCACGGTTGAAATCAGCGAGCGCAAGCGCGGCAGCCCCCTCGACAAGCTGGTGGCCGAATTGATGATCGTGGCCAATTCGACCTGGGGGGGGCTGCTCGCCGAGAAGAACATCGCCTGCCTGTATCGGGCGCAGACGCAGGGCAAGGTGCGCATGACGACCTCGCCGTTACCGCATGAAGGGCTCGGTGTGCCGCAATACGCCTGGATGACTTCGCCGCTGCGCCGTTATTGCGACCTGGTCAACCAATGGCAGCTGATCGCCTGCCTGCGCGGCGAAACGCCGCCCTTTGCGCAGAAGTCGGCCGAACTGTTTGCCGCGATGCGAGATTTCGAGATCACCTACGGCGCCTACGCCGATTTCCAGCGCCTGATGGAGCGCTACTGGTGCCTGCGCTGGCTGCAGCAGCACGCGGTGAGTGAGATCGATGCCACGGTGCGCCGCGAGCAACTGGTCAAGCTCGACCATCTGCCGCTGTTGCTGCGTGTACCGTCCCTGCCGGGCGACCTGCTGCCGGGGCAGCGCGTGCATCTGGCAATCGACAGCATCGACCTGCTGGCCCCCGAGCTGACCTGCCGTTTCGTCCGGCTGCTGGGCGAGGCCAGTCCGCTGGAGGCCGTGGCGGAGGACGAGGCGTGACGCAGGCGGTCAGCCCGCGCCGGTCGCGAGCCGCCGAGCAGGATCGCCGGCTGTGGTTGGCGATCGCCGCCTCCGTACTGTTCCACGGGGTGCTGCTGACATTGCATTTCACCTTTCCGGATGCCTCGCAGGTGATGCGCGAGCGGGCACTCGACATCATCCTGGTCAATGCCAAATCGGCGCGCAAGCCGCACGACGCGCAGGCGCTGGCGCAGGCCAACCTTGATGGCGGGGGCAACGTCGAGGGAAATCGCCGGGCGCGCACCCCCTTGCCGCCGACCCCGCGCCAGACCGAAGGCAATGATGTGCAGCAGATGCAGCGCCGGGTGCAGGAGCTTGAATCGGTCCAGCAGAAATTGCTGACCCAGGCCAAGAGCCTGCGCCACGTCGCCTCCGATGCGACGCAGCACGAGCAGCCGACGCCAGCGCCCAGCGTCAGCGGTCTCGACCTCGCCGAAACGGCCCGCGCGATGGCCCGTCTGGAGGGCGAAATTGCCAAGACCGCCGACGAATACAGCAAGAAGCCCCGCAAGAAGTTTGTCGGGGCGCGTACCGAGGAGTACGCCCTGGCGGCTTATCTCGATGCCTGGAAGCAGAAGATCGAGCGTATCGGTACCCTGAATTATCCGGAAGAGGCGCGCGGCAAGCTGTATGGTGCCGTCGTTCTGTTCGTCGAATTGCGGGCCGAGGATGGCAGCCTGTACAACGCCGAGATTTCGAAGTCCTCCGGCCACAAGGTGCTCGATCAGGCCGCCCTGCGTATCCTGCGCATGTCGGCCCCCTTCGGTCCGGTCCCGGCCGCCGGGCTGGGAGGCGCCACCGTCCTGTCCTTTGCCCGCACCTGGTATTTCACACAGGGCGATGCCCTGAACACCGGCCTCGGCAAATAGATCCCGTCCCTGCCGTTCTGCCCACCTCTCCACGCCGCCCCGCCATGTCCGATCTGTACGCCGTTTTCGGCAACCCGATTGCCCACTCCAAGTCGCCTGCCATTCATGCCGCCTTCGCGGCTGCCACCGGGCAGGATCTGGTCTACGAAGCCCGGCTGGCGCCACTCGATGATTTTGCCGGCGCGCTGGCGGCATTCATCCGGCAGGGGGGAAAGGGGGCGAATGTGACCGTGCCCTTCAAGGAAGCAGCCTGTCGTCTGGCCAACAGCCTGACGGAGCGCGCCGCACGAGCCGGGGCAGTCAATACGTTGAGCTTTGCCGGCGGCGAGATCGTTGGCGACAACACCGATGGCGCCGGATTGGTCAGCGACATCACGCGCAATCTCGCGGTTTCCCTCGCCGGCAAGCGCGTCCTGCTGCTGGGCGCTGGCGGTGCGGCGCGCGGCGTCATCGCGCCGATTCTGGCCGAAGGTCCGGCCTGCCTCGACATCGCCAACCGCACGGCGAAGAGGGCCGCCGAACTGGCGGCTGCCTTCAGCGATCTGGCGCCGCTTTGTGCGGGTAGCTTCGCGGATTTTTCCGGCCTGTCCTACGACGTGGTGGTCAATGCCACCTCGGCCAGCCTCGCGGGCGCTGGCCTGCCCCTGCCGGCCGGCCTGTTTGCTCCGGACAGCCTGGCCTACGACATGATGTACGGCAAGGGCGAAACGCCCTTTTTGCAACTCGCCCGCGCGCAGGGGGCGGCGCGTTGTGCCGACGGGCTCGGCATGCTCGTCGAGCAGGCGGCCGAGGCCTTCTTCGTCTGGCGCGGCGTGCGTCCTGCCACCGGCGCGGTGCTTGCCGGCCTGCGCGATCAGCTGGCGGCATGAAGCAGCTGGGCCGCTGGCTCAAATGGGCCGTGCTGGCCGTCGCCGGGCTCTTCCTGCTCTGGCAGCTCTGGTTGCTCGGCTGGGTGCTGCTGTGGAGCTGGGTCAATCCCGGGCAAACCCGCTTCATGGCAATCCGTCTGGCCGAGTTGCGCCAAAAGAACCCGCAGGCCGAATTGCAGCAGCAGTGGGTGCCCTATGAGCGTATTTCGATCCACCTGAAACGGGCGATCATTGCAGCCGAAGATGCCAAGTTCGTCGATCATGAAGGCTTCGACTGGGAAGGGATGCAGAAAGCGCTGGAAAAGAACCAGAAGAAGGGGCGTGCCGTCGCCGGCGGCTCGACCATCAGCCAGCAGCTAGCCAAAAACCTCTTCCTGACGCCGACCCGCTCCTACGGGCGCAAGGTGGAGGAGGCGATCATTACGCTGATGCTGGAAAACCTGTGGAGCAAGCGGCGCATTTTCGAGGTTTATCTGAACGTGATCGAGTGGGGGAACGGCGTGTTCGGTGCCGAAGCGGCAGCCCGCCACTATTACAACCTCCCTGCCGCCCAGTTGGGGCCCGAGCAGGCCGCCCGACTGGCCGGCATGGTACCCAATCCGCGCTACTACGACCGGTATCGCAATGCCCCCGGCTTGGGGCGCAAGACGGCGATCATTCTCGGCCGCATGCCGAGTGCCGAGGTGCCGTGAAATTTCCCGCGTCTAGGGGTTTTCCGCAGTGATTTTGTAGGATTCCGGGCGGGGGTGCAGTGCTAAAATGGCGCACCTTTTGCGGCGCTGCACCATGAGCGAAGAAGCCCAGCTGACCGATACCGAAGACCTGCAGGAGCGCCTCGCCGAGGTGCAGACCCTGCTCGCCCGGCACAAGCTGGTCGAGGAGCTGGTCCACCGGCAGGAAGGGCCCCGCCACGACCTCGTCGAGGAGGTCGTGCACAAGCAGCATCTGAACGAGCTACGCGACAAGCTGGACCCGATGCACCCGGCCGATATTGCCTACGTGCTGGAGGCACTGCCGACCGACGAGCGCCTGATTGTCTGGGGCCTGGTCAATCCGGAACTCGAGGGCGAGGTGCTGCTCGAGGTGTCCGATGCCGTCCGCGAGAGCCTCATCGAGTCGATGGAGCGCACCGAGCTGGTCGCTGCCGCCGAAACGCTCGATGCCGACGAGCTGGCCGACCTGGCGCCCGATCTGCCGCAGGGCGTGATCGACGACGTGTTCCGTGGCCTGTCGGTCGATGAGCGCGAACAGTTGCGCGCGGCAATGTCCTACCCCGAGGATTCGGTTGGCTCGATCATGGACTTCGACATGGTCACCGTGCGCGAGGATGTGACGCTCGAAGTCGTGTTGCGCTACCTGCGCCGCTTCGACGAACTGCCCGACCATACCGACCAGTTGTTTGTGGTGGATCGCGACGAGCACCTGAAGGGGGTGTTGCCGCTCAACATCCTGTTGGTCAATGAAGTGGACGTCGAGGTCGGCAGCCTGATGCAAACCGATTTCGTCGAGCTTGAGCCCGACGACCTGGCCGAAGAAGCGGCCAAGGCCTTCGAGCGCTACGATCTGGTGTCGGCGCCGGTGGTCGATCCCGAGGGCAAACTGGTTGGCCGCGTGACGGTAAACGAGGTGGTCGACTACATCCGCGAAGAGGCTGAGCACGAGCAGCTGGCCAATGCCGGTCTGCGCGAAGAGGAAGACATCTTCGCCTCGGTCTGGGATTCGGTGAAGAACCGCTGGTCCTGGCTGGCCATCAACCTGATCACCGCCTTCGTGGCCTCCCGCGTCATCGGCGCCTTCGAGGAGTCCATCGAAAAGCTGGTTGCCCTCGCCGCGCTGATGCCCATCGTCGCCGGAATCGGCGGCAATTCCGGCAATCAGACCATCACGATGATCGTGCGCGCCATCGCCATGGGCCAGGTCCAGCCGGACGCGATGCGCCGCCTGTTGCGCAAGGAACTCGGCGTGGCCAGCATCAATGGCGTGATCTGGGGCGGCCTGCTCGGGATCGCCGCGTGGTGGCTTTACGGCAGTGTCGCACTGGGCCTGGTGATGACGGCGGCGATGACCCTCAATCTCCTGCTCGCCGCCTCGGCCGGCGTCGGCATTCCGCTGCTCCGCCAGAAATTCGGTGCCGACCCGGCCGTTGGCGGCTCGGTCATGATCACCGCGCTGACCGACTCCGGTGGTTTCTTCATTTTCCTCGGTCTGGCGACGCTGTTCCTGATGTAGTCGGCGCGCCCGGACGGCAGGACCTGATCGCTGTCGCCTAGGCCTCCCCGTTCGTCGCCGGCTGCCAGGCGGGTGCGACACGGTTCGCGTCGAGCCGCCGCAACATGCGCTCCACCGACAAGACGATCAGGATGCGGCGTTCATCTTCTCCATCGAGCGGTTTGATCAGGCTCTCGATCAGCGAAGTGCCATCGCTCATCATGTCCGGCAGCGGTTCGATGCGGTTTTCCGGGATTTCGCGCACGGCAGACAGCTGGTCAACGAGCAGGCCGAAACGCTTCCTCTTGTCCGGCCCGTGCAGTACGACGATCTGCCGGCGGCTGCCTTCGACCGGTCGCCGGCGTTCGTTGCCCGGGGCGCCGCGCGGCGCCAGGGCTGCCGTCAGGTCGAGGACGCTGATCGCCTGATCGTCGTGCATCACGCAGCCACAGATCAAGTCGCCAAGGCCGGGCAGCGGGGTCAGGCGATCGCTGTCGATCGCCTCGATCACATGGCTGGAACGGATGCCATACCAGTTGCGGCCGATATGGAAGCAGGCGATATCGACGCACGGCTGGCCGGAGGCGAGGCGCTGGGCGTAGCGGTCCACCGCGGTCTGGCGCAACGAGGGGAGGCATTCGGATGCGATGACGCGGTCCGACAGTGGCGAGAAGACCAGGGCGACAACATCGCTGCGCCGCGTGTCACGGTTCGCGCGGTATTCGCGGTAGCCGGCGCTCATCGTCGAGCCGACCGCATAGTAGCGGCCATTGAAAATCACGATGTTGCTGCAGCTTGCGCCATGCGCCAGATTGAAGAATTCATGGCCGATCATCAGGGGCGTTCCCGGTGCAATCTCCGGATCGCTGCTGGCCACGACGCGGCCGTCGCGCTCGGCGAACACCGCGAAGGCACCGGGTACGGGCGAACCGTCGGCCTGGCGCGGCAGCGCTCCGTCCAGCATAGCCCGGAGCTGCGGGTCGGCGTCGAAGACGATGGCGATGCCGCCGACCGGCTCATGGCTTGCAATATCGCGGATCGCGGCGGCGAAGATATATGTCCGCCGACCATCATAGAGCGGGCTCGGTTCGAAATTCGAGACGGCATAGGCCTGCGTGTCGGGCAAGCCGAGCGTCGGGCGCACCCAGGCAGCGTCCAGCGTCTGGCCGATTTGGTCGTTATAGGCGGGGTTCGAAACAGCGAGCACGCGACCGCTCTGGTCGAACAGGATCAGGTTGGTGTAGACCGTGTAAAGGCTGTTGATGCGGCGCAGTACCTCGGTCAGGCGCTGGCGCTGTGCCGTGTCGTCGGGAGCCGGATGCCGTAGCTCCTCGCGGAACAGGCCGGTCAGCGCCCACCAGCGGCAATCGTTGGCCCGCTCGTACAGGTTGCGGTCCATGATGTCGATGGCCTGCGCAGCCTGCGCGCTGCAATCGAACAGCACCGAGGAGACGACCGTCTTGTACAGGTTGGTGATCGACTCGCTGAAGACATTGCGCGTCCGGACCCCGGTGCTGCCGATCTCGCGCAGCAGCACCTTGGCGAAAGAGGCGTTTTGCGCCGCGGCCGCGTCGCGGCACAGCCACACATAGCCGTTCCAGACAGCGCGGTTCAGCTCATTCTGGATGCGCGCAGCCTCCTGCGGGATGGATTTCAGTTCCGGGCTGAACAAATGGGTGGTTTCGAGCACGCAATTCACGAAGTCCTCGGGCACGTGCTCCAGCTCGTGCGCGCCGGAAAGCTCGAAGGCGTGATGTAGCGGCGCCAGGGCGTGGCCGACCCAGCCTGGCCCCGCATAGCCCTGGTAGGGCTGTGTCGGCCGGGTGGTGGCCAGATATTCCCGCCCGGCGAAGCGGACGATGCGGCATTCGTCACCGGCAACGGTTTCCAGCCGCACACCGAGCGGAAACTGGTAAGGATCGCTGCTGGCGAGAACCCGGCCGGCTGCGTCCAGCAGCGTGATGACCGTCCAGTCATCTTCAGCGACGAGGCTGTCGAAGATCCGGCGGCATTCGTCCTGGAAACGGAAACACAGACACAGCACGCCGACCGGATGCGAGCCATCGGCCGACATCACGCGGTAGGCATACAGCAGCGGACTGGCTTCGCCGGGCAGCAGGTCGGTGGCGCGGAAGATTTCGACATAAGCCGCTTCCGTGGTCAGTGCTTCGCCGATCAACGGATCAGTCGAGGCACGCACCGGGTTGGCAGTGTCGAACTGGGCAAGTACCTCGCCGGAAGGGGAGAGCAGGATGATGTTGTGGTAAACTGAATATTTCTCGACATATTCGCCAAAGCGCGCCTGCAGCCGCTGGCGCCAAGCGGCATCGTCGCCCGCCGCCGGATCGGTGCCGACGGCTTCGGCGAAGGCACGGATGTCGGCATCGGTCGCCAGAAAGCCAATGTCAGCAGTCCGTTCGTACAGGTTGCGGGTCAGCACGTCGATGGCAACACGGGCGTTTGAGCCGAGGTTGAGCACGGCCTTCTTGTAATGCTCCCGCGACAACTGCTCAAGCAGCACGCTGGCCAGCCGGTGGAAGTCCTGGCGCATCGCCGTGATGTCGGTGCCGGCACAGAGCAATTGTCCCAGCAGTGTCAGGTTGTCGTAGGCCGACTGAATTTCAGCCAGACGTTTGCGGTCGTCCTGCAAACCCTGCATGAAGCCCGACAGGTAGGTCAGGCCGGCATTGGGGCGGGAGGCTTGGCGCTTTCTCATGGTGTTCCTCTTTGTGCATGCAGCGGCTGGGATTCAGCCCTTGCCGTGTCGCAGCAAAAAAGATGCCGGATCGTGACAGCGCAAAACGGTGCTTTCGGGGCGGCTGCCCGGTTGCCGGCGCACCGGCCTGGGGGGGGGCGTGGCACCAATCTGGTGCGTCGGTTACTCCGGTGTCGGTGTCACCAATTTGAGGCCGACGATGCCCCCCACGATCAGTCCGATGCAGACGAAGCGCAGCACCTCGCGCGATTCGCCGAACAGAAAGATGCCGAGAATCGCCGTGCCGACGGCACCGATACCCGTCCACACGGCGTAGGCGGTGCCCAGTGGCAGGACCTTCAGCGACCAGCCGAGCAATACGACGCTGAGTACCATGGCGGCCAGCGTCACGATCGAAGGCAGCAGGCGGCTGAAGCCCTCGGTGTACTTGAGGCCGATCGCCCAGCCGACCTCGCACAGGCCGGCGAGGAACAGGATCAGCCAGGCCTGTCCGCTACTCATTGCTGCGTCGCAAACCAGGCGTCCGCTGCGGCGATGGTGCCGGCGATGTCCGCCTCGGTATGGGCGGCCGAAACGAAGCCCGCTTCGAAGGCGGAAGGCGCAAAATAGTGGCCGGCGGCGATCATGGCGTGGAAAAAGCGGTTGAAGGCGTCCTTGTCGCAGGCCAGGACGGCATCGTAGGAGACCGGGCAGGATTCGGCGAAGTAGAGGCCGAACATGCCGCCGATGCTCTGTGCCGCAAAGGCGATGCCGTGCTTTTTCGCGGCGGCGACCAGCCCATCGCACAGCGCCTTCGTCTTCGCGGTCAGTGATTCGTAGAAGCCCGGCGCCTGGATCAGTTTCAGCGTCGCCAGGCCGGCGGCGGTGGCGATCGGGTTGCCGGACAGCGTGCCGGCCTGATAGACCGGGCCGAGCGGGGCGATCTTTTCCATGATCTCGCGCTTGCCACCGAAGGCCCCCATCGGCATGCCGCCGCCCACCACCTTGCCGAAGGTCGAGAGGTCCGGTGTGATGCCGAACAGCCCTTGCGCACTTTTCAGGCCGACGCGGAAGCCGGTCATCACTTCGTCGAAAATCAGCACCGCGCCGTATTGCGCGGTCAGGTCGCGCATGGCCTTGAGGAATTCGGTGGTCGGGGCGATCAGGTTCATGTTGCCGACCACCGGCTCGACGATCACGGCGGCGATCTTGTCACCGTGCGCCGTGAAGGCTTCGGCCAGACCCTGCGGGTCGTTGTAGGCCAACACCATCGTCGTTTCGGCCGTGCCGGCCGGTACGCCGCCCGAGGACGGATTGCCGAAAGTGAGCAGACCGGAGCCCGCCTTGACCAGCAGGCTGTCGGCATGGCCGTGGTAGCAGCCTTCGAACTTCACCAGAATATCGCGGCCGGTGTAGCCGCGGGCCAGACGAATGGCGCTCATGGTCGCTTCCGTGCCCGAAGACACCAGGCGCACCATGTCCAGCGAGGGAACCAGTTCGCACAACAGGTCGGCGATTTCCACTTCGCGCTCGGTCGGTGCGCCGAACGACAGGCCATCAACCACCGCCGCCTGCACGGCGGCAATCACTTCCGGGTGGGCGTGGCCCAGGATTATTGGTCCCCAGGAACCCACATAGTCGGTGTACCACTTGCCATCGGCGTCCTGGACCTTGGAACCGACGCCTTTCTGGAAGAACAGCGGCGTGCCACCCACCGAGCGGAAGGCGCGCACCGGTGAATTGACGCCGCCCGGGATGTGTTTCTGGGCACGGACAAACAGTTCTTCGTTGCGTGAGGTCATGGTCAGGCTTTCTCGAAAAGGCGTTGATAGGCAGCGGCGCGGGCAGCGATGTCGGGCGCCGAGAAAAGGTCGGTGATGACGGCGAGCAGGTCGGCGCCGGCGGCAATCAGGGAGGGGGCGTTGGCGAGCGTGATGCCACCGATGGCGCAGGTGGTCGTGCCGAGGTGATGGCGGGCTTCGGCAAACAAGCCGGGTTGGGCGCGGACCGCCTGCGGCTTGGTGGCTGACGGAAAGACCGCTCCAAACGCGACATAGTCGGCGCCTGCCGTGTGGGCGGCGCGGGCGAGCGACAAATCGGCATAGCACGAGGCGCCGAGGATCCGTTCCGGGCCGAGGATGGCGCGGGCAGCACGCAGATTGCCGTCGTCCCGGCCGAGATGGACGCCGTCGGCATCGACCAGGGCGCACAGTGCGAGGTCGTCGTTGATCAGCAGGCGGGCATCATGTTGCCGCGTCAGGGCGCGCAGGGCGCGGGCGCGGCGCACCTGCTCCGGTTTCGGGCTGATCTTGTCGCGGTATTGCACGATGCGGCACCCGCCGGCCAGCGCGGCGCCGACGTCGGCCAGCAGACGTTCGCCATCGGCGCAATCCGGCGTGATGGCGTAGAGGCCGCGCAGCTTACTCCTGGCCATCGGCGGGCTTGTCCTCACTGCTTTCGTCGCCGTTGCGGGCCCAGAAGAAACGGTCGGGGATGAACTGCCCCATGCCGGCCCGGAAGCCATTTTTCAGGGTCTGCCAGGTGTAGTCCTGGGCATCGCGCACGGCGTCATCAATGCTCGCGCCACCCGCGATGCAGCCGGTGATGGCGGAGGCCAGGGTGCAGCCGGAGCCGTGATAGCTGCCCGGCAGGCGTTCCCAAGCGTCCCGGCGCAGCATGCCTTCCGGGCCGTACAGGGTGTTGATGACCTGCGGCGTGCTTTCGTGCGTGCCGGTGATCAGCACGTACTGGGCCCCCATCTCGATCAGACGCTGGGCACAGACGTCGATTGACGGTTCGTTGTCATCCTCGTCGCTCTCGGCCAGGCGACGGGCCTCGGGGGCATTCGGGACGATCAGCGTGGTTTGCGGCAGCAACATCTCGCGCATGGCGGCGATGATCTCCTCGCCCGACAATTCATCGCCGCGACCGGAGGCGAGCACCGGATCGAGAATCAGCGGAATGTCCGGATAGTCGGAGACAATCTCGGCCACCGCCAGCACGTTCTCGACGCTGCCCAGCACCCCGATCTTGAAGGCCGCAACCGGCATGTCCTCGAGGATGGTGCGAGCCTGCTGTTCGACCAGTTCGGCGCTGAGCGGCTGCATACTCTGCACACCGACCGTGTCTTGCACGGTGATGGCGGTGATTGCGGTAAGCGGGTGGCAGCCCAGGCTGGCCAGGGTCAGCAGGTCGGCTTGGACGCCGGCGCCGGATGACGGGTCGCTGGCAGCAAAGACCAGGACCAGGGGCGGGCAGGGCGGGGTGGGGGTGCTGTTCATTGCGTTTCGCATCCTTGGCGGAGGCGAATGGAATTGGGTAAGATGCCCTGGATTTTATCCGAATCTGCTGGTTGCCGAAGCCGTCCGCGGATTGCTACGACCGTGTTGCCGCATTTGATTCCCGGCCTTACTTCCGTAGTATGATGCGGCGATAGTTTGAGTGCCTCCCGAAGAGGCCGAGGGGACAGGTAAATTGACTGATTTGTCGAGACTGCGTGGCGTCAAGGTCATGGTGATTGACGACAGCAACACGATACGGCGCAGCGCCGAGATTTTTCTCGTCCAGGCCGGCTGCCAGGTCGTGCTGGCCGAAGACGGTTTCGATGCGCTGGCCAAGATTGCCGACCATCAGCCGAATGTCATCTTCTGCGACATCATGATGCCGCGCCTCGACGGTTATCAGACCTGTTCCCTGATCAAGAAGAACGCCCGCTTCAAGTCCACGCCGGTCATCATGCTGTCCTCCAAGGACGGGTTGTTCGACCGGGCGCGCGGCCGCATGGTCGGTTCCGACCAGTACCTCACCAAACCCTTCACCAAAGACAGTCTGCTGCAAACGGTAGCCGCCTTCGCGCTGCCGGCAGAAACGGCAGCCAATTCGTAGCTCAGGAAACAACCGAAATGCCCGTCAAGAACATTCTCGTCGTCGATGATTCGCCCACCGAACGGTTTTTCACCGTGGACCTGCTGACCAAGGCCGGTTACCTCGTCACCACGGCGGAAAGCGGTGAGGAAGGCATCGCCAAGGCCAAGGCCACCAAGCCCGACCTGATCCTGATGGATGTCGTGATGCCCGGCCTGAACGGCTATCAGGCCACGCGAACCCTGACCCGCGACGAAGAGACCAAGTCCATCCCGATCATCGTTTGCACTTCCAAAGGGCAGGAAACCGACAAGATCTGGGGTCTGCGCCAGGGGGCCATCGATTATCTGGTCAAGCCCCTGAATCCGGAGGAGTTGTTGCAACGCATCGCGGCGCTGCCATAGCACATGGCCCGCAAGACCAGTCTGCGCGATTTCCAGGAATACCTGGCGGCCCGCCTCAGCCAGGCGGCGATGGGCCAGGGGGCGGCTTCCTGGCTGGGTGTCGAGGCGGGGGGTGAGGCTTGGCTGGTCGATCTGTCCGACGGGGGCGAGGTCGTCCAGACGACGCAATTGACGCCGGTCCCCTTGACGCACCCGTGGTTCGTCGGGGTCGCCAATATTCGCGGCAATCTGTATGCCGTTACCGACTTTTCGGTTTTCCGCGGCGGCCCGCCCATCGTCCAGAACGCCAATTCCCGCCTGTTGCTGATTGGTTCCCGTTACGGCACCAACGCGGCCCTGCTGGTCTCGCGCATGCTGGGCCTGAAGCGGCCGGAAGATTTCACGCCGGAAGCGCCCGATGGGGCGATGCCGCCTTGGGGGCAGCAGCGTTTTGCCGATACGCAAGGGAAAATTTGGCGAAAGTTGTCGGTCCGTGAATTGCTGGCCGACCAGGATTTCATGAATATCGGGGTTTGATCGAGGGTGCCAGCCCCGCCCCTCGTGGAGGAGTTTCATGGCTTTTAGCTTCAAGTTTCCGAAAGTGGGCGGCGCCGGCAGCAGCGGCGCCCCGATGACCGTTGCCGCCGACATGGCGTCGGCCAGACAGGCCCTGCCGTCTTTCCTGTCCGGGCAGCCGGTTGTCCAGCAAATGAAAACCTTGGGCGGCATCTTCGTCGTCCTGCTGCTGCTGCTCATCGCAGTCCTGGTTTTCCGCGATAGCCGCGAATCGGCCAACAACACAGCCTATGTCGCTGCCGCCGGCGAGATGCGCATGCTTTCCCAGCGTCTGGCCAAAGCCTCCTCGCTGGCTGTGCAGGGTAATCCGGCAGCCTTCGCGCAGTTGAAGGATTCACGCGAAACGTTTGGCAAATTGTTGAAAACCCTGAGCGAAGGCGGCGATGTGGGGGGTGCTACCGTACCGGCTTCGCCGGACAGTGTGCGCCCGCAACTCGACGAACTGACCAAACTGTGGGAGCCGACCGACAAGAATGCCGAAACGGTGATCGGCCAGGAGAAAAACCTGATCGCGCTGGGCAAGAACGTCGCGACCATCGACAACAACAACGCTGCCATGCTCGAACTGACCGAGCAGGTCGCCACCTTGAAGCTCCAGACCGGCGCCAGTGCCCGCGATATCGCCAATGCCAACCAGCTCGTGATGCTGACGCAGCGAATCGCCAAGAATGCGTCGGCCCTGTTGGTCGGTGACGAAATCAACCCGGAGGTGGCCTTCCTGCTCGGCAAGGACACCAACGCCTTCCGCGACATCCTGTCCGGTCTGAGCAAAACGGGCGGTGATGCCGACATGCGAGGCAAGCTGGAAGAGCTGGAGGGCGCCTTTAAGGAATATCAGGCCGCCATTTCGAGCATTCTGGGCAACATGCAGCCGCTGGTGTTGTCCAAGCAGGCTGGTTCTCGCATCTTCCGCGGCAGCGAGGATTTGCTCAAGGCCACCGACAGCCTGGCACAAGCCTATCAGGCGGGCGGCGCCGGACGGGGCATCTTCATGGTCCTCCTCGTCGTGCTGATTGCTGCTGCCATCGCGACCCTGGCCCTGCTGGCCAAGATCTACCTGGACGATACCGCACGCCGAGCCCGGGCTGCCGAAGAGCAACGCCAGGCGGCCGACCAGACCAACCGCGACAACCAGGACGCCATTCTGCGCCTGATGAACGAACTGGGTGACCTCGCCGACGGCGACCTGACGGTGACGGCGACCGTGAGCGAAAACATCACTGGCGCCATTGCCGATTCGATCAACTACACCATCGAAGAACTCCGTGTGCTGGTCGGCCGGATCAACGATGCGGCGAACCGGGTGACGACGGCGACCGAAATCGCCCGCCAGAACTCCGCCCAACTGCTCGAGGCAGCCGAACGCCAGTCGGCCGAGATCAAGGAGGCCGGACAGTCTGCGCTCGACATGGCCCGCTCGATGACCGAAGTGTCGAGCAACGCCACGCAGTCCGCCCAGGTTGCCCGCCAGTCGCTGATGGCCGCCGAAAAAGGTGCGCAGGCGGTGGAAGACTCGATCAAGGGCATGAACGAGATTCGCAACCAGATCCAGGAAACCTCGAAGCGAATCAAGCGCCTTGGCGAAAGTTCGCAGGAGATTGGTGAAATCGTGGAATTGATTTCGGACATTACCGAGCAGACCAACGTGCTGGCGCTGAACGCCGCCATCCAGGCGGCTTCGGCGGGGGACGCGGGGCGCGGCTTCACGGTGGTGGCCGAGGAGGTGCAGCGGCTGGCTGAACGTTCGGCCGAAGCCACGAAGCAGATCGCGGCGATTGTGAAGACCATTCAGACCGATACGCAGGATGCGGTGTCCGCCATGGAGCAATCGACCCGCGGGGTGGTCGAGGGAGCCAAGCTCTCCGACGCCGCCGGTCAGGCGCTGTCCGAGATTGGCCAGGTGTCGCGCGATCTGGCCGACCTGATTCAGGAAATTTCCAGCTCGACACAAAGCCAGGCCGATTCCGCCAGTCAGGTCGCGCGCCTGATGCAGGACATCCTGAACGTCACCGAACAAACCACGGCCGGTACGCAGCGCACCGCCGAGGCCGTCGACGAACTGACCGCACTGGCTTCCGAACTGAAGGGTTCCGTCGCCGGCTTCAAGGTGGATTGACGCACAACGCGAGAGATTATGAACGCGGCAACCGAATTCGATTTGGGCCCCCTGACCTGGGTCAAGGGCGAGATTGACCAGGCGCTGGAGCGGGCGGAGGAGGCTTTTGGCCAGTATGTCGCCGAGGCCGATCTCACCCGGCTCAAATTTTGCCGCACCCACGTTCATCAGGTGCATGGGGCGCTGTCCATTGTCAGTCTGGATGGCGTCACCCAGGTCACCGAGTCGCTCGAGGCCCTGCTGGGCGCGCTGGAAGACGGGCGTACGGCAATCGATGAGGCTGTCGCGGCAGCCGTGCGGCACACCCTGGCCGGGATCCGCAGCTACCTCGACGAACTGATGGCGGGCGAGCCCAATCAGCCCTTGCGCCTGATGCCGGTCTATCTTGAACTGGCCCGGGCGCGCGGCATCTCGACGGCCAGGGCGAGCGACCTGTTCTACCCGGATCTCACCTTGCGTCCGCCCAGGCGGACGAATGCCTCCCCCGCGCTGACTCCCGATGCACTGCGTCAGGTGCTGAGAAGCGAACGCGCCCGTTACCAGAAGGGCCTTCTCCTCTGGCTGACCAAACCGGAGCAGGCGGAAGCCGGTTGGCAGATGATGCGCGATGCCCTGACCCGCATCGAAGCCACCCAGGAATCGCCGGCTGCCCGCGCGTTCTGGTGGACGGCGCTGGCTTTCATCGAAGCCTTGAAGGACCCGGCGGTCAACGCTGATGGTTCGGTGCGCCAGGTCAGCGCCCGCATCGATCTGCAGATTCGCCGCCTGCTCGAAGGATCGAGCAGTCTGGCCGAACGCCTGATGCGCGAAGCGCTGTATCACGTCGCCCAGGCCCGTTCCGACATCGGCGGGGCCGTCGCACAAGTCCAATCGACCTTTGGGCTGGCCGCTCAGTTGCCGGCAAGCGAGACCGTTCCCAGCGTGCTGCCGCAGGATGCCGTGTTGCGTCGTCTGCGCGAAGCGCTGGCTGGCATCGAGGATCAATGGAACCGGATCTGCTCGTCCGGCAGCACGGCGGCACTGCCGGTGTTTGCCGAGCAGGCGCGCGCGATTGCCGCCATGACCGAGGAAATTGGCCAGACCGACCTCAAACGATTGGGGCAGGGGCTGGCGGCCATCGTCAATTGGCTGGTCGAGGATGCCTCCCGCTTTGGCGATACGGTCGCGATGGAGGTGGCGACCGCCATCCTGCTGCTGCAGAACGCTCAGGAGAGTTTCAAGCGCCTGGGTACCGATTTTGCGCAGCAGGTGGATCACATGGTTGCCCGCCTGTATGCCTGCATCGCCGGCAAGCCGGCCGTGGATGTGGCCGTTCCGCTACTTGATGAAATGACCCGTCGGGCCCAGGAAAAACTGCTGATCAGCCAGGTGGCCCGGGAGATTCAGAACAATCTGGCCCAGGTCGAGCAGGTGCTGGATGCCTATTTCCGCGAACCAGCCGGCGATCATGATCTGTCCGTCCTCGATGGGCCGCTCAAGCAGACGGCCGGCGCCCTCGCCATGTTGGGCCACCTTGGCGCCGTATCCTGCGTCAACGCCTGCACGGAACGTATCCATCAATTGAACCAACCGGGCTCCACCCATACGCCGGAGGTTTTCGAGGAAATCGCCAATCAGTTGTCCACGCTGGGGTTCTTCGTCGATGCCTTGCCGAGCGGCGAGTCCGATTTCGATGCCTTTGTCGCCCGTCTGCAGGGCCAGGGCCCGGAAACGGCGGGCGAGGAGGAATCGGCCGTCACGGAGCCGGCGCTCAGTGTCGAAAGCGAACTGGCCCGCCAGGCGCGCGATACCCAGGCGCTGGTCGAAGCCCTCAAGGAAGCCCCGCAGGACGAGCGCCTGCAGGAAGAACTCAAGCAGAACCTCAAGGCCATCCAGCAGGATGCCGATCTGGTTGCCAACCATGAACTCGGGCAGAGTGCCAAGGCCGCACTGGAGGCCTTGAAGGCCGGCGACATGGGGGCGGAACAGATCGACGCTACGCTGGCCGCCCTCAAGCCGCAGGAACCGGAGGTCCCGCAACCCTCGGCTGAAACCCAGCAACTGGCCGAGGCGTCGCATGAGGAGATCGACGCGGAACTGTTGGCCATCTTCCTCGAAGAAGCCCACGAGGTGCTGGACACCATGGGCGAACAACTGGCAGTGCTGGAAGCCGATCCGCACAATGTCGAAGCGCTGACCACCATTCGGCGCAATACCCATACCCTGAAAGGCAGCGGCCGGATGGTCGGCCTGACCGAACTCGGGGAGACGGCCTGGGAACTGGAGCAGACCCTCAACCTGTGGCTGCGCCAGGATCAGTGGGCGACCCCGGCGTTGATGCGCATGATCGAGGACGAGCATGCCTTGTTCTCGGCCTGGGTTCGCCATCTCGAAAGTGGTGAGGGGCAGGCGCCGGATGCATCGGCCCTCATTGCCCTGGCCGGACGTCTGCGTGGCGCTGAACCGTTGGCTGCCCCGGCCGTGGCCGAGCCGTCCGCGCCCGCCGGCGAACCGGCAGGCGAAGCGCTTTTGGCAGCCGGCACGCTAGCTGAACCGCTGGCCCTCGATGCCCTTGCCCCCGAATTGCCCGAGACGCCGGCGGTCGAGCCCGCGCCGCCCGGCTTCGATGAAATCGAGCTTTCCTTCGCTGATCAGCCGTTGGTATTGACGGTCGAGCCTGTTGCCGAACCCGAACCCGAACCCGAACCCGAACCCGAGGCAGAGGCAGAGGCAGAGGCAGAGGCAGAGGCAGAGGCAGAGGCGCCGATGCCGTCGCCGGAGGAGGCGCCCGAGGCCGACGCAACCGGCGTGTCCGGCGACCTGCCGCCGAGCGTGACTGCCTCGCCGACGCTGTACGATATTTTCCGCGACGAGGCACGTGGCCATCTGCAGACCCTGGTCGAGAGTTATGGCGTGCTGGAAGCCGATCCGAGCGGGCCGACCACTTTCGCCATGACGCGGGCAGCCCACACGCTGGCCGGCATTGCGGCAACAGTCGGCCTGATGCCGATCCATCATCTCGCCCTGGCGCTCGAACATGCCCTGCTGCGCCGGGATGGCTCGGCTCAGCCGGCCAGTATCGAGGGGATCGAGACCGTTCGGCAGAGCATCATCACGCTTGAGGACATGTTCGACTGTCTGTCCCGCCAGGAAGCTCCGGCCGAGCAGGGGCAACTGATTGCCGCGCTGGATGAGATTTTCCCGCCCGCGCCGGTGAACGAGGCGGTTCCGCCGGTCAGTGCCGAAGTCATCCCCTTGCCGGGCGTTGTCGTCAGCTCCGCTACGTCGCCGGAGCCGGTCGCGGCGCCTGCCGCCCCGGCTCCCGCGGTGCCGGCCCTGCCGCAATTGACCGACGAACTCGACGAGCAGCTGCTGCCTATCTTCCTTGAGGAAGCGGCTGACCTGACGCGCGACCTGACCAGCCAGCTTCGTGCCTGGCGCAGCGATCCGGCAAATGGTGCGGCAGCGCAGGCCATTGCCCGTCTGCTGCACACCTTCAAGGGAAGCGCACGGATGGCCGGTGCCATGAACCTCGGTGAAGCGACCCACCTGCTGGAGGCGCGCGTCGAGGAGGCCATGCGCGCCGGTTCGGCGTCGACCGCTTTCATCGAGGAGATCGAGACCGGTTGCGACATGCTGGCCCAGGCTGTCGAACGCTTGCGCGAGGGGCCGCAGGAGCCGCCAGCTGTGGCGCCGCTCGCACCGCCGGTTGCGGCCGAAACGCCGGCTCCCGGGATGGTGCCGGCCGTCCAGCCGGCGGCGGCCGAGCCCGAGGCGGAAAGTGATGCGGCCGGCCAGCGCGCGATGCTGCGGGTGCGGGCCGATCTGATCGACCGTCTGGTCAATGAGGCGGGCGAACTGTCCATCGCCCGGACCCGGATCGAAGGTGAAATGCGCAGCCTGAAGGGGTCACTGCTTGAACTGACCGAAAACGTCATTCGTTTGCGCCGTCAGCTGCGCGAAATCGAAATCCAGGCGGAAACCCAAATTCAGGCCAGGGTGGCGCATGCGCCGGGTGGTGAAGTCGATTTCGACCCGCTGGAGCTGGATCGCTTCACCCGCTTCCAGGAACTGACCCGCTTCATGGCCGAATCGGTCAACGACGTGGCGACGGTGCAGCAGAACCTGTTGAAGAGCCTGGATGATGCCAATGCGGCGATTCTTGCCCAGGCGCGTCTGAATCGCAGCCTGCAGCAGGAGCTGATGGGGGTGCGCATGCTGCCCTTCGCCAGCCAGACCGAGCGTCTGTATCGCATCGTCCGTCAGACGGCGAAGGAACTGGGCAAGCGAGCCAACCTCGACATCATCGGGGGGCAGGTCGATATCGACCGCTCGGTGCTGGACAAGATGCTGCCCCCGATCGAGCACATGCTGCGCAATGCGGTGGCCCATGGCATCGAGGGTCGGGACGAGCGTCTCGCGCTGGGCAAGCCGGAAGTCGGGGAAATCACCGTCCGGCTCGTCCAGGAGGGCAATGAAATCATCCTGTCGATGTCCGATGACGGCAAGGGCCTTGATGCCGGACGCATTCGGGCCCGGGCTGAAGCCATGGGCTTGCTTCAGCCGGGGCAGGCGATCGACGAGGCGGCGCTGTTCGATTTCATCTTCCGGCCCGGTTTTTCGACGGCCACCGAATTGACCCAGCTCGCCGGCCGCGGTGTCGGCATGGACGTGGTGAAGACGGCGGTCAGCGAACTCGGTGGTCGTATTGAAATTGTTTCGGAAATCGGCAAGGGCACTACCTTCCGCCTCTACCTGCCACTCACCCTGGCTGTGACGCAGACCTTGCTGACCCGCGTCGGCAGTTCGGTGTATGCCATTCCGTCCGCCATGATCGAACAGGTCATGGAAATGAAGGACAAGGCGCTGGCCGCGATTCGCGACAAGGGGGAGGTCGAGTGGCAGGGCAATCGGTATCCCTTCCACTTCCTGCCCCACCTGCTGGGCGATGCCGAGGCACTGCCCGAAGCCCACCGTCAGTACTGGGTGCTCCTCCTTCGCTCCGGCGCGCAGCGGGTCGCTGTGCTGGTCGATGAACTGAAGGGCAACCAGGAAGTCGTCGTCAAGAATATCGGCGCTCAGATGTCACGGGTGGTCGGTATCGCCGGGGCAACCGTACTCGGCGATGGCAAGGTTGTGCTGATTCTCAATCCGGTGGCCTTGGCCAGCCGGACGCCGGTGGTCAGCGTCCGTGTGCAGTCGGCGATTCCGGTCGCGCCGGTGGCAAGCGAAGTGGAAAACCAGCCGACGGTGATGGTGGTCGATGACTCGCTGACCGTGCGCAAGATCACCAGTCGCCTGCTGACGCGCGAGGGCTATCAGGTCGTGCTGGCCAAGGATGGCGTCGATGCGCTGGAGCAGTTGGGCGACGTGATGCCCGATGTCATCCTGTCCGACATTGAAATGCCGCGCATGGACGGTTTCGACCTGGTGCGCAACATCCGCGCCGACGAGCGCCTGCGCGGCCTGCCGATCATCATGATCACGTCGCGCACGGCCGACAAGCATCGCAACTACGCGCTGGAGATCGGGGCCAATCACTACCTCGGCAAGCCGTACGACGAAGCCGAACTGCTCGAACTGGTCAGCGCGTATGCCCGGCATCGCCAGACGCGTTGAACGCGTTGGCCGCCTTCCGGACAGTCCCGCCGCGGCGGGATTGTCGGTTAATCCTCAGCCGTTCTTCTTGACCACCGCGTAACGGGCCAGGGTCTCCTCCCGGGCCTGGGCATGATCGACGATCGGCCCCGGATAGTCGCGGCCGATGACGACACCGATCGCCTCCTGTTCGAGGTGTCCCATCCGCCACGGGGCATGGATGTATCGGTTTGGTACGGCCGCCAGTTCGGGGACATAGCGCCGGATGAACTTGCCGTCCGGGTCGAATTTTTCCGACTGGGTGATCGGGTTGAATATGCGGAAATAGGGCTGTGCATCGCAACCGCTGGACGAGGCCCACTGCCAGCCGCCGTTGTTGGCAGACAGGTCGAAATCGTTCAACCGGTCGGCGAAGTAGCGTTCACCGAGGCGCCAGTCGAGGCCGAGGTCCTTGGTCAGGAAACTGGCGACCACCATGCGCAGGCGGTTGTGCATCCAGCCGCTGTAGTTGAGTTGGCGCATCGCCGCATCGACCAGCGGGTAGCCGGTCCGCCCTTGCTGCCAGGCGGCCAGCCAGTCGGGACGGTCGGCCCAGCGGATGGCATCGTATTCCGGCTTGAAGGCCTGGCCGACGACCTGCGGGAAATGGTCGAGGATCATGAAGTAGAAATCGCGCCAGATCAGTTCGTTCAGCCAGGCGTGGGATTCAGCGGCCAGCGCCTCCCGGGTGAGTTCTCGGATCGAAATCGTCCCGAATCGCAGATGAACGGAGAGGTAAGAGACGCCCTTGAGGGCTGGGTAGTCGCGCAGGGCGGCATAGCGGGCCAGACGCCCGGCACGGAATTCGTCCCACAGGGCACGGGCGCCCGACATGCCGGGCCGGATACCGAGTTGCTCGAGGTCGGTTGCCTGGAAGCCGATCTGTTCCAGCGTTGGGATGCCGTCGGCGGGGCCCGGTGCGACAATGCCCTGACAGGGCCATTCGGCGATATCGGCACGGGTCAGTCGTTTCTGCCAGGCATGCTTGTACGGCGTGAAGACGGAAAACGGCCGGCCGGCCTGAGTCAGCACCTCGTCGCCGTCGAAAATTGCCTGATCCTTCAGCGTGTGGAAGGCGATGCCCTGCGCCCGCAGGCTTTCGCCGACGGCGGCATCGCGGGCCTTGGCCGCGGGTTCGTAATCGCGATTGGCGTAGACGCGGGCGACCCCGAGGGTGCGGGCGAGTCCGGGTATCACCTCGGCGGCCCGGCCGTGGCGGACGATCAGGCCGCCGCCCCGGGCGCGTAGCGCGGTATCGAGCTCGACCAGCGATTCGCGGATGAAATGGACCCGCCGGTCGTGGCGGCTGGGGAGCGCGTCCAGGATGTCGGTATCGAAGACGAAAGCGCAGTAAACCTGGCCGGCCTGGCGAAGTGCGGCGCCGAGGGCGGCGTGGTCGTGGTCGCGCAGGTCGCGGCGGAACCAGACGAGGGCTTTTTCAGGGTTCATGGTTGGTTTGTACCTCCCCGGCGATTAAAATTCGCCCCATGGACAACGTCAACCTGACCGACCACTTCCTGATTGCCATGCCGTCGCTGGAGGACCCCTATTTCTCCAACGCGCTTGTCTATGTCTGTGAACACAACGAGAACGGCGCCCTGGGCATCATCGTCAATCGGCCAATCGACCTCAACCTGGCCGGCTTGCTGGAAAAGATCGATATCAAGCTGGAGGCCGGGCAGCTGGCCGACCTGCCCGTTTATTTTGGCGGCCCGGTCCAGCTCGACCGTGGCTTCGTGCTGCATCGGCCGGTCGGGCACTGGCAATCGACGCTGGCGATCAACGGCGATATCGGCCTGACCAGCTCGCGCGATGTGCTGGCCGCGGTCGGCAAGGAAGGTCAGCCTTCGGAAATCATCGTTTCGCTCGGTTATGCCGGCTGGGATGCGGGCCAGCTGGAAGAGGAACTGGCCCAGAATTCCTGGCTGACGGTGCCGGCCAAGGCCAGCATCCTGTTCGAATTGCCGCCGGAAGAGCGTCTGCCGGCCGCGATGCAGAAGCTGGGCGTCAGTTTCACGCAGCTTTCCGACGTGGCAGGACACGCCTGAGTTCGTGGGTACGGTGCTGGCCTTCGACTTCGGCGAAAAGCGCATTGGTGTCGCCACTGGCGAAACCCTGCTCGGCAGCGCCCATCCGCTGACCGTGATTGACGCCGAATCGAACGAGACGCGTTTTGCCGCCATTGGCCAACTGATTGCCGAATGGCAGCCGGAGCGCCTGGTCGTCGGCCTGCCGACGCACGCCGATGGTACGCCGCATGAAATGACCCGTCTGGCCCGCAAGTTCGGCGAGCGCCTGGTTCGGCGATTCAACCTGCCGGTGTCCTATGCCGACGAACGCCTGACCTCGCTCGATGCCGAAGCCCGCCTGCGGGAAACCGGTCGCAACAGCAAATCCGCCAAGCCGCTGCTCGATGCGGTGGCGGCGCAACTCATCCTTCAAACCTGGTTCGAAAGCGCGCAGCATGTCACCCCTTCCCCATCCTCTGCCTGATGCCGAGGCGCAGTGTCGCCAGCTGGCCGACCTGATTCGCCCGCACCTCTCGAAGAATCCGGCGCTGGTCGGCATTTACAGTGGCGGTGCCTGGGTCGCCGAGCGCCTGAAGGAGCTGCTCGGCCTGACCGAGGAGGTCGGCCTGATCGATGTCTCCTTCTATCGGGACGACTTCTCCGAGAAGGGCCTGCATCCGCAGTGCCGGCCGACCGTGATTCCCTTCGATGTCGAAGGCCGACATATCATCCTGGTCGATGACGTGCTCTATACCGGCCGCACGACGCGGGCGGCGATCAATGAACTGTTCGACTACGGCCGACCGGCGGCAGTCGAACTCGCCGTGCTGGCCGATCGGGGCGGGCGCGAGCTGCCGGTCGCGGCCACCTACGGCATTTGGGAAGTGGCGCTCGACGACGGCCAGAGCCTGGTGCTCGAACGCAAGGATGACGCTCAACTCGCCTGGAGGCTGGAACATGCATAACCCGCAGTTGAACAAGCATGGCGAACTCGCCCACCTGCTGTCCATTGAAGGCCTGCCCAAGGCCATCCTGAACCAGATCCTCGACACCGCCGAATCCTTCATGGAAGTCTCGGCGCGCGAAGTCAAGAAGGTGCCGCTGCTGCGCGGCAAGAGCGTCTTCAACCTGTTCTTCGAGAACTCGACACGTACCCGCACCACTTTCGAAATTGCCGCCAAGCGGCTGAGCGCCGATGTCATCAACCTCGACATCAACAAGTCGTCGACGGCCAAGGGCGAGACCTTGCTCGATACCATCGACAACCTGTGCGCCATGCATGCCAACCTGTTTGTGGTGCGTCATGCGTCGAGTGGGGCGCCCTACCTGATCGCCGAGCACCTGCAACGTACCGGCCGCGACGACATCCACGTCGTCAATGCCGGCGATGGCCGGCACGCCCATCCGACGCAGGGCCTGCTCGACATGTACACCATTCGCCACTACAAGAAGGACTTCACGCAACTGCGGGTGGCCATCGTGGGCGACATCCTGCATTCGCGCGTCGCCCGCTCCGATATCCATGCGCTGACCACGCTCGGTGTGCCGGAGGTGCGCGCCATCGGTCCGGAAACGCTGCTGCCGAAGCACATGGACAAGCTCGGCGTGCATGTCTTCCACGACATGAACGAAGGTCTCAAGGATTGCGACGTGGTCATCATGCTGCGCCTGCAGAACGAGCGTATGAACGGCGCGCTGCTGCCGTCGGCCGGCGAATACTTCCGCCATTACGGCCTGACGCCGCAGAAACTGGCGCTGGCCAAGCCGGACGCCATCGTGATGCACCCCGGGCCGATGAACCGCGGGGTCGAAATTCATTCGGCGGTGGCCGACGGCCCGCAAGCAGTGATCTTGCCGCAGGTCACCTTCGGCATTGCGGTTCGCATGGCCGTCATGAGTATCGTTGCGGGGAACTGAACATGAATATCGAAATCAAGAACGGCCGCGTCATTGATCCGAAGCAGGGTGTCGACCAGCATGCCACTTCCCTGTTCATTGCCGAGGGCACCGTCATCGGCATCGGGGCGACGCCGGCCGGCTTTGTTGCCGACCAGACGATCGACGCCACCGGCTGCGTTGTTTGTCCCGGCCTGATCGACCTCGGTGCCCGCCTCCATTCGATCGAAGCCGAGCTGGCGGCGGCTGTCGCCGGTGGTGTGACCAGTGTCGTCGTGCCGCCGGATGCCGATCCCCCGCTCGACGAACCGGAACTGGCCGACCGCCTGGTGCATCGTGGCGATGAAATCGGCAAGGCCCGCGTATTGCCGCTCGGCGCCCTGACCCTTGGCCTCAAGGGCGAGCGCCTGGCCGAACTGGCCGGCTTGAAGAAGGCTGGCTGCGTGGCCTTTTCGCAGGCCAACAAGCCGGTGGTCGATACCGAGGCGCTGCTGCGCGCCATGGAATACGCCGCGACCTTCGATTTCGCCGTCTGGCTGCAGCCGCAGGATTACTGGCTGTCGCGCAACGGCATCGCGCACGAGGGTGAAGTGGCCAGTCGTCTGGGGCTGGCCGGCATCCCGGTCGCCGCCGAAACCATCGCCATCGGCACCATCATCCAGTTGGTGCGCATCACCGGCTGTCGCGTGCATCTGACCCGCCTTTCGTCGGCCGCCGGCATGCAGCTGGTGCATCGTGCCCAGCATGACGGGCTGCCGATCACCTGCGACGTCGGTGTGCATCACCTGCTGCTCACCGAAAACGATATCGGCTACTTCAATCCGCACGCCCGCTTCTGCCCGCCGCTGCGCGCCCAGGAAGATCGTCAGGCCCTGTCGGATTCCGTCGCCGCCGGCTGGGCGGCCATTTGCTCCGACCACACGCCGGTGGGTGCCGATGACAAATTGCTGCCGTTTGGTGAAGCCAAGCCCGGTGCTACCGGCCTCGAGGTACTGCTGCCGCTGACCCTGAAATGGGCTGAGGCGGCGCAGGTCGACCTGCCAACCGCGCTCGCCCGCGTCACCGCCATGCCAGCCCGGATTCTCGGCTCACCCGCCGGCAGCCTTGCGGTCGGCACGAATGCCGATGTCTGCGTCTTCGATCCGGCGGCGACCTGGCAACTGACACCGGAGGCCCTGAGGAGCCGTGGCAAGAACTCCCCCTGGCAGGGCTACCTGATGAGCGGCCAGGTCAGGGCGACGCTGGTCGGCGGACGCGTGGTCTACCAGGCGCCGCAATGACTCTCATGGAATAAATCATTCCGTTTGCATTAAAATGAGGTGGCCTCGTCGGGCAGTCCGGCGAGGCCGCTGTCTTTTGCAAACCAATCACTACCATGGATGAGGAGTACCCGATGAAACGCTTGCTGAGCCTGATTCTTGTCCTGTTTTCCAGCATCAGCCTGGCTTATGCCGCAGTCAACCTCAATACCGCGACCGTCGAGGAGCTGGACGGTGTCAAGGGGATTGGCCCGAGCAAGGCCAAGGCGATTGTCGATTACCGCAGCAAGCATGGCCCTTTCAAATCGGTGGATGATCTGAAGGGGGTCAAGGGATTCGGGGAGAAGAGCGTGGCGCGCCTGCGGGGCGAACTGACCGTCGGCGAAGGCGGCGCCAAGGGGGCAGCGAAAAAATAAGCCCGCTTCGGGGGGCAGGAAATGCGGCTGCTTCGGCAGCCGCTGTTGTTTCAGCCGGCCAGTCCGGTAACCGCCTCGGGGAGCGCGCCAGTAACTTCCAGTACCTTGCGCCGCGACGTTTGGCCGCTCTTCAGGCAGACGGCGGATTTGGGAAGACCCAGGGTGTCGGCAATGAAGCGGATCAGCACCTCGTTCGCCTTGCCGTCCACCGGGGGGGCGGCCAGGCGGATTTTCAGCGCGTCGCCATGCCGTCCGGCGAACTCGGTTTTTTTGGCGCCGGGCTGGATGTGCAGGGTCAGCGTGATGCGGCCGTCGCCCGCCGCACGGTACCAGTCGCTCACAGGAACATCAGCAGCACTTGCAGCAGCAGGATAGCGACCAGCGGCGACAGGTCGATGCCCGAAATGGTCGGCATGATGCGGCGAATCGGCTCGAGGAGGGGGCGGGTGAGCTGATAGGCCGGCGCGGCGAGGGGGGAATAGGGGTTGATCCACGACAGGACGGCCTGCAGGATCAAGGCACCGATGAAAATATAGACAGCCAAGCGGAGCAGGGCGCGAAAGGCGAACCACAACACCATCAGGGTCAGCGTCCCGTTATCGGTGTTGATGGCGGGGCCAGCCAGACCGAGCAGGATGCCGGAAAGCGCCAGTTGCACGCCGAGCGCCGCCATCAGGCTGGCCCAGTCGAAGCCGCCCAGGCCGGGAACGAAACGACGCAGCGGCTTGACTGCCCAGTTGGTCAATGTCACGACGAAGTGGCCGATCTGCCCGGCAAACGACACGCGCATCGCCTGCATCAGGAAACGCAGCAGGAAGAGGGTGCAGAAAAAGCTGGCGATGGCGTCGAGCAGGAAGGTGATGGCGTGCATCAGCCGGCTCCGAGCAGCTTGCCAAGTTCCTTGCCGCGGGCTTCGGCTGCCTTGCAGCCCGCCACGATGCCTTCCTTGACGCCCCGCTCGGCCATCACCTTGAGGGCGGCTTCGGTCGTGCCGCCCTTGGAGGTGACGCGTTCGCGCAGGATCGAAGCCGGCTCGCTCGATTGTGCAGCCAGCGCGGCAGCGCCCTGCACGGTCTCGATGGCCAGTTGGCGGCCCTGTTCCGGCGTGAAGCCGAGTTCGGCGGCCGCCTGCTGCAGGGCCTCGATGAACAGGAACACATAGGCCGGGCCGCTGCCGGACAGGGCGGTCACGCCATCGATTTGGGCTTCATCGTTGATCCATAGCGTGGTGCCGACAGCCTTCAGCACGCGGTCCGCGGTGGCGCGCTGCCCGGCCGTGACGCCCGGCAAGGCGCACAGCCCGGTGATGCCGGCGCCGATCAGGGCCGGTGTGTTCGGCATGCAGCGGACGATGGTGCGATGGCCGCCCAGCCAGCGGGAGAGGGTTGTCATGTCGAGCCCGGCGGCAATGCTGATGACCAGGGCGTTGCCGAGTTTGCCGACGAGCGGGGCGACAGCTTCCTTCATCTGCTGCGGCTTGACGGCCAGTACCAGGATGTCCGGCGCGGCGGGCGCCGTTTCGGCGCTGGCATGGCAGTTCACGCCATAGCTGGCGTGCAACCTGGCGCGCGCTTCGGCGCCGGGGTCGATGACGTCGATGTCGCAGGCCGCAAAGCCCTGCTTGACCATGCCGCCGATCAGGGCGTTGGCCATGTTGCCGCCGCCGAGGAAAACGATTTTCATGTGTAGTTTCTTTCACCAAAAATGGCCGTGCCGATGCGGACGATGGTCGCGCCTTCGGCGACGGCGGCTTCGAGATCGTGGGACATGCCCATGGAAAGGGTATCGAGCGGCAGGCCGGCGGCGCCGATCTGCTCGCGCAATTCGCGGAGCCTGCGGAAAGGCGCGCGCTGCGCCTGCGGGTCGTCGGTGGGTTTGGGAATCGTCATCAGCCCCCGCAACTGCAGGCCGGGCAGGGCGGCGACGGCGCGACACAGGGCGAGCGCCGCGTCCGGCGTGCAGCCGCTCTTGCTTGCCTCGCCAGAGACATTGACCTGCACGCAGACCTGTAGCGGCGGCAGGTAGGCCGGGCGCTGTGCGGACAGCCGTTCGGCGATTTTCAGACGGTCGATGGAATGTACCCAGTCAAAGTGTTCGGCGACTGGTTTGGTCTTGTTGCTCTGCAATGGGCCAATGAAATGCCATTCCAGATGCCGGCCAGTGACGGCGGCGATCTTGGCAATCCCTTCCTGCACGTAGTTTTCCCCGAACGCACGCTGGCCGGCATCCGCCGCATCGAGCACGCAGGCCAGCGGCCAAGTCTTGCTGACGGCCAGCAGACGGACCGTTTCGGGGGAGCGGCCGACAGCCGCCGCAGCACGGGAAATCCGGGCCTGAACGGCTTGCAGGTTGTCGGCGATTGCGCTCATAATCCATTAGGAATTCACAACAATTCAAGTATACACGCGCGCCGAGGACGATCCGCATGGACATCACCGAACTGCTGGCCTTCAGTGTCAAGAACAAGGCCTCCGACCTTCACCTGTCTTCCGGCCTGCCGCCGATGATCCGCGTTCATGGCGATGTCCGCCGCATCAACCTGCCGGCGATGGAGCACAAGGACGTGCACGGCATGGTGTATGACATCATGAACGACGGTCAGCGCAAGGTGTACGAAGAGACGCTGGAGTGCGACTTTTCCTTCGAGATTCCGAATCTGGCGCGCTTCCGGGTCAATGCCTTCAACCAGCAGCGCGGTGCGGCCGCCGTGTTCCGGACCATTCCGTCCAAGGTGCTGACCCTGGAGGAGTTGAACGCGCCGAAGATCTTCAAGGAAATTGCTGAGTATCCCCGCGGTATCGTGCTGGTCACTGGGCCGACCGGCTCCGGCAAGTCGACGACACTGGCCGCCATGGTCAATCACATCAACGAAAATGAGTACGGCCATATCCTGACGGTCGAGGATCCCATCGAGTTCGTCCATGAGTCGAAGAAGTGCCTGATCAACCAGCGCGAAGTCGGCCCGCATACGCTTTCCTTCGCCAATGCCTTGCGTTCGGCGCTGCGCGAAGATCCGGACGTCATCCTGGTCGGTGAAATGCGCGACCTGGAAACCATCCGCCTGGCGCTGACGGCAGCCGAAACCGGCCACCTGGTGTTCGGCACCCTGCACACCTCGTCGGCGGCCAAGACTGTGGACCGCGTGGTCGACGTGTTCCCGGCGGCGGAAAAGGAAATGGTGCGGGCCATGCTGTCCGAGTCCTTGCGCGCCGTCATCTCGCAGACGCTGCTGAAGACCAAGGATGGCAACGGCCGTGTCGCGGCGCACGAAATCATGATCGGCACGCCGGCCATCCGCAACCTGATTCGCGAGAACAAGGTCGCGCAGATGTATTCGGCGATCCAGACCGGGCAGAATTTCGGCATGCAGACGCTCGACCAGAACCTGATCGACCTGGTCCGCCGCAATGTCGTGTCGAGCGCCGAGGCGCGCTACAAGGCGGCCAACAAGGATGCCTTCCCGGCGTGAGGCGGGGGGCTGACAGAACATTCGAGGGGAAACCATGGAACGCGATCAGGCAATGAAATTCATGCACGATCTTCTGCGCCTGATGGCACAGAAGAAAGGCTCCGACCTCTTCATCACGGCCGGCTTCCCGCCGGCGATCAAGATTGATGGCAAGATCACGCCGGTTTCCAATCAGGTGTTGACGGCCCAGCACACCGCCGAACTGGCGCGTTCGATCATGAACGACCGCCAGGCGGCCGAATTCGAAGCGACCAAGGAGTGCAACTTCGCCATTTCGCCGGCCGGCATCGGTCGTTTCCGGGTCAATGCGCTGGTCCAGCAGGGGCGCGTCGGCGTCGTCTGCCGGACTATCAACATGACCATCCCGACCCTCGACGAACTGCTGCTGCCGCCGGTTTTGAAGGATCTGGCGATGACCAAGCGCGGCCTGATCATCTTCGTCGGCGGCACCGGCACCGGCAAGACGACCTCGCTGGCGGCGCTGGTCGATTACCGCAATGAGAACTCCTACGGGCACATCATCACCATCGAGGATCCGATCGAATATGTGCACGAGCACAAGAACTGCATCGTCACGCAGCGCGAGGTCGGGGTCGATACCGACGATTGGGGGCCGGCCCTGAAGAACACACTGCGCCAGGCGCCGGACGTCATCCTGATGGGCGAAATCCGCGACCGCGATACCATGGACTATGCCATCGCCTTCGCCGAAACCGGCCACCTGGCGCTGGCCACGCTGCATGCGAACAGCGCCAACCAGGCGATCGACCGCATCATCAACTTCTTCCCGGAGGAGCGCCGCCAGCAATTGCTGATGGACCTGTCCCTCAACCTGCGGGCCATGGTTTCGCAGCGCCTGATTCCGAAGAAGGACGGCAAGGGCCGGATCGCCGCCATCGAGGTGATGCTCAACTCGCCGCTGATTTCCGACCTGATCTTCAAGGGTGAAGTGCATGAGATCAAGGAAGTCATGAAAAAGTCGCGCGAACTGGGCATGCAGACTTTCGACCAGGCATTGTTCGACCTCTACGAAGCGGGCAAGATCACCTACGAGGATGCCCTGCGCAACGCCGATTCGCTCAACGACCTGCGCCTGCAGATCAAGCTGCACGGCAAGGAGTCCCGGGACCGCGACCTGACCACGGGTATCGGCCATCTCGACATCGTCTGATGGCCGAAGGAGAGCACCATGCTTCGTCGGTTCCGGCTCCTCTTCATTCTCGTTCTGAGTCTGGCGGCGACGCTGGTCCAGGCCGGGGCGCTGGATGCCCTATCGACAGGCGATGCGTCGGCCGGCGTCAGGGAAGCGCTCACCAAGGGGGTGGATTACGCGGTGGCCTCGCTCGGCCGCAATGGCGGATTCCTCGGTAACGACAAGGTGAAGATCCCCTTGCCGGGCTACCTGCAAAAGGCCGAATCGGCCCTGCGCATGTTCGGCATGGGCAAGCAGGCTGACCAGCTGGTCGCAACCATGAACCATGCGGCCGAGAATGCCGTGTCGGTGGCCCGGCCGGTGCTCGCCGAAGCGATCCGGAAAATGAGTGTGCAGGATGCGAAAGGGATCCTGACCGGCGGCGAGGACAGCGTGACCCAGTATTTCAAGCGGACCTCGACCGAGCAACTGACTGCGAAGTTCATGCCCATCGTCCAGAAGGAAACCGGCAAGCTGCAACTGGCCGAGCAGTACAACCAGTTCGCCGGCAAGGCGGCAAGCGCCGGCCTGATCGAGGCAAAGGATGCCGATATCGACCGCTATGTCACGCAAAAGGCAATGGACGGCCTGTTCCTGATGATTGCCGAGGAAGAGAAGAGGCTGCGTGCCAATCCGCTGGGCGCCGGCAGCGACTTGCTGAAAAAGGTTTTCGGCGCGCTCTAAAGCTTCCGGCCGCGGCGGTCGTAATGGGGGCAAGGAGCCCTCGCATGAAACTGCCCAGCCTCGCCTCGACCACCCAACGCCCGACCCGGGACGCGGTCGAGCGCATTCCGCGCTTGACCCGCGAACGCATTCGGCGTGTGGAATCGATGGAAGGTATCGAGGGAGATCGGCAGCGCAGCGTGCGGCAGGAACTCGACGAAGTCGAACCGGCGGCCCTGGCGCCTTGCCTAGGGCAGGCGGAGATCCGGCGCGAGGCCGGTTCGGTGGCCGCCCAAGTGCGCGCGCTGGGTGCTGCCGCCGACGATCTGATCAAGGTGGATGATCTGCCCCGGGCGGTCGTGCCCCAGGTGGACGATGCGGCCTGACAGGGTGGTGGGCGTGACGTCCTGGCGGGGCGTCCGGCTAGGGTAAAATCGGCCGCTTCCCATCGTTTGCGCCCCGCTGCCAGCGGGCGCTGTCTTTCTGCCCTGATTCATGTCCGGTCTCAATCCCCAGCAGCGCGAAGCGATCCATTACCTCGACGGCCCCTTGCTGGTTCTCGCCGGCGCCGGCTCGGGCAAGACGCGGGTGATCACCCAGAAAATCGCCTATCTGGTGCAGGATTGCGGTTTCCAGCCGCGCAATATCGCGGCCATCACCTTCACTAACAAGGCGGCCAAGGAAATGCAGGAGCGTATCGGCAAGATTTTGTCGCCGGCCCTGGCCGGCGAACTGCAGATTTCCACCTTCCATTCGCTCGGGGTGCGCATCCTGCGCGAGGAGGCCAAGGCGCTTGGCTACAAGCCGCGCTTTTCGATCTTCGATGCGGCCGATTGTGCGGGAATCCTGAGTGAGGCAGCCGGGACGGTGGACAAGGCGACGGTGCGCATCCTGCAGTCGCTGATTTCCAACTGGAAGAATGGACTGATTTCGCCCGAGGCGGCCCGCCATCTGGCCCGCGACGAACACCAGAAGCTGGCGGCCCACGCCTACCTGAGTTACGAGGCAACGCTGAAGGCCTATCAGGCAGTCGATTTCGACGATCTGATCGGTCTGCCGGTCAAGCTGTTCACCGAACATCCCGAAATTGCCGACAAATGGCAGAACCGCTTGCGCTACCTCCTGGTCGATGAATATCAGGACACCAACGCCTGCCAGTACCAACTGCTCAAGCTGCTGACCGGGGTGCGTGCCCAGTTCACGGCGGTCGGTGACGATGATCAGGCGATCTACGGCTGGCGCGGTGCTGACATCGACAACCTGCGCAAGCTGCCGGCCGAATTCCCCAACCTGAAGGTCATCAAGCTGGAGCAGAATTACCGCTCGACGGTGCGTATCCTGAAGGCGGCCAACAACGTCATCGCCAACAACGAAAAGCTGTTCGACAAGAAGCTGTGGTCCGAACATGGCCACGGCGAACAGATCACGGTCACGGCCTACCGCGATAACGATGCCGAGGCCGAGGGGGTGGTGATGAAGCTGCAGGCGCATCGCTTCGAGCAACGCACCCGCTTCAGGGACTACGCCATCCTCTACCGTTCCAACCATCAGGCGCGGATCTTCGAGGAATACCTGCGCGACCACCGCATTCCCTACCTGCTGTCCGGCGGCAAATCCTTCTTTGACAAGGCAGAGATCAAGGACATCATTGCCTATCTGCGCCTGCTGACCAACGAGGACGACGACCCGGCCTACATCCGAGCTGCGACGACGCCCAAGCGCGGCATTGGCGCGGCGACCCTGCAGGTGCTCGGGACCTACGCCGGCGAGCGGCACGTCTCGCTGTTTGCGGCGGCCTTCGAGGAGGGCTTTGCCCAGCGTGTCGCGCCGCGCCAGCTCGAACCCCTGATCGAATTCGGCCAGTTCATCAACCGCATGCAGGAACGGGCCGGGCGGGAATCGGCCAATCTCGTCCTGCCGGATCTGCTCAAGGCCATCGACTATGAAACCTATCTCTACGACCACGAGGAAGAGCGTGTCGCGCAGGCACGCTGGGCCAATGTCTGCGAATTCGCCAACTGGATCAACAAGAAGGGCGAACTCGACGGCAAGACGCTGATCGAGCTGACGCAGAGCATTGCCCTGATCAACATGCTCGACAAGCAGAACGACGAGGAGGTCGATGCGGTGCAGCTGTCCACGCTGCATGCGGCGAAGGGCCTGGAGTACCCGCACGTCTTCCTGGTCGGTGTCGAGGAGGGAATCCTGCCGCACCGGGAATCGACCGAGCCGAGCAAGGTCGAGGAAGAGCGCCGCCTGATGTATGTGGGCATCACCCGTGCCCAGCGTACCCTGCACATCTCCTACTGTGAGCGGCGCAAGCAGGCCCGTGAGTTCATCCCCTGCGAACCGTCGCGCTTCATTGACGAGATGGGGCGCGACGATGTGCGCTTCGCCGGCGGCAAGGAGGCCCGGCCCCTCGACAAGGCGGCTGGCAGCGCCCGGCTGGACGCCTTGAAGGCGATGCTGGCCGGCAACAAGCGTTGACGGCCGATGGCCCGTCTATGGCGTCAACGCAGAAAGCAGAAAGGGGGCCCTGCGGCCCCCTTTTCGTCAGGCAATGCCAAGCGCGGCGGCTTATTTGACCTTGCTGACCACGTAATCGACAACCCCCTTGATTTCCTCGTCGGACAGGGTGGCACCGCCCTTCGGCGGCATGGCGTTCTTGCCGTTGGTCACGCTCTTGATCAGGGCCTCCTTGCCCTGCGCGACACGCGGTGCCCAGGCCGCCTTGTCGTCGATTTTCGGCGCACCGGCAGCACCGGTGTTGTGGCAGGCGCCGCAAACCGTGTTGTAGATGGTGGCGCCGTCGCGCGGGCCGCTGGCGGCCGGTTCGGCAGCCTTGGCCAGCTCGAATTTGGCGACGGGCTGGATGCGGACATCGGATTCGTCCGTACCCTTGGCCGCATCGGCCGCCGAGTTGTAGGTTCGATTGGTGAGCGGATAGATGATCGCGATCAAGACGGCGGCGATGCCGATCGTTGCCCACATCATTTTCTTGGAAGAGTTTTGTTCAGCCATGCCGGCGGCTCCACGGGATAAGAGATGAAACCCTAATTATAACGGGCTCGTTCGAGCGGGCAAAAAGAACCCCGCAGGTCGCGGGGTACAAGAATCTCGAAAGGGGGAATTTCGAGAGGAGGGGTTCAATGCACGATTGCATTCTAGGTGGCGAACACCTGCCCGTCTGTCGTCCTTTCGTAGCCTTCTGTAACAGAATGTTCTCCCGCCGGTCGCGCCGGGCCTGAGGCGGCGCAAGGGCTCTGTGTTACGATGAAGTATGCAATCCGAATTCGATACATTGTCCAGGCAACTGGGCGCGCGCCTGCTAGAGCGCGGCGAATGGCTGGTCACGGCCGAATCGTGCACCGGTGGCTGGGTGGCGCAGACGGTCACGGCGATTGCCGGCAGTTCCGGCTGGTTCGACCGCGGTTTTGTCACCTATTCCAATGCCGCGAAGCGCGACATGCTGGGGGTGTCGGAAACGACGCTGGCCCGCCATGGTGCCGTTTCGGAAGCGACGGCACGGGCGATGGCCAGCGGTGCGCTGGCGCACAGCGCGGGCGACTGGGCCGTGGCGATTACCGGTATTGCGGGACCGAGCGGTGGGACGCCGGACAAGCCGGTCGGTACGGTCTGCTTTGCGTGGGCTTGGCGGGCGGGGGGATGCGAGGCGCAAACCTGTCATTTCCCGGGGGGACGGACGGAGGTCCGGGCGTTGTCGGTTCGGCATGCACTGCGTGGTTTGCTGGCCCGGCTGGACGATGCGAATGGCGTGGCCTGATGGCGGGCGACGATTTTCCGACACGCGCCGGAATGATGCGGGTGCGGTGAAACGGGTGGCCGGTTTTCATGCGTTTTGTTGATCTGACGGCTGAAGCGATCGAGGGGGCGTTGCGCGACGGGCGACCGGTGGCATCGCGTTCCGGCTTCGTGGCCCTGGTGCCGGAATCCGCGAGGGATCGCGTTCCGTTGTTGCAGGCTGCGGCCGCCCGGCAGGGCGTCGCGCTGGTGGGCGCCATTTTCCCGGCCCTGTTGCAGGGCGACCGCTTCGTGACCGACGGTGCCTGGCTGCTTGGCTTCGACACCATGCCGCCGCATTTCCTGTTGCCGGCCCTCAACGCGGGGGATGCGCCGGCGGGGGGGCGGTTGCTCGGCGCGGTGCGCCAGCATCTGGCCGGATTGCCTCCAGAATCGGGCAAGCCGACGCTGTTCATGATTTTCGACAGCATGGTGCCGAACGTCAGCACGATTCTGGACGACATCTACCTGGCGCTCGCCAACCGGGTCGAATACGCCGGGGTGAGTGCCGGCAGCGAAAGCTTTCAGCCCATGCCCTGTTTGTTCGACGCGACGCGGGTGGTGGGGGATGGCGTGCTCGGTCTGCTCCTGCCGCCTGCCATGACGCCCCTGCTGGCGCATGGATTCGTCCAGCCCGAACAGGTGATGGGGGCAACCTCGACGCGGGGCAACCGCATTGCCACGCTGGACTGGCGGCCGGCTTTCACGGTTTATCAGGAACTCATCAAGGCGCAATTCGGTATCGATCTGACACCGGAGAATTTCTACCAGTATGGGGTGCATTATCCATTCGGCCTGTTGCGCGCCAATGGCGATGTGGTGGTGCGCATTCCGGTTGCGCTGGAGGCGGATGGCTCGCTGCACTGCATTGGAGAGATACCCGAAAACGCCTTGCTCGTCCTGCTGCAAGCGCCACCGGCCGGCGGTCATGCGTGCATCGGCCATCTGGCGAAAAGCCTGGTGGCCGCGCATGGGCCGCGGGCCGGCCGTCCCCTGCTGACCTTCTATTGTGCCGGGCGTCGCCTGCATCTCGGTGACGCGGCGCGGGATGAATTGCGGCAACTGGCCGAGGCAACCGGAGCCACCCCGCTCGGCGGCGCGCTTTCCCTCGGGGAGATCGGCAATACGGTACGCGGCGGTTACCCGATGTTCCATAACGCAACCCTGGTCTGCGCGCCGTGGAGTCCGCCATGAACCGCGAACGGATACTTGCCATCCTGTATGACCTGTCGCTGACCATCGGCGGTGCCCTCGATCTCGACAGCCTGCTGACCCGGACGCTGCAGCGCCTGTTGTTTCACACGTCCTTTCCCGTGGCGATCGTTCTGGCCGACCGGCAGGAAAATGAATTCGGCGCTTCGGCCCGGCTCGAGAAAGTGCTGGGCGATTATCCGCTGATCGAACGCTGCGGTTCCCGCGTCAATTTGCCGGCCGGTCTGCTTGGCCGCACGGTCGCCCTGCTTGACGATGCGCGGCTGTTGCACCCCTTCTCGCAGGAGCAGGTCTATCGCTTTGCGCTCCGCCTGCCGATCGACGCCGGGCGAACCATCCTGCTCCTGTCGCCGCAGCCGCCGGTCGGCGATTTGCCGCTGACCCAGATTTTCCAGCCGGTGCTGGCCAATCTGGCCAAGGCGGTGGTCCTGTGCTGCAACAACGACCACATGAAGCAGGCGCTGACCGCCGACCGCAACGATGCCCGCGCCGAACTGGCGGTTGCCCTGGCGCAGAGCGAGCGCGAACGGGCCTTCCTGAACAGCCTGTACGACGCCATTCCCGACCTGGTCTGGGTCAAGGACATGAATGGGGTTTACTTGTCGTGCAACCCGATGTTCTGCCGCTTTTTCGGGGCCAGGGAGCACGAGATCGTTGGTCGCACTGACTACGATTTCGTCAGCCGGGAAGTGGCCGATGCCTTCCGCGAACATGATCGGCGGGCGGCTGCCGCGTCGGGGCCGAGCAAGAACGAGGAATGGATCACCTTTGCCGAGGACGGCTATCGCGGGTTGTTCGAAACGATCAAGACGCCGATGCATGATGCCGAGGGGAACGCGATCGGTATCCTTGGCATTGCCCGGGAGATCACCGAGCGGCGGCGTGTCGAGGAGGCCTTGCGGAAAAGCGAGGCCGATCTGGAGAGCCACCGCCAGTTGTTGCAGCAGATGGTCGATGAACGCACGCAGGACCTGGAGCGGGCGACCGGCCGGCTGGAGCAGACGCAATTTGCCATGGACCGGGTCGGCATCGGCATCCACTGGGTCGGTGCGGACGGCCGTTTCGAGTATGTGAATCGGGCGGCCGCCGACATGCTGGGCTATACGGTGCCGGACATGCTGGGTTTGAGTGTGCCGGATATCGCTCCGCGCTTCCGGGGTGATGACTTCGTCGAGGCAATGGCCGGCATTCGCGAACGGGGGCGGGCCAGTTTCGATACGGAAATCCGGCACCGCGACGGGCGCCTGATTCCGGTCAGTCTGAATGTCTTTTACCGGCCGGCCAAGGACAATCAGGCCGCCGGCTACATTACCTTCATCAGCGACATCACCGAGCGCAAGCAGGCTGAGCGCCTGCTGCGCGCGGCCAAGGAGGAAGCCGAGTCGGCCACGCGCAGCAAGAGCGCCTTCCTGGCCAACATGAGTCACGAGATCCGGACGCCGATGAATGCCATTCTCGGTTCGGTCTATCTGATGCGCCGCGCGCTGCGCGATGCGTCGCTGAATGAGCCGCTCGATCGCATCGAGACGGCTGGCCGACATTTGCTGGCGGTCATCGACGATATTCTCGATCTTTCGAAGGTCGAGGCCGGCCGGCTGGATCTGGAGGAAATGCCGCTCGCCCTGCCGCAGTTGCTGGCCGAAGTGGCCGACATGCTGAAGCTGCGAGCCACCGAGAAGGGGCTGGCCGTGCGCGTCGAAGCGGCCGACTTGCCGGATGGCTTGCTGGGGGACGTGACCCGCCTGCGCCAGGCGCTGCTCAACTATGCCAACAATGCCGTCAAGTTCACGGAACGCGGCAGCATCACCTTGCGGGGCCGGGTAATGGAACGGTCGGCAGAAAGCGTGTTGCTCCGGCTTGAAGTGGCGGATACCGGTATCGGCATCGCCCCGGAGGCCCTGGCCCGGTTGTTTTCGCCGTTCGAGCAGGCTGATCCGTCGACGACCCGCAAATATGGCGGGACCGGCCTTGGTCTGGCCATCACCCGCCAGTTGGCGCTCCTCATGGGCGGCACCGTCGGCGCCGAGAGCATGCCGGGGCAGGGCAGCGTTTTCTGGATGACCGCCCGCCTGAAATGCGGCCCGGCGCAGCGGCCGATGCCGGATGTGTCCCGGGTCAGGCACGAGGCGGCGGAGGAGGAACTGCGCCGCCGTTATGCTGGCAGTCGCGTTCTGCTGGTCGAAGACGACCTCATCAACCGGGAGGTGGCGCAGATGCTGCTGGCGGATGTCGGTTTGGTGGTCGATGAGGCGGTGGATGGCATCGAGGCGGTGGACAAGGTGGGCGACGGGGATTACGCCCTGGTCCTGATGGACATGCAGATGCCGCGGATGGATGGCCTGGAGGCGACACGCCGCATCCGGCAGCTGGGCACGCGCGATGCCCTGCCCATCCTGGCGATGACCGCCAATGCCTTCGCCGAGGATCGCGACAATTGCCTGGCGGCCGGCATGAACGATTTCGTCAGCAAGCCGGTGCAGCCGGCACTGCTATACGCGACGATCCTGAACTGGCTCGACAAGACCCGGCGATAAGCGGCGGCCCCTGGCTTTATTCCGCCGCGTCGTCGACGATGGCCTGCAGCAGCGGGGTGACCAGGGTTGCCGCCGCGCCGACCGGCCGCCGATAAGCGATCCAGGTCTTGTCGTTCTGGCCGGGCAGTGTATAGACGGCGATGGCGAAGGGGCACTGCACGATGGTGTGCGGGTCGCTCTCCATGAGGCGCCGTGACAGGCCGGCGGAACAGAACTCGATGATTTCCGCCTGGCCATAGATTGGCCGGTTGGCGCCGATGTCGGCGCCGGTGCGCGTCAGCATGTCGCCGATGTGCGAAACGTAGTTGATGACCAACCCCCGGTTCTCAATCGCCAGGGTGAGCGCTTCCCGGGTGTCGGCAAAACCGGCCGCCAGCTGGCGGGTCACGATGTCGTTGTCGGCTTGGGCGGCGTGGGTCAGGCAGGTGAGGCAGAACAGGGTGGCGAGCAGGCGCATGGCGAACCTCGGGGCGAAAGTTGGGGGAAGACAGGCATGGCTCGTCATTTCATCACAGGGCCGTGCCGCTGCCGGCGATTACTCCGGCAGGGGTTCAAACAGCGCGGCGAGGTCGTCGCTGCCGAACTTGACATCGACCTGATGGTCTTCGGACAGGATGCCGGCGGCCAGTTCCGCCTTGCGTTCCTGCAGGGCGAGAATTTTTTCCTCGATGCTGCCCGAGACGATCAGCTTGTAAACGAAGACCGGCTTGTCCTGGCCAAGGCGGTGGGCGCGGTCGGTGGCCTGGTTCTCGACGGCCGGATTCCACCACGGGTCGTAGTGGATCACCGTGTCGGCCGCCGTCAGGTTGAGGCCGACGCCACCAGCCTTCAGGCTGATCAGGAAGATCGGCACTTCGCCATCCTGGAAACGGCGGATCGGCGTCTCGCGGTCAGTGGTGTCGCCGGTCAGCGTGACATAAGGCAGGCCGGCCTTGTCCAGCGCGTGTTCGATGAGCGCCAACATGCTGGTAAATTGGGAAAAGACCAGGATGCGCCGGCCTTCGTCAACCAGTTCCGGCAGCATGGCCATCAGCAGATCGAGCTTGGCGCGTTCCGGTACCTTGCGGGCACTGCCGGATTTGACGAGCCGCGGGTCACAGCAGACCTGACGCAGCTTGAGCAGCGCGTCGAGAATGACGATCTGGCTCCGCGCAAAACCCATGCGGGCGATTTCGTCGCGTACCTTGGCGTCCATCGCGGCGCGCACCGTCTCGTAGAGGTCGCGCTGGGCGCCTTCGAGCTCGACGCTGCGCACGATGACCGTTTTGGGCGGCAGTTCGGTGGCTACGTCTTCCTTCTTGCGGCGCAGGATGAAGGGGCGGATGCGGCGGGCCAGCAGGTTGCGCCGGGCAACGTCGCCCTGCTTCTCGATCGGCGTCCGCCAGTGGCGGTTGAACTGCTTGCTGGTGCCGAGAAAACCGGGGAGCAGGAAATCGAACTGGCTCCACAGTTCGCCGAGGTGGTTCTCGAGCGGGGTGCCGGTCAGGCACAGGCGATGGCGGGCGTCCATCTTGCGGACCGCTTCGGCGCTCTGGCTTTGCGCATTCTTCACCGTCTGCGCTTCGTCGAGAATGAGCAGGTGGTAGCTGTGCTGCATCAGGTCTTCGGCATCGCGCCAGAGCAACGGGTAGGTGGTCAGCACCACGTCGTGCTCGGCAATCTCGGCAAAACGGCTCTTGCGTTCCGGGCCGTGCAGCGACAGCACCTTGAGGTCGGGGGCGAAGCGGGCCGCCTCGTTTTTCCAGTTGAAGATCAGCGAGGTGGGCAGAATGACCAGGGCCGGCTTGTCGAGGCGCCCGGCCTCCTTTTCGAGCAGCAGGTGGGCCAGTGTCTGGGCGGTCTTGCCGAGGCCCATGTCGTCGGCCAGGATGCCGGAGAGGTCGTTGGCGCGGAGGAATTGCAGCCAGGCCAGACCTTCGCGCTGGTAGGGCCGCAAGTCGAGACGGAAGCCTTGCGGCGGCTCGATGTCGGAAATGCCCTGCGCGGCGAGCAGGCGTTCGGCCAGTGCCATGATGTCGCTTTGGCCGCGGAACTGCCAGCGGCTGACATCGGACAACTCGGCCAGGCGGGGCGCATCGAAGCGGGACAGGCGCAGCACGTCGCCGCCGGTAAAGCCGTCGAACAGGTCGATCAGCGTGGCGGCGAGCGGTTTCAGGCGGCCGGCCGGGACGCGCAGGCGCTTGCCGCGGGCCGTGTACAGGTCGATCCCCTCATCGTCCGGGATGCGTTCCAGTTCCTTGGCTTCCAGCCAGCGCGGGTCGCTGCGGAACAACTCGGCGAGTAGCGGGGCGAGGGGCAGGCGTTCGCCTTCGACCAGGATGCCCATGTCGAGGTTGAACCAGCCGTTGTCCGACTCGTAGAGCTCGGCATCCCAGCTGTCCACCTCGATGACGTGGTGGCGGAAATCCTCCGGAAACTCGATCTGCCAGCCGGCTTCCTTCAGGCGCTGGGCGCCTTCCTGCATGAAGGGCAGCCAGCGGCTCTCGTCGGCCAGGCCGTAGATGCCCTCTGGCGGGCTGCCGAAGGTGTGCAGGGTGTGGCTCGGGATTTTCTGCAGGCCGCTCTCGGCCAGCGCGGCGAGTGCCTTTTCTTCGGCCTCGGGGCGCCGTTTGAGACGCACCGTTTCGCCTTCCGGCAGGGTGACGAACTCGCTGCGCTGATCCGGCCGGATGTCGGCGTCGCCGTAGCGGAAAATGACTCTGGCGACATCGAATTCGCCGCCGCCGAAATTCTGCGGGTAGCCTCGCCAGGCCCGATGGCCGTGGGTGTGCAGGGTTTCCAGCTGGAGGATGGGGATCAGGGGGGCATCGACCAGGCGCAGGCGGGCACCGGCATCGTTGCCGGGTAGCGGCAGGTCGGGAGCCAGTTCGGAGAGGGCCTCGGCGACCAGGGCGGCTTCCTTGGCCGACAGGGGCGGCAGGGAGAACAGGCGATTGACCACGTCCGGGTTGCCGGCCACTTCCAGCGGCCCGGTCTCGCCTTCCGCCAGATCGACATACCATGGCGGATCGACCGCGATGACCAGCTCGGCCGAGGGCTCCGGCTTGAGGTAGGGGTGCTGGAACCCCATGCTGTCGACCTGCCAGCCGATGCTGGCCGGACGCGTCGCGCCGGTGGCGAGGGGCAGGCCGAGATCGTCCTCGGGATAGAGCCGGTGGCTGGCGGCCATGCGCTGCAGGATCTCGGCGCCGTGTGCCGGGCCGAGAGCAAAGGCGCGCAGCCGGGTTTCCTGGCCGCGGTCGGCCCAGATCAGGCGCAGGATGCCGAGGTCTTCCTCATTGACGAACTGCGGCGGGGTGAGCAGGGCGCGGTCGACCTTCCACCATTCCTCGGCGCTTTCCGGGTATTTGCCCTTGCGGATCTCGATGCCGAACTGGCGCTTGTCCGGCGTCCATTTCAGGATGTAGAACAATTGCTGCCGGGCGCTGGCCGGCCGGGCCTTTTTCTTGGCCACGGCGAGCGAGGTGCGGCGCAGGTCGTCTACCCACGACAGGACGCTGTGGCTCACCCGCTCGGTCGGGTTGCGATCCTGAATGGCGCGCAGCAGCACGGCGATGACGTGCTTGCACTGGCGGCCGACCGGGCAGCTGCAGCGGCTGACGACCATCGTCTCGCCGCTCTGCGACTGGCTCAGGTAGGCCTGCACGACATAGGGCTGCGGTGCCGAGCCGGGCACCACGGCGCTCAGCTGGTTGCCGTGAAACGCCAGGTCGCGGACCAGATCGACGTAGGGCTTTGCCTTGTTGATCTCGCGGGTGGCGAACCAGTCGGCCACATCGTCCTCGGTAAAGGTGGCAAGCGTGACGGCCATCGTCGGTCAGGCGAACAGGGCGCCGACGAGCAGGGCGAGCAGCAGGGCGATGATGGCCAGCCAGCGGTTCTGCTGGCGCTGGGCGGCGATCAGGGCGGCGAGTTGCGGCTGCAGGTCGGGGCGCGGGGCGGCCAGTGTCTGATGCACCAGGCGCGGTAGCTGCGGGAGGGTGCGCGCCAGGTAGGGCGCTTCCTGCTTGAAGGTCCTGAGCAGGCCGCGCCAGCCGATCTGTTCGCTCATCCAGCGTTCGAGGAAGGGCTTGGCGGTCTTCCACAGGTCGAGTTCCGGATCGAGCTGGCGGCCCAGGCCCTCGATGTTGAGCAGGGTCTTCTGCAACATGACCAGTTGCGGCTGGATTTCGACATTGAAGCGGCGCGAGGTCTGGAACAGGCGCAGCAGCACCTTGCCGAAGGAGATGTCTTTCAGCGGCCGGTCGAAAATCGGCTCGCAGACAGCGCGGATGGCGGCCTCGAACTCATCAACGCGGGTGTCTTTCGGCGCCCAGCCCGATTCGATGTGTGCTTCGGCGACGCGTTTGTAGTCGCGGCGGAAGAAAGCGAGGAAATTCTGCGCCAGATAGTTCTTGTCGGTGTCGGTCAGCGTGCCGACGATGCCGAAATCGAGCGCGATGTAGCGGCCGTCCGGGGCGACGAAGATGTTGCCGGGGTGCATGTCGGCGTGGAAGAAACCGTCACGGAAGACCTGGGTGAAGAAGATTTCGACGCCGGCTGCCGAGAGCTTCTTGAGGTCGATGCCGTCGCCGCGCAGGCGGTCGATTTGCGAGATCGGCACGCCTTTCATGCGTTCCATGACCATGACCGTGGACGTGCAGAAGTCCCAATGCACTTCCGGCACGATGAGGAGCTGCGAATCGGTGAAATTGCGGCGCAGTTGCGAGGCATTGGCCGCCTCGCGCATCAGGTCGAGTTCGTCGCGCAGGTACTTGGCGAACTCGGCGACCACCTCGCGCGGTTTCAGGCGCTTGCCGTCCGACCACAGTTTTTCGAGGAGCAGCGCCAAGCTGTCCATCAGGGCCAGGTCATGCTCGATCACGTCGTGCATGCCAGGACGCAGTATCTTGACCGCCACCTCGTGGCCGCCGTCCTCCTCGCGCAACCTGGCGAAATGAACCTGGGCAATGGAGGCCGAGGCGACCGGTACCGGGTCGAATTCGGCAAATATTTCGTGCGCCGGGCGGCCGTAGGCCCGCTCGATTTCCCGCAAGGCGAGCGCCGAGTCGAAGGGGGGGACGCGGTCCTGCAGGCGGGCCAGTTCGTCGGCGATGTCGGGTGGCATCAGGTCGCGCCGGGTGGACAGCACCTGGCCGAACTTGACGAAAATGGGGCCGAGCGATTCGAGCGCCCGGCGCAGGCGTTCGGCACGTGGTGCCGAGAGGTTGCGCCAGAACTGCAGGGCGTTGGCCAGACGCACCAGGCGGCCGCTTGGCTCATGCTCGAGCACCATTTCGTCGAGGCCGAAACGGCTGGCGACGGAGGCGATCTTGAGCAGACGGAGGAGGCGCATGGGGCGGTGACAAGCCGGCAAGGTCAAACGAGCATCCTAACATGCCGAGGTGGCTCGCGGCCCCGCGATTTGGCGTTCGGACTTGCGGAAGCCTGTCGGCGCGTGCCCGCCTGGGATAAACTAGCCACCTGAATTCCGCTGGTATTCTTCACCCTTCCTCCCGGGACCGTCGTCGTGTCCGCCTCCGAATCAAAAAATCCGACCCATATCGCACGGGAAGCGCTCAAGCGGCTGGCCGTCCGGCATTTGCCGCCGACCCCGGCCAATTTTCAGGTCTGCTACAACGAAATCGCCGGTTTGCCGGATATCCCGCCCTTTCCGGAGCGGCCGCTGCGTCAGCTGGCTGACGGGCTCGTGCCGCGCAACGAGGCGCAGCAGAAGGAGGTCGATGCCTTGCTTCAGGCCATTGCGCGGCGCAGCTGGCAGGGGGTGACCGATGCCCTGAACGGTTTTGTCCGGGCCGGCAGCGAGCGGCCACCGGGCGAAGCGGCGTTGCCGGCCGTGCCGCTGAGCCTGCTGCCGGCTGATTTTGCCGGCAGTCTGGGGCGCGTCATCGATGGTCTGCGGCCTTTCTTGGGCAGCGACAGCCCGCGGGCCGTGGCTTTGGCGGACGAGCTGGTGGCGCTGCTCAGGCAGCCGACGGTCGAGGTTTCCCTGGCACGCGGCGTGCTGGATCGCCTGCTCGGCCAGGTTCGTTCGGCGGTCGAGGAGCAGCTGGAAATCCGCCAGTCGCTGCTCAAACTGCTTCACCTGATCATCGAGAACATTGGCCAGCTGAGCATCGACGACCAGTGGCTGAAAGGGCAGATCGACGGCTTGCTGGCCTGCGTGACGCCGCCCCTGACCCTGCGCCATCTCGACGAGATGGAGCGGCGAATGCGCGAGGTGCTCGACAAGCAGAGCTGCGCCCGGGCGCGCTCGGTCGAGGCGCAGCAGGAAATGCGCAGCATGTTGGCCACCTTCATCGACAGCCTCGCTGCCATGAACCAGTCGAGCAGCGCGTTCGAGGCTTCCATCGCGGAAACCGCCCGACAGCTGGCGGGGGTCACCTCGCCAGAGGAGCTCAGGCCCCTGTTGAACGGCGTCATGGCGGCGACGCACGCCATGGTCGAGGAGTCGGCTCATTCCCGCGAACAGCTGCAGTCGCTGCGCCAGCGGGTCGAGGCCACCGAGGCCGAACTTATCCAGTTGCACAAAGAGCTCGACAACGCCAGTGCCCAGGCGCGCCACGATCCCTTGACCGATGCCCTGAACCGCAAGGGACTCGACGAGGCGCTGCTGCGGGAAATGTCGAGCATGCGACGCAAGGCGACGGCGCTGACGGTCAGCATGCTCGACATCGACAATTTCAAGCGCCTCAATGACCGCCTGGGTCACGAGGCGGGGGACGGTGCCCTGATTCATCTGGCCCATGTGGCGCGTCGTCACCTCCGGCCGAGCGATACGCTGGCCCGCTACGGGGGCGAGGAATTCGTCATCCTGATGCCGGACACCACGCTCGACGAGGGGATCGAGGTGATCACCCGCCTGCAGCGCGAGCTGACCAGGGCGATCTACCTGTCCGGCAACGAGCGGGTGCTCATCACGTTCAGCGCCGGGGTTGCCCAGGTCGGGCTGGATGAAAGCAGCGGCGAGGCGCTGCGCCGGGCCGACCAGGCGATGTACCTTGCCAAGCGGGCGGGCAAGAACCGGGTGTTCGGCGGCTGATCCGGCCGGACGATGGGGATGATCCGGGGTTTCCCGCCGGTGGCGGCGCCCGATGCGCGGCGGCTCATCCTCGGCAGCATGCCGGGCGAGGCGTCGCTTGGCGCCGGCCAGTATTACGCCCATCCCCGCAATGCCTTCTGGCGCATCATGGGCGATCTGCTCGGCGCGGAACCGACGCTGCCTTATCCGCTACGCCTGGTGCGCCTGACAGCGGCCGGCATCGCCCTGTGGGACGTGGTGGCCGATTGCGAGCGTCGCGGCAGCCTGGATGCGGCCATCGTCCGGGAGAGCGTGCAGGTCAACGATTTCCGGTCATTCTTTCGCGCCCATCCGGGCATCGAGCAGGTTTTCTTCAACGGCGCGGCGGCGGAAAGCCTCTTTCGCCGGTACGTCCTGCCCGGGCTGGAGACGGCGCCGCGCGAACTGCGTCGCCTGCCATCGACCAGTCCGGCCCATGCCGCGCGCGGGTATGCCGAAAAGCTGGCGGCCTGGTCGGTGATCGTTGCCAAATAAAGAGGCAGGGGCAGCGTATAATCGCCGTTTTGCATTTTTAGCCGCGAATCAATGGCCCACGACGTCAAATCCCAGCTGACCGCCCTGCTGCAACAGGCCCTGGCCAGCGTTGCCCCGAGCGCAACCGAAACCCCGATCCAGCTTGAGCGTCCGCGCGATCCGACGCATGGCGACTGGTCGACCAACCTGGCCATGCAACTGGCCAAGGCCCTGAAGAAAAACCCGCGCGAAATCGCCAACCAGCTGCTCGCCGAGTTGCCGGTTTCCGCGCTGGTCGCCAAGGCGGAGGTGGCGGGCGCCGGCTTCCTCAATTTCACCCTCGATCCGGCCGCCAAGCTCAATGTCGTGCGTGCCGTGCTGACCGAAGGCGCGGCTTTCGGCCGCTCGACGGCCGGCGGCCAGCAGAAGGTCCAGGTCGAGTTCGTTTCGGCCAACCCGACCGGTCCGCTGCATGTCGGCCATGGCCGTGGCGCGGCCTATGGCGCGTCGCTGTCCAGCCTTCTGTCATTCGCCGGCTGGGATGTTACCCGCGAGTATTACGTCAATGATGCCGGCCGCCAGATGGACATCCTCGGCCTGTCGACCTGGCTGCGCTACCTCGACCAGCATGGCCAGGCCGTTCCCTTCCCGCCCAACGCCTATCAGGGCGACTATGTGCGCGAGATGGCCAAACAGATGACGGTTGCTCACGGTGACAAGTTCGTCCGGGCCGCTGCCGACGTGGTCGCCGGGACGCCCGGCCTGCCGGATGCCGGGCGGGCCGACGACGAGGCCAAGCAGCAGCGCGAACTGCACCTCGATGCGCTGATCGCCCGAGCCAAGGAACTGCTCGGCGGCGACTGGCACTACGTGCATCAGCATGCGCTGAACGAGCAACTCGAAGACTGCCGCGACGACCTGAAGGAATTCGGTGTCGAATTCGAGGTCTGGTATTCCGAAAAGTCACTCTACGACACCGGCCTGGTCGCCCGCTGCGTCAGGCTGCTCGAAGAGAAGGGCCACATCTACGTGCAGAACGGCGCCAAGTGGTTCAAGTCGACTGCCTTCGGCGACGAGAAGGATCGCGTCGTCCAGCGCGAGAACGGCCTCTACACCTATTTCGCGTCGGACATCGCCTATCATCTGAACAAGTTCGAGCGCGGTTTCGACAAGGTCATCAATATCTGGGGGGCCGACCACCACGGGTATATCCCGCGCGTCACCGGCGCCATCAAGGCGCTCGAGCTCGATGCCAGCAAGCTTCACGTGGCGCTGGTCCAGTTCGCTGTGCTCTACCGCAACGGGCAGAAAGCCTCGATGTCGACGCGCTCCGGCGAATTCGTCACGTTGCGCGAACTGCGCAAGGAGGTCGGCAACGACGCCTGCCGCTTCTTCTACGCGCTGCGCAAGTCGGACCAGCATCTCGATTTCGACCTCGACCTGGCGAAGAGCCAGACCAACGAGAACCCGGTTTATTACATCCAGTACGCCCATGCCCGCGTCTGCTCGGTGATCAACCAGTGGGGCGGCGACCCGGCATCGCTGGCCGAGGCCGACCTGTCGCTGCTCAGCAATCCGCGCGAACTGGCCATTGCCAACCAGCTGGCCCAGTTCCGCGAGGTGATCGAAACGGCGGCCCGCGATCTGGCGCCACACATGATCGCCTTTTACCTGAAGGATCTGGCCGGCGAATTCCACGGCTGGTACAACGCCGAGCGCATGCTGGTCGACGACGAGAAGCTGCGCGACGCCCGTGTCGCGCTGGCCGCCGCGGTACGCCAGACTATCCGCAACGGCATGGCCATCCTGGGCGTCAGCTGTCCGGAATCGATGTAAGGAAACGACATGAGTCGCGACATGAAACCCCGCAAGAGCCAGCCGGCAAAGAAAAAAGCCGGCGGTGGCACGCTGATCGGCATGTTCATCGGCCTCGTCCTCGGCGTTGGCCTGGCAGCCGGGGTGGTCTGGTATCTCAATAAGTCCCCGCTGCCTTTCGTGGACAAGGCGCCGCCGCGCACCGAAACGAATGGCAAGAACGGCCAGCCGGCCCAGCCTGGCCAGCCGCTGGCCCTGCCGGGCAAGCCGGGTGACCCGGTGCCGGAAAAGCGTTTCCAGTTCTACGACATCCTGCCCGGCAAGGCCGATGCGGTGCCGGACAAGGCGCCGAAGCCCGAAGACAAGCCGGCCGAGACGAAGAGGGACGACAAGAAGGAAGAGAAGAAGGAGGAGGTCAAGGAATCGAAGACGCCGCTCTTCCTCCAGGCCGGTTCCTTCAGCACCGCGCAGGACGCTGACAACCAGAAGGCCAAGCTGGCCTTCATGGGGGTGGAGGCGGTCGTCCAGCAGGTGATGATTCAGGACAAGACCTTCTACCGCGTTCGTGTCGGCCCCTACACGAAGATCGATGAATTGAACAAAGTGCGTGCCGAGCTTGCCAAATCCGGCATCGAAGCCCAGCTTGCCAAATAGGAGTCGTGAATGAAGTTTGATCGCCGCAGTTTCGTTGCCGCTGCTTTCGCCCTGGGGGCGGGGCTTGCCATGCCCGCCTGGGCGCAGAACGCCCCCTACACGCCGATCAGCCCGGCCCAGCCGACCGAGGATGCCAGCAAGATCGAAGTGCTCGAGTTCTTCAGCTACGGCTGCCCGCACTGCGCCGACTTCAATCCGCTGCTGCACGCCTGGACCGCCAAGCTGCCGGGCGATGTCGTCATCCGGAAAGTTCCGGTCACCTTCGGCCGGGCCGCCTGGGCCAATATCGCGAAGCTCTACTACACGCTGGAAATCACCGGTGATCTGCAACGCCTGGAGAGCGATGTGTTCAAGGCCATCCACGTCGAGCGCCAGAACCTGTTCGAGGAAAAGGCGCTCACCGAGTGGGTTGTCAGGAAAGGCGTCGATGCCAAGAAGTTCAGCGAAACCTTCAACTCCTTCGGCGTGATGAGCAAGGTCCGGCGCGGCGACCAGATGGCTCAGGCCTACAAGATCCAGGGCGTGCCGGCCCTGGCGGTGGAGGGCAGGTTCCTGGTCGGCGGCCGGGATTTCAATGATACTCTGGCCATCACCGACAGCCTGATTGCCAAGGTGCGCAGCGAAAAGGCGGGCAAGGCATCGGCCAGGAAGTAACCGCCCTTGAAGGTCTTCATCACGGGCGCCTCGTCGGGTATCGGCGAGGCGCTTGCCGTTTACTACGCCGCGCAGGGTGCGACGCTGGGCCTTGTGGCGCGGCGGGGCGATTGCCTGCAGGGGCTGAATGCCCGCCTGGGCGGCGGCCATGCCTGCTATCCGCTCGACGTGACCGATGCGCCGGCCCTGCATGCTGCGGCGACCGATTTCATGCAGCGTTTCGGCGTGCCGCACATCGTCATCGCCAATGCCGGCGTGTCGGCGGGCACGCTGACCGAGTGCGCGGAGGATCTCGCCGTTTTCAAGCGGGTGATGGAGACCAACGTTTACGGCATGGCGGCCACGTTCGCCCCGTTCATCCCGGCGATGCGGGCGGCTGGCGGCGGGCGCCGGCTGGTCGGCATCGCCTCGGTGGCCGGCATTCGTGGCCTGCCCGGGGCCGAGGCCTATTCCGCCTCCAAGGCGGCTGCCATCGCCTATCTCGAAAGCCTGCGCCTGGAGATGCGACCGTATGGCCTGCCGGTGGTGACCATCGCGCCGGGCTATATCGAAACGCCGATGACGGCGATCAATCCGTACAGGATGCCTTTCCTGCTGCCGGTCGACCAGGCTGCCGCACGCTTTGCCAAGGCCATCGCCCGCGGCACGTCCTACACCGTCATTCCCTGGCCGATGGGGATCGTCGCCAAGATCCTGCGCCTGCTGCCCAACGGGCTGTACGACCGCCTGTTCGCCGGCGCGCCGAGGAAGCCGCGCGGCTTGCTAAAATAGCCGCATGCTTACCCTCAAGATCAATGGCGAAAACCGCCAGTTTCCCGCCCCGCTGACCGTTGCCGGCCTGATCGAACAACTCGGCTACGCCGGCAAGCGCATTGCCGTCGAACGCAATGGTGAAATCGTGCCGAAAAGCCAGCACGGCCACACCGAACTGGCGAGCGGCGACCAGCTTGAAATCGTCGTCGCCGTCGGGGGAGGCTAGTTGGCCGGGGCGGTGCGCGGGCGCTTGGCCAAGGCCGGCCTGCCCGCCGCCGACGGCCCATGACTGGTAACTGACAACCCATGACTGGATCACGCATGCATCAACTGACCCTAGCCGGAAAAACCTACCGTTCCCGTTTGCTGGTCGGCACCGGCAAATACAAGGATTTCGCCGAAACGCGCGCCGCCATCGACGCCTCGGGGGCCGAGATCGTCACCGTCGCGGTGCGGCGTGTGAACATTGGCCAGGATGCGAGCCAGCCCAGCCTGCTCGACGCCATCCCGCCGTCGCAGTTCACCATCCTGCCCAATACCGCCGGCTGCTACACGGCGGAGGACGCCGTGCGCACCCTGCGCCTGGCGCGCGAACTGCTCGACGGCCACCCGCTGTGCAAGCTGGAGGTACTGGGCGATCCGACCAACCTCTTCCCGAACATGCCGGAAACGCTGAAGGCGGCGGAAACGCTGGTCAAGGAGGGGTTTCAGGTCATGGTCTACTGCGCCGACGACCCCATCCAGTGCAAGATGCTGGAAGAGATCGGCTGCGTCGCCGTCATGCCGCTCGCTTCGCTGATCGGGTCCGGCATGGGCATCGTCAATCCGTGGAACCTGCGCCTGATCATCGACAACGCCCGGGTGCCGATCATCGTCGATGCCGGGGTCGGCACGGCCTCGGACGCGACGATCGCGATGGAACTCGGCTGCGACGGGGTGTTGATGAACACCGCCATCGCCCATGCAAAAGACCCGGTGCTGATGGCCAGCGCCATGAAGAAGGGCATCGAAGCCGGCCGCGAAGCCTTCCTGGCCGGCCGCATGGCCCGCAAATACTATTCGGCCGACCCCTCGTCGCCGACCACCGGATTGATCGGCTCATGAGCAAAGCCCCCCTGATTCACAGCGACGCCGAACGTGAGGATGGCGTCTATACCGAGGGGCGTGAAGGCCGCGGTCACATCAAGAGCTTCGTGCGCCGTGCCGGGCGCATGTCGGACGCCCAGCACCGCTATTTCGACGAGATGATGCCGAAGATCGGCATTGCCTATCAGCCGTCGCCCATCGACCTGAATGCCGTGTTCGGCCGCGACAACCCGAAGATTCTCGAAATTGGCTGCGGCATGGGCGAGACGACGGCGCGTATCGCCGAGGCCAATCCGCAGAACGACTACTTCGGGCTGGAAGTGCACGTGCCCGGCGTCGGGGCGCTGTGCAAGCTGATCGCCGAGAAGAACCTGTCCAACCTGCGGATCGGCAACCACGACGCGGTCGAGGTGGTACGCGACATGCTGCCGGAGGGCGTGTTGTCCGGTATCCATGTCTTCTTCCCCGATCCCTGGCACAAGACGCGCCACAAGAAACGCCGCTTGATCCAGCCGCCTTTCGTCGCCCTGCTGGCCTCGCGCCTGAAACCGGGGGGGTATTTCCACTGCGCGACCGACTGGGAAAATTACGCGCTGCAGATGCTGGACGTGCTGGGTCGTGAGCCCAGCCTGCAGAACAGCGTCCCCGGGCCCACGCCGGAAGCCCTCGCGGCCGCACTGGAGGCGGACAGTGCCGCCGGCCTGGCCGGCTTTGCGCCGCGCCCCGACTACCGGCCGCTGACCAAGTTCGAGAATCGCGGCCTGCGCCTCGGGCACGGTGTTTGGGATCTGCTCTTCATCAAGCGCTAAGCGCCCGAGGAATTCATCGCATGTGGTTCAAGAACCTTCAGATCTATCGCCTGCCCACGCCGTGGGCCATCGACCTCGTCCAGTTCGACGAGCAACTCCAACGCGGCACCTTCGCCCGCTGTGCCAGCCATGAGCCGATGTCACGTGGCTGGGTCGCGCCGCGCAAGGACGGGAGCCTGATTTACGCCAGCCACCGGCAGTGGCTGATCGCGCTGGCGGTCGAGCAGCGCCTGCTGCCGGCCTCGGTGATCAACGACGAAGTCCGCGAGCGCGCCGAGAAACTGACCGAGGAGCAGGGCTACGCGCCGGGCCGCAAGGCGCTGCGCGAGCTCAAGGAACGCGTCACCGAGGAATTGATGCCGCGCGCCTTTACCCGGCGGCGCACGACCTTTGTCTGGATCGACCCGCAGAACGGCTGGTTCGTGGTCGATGCCGGCAGCCAGGGGAAGGCCGAGGAGGTCATCGAACACCTGCGCTTCTGCCTCGACGATTTCCCGCTCCAGCCGGTGCACACCCAGTTGTCGCCGCAGTCGGCGATGGCCGACTGGCTGGCCGGGGGCGAGGCGCCGCACGGCTTCACCATCGACCGCGACTGCGAGTTGAAAACGGTCGGCGAGGAGAAGTCGGCGGTCCGTTATGTCCGTCATCCGCTGGGTGACGAGGTCCATGCCGAGATCAAGGCCCATCTCGCGGCCGGCAAACTGCCGACCAGGCTGGCCCTGACCTGGGACGACCGGATTTCGTTCGTGCTGGGCGAGAAGATGGAGGTCAAACGCCTGGCCTTTCTCGATCTGCTCAAGGAAGAGGCCGAGAAGAACGCCGAACACGCCGACGAGCAGTTCGATGCCGACTTCGCGCTGATGACCGGCGAACTGAGCCGCTTCCTGCCGGCGCTGATCGAGGCCCTCGGCGGCGAACAGGTGGAGGCGGCGGCCCCCGCGGCGCAGCCTGCAGGCGGCCGCTTGCCGCCCTGGGAGGCATGAGGCCGGGTGATCCCTGCCCCTGCGGCAGCGGCCAGCACTACGCCGCGTGCTGCCGGCCGCTGCATGACGGGGAGCGGCCGGCCGACAGTGCCGAGGCGCTGATGCGCTCCCGCTACAGCGCCTACGTTCTCAAACTGGCCGACTATCTGCTGGCCACCTGGCATCCATCGACGCGGCCGAGCGAACTCGACCTGACGGCGGACGACAGCAAATGGCTGGGGCTGGAAGTGAAGCGCCATGCGGTGCAGGGCGAGGACCGGGCAACGGTCGAATTCGTGGCCCGCTACCGGATCGCCGGACGGGGCCATCGCCTGCACGAGCGGAGCCGTTTCGTGCGCGAAGCAGGCCGCTGGTTCTACCTCGACGGCGAATGGTCCTGATCGCCCGGCGCCTTGCGCTGGTGCGACGGCTGGCCTAGGCTGAAACCATCATCCCCAACAACGGAGAGCGACATGAAGCAAGGTCTCAGCGGCGTGCTGGCCGCCCTTTTCCTGGCCAGCCAGATGGGCGGTTGCGCCAATATGGATGAAACACAGCGCACGACGGCGACCGGAGCGGCGGTGGGCGCCGTTGCCGGCGCCCTGCTCGGCGGGGTGACGGCCGGCGGCAACAAGACGAAAAGTGCCGCGACCGGTGCAGCCATCGGCGCGGCGCTGGGGGCGGGCGGAGGCTACCTGTGGTCGCGCCACATGCAGGAGCAGAAAGCCGCCATGGAGCAGGCGACGCAGGGCACCGGCATCGGCGTCACGCAGACGGCCGACAACCAGCTCAAGCTCGATATTCCAAGCGACCTGTCGTTCGATTCCGGGCGCTATGACATCAAGCCGGCGCTGCATGCGGTGCTCGACCGCTTTGCGACGACGCTGAACCAGAATCCGGTGACCACTGTGCGCATCGTCGGCCACACCGATAACGCCGGCAGCGACGCGATCAACAATCCGCTGTCGGTCAATCGCGCGGCGGCGACCCGCGATTATCTGGTGTCGCGCGGCGTGGCCGGCAGCCGCATTGCCATCGATGGCCGCGGCTCGCATGAGCCGATTGCCGACAATGCGACGGCGGCGGGCCGGGCGAAGAATCGGCGTGTCGAGATCTTCGTCGCCGAAGCGCAGCGCTGAGCGCGGTTCAGAGAAACTTTTCCAGCAGCACGTTCAGGAAGCGCCGGCCCTTCGCGGTCGGCGCAATGCGTTCCGGGCCGATGTCGAGCAGCCCCTCGGCTTCGGCGGCCTTCAGTTGCGGCAGGATGCGGCTGATTGGCTGCGCGGTGCGCGCTTCGAACAGCGTGGGGGGAAAGCCGTCGGCCAGACGCAGGGCGTTCATCAGGAACTCGAAGGGCAGGCTGGCCGGCGCGACAGCGCTGTGCTCCTGCACGGCGTTGCCACGGCGGATGTGCTCGAGATAGGCCTTGGGGTGCTTGTAGCGCATCTGGCGCAGCACGCGGTCGTGCAGCGTCAGTTTGGAATGGGCGCCAGCGCCGATACCGAGGTAGTCGCCGAAGAGCCAGTAGTTCAGGTTGTGCTGGCACTGCCGGTTGGGCAGCGCGAAGGCCGAGGTTTCGTAATTGCTGAAACCGGCAGCGGCGAGGCGGGCTTCGATCACCTCCTGCATGTCGGCGCAGAGGTCGCCTTCGGGCAGTTCCGGCGGGAAGGCGGCAAAACGGGTGTTCGGCTCCAGCGTCAGTTGGTAGCAGGAGAGGTGCGTCGGGGAGCAGCGCAGCGCCGTTTCGATGTCGGCCAGCGCCTGTGCCAATGTCTGGCCGGGCAGGCCGTACATCAGGTCGAGGTTGAAGGTGTCGAAATGCTGGCTGGCCAGTTGGGCGGCGCGCATCGCCTCCGCGGCATCGTGGATGCGGCCGAGGGCGTGCAGATGGGTGTCGTTGAAGCTCTGGATGCCGAGCGACAGGCGGTTGACCCCGGCGGCGCGGAAGCCGGCGAATTTGCCGGCCTCGACCGTGCCGGGGTTGGCTTCCAGCGTGATTTCGGCATCCGGCGCCAGCCTGGCCAGGGCACGAAAGGCGGCGAGCAGTTCGTCGATGGCGTCGGGCGACAGCAGGCTGGGCGTGCCGCCGCCAAAGAAGACGCTGACCACCGGCCGCCCCCAGATCAAGGGCAGGGCCGATTGCAGGTCGGCGATCAGGGCGTCGACGTAGGCGCGCTCGGGAATTGTCCCGTCGGCTTCGTGCGAATTGAAGTCGCAGTAAGGACATTTCTGCACGCACCACGGCACATGGACGTAGAGGGCGAGCGGCGGCGAGACGCGGAATTCCAGTTCGGCGTCCGGCGCGGCCGGACGGGCGGGAAAGATGGGAATGGTTCTGGCCATGATGAGGGAGAGGCGGCATGGCCGCCCATGCAGCGAGGAAAGTGCCGATAGACCTACAGCGTGGGCAAGCGTTCGATCAATTTCTGCATTGCCCGGCCCCGATGCGATACCCGGTTCTTCGTTTCGGCGTCCATCTCGGCAGCCGTCCTGCCCCATTCCGGCAGGAAGAACAGCGGGTCATAGCCGAAGCCGCCTTTCCCCTGTGGTTCGGGCAGGATTTCGCCCGGCCATTCCCCTTCCGCAATGATCGGCTGCGGGTCGTTGGCGGCACGCACCAGCACCAGCACGCAATAGAAATGCGCCTTGCGGTTGGGCGCTCCCTGCAGGTGCGCGAGCAGTTTCTCGTTGTTGCGGACGTCCGACTTCGGGTCGCCGGCATAGCGGGCCGACAGCACGCCGGGGGCGCCATGCAGGGCGTCGACACACAGGCCGGAATCGTCGGCCAGCGCCGGCAGGCCGCTGTGCTGCGCAGCATGGCGGGCCTTGGCCAGGGCGTTTTCGACGAAAGTGCAGTGCGGCTCTTCGGCTTCCGGAATGCCCAGCTGGCCCTGCGGGATCACTTCGAAGCCGAGTGGCGCGAGCAGCGCGTTCAGCTCCTTCATCTTCTTGGCGTTGTTCGAGGCGAGGACGAGCTTTTTCATGAGGCGAGTGCGCTTTCCTGGGCGGCGACCAGTTGGCGGATGCCCAGCGTGGCGAGGTCGAGCAGCACGTTCATCTGTTCCCGGGTGAAGGGTTCGCCCTCGGCCGTGCCCTGCACTTCGACAAGGCCTCCCCGGCCGGTCATGATGACGTTCATGTCGGTGTCGCAGTTCGAATCTTCCGGGTAGTCGAGGTCGAGCACCGGGGTGCCTTGGAAAAGGCCGACGGAAATCGCCGCGACGTGGTCCTTGACCGGGTTGGCCGGCAGCTTGCCGGCCTGCACCAGCTTGTCGCAGGCGTCGTGGAGGGCGATCCAGGCGCCGGTGATCGAGGCGCAGCGGGTGCCGCCGTCGGCCTGCAGCACGTCGCAGTCGAGCGTGATCTGGCGCTCGCCCAGCGCATTCAGATCGGTCACGGCGCGCAGGCTGCGGCCGATCAGGCGCTGGATTTCCTGGGTGCGGCCGGTTTGCTTGCCTTTGGCCGCCTCGCGGGCGCTGCGCGTGTGGGTCGAACGCGGCAGCATGCCGTATTCGGCCGTTACCCAGCCCTGGCCCTTGCCGCGCAGGAAGGGCGGTACGTTTTCCTCGACCGAGGCGGTGCACAGCACGCGGGTATCGCCCATCTCGATCAGGACCGAGCCTTCGGCGTGGCGGGTGAAATGGCGGGTGATCCGGACGGTGCGGAGCTGATCCGGCTGGCGCTGGCTGGGACGCATGGTTCTTCCTTATTTTTTCGGGTTGTATTTTTCGATGGCGGCACGGATTTCCTCGATCGCCTTTTCGATCTCGTCATCGCTGAGTTCGCTCTTGTAAGCCGGGTTGCGGCCGAATTCCTCAAGGCGGGTGGTCACTTCATCCTGGCTCATGGTCTGCGTCGAGATCGCGCTGCTGGCTTCCTCGACGTAGGCGTCCTCCCAGCGCACGGCGACTACCGACAGGTTATCGCGGTGCGGCCCCCCCTTGAGGTCGGCCTGGTTGAGAATCATCGGCACCGCCTGCAGCAGGTTGGTCCCCTTCAGGGCCACCGCCATCATGTCGCCGGACATTTCCCCCCACAGGCCGTCGGAGCAGAGCAACAGGATGTCGCCGTGGTTGAGCGGCGTCTTGCGCGAGAATTCGATCTCGGGTGGCGTCGGGCTGCCTAGGCAACTGTAAATCTTGTTGCGGTCCGGGTGGAAGACCGCCTGCGCCTCGGAGATCATGCCTTCCTCGACCAGCAGGCGGATGCGCGAATGGTCCTTGGTCTGGGCGATGACCTTGCCGTCGCGCATCAGGAAGAGACGCGAATCGCCGGCGTGCGCCCAGTAGGCGACGTTGTCCTGCACCACGCAGGCGACGCAGGTGGTGCGCGGTGTGTCGCGCAGGGCATGGCGGGCGGTGTAGTCGAGGATGGCGTGGTGGGCGTTGGTCATGCCCTTTTGCAGGAAACGGAAGGGGTCGGCGAGCAGCGGCCGGGCTTCGCGCTGGAAGGCATCGGCCAGCGTCTGGACGGCGATCTGCGCGGCAATCTCGCCGTAATGGTGGCCGCCCATGCCATCGGCGACAACCATCAACAGGGCATCGCGCGAGTAACAGTAAGTCGTCCGGTCTTCGTTGTTGGCGCGGCCGCCGATGCGGCTTTCCTGGTAGATGGTGAATCTCATCGGATCGGATTCCTGAATTTTTCGACGAAGCGGCCCAGCCAGTTCGGTGCCGGTTTCGGACTGGGCGGCGTGACGGTCTCGACCAGCGCTTTCTGTAGCGCAAAGACGCTCTGCGGCCGATAGAGATGGTTGAGGTTGAGGCACCAGTCGATGATTTCGAGCAGGCGGTCGGAATACTGGCCATCCCAGCGGATCATGGCCGGCGTCAGCGTGTCCTTTTTCAACCGGGCGTCGGCGGCTTGCGGCGCGCTGCCGGCCAGGCAGGCATACATCGAGGCCCCGACGCTGTAGATGTCGCTCCACGGCCCCAGGTCCTTGCGTGACCCGTAATGTTCCGGCGAGGCGAAGCCGGGGGTGTACATCGGCTTGAGCATCGGCTGGTCGTTGACCAAGGTCTGGCGGGCAGCGCCGAAGTCGATCAGCACCGGCGTGTTGTCGCTGCGCAGATAGATATTCGACGGTTTCAGGTCGAGATGCAGCAGTTTGTTGGAATGCACCTCGCGCAGGCCATTCAGCATGCGGGTGAAGACGCCGCGAATGAAGCGTTCGGAAATATGCCCCTGGTGTTTCTGGATGAATTCCTGGAGGGTACGGCCATGTTCGTACTCCATGACCATGTAAACCGTGTCGTTGGCGCGAAAGAAGTTCAACACGCGGATCACGTTCGGGTGCGACAAGCGGGCCAGCGCCCGGCCTTCCTCGAAAAAGCACTTCATGCCATAGCGAAAGGCCCCGAGGTGATCGGCCGTGATGACCGGCTTGATTTCCCCGCGGCTGCGCAGCGCCAAGCTGTTCGGCAGGTACTCCTTGATGGCGACCTGCCGTCCCGCCGAATCGGTCGCCAGATACACGATGGAAAAACCGCCAAGCGAGAGCTGGCGGTCTATCGTGTAGTCCTCAAGTTGGTGACCGTTGGGTAACGGCTGATTGGCTTGTTGCGCCATGGAGCTCGCGGTTATGATGCAATTCCAGGCATTTTCGGGCGTGTCGTCCGGCCTGTAAAGCTGGAGATTCCCTGACAATGATCTGTAGTATGACCGGATATGCCGTGAAAAACCGCGATGTTGAGCGCGGTTCGCTGCAAATCGAACTCAAAAGCGTAAATTCCCGCTACCTCGATTTCCATTTTCGTGTTGCCGAGGACCTGCGTGCGCTGGAAATGCCGCTGCGCGAGCTGCTCTCGGCCCGCCTGTCGCGCGGCAAGGTCGAATGCCGCCTGTCCTTCAATCCGGCCGCGGCACGCGCCGAACAGTTGCAGCTCAACGGCGAACTACTCGCCACCCTGCGCTCACTGAGCGACCAGGTGCGCGCCAGCCTGCCCGATGCCGCGCCGCTGTCGGTCAACGAGGTGTTGCGCTGGCCGGGCATGCTCGGCGATCAGGGCGTCGATTTCGCGGCCCTCGGCCCGGCGGTCCTTGCCCTTGCCCGCGAGGCGCTCGATGACTTCACGGCCAGCCGCGCGCGCGAGGGGGACAAGCTGGCAGCGATGATCCTCGATCGCGTCAAGGCCATGCGCGACATCGTCGGGCGCGTCACGCCGCGCATTCCGGAGGCGCAGGCCCTGTTCACCGACAAGCTGCGCCAGCGCCTGCTCGAAGCCCTGGGCAATGCCAGCGACGACCGCATCCTGCAGGAAGTGGCCGTCTTCGCGACGCGCATCGACGTGGCCGAAGAACTCAGCCGCCTGAGCACCCATCTCGACGAGGTCGAGCGGGTGTTGAAGCTGGGCGGTGCCTGTGGCAAACGGCTCGACTTTCTGATGCAGGAACTGAACCGCGAGGCCAACACGCTCGGCTCCAAGTCGGCGATCACCGAGGTGTCCCAGGCGTCGATGGATCTCAAACTGCTGATCGAACAAATGCGCGAGCAGATCCAGAATCTGGAGTAGCCCGAACACCATGTCCCCGGCCAGCCAGTTCTCTGCGCTTTCCTCGACCGTGCTGGCTCGGCGTTTCATTTTTGGCTGGCTGTTGCTGGTCCTGCTGGCCGTTTCCCTCAGTCTTTACCTGCTCGAAGCGTCGCATGAGCAGCAGCGGCAGCGCACCCGGCTGGAGGCCGAGAACCTGGCGCTGCTCGTCGAGCGGGACGTGGCCAATTCGCTGGAGAAAGTCGACCTTCTGCTGCGCGACGCCATCGACCACTACACCGAACACCTGCGGCAGCGCAATCTCGATGTCGTTGCTTTCGAGCGGTTTCTGACCCGCCAGCGCGAACGGCAGAAAGCCCTGGTGGCGATTCGCATTGCCAATGCGGCGGGTGAAGTGATTGTCGGCCTCGATGGCGGATCCGGCGCCAGCGCCAGGGTCGATGATCGGGAGTATTTCCAACGCCTGCGCGACGACCCGTCGCTTGGACGCGTGATTTCGAAACCGATACGCGGCAAGATCAGCGGCAAATGGGCGATTGTCGTGGCCCGCCGCCTGCCCGACGTCGATGGCCGCTTCGCCGGCGTCGCCCTGGCCAGTATCGGACTGGATCACTTCCAGCAGCAGTTCGCCGGCTTGCGCACCGGCACTGCCGGTTCAGTCGCCCTGCGCGATGCCGATCTTGCCCTGCTCGCCCGGGCGCCGTGGAGTGAAGCGGTGGGTGAATACGGCTCGACACGCCTGTCCGACGACTTTCGGGAAGCGCTCGCCGCCAATCCGCAGGCCGGCAGTTACCTCTCCGGCGTGACCAGTCTGGATGGCATCCGCCGCCTGCATGTCTATCGCTTCAATCCGGAATACCGCTTTTACATCAATGTCGGCATAGCCGAGGAGAGCTACCTGCATCCCTGGCACCGGCAGCGGCGCGGCATCCTCGGCTTGCTTGCCCTCTTTGTCGTACTGAGCGGCGGCGCGGTGTTCATGCTGCACCGCTATGCCGGCCGTCTTGGCGAGCGCGAGCGGGTCTTGCGGACCATCTTCGACACCTCGGACGGGGCGATCTTCCTGGTCGATCCGCGGGGCGTCATCGTGTTTGCCAACGAGCGCATGGCGAGCATGTGGGGCTTGCCTCTCGCGCAGTTGATCGGCCGCGAGTACGTTTCCCTGATCCATCCCGACGAGCGCGCCATGGGGCGCGAAAAGATGCTCAAGCTGATGGCCAGCGAGATTCCCTTCGTCCGGGTGGAACGTGAATATGTCCGCGAGGACGGTACGGTGTTCTGGGGGCTTCTGTGCGGCCGCCGCTTGCTGGACGAGGCGGGGCACTTGGTCGGCCTGGTCGGCCTGATCGCCGATATCGACGAATCCCGGCGGAATGCGCAGGAGCTTGAGGTCTATCGGCAGAGCCTTGAGCAGCGGGTGCATGAACGGACGCAGCAACTGGAGCAGGCCAAGCTGGCGGCGGAGGCGGCCAACCGGGCGAAGAGTGCTTTCCTGGCCAACATGAGCCATGAAATCCGCACCCCGATGAATGCCATCGTCGGCCTGGCCCACCTGTTGCGCCGCGACAACCCGACCGCCCGCCAGGCCGACCGGCTGGACAAGATGCTCGGTTCGGCCGAGCACCTGCTGTCGATCATCAACGACGTGCTCGATATCTCGAAGATCGAGTCCGGTCATCTGGTGCTGGAGGCGGCCCCCTTCCGCGTGGCCGACGTGATCGAGCGCCTCGTCTGTCTGAATGCGGACAAGGCTGCGGCCAAGGGGCTCAGCTTCCGGACCCAGGTCGCCGCGCTGCCGCCGGTTCTGGTCGGCGACCGGACCCGGCTCAGCCAAGCCCTGCTCAACTATGTCAGCAACGCCATCAAGTTCACCGACGCCGGCAGCATCATCCTGCGCGCCGCCGTGCTTGAGGAAGATGCCTGTTCATGGCTGGTCCGGTTCGAGGTCGAAGACACGGGCATCGGGATTGCCCCTGGTGTCCTGACGCGCCTGTTCAGTCCGTTCGAACAGGCCGACAACTCGACGACCCGCAAGTACGGCGGCACCGGTCTCGGTCTGGCCATCACGCGCCATCTGGCCGGACTGATGGGCGGCGAGGCGGGCGTCAGCAGCGAACCCGGGCGGGGGAGCACCTTCTGGCTGACCGCGCGCTTCGGCCGGCCGGTCGCGACGGACGCTGCACCCGCCGGGCAGCCGCTGGCGCAGCCGGTTCCCGCCGGGCAAACAGCCGGGGGCGGGAGGGCGCGCCTGCTGCTGGTCGAGGACGAACCGCTCAACCGCGAGGTGGCGACCGAATTGGTGCGCGACATCGCCGGCCTGCCGCTCGACATCGCCGCCAATGGCGAGCAGGCCCTGGCCCTGGTGCAGCAAGCCCGCTATGACCTGATCCTGATGGATCTGCTGATGCCCGGTATCGACGGCCTCGAGGTCACCCGCCGCATCCGCCAGTTGCCGGGCTATGCCACGACGCCGATCGTCGCGATGACGGCCAATGCCTTCGCGGAAGATCGCCAGCGCTGTCTGGCGGCCGGCATGAACGATCACCTGCCCAAGCCGGTCGATCCGGATCGCCTGCGCGCTGTCCTGCAGCGCTGGCTGCCGCAGCCGTTACAATGACCGCTTTGGCGCCAGGCGCCAGTTCGTCGGGAAATACCAATGCCGGGAAATCTTTTCGTCGTCGCCGCACCGTCCGGGGCAGGCAAGACCACCCTGGTCCGCCTGCTGCTCGAAAGGGAGGCCAGCGTCCATCTGTCGATCTCCTACACCACCCGCAGTCCGCGACCGGGGGAGCAGGACGGGCGGGAGTACCATTTCGTCGATACCGTGGCGTTTCAGGCGATGATTGCCCGCCACGAGTTTCTCGAATGGGCGGAGGTGCACGGCAATTTCTACGGCACCTCGCAGAAGTGGATCGCTGGCGAGTTGGCGGCCGGCCATGATGTGCTGCTCGAAATCGACTGGCAGGGCGCCCAGCAGGTGCGCAAGCTTTTTCCGCAGGCGATCGGCATCTTCATCCTGCCGCCGTCGATGGAGGAGTTGACCCGCCGGCTGACCGGGCGCGGCACCGACAGCGCCGACGTCATCGCCCGCCGCCTGGCCGCGGCGCAGGCCGAGATGCGCCATGTCGGGGAATTCGACTATGTTATTATTAACGACCAGTTGGCACAGGCCCTGGAAGACCTGCTCGCCGTCGTGCGGGCGTCCCGCCTGAGCTTCGGGGCGCAGCGTGTCCGTCACGCCGCCCTGTTCGAACGATTGATCTGAAATTTGAGGTTGAGCATGGCCCGCGTTACCGTTGATGATTGCCTGAAGAAAATCCCGAACCGCTTCCAGATGACCCTGGCGGCTGCCCATCGTGCGCGCCAGCTGGCGAACGGCGCCACCCCCCTGGTCGATGCCGAGAAGCACAAGCCGACCGTCGTCGCGCTGAAGGAAATGGGGGCAGGCAAGGTCGGTCTGGAAGTACTGAACCGCGGCCAGGCCTGATTTCCGGGGCGGTGACGCTTGATGGATCCTGCGCCGTCATCCCCGCCGCCCGTCAGTAGTGTGGAGCCCGCGTACCGGGTCTTCATCGATAGCCTCGACTATCTCCCGCCGGCCGACATCGAACGGATCAAGGCCGCGTATGCTTTCGCGGCCGAGGCCCATGCGCATCAAAAGCGCATGTCCGGCGAGCCTTACATCACCCATCCGCTGTCTGTCGCCGGCGCCGTTGTCGATTGGCGCATGGATGCCGACGCCATCTGCGCGGCGCTGATGCACGACGTCCTCGAAGATACGGGGACGACCAAGCACGAACTGGCCGAGAAGTTCGGCAAGGAGGTCGCCGAACTGGTCGACGGCCTGTCCAAGCTCGACAAGATGGAGTTTGCCTCCTATCAGGAGGCGCAGGCCGAGAATTTCCGCAAGATGCTGATGGCCATGGCGCGCGATTTGCGCGTGGTGCTCATCAAGCTGGCCGACCGCCAGCACAACCTGCAGACCATGTCGGCCATGCGCGCCGACAAGCGCGCCCGCATCGCCCGCGAAACGCTCGAAATCTATGCCCCGATCGCCCTGCGTCTGGGCCTCAACAAGCTGTACCGCGAATTGCAGGATCTCTGCTTCACGCTGATTCACCCGCATCGCGCCGAGGTCCTGGCCAAGGCCCTGCGCGCCGCGCGCGGCAACCGCAAGGAGTTGCTCAACCGCATTCTCGACGGCATCCGCGACAAGCTGGAACATGCCGGCCTGCGGGCCGATGTCTTTGGCCGCGAGAAGAGCCTGTATTCGATTTTCCGCAAGATGAAGGACAAGCGCTTGTCCTTCTCGCAGGTGCTCGACATCTATGGCTTCCGTGTCGTGGTCGACAACGTGCCGACCTGCTACCTGGCGCTCGGTGCGCTGCACAGCCTGTTCAAGCCGGTACCCGGCAAGTTCAAGGACTACATCGCCATCCCCAAGGCCAACGGCTACCAGTCGCTGCACACCACGCTGATCGGTCCGTACGGCACCCCGGTCGAGGTGCAGATCCGCACCCGCGAGATGCACCATGTCGCTCAGGAAGGCGTGGCCGCGCACTGGCTATACAAGGATACCGAGGAATCGAGCGCCGACCTGCAGATCAAGACGCACAAGTGGCTGCAGTCGCTGCTCGAGATGCAGACTTCCGATTCGTCGGAATTCTTCGAGAACGTCAAGATCGACCTCTTCCCCGACGAGGTTTATGTCTTCACGCCGAAGGGCAAGATTCTCGCGATGCCGAGCGGGGCCACGGTGGTCGATTTCGCCTACGCCGTGCATACCGATGTCGGCCATCATTGTTCGTCGGCGCGGGTCAATCATGAACTGGCGCCGTTGCGGACCGAGCTGAAGAACGGCGATCTGGTCGAGATCATCACCTCGCCGCAGGCCAGCCCCAACCCGGTGTGGCTGACCTACGTCAAGACCGGCCGGGCGCGCAGCAAGATCCGCCATTTCCTGCGCACCATGCAGAACGAGGAGTCGGCGCGCCTCGGCGAGCGCCTGCTGCGGCAGGAACTGCTCTCGCTGGGGGTGGTGCCGATCTCGATCCCCGCCGAGGCCTGGGATGCGCTGGTCAAGTCGGGCGGCCAGAAGTCGATGGAGGAGGTCTATACCGATATTGGCCTCGGCAAGCGCCTGCCCTCCGTCGTTGCCCGTCGCTTGCTGGCGCGCGAGGATCTGTCGGCCGATTCGCCGAGTAACCTGACCCTCGCCATCCACGGAACCGAAGGCATGGCGATCCAGCTGGCCCGCTGCTGCCAGCCGATTCCGGGCGATCCGATCATCGGCTCGATCCGCAAGGGCAGCGGTCTGGTCATCCATACCCACGATTGCCCGAGTATCCGCAAGTCGCGCTCGACCGAGCCGCAGAAGTGGATCGATGTCGAATGGGAGCCGGTCGAGGGCAAGCTGTTCGACATCCGCATCAACGTCGAGGTCAAAAATGCGCGCGGCGTACTGGCCCAGGTCGCTGCGGCGATCGCCGAAGCGGGTTCGAACATCGAGCATGTGGCGATGGATTCCGATCCCGAGCGCCTGTTCACCACGTTGCGCTTCACCATCCAGGTCGCCCACCGCAATCATCTGGCGGCGGTGATGCGCGGCCTGCGCCACATTCCGGAAGTGACCCGGATTGCCCGGGAAAGGGGAGGCGAGGCTTGAGAATCCTCGTGCTGGGTGCCGGCGTCGTCGGCACGACGAGCGCATGGTATCTCGCCCGCGCCGGGCATCAGGTGACGGTCGTCGATCGTCAGCCGGTGGCCGGCAACGAAACCAGTTTTGCCAACGGCGGGCAAATTTCCGTCTCCCACGCCGAACCCTGGGCCAATCCCCACGTCCTGCCCCGTGTGCTGAAATGGCTGGGGCGCGAGGATGCTCCGCTGCTCTGGCGCTGGCGGGCCGACCCGGCTCAGCTCGCCTGGGGCCTGCGCTTCCTGGTGGAGTGCCTGCCCGGCCGGACGCGGCGCAACATCGCTGCCATCATCGCCCTTGCCCTCTACAGCCGGCGTTGCCTGCAGCGGCTGCGCAGCGAGCTGAACCTGCGCTATGACCACCTCGAACGTGGCATCCTGCATGTCTATACTGATCCGGGGGAACTGGCCCTGGCTGAACAGGCAGCCCGCCTGATGCGGCAGTTCGGCCTTGATCGCGACCCCGTCGATGTTGACCGCTGCATCGCCATCGAACCTGCCCTGGCCGATGCCCGGCATCTGCTGGTCGGGGGCGATTACACCCGGTCCGACGAATCGGGCGATGCCCACCAGTTCACCCGCGCCCTGGCTGAACATGCCCGGGCAGCCGGCGTCGATTTCCGCTTTGGAACGACCATCGAACGGCTCGCCGCGGCAGGCAGCCAGGTGGCCGGCGTGGTCGTGCATAACGGCCACGAGCCGGAACTGCTGACGGCCGATGCCTACGTCGTCGCGCTCGGCAGCTATTCACCGCTGCTTCTGCGGCCGATTGGCCTGGGCATTCCGGTCTTCCCGGCCAAAGGGTATTCGGCGACGCTGACCCTGGCCGAGACGAGCGGCGCCCCCAGCGTCAGCCTGACCGACGACGAGCGCAAGCTGGTTTTTTCCCGCCTCGGCAACCGGTTGCGCATTGCCGGCACGGCCGAATTCAGCGGCTACAACCTCGACCCCAATCCGCTGCGTTGCCAGTCGCTGATCGAGCGCACCCGCCAGCTTTTTCCGCGCTTGCAGACTGTCGGCGAACCGGCCTTCTGGTGCGGCCTGCGCCCGGCCACGCCGTCCAACCTGCCGCTCATCGGCCGTAGCCGCCTGAGCAATTTGTGGCTGAACACCGGCCACGGCACACTGGGCTGGACGATGTCCTGCGGTTCCGCCGCAGCGCTGGCCGACCTGCTGGCCGGCAAACGGCCCGAGCCGGACTTTCCCTTTCTCGCATGTTGATCGACACGCACTGCCACCTCGACGCGGCCGAGTTCGATGCCGACCGCGACGGGGTGCTGGCGGCTGCCCGGGCGGCCGGGGTCGGCTGTCTCGTCGTGCCGGCCGTCGCGGTGGCCGGGTTTGCCAAGACCCGGCAAACCGTGGCCCGCTATCCCGGTTGCGTCGCCGCCTACGGCATCCATCCGCTGTATGTCGGACAGGCGGCCGATGACGATCTGGCCATCCTCCGTCAGTGGCTGGCCCGTGAGCGGCCGGTGGCGGTCGGCGAAATCGGTCTCGACCTGTATGTTCCGGATGCCGATGTGGCGCGCCAGACCTTCTTCTTCACCGAGCAGCTCAAGCTGGCGCGGGAATTCGATCTGCCTGTCCTGCTGCACGTCCGGCGGGCGGTCGATCCCATCCTCAAGCAGTTGCGCCGCTACCGGGTGCGGGGGGGGATTGCCCATGCCTTCAATGGCAGCCGGCAGCAGGCCGATGAATTCATCAAACTGGGTTTCGCGCTGGGTTTTGGCGGCGCGATGACCTTCAGTGGCTCGACGCGCATCCGTGCCCTGGCGGCTGCGCTGCCGGCGGAAGCGATCGTGCTCGAAACCGATGCGCCGGACATCCCGCCGGCCTGGTTGGACGGCGGCCGCAATACACCCGCCGAGCTGCCCCGCATCGCCGCAGTCCTTGCCGGGCTGCGCGGCCTGTCCGGCGAGGCGCTGGCGGCGCTCAGCGCCGCCAATGCGCGCCGGGTTTTGCCTGGCCTGTATCCCCATTCTTTTTGCGGATAATCGCCTGCCTTTGATCTGCGCTAAAGCAGCATTTGCTTATGGGCGTAGATTGATGATCGGTGTTGCCGGGGCTCGGGTGAGGACGGGGCCCGGCGGCGAATGCCCGGTGGCGTGACCCGAATCAATCAGGGAGTGCCGGTACCGGATGGGGAGGGGGCCCATCCGGTGCTGGCTGAACTGTCGAGTAGATGAACCATGACTGAAAAAACCCCGAAAAGTGCTGCGGCCCGCCGCCAGTTCATTTTCGACGCCGCCAAGATGGTTTGTGGCGTCGGCATGCTGGGGCTGGGGCTCGGCCTCTACGCCAAGCAGTCGAAGGCCTTGCCGGCCCTGGCCCTGCGTCCGCCCGGTGCCCTGCCGGAAGACGACTTCCTGGGGGCCTGCATCCGCTGCGGCCTGTGTGTCCGCGATTGCCCGTACAACACGCTGGTTCTGGCCAAGCCGGAAGATCCGGTGACGACCGGCACGCCTTTCTTCACGGCACGCAACATTCCGTGCGAGATGTGCGATGACATTCCGTGCGTCAAGGCCTGCCCGACCAAGGCACTCGATCACGGGCTGACGGACATCAACCAGGCCAGGATGGGCATCGCGGTGCTGATCGACCACGAAACCTGCCTCAACTTTCTCGGCCTGCGCTGCGACGTCTGTTATCGTGTCTGCCCGGTCATCGACAAGGCAATCACCCTCGAGCTGCAGCCTAACCAGCGTACCGGCCGTCATGCCATGTTCTTGCCGACGGTGCACTCCGAGCATTGCACCGGCTGCGGCAAATGCGAGAAATCCTGTGTGCTGGAGGAGGCGGCGATTCGCGTCCTGCCACCCAAGCTTGCCAAGGGCGAACTGGGCCATCACTATCGCCTCGGCTGGGAGGAGCAGAAGAAAGCCGGCGGTTCGCTGATCGACGAATCCCAGATGCTCGACCTGCCTGACCGCCTGCCCGAAGGTGCCGTGCTACCCGGTCATTACGACCCGGCCTCGGGCCATACGGAACCGATGCGCGGCATGGCCGGCAGCGAGGCAGGGGTCATCCCGAGCCAGCCGCCGGGGCTGGGAGGCAAGCCATGAGCCAGATGCCCACCCCGCAACGTGTTGGAGCCGAGGCCATTCTGGCCAAGGGCTGGTTCGGCGCCCATAAATGGCTGATTTTGCGTCGCCTGTCCCAGCTGTCGATCTTGGGCCTCTTCCTGATCGGCCCGCTGGCCGGCATCTGGATCGTCAAGGGCAACCTGAACTACAGCTACACGCTGAATGTCCTGCCACTGACCGATCCCTATGTCGCGCTGCAATCCCTGCTCGCCGGCAATATCCCGGAAAGGCTCGGGTTGATCGGCGTCGCTATCGTCGTGCTCTTCTATTTTCTGGTCGGGGGGCGCGTGTATTGCAGTTGGGTGTGTCCGGTCAACCTGGTGACCGACGCCGCCGGCTGGCTGCGCGACCGTCTGGGCATCAAGGGGGCGAGCAGTCTGTCGGCCAGGACCCGTTACTGGATTCTCGGCATGACACTGGTCGGTTCGGCGGTGACCGGCGTCGTGCTGTGGGAGCTGATCAACCCGGTATCCATGCTGCATCGCGGCCTGATCTTCGGGATCGGCGCGGCCTGGATGGTGGTGCTGGCCATTTTCCTGTTCGACCTTTTCGTGATGAACCGGGGCTGGTGCGGCCGTCTCTGCCCGGTTGGCGCGTTCTACAGCCTGCTCGGCCGGTGGAGTCCGCTGCGGGTCACGGCCAGCAAGCGCAGTGCCTGCAACGATTGCATGGACTGTTTCGCGGTCTGCCCGGAACCGCAGGTCATCCGCCCCGCGCTCAAAGGCGAGGGCAAGGGGGTCGGTCCGGTCATTCTGGCACCGAGCTGTACCAATTGCGGGCGTTGCATCGATGTCTGTTCGAAAGATGTCTTCCGCTTCGGGCTGCGCAGCAACAACCCGGCCTCCACCGCTGCCCGCGTAGCCGAGGGGGGGCCACACTAGGCGGCACGCCGGGCGACCGGAAATGACGAAGGGCACCGTGCGGTGCCCTTCGCATGGGTACGCTTGCTGTCCGCTCAGGCAGCGGTGAGCAGGCCGCGCATCTTTTGCAGCGCCTTCGCTTCGATCTGGCGGATGCGCTCGGCCGATACATCGAACTCGGCCGCCAGCTCGTGCAGCGTGGCCGCCTCGCCATCGTTCAGCCAGCGCGCTTCGATGATGCGGCGGCTACGCGGATCGAGGCCCTCCAGCGCGGCATGCAGGCCTTCGCCCTGCTGGTAGGCGAGGGCCTTGTTTTCCAGCACGCGGGTCGGCTCGTAGCGGCTGTCGGCCAGATAGTCGATCGGCGCGAAAGCGTCCTCGCCGTCCTCCGGGGTGCCCTCCAGGGCCAGGTCGCGACCGGAGAGGCGGGTTTCCATCTCAATCACGTCATCCTGCTTGACGCCGAGGCGGGCTGCGACTTCGGCGGCCTGGCTGCCGGACAGCGTATCGACACCTTCATAATCGGCTTTCAGGCTGCGCAGGTTGAAGAACAGCTTGCGCTGCGCCTTGGTGGTCGCCACCTTGACCAGGCGCCAGTTCTTCAGGATGTATTCATGAATCTCGGCCTTGATCCAGTGCATGGCGAAGGAGACCAAGCGCACCCCGCGGGCCGGGTCAAAGCGCTTGACGGCCTTCATCAGGCCGATATTGCCTTCCTGAATCAGGTCGGCGTGCGGCAGGCCGTAGCCAAGATAGCCGCGGGCAATCGAGATGACGAGGCGCAGGTGGGAGAGCACCAGCTGCCGCGCCGCCTCCACATCGCCTTCATTGCGGAAGCGCTCGGCCAGCCGGGTCTCCTCGGCCTCCGACAGCATCGGATAACGGTTCGCCGCCTGAATATAGGCGTCGAGGTTGCCGACAGTCGAGGGGATGGGAAGAGCCAAGGCGTGGGTCATAGCATTCAATCCTCCTTCACGGTTCACTACTATATTAGCACTCGCTGCGTAAGAGTGCTAACGGGGTGGAAAGTTTCCGGCGAAGGCGTGGCAAGAGGTGCCTCGGGCCACGGCTGCCGATTGTCTGCCGCATTGTCGGTTCTCACTGAGTTTCGAACTATTTGCACTCAGTTCTGAATTTTTGGAGCGCTGAAACGCCCACCAGCCAATGTTTTCAGAGTTTTGGTATGTTTCTTCAAACCATAATGCTGTCACTTTTGAAGTGATAGCGGATTAAATTCTTCGCTGTCTTGATCGGGCAACTTCTCGGCCGTAGCAGCCGTTTGTAGGGCCGACGGAATCGGGCGGCAATGCGTCGGTAAGCTGCCGTTCAGGGAGAAATCACGCTGAACGGCAGCTTTACTGACCAGCGAACTCACTCTTCCGACCCGTTGATTCCGCTTGCATGTCTGCGCTAGCCTCACGGGATACAAGAAACCAGGGGACGAGCTTGAGCAAACTCATCTACCACCGGCCCAGTGCTGGTGCCGAGACCTCACCCTTTGACGAAGCGATCCTTGAAGTTGTTAAACAAGGGGGCGTCAAGATTGTTAGCCCGTATATCGGCCTCAGCTACCTTCGGCGGATCATCAATGTGGCCGGGGACTGGGTACTGATCTCGGACATCGAAGCTTGGCTAAGCTCACTTTCAATCCGTGCGCGGCCGGCTACTTGGCTCTTTATTCGCGAGAACCTAGACCGCATCCACCATTGCCCGGCTATCCATGCAAAGACCGTGATCGGGGAGAGTCTGGCGGTGATGGGTTCCGCCAATCTTACCAGCGCAGGCATCCTGGCCAGAACGGAGATGGCTATCATGATCGACAACCCCGGTCAGGTTCAGGAGATGAATGCCTGGTTCGATGATATTTGGGCACAAACTGGCTCGCCGCTGGTGGATGAGGCCAGCGCTTATGTCCAGTGGCTCGATGAGGAAGCCCGGGCAAGCACTTTCCGGAGAACGAAGCAGTTCACTTCGACCCATGAGGGTGTCAAAGCTAGGCTCGCGCACCTGGTAGATAAGCCGAGGGATGGCGGGACAAACCTGCTTGACTTGGCCGGTATTGCAAAAGAACTCGTGATCGAGTCCCAGGAGCAGCATCTCTCAGCAAGTCAGTTCGTTTCGTCGTTCATTGACCGGCATATCTCCCAAGGCTTCTCTTTGAGGAAGCTCTTCAGAGTAGCCTCCGAACAGAATGTCCGCTTACCCCAGCGAGACCTCTATCTGGCGCTGCTTGGCTTCACGGCGAACCATCCCCGTAGCGTGTTTGCTGCCGGAACAGTCAATCGGCTGCTGCTGATCAACGGCCGCTTCGTCAGCACGACCCCAGAACTGATCTATCCCAGCATCGCTAATTTCGATGCCTATCTGGCGCTAGTGATCCAACGGCTGGACTTCGAAGAAGAACGGGAGCTGCTATCATCCGCCGAGATCAAGCGTCTCACCCACATACCGGCCGGAGAGCAAAAACAACTACTCTTCTCGTTGATCGAGACCGGGCTAGTCGAGCAGGTTAATGACCACGCGCCAATGTACGTCCTGGTCGAGGACTTCGACTGGCCAAGTCGCTGGGTTGCGTTCAAGGTGGCGACTCAGCAATGGGAATCCCGCATAGTCGTTGAGCACGATAGTGGCGTGCCAAAAGAGTCCTCCCCGCATTCCCTTGGCAGCACACCTCCCCAGGGCGCTAGGTACCAGCAAGTTATCTCAGAAGGACTTGAGCTTCCAGTTAAAGGAACAACCAAGGAAGAGGCTTCGCTCCACATCGTCCCGCCCCCGGTCAAGAAACCAGTAGAGGTCAAGCCAGCCAAAGTGCCTCAGCCAACTTCAGTACCTGCTGCGAAAGTCGAGGTAGCTAAGGTTGCCCAAGAACCCAAACCGGCTCAGACGTTGCAAGAACCGGCATCAAGGGAAGAGCAGGCAGAGAAGAGGGCTGTTCTGAGGCGAGTTGAGCCTAGTCCTGCTGTCACCGATACTCAAGTTCCTTTCGTAGAGGAAGAGGTTTGGGTCGATCCGCTCTCAGAGCATCCGGTAACGCTTGTTGGTCGAGCAGATAATATTTATCGCATCCTGTTTGAGGTCATTCGTCGGAATGGGCCTATTTTCAGTGATGCCAGGAATGTCGGTGCCATTGCCGGGAAGCTCGATGCCGCCAGAGAGCCAAGCGGCTTTGTAAGCCGGCTGCTTAAAGGCGAGCTCGACGGGCCTCCTATCTTGTTCAAGTTGGTGAGGACAGGGGGCGGAACGAGAGTTTGCCTAGTCGATGAGTGGCAAGAAGCCCTCCAGTCTTTCCCCTTCGCCAAGAAAGCATTTATGGACCTTCCCGCCGGACTGCGACATGCGCTTGCGACACCGGACTCGGAATATGAAGTTCCGGAGGAGGATCGTCCAAAGACTTCGAATCCAATTCCAGCAGACACCACGGAGCTACAGCACTTAGCCGACCGGGTCTATACCCAGCTTGTGAAGATGCTGGCGAATCGACGGACTGGACATGTCGAAGCTCAATCCCTGGCGCAGCTTGGAAAGAATGTCGGCACCGCTATCGGTATCACCGGAGTCAATGCATTCCAAGTCCTAAACAACGAGCTTGCCGAGGTTCCCCGTGTGTTCGGGTTCCGGTACATAAAAGTGAAGCGGAAGCGCGTTACATGCAAAGTGTCGCTGCTGGTGAAGCCAGAGGAAATCCAGCAAGTCCTTCCCCAGACAGCATACGCACTTCAAAAATTACCAAACGTGGTGATCGATTTCCTTACTGAACCAGACTTGCCGAAAGCCAAGGTGGACCATGGAAATACGTTGTCCCTCAGAGCTGAGCACCGGACGCTAACGGTCTCGGATCGAAACGGCAGAGTAAAGACCGTCGATGTGACAGTAGTGAAAAACAAGAGGTTTAAGAGTAAGCCCCCGGCGACCCCAGGTTGATTTCTGTTCAGGCGGGAATCTCGGGCTCCCAGCGATGCGGCAGTAATTCGCCGATCCGACTGTTCGGCTGAGTCGGCAAGCGGGACAGGACGTCC
>JBKBHB010000002.1:0-253823 GCA_046297855.1 Azonexus sp.
TCCGCCTTCAATCCGCAATACTGCTCAATATTTGGGCAGCCACCCTTCCCAATGCCGACAATCAAGCCCTCGCCCCCTCAGAAATGACGGCCTGCGCCTGCTGGTGAAATTTCCGGGCTAGCGCCCCAGGGGGCAACGGCTTGGCGACTCAGACGTTGAACAGCGATTGTGACTGCAAGTCATTGAATGAACAGTTCACCATGCTGCTCCATTAAAAAATATACTCATGTTTGTACTCAAGAAACTCAGCATTGAGTACGTTCAACCGTGATCTGGCACCGTTGCGCCGGCTCGGATTCAGCTTTCCAGGCGCCGGCGACAGGCATCAATAGTGGATTTTATCTGTTGCGCCAACATCTGCCTAATCGGAGCACGCTCAAATCGCTCGCCCAATGAGCTTGCCTGCGGCAGCATCCGGTCGATGACCTCTTCGGCCCGTTTCCTTGGGATGCCACCTTCCTCCGCCAGACGCAATAAATGCCGGCGTTCGATGGCAGCACCTTCGCCGCAAACGTCCAGGTGATGCTGGCCCATCGGGCCTTCACTGAAGGTCAGGTCGAATGCCGGTGCCAGACGCCAGCGCCGGTCAGGCCCGAGACGCCACGCGAAGTTCTTGGGATGGTCGTCACGATTGTGGAAGAGCACATTGAAGACTGCTCGTGCGTAGGCTTTCTCCACTTCGCGCTCGTCGCGCGTCAGGAAACGGGTAGCCCGCAGGAAGGCGGTGTAGTCGGTGGCACCGGGCAGGCGAAAATCCACCTGCAACAATCCAGCCAGACTATGCACCGGGACACGTTGCCCACCTTCCCGGTCGAAGCGCGCGACGCCGAAGGCCGCCAGTTCAGGGCCAAGGTCGAACCAGCGACTTTCGGGCACTTCCAGTCCGCAATCCCGAGCCAACTCGGCATAGAGCTGCTCGATGACGCAGACCTCCTTGTGTTCGTTCTGCGCCGGGAACTTGACCAGCCAGGGGCTGCCGGGCGCATCCGGACGGGTGCTGACCTGCCCGGTCATTGCGTCGTACTGCACCAAGGCCTTGGGCCTGGCCCCTTGCGGTGAGCCGCCGGTGAGCGCGAGCTCGCGCAGGGCTGCCCCCGCCTCGCCCGCGAGCGCGAGACGGCTTTGCTCGGCCAGCGCCAGCAAGGACCAGTCGGGCTCGTGGGCACCGGCGTCGCTTGCCGGAACGAAACGCAACGCGCCCATCGCGCGCTCACCAATGAAGGCCAGGCGGTCCAGTGGCCCGGGATGGCGCAAGCCGTGTTGACGGAACAGGCGATCCATCAGCAGCAAACCCCAGCCGTCAGGCAGACTGTCGGCTATTAGGCCCGGAAGGCGATGCAAATGGGTCGGAAAACCACCGTAGGCATCCGCACGCAGCTTGAGGTGCAAGGGCGACAGTTCCAAGCCCTGAGACAGAGCTTCGGGAGAATATTCGAAGAGCAGGGATTGACCGTCATCGGCCAGGCGTCCCAACGGCCAGTCTTCTCCCCAGCCGCAATAATGCACGGTAAGCAGCTTCATGATGTTCTCTTACGCGGCGCACGCTGGCGGCGGCTCACAAGGTCCACCTGCTCCATCTGGGCGATGGATTGCCGTTTGAGTACAAAGAGATCGTCCAGCGCCTCCAGCAAGCCAAGTGCCTGCGCAACGCGGACCAGCGTTTCCAGTGAGCACTGACCGTCGCTTTCGAGTTTGCGCAACGCCCCCAAGGACAGTCCGGCCATTTGCGCCAGTTCACGCTGCGTAAGCGATTGGGCAAGCCGCTGCTCGCGCAGACGAACACCCAGCGCATGCAGGATCTCAGCGGGAGTCGAGAGATGAAAAGTCACTTTTATGACCCTTAACGCGGAAAAAATTGCGTAAGTGCCATTGTAGTGAACTTTACTTATTCTTGAAAGCAGATGGCTGCGATAGCTGCCGCGAGCGACTAGGCAGTGACCATTGTAACGTTACGATACCGTAGCGCTACGATGTTAGGGTGCAGGTTCCTGTCCAGCCGCCGGTGCCTCCAGCAGCACTGAAGGCTCCACCCCCAGCGCCTCGGCCAGCTTGAAGATGTTGAGTAAGGCGATGTTGCGTTGCCCACGCTCAACACCCCCCAGATAGCTGCGCGCCAAGCCACTTTCCAGTGCCAGGCGTTCTTGCGACCACCCTCTGGTCTTTCTGATTTCTATCAGCTTCAGGCCGAAGCGTAGTCGGGGATCAAGGGCCATATTTCTCTCTTCTTAAAGAGAAATGACTCTATGAGTACCCCCTCTATAGGGCTACGCCCGATAAGTACCCGCACTATAAGTGACAATTGAATGCAAGCGCCATAGAATGACCTCTATGAGTAACAACATGGAGGTGATGACGTATGGCAAGCGTCTGGAAGACTGCTGGGATGGGAGCGGCTGCGGGGCTGGCTGTTCCGGTGGCTGGGCTTTCAGGGCTCGCTGCCGCTGGTCTTACGCTGATTCTTGTACTGGCGATGGTCGGCGTGGGGCCTGCGCGCCTGTCACAGACATCGCTTTGGGGGCTGTTGACCAGTGAGCTGATGCTCTATCTGCTGATTTCGCTGGCGATCTTCACGCTGTCCTTCCGCTTTCTGGCGCGTGTGCAGGCCCGCTGTCAGGCCCTTGTCGCCAAGCTCAACGCTCAGCAGGGGCTGTCATTCGATGCTGGACATCTCCTGGGTTATCCCGCGCCGGCATTCCTTGTTTTTGACTCCTGGAATCGCAAGATCGCGGCCTGCGATGTGGTCAATGACGCATACAAACTGCACGACTTCTCCTGGCTGCTCGGCTGGCGGATGACTTGGCGCGAGGTCGAGAGCATGGAGATAAACGGCGGTAGCCGTCAGGTCAACCGCACAGGCATGAGCGTGCCGACCTTCGAGCGCACCGTACGCGCCAAAAACTTCGCCATCGAGCTGCAAACCGCCGATCCGCAACGACCAGTACTCAGTTTTCCCATGAGCCGTCGGGCGGCGGAAATCTGGTGCGCCCGGCTCAATGCCATCTTCAACGGATAAGCTCGCGAGGAACTGCGATGAAACACTACCGGAGCTTGCTGCTTCTGCCTTTTGTATTGACGGGCTGCGCCACAACCGACATGCAGGGGGCGTTGGATTCCCTGAACGGACTGGGACAATCCATTGGAACCAGTCTGGCGCAAGCGGCTACGCCCGCAAGCGCGGCAAGCCGCAACAGCTTGCTGGGCACTCCACTGCATAACGCCTTGCGCCACAATCTTTCTACCGACGGTCGCGCCCCGGAGTGGCCCAAGGTGGTGATCAGCAATCTGCAAATTCCGGCTGATCAGATGACGCTGACCCGCAGCCTCACGCTCAAAGCCAGTGATTGCATTCGCTTTGACGCAGTGCTCTGGCACGACGCCAAGCGCTCAGAGCGCTTCAGCAATCTGTCGCTTTGCGCGCCGGAGCTGCCGAAACAGTCGAACAACTTCGTGTTGACCTGGAAGAGCTTTTCCATCTCCGGCAAAACCAGCGGCCAGGTTCGCAGCGATGGGCCGATCCCACCGTACAGCAAGCTGCCCAGCGACCCGGCGATGGAGCGCTGGCTGATGAATCAGTTCGGCCTTTACTATGTCGGCTCGTTGCTGACGCTGGTCGGCTATGACCCCAACTTCACGGTCGATGACCGTCGCTTCTGGATCAGGAATATCAAGGGATGAAAGCGTTGCTACTGGCAGCCATGCCGGTGGTGCTGATGGATGGCACTGCCCCAGACCTCAACCGCTGGTTGCAGATCGAGCCGGCCATCATCGCCGCCGTGGAATGCCGTCAAGCCTTGCCGTTGCGCGTGCTGGACGGCATTGCGCCCAATGCTCCCGGTAGTTGGTCGCTGACGCCGGAACGCAGCTTCACGGCATTCGGCTTGCCGGTGAAGCGGATCGAGCTGTTCATCGATCCGGATGGTGAGCTGGGTGCAAGCTATACAGCAGTTATTGAAAAGCGCAGCCTGGAACAGGTGCGCAAGCAACTGAAGCTTGCCAGCCAGCGCGGGCGCATCGGTCAGCTATCGGCAGATCAGCCCAGCGCCGAAGTTCAAGTGAGCTGCACGGTCGCCGCAACGAGGCAAGGGTGAACATCCTGCGCATTCTCTCCGGCGGCCAAACCGGTGTAGACCGGGCGGCGCTTGATTTCGCCATCGCCCAGCAAATTCCACACGGCGGCTGGTGCCCGGCAGGCCGACGGGCCGCTGACGGCCTCCTGGATGCTTGCTACCAGTTGGTGGAGACCGAATCCAGCGGCTACCGCCAGCGTACCAAGCACAATGTTCGGGACGCTGATGCAACGCTGATCATTTACCGAGGCAGGCTGGAAGGCGGCAGCCTGCTTACTCGCGATCTGGCGACGGGACACGGCAAGCCGCTTCTACTGTGCGATCTGCATGCCCCTACAGAAGAGCTGTTGGCGGCATGGCAAGACTGGTTGGTTAGCCATCCCGTCGTTATTCTCAACATTGCTGGCCCGAGTGAAGCACGCAACCCCGGTATCTACCTGCAGGCGAGCGCACTACTGGATCTTTTCTGGAGCACGGAACATGAGCCGATCTGATACCCGCTGCGCGACACCTTATATCTACTCGGGTGAGTTGCAGATTCGCCCCGAAGTAGATGCCGCGCTGGCTGCGCTGAAAGACAAACCATACACCGCCATCCCTAGCTGGAAAAATGACGGAACCTGGGAGCTGTGGACGGTGGAAGGTGACGGCGAAACCGAGCCCTGCATCATCAGCGGCCCATCGACAATCTATGCCAGTGAGGCCGATGCGCTGGCTGCCGGTGCGGCCTGGTTATCTAGACAGCGCTGAGCAACCTCAATTCCATCCCTCGCTGACAAAGCCAACGCAACGGCGGCTGATCTCGACCAGCGGCCTGATGTCTTGCACCTGGACGACTCCTCGGTCATCACGAGCCGCTGCGCCCAAGGCCCGCTGCAGAACCAGACGCACACTGCGCGGCGGCAAGGCTTGCAGACGGGACAGGACATCATCATCCAGCCTCTCGGCAAAGGCGTTACCCCAGCTCGACTCGTCGCGGAGTCGGTTGTAAATCGACTGCGCAATGCTTCTGACCTGCTCCGGCCTGGGCGGTTGAATGTGCAACACCGTCAGCCGTGAGCGTAGCGGCCCCGGAATCGCCTCCAGCTCATTCGCGGTCGCCATCCAATTGACATGACTGGCGTCGATGGCAAAGTCGCGGATCGACAGGTCGATGAAATCCCGCGCACTGCGCGGTTCCAGCAAGGTATAGAGTGCTGCCAGCGGATCGTATTGCGGTCTGCCGTTACTGGCCTTGTCCAGTTCATCGAGTACCACCACTGGGTTGGCCAGTGGCTGGTAGGCCAACAGCTCAAAGAGCTGGCCTGGCTCGGAATTGCTCCAAAATGATTCGGAACCGGCGAGCGGCGAACTCGATTGCGTACTCGCCATGTCGAAGACCCGGAACGGTAGCACGAGCTGATCGGCAAGCCAGCGTGCCGCCTCGGTTTTGCCGATGCCCGCCGGGCCGACCAGCAACACGGCAGGCCAGGACACCCGGCCATCGCCCAGACTGGACAAGGCGAAGTGATCACGCATCAGCTCAGCCAGTTCATGGAAGTTTGGGAAGGCCTGCGCGAACTCATCCAGAAGGGCTTTCCAGTCCGGGGGCAGCAGGCCCAGTTGGCGTCTGCAATGACCAGCACGCTTGATCCGCTCCGCCATCGCCTGCGCGCGCTTGAACTTGTCATCGCCTTTCGGTCGGTGGCGATCCACGAACGCCTCCAGCCCGGCTTCATCGAGAAAGACGATGCTCGGCAAGGACGCTGATTTAGCGGTTTCTGTCGGCTGCTCCTGAACCTGCTCCGGTTTGGCCTCACTCGGGACGGGCTCATCTTCAACCGCCATGGCGGCGCGTACATCTTCGGTCGTCACCTTGCCCAGATCGTGCACCACCTGCTGTACCCCCTGTTCGACGATGAGCTGGCGGCTGCGGCGCACTTCTTCGGCAAACAATCCTTGGATGCCGTCGTGTTGCGGACAGCGTTGCGGACGGATGCCGTCCCCGACAACCTGTACACCGCAAACGGGGCATTTTTGCAGCGAAAGGTGCTTGGTCTGGGCAATCAGATCGAACACTCCTGCTGCACGTTCGCTGTGGCGTCGTGGCGGCTGGTAATGAATGGCCAGGCGATCCCGGTTGCAACTCACTGACAGTGAGCCCTTGCGCGCGAGCACTGTGGGCGGCAGCAGGCATTCCACCTGGGCAAACAGATGTGCCACCACGGGCAGATGACCCGGCGCGGGTTCGACGATCTGCCGGGCAAGCCAGGGATGCTGCTCTTTGAGTACAGCAATGGCGGCTTCGTATTCCTGCAGGCGCAACGGACGGGCTTGCTTTGGGTTGCGCATGATGGCCTCCGAAATGGCTTAACTATAATTTACTATAACAGCGATTTACGCAAATAGCCAAGATCCGCACGCTCGCCTTGTTGGCGAATAAGTCTTATAGTGATTTACAGTGAATTCAGAGAGCCCGACATGCCAACCCTTGCCAACGAACAATTGCCAGGCTTTGCCGCCGCCTTGATACGACTGCGCGGGGAAACGCTGGGGCGGATCGCTGAAGCCACCGGTATCCGCACTGCCAACCTCTCGGTCTGGCTACGTGGCAAGGAGCAGGTGATCTCCGCCAAACGATTAGTCGGCCTGTTGCACCACCTCGGTGTGGAAGGCGGGCGCCTGCGTACCGACGTGTTGCACCAGTGGCAGGATCGCGGGGCACTGGATGACAGCAGGCTCGTGCTAAGCCTGCTGCAGGCCAACAACCAGCCGGTGTGGTTGTTTCAGGATGAGCAGCCTGGGCTTATCAAAACCCGCTTTCTGTTGGCTGGCGATGTGCTGATCCGCATGGAGATCGAGCCGGGTGTCGATCAAGCCCTAGATTTGGCGACAGTCGTCAGGGTGGATCGTGTCATCACCACGCCTGCGGCATTGGCAGGGGTGCCAATCGACTCGATGGCATCAGCACACAACGTCCTCTTGGCGCTGGCGGAACAGGCCGCAGCGGACGTGGGTGACGAAGAACTGCTGGAGGGACTGATGTTCCACCTGACAGAAGCCGTTGGCAGCAATGCCGCCTCGCCGCAAGCTTGGCAGCGGCTGGATCTGATTCTGAGAAAAGCTCTGGAAGCGGGCATGTCCCCGGGTGACATTGCACGCTTACTCGAAAGGCACCTACAGAACAGATAGCCAGACCGCTTCCTGTTCGAGCGCCAGTCCGGATTGGCGCATTTTTTCGGTTAACGGACCCAGATAGTCGGGCAACTGGGCAACGGCACTGGTGAACTCCCGAAGCGTATCCTGCCATAGCCGCTGGCTACCATAGCGTGCCAGTTTGCTTTGCCAGTCGGGCATCAGCCAGTATTCGCAAGTGTCGCCAAGCTGTGCAAAGAGTCGCGCGAAATTGGCCAGCCCCACACCGTCATAGTCCGGGAACAGTACGACACGGCTTGCACGCGGGCGCTGCCCCAGCCAGGCGAGAAGCCGGCCATCAAGCTGTCCGCCGTAGTACAGCAGGGTGGCCTGCATTCCCACTGGCAGCCAATCCGTGCGGTCAAACAACGCCTGGTTCTCCACCAGCCAGAGTGGCTGCCCGCTTTGCCAGGTATCGCCGGCTTCGATGCGCAGACTGGCCGCGCCGAAGTGCTGAGTGAGCTGGCTCAGAGGCAGTTCGCGCCCCTGTTCGCCTAGCCACCAACGCACGTTGTCGCCAACGGCCTTGAGCAAGGGGTAGTAGCACTCATGCTGATGATGGCGCGCTTTGCTGTCGCGAGCGTGGGCGATGTGTTGCGCCCGCAGCGGCAGGTCGTCCGAGGTCAGCATCCCGACCTGGGGGGAGAGTGCGCTCAGATGGATATCGAATAGTCGCGGATCGCTGACACGGTAAACATCACCGCGCCCCTGACGCTGGCAGATTACCGCTCCTGTCTGCCGGGCAAAGCGATCCAGAGCGCTGCGCTGAGCGGTGGAGAAATGGCTGGCCGGCAGGGTTTGTTGGCCATGCAGCTTGAGCAAGGCTGCGCGCAGGGTTCGATCCATACTCAGGCATCCAGCGGTTCGATGACCTGCCAGCTATGGCGGCTGATCTGGTTGCTGCCGTTGCGCGTGTGAATCGGCACGCAGTAGCGCACGGTTGTCAGCGGCGCGGGCGAAGCAAAAATCAACGAGAACCCGAACTCCGCCGCCGTGTCGATCAGACTGCGCTGATTGCGGGCGTCCAGGGCCAGTGCCTCGTCCAGATAGCAGATGCCCTGGATGGGGCGACGCTGATCCTGCATCAGATGCAGCATCGCCAGCCCCGTCACCAGTTTGGCCATCAGCACGGTGCCATTGGAGGCGGCACTGTCTAGGTCATCGAAGGCTTCCGGCTCGCGATCTGCTTTGCCGACCCAGAAGCGCAGGCGAAACAGGTCGGCCACACGCAGGCCATGGCGGGCGTTGCCCTCTTCGATCAGCAGGGTCTTTGCGCGATTGAGTTGATCATCGTCGAGCACGCTCTGCTGGTTGAACAGTTCGAAGGTTTCGCCACTGTCCACAGTGGCGGCGGTACTGATCAGCAGTTCGATGGCCTCGACCAGAATGGTTTCGTCTTCGGGTTCGATCTTGAACACGGCCAGATCGGAAAGCTGCCGGCCGCTGATCTTGCGGTTGAACTCGCGCATCCGGCGCTTGAAAGCAAACAAACCGTCACGCAGCTCGCGCAGGCAGGCGGCCACATTCACCACCGCCGAGCGTACCTTCTTTTCCAGTGCTTCGGCTTCCTGCGGCAGGTGATGGGCGAATTCAACGAGACGAACAATCTCGCTTTCCGGTTCGCCGACAAACTGATACTTGGTCAATCCGCCGCTATGGATTTCACCCAGCAGATGGCGAATCTGCTCATCCAGCTCCAGCAACTGGCGGCAGTCTGCCTGATAGGTCTGCAGGCGCTCGGCCAGCTGTTCCAGCGCGAACTCGGGCTGGGCCAACCAAGGGCTGTGCGGCAGGTCGGCCAGCCAGGTGAAGGGGCCTTCGTGGTCGATGCGCTGATGACGGCGTTGCTCGATCTGCCGGTGTTGCTGCTGCAAGGCCGTCAAATCCTGCTGCCGCTGCTGACGCTGCTGATCCAATGCGCGGTGCCGCTGTGCCGACTGGGCCAAATGGGTGCCGAGTTCTGCGAGCCTTTCCGCCAGTGTCTGCAGCCGTGTCTTGCGCTCGGCCTCGCCCTGCTGCAGATCCTGCATTTGCGCGTAGTCTCGCAGTTCGGCATCCAGCTGTGCCAGTTGCTGCTCCAATGCCTGGCGCTGTTGCTTGACCTGCTCCAGGGCTTGGGCGGTGGCCAGTTGTTCTTGTAGCTGAGCCTGCTGTTGCTGCAGCTCCTGCTGCAATTCGCTCAGTTCCGCCAAGGTGCGTTGCTGGTACTGTGCCGGCAGGGCTTCCAGCCGCAGTTGCAGGCCAGGCAAGTTGAGTTGCCCAGCATCTGCATCGGCCAAGGCCGCCAGCAGGGCCTTGCCATCAAGACGGAAATCCTCGCTGCCCAGGGTCAGTACCGGCTTGGCCAGCACCTTGTTCAGCGCGTTGAGTTGTTCCGTAGATACGACACCGGCCAGTTGCTGATAGAGGTTCTGCCCCTGGGTGCGCAACTCCTGAGCCAACTGCGCGGATTCCCGTTCGATCCGGGCCAGCTCGCGCTCGATGGCCGCTGGCGTGCGGCTCTGGGCCTGGCCGATCCGTACCACCAGCGCATCGCGCTGTTCCTGCAAATCACGACGATGCTTCTCCAGCATGGATCGGTCGGCAATCAAGGCAAAGCGCTGCTGCAATGCGCGCAATTGCTCGCACTGCCCGAGCAGATGCTTGCGCTCCTGCTCGCATTGATACTGCTCACGTGCCGACTGCATATCCTGTTCGCGCAGGCGCTGCAGCTCGGTATCGCACTGCGCCAGCTCGTGCAGCAAGGCTTGCTGGCGGTCCTCGTAATGCTGTTGCCACTGACCCAGTGCCGTGTCGATCAAGGGGCGCCAGCACAGCAATTTGCCGCGCAACACCAGGCGGGCTTCCTGCTTTTGTTCCAGTTCGTTCAAGGTGGCTTGCAGCCGCACGGCGGCCAGGTACTGGCTGCGTTCGGCGTTGAGGTCGGCAAACGCCTTGTCCCATTCCGCCTTGAAGTCGATGCTGGCATCCGGCAGATCGCGCCGGAAAATCTGCAGCAGATAGTCCTTGACCTCGCTGGAGCGCAGTTTGTCCAGGCGCAGCGTGCGGGTCAGCACCCGCTGAAAAACGCTGGCATCGCTGGCGTGCTCCAGGCGGAAAACGCAGAAATCCTGCTGACTGGCGAGCTTGCGGCTGCGCCCGCCATAGACCATGTCGGCAAATTCGCTGCTGCTGTAGCTGAACACCCGGCGCCCAAAGCTGGCCAGATGGCTGGCCAGTTGCGGTTGTGCCACCAAGGTGCCATCCGGCAGGCAGAACTCCTCGACCTTCAGCGGCCCGGCATAGGCGAAATACTCGTACTCGAAGCTCACCCCTTTGCCCACGCAGCCCAGCACTACGGTGCCGGACTCCGGCAGCGACACCTCCAGCAGCACATAGGCGCTGTTGTTGGGGAAATAGAAGCGCCGGCTCTTGTCCACATCGTGCGCACCGAAATCCATGCGGCGGCGGTCGATGATCAGCAGGAACTGCAGGGCATTGATCAGGCTGGTCTTGCCGGTATTGTTGGGCGCCACCAGCGAGACCGCACCATCGAGCGGCAACTCGGCACGCGAGTAGCCGGCGCTGCCCAGCAGGACCAGACGTTGGAACCCGTACTGCATCAGGTGTTCTCCTCGTCGTCTGGTGCATCCGCAGTCCAGTCTTCCGCTGCAGGCGTGCTCTCTTCGTCGCCATCGGTCTTGGCCGTCAACGCCAGGCTTTCGAAATGATCGAGGTAACGGCATACAGCGGGCAGCAGTCGCCAGCCCGCTGGCTCTGCCATGGCAAAGCCCAGGTTGCAGGCGCGGCCCAGCAGCTCCACCAGGGCGTCGGGGTTGAGGCCCTCGGCATCCAGCAGGTCTTGCTGTTGCTTGTAGACCTCGGCCAACCAGGCGCTGTCGATCAGCCAATCGGTAAAGCGCTGCAGGGCCTTGCCGGCGTTGGCCTGGGCATCGAAGATCACCATGAACAGCAAGGCCAGCTGGCGGCTGATCTTGCCAATGTTGCTGTTGGCCTCGCTGTTGTGAAACCAGGCAAAGCCCCTGGCATCCAGGCGCAGCTCGAACCCCAGCGCGGCAAACAAACCGACATAGCTGGCCTCGTGCTGTTCCAGCTCCGCCCACAGCGCGGGCTCGGCCATTCGATTCAGGTGTTTGCCGGAGAGAAACAAGCGGAACAGCTCGGCCAATGCCGGCATCTGTGATAGCGCGGCTGCCAGAGCGTGTGGGATCGTCATTGCGGGATACTCACGCGGTGAGGGTGATGCAGGACGCGAATCGTCTGCAACGTGGTTTTTTCAGGCTGGCTGGCTGCCTCGAACTGCCAGCGGGGCTCATGTTGCAGGTCATGGAACAGGCGCAGCAGGGTGGCATCTTGCAGATGGGCGTAATGGCGGTGCAGCCAATCGAGCAGATTTTCCACCGGCAGGCTGCGGGCCAGATGCGCACGAATAGCGGCTTCGTCCACCTGCTCCAGCAACGGAGTGTCATCGCCGGGCTCATCCTGCGGAAAGGCCACCGCCTGCGGCTGGTATTGGCGCGCGGCAGCCATGACCGCCCGTACCTCATCGCCCAATTGCAATTTGAAACCGCGCTCATTGCGCCAGACGGGGAGTGCGGTCTCATCCGCCGGGCGCGACAGTGCGCGACGCAGGCCGCGTTTGCGCACCTGCCCCAACAGCAAGCTGATGGCACTGGTCAGCGCGTTGTGCTGACGCAGCTCTTCGCGCAAGGGCAGCAGGGTGTCGGCGCACTGTTGCGCCACCTGCCGGCCAAAGCGCCGCAGCTCCTTGGCCTGGTGCGCCACCTGACGCAACTGCAGGCGATGCGAGTAGAGCGCACCCTGTACCGACAATTGCTCTAGGCTCAAGTCGAGCGCACGCTCCGCTTCTTCCAGATAGCGATAGAAGGTGCCCTGCGAGCCGCTGTCCATCATCTGGTTCATCGGCTCCACATAATGATCGTAGGCTTCCAGCACCTCGCGGTAGCGCTGGCTGATCGGCATGCTGCTGTCGGCGCTTTTGGCGTTTTCCGCCAGCTCAAAGAGCGCGTGCCGGTCCTGATCGAGCTGCAGGCTGATCTGGCGGAAGAGTTCTGCCAGCTTGTTGGCGGCTCCGCGCACGCGATCCATGTCGGCCCCGAGCATCCCTTCATTGAGTGCTTCGGTGGCTTCACGGATGGCCGCAACACGCGCCTGCAGTACGGCAGCCAGGCCCAGCTCATGTTCACGGGTGAGGCCGCGCACGAACTCCAGCACATAGGCATTGAGCTGCAGATCGCTGCTGCGCGGCAAGGTTTGCAGGATGTCCGCATTGACCAAGGCACGTAGCACCGCGCCCTGCGTTTCGGCATCCCGTTGCCCGGATACCTTGGCAATGCCGTTCAACACCTGATCGCTGGTCAGCACGGCAAACTCGCGCGACAGCCGCACCAAAAGCTCCACGGTGTCCCAATGGGTGTAAAGCGCGTAGACCAGCGAGCGAGGGTTGGCCATGTCAGTTCAGTCTCCCACCACCGAGCAGGCATGCCCTGTGCGGCATGCTCTCACTCGCCAGCCGCACAGGGCGGCAACCCGGCGCATGGCCGCAGCGGGGTTTCATGAGGTGCAGGCTGGACGCATCGACCATTCGTTGTCCCCACGCCGCCGCGCCCGATTTCTGGCGAAATCGAGCCCAGCGGCCACATTCTTTGTGCTCTCGCGAGCCAGCACAAAGAATGTGCTCATCGCGCCGGGGACAAGCGACTCTCGGCCTGCGTCCCACCCGGAATGTGTCAGGCATGGTGGCAACACTGTGTGCACAAAGTGGCGTCAATGTGGTGAACAGCGTGGCAACATTGTGTTGAACATGGCGGCAGCATTGTGGCGACATGTGGGTCATGGTGTGGCAACACGGTGGCACTGACAGCTCAAGCGGTCGCATGGATGAAAGCATTCAGTGCCGCCGCGATGCGTTTGCGGCGCTCTTGCAAGAACGCCTTGTAGTGATCCAGTGCCAGCAGTTCCTCCTCCACCGGTATGCACTGTGCGGCGAATGGTGTTTCACCGTGCTGCGCCACCAGCGGCAACAGGTAGGTCACAGGCGCTTTGTCGCTGATCGCACGATTGGTTTTGCCGCCGATGAAAGCCAGGTTGGCGATGTCGTCGGCCTCGCGAGGGGTGTAGCTGCCGCGCAGCAATGCCTTGGGGAAAATGTGATGAAACTGCAAGCGGTGCTGACTGCCCGAGTGGTCCAGAGCAATGGCAAGGTGGCTGCGCCAATCCTTGGCGCCTGCCGCACGAAATGCCAGGAACATGATCTTGAACAGCGCACTGCGCTGGTTGCGCCCCTCCAGCTCTTCCGGCGTGATGTCAAGACGGCCGAACTGTAGACGCAGCCGGTCGATCAGTTCATTGACGCCGCCGCCATTGCGGATGGTCGCCAAATCTTGATCCAGAATGGTCTCACTGGAACCCCGCGAGAAACGGCCTTTGGCATTGGCTGCCAAGGCCCAGTAGCGCAACTGCTGCGCCTCTTCCGTGCTGAGGGTATAGTCGCGGCGGTGTCCAAAGTAGGCCAGTACCACCAGTAAGAAGGGCGATGACAGCAAGGCAGGGCTGTCGATACCCAGATTGCTGCGTGCGAAATTGAGGGCAAATTCCATCCCCTCGCAGGCTTCTTTCCACGCTTGCTGCAGTACGTCCAGGGTCAGGCTGCCGACGGTCAGAAAACGGGATTGCCCGGTGGCAAAGGCCATCAAATTCTTCAGGTGCAAACCCAGATCCAGCTCGAAACCGTTCTGGGTGCAAGCACTCTGGAAGTCTAGGAAGGTCTGCAGCGAGTGCCGCCATTTGGCCGTGATCTGCGCCAGAGCCAGATCGGAGCTGCGCAGCTTGGCGCCCAGCGAGTTGACCCGCACGAAGATTTCCGTGACCTCGTCGTAAGATAGCGTTCGCTCCAGCACGTCCATGCGATACACATACTTGCGAATGCCGCGTAGCCGGGCCAGGCGCTGACTGTATTTCTCGTAACGCGGATCATCAAAGCCACTGATGCCCGCACGTTTGAGGAAAGGCGCATCGCTGTCGGTCTTGAAGACTTCGGATACCTTCACCCACTGCGGCAACTGCTCCAGCTTCCGGGTCGCCACCACGAAGGTCATTTTGTTGAAGCGCGTCAGCAGTTCGTCCTCGCTGGCGTCGGCCTCGTCGCCGCCCAGCTCGCCTTCCTGATCGACCTCGGCGTCATCGCCGTTCTCATCCACTTCGGTCACGACGGCCAGTTGGTCGGGATGCTCCAGATTGAAGAGCAAATCGATGGGCCGACGGCGACCGCGCACCGACACCGGCTCGCCACGAATGACGGCAGATAACGAGGTCAGACGCTGTTGTCCATCGAGCAACAGGCGGGTGCTTTGATAAGGGTTATTGCTTTGGCTAACGGCGAAGCTTTGCAGGGGCACGGCCTCATCGGTTTCCCATAGCAGGATCGCCCCCGAGGGATAGCCCCGATACAGGGAGTCGAGCAAGTCGCGCACGCGCGTGGAGCGCCAGACATACTGCCGCTGCATTTCCGGTAAGCGCAGCTCACCGCGCTCGATCATCGAGACCAGTTCTTCAACGCTGGCTTCAGCCTTGGCCATGGTGCTTCCTTATCCTCTCAATCTCACTCAGCTGCTGCGGGCGGCTCGGCAGCGGGGATGATCAACAACAGCTCGGAGTCATCCACTAGCCTGTAAACCGGTCGCTTGCCGGACAGTCGTTCACTTTGATCCAGAATGATCTGAACCCCTTCACCACGCTTGTCCATCATGGCGCTGCGGCCCGTGATCGCTTTGTCCGCCTCGGGCACGGAACATTTGGCCAGCAGACTGGTGATGGCTTCGTTTCGCGCAGCCTGGCGGTAGGGAAGGCTCTCCACCGTCATGGTGTTGGGGATGGCGCCTGGCGAATACAGCTCCAGCCGGTCCGCAAACATCCGCAGGCGGATTTTGGCGCCATGGATCGAGTAATCCCGGTGCGCAACGGCATTGACCAGGGCCTCGAAGACGGCGGTCATGTCGTACTGCGGCAGGTCGTGCCGGCCCTCATTCTTGGTGGCATAGACCTGCATGTTCTTGCGGACGAAGTGGCAAGCCGCCAGCACCTGGGCATCCAGCGGCCCCGTGATGTCCTGGGCGTCGAGCTGATAGGCCGTGTCGCCTTGCGGCAGCACCTCGGTGCCACGGTATGCCACGGCCTGAATGAAGGCATTTGGCAGCCAGCGGCGAGGGTCTCTGCTCGCCATCAGCACGCCGGCGATGGTAGGCCGAAGTGCGCCGTCGGCATCGGGGCGCGCCATGGCCAGTTTGTCCAGCAGCACCTCGCGCGTATCTTGCACGCGCGGACTGGCAAAACGTTGCCAGAGGTCATCTGCAAGGTCATCGAGCGTGGCGCCGGGCACCGGCTGCTCGTCGAAGCGGATGATGCGCGCCTGGCTGCGTTGCTGGAACAAACGCGCCAGATAGTCCGGAGACATTTCACGCTTGGCGCTGCCCACTCGGTGCAGATAGCCGCCCGGGCTTTTATGCACGAACAGGCTGCTTGCGATATCGATCTTCAGCACCGGAAAGGGCTCGCCTGACGTGCTGGGCAGGCTCAGACGCTCGATCACCGGCGCGAGCGGCGGGGTGATGCTGTCCAGGCAAATCTGCCGGACGAAATCCTCCACCAGGTCCAGGCGCTCCAGCGGGATACCGAGCACTTCACGGGTGTCGTCAACGCCGAGCACGCACACACCACCCCGGCTGTTGGCAAAGGCTGCCAGCTCATCGGCCAGCGAATCTTTATGGGGGGCTGACACCTTTTGACCGGCAAAGCGGACTTCCTTCAACTCCAGATAGGAGTCCTCTCCCAGGAGAATCTTGTCGATCAGGTCGGCGATGTTGTCGAACATGTCAAACCTCTCTTCCCAGGCGTTGGTAACGCCGTTCGAACGCTTCTTCGCCGCCTTCCATCACTTGGCAGACTTCGCGGCGCATGGCCTGATCCTGCAAAGAGCCGGTTTGCTTCACGTGGCACTGGTGGTTGAAGTCCAGTACGTGGATCAACTCCGCATCGCCATTGACCACGATGTTGGGGTTGTGGGTCACGATGATGAGCTGACGGCGCAGTTTGTTGCTGCGGATCTGCTGCACGACCAGTCCATAGATCAGGTGGTTATCCAGGTCATCTTCTGGCTGGTCGAGCACCAGTGGCTCGTTGCCGTGCGCCAGCAGGAAGGCCAGCATGGCCGCCGCGCGCTGCCCGGCGGACGCCTGGCCGATGGACTGAAAGTCCCGCCCGTCACCCTTGCGGCTGTACTCCACCTGCAAACCGTCTTCAGGGAACCAGCACAGGATGTGATCGATGAATTCCGGGCGCTTGTCGGCTTCCGCTTTCAGGAATTTATTGAACCAGCCGCCAAATTCCGCCTGGCCGCGACAGGCTTGCGACAGGCGTTTCTTCTGCGTCAATAGCGCCTGCTCGAAGGCCGCCGTATCCCATACGCCCGCCTGCTCGACCAGATCAACCATGCCCAGCAGATCGGCCACGAGCCCTTTGGGGGATGCCCCCTCTTGCTCCTGATACAGGTCGTCCACGTACTTGCCTTCTGCGGCCCCAAGCACCTCCCGCAGGGAGCGCTCGATGCCCTGCGCGTCCCGGCCGTACGGGATCAGTTCGATGCGCACAAAGGGATTACCTTGCAGCGTTGCCTGCAGAAATGCGTGCCGTTGGGCGCTGATGGCGCGGCGGGCGGATTGCACCTGTTCCAGCAACGACTTGGCCTTATCGCGCAACTCGGTGTGCTGTTTCTGCAAGGCTTCCAGCTTCTTCAGCTCGATTTCCAGGCGCTGCTTTTCTTGCACCAGACGACCGTACTCGCTGGGGTCGCTGACGCCTTGTTGCTGCAAGTCGGCCTTGAGCTGCTCGTAAGCCGTCTTGGCCGTGTCGATCCGCGCAAACCAGGGCGAAGCCTCCAGTTCGCCTCTCAGGACTTGCCCACGCTCCTGCAGCACGTTTGCCGCGCGCTCGACTTCCTGTCGCGCCTTGGCGATGGCGGCGTGCAGCGCCTGGACAATGCTCAGCGCTGGTCCGTCTTCGGCGGTATCGAACAAGCCTTCCGGCAAGTCTTCCGCCAACAGATCGTCGGCAAGCGCTTTCAAGCGGGTTGCCAGTTCGGCGGAGGCGTCGAACTGGCGTTCCAGCTCGCGGCTTTGCCGGTTGGTGCGCTGATAGTTTTTCAGCAGGGCGGCATGATCGGCGCCCTCGAAGCGGGCCAGCTTGCGCTGAATATCTTGCAGGGCCAGCGTCAACGCTTCACGCCCTTGCAGCTTGCCATCCAGCTCGCGCATTTGCGCCCGTGCGGCCAGGAAGGCACGCTTGGCCTCCTCGAAAGCGGCTTGCTGCGATTGCGTGCCCGCTGCATCGTCAATCACCTTGAGCAGCGCCTGTTGGCTGTCACCGGCCAGCGCCGCGATCTGCCCCTGGCTGAACAAGCGCACCGGAAAGCGTTGCTCGGTGACGGCCTGACTGGCCGAAGGCTTGAAACTGCCCGTAGCAGCGTCCCATTCCTCCACCGCGTGGCCCTGGCCATCCTGCCGCCAGATCAGGCGATAGGGCATGCCATCGCGCTGCACTTGCACGCAGAGGCTGGTTTCCGCCCGCAGTCCGCCTTCGTCATGGCGGCTCCTGGCAACCTGATTGAAACGCTTGAAGGTCTGCCCGGCTTCCGAGCTGAGCGACAGCTCCTTCTCACGGCGATAGGCCAGACGCAAGGCATGCACAACGGTCGATTTGCCGGTCCCACGACCGCCGATCAGAGCATTGAAGTAGGGGTTGAGCGGCAAGCTGGCAGACGTTCTACCGCGCCCCATGTAACGTGCGTCGCGGATTTCTATCGATTCGATGAAATGCTCGGGCGTATTGAACGGCGCAAAGCCGTTGCTCTCATCGCTGCGCTTGACCGACACCTCCTGCCCATCGAGCAACGCAAGGCGCAAGCCTTCCAAGCTGGGTTTGGCCATCTTGATCCAGGTGTAGCGCGAACCTGGAACTGCCGTACCTTGGAAGCTGTGGCAATCGCTGCCCACCACGCTGGCAAAGCGCAGTTTCAGTTCATCCAGCACCATCGGCACAGGGCTGGAGGATGCGGTCCACTCCAGCGCCAGGATGCCGGGCTCCTGCAAGACAGCCTTAACCGTATTGGCATCCATCACGCATTTACGCGTACTAGGCTCGACCCGCAACAACCCCTTGTCGCCATCGACATGTGCCGGAATGGCAAGGCCACCCGCCGCCCAAATGCGCTCCACCACCTGGGCGGCGCCGATGCGGGTGACGCCATCGCTGTCGCCGCGTGTGCCTTGGTAGTCCACCTGCGCCAGCAGGTCGCTGATGGTCTGGCTGGTGGCGGACGTGTCGAAGATCGCCAGCAGGTGAAAGCCTCCTTGCACCGAGATTTCCACACCGGGGAACAGGTGCAGCTCACGGAAGCCGGCCGGCGGCGTGCCCGTATCGGCCTCACGCTTCATCTCTGCATAAGCCGCCCTGAGCTTGTCAATCCACTCGCCTGTGTTGTGGTCGGAGACCGCCACGCAGTCGATTTCGGCAGCCATGTACTTGAGCAACCAGGCCTGTGGCGTCAGCTCATCGGCCGTGCCGATGGCGGCCTGCCAGGCGCTCGTATCCTTGGAAGCCGGGGTGTGGGTATGGAAATCGAACTTCCACCAGCGTGCGCCGGGGTAAGGCCAGGGTTGGCTTGCGTTGACGCTCATGTTCATTCCCTCAGTAATACTGCCGGATGTAGCTGTAGGCCTTCTCGAATAGCTCTTCATCCGCATGCAGCTTGTATTTGAAGAGGGCTTTGCGCAGGGCCTTCTTGACCTCACGCTCGCCGGCCTGTGTGCCTTGCCAGCCCGGGAAACGGACCAGTCGCACAATCTCGTCGATGTCCGCGACCACGCGTTCGACCATGATGGGCGTCTCGGCCGTCTTGACCTCGTTGAATAGTTCCGTGAGCGCCGCCTTGCCGCGATCCTCGTCCTCTTCGGGCGGGACCTCCTTCTCGGCTTGCAGCGTCTCCTTGGCGATTTCCAGGAGATGCTTCAGAAATTCGACACTGTTGATCTGGCCAGACTCGAAGCGGTCTTTCAGCGCATCAAGCCGCTCCGACAGCTTCTTGAACTTGGGGTTGCCGCCATGCCCGCGCAGCCGGCGCTTGAGCTTGATCTCGATCTCCTTGGCCTTCTTCGGGTCGGGGTTCGACAGCACGGCCTCCAGCAGATCGGCGTCCAGCACCAGGGTGTCGAGGTCATCCCGCACGGCGTCCACATGCACGTTCTGGTGGATCAGCTCGATGGTCTTGGCGCCCAGTGAGTGCCAGATCAGCTTCCCGTGGCCACTGGACGGCTGCACCGACTGGTACACCTGGGACAACCACTTGTAGTCCTTCTTGAAGGGGCCCAGAACAGTGTCCGGTGAAAGCGCCTCCCAAATCTTGTTGAGCACGCTGTACTCAGCAGCAAAGTTGTCCCGCACCTCGTTGTTGGGCAGGCACTGCTGCGCGGCGATCAGGCCCTCGTAGCCTTGCACGCTGCGGTCGCAGCCGGCGAAGAAGGCCAGGCATTTCTGCATCGCCTCAGGCAGCTTGTCCTTCAACTCCTGGATGTTGCTGACCACCTGCTTGACGCTCTGGTCGTCGAACTCCAGCGCGGCTGCCACATCATCAAAGATGCCGAGGTAGTCGACGATCAGACCGTGGGTCTTCTGCTCGGAGTAGGTGCGGTTCACCCGGCAGATCGCCTGGAGCAGCGTGTGGTCACGCAGCGGCTTGTCCAGGTACATGGCCTGCAGGATGGGCGCGTCGAAGCCGGTCAGCAGCTTGGCCGTGACGATGATCAGCTTCAGCGGGTCGGCCGGGTCGCGGAAGCGATCCAGCAGTCGTTCTTCTTCGTCGCGGCTTCGGTCGTAGGGCGCGTACTCTGGATGTTCCTTCTTGTCCGCCGCCTGCACCGACATCACGATGTCTGTAGCCTCGGGCGGCAGCAGCTTGTCCAACTCGGCCTTAAACAGCAGGCAGGACTCGCGGTCGAAGGTGACGATCTGGCCTTTGAAACCGTTGGGCTCCACCTTGGTCTGGAAGTGCTCGACGATGTCCTCACAGACCTTGCGGATGCGCTCAGGCGTCTTGACCAGCACGGCCATCTTGGCGGCGGTCTTCGCGAGGTTGTCCTTGTCCAGATCCGAGAGACCGCCGGTCAGGTCTTTGTAGGCGGCGTCCAGCGCGGCCTTGTCGATGTGCAGATCGATCAAGCGCGGTTCGAAGTGCAGTTTCAGCGTGGCACCGTCGCGGATCGACTCTTCGAAGCCGTACCGGCTCATGTAGCCTTTCTCGTCCTCGTCGGCACCAAAGGCGTAGAAGGTGTTGCGGTCGGCACGGTTGATCGGCGTACCGGTCAGGCCGAACAGAAACGCGTTAGGCAAGGCCTCGCGCATCTTGCGGCCCAGGTCGCCTTCTTGCGTGCGGTGGGCTTCGTCCACCAGGGCGATGATGTTGCTGCGTTCGTTCAATGCACCACTGGCCTCACCAAATTTGAAGATCGTGGTGATGATGATCTTGCGCACATCCTGCGCCAGCAACTGCTGCAGCTTCTCCCGGCTGTCGGCCTTTTCCAGATTGGGGATGTCCGCCCCGGTGAAGGTTCCGGTGATCTGGCTGTCGAGATCGATCCGGTCCACCACGATCAGCACGGTGGGGTTCTTCAAGCCGGCATGCATGCGCAGCTTCTGCGCGGCAAACACCATCAGCAGCGACTTGCCCGAGCCCTGGAAATGCCAGATCAAGCCCTTCCTGGGGTAGCCCGCCAGCACCCGCTCGACGATCTTGTTGGCCGCTTCAAACTGCTGGTAGCGGCAGATGATCTTAATGCGCTGCTTTTTCTTGTTGGTGGCAAACAGCGTGAAGCTGCCGAGGATGTCCAGCACCACATGCGGGCGCAGCATGCTCTCGGCCGAGAGCTTGAGGGATTTGAGCGGGTGGTGCTGGCCATCTTCGCCATCACCATCCAGATGCCAAGGGCCCCAGTCCTTGACTGGTAGCCCGATGGAGCCATAGCGGTACGCCTTGCCCTCGGTGGCCACCGAGAACACATTGCAAACGAACAGCTCCGGCACGAACTTCTCATAGTCGTCGTGCACCTGAACCGCGCCATCGACCCAGCTGATGCACTTTTTGACCGGCGTCTTGGCCTCGATCAGCACCAGCGGCAGGCCATTCACCAGCAGCACCAGATCAGCCCGGCGTTCGGTGGGGCCGGCGCGGTAGGTGTACTGCTGGGTGACGATGTACTGGTTCTGCGCCAGATCCTCCAGGTCGATCAGCCGCACCGGCACATGCTCGTTGTTGGCGCCGAAGGGCATCGAGCGCTCGCCACGCATCCAGGCGGTCATCTCCTCGTTGGCCCGGATCAGACCATCCGATCGCACCGACAGCACGATGGCGCGCAGCTTGTAGAGCACCTCGTCGGCGCGGTCGGGCTGAGCGGCAATCTCCGGGTTCAGCCGAATCAGCGCATCGCGCAGCCAGGGTTCGACCAGCACTTCCTGAATCTGGCGCGGCACTTCAGCCGGGGCGGCGTAGCGCCAGCCGATGCCTTTGGGGCTGGGGCCGTAGCTAGCTTGGGGTTCCTGGGCGGTGTTGACTGGGGCAGCCTTGATGGGACCGGCGAGCAGATCGCGGACGTAGGCTTCGACGGTGTTGGATTCGGTAAACATCATGCCCCCCACATTTCAGCGAATAGCTGCTTCTTTATTGCTTTGCTCGCCGCGACTCTCGCCTCCAGGGCCTCAATGGCACCATCAAGATCTTTCAATTGCAGTAGCAATGCATCCTGATCAACCACATTGGGCGCACAAATTGGTTGCTTCCTGATCCCGGCAATATTGATGTTGTAATTACCTGCACTGGACTTCACTTCCCCTCGAAGTCGCTGCCTAGTCGTCGGCGCGTTCAGGAACTCAGCGAGGAATGCGGGTCGCAACGTACTTTCGTTACAACGGATTCGAATCAGGTAGCTTGCGTACACCGTCTTTTCATGCAGGTGATCAATGACCACCGAACGCCCAACGTATTGGGGATTGCCGTTAGTTCGTACAAGCAGGACATCGCCCTTACGGAGAGCTAATCGCTCGTACTCCGTATCGGTGAGTTCAAGGTGTTGGAGATCCGAGTAGTCAACCCGACCTCTCAAGACATTCGGAATCCGGAGGATTGGATAACCCTTTTCTTCGTAGGACGAACGCGATGACGAGCCGTAGCTCAGGTCTGTCAGGTACGTGCCCAACGGTTTTGCAACTTCAGGGTCAAAGTTCGCCGCTAAGGCATCTTCTACAAGAGCTGATCTTGTTACGCGACCAATCTCCGCTGCGTTTGTTTGCGCCTCAATAGTTGCTTCCGCCGCGCGCAAGAGTTCAACAAGCTCTGCCTGCTCTGCAATCGACGGCAGCGCAAACTCTTGCAATGCCATTGTTTTCCAGTTGATCGTTGGCGATAACGAGCCCACCGAGATCTCTACTGCCCGGCTCATGAACAGATCGCTCTGCATGAAGAACGGCAGGAATTCGGGCAACACAACATCAGGCTTGGCTCGCAGCACCATCGCATGGGCGGAGCAGATGCCATCGAACTCGGCAACACCGAGCTTGCGCTGGTAGGCGCGACGGCGACCGAAAATGATGTCGCCCTTCTTAAACATCAGCTTGGTGGCTTCCACGTCATCCGGCGTGCCCCAGCGACGAATCTTGAGCGAGTCCGCATCGAGATGCTCCAGGCCGACGTAATGCTCCATCCCGGATTCGGACGGATTGTCGATGCGGACATTAACGTTCGTCGCCATCTGGTCGAAGCGCCAGACCTTCCAGCCAGGCTTCAAATCCCTTTCAATCATTACGCTTGTCCTCTGGGACGACATACGCCTGGTGTGGGTGTTTGGCGCTTTCCGGGTAGCGGAAACGTAATTGGCCGTCACGCACCATGGGTATTAGGTGTTTGTTGCGCAGGTAGTCGCGGTCTTTACCCAGCAAGGTTGCAAGTTGATCACCGCTCTGGGGCGCCCACTGGCACAGGCGGCGGATGCCGTCACGCAAGGCTTCGCTGCTGATCCGGCCCTGCAAGGTTGCAAGTAAGGTTGCAAGTTCAGGCGGCAAGGTTGCAAGCTGGGGGTTGCATGCTTGCTGGCCCGCTACCGCCTCTGCAGGCTGGGGCTGGCCAACAGGAAGGGGGGCTGCGGGGACATCCAGCGGCAGCTCTGACTGTGCGCTCTCCGGAGTCGGACGAGGCTCATTACCGGCCAGGGTGTAATAGGTGCGACTGCCTGCACCCCGCTTCTCAAGCAGGCCCCGGTCGCGCAGCCGGCGCAGTACCATGCTGGCGGCCAGGGTATCCAAGCCACAAAAGTCGCGGCAGGCGGTGTTATCCACCGCGCCGGTTGCCCGTACATAGATCAGCACCTTGGCTTCGTCGGGGCCCAGTGTGCTGCCGGCATAATTGCGCAGCCAGGTGTGGTCTTCTTCGGTGAGCAGGTTGTGCAGAAACAGGGTGAGCTTAAATTCATTGGCCTGCCGGTCTGAGTGGAACTCCGGCAGCGGCAAGCCTGCATCCGCAGCCAGGCGACGCATGGCACGAATCCCCGTACCCTTGGCTTCGGCCAGATGCAGATCATGCAGCACTGCTGCAATGGCTGGGTTGCGCAGACGTGAACCTGGCAAGCCCAGCTGCGCTGGCTCCTTGAGGGAGTAGCCGACGTTACGAATTTCGATGCGGTTGCTGTAGCGAATGATCTGCGTCGGGCTGTGCAGGGTGTAGTTGCGGTGCATGGCAGCATTGGCCAAGGCTTCGCGGATCACCTTGCGCGGCAGAATGGGCTCTTGCACGCTCTGTAGCTGGCCCTCTGGCAGGCGAAAGCCTTTAGGTAGCTCATCAATAATGCTGGCTTCGGCGAGCGGCAATGCCAGTATCAGGGGCTTGCGGATGTCGATGGATTGGAAGCGATTTTCTGGATCTTCGACCCATTCGTTGCCTGGCACACGTATGTAGTCAATACGCACCATGGGCAGCAATCTGCGCAAAGCTAGCGGTTTACCGAACAAAACGATGCCAGCCAATGTGGGTTGCAAAACACCATCCACACGCCTTAGTGCCCCCAGCGCTTCGAGCATGTCTTCGTCGCCATAGTCCAGCTCTTCGGCCTGGGGGTTGATGCGGGCACGCTCACGCCGATACGCGGCAATGGCGGTCGGGTCAAAGTCGTCGGCGCGGGCATCAGAAAGAATGCTTGAATCAGGGCCATGCAAGGGCTGGCTTTCACCACGCAACACCCAGAGGTCTTCATCGACGCAGCGCTGGTCGCTTGAGCCGATGCGGCGGTAAGCGCCGCCTGGTAGGCCCGTGGCTTTTTTGTAGACGGGTTTGTGAGTGACGTCAGCCTCGGGCACATACACCACCAGCAGCGTCTTGCCACCCACCTGCTCCAACTGCATCTCCGGTCGCAGAGCGACGTTAAGCATGCTGGCACACTGGCTGGCGAGATCACGCTGCACCTTGTCCGGGTCGGGCAACCCCACCGGCCGGTACACGGTATCGCCCTTGTCGTTGATCGCCCAATCCACGCCCAGTAGCAGGTAGCCGCCATCCAGGCCGGGCTCGTTGGCAAAGGCGATGACCGTTTCCATCACCGATTTACCCATGTCGCTGGCACGCTTGGCTTCGATGCGGGCGGACTCGTCCACCGCATTGAGTTCATCCAGTAGATCCGTAGCGCTACGCATCGGCAGCCTCCTGAGCGACGAGGCCTTCGAGCGTTTCGACCAGCGCATCCATCTGTTGCCAGAAGGCGCGACCGTCGGTTTGCCATTGATCCCAGGTAGAGCGCAGCGAACCCTTGTCGCCATTGCTGTCGGTGGCGATGGCGGCGGCAATGCGCTTCACGTACAGCGGGATCGACAGGTTGCCGGCATTGGCGCCGATTTCGGCCAGAGTGGCGACCTTGGCGAAACCGGGCACATCGGCAAAGGTCTTGTAGGCGGTCAGGATGCGCTGCTGGTGCTCGGGCTTGAGAAAGCTCTGCGCCCGCTCGCGGGTCACCTCGTTCACCGCGTCGATGAAGATCACCTTGCCCTTGCGAGCGGCGGCCTTCTTGCGGTTGCAGATGACGATGCACGACTCCATCGGGGAGTTGTAGAACAGGTTGGGGCCCAAGCCGATGACGGCCTCGACCCAGTCCTGCTCGACCATCTTGGCACGCATGGCCTGTTCTTCATTACGGAACAGCACACCGTGGGGCCAGAGCACGGCACAACGCCCCTTGGCGGTGAGGCTGGTCAGGATGTGCTGCTGGAAGGCGTAGTCGGCGCGGCCCTGCGGCGGCGTACCCAGCGAGTTGCGGCCCCACTTGTCACTGCTCCAGGCTTCCCGATCCCATTGCTTGATGGAGTAAGGAGGGTTGGCCAAGATCACATCGAACTGGCGCAGGCGGTCGCCTTCGATGTGCTTGGGTTCGGCGAGGGTATCCCCCCGGATGATCTCGAAGTCTTCCACGCCATGCAGGAAAAGATTCATGCGGGCGATGGACGAGGTAATCAGGTTGCGTTCCTGCCCGTAGAGCTTGAGGGTGCGGTACTCCCCGCCCGAGCGCTTCACTTCATCCAGCGCCGAGATCAACATGCCGCCGGTGCCACAGGTGGGGTCGTAGATCGACTCGCCCGCCGTGGGGGCCAGCAGTTGCGTCATCAGGTGAACAACAGTGCGGTTGGTGTAGAACTCGGCGGCGGTGTGGCCGGAATCGTCCGCAAATTTCTTGATCAGGTACTCGTAGGCATTGCCGAGCTCGTCCTCGGGCACATTGGCCACTGACAATGTCTGGGTGGAGAAATGTTCGATCAGGTCCTTCAGTGTTTCGTCGGGCAGGCGTTCGCGGTTGGTCCATGGCGCATCGCCGAAGATGCCGTCGAGCAGATCCGGGTTGGCGGTTTCGATGGCGCGCATGGCCTTCTGGATGGCGGCACCGACGTTCTTCGGGGTCTGGCGTATATCGTTCCAGTGCGCGCCCTCGGGAATCTGGAAGCGGTGGTTCTCCGCGAACTGCGCGTAAGAGAGGTCACCGCCTGAGTTGGCCAGCGCCGCCTGGTATTCCTCGTCCCAGACATCCGAGACCCGCTTGTAGAACAGCAGCGGGAAGATGAACTGCTTGTAGTCGCCCGCGTCGATGAGACCGCGCAGCAGCACGGCTGCGCCCCACAGGTAGCTTTCGAGTTCTTGTTGGCTGATGCGTTTACTTGGGTGACTCATTTCAGCCATCCCCCTTCAGTCAGGACCTGCGCGAGCCGCTCTTCGGCTTCACGGCAGCGGGTGAGCGCGTCCTTGAATGCCGCGATGGCATCGGGCAGTGGCGGAATGTCCTCCTGCAGCGGCGGTAGCACGTAGCGCGAAATGTTCAGCGTCCAGTCCTCGGCTTTGATCTCGTCGAGACTGACCACCCGGGCCGCGTCCTGCACATCGGCAAAGCCGCGATACCAGCCGAGGATTTCGGTGGCGTGCTCGGGCTCCAGATGGTTCTGCGCGCGGCCCCGGCGGAACAGGCGCGACGCATCGGCGATCAGTACCTTGTTCTTGTGTTTGGCCGGCTTGCGCTTGCGCAAGACCAGGATGCACGCGGCGAGGCCGGTGCCGTAGAAAAGGTTGGGCGCCAAGCCGATCACCGCCTCGACCAGATCCATTTCCAGTAGCTTCTGGCGGATGTTGCCTTCCACACCTTTGCGGAACAGGGCGCCCTGGGGCAGCACCACGGCCATCCGGCCGCTGACGTCGGCCATCGATTTGACCATGTGCTGCACCCAGGCAAAGTCACCGCTGGATGAGGGAGGTAGGCCGGCAAAGTTGCGGCCGAAGGGATCGTTCAGCCACAGGTCCTCGCCCCACTTCTCCAGCGAGAACGGGGGGTTGGCGATCACGCAATCAAAGGTAGCCAGCCGGTCGCCCTCGAAGAAGGCTGGGTTGCGCAGCGTGTCGCCGCGCACCACCTGAAAGTCCTCGATGCCGTGGAGGAACAAGTTCATCCGCGCGATGGATGACGTGGTGAGGTTCTTCTCTTGCCCGTACAGCTTTCCCCACAGCCGCTTCACGTCACCGTGCTGCTCCTTCACGTGCTGCACGGCGGCCAGCAACATGCCGCCGGTACCGCAGGCCGGGTCGTAGATGGTCTCGGCTTCTTTTGGATCGAGCATGTCGATCATCATCCGCACGACGCTGCGCGGGGTGTAGAACTCGCCGGCCTTCTTGTTGGTGGCGTCGGCGAACTTCTTGATCAGGTATTCGTAGGCGTCGCCAAGCAGATCCGAGTTGACGTTCTTGTTGCCAAACGGCAGCTTGGAGAAGTGCTCGATCAGGTCCTTGAGCAAGGCATCAGACAGCCGATCCTTGTTCGACCACTGGGCATCGCCGAACACGCCGTACAGGGTGTCGGGGTTGGCTTTCTCAATCTCGCGCATCGCCCGCTGCAGGGCCGTCCCGACATTGCTGGCCTTGGTGCGAACGTCGTTCCAGTGGCAGTCGTCCGGGATCTGGAAGCGGTGCGATTCCGGAAACCAGGCCAGTTGCTCGTCGCCGGTCTCATCGACGATCTCCTGGTACTCCTCGTCCCAGACGTCGCAGATGCGCTTGAAGAACAGCAGGGGAAAGATGTAGGTCTTGAAGTCAGCCGCATCCACCGGGCCGCGCAGGATGTTGGCGGATTCCCAGAGGTGACCTTCGAGCTGGCTGAGGGTGATTGTCGAGGCTGCTTGCGTCATTTGGATGGCGTGCTCTTGACTGGCGTTTTCGCGAGGCCATCGGCGTGCAGATCGTGCGCGCGGGCGTACTCCAGAACCAGGATTTCGATCATCGAAGCCACCGAGCGACGCTCGCGATCAGCCGCCAAGCGCAGAAGTTGCTTGATCTCGGCGGAGGTGCGGATGGATAGGGTTTCGTCCTTCAGGCGTGACATGGCAGCGTCTCGTCAGTGATGTCACGCAAATGTACTGCATTTTGCCCCACCTCGCCATGATTCTCTTTAGGGCGTGGATTCCGTGCTTGAGGCTGCTCGATGACGCGGCACCTTTGCGGCAGCTGGCTTTACAGGGCGCTCAGCCTCGATGGCAGCGGGATGCAGTGCATGCCGGCTGCAGGCCTGATTGGCTTGGCCGTAGTGACGCCGTGTTTTGGCGCTGGCATGTCCCAGCCCCTGGCTGACTGAATCCGCAGCCGCGTGCCGTTTCAGGTCAGCCGCCCATTGGTGGCGCAGGCAGTAAGCCGTGATAGCGTGCTTGTGCTTCGGCCAGAGGCTACGTGCTAGCCGACGGACTTCGACGGTGAAGTTGACCGGGCTGTCAATGCAAACGAGCAATTCCCGCCGCCCCGCTAGACGGATGCGCAGAGCCTCCAGCAATGGATGAGGATCGTGTGCGCCATAGGCGATCAAACGGTGCGGCTGGCCTTGATGCGCCTTGACCTTGGCGCCATCGATCTCGAATCTGATCTCGTCCATGTCGTTGCGCGGATTGTTCGCCCAGCGAATGAGCACGCCGTGCCGGAGCTCTTCCGGGCGACAGCCGGTCAGCGCGGCGACCAGAATCGCATCGGCATACTTGCCTTTTGCAGCGCGCTGATACAGTTGCTCGCGCCAGTCGCTTGGGAGGCCGCGCAAGGCTTGCCGCTTGCTGGCACGCTTCTGGCGCTCGGCGGTATAGCCGCTTTGCCGGGCTATATCGAACTCGTGCAGCGATGCCCGCTGTTGCTGCAATTGGGCCCGAATGGCCATTACTTGCAACCTGTCCACAGGTCGGGCAGAGAGCGCGGAATGCAGGCTTTTCAGCTGCTCGACAAGATCGGCGTACAGGCAGTAGCGAAGCGCTGCGAGGCGTTTGTAGAAGGTTGTCGGTCGCCGGGTGGCCGTCATAACTTCGGCCACCCCACCTTCGGCGTAGCGGGCACGCTGCAGCAGCGTTCGGCCGAGCTGGCGATAGTCTTGCCTGGTCTTGCTACTCAAGCTGGCAAATTCATCGGCCGGAAGCATGGCTTGCATCTCGCGCCGGCACGATTCGATCAGCGCAACCATCTCATCCGCGTCAATCATTGCTTCCGGCCCTGGAACATCGCTTTCAAATCGGCGATGGCCTTTGCGCGTTCCGCCTTTGTCTTTTGACGCTCGGCTTCTGACTGCTCCACAGGGGCGCGCGATTGCGCTGCCTCCATCGCCTCCTGTCGGTTCTTTCGCCAGCGGGCGATATTCGGCGCGAACTCAGGGATGAATTCCCCCGCGACAGCGCTATTCATCACGGCCAGCAGCCATGAGCGGACGGAACGTATGCCCGCGTGCTTGCCACTGCCGGCCGCCGATAGCACGCCAGCCAATTCGTCAGCGGCAAGCTGTATTTGTTCTGCCGTGAGCGAGGGCCCGAAGCGGCGGGTTACGTCGCTTATGACGCGCAGGTAGGGTAGAAGGGAAGGGTGCGACAAGTCCAAGGGCGCGGAAGTCTCTCCAGTTTGCGGAGAGTTATCCACAGCCCCGGTCTGTAGTAGTGGTTTTATATTTTTAACTACTACTTCTTCCTTGTATTCACCTACACCTATATCACCGCCCTGACCGGCGACGGATGTGCCGTCCACGGTTTCTCCGTCGCCGGCCAAGCCGGCCATGGATGTTTGTGGCACCTTTTGCGAAACGGGTGTCAACACGGACTCCCATCGCCAAAGCCCTTCCTCGTCCTGGAACTTCCTCCGCGCCAGGTAGCCGGCATCTTCAAGTTCGCGCAGGATGCGGCGGCAAAGGTCTCTGCCGAGATGGCCTTTCGCTCGTGACTGATCGTGCAGCACGCGCGGCAGTGCGACAGCGCGCAACTGCCAGTTACGGCCTAGCGAGAGCAAGTGGCAAGCCACGCCTCGCGCTTCATAGCTCAGCCGCGAATCGCGCAGCAGGCTGCAAGGCAGAGACCACCAATATTCCGCAGAGTCATCAATGCGGATGCGGCTCATGACTTCGCCCTCTGGCGAGCCAGACAACCGGCGTGCTCACGCTCCGCCGCCTGGGTCTCAAGCCACGCGTCGATCTCGTGGGCAAAAAAGCCAATCGAACGGCCGCCAGGGTCTAGCCGAACTGGCTTCGGAAAATCTTCAGTCTGGCAAAGTCGCCAGAGGGTTGTCCGGCTGACCGAGATCTTCGTGCAGACATCCTGCGTCTTGATGATTTGCATGCTGTTCCTCTTAACGTGTTGAAACACGAAGGGATCATGCAAAAGATCTGGTTATGAAGTCAGGGAGCACGGTTGTCACCTGCACTCCCTATTCTCGGGCCTGAAATCACCCAGCATGCAAACCGGTGTCGAGCAGTGGCCTCAGTTGTGCCAGTCGAATGTTTCAAAAAATGGCCGAGACAATCCAAGCTCGTATCCTTGGCAAGATGCCGTAAGGATGCTGCTTGTGGGCAGGGTTAGTTCACGCCCATCGGAGACGGCTTTCATTATCTGGGACATGTAAAGATTGGGCTCTATCACTGTTTTCTTCAGCAGCACCCGGACTACAACTCCATCGATAGCGACGGTAAATCCTTTGCTGAAACGCCCCAGATAGTGATTGGCGCGATGAGCAGGCGTGGTTTCAGCATCGGCCTTCATGCCGCCTGCAGCATAGATGGCGCCGAGGAGATAGGCGGATGGCTCGTTCTTGCTGTTCACCGAGTGGTACTCGAACTCCTTGCTCCACTTGATCGGAATTCTGAATTGCTGGCAGGTGACGATAAATTGCTTCGCGATCAGCTCCTTGGCCTCATGTTCTCTGCTTGCTCCGGACGCTGATAGTTGCCAGCTCACGGAGTGTAGCGACTCGCAGAACAGCTTATGGGTAGGCAGGTCCTTCCTCAGAAATTCGAGTAATAGCGATGCCGACTCTTCGTCCAGGCTTCGAAGCGCCTTGCTTAACCGGGACGCCGCATCTCGGAGTCTTTTTAGTTGCTCAAGTGTGCCTTCTTCAATTTCAGGGGGCGGCATCGTACGCCAACGAAAACTTTCTGCCAGCCGCAAAAAAGCATTTACACATTGCTCGCGGCGCTGAACGCCATATCGGTCGCAGGTTGCCTCTGCTCTGGTGCGCAGCTCGGCGACGGCATCGGAGTTGGGAATATCTGGAGCCATGATCTTTGTGGTCATGTCTGTGCTTGCTCTTTCCATTCGTCCAATCTGTCCGCCCATTCCTGCATCATGGCGCGACGCTCATCGAAATAGGTAGCGTGATTGTAGGTGCGACGCACATTGTTCTGGTCGGCATGGGCAAGCTGCGCCTCGATGGCATCGGGGCGGTAGCCCATCTCGTTAAGGCGGGTGCTGCCGCTGGTCCGCGTGGCGTGTGGGCTATAGGCGCCACTCCACCCCAAAACCTTGAGTGCCTGGCGAAGCGATGCTGCGGACATCGGGGCGTTGCGATCATCCCGGCCAGGAAACAAGTGCTTGCGGTTGCCGGTAATGGCATGCAGTCCTTTGAGCATCTCCACTGCCTGCCGTGGCAGAGGCACGACGTGCTCCTTGCGTGCTTTCATGCGCTGCGCCGGGATACGCCAAACAGCCTTCTCAAGGTCAAACTCATCCCAGGCCGCCTCGGCCACTTCGGTCGGTCGCGCCAGGGTCCACCACATCAGTTGCATGCAATGACTTACCTGAAAGCTGCAGCGGTGGTTTGCGAAGTCGCTCAGCAGTTTGCCGATCTGCTCTTTACTCAGCGCCGGTTTGTGCTGGGTCTTGTTTGCTGGTAGCGCCTTGCGTACCGGCCAAACCGGGTCGCTGTCGGCTCGCAGGGTGGCGACGGCGAACTCGAATACGGCGGACATGGTGCGCCGCGCCTCGGCGGCGACCGTGGGCGCGCCACGCTTTGCTGTTTTCTGCAGGATCTCCAGGACATGGGCTGGCGTTATTTCGCGAACCGGCATATTGCCGATACTGGGGAACACCACGCGCTCCAGCATATCCAGACGCCGGTTCTTGGTGACATCTTCCCAGTCCTTTGTCTGCAGCCACTCCTTGGCGACGATCTCGAAGGTGTTCTTTGCTTCGCTGGCTTTCCGGATGCGGTCGAGCTGCCTTTGCTGGGCGGGATTGATGCCTTGCTTGACCAGTTTGCGTGCGGCCTCGCTGCGTTCCCTGGCTTCAGAGAGCGTAACAGCAGGGTATTCGCCAAGCGCAAACATGCTGGCCTTGCCATCCAGTGTGAAGCGGTATCGCCAAGCCTTGACTCCGTTGGGCTTGACTTCGAGGTAGAGCCCGCGCTGGTCATTCAAGCGGTAGAGCTTCTCCCTGGGCTTGGCGTTGCGGCAGTGCGTGTCGGTAAGCATGGTGGCTGATTCCTTGTCATGGCGACAGCGGCACTATACTCACTTATTCGCACATGCTCCAAGAGCTGTACTCGCTAGCGTACTCAGGCATGCATTGACTGCTCGGGAAACTTGAAGCAGCACTATGAAACAATAAAACCGCGCAACTGCGCGGTTTTATTGGGGTTTTCATACTTTCCCGGTGTTTCATGAAACATCAGGAAAACGGCTTGGTGACTCAGACGTTGAACAGGAAGTTCAGTACGTCGCCATCCTTGACCACGTAATCCTTGCCTTCGGCGCGCATCTTGCCGGCTTCCTTGGCGCCTGCCTCGCCCTTGTAGGCGATAAAGTCGTCGAAGGCGATGGTCTGGGCACGGATGAAGCCGCGTTCGAAATCGGAATGGATGACGCCGGCTGCCTGCGGGGCGGTGTCGCCGGCATGGATGGTCCAGGCGCGGACCTCCTTGACGCCGGCCGTGAAGTAGGTCTGCAGGCCGAGCAGCTTGTAGCCGGCGCGGATCAGGCGGTCAAGGCCGGCTTCGTGCAGGCCCATCGATTCCAGAAACTCGATCTTGTCGGCTTCATCGAGATCGGCAATCTCGGCTTCGATGGCGGCGCACAGGGCAACGACCTGCGAGCCTTCGGCGGCGGCATGGGCCTCGACCTTGGCGAGCAGCGGGTTGTTGGTGAAGCCGTCCTCAGCCACATTGGCCGCGTAAAGCACCGGTTTGGCGGTGATCAGGCAGAAGGGCTTGAGAGTGGCCCATTCTTCCTTGGACAGGTCGAGGCCGCGTACCGCCTTACCCTGATCGAGCTGGGCAAAGCATTTTTCCAGAACGGCGACCAGAATCTTGGCCTCCTTGTCGCCTGCGTTGGCGGGGCGCTTGTAGCGGTTCAGGGCCTTTTCGACGGTCGCCAGATCGGCCAGGGCGAGTTCCGTGTCGATGACTTCGATGTCGCGGATCGGGTCGACGCTGCCGGAAACGTGGATCACGTTCGGATCATCGAAGCAACGGACGACGTGCACGATAGCGTCGGTTTCACGGATGTTGGCCAGAAACTGGTTGCCCAGGCCTTCGCCCTTCGAGGCGCCGGCCACCAGGCCGGCAATGTCGACGAACTCGACGATGGCCGGCTGGATGCGCTGCGGCTTGACGATCTCGGCCAACTGGGCGAGACGCGGATCGGGAACTTCGACGATGCCGACATTCGGTTCGATGGTGCAGAACGGATAGTTGGCCGCTTCGATGCCGGCCTTGGTCAGGGCGTTGAACAGGGTGGATTTGCCGACGTTGGGCAGGCCGACGATACCGCATTTCAGGGACATGGCTTTTCCTTTGGAACGAGCGATTAAACGGCTTTGCCGTGCAGGTGTCTTTGGGCGCCGGCATAGTCGCCGGCCGCGAGCTGGGGCCAGGTGTGCAGGCAGCGGGCCAGGGCGTGCTCGATGTCCGGCTGTTCTTCCTTGCGCGGCGGGTGGAGCACGAAGTCGGCCACCGGCTGTACCAGGCCGAGCGTGCGGGGATGACCGATGCCGATGCGTAGGCGCCAGAAATCCGGGGTGCCGAGCCTGGCCTGAATGTCCTTCAGGCCATTGTGGCCGCCGTTGCCGCCCCCCTGCTTGAGGCGAATGCCGCCCGGCGGCAGGTCGAGATCATCATGGATGACCAGCACCTCGGCCGGGGTGATCTTGTAAAAATGGGCCAGGGCCGCGACTGCCTGGCCAGAACGGTTCATGTAGGTGCTCGGCTGCAGCAGCCAGCGGTCGCCATCACGACCGGCCTTGCCGAAGAACTTGCCCTGCGGGGCGAGCGTCACGCGCAACAGGTCGGCCAGTTGGTCGACGAACCAGAACCCGACGTTGTGGCGGGTGGCTTCGTATTCCGGCCCGGGATTGCCGAGGCCAACGATGAGGCGGGGAGCAGTCATGCGTGCAGTCGTGAAAAGGCCGCCGGGGCGTCATGCCTGCGGCGGCCAGAGTATAGCGGAGCGTGCGGATTACTCGGCGGCGGCTTCGCCTTCGGCAGCCTGGGCGCCACCCTTGCCGACGATGCTGACCACGATCGGATCTTCGTCGCCGTGCTTGACCAGGGTCACACCGGCCGGCAACTTGACTTGGGAGGCGTGGATGTTGTCACCGACGTTCAGAGCGCCGACGTCGACTTCGATGAACTCGGGCAGATCCTTGGCCAGGCAGTGGATGTCCAGTTCGGTGGTGACGTGGTTCACCAGGCCGCCATTCAGCTTGACACCCGGGGCGGACTCTTCATTGATGAAGTGCAGCGGCACCTTGATGTGCAATTCGTGGGTGGCATCGACACGCTGGAAGTCGACGTGCAGGATCAGTTGCTTGTAGGCGTGCGTCTGGTAGTCGCGCAGCAGGACTTGTTCTTTCTTGCCGTCGATGACCAGGTTGATGATCGAAGAATGGAAGGCTTCCTTCTTCATCTTCAGCAGCAGGTCGTTGTGGTTGGTTTCGATGGCGACCGGAGCGGTCTCGCCCCCGTAAACGATGCCAGGCACCGTGCCGGCGCGACGCAGGCGGCGGCTCGCACCCGTTCCCTGCAACGAACGCGCTTTGGCGATAACTTCGAATTGCATGTTGATACTCCAGAGTATTTCCCGTCCGCGACCAGAGCGGGATGGTTGAAAAAAGCTTAATCGATGAACAGCGACGACACGGAATCGTCGTTGCTGATGCGGCGGATGGTTTCGGCCATGATTTCGGCAACCGACAACTGGCGGATGCGCGGCGAGGCGGCAGCATCGTCGCGCAGCGGAATGGTGTCGGTGACCACCAGGGCGTCGAGGTCGGAGGTGTTGACGCGCTCGACCGCCGGGCCGGACAGCACCGGGTGGGTGCAGTAGGCGACGACCTTCTTGGCGCCGTTGGCCTTGAGGGCCGTGGCGGCCTTGCACAGGGTGCCGGCGGTGTCGACCATGTCATCCATGATGATGCAGGTGCGGCCCTCGACTTCCCCGATGATGTTCATGACCTCGGAGACGTTGGCTTTCGGGCGGCGCTTGTCGATGATCGCCAGATCGCATTCGAGGCGCTTGGCCAGCGAACGGGCACGGACGACGCCGCCGTGGTCCGGCGAGACGACCATCGGGTTTTCGTAATTCTGCTTGCGGATGTCGTCGAGCAGGATGGGCAGGGCGTAAATGTTGTCGACCGGAATGTCGAAAAAGCCCTGGATCTGCTCGGCATGGAGGTCCATGGTCAGCACGCGGTCGACGCCGGAGGCGACGAGCATGTTGGCGACCAGTTTGGCGGCGATGGGCACGCGCGACGAGCGCGAACGACGATCCTGACGGGCGTAGCCGAAATACGGAATGGCGGCGGTGATGCGGCCGGCCGAGGCGCGCTTCAGGGCGTCGACCATGACCAGCATTTCCATCAGGTTGTCGTTGGTCGGGGCGCAGGTGGATTGCAGTACGAAGATATCGCGACCGCGGACATGTTCCTGCAGTTCGACGGAAACTTCGCCATCCGAGAAGCGGCCGACATTGGCGCGACCCAGATCGACGTTAAGCTGTTGAGCGACATCGGCGGCCAGCTTCGGGTTGGCGTTGCCGGTGAAGACCATCAGGCTGTTGTAAGCCATTTCCACATTCCTCCGGACTAATTGCATGCGCACTGCATTCGCCCGCCACAATGAAAATCGGGCAGGCTTGTGACCTGCCCGAAGGAAGCTTGGCTGAGGAGGAAGGATTCGAACCTTCGAATGCCGGAATCAAAATCCGGTGCCTTGACCAACTTGGCGACTCCCCAGCGGGTTGCTCGAACGGGTTCGCGTTCAAGCGAGGCGCGAATAATACAGGAGGCGCCGACAGAAATCCAGCCCTTTTACAGAATTTTTGCGAGCGGGTGTTCCGCCAGGCCGTCGGCAACCCAGCCGCGCAGCCCGGCCGGCATGCGTGCCAGGGCGGCTTCGGCCGCGCGACGCTCGGCAAAACCGGCGAAAACACAGGCGCCGGAGCCGGTCATCATGGCCTGCGGGGCTTGCGTTTTCAGCCAGGCCAACGCTGCGGCGACGGCCGGGAAGCGGGCGCAGGCGACGGATTCCAGATCGTTGCGCCCGTTGCCGTGGCGCCATTCCCCGGGGCGGATGGTCGGGGTGTCGCGCCTCAGGTCGGGGGCGCCGAAGATGGCGGCGGTGGGGACATGGGCATCGGGCTCGAGGACCAGGTAGCTTTCCGCCGGCAGGTCGACATCGCTGAAGGCTTCGCCTATGCCTTCGGCGAACGTGTTGCGGCCATGCACGAAGACGGGGACGTCGGCGCCCAGCATCAGACTGAGCCTTTCCAGTTCGCTTCGGCGGAGGCCGGTCTGCCATAGGTGGTTGAGGGCGAGCAGCACGGTGGCGGCATCGGACGAGCCGCCACCCAGGCCGCCGCCCATCGGCAGGTGCTTGGCGAGGTAAAGCGTCGCGCCCTGGCGGCAGCCGGTAGCCTGTTGCAGCAGGCGGGCGGCGCGTACCGTCAGGTCGCTGTCCGCCGGGACGCCGGGAAGGGGCGTGGCAAGCACGATCTGACTGTCCTGGCGCGGTGCAAAGTGCAGCGTGTCGGCACGGTCGATGAAGCGAAAGACCGTTTGCAGCAGGTGATAACCATCGGGCCGGCGGCCGACGACGTGCAGGAAGAGGTTGAGTTTGGCCGGGGCGGGCCAGGTGCTGTCCCAAGTCCAGCCGGTCACGGGTATTCCCTCCATGTCTCGATGCGCAGCTTGAGTTCGATTTCGCCTGGACGGCTGATGGTCAGGCGGGTGGGCAGGGCGTCCGGCCGGTCATCGTCGTAGGCATAGTCGATGCGCCAGCCCGCTTCATGCAACTGGCCGGGGCGGCCCAGGGCGTCGGGCAGGATGCGGGCGTCGCCGCCGGAGCGTCCGAGCAGCCAGGCCGGCAGGCGGGCCACCGGCAGGCGCAGGCCGGTCACCGCCTCGATCAGCGACTCCGGGTCGGGCGAGCTCTGCTCCTCGCCATCCGCTGTGCGTAAGCGGGCGCCGTCCGGGGTGCTGTTGATTTCGGCCACGCCGTAACCGAGCGGGTTGGCGAGCAGGATGCGATCATGGTGCGCGCGGTGCGACCAGGTCAGGCGTCCGCCGGAGCTCTGCGTGGCCTGTCCGGGCGGTGTGGCGCGCAGGGCGAAACGGCTTTCCAGCAAGAAGTCGCGCAGGGCGTCGCGTGCCGGCAGCGGGGGAGAGGGCAGCGTGGCGCAGCCGGCGAGCAGGCCGAGCGCTAGGGCGGCGGCAGCAGTCAAACGGGCAATCAAGGCTGCAGCTTTTTGACGGTGGCAGCCAGCGTGTCGTTTTCCGGATGGGCCCGGTAGGCGTCCTGCAGGATGCGGCAGGCGTCGTCCTTTCGTCCCAGGGCCCACAAGACCTCGCCAAGATGGGCGGCGATTTCCGGGTCGGCCTTGAGGCGGAAGGCCTTTTCCAGGGTCTCGAGGGCCTCCGGCAGCTTGCCCTGGCGGAAGAGCACCCAGCCCATGCTGTCCATGATGAAAGGATCCTCCGGCGCCAGGCTGAGCGCCCGGGTAATCAGGTCGTGGGCTTCCGGCAGGCGCTGGTTGCGATCGGCGAGCGAGTAGCCGAGCGCATTGAGGGCGTGGGCATGGTCGGGTTTCAGGGCGAGCAGATGCGTGAGGTGCATCTCGAGGATTTCGGGTTTGCCGATGCGCTCGGCGGTCAGGGCCGCCTCGTAAAGCAGTTCGGTGTCGTTGGGCTGGGCGGCCAGCGCACGGTCGAGCACGATGTAGGCTTCGTTGTGCCGGCCGGCTTCCCGCAGCAGCTGCGATTCGGCCAGAGTGAGCTGGGTGCGCTCGGCCGGCGTGCTGGCCCGGGTGGTGGCCAGCAGTTCGCGTGCTTCGGCGTTCTTGCCTTGCTGCATCAGGATCTGGGCAGCGCGCGAACGGGCGGGAACGAACTGCTCGCCGCCGGTGACTTGCCGGTAGTGGGCGAGCGCGGCATCCGGCCGTTTCTGCTCCTGTTCGAGCTGGCCGAGAAAGAAGTGGATGGTGCTCTTGTCGGGGAAATCGGTTTTCAGCAGGTTTTCGAGCTGGCTGCGGCCGGTCGTGGTGTCGCCGTGCTGCAGGGCGAGCATGGCGACTGGATAGATTACTTCCGGATTGTCCGGGTGGTCCTTGATCAGGCGGTCGAAGTGGCGGCGCGATTCGTCGTAGCGTTTTTCGCTGATCAGCAGGCGGGCCAGCGTCAGGCGGGCTTCGTTGGCGGTCGGGTAGCGGCCGACGAAGTCGTCCAGGCTGTCGATGGCGGTTTTCGCCGACAGACGGGCCTGCAGCTGGGCGCGGGCAATGGCGGCGGTTTCCCAGTCCGGGCGCAGTTGCAGGGATTTTTCGGTTTCGGTCAGGGCGCGCAGGCTGTCCCCGGCCGCGGCGGCGGCCTGGGCCATCGCGAAATGCGCCTCGGGGAAGGTGTCGTAGGGGGTGGCCAACCGGTCGACCAGGCCCTGGACGGCCTTCTTGTCCGCGATCCGGCCCAGCATGCGGTTGAGGTGCAACAGGTTGTTGCCGAGATTGGCTTTGTCCTGGGCAAGCAGGGCGGCCATTTGGGGCGCCAGTTCGTCGATGCGGTTGGCCATGACCAGCAACGAAGACTGGGTCTGGCGGGCGCGGATCGAGTCCGGCTCGACGCTAAGCCACAGTCGGGACAGCTCCAGCGCGCGGTCGTACTGCCGGGCGAAGCCGGCGATCTCGGTGGCCCGGGCGATGACTTTCGGGTCGCGGGTACGCACCGCGAGGTCGGCCCAGGCATCGGAGCCGAGCTTGGCGTCGCCCCGCTGCAAAGCGAATTCGCCGACCAGGGCCTGGAAAACGGTGCGGGCCAGGAGGTCTTCGCCGACCGGTTGGGCCGCTGTGCGCTTGGCCGGCGGGCGGGGCGGCGGTTCACCGGCCGCTAGGCCGGTTACGCCGTGAGTCAGGCCCAGGGCAAGGGTGAGGGCGGCGGCGAGAAACTTCGGTTGCATGGACGGCTTTCGGGCGAAGAGGGGCAGGCGATGGGCGTTGGAACGCATAAAATCCGATAAGTTTGCGATGTTATTTGGGATTGTGCGGAGGGACAAGCGATGCCGGAATTGCCGGAGGTGGAAGTCTGTCGGCGGGGGATCGAGCCGGAACTGGCCGGGCAGACGGTGCTGGGGGTGACGCTGCGGGCGCTTCGCCTGCGCCAGCCGATTCCGCCGGAACTGGTCGACCTGCTGCCCGGCTGCCGGATCGTCGCGGTGCGCCGGCGCGGCAAGTATCTGTTGATCGATTGCCGGCGGCCGGGCGTCGAAGGGACGCTGATCATCCATCTCGGGATGTCCGGCAACCTGCGTTTCGTGCCGCCCGGGCAGCCGCCGGAGAAGCACGATCACGTCGATCTGGTCTTGCCGACGCAAATCCTGCGCTTCGCCGATCCGCGTCGCTTCGGTGTCGTGCTCTGGCAGGCCGGGCCGCCGGCGCAGGCCGAGCGCCACCCCCTGCTGGCCAGCCTGGGCATCGAGCCGCTGTCCGACGGTTTTTCGCCGGACTGGCTGTATGCCGCGCTTGCCCGGCGCAGCGGGCCGATCAAGGCGATCCTGATGGACAGCCATCTGGTGGTCGGTATCGGCAATATCTATGCCTCGGAAAGCCTGTTTCGCGCCGGCATCTCGCCCTTGCGGGCGGCGAACCGAATCAGCCGGGCGCGCCATGAAATCCTCGTGCCGGCGATTCGCGAGACGCTGGCCGATGCCATCGCTGCCGGCGGCAGCAGTATCCGCGACTATGTGCATAGCGACGGCGGGGCCGGTTGTTTCCAGATTCAGGCCGGGGTTTACGACCGGGCCGGCGAGCCCTGCCTGCGTTGCGGTGGCGTGATCAGACAAATTCGCCAAGCGGGGCGCAGCACCTATTACTGCGCCGGCTGCCAGCATTGAAAAGCCCCTGCAAGCCCCTGTTTTTTATGCTAGATTGCATATTTCGTCCGAACTCGGGAAGAAATCTATGTCACTGGCTGATCAATTTGCCGCCTATTCCGCCTGGCGTTCCCGTCTCGCCGCCCATATCGGCGAACTGCAGCACTGGCTGGGGCAGAACGAGCTGTCGGATGCGCAGAGCGACCTCCGTCTGGCGCAACTGCTCGAACGCTTGCGCGAGGACCGGCTCAACGTTGCTTTCGTCGCCGAGTTTTCGCGTGGCAAGTCGGAACTGATCAATGCCATCTTTTTTGCCGATTACGGCAACCGCATGTTGCCCTCGTCGGCGGGGCGGACCACCATGTGTCCGACCGAGCTGCTATTCGATAGCAGCAAGGCGCCCAGCATCGAGTTGCTGCCCATCCAGACGCGTTCGTCCAATTCCAGCGTCAGCGAATACAAGCGTTTCCCGGATGAGTGGTCCCGCATGCCGCTCGACACCAACTCGCCGGACGCGATGCAGGATGCGCTGCGCCATGTCAGTCAGACGATCCGTGTCGCGCCGGAAGAGGCGGCTCGCCTCGGGTTCGAGGTCGGCGAAGGGCAGGTCGAACCGTACAGCGTCGGTGAGGACGGCCTGGTCGAGGTGCCGCGCTGGCGCCACGCGGTGATCAATTTTCCGCATCCCCTGCTCAAGCAGGGGCTGGTCATCCTCGATACGCCGGGCTTGAACGCCATCGGCGCCGAACCGGAACTGACCCTTTCCCTGTTGCCCAACGCCCATGCCGTGCTGTTCATCCTGGCGGCGGATACCGGCGTGACCCAGTCCGACATGGCCATCTGGCGCGAGCATATCTGCAACGGCGGCGTTGCCAAGCGCGGCCGCATGGTCGTCCTGAACAAGATCGACGGCCAGTGGGACGAACTGAAAACCCCGGAAGAGATCGATGCCGAAATCCGCCGCCAGGTCGAAGCCAGCGCCAACCTGCTGGATCTGCCGGCCAGTCAGGTTTTCCCGGTGTCGGCCCAAAAGGGGCTGGTTGCCAAGATCAACGGCGATGCCGCCCTGCTGGAACGGAGTCGCCTGCCGCTGCTCGAAGCGGCACTGTCCAGCGAACTGATTCCGGCCAAGCGTGCCATCGTTTGCGAAAGCACCGAAAGCGAGTTCGGCGATGTGGCCCGACGTGTCCGTGGCTTGCTCGATTCCCGCTTGGCCGGCTTGCGCGAGCAATTGACCGAACTGACCGAGCTGCGCGGCAAGAACAAGGGGGTCGTCGAATACATGATGGGCAAGGTGCGGGCGGAAAAGGAGGAGTTCGAGTCCGGCCTGCAGCGCTACTACGCGGTGCGCAGCGTCTTTTCGACGCTGACCAACAACCTGTTCGGCCACTTGGGGCTCGATGTCCTGCGTCAGCTGACCCATGAGACGCGCACGGCGATGGAGGCGGCGGCTTTCTCCAAGACCTTGTCGGATGCGATGGCGAATTTTTTCACCCAGGCTCGGCAGGCGCTGAACAAGTCGAGTGGCGAAATCAACGAGATCCTGGCCATGATGGAGGCGGTCTACAAGAAATTTGCGGTCGAGCACGGCCTCAAGCTGGGCTCGCCAACGAGTTTCTCGCTATTGCGCTATGAAAAGGAACTCGATCGCCTGCAGGCATGGTGCGACGACCACCTGAACACCATGCTCAGCCTGCTGACGCATGACAAGAAGAACATCACGCAGAAATTCTTCGAGGAGGTCGCGGTCCAGGTGCGTCGCGCTTTCGAGCATGCCAACCGCGATGCCGAAGTCTGGCTGCGCGCCGTGATGGCGCCGATGGAAACCCAGGTCCGCGAGCACCAGATCCAGTTGAAACGTCGTCTGGAGAGCATCAAGCGCATCCATCAGGCGACCGATACGCTGGAAGACCGCATCGCCGAGCTCGAGGGGATCGAGAAAAACCTCCGGCAGCAGATCGACGGTCTCGAGGAGATTGTCGGCCGTGTTCAGGAAATGCTGGTGCCCCAGGCGGATCGGGTTTTGCAGGCAGCCTGACGGCAACGCGCGGATTGGCCAACAAAAAACCCGCGCAGCTCGCGGGTTTTTTGTTGGGAGGAAGAACGGCTCAGGCGCGCTTGTTGCCGGTGAGTTTCTCGTACTTGGCCCACAGTTGCTCCTCGGTTTCCACATGGTTGGGATCCTTGGGGATGCAATCGACGGGGCAGACCTGGACGCACTGCGGTTCGTCGTAATGGCCGACGCATTCGGTGCACTTGTTCGGGTCGATGACGTAGATTTCCTCGCCCTGGGAGATCGCCTCGTTCGGGCACTCCGGTTCGCACACGTCGCAGTTGATGCACTCGTCGGTAATAATCAGAGACATAGCTGTTCCTCTTTCGGTTAAGCGGTGATTTTCGCCCGCAGGCGCTTTTCGACACAAGGTTGCACAAATTTGCTGACATCGCCGCCCAGTCGGGCGATTTCACGCACCATCGTAGCGGAGATGAACATGTATTGCTCGCCGGGGGTCAGAAACACGGTTTCGACCTCCGGGTAGACGCTGCGGTTCATGCCCGCCATCTGGAATTCGTATTCGAAGTCGGACACGGCGCGCAGACCGCGCACGACAACCTTGGCTCCCTGCTCGTGCACGAAGTTCATGAGCAGGGAATTGAAACCGCGGACCTCGACATTGGGCAGGTCATGCAGGATTTCCGTCGCCATCTCGACGCGGTCGGCCAGCGAAAAGCGCGGTTGCTTGGCCGGGCTTTCGGCAATGGCCAGGATCAGCTTGTCGAACAGCGAGGCGGCACGCCGAACCAGGTCTTCATGGCCCCGGGTGATCGGGTCGAAGGTGCCCGGGTAGATCGCGATGCGATGATTCAGTTTGCTCAAGTGGTTTGCCGCCGCAACAAGTGAAAGTGAACTTCCCCCGCCTTGCCCTGGCGCACGGTGCGCCATTCGCCAAGCGATTCGATTGTGTGCTCCGCTTCGACGTAGAGCGCTGCGTCTTCGTTCAGAACGCCGGGAAGGAGTGGTTCCAGGCGGGCAATCCAGCCTTTGTTGTAGGGTGGATCGAGGAAGATCAGGTCGAAAGTCGACTGCGTCGAGGATAAATATTGTAGCGCATCCGAACGAATGATCTCCACAGCGGCCGGCTTATGGAGCAATTCGTGGTTCTCATGCAGCGCGGCGAGCACTTTCGGGGCCTGTTCGACCATGACGACGCGTGCCGCGCCGCGCGAGGCCGCTTCGAAGCCGAGCGCCCCGCTGCCTGCGAAGAGGTCGAGGCAGTGCCAGCCGTCGAGATCCTGGCCGAGCCAGTTGAACAGCGTTTCGCGCACCCGGTCCGGCGTCGGACGCAGGCCGCTGCTGTCGGGAAAGCGCAGGATGCGGCGGCGGAATTCGCCGCCGACGATGCGAACCGCGTTCAATCTGCCGCCACCGTGACGGTGATCAGGTTTTCCGGCCTGATCCAGCGCGCAAAAGCCTGCCGGACTGCGTCGGCCGTCACGGACTGCACCCGGGCCTGGTACTGGTCGAGATAGTCGAGCGGCAGGCCGTAGAAGCCGATGGCCGCGACGTTGTCGAGAATCTTCTTGTTGCTGTCCAGGCGCAGCGGGAAACTGCCGGTCAGGTTGGCCTGGGCGGCAGCCAGCTCTTCGTCGCTCGGGCCGTCCTTCAGGAAGCCGTCCAGCACGTCGCGCGCCACCTGGATGGCTTCCTTCGCCTGGCTGCGCTTGGTTTGCAGGCCGATCTGGAAGGGGCCGGCCTGCCGCATCGGGGCGAAGTAGGAATACACGCTGTAGGCGTAGCCGCGCTTGTCGCGTACCTCCTTCATCAGGCGGGAGACGAAGCCGCCGCCGCCCAGCGTGTAGTTGCCGACGAGGAGCGGGAAGAAATCCGGATTGCCGCGTTCGATGGCGGGCAGTCCGATATAGATGTGGGCCTGGCTGGCCGGATGGGCGATCGGGATCCGGCCGCCCTTGGGCAGTCCCGGGGGCGGCGGCAGGGTCGCGACGGTGCCCTGCGGCAAGCCGGCGAGCAGCTTGTCGACAATGCCTTCGGCCTCCTGGCGCGACAGATCGCCGACCAAAGTGATCGTGGCGTTGGCAGCCGTGTAGTAGCGGGCGTGGAAGGCGGCGAGATCGTCGCGGCTCAGGGCCGCGACACTCTCCGGGGTGGCTTGCCGGCCGTAGGGATGGTCGGGATAGAGGGCCTCCCAGAAGGCTTTGCCGGCGATGCTGTCCGGCCGCGTCATCGCTTCCTTGAGGCCAGCGATGGTGCGGGCTTTTTCACGCTCGAAGATGGCGGCATCGAAGCGCGGCGCCTGGATCACGGCCTTCAGGATGTCGAGGGCCGGGTCACGCTTGTCGCGGGCCGACAGCGTCCGCAGCGCGACGCTGGCGCGGTCCGTGTCGGCGCTCCCCGACAGGTTGGCGCCGATGTCGGCCAGTCTTTCGGCGATGGCGGTTTCATCCAGTGGGCCGGCGCCGTTGTCGAGGGTGGCGCGGGTCAGGGCGGCCAGGCCGGATTTTCCCGCCGGGTCGAACAGGGAACCGGCGGCAAAGTCGACCTGGATGTCGAGCATGGGCAGCACGCGGCTTTCGACGAAATAGATGCGGGCGCCGGAGGGCGATACCCAGTGCTCGATCTTGACGCCGGCCAGGGCGGCCTGGGTGAGCAGGAGGGCGAAGACGGCGGCAATCAGTCGTTTCATGGCGGCATTCATCAGTGGCGGGTGGCGACGGCCGGGCGGCGCGGCTTGCCGTCGAGCGGTTGCGGATCGAGGACACCGACGGTCAGGGCGTCGTCGTTGAAATACTTTTGGGCAACGGCCTGGACTTGCGCGGCGGTGACCTGCTGCAGCTTGTCCAGCATGCGGTCGAGTTTTCGATAGGGCAGGCCGACCGCTTCGATCTGGCCGATTTCCATGGCCTGGCCGAACATCGAATCCTTTTTGTAGACCTCACTGGCAATCAGTTGTGCCTTGGCCCGTTTCAGTTCGGCTTCGCTAACGCCTTCCTTCTGGACGCGGGCGATTTCGGCGCGCAGGGCGGCTTCCAGGTCGGCAACCGTCTTGCCCTCCGACGGCGTGCCGTGCAGGTAGAGCATGCCCGGGCCGCGCGCCGTGTTGTCGTAGTCAATGCCGGCGCTCAGGGCGATCTTGTCCTCGCGCACCAGTTTTTTGTTGAAACGGGCGGCATCGTGGCCGTCGAGGATGGCAGCCAGCATTTCCAGGGCATACGGGTCGCTGTCCTTGTCCACATCGCGCAGGATGGGGGCCTTGTAGCCCATGATCAGGACGGGCAGTTCGGCCGGCGCCTTGACGGTGATGCGGCGGGTGCCTTCCTGCTTCGGTTCCACTGGCTGGCGGCGCGGGGGCAGGGGGCGGCCTTCGAGCGGGCCGTAGTAGCGCTCGGCCAGGGCGAAAACCGTCTTGTGATCAACGTCGCCGGTGATCACGACATAGGCGTTGTTGGGCACGTACCAGGTGTCGTACCAGGCCTTGGCGTCGGCGGCGCTCATGTTTTCGAGATCGTTCATCCAGCCGATGATCGGGCGGCGGTAGGGGTGGGCCTGGAAGGCGACGGCATTCATCTGCTCGAACAGCTTGGCCTGCGGGTTGTCGTCGGTGCGCATCCGGCGCTCTTCCATGACGACCTTGATTTCCTGGGCGAACTCCTGGGCATCCACATTTAGGTGGCGCATCCGGTCGGCTTCGAGCTGCATCATGTCGGCCAGCTTTTCCTTCGGGATCTGCTGGAAATAGGCCGTGTAATCGCGGCTGGTGAAGGCGTTGTCCCGGCCGCCGGCAGCGGCGACCCGCTTGTTGAACTCGCCCGGGCCGACACTGGGCGTGCCCTTGAACATCATGTGCTCCAGCACATGGGCGACACCGGAGGCGCCATCGACTTCGTCCATGCTGCCGATGCGGTACCAGACCATCTGCACGGCGGTCGGGGCACGGTGGTCTTCCTTGACGATGACGCGCAGGCCGTTCTTGAGTGTGGTTTCGTAGGGGTTGGCGGTGGCGACGGAAGCGAGCCCGGCTGCCAGCAGGAGGGGGAGCAGGTATTTGAGACGCATGGGGGAGTAGGGCTTTCTGCTAGAATTCGCGGCTGATTTTGCATCGAACCGGACGGCATCTTAACGACTCGCCGTCCGCCTGTCAGCAAGGCGTGAGACCTGATATCCCATGTTCAGTTTCCTGAAAAAAAACAAGCCGGAGCCGGCTGCGGCTCCAGCCGCTGCAGCGGCCGAAACGCCTGACGCGCCCAAGCTCTCCTGGCGCGAGCGCCTGTTCCAGGGCCTGGCCAAGACCCGCGCCCAGTGGGGCGGCAAGCTCAAATCCATCTTTTCGCGCGGCAGGGTCGACGACGAGCTGCTGGAGGAGCTCGAAACCCTGCTGCTGACCAGTGATTGCGGCATCGAGGCGACCACCCACCTGCTCGACGAATTGAAGAAGGCCGCCAAGCGCGACAAGCTCGATACGCCGGAAGCGATCCAGAAGGCGCTGGCCGATGCCCTGCTCGAAACCCTGAGCCCGCTCGAACAGCCGCTCGACATCAGTACCCACAAACCTTATGTGATCATGATCGCCGGGGTGAACGGGGCCGGCAAGACGACTTCGATCGGCAAGCTGGCCAAGTATTTCCAGACCCAGGGCAAGAGCGTGCTGCTCGCCGCCGGCGATACCTTCCGCGCCGCGGCCCGTGAGCAGTTGCAGACCTGGGGTGAGCGCAACAACGTGACGGTCATCGCCCAAGAGTCGGGCGACCCGGCCGCCGTGATCTACGACGCCATCTCGGCCGCCAAGGCGCGCGGCATCGACATCGTGCTGGCCGACACCGCTGGCCGTCTGCCGACCCAGTTGCACCTGATGGAGGAAATTGCCAAGGTGCGCCGCGTGATCCAGAAGATCGAGCCGGAAGGTCCGCACGAGACGCTGCTCGTTCTCGATGCCAACATCGGGCAGAACGCGCTGGCCCAGGTCAAGGCCTTCGACAAGGCGATCCACGTCACCGGCCTGGTCCTGACCAAGCTCGACGGCACGGCCAAGGGCGGCGTCGTGACCGCCATCGCCCGCCAGTGCCCGAAGCCGATCCGTTTCATCGGTGTCGGTGAGCAGATCGACGACCTGCGCCCCTTTGTCGCCCGGGATTTCGTGGATGCCCTGTTTGAATGACGGTGGCGCGTTGCCGGTCCGTTTGAGGGGCCAGCCGGAACCCCGGCGATCTCCACCGCTACCGCCCGACCTCAGTAACGAACGACGCACAACTCGCAACCAGGAATGATCGAAGCCAGCAACCTGACCAAGCGCTATCCGGGCGGCCTTGAGGCCGTCAAGGATGCCAGCTTCCGTATCGATGCCGGGCAGATGGTGTTGATCACCGGCCATTCCGGCGCCGGCAAGACGACGCTGGTCAAGCTGATCTCGACCATCGAGCGGCCGACGTCCGGCAGCCTGGTGGTCAATGGCCAGAACCTGACGGCCCTGCGCCGCAGCGCCCTGCCGCATGTGCGCCGGCACTTCGGCCTGGTTTTCCAGGACCAGAAGCTGTTGTTCGACCGCAGTGCGCTGCATAACGTGCTGCTGCCGCTGCAGATTGCCGGCCTGCCGCATCGCGAGGCGGTACGCCGGGCGCAGGCGGCGCTCGACAAGGTCGGCCTGCTGGCGCGCGAGAAGGCGAACCCGATCGCGCTGTCCGGCGGCGAGCAGCAGCGCCTGGCCATCGCCCGCGCCGTGGTCAACCGGCCGACCGTGCTGATCGCCGACGAGCCGACCGGTAATCTGGATGCCGAATCGGCCACCGAAATCCTCGATCTCTTCGCCGATTTTCACCGTGTCGGCGTCACCGTGGTGGTCGCCACGCACGACCAGGCCTGGATCGAGCGTTACCACCCGAACGTATTGCGCCTGGATCACGGGAGGGTTGTCTGATGGCTGTCTGGTTCTCCCAGCATCGTGCCGCGCTGGTCCTCGCCGGCCGCCGCCTGCTCGCCACGCCGCTCAATACCCTGCTTTCGCTGCTGGTCATTGGCATTGCGCTGACCCTGCCGGCCTTCGGTTACCTCGCCCTCGACAACCTGCGTGATCTCGGCCGCAATGCGACCGGCGTGCAGCAGATCAGCCTGTTCATGAGCCTGGATGCGAGCAAGAAGGATGTGGCGGAAATCGAGAACCGCCTGCGGGCGGCTGCTGCCGGTCAGTGGCGTTTCGTCCCGCGCGAGGAGGCCCTGAAGCGGCTGCAGGCCAGCGAGGGCATGGCCGAGATCGTCGCCAGCCTGCCGCGCAACCCGCTGCCCGATGCCTTCATCATCGAACCAAAAAATGCCGAGCCGGAGGCGCTGGAGATCATGCGCAAGGAAATCGCCGGCTGGCCCAGGGTCGCCCATGTTCAGCTCGATTCGGCCTGGGTCAAGCGTTTCGACGCCTTCCTGCGGCTCGGCAAGCTTGCCGTGTGGATGCTGGGCGGCCTGTTCGGTGCCGGTTTGGTCGCCGTCACCTTCAACACCATCCGCCTGCAGGTCATGGCCCATGCCGCGGAAATCGAAGTGGCGCGGATGATCGGCGCGACCGATGGCTTCATCCGGCGCCCCTTTTATTATTTTGGCGCCTTGCAGGGACTCCTCGGCGGCCTGCTCGCTGCCGGGCTGATTCTGGCTGCCCTCCGTCTGTTGGCCGCCCCGGTCGGCGAACTGGCGGCGCTCTATGGCAGCCCGTTCGTGCTGCGCCCGCTGGCGCCCGGCGAGATTGCCGCGATGGCCGCCCTGGGTGCCGGCCTTGGCTGGCTCGGCGCGCAGTTGTCGGTCAGCCTGTCGCTGCGCAAGTTTGACTAACCGGCGAGCCTTCCTGGCCACGCTCGGAGCGGCCGCCCTGGCCGGCTGCGTGCCGGACGGCCAAACAGCGCTGCCGCCGGGCGAACTGCTCGGCATGAACCTCGCCCTCGGTCACCGCCTGCGTGATGGCGCGCTGCCGCCGCCCGGCGAAACCCGGCGCACCGGTGTGCTGATCGTGGGCGGCGGCATTTCCGGCCTGGCCGCCGGCTGGTGGCTGGCCCGGCATGGCCGTGACGATTTCACGATCCTGGAACTGGAAGCCGAGCCGGGCGGCAATTCGCGTGGCGGGCAGTCGCCGCGGGTCGCCTACCCGTGGGGCGCGCACTATTTGCCCCTTCCGGGGGGCGAGGCGGAATACGTGCGCATCCTGCTGGCCGAACTGGGTGTGCTGCAGGGCGACCCGGCCGCGCCGCGGCCTCTCTACGACGAACGTTTTCTGTGCGCCATGCCGCAGGAGCGTATTTATCGCGACGGCTTGTGGGAAGAGGGTTTGTTGCCGCAGCGCGGCCTGTCGCCCGAGGAACGCGAACAGCAACAACGCTTCCATGCCCGCATGGCCGAACTCAAGCAGGCCCGGGGGAGCGACGGTCGGCGCCTGTTCGCCATTCCGATGGCCTTGTCGAGCCAGGATGCGGCCTGCCGGGCGCTGGACCGGCTGTCCTTCCGTCAGTGGCTGCTCAATCACGGTTTCACCGCCCCAACCCTGCACTGGCTGGCCAATTACGCCTGCCGCGACGACTATGGGACTGATTACGCGCAGACCTCAGCCTGGGCCGGCCTGCACTACTTTGCCAGCCGCCAGGGCGAGGCGGCGAATGCGGCGCCCGATACGGTCCTGACGGCGCCCGACGGCAACGCCTGGCTGGCGCGCGGGCTGGCCGCCGCGGCCGGCGAGCGGCTCGTCTGCGGGGCCCTGGTCGGTCGCATTGAGGAGGGCAGGTCTGCGATGGTGGCCGACGTGCTGATCGGCGAGCGTGTGGTGCGTTACACGGCGCGGCAGGTGATCTGGGCGGCACCGCTTTTCTTGCTGCCCCGGGTGTGGGGCGCGATGCCGGGCGAACTGCGGACGGCTGCCCTGGCCGGCGAGTACGCGCCATGGCTGGTCGCCAATCTGCATCTCGACGGTTGGCCGGAAGAACGCCACGGCGCGCCGCCGGCGTGGGACAACGTGTTCTACGACAGCCCCGGTCTCGGCTATGTGGTGGCGACGCATCAACTGATCCGCCGCCATCTGCCCGGCACCGTATTCACCTACTACCGCGCCCTGCATGACATGACGCCGGCCGAGGGGCGCCGCCTCCTGCGCGATACGCCGCGCACGGCCTGGGCCGAAGGCATCCTGCGCGAGCTGGAGCGGGTCCATCCCGACATCCGGCAGCGGGTGACGCGGCTCGACGTTTTCCGCAATGGCCATGCCATGCGCCGACCGGTTCCGGGCAGCCTGTTTGGCGGCGGGCGGGCATCGCTGGCTGGTTTCCGGCATCCGCGCCTCAAGCTGGCGCATGCCGACCTCTCCGGGTTTTCGCTATTCGAGGAGGCGCAGTACCGCGGGGTGCTGGCGGCGCAGGGCTGTCTCGGGTAAGCGGCGGCTGCACCGGCCCGAGGCGCCGGTTGCCGGCCGCCTTAGCGATACAACAGCCAGCGCTGTCGCGTTGCCTGCCAGGCTGCCTCGTCGGGCTCGGCCAATGCGTCGAGATCGGCCGGCTGGGTGGCGGGATCGTCCACCCATGCGCGCAACAGCGGCGAGCCGTTGATCAGGTCGATGGCCAGGCGGTCGAATTCGTACTCGTAGGCAAAGTCCCGCCATAGCGGGTAGTCGGGATAGCGGCGACGGATGGTCTTGAAGGCCAGCGCCTGGAGGCGCCAGGGCCGGAAGGCGGCCGGGTCGTAATACGGCCCTTCGCAATGGATTTGCACGCCGTGGTTGAGTTGGCCAGCATGCTTGTGGAAGGTGGGTTCGAACCAGATTTCGCGGAGTTTGCAGCCCTTCAGCCAGTGTGGGGCGAGGGTCTGCATGTCGGCAATGAGGGTGCGGGCGTCGATGTCCGGTGCCCCGAAGAGTTCCAGCGGCCGGGTCGTGCCGCGCCCTTCGGAAAGCGTCGTGCCTTCGAGCATGACGGTGCCGGCGTAGGCGCGCGCCATCCACAGGTTGGGCGCGTTCGGGCTGGGGTTGATCCAGGTTCGCTCGCCGAGCGGCCAGCCGTAGCCGGGCGCGGCGTCGGGCTGCCAGCCCTGCATGGCGATAACCCGATAGTCGACATCGAGCTTGAGTTGGTCGATGAACCAGGCTCCCAGTTCGCCCAGGGTCAGGCCGTGGCGCATCGGCATCGGCCCGGCCCCGACGAAGCTCTCCCAGCCGTCGCGCAGGGTCAGCCCTTCGACCGGGCGGCCGGCCGGGTTCGGGCGGTCGAGCACCCAGACCGACTTGCCGTGCCTTGCCGCCGCTTCGAGCACGTAGCGCAGCGTGGTGATGAAGGTGTAGATGCGGCAACCGAGATCCTGCAGGTCGACGAGCAGTACGTCGAAACTGTCCATCATCGCGTCGGTGGGCCGGCGTACCTCGCCATACAGGCTGAAGACGGGAATGCCGTGCTGCGGGTCAATGAAATCGGGCGATTCGACCATGTTGTCCTGCTTGTCGCCGCGAATGCCATGCTGCGGGCCGAAGGCGGCGCTCAGGCGAAGGTCGGGCAGGGCGGCCAGGGCATCCAGGCTGTGCGTCAGGTCGCGCGTGACCGAGGCCGGGTGGGCGAGCAGGGCAACGCGGCGGCCGGCCAGCGGGCGGCGCAGGTCAGGGTAGGCGAGCAGGCGGTCAATGCCGAACTGGATCGGTGAAGTCATGGTCGGTTCAGGGGCAGCGTGAAGCTGGCGGAAAGGTGGAAGTCGGCTTGTGGCCCTGCGTGCTGCAGCGCCCAGTAGCTGCGCTCGCCGGCCCGGGTTTCGATGACCGCCGTCAGGCCGAGGCGCGACACGGTGGCCGGCACGGCGGGCAGCAGCGGGGTGGGCAGGTCGGCGACCAGCCACAGGCTGTCCGCATCGCGATGGCAGCCGATGTGCGGTGCAGCAGCCGGTTGCCAGGCGGTGTCGCGCTGGCGGTAGCCGGTGAAGCGATACGCCGCCCAGGCACCGGAGGGGGCGAGATTGAATTCCCGGTAGGCGTGGCCGTCGCCTTCAGTGAGGAAGGCCTCGCAGCAGGTGTGCTGCCACAGGCCATCGGTCTGGGCCGGATGGGCGGGAGGCGGCAGGCGCAGGGCATCGAGGCGGCCCTGTAACCGGTAGTGCAGGCGCAGGCCGCCGTCGCCTTGCCGGGTGAAACCGGCAGCCACTTTCAAGTCGGCCGGGGCGGGGTGGGCGGGGTGGGGCAGCAGGGGGTGAAGGGCTGGCTGGTCGGTCATTTTCGGGCTTTGGCGGAGGTGATACTTTACCCGCTCAACCCTTGGTCGGGGCGGGGTTTTGGAGTAATTTAGCGCCTTTGCGGCCTGGCCGCAGGGAGAGAGAAAGAATGACACCGCTGCGCATCAACCTCGAACAGGAAGAAATCCCCACCCACTGGTACAACGTCGTTGCCGACATGCCCAACCCGCCGGCGCCGCCGCTCGGGCCGGATGGCAACCCGGTGCCGCCGGAGGCGATGGGCGCGATTTTCCCCGCTCCGATCCTGGAGCAGGAAATGACCGCCGAGCGCTGGATTCCGATTCCCGAGGAGGTGCGCCAGATCTACGCCCAATGGCGTCCGGCACCGCTCTGCCGGGCCTTGCGCCTGGAGCAGATGCTCGGCACGCCGGCCAGGATTTTCTTCAAATACGAAGGTGTGTCACCGGCCGGTTCGCACAAGCCGAACTCCGCCGTGCCGCAGGCCTATTTCAACAAATTGGCCGGCACCAAGAGGCTGACCACCGAAACCGGCGCCGGCCAATGGGGCTCGTCGATTTCCTACGCTGGCCAGATGTTCGGCCTGCCGGTCCGTGTTTACATGGTCAAGGTGAGCTACGAGCAGAAGCCCTTCCGCCGCTCGATGATGCAGACGTGGGGGGCCGAGGTGTTCGCCAGCCCGACCAACCTGACCAACGCCGGCCGCGCCGCGCTGGCCGCCGATCCGAACTGCCAAGGTTCGCTCGGTCTCGCCATTTCCGAGGCGGTCGAGGAGGCGGCGGCCGATCCGAACACCTGCTACACGTTGGGCTCGGTACTCAACCACGTGCTGCTGCACCAGACCGTGATCGGTCTGGAAGCCAAGAAGCAGTTCGACAAGATCGGCCTCTATCCGGATGTGATCTTCGGGCCCTGCGGCGGCGGTTCCAGTTTCGGCGGCATTGCTTTTCCCTTCCTCGCCGACAAGGCGGCCGGCGACAAGCGTGCGGCCAATCTGCGCTGCGTCGCGGTCGAGCCGACCTCTTGCCCGACGCTGACCAAGGGGGCCTACACCTACGATTACGGCGATGCCTCCGGCTACACGCCGATCATGAAGATGTACACGCTCGGCCACGATTTCATGCCGCCGGGCATCCACGCCGGCGGCCTGCGTTACCACGGCGATTCGCCGCTGGTGTCGCAGCTCTTCCACGAAAAGCTGCTGGAGGCGGTGGCCGTGCCGCAGGTGGCGACCTTCGAGGCCGGCGTGCAGTTCGCCCGCGCCGAAGGCATCATCCCGGCGCCGGAATCCTGCCACGCCATCCGCGCCGCCATCGACGAGGCCCTGCGCTGCAAGGCGACCGGCGAAGCCAAGACCATCCTGTTCTGCCTGACTGGCCACGGTCACTTCGACATGGCGTCCTACGACAAGTATTTCTCCGGGCAACTGGAGGATTACGCTTACCCCGAGGAAGCCATCGCCGAATCGCTGAAGCATTTGCCTCAGGTGGGTTGATCCCGTGAAAACCCTGGTTTTCCTGCTCGTTCTCGGCAATCTGCTGTTCTACGCCTTCACGGCCGGCCACTTCGGCCGGCCGGACAATCCGGATGCTGGCCGCGTCGAGCAACAGGTCGCAGCGGACCGGCTGCGCATCGTCTCGCGGGGCGAGGCGCCGGTCGTGCCGACTCCGGCGGGGGGGGCGACGCCCGTGCCGGAGGCGGCGGCCGAGCCGGTGACGCCAGCAGGAAAGGCCGCAAACGGGCCGGATGAAGTTCCCGCTACAGCCTCATCGGCGGCAAACGGCACCGGGAAGGAGCCCCCTCCGGATGACGCGAAGCCGGTCGAGACGGCCTGTCTCGCCTGGCGGCAGTTGACGGTGGCCGAGGCCGATCAGGTCGCGGCCCTGCTCGGCAAGCGTTTTGCCGATTACAAGCTGAGCCGCAAGACGGTGGCCAGCGAAAGCAATGGCTGGTGGGTCTACATCCCGGCCCTGCCCAGCAAGGCCGACGCCGAGCGCAAGGCCGGCGAACTGCGCAACCTGGGGGTCACTGATTTCTTTATTGTGCAGGAGGGGGCGAGCCGGCATGCCATTTCGCTCGGCATCTTCAGCAGCGACAAAGGAGCCGGCGAAAGGCTGGCCGAGCTGAAGGGCAAGGGGGTGCGCTCCGCCGTCGTCGGGCCGCGACCGGGCAAGGACACGCTGGTTGCGCTGCAGGCCAGGGGGCCGGCCGACAAGAAGGCGGCCGTCATCGCCGCCGTGGCCGGCGCCATCCAGAAGAACGAAGCGCTGGCCTGCAAGTGAGTGGCTACGTCGTCGGTCTGACCGGAGGCATCGGCAGCGGCAAGAGCCTGGTGGCTGACCTGTTCGTCGCGCAGGGGGCGGCCCTGGTCGATACCGATGCCATTGCCCACGAGCTGACCGGGCCGGGCGGCGCGGCGATGCCGGCGATGGCTGCGGCTTTCGGTGCCGCTGTGCTGCGTCCGGATGGCGCGCTCGACCGGGTGGCCATGCGTCGCCTGGCGTTTGGCGATCCCGCGGTCAAAGCCCGTCTGGAGGCCATCCTGCATCCCCGCATCCGCCAGTTGTCGGATGAACGCTGCCGGACGGCGACGGCCCCTTACGTCATCCTGGCGGTGCCGCTGCTCGTCGAGTCCGGCACCTACCGCGCACGCTGCGACCGCATCGTCGTCGTCGACTGCCCGGAAGACCTGCAGGTGGCACGGGTCATGGCGCGCAACGGCCTGCCGCGCGACGAGGTGCTGGCAATCATGACGGCCCAGGCCAGCCGCGCTGAACGCCTGGCCGTGGCTGACGATGTCGTGGTCAATGACGGCGAACGAAGCCAGGTGTACGATCAGGTTGCCGCCCTGCATCGGAAGTATCTCCTACTTTCCGCCGAAAAAGTTAAAGCCGGCTGTTGAGATTTGCTTGCAAATGGCTCAGAATAAACAAAATTTTCCGTAATTTCGGGCCCTTCTTCGCGTGATTACCTACGAATATCCCTTCAACGAGCGCATCCGCACGCTGCTGCGCCTGGAGGACCTGTTCGAAAAAACCGCGCATTTCGCCCAGGAAGACGGCGCGCTCGAACACCACGCCGCCCTGGTTTCCCTGTTCGAAATTCTGGAGGTCTCCAGCCGGGCCGATCTCAAGATGGACCTGATCCAGGAACTCGAGCGCCAGCGCCAGACCCTGCTCGCCTTTCGCAACAATCCGGAGATTTCCGAAGAGGCGCTGTCCGGCGCGCTGTATGAAATCGAGCAGTCGTCGGCGGCGCTGCTCGCCATGCACGGCAAGATCGGCCAGTACCTGCGTGAAAACGACTGGCTGATGAGCATCAAGAGCCGCGCTGCGATACCCGGCGGGGTCTGCGAGTTCGACCTGCCCTCCTATCACTGGTGGCTGCATCGTCCGGTTGATGTCCGCCGCGAGGCAATCGAAGGCTGGACGCGCCCTCTGCTGCCCTTGCGCGACGCAGCGGCCATCGTGCTGCGCCTGCTGCGTTCCAGCGGCCGGCCGAAAAACTACACGGCCGCCCTTGGCCAGTTCCAGCTCAATCTCGGCGGTTCGGCCGCCCAGATGGTGCGGGTGTCCGTTGCGACGGAAGAGGCTGTGATTCCCGAAGTGAGCGCCAACAAGTATTTCCTGAACATCCGCTTCACCAAGCCGCCGGCCGGCGAAATCAAGGCCCGCTGCTGCGAGCGCGATGTCGCCTTCGATCTCACCTTCTGCAATCTCTGATGAGCAAGCCGCGCCAGGTCCGTTGTCCGCAATGCGGCAAAGACGCCCTGTGGGCGCCGGAAAATCCGTGGCGGCCGTTTTGCTCCGAGCGCTGCAAGCAGATCGATCTCGGCGCCTGGGCCAGCGAGTCGTATCGCATTGCCGGCCAAGTCAGCGACGACGAGGCCGGCGCGCCGGGTCTCGAATTTCCCGATACGCCGACCCGCTAATTTTCTGCTGACCAGCCGCGCATCAGGGCGATGCCGTGAGCGCCGTGCGCCTGGGCTTCGTCCAGCATGGCCGGTTGCATGCCGCCCAGCGCGAAGACCGGCAGGGTATTGCCGGCGACCAGACGGCCGAACGCCGGCCAGCCCAGACCGGTCGCTTGCGGATGGGTCGGTGTTGGCAGGACCGGGCCGAGCAGGGCATAGTCGAGGCCGATCTCGCCGGCCCGGCGGATTTCCTCGGCGGTGTGGCAGGAGGCGCCGACCCAGGCGAAATCGGGCCGCGCGCTCTGCCGGGCGAGGCCGCTGGCTGACAAGTGCAGGCCGTCGGCACCGACCCGGCGCGCGATGTCGGCATCGTCATTGATGACGACCTGTGCGCCATGGCTGTGGGCGAGGCGGGTGACCGCCTCGGCGAACCAGAGGCGCCGGGCCGCCGGCCAGTTCTTGTCGCGGACCTGGATCAGGCGCAGCCCGGCGTGCAGGGCTTCTTCCAGCCGTTCGAGCTGACGTTCCGTCCCTTCCGCCTCGGCGTTGGTGATGGCCATCGTCGTCGGCAGGGCCAGGGCCTTGAGAATCGGGTCGTTGGCCGGCAGGATGGGCGCCACGCTGGCCGGCTGACGGATGCCCTGCCAGGCAACGGCGGCATGTTCGAGCGGTGCGGTGATGCCGATTTCACCGTCCCAGGCCGTGACGCGCCAGAAATGGAGGCGTACCGTGGCGTGCGGGTAGGTGAAAACGCGGGTCAGCCACGGCGAACAGGCCGTGACGGTGATGCCCAGTTCTTCCTGCAGTTCGCGGATCAGCGCCTGACGCACGGTTTCGCCGGGCTCCACCTTGCCGCCGGGAAATTCCCAGTAGCCGGCGTAGACCTTGCCGGCCGGGCGTTGGGCGAGCAGGAATTCGCGGCCATCGGCGCGCAGCATGACGGCGGCGGCGACGTCGACGACGGCGGTCATGCGCGTTTCTTTCGTGCCGGCTTCTGGCGGCCGGCCAGATCCCGGGCGAATTGCCAGGCGGTGCGGCCGGAGCGGGAGCCGCGGCCGAGCGACCAGTTCAGCGCCTCGCGTTCGCTCGCCGCGATGACCGACTCGGCGACGCCCAGTTCGCGGGCCCAGTGGCGATAGACGGCGAGATAGTCGTCCTGGCTGAACGGGTAGAAAGAAAGCCACAGCCCGAAGCGGTCGGAAAGCGAGACTTTTTCCTCGATGGTTTCGCCGGGGTGGATTTCCCCATCGACGGTGTGCGACTCCAGGTTTTCCGAAAAGTACTCGGGCATCAGGTGACGGCGGTTGGAGGTGGCGTAGATCAGTACGTTGTCGGGCGGCGCGGCGACCGAGCCGTCGAGTACCGACTTGAGCGCCTTGTAGGCCGTTTCGCCGGCTTCGAAGGAAAGATCGTCACAAAAGAGGATGAAACGCTCCGGGCGGTCCTCGAGCAGGTCGATGATGTCGGCCAGGTCGATCAGGTCGTCCTTGTCCACCTCGATCAGGCGCAGCCCCTGGTCGCAGAATTCATTGAGCACGGCCTTGACCAGCGAGGACTTGCCGGAACCACGCGCGCCGGTGAGCAGCACGTTGTTGGCCGGCTTGCCGGCAACGAACTGGCGGGTGTTGGCGACCATGCGTGCCTTCTGGTCATCGATGGTTTCGAGGTCGGCCAGACGGATCGGGTGCGGGTGGCGAACAGCCTGCAGCCAGCCCCGGCCGTTGCGCTTGCGCCAGCGGAAGGCGACGGCGGCCGTCCACTCGGGGGCGGGCGGTGGCAAGGGCAGGCTGGCTTCGAGGCGGCCGAGCACGGCTTCGGCGCGGGCAAGCAGGCGTTCCAGAGTCGGGGTGTCGGTCATGGTGGCGGGTATACTTCGCGGCAAACGACGCACTCTAGCGAAGCCATGAAAAAAATCCAGACCCTTGCCCTGACTCTCCTTGGCCTGCTGGCTGCCTGTTCCAGCCTACCGCCGGGCAGCCTGCCGGCCGGCAGCCCGGCGCCAGCCGCCTGCGCCCCGTGCCCTGCCTGCCCGGTCTGTCCGCCATCGGCGCCGGCCCCTGCGCCAGCTTTCTCCCGTACCTTTCTCCCAGCGACCTGGGCCGATCTGCCGGGGTGGGCCGAAGACGATGTCGGGGCTGCCTGGCCGGCCTTCCTGCTTTCCTGTCGCGGCGTTGGCAGCAAGGGCAATGGCGCCGCCTGGAAACGCGTCTGCGACCAGGCCCGGACGGTCGACGGCAAAGCGGGCTTCGATGCCCGCCGCTTCTTCGAGCAGCACCTCAAGCCGTATGCCATCGCCCAAGGCGACGGGGCGGTCGATGGCCTGATCACCGGCTACTACGAGCCGCTGCTGCGCGGCAGCCGGGTCAAGACCAAGGGTTTCGAACAGCCTTTGCGCGGTGTGCCCGACGACCTGCTGACGATCGACCTGTCGGCTGTCTTCCCCGAACTCAAGGACAAGCGCTTGCGCGGCCGGCTGGAGGGCAACAGGGTCGTGCCCTACTGGTCGCGAGCCGAGATCATGGCCCGGGGCGACAAGTTGCCGGCCAAGACCCTGCTCTATGTGGATGATGCCGTCGAACTGTTCTTCCTGCAGGTGCAGGGTTCCGGGCGGGTCAGGCTGGCCGACGGCAGCCTGGTCCGGGTCAATTATGCCGACCAGAACGGCCACCCTTACCAGTCGATCGGCCGGGTGCTGGTCGAGCGGGGCGAATTGAAGTTGGAGGAAGCCTCGATGCAGGGGATCCAGGCCTGGGCGCGCAATAACCCGGCGCGTCTTGATGCGCTGCTCAACGCCAACCCGAGCTATGTTTTTTTCCGTGAAATGCCCAATTCCGAGGGCGGCCCGATCGGCGCGCTCGGCGTGCCGCTCACTGCCGAACGCAGCATTGCGGTGGACCCGCGCTCGGTGCCGCTCGGCGCGCCGGTCTTTCTGGCGACGACGCGGCCCAATTCCGGTCAGCCGTTGAATCGCCTGGTCATGGCGCAGGATACCGGGGGCGCCATCAAGGGCGCGGTGCGTGCCGACTTCTTCTGGGGCTTTGGCAAGGAGGCCGGCGAGCAGGCCGGACGCATGAAGCAGCCCGGGCGGATGTGGGTGCTCCTGCCGGCGGAGTTGGCGCCAAAATAGGGCGCAGCTGCACCGCGAGCGGGCGTCTGGGGTTGTTGTTGCACCAATCGGGTGCGAATTGGGCGGTCATGCGATTGGCAACGCACTGATTTGTAACATGATTTGCGCACTGGAATAGTGCTTGCTTTCGTCACCGCCATCTTTTCGATGGGGGTTACATGGAAACACTACAGTCTGGCAGCAATGTGTTGTTCATTTTGCTCGGCGCCATCATGGTGCTGGCCATGCATGCGGGGTTCGCCTTCCTCGAAGTGGGCACGGTGCGCAAGAAGAACCAGGTCAACGCCCTGGTCAAAATCCTGAGCGACTTCGGCATATCGACGATTGCCTACTTCTTCGTCGGCTACGGCATTGCCTATGGCATCCATTTCTTTTCCGGCGTCGATACCTTGATGGACCGCAACGGGTTTGAGCTGACCAAGTTCTTTTTCCTGCTCACCTTTGCCGCCGCCATCCCGGCCATCATTTCCGGCGGCATCGCCGAGCGGGCGAAATTTCACCCGCAACTGATCGCCACTTTCCTGCTCGTCGGGTTTGTCTATCCCTTCTTCGAGGGCATCGCCTGGAACCAGCACTTCGGTCTTCAGGCCTGGCTGAAGGCCAGCTTCGGCGAGGAATTCCACGATTTTGCCGGCTCCGTGGTGGTGCATGCCATGGGCGGCTGGATCGCCCTGCCGGCCGTCCTCCTGCTCGGCGCCCGCTACGGGCGCTACACCAAGGATGGCCGGATGTCGGCCCATCCGCCCTCCTCGATTCCCTTCCTGGCCCTTGGTGCCTGGATCCTGACCGTCGGCTGGTTCGGCTTCAACGTGATGAGTGCCCAGACCCTCGACAAGGTTTCCGGTCTGGTGGCCCTTAACTCCCTGATGGCCATGGTCGGTGGCACGCTGGTCGCCCTCCTTCTCGGCAAGAACGACCCGGGCTTCCTGCACAACGGCCCGCTGGCCGGTCTGGTTGCCGTTTGCGCCGGCTCCGACCTGATGCACCCGATCGGTGCGCTGGTCGTCGGGGGCGTGGCGGGTGGCCTGTTCGTCGTGATGTTCACGCTGACCCAGAACCGCTGGAAAATCGACGACGTCCTCGGCGTCTGGCCGCTGCATGGCCTGTGCGGAGCCTGGGGCGGCATCGCCGCCGGCATTTTTGGCAGCAAGGCCCTGGGTGGCGCCGGCGGTGTCGCCTTCATGCCGCAAGTCATCATGACCGGCCTGGCCATCGTCATCGCGCTGGCCGGCGGGACGGCTGTCTATGGCCTGCTGAAGTTGACCCTCGGCCTGCGCCTCGACCAGGAGGAGGAATACAACGGCGCCGACCTCAGCATCCACAAGATCACCGCCACGCCGGAGCGCGAGCCGAACTGGTAGCCGTGGCGCCGCGCGGCTGACACTAGTCGGCCGGGTCGGCGAAAGCCTGTGCCACTTGCCAGAATTCGGTGTTTGTTGCCATGAATGCCGCCACGATCTCCGGGTCGAACTGGCTGCCGGATTTTTCGGCGATGAACTGACAAACCTCGGCGTGGGTGTAGGGTTTTTTGTAGACGCGGGGGCTGATCAGGGCATCGTAGACGTCGGCGAGCGCCATCAGGCGGCCGGCGAGGGGAATCGCTTCGCCACGCAGTTGGTGGGGGTAGCCCTGGCCGTTCCAGTGCTCGTGATGGGATTCGGTCATTTGGCGGGCGTAGTCGAGGAAGGCCTGTTTTTCCGGATGGCCGCTGTCGCTGACGATGCGGCTCAGGGCGGCGGCCCCGATCAGGGTATGCGATTGCATGATGGCGTATTCGGCGTCGGTCAGTTTGCCGGGTTTTTGCAGGATGGCATCGGGGATGCCGATCTTGCCAATGTCGTGCAGGGGGGCCGATTTGGCCAGCAGTTCGATGTCGAAGCGGGTCAGGTGGGCATAGCGGGGCGTGCGGGCCAGTTGCCGGGCGAGGATTTCGACGTAGCGGCGGGTGCGGCGGATATGGCCGCCGGTTTCCTTGTCGCGCGCTTCGGCCAGGACGGACATGCTGGTGATGATTTCGTCCTGGGCATCGAGCAGGTCGCGGGTGCGCAGACGCAGCTTGCGCGCCGTGATGCCATATTTCAGCAGGCTGAGCACGCTGCCGGACAGCAGCAGGGCGAGCATGGGCAGCAGGGGGGAGAGATGGATGCCCCGGCTGGTCATCAGGGCCTGGCTGGCTGCGTAGCAGGCGAGCGTGCCGCCGGTGACGAACAGCGATGAAACGAGAAAGCCGGCGCGGCTGAGCAACACGGTGGCGAAAAGGCCGGTGAGCAGCGTCAGTGCCAGTTCGGCGCCCCGCGCCCAGCCGGGGCGCCGGACGAAGGTGTCGGCCAGGATGTTGTCGAGCAGGGTGGCGTGGATGGCCAGGCCGCTGAGCGGCTGGCCGAGCGGCGTGCGATGCAGGTCGCCCAGCCCGGTGGCCTGGGCGCCGAGCAGCACGATCCGGTTGCGCAGGTGGTCGGCGGGTAGCCGGTCCTGCAGCACGGCCAGGGCGGAAACTGTCGCGGGCGGCGGCCGGCGATAGTCGAGCAACAGGTAGCCGCTGGCGTCGAGCGGAATGCGGTGTCCGGCCCAGCGCAGGATGTTTTCGCCCGCTTCCCGGGTCAATTGGATGTGCCGGTCGGGCGAGGCGGCGAGTAGGGCGGCGAAGGCCAGCGACGGATAGTCCTTGCCGCCCACCGTCAGTAGCAGGGGCACCCGCCGTAGCGTGCCATCGATGTCTTCCGGCGCATTGGTGAATCCCTCGCCCCGGGCGGCGCCGGTCAGTTGCGGCAGGCTGCGCAGCAGGGAGGGGGGCATCGTTGGCAGCGCGGGATAACCGGCCTGGCGGCTCACCACCAGACCGTCCGGCGCTTGGGGAGGGGCGGGCGATTGCTCGCTCGCCGGGCGATCCGGTTGAGTGAGGAAATAGGCGAGGATGCTGGGGCCTCGGGCCAGGGCAGCGGCCAGACGCTGCGAATTGCTGTCCGCGTTGCCGCTCGCTGGCAAGGCGGGCGTGTCGACCTGATCCCGCCGTCGTTCCCGCAGGATGACCTCGGGCGAGGTGCGGTCGGGTTCCGGCATCAGGAAATCCAGCGCCACCACCCGGGCGCCCTGGGCGTGCAGACGTTCCACCAGCATGGCCAGTCGGTAGCGCGGCCATGGCCATTGGCCGTAGGCCGCCAGGCTGGCTTCGTCGATGACGACCTGCACCGGGTCGGCCGATTGCACCGGCCCTGCCCGGCTGGCGAGCAATTGGTCGTAAAGAAAGAGGTCGGCCTTTTGCAGGAAATTCGGCGGGAACAGCGAGAGCAGCGTGATCAGCGCCGTCAGCACCACGCCGGTGATCAGGATGGCCCCCTGATCCGCCCGCCGGCGATCGGGGGCGGTGGCGAGAATCGGGCGTTCCGCCATGGCCAGAGGGCGCGTGCGCCTAGTGCACGATGACCACGACGCGCCGGTTGCGCGGTTCGGCTACGCCATCGGGCGTCGGGATGGCCGGGTTGCCCTTGCCATGCGACGTGACCGACATCAAGCGGGACGGGATGCCCTGTTGCTCCAGCAGGTTGCGGACTTGCGTGGCGCGCTCCAGGGACAGCGCATCGTTGATCCTGTCCGAGCCGGTCGCATCGGTATGGCCACTGATCCGGATGCGAATCGCCGGGCGTTTCTGGCAGACGGCGACGATTTCCGCGATCTGCTTGAGCGAGGCGGCGGTCAACTGGGTGGTGCCGCTTTCGAACATGAGTGTGAAGACGTCCGGCGGGGGCGGTTCGATGGCCTGCGCCTCGGCAAAGGTTGTCGCAAGGTAGTGCGGATCGGCGGTTGTGACGGCAGCGGGCGGCTTCGCCGCGCCGCGGGTCTGTGTCATGTCGCCGGGCTTTTCCAGGCGCTGTACGCCGGCGGCCGTGGCAACTTCGGCCTGGCCGACATGGCCACTGGGGTCGGCCACCAGGATGATCGATTGCCCGCCGCAGGCCGTCAGGCCCAGCGGCACGGCGACCAGCCAGACGGAGTGCCGCAAGGTGCGGCGGAAAGCCCCGGCCAGGCAGGGGAGGTCAGGTTGCGCCATGGCTACTCCTTGATTTCAACCAGCAGCTTCGTGCCACGCACGGCGATGGTGGCATCCGGCGTGTGGACGCGGGCCGAGTCCGGGGAGAGTTTGCCGATCTGGCCGGTAATGTAGGAAAAGGTGCCCTTTACCATCCTGAGGGCCAGCGCGAACCGGCCGTGCTTCGGTTCGAAGGCGTAGTCGTTCAGCACCAGTTCGCTGTTCGAGCCCAGCGCAATCGTCGTGTCGTCGGTGAGGACGAGGCCGATGGCGGCCGGCTTGCCGGTGCGGATCCGGTCGTTCTGGCGCAGCTCGGTGCCGACCGCGGCCGGTAGATCAATGCCGGCGCGCTGGATGTAAGCGTGCCCTTGCAGTGTCTGGACATGTCCGATCGTGTCGGACGGTTCGGCCAGGGCCGATGTCCAGGGTATCAGGCCGATGAATAGCCAACGCGCGACGGTTTTCATGGCAGCCAACTCCTCTCCACCGGGAAGCAACCGGTACGATCCACTTTAGCAGAATCCTCATCGCCCGGCAGGGCATTCATTTCTCCCGTCGAAAGGGGGGCAGCATGGGATTGCGCCGATTCAGGGTAGTATCGGGTTCGTACTGGACGGCCGGCCTGTCCCCGGCCTCCCTTTTCCTCAGCGACCTCAAACCGGAGCATTTCAGAGCATTGCCGATGGCCTACCGTGCGTCCCCTCCGTCCGGCCGTCTGGCCAGCCGACAGATTTCGCTCCCGTGTTGCGAGGGATCTTCTCTGCCGGATGCGATCGCATGCTGATCCACCTGATCAACAACATTGCATTTCTGGTCGCGCTGGTGGCGGCCGGATTGTTTGTCCTCAAGCGTTTCCGATACGACGCACTGCATCGCCAGGTTTGGCTGGGCCTGTTGTTTGGCGGCGCGACCCTGCTCGGCATGGTGAACCCGGTGACCGTCGCCCCGGGACTCATTTTTGACGGACGATCCATTGTCCTGGCGGTGGCAGGCGTCGTTGGAGGGGGCGGCGCTGCCGCGCTGGCGGCGGCGATGGCGGCGATCTACCGATACCAGTTGGGGGGTATCGGGGCGCCCGTCGGCATCACGATCATCCTGGCTTCCGCCCTGCTGGGGGTCGTGGCCCGGACGTGGTGGTCGCGGCGCGCAACGACGCCCGCTGCCTGGCACTATCTGGCCCTGGGCCTTCTCGTCCAGGCGATGCAGGTGCTTGCATTCACCCAGCTCCCCGATCGCGCGGGCTACCGCTTCCTCGAACAGGCGTGGTGGGTGCTGCTGCTGTGCTACCCGCCAGCGACCATGCTGCTTTGCCTGATCTTCCGCGACCAGGAGCAGCGCCTCGAACAGCAGCAGGCCTTGCGCGCGGCCCGGGAGGCCGCCATGCGCGAGCGTTCCATGCTGCGCACCTTGATCGATACGCTTCCCGATCTCGTCTGGCTGAAGGATCCGAACGGTGTCTATCTGGCCTGCAATCACCGCTTCGAGCAGTTTTTCGGAGCGAGCGAACAGGCGATTGTCGGCAAGACCGACTATGACTTCGTCAGTCGGGAACTGGCGGATTTTTTCCGTGAAAACGATCGCATCGCCATGGAAAGGCGGGCCCCCTCGGTCAATGAAGAAGAAGTCATCTTCGCCTCCGATGGCCATCGCGAGCTGCTGAAAACCACCAAGATTCCGATGTACGACGAAAATGGCCAGCTGATCGGGGTGCTGGGTATCGGGACCGATACCACGCAGCAAAAAATGGCCTCGCGGGCGCTGGAAAACAGCGAAAAGCAATTGCGTTTCGTGCTCGAAGGGTCGGAACTCGGCTTCTGGGACTGGGATATCCCGGCCGGCACGGTTGATCGCAACGAGCGATGGGCCACCATGCTCGGCTACAGCCATGAGGAAATCCAGTGCACGACACAACAGTGGACCGATTTCATCTTTCCCGAGGACCGGGCGCGTGCCTGGGATTCGATCGCTGCGGTGCTGGCCGGACGCTCCAACATTCATCGACTCGAATACCGCATGTTGCGCAAGGATGGCAGCCTGATCTGGATTCTCGATCAGGCCAGCGTGATGGCGCGCGATGCGGAGGGCAAGCCGCTGCGCATGTGCGGCACGCATACCGATATTTCGGCCCTCAAGGCCACACAGGAGGAATTGGCGCAGCATCGCCGGCACCTCGAGCAACTGGTCGATGTGCGGACCCGGGAGTTGCGTCAGGCGAAGGAGGCGGCTGAAGCGGCGAACATCGCCAAGAGCGCCTTCCTCGCCAACATGAGCCATGAAATCCGGACGCCGCTCCATGCCATCAACGGCATGGCGCATCTGCTGCGCCGTTCGGGTCTGACGCCCGCCCAGGCGAACAAGCTGGACCGGATTGAAGCGGCCGGCCGCCATTTGCTGGAAATCATCAACGCCATCCTCGATTTGTCCAAGATCGAGGCTGGCAAGTTCTCGCTGGAGGCCGTCCCCGTTGACGTCGGCACTTTGCTGGACAATACGGTCGCCATGCTGGCGCCCAGCGCCGCAGCGAAAGGGATTGTCATACACGCCGAAAACCGTGTCGGCACCGGCCTGCTGCTGGGCGATGCGACACGGCTGCAGCAGGCCCTGCTCAACTATGCCGGCAATGCGCTGAAATTCACCGACCGGGGCCGGGTCACCCTGCGCGTTGGTGAAGCGGCGTGCAGCGGGGATCATGTCACCCTGCGCTTCGAGGTGGAGGATACCGGGATCGGCATTGCCCCTGACATTCTGCCCAAGCTCTTTGCGACCTTCGAACAGGCGGATAACTCGACGACCCGGCGTTACGGCGGGACCGGCCTCGGGCTGGCGATCACCAAGAAAATTGCCGAGCTGATGAACGGTCAGGTCGGTGTGCACAGCGTCGAAGGCCAGGGGAGCACGTTCTGGTTCACCGCGGTGCTCACCCGGGCTGCGCAGGGGCCCGAGGCAGCCCCGGTGGTCGTCAGCGAGGCTGCCGATCAGGCGATCCGCCGGCGGCACGCCGGCAAGCGGGTTCTGCTCGCCGAGGATGAAGCGGTGAATCGGGAAATTGCCCAGACCCTGCTGGAGGACGCCGGACTGCAGGTGGATGTCGCAGTGGATGGCCGGGCGGCAATCGAGCGGGCCCGCTCCCAGTCCTATGCCTTGATCCTGATGGACATGCAGATGCCGGATCTTGACGGCCTCGCGGCCACCCGCCAGATCCGGCAACTGGCCCGGTATGCCACGACGCCGATCCTGGCGATGACAGCGAATGCCTTCGCCGAGGACAAGGCGCGCTGTTTGGCGGCAGGGATGAACGACTTCATCGCCAAGCCGGTCCATCCGGATTTCCTGTACCAGCGGCTGCTCTCCTGGCTGGATGGCGAAATGGCCTGAGCGCCGGTGTACCTGAAATCCCCGAGGGAACGTCGCCGTGACGAAATTCACGCTGGGCGACGGATAACCGGCCCGCCTTTCCCCGCCGTGATGTATTTCACTGAGGCCGGGGCCGCGTGGCGCTACGCTGTCTTCACCGGATGGAACGGAAGGCAGGGCAGCAAAATGTACGGCAAGAACGACAAGCGCTCGGGTTACGACCGGCGGGAACGGGAACAGGGCCCACCGGAAGGCTGGCGTGATCGCCGCAAGACGGTGGAGCGCCGGGTGCCGGAAGTGCGGGAAATTCCCTTTTCGGAATGGCTGGCCCACCTGCCGGCCCGCAGGCTGGTGGAGCAGGATTGAGCCTGGCGCGTGATGCGGTTGCCCGTCGCCACCACGTAAAAACCCCGGCCAGGCCGGGGTTTTCCATTGGAGGGCATGGCCGGGAGGTACGGCTTATTTCGGGAAGTACATGCGAGCCTTGTCGAGTTTGTAAGTCCACGGCAGGTTGGCATTTTTCCAGCCATTGACCACGCGTTGCCCGGCCTTCGCCCCCTCCTTGGCGGTATCCCCCTCAACCCCTTCGGCAACGCTATAGACCTTGCTGTAGCCGGCGGCCAGCAGGCGGTCGGCGGCCTTGGAACTGCGGTCGCCGGAGCGGCAGATCAGGATGATGGGGGCGTCCTTGCCGAGCCCCATCTCCGTCAGGCGGCGCTCCAGTTCGGGAACGAAATCCTGGTTCGGCTCCAGTTTGTACATGTGCCGCTTGTCGTCCCACTCGGTCATCAGTTCCGGATGTTCGACGAAGGGCACCAGCGCATCGGCGTCGCTCGGCCAGCCGACATACATGGCTTCGGCCCGGGTGCGCACGTCGAAGAAGGCGACACCCTTCGGGTTGGCCTTCTTCATGTCGTAGGCCTGCTGCGGCGTCAGGTAGAGGCCGAGTTTGGTGCGCTTGATCTCGGGCAGTTGCTCCCAGGTCGTGCTTCCCGGCGCCCAGTCGGCGGCCAGGGCAGCCCCGGCCGTGGCGATGCAGGCCGCGATCAGCAGGTGCTTGAGAAGCTTGTTCATGGTCAGGCAATCCCCGGGTTGTTGGCGGCGCCCTTCAGCGTCGGCAAATTGAGTTTGACCGGTTTGACGGTCTTGATGTCGCGCAGGTAAGTCGCGACGACATCCCAGATCGGCTCGCCGGCATTCTTCGCCTCTTCGGCGACGGGGGCCCAGCCGGCCACCTTGTAGGTCTTGGCCGGGTCGATCGGCTGTCCCTTGAGCATCATGTTCTGGATGCGCTGGCCCATTTTGGCGGTCGGGTCGCAAGTCCATTGCAGGCCGCCGACGCGCACCATGTCGCCGCCCTGCTGGTAGTAGGGGTCCGGATTGAACAGGTTGTCGCAGACGTCTTCGAGCACCGTCTTGATCATCTCGCCGCTCATGTTGGTCACCGTCGTCCACGGGTAGGTGATGGCGGTCTGGTCGAGCACATGCTCCATCAGGATGGGCTGGCCAGGGAGCAGCGAGGTGCCCCAGCGGAAGCCGGGCGAGAAGGCGATTTCGGCATCCTTCACCTTCATCAGCGCGTCGAGGATGACCTGATCGAAGGTGCCGTTGAAGTTGCCGCGACGGTAGAGCGTGCCTTCGGTGATCGCGAGCTGTTCGTTCAATTTCGCGAGGTAGGGCGCACGGACCTTGTCGATCAGTGCCTGCATCTCCTTGTCGGCGGGCAGCAGGTTGGCGAAGACGGGCAGCAGCTTGTAGCGGAAGTCGGCGATCTTGCCGTTCTTGACGTCGAAATCGAGCACGCCGAGGTACTTGCCGTTCGAGCCGGCATTGGTGACCAGGGTCTGGCCGCCCCCGTTTTTGACGACGACCGGGGCCGGCATCCCGTCATGGGTGTGACCGCCGAGGATGGCGTCGATGCCCCGCACGCGCGAGGCCATCTTGAGGTCGACGTCCATGCCGTTGTGCGACAGCACGACGACCACCTGGGCGCCGGCGGCGCGGGCTTCGTCGACCGTCTTCTGCATGTTTTCCTCCTGGATGCCGAAACTCCAGTTCGGAGTCTGCCAGCGCGGATTGGCGATCGGCGTGTAGGGGAAGGCCTGGCCGATGATGGCCACCGGCACGCCGTTGATGTTCTTCATCACGAAGGGTTTGAACACGGCGTCGCCGAAATCGGCGGTCTTGACGTTCTGGGCGACGATGTCGATGTGGCCGGCGAAATCCTTTTCCTCGATTTCCTTGACCCGGGCCTCGCCATAGGTCGATTCCCAGTGCAGGGTCATGACATTGACGCCGAGCGCCTTGCAGGCATCCACCATGTCCTGGGCATTGGTCCACAGGGCCGTGCCGGAGCCTTGCCAGGTGTCGCCCCCATCGAGCAGCAGGGCGCCCGGGCGGGTTGCCTTCATGCGCTTGACCAGGGTGGCGAGGTGGGCAAAGCCGCCCACCTTGCCGTAGGTCCGGGCGGCCTTTTCAAAATTCAGGAAGGTAAAGGCGTGGGCCTCGATGGTATTGGGCTTGAAACCGAAATGCTTGAGCAGGTGTTCGCCGACGAGGTGCGGGACCTTGCCGAACTGGTCGCCGAAACCGAGGTTGACGTTCGGTTCGCGGAAGTAGATGGGCAGCAGCTGGGCGTGGCAGTCGGTGATGTGCAGCAGGCTGACATTGCCGAATTTCGGCAGGTCGTAGAGTTTGGCGGCGCCCTTTTCGGCCAGCGCCAGGTCGCTGTGCAGGCTCATGCCGCCGGCAGCGGCGACGGCCATGACCTGGAGGAATTCGCGGCGATTCATGCTCATTGCTTGTCCTTCAAAAAAGACCCGGCGGGTTGCCCGCGCCGGGTTAATCACGCAAGTTAATCTTTGTTGACCGGCGATTCCGGATCGATCAGGAAGGCCACGATGTGGGTGATCTGCTCCGGCGTCAGCCAGTTGTGCAGGCCGAAGCGCGGCATGTTGGTGCAGGCCGAGAAGGCATTGGAGTTGTAAATCTTGTCGTAGGCGTACTTGATGATGTCATCCGAGTTGCCGCGCAGCTTGCCGAAATGATGCAGGCTGGGGCCGATCGTGCCGTAGGCGACTTCCTTCTTGGCCAGTTCGTGGCAGGCATAACAGTTGCCGCCGCGCACACGGCCCGGCGGGTCCGGCTGGATGAAACCGATGTGGCCGCCGGTGCCGACCGAGGCGAGCTTCTCGCCTTCCTTCCAGTCGCCGATCAGTTTGCCGTCCACCGGGTAGCGGATGGTGGCGGCATTCAGCTTTTCCAGCTTCTGGCCGACCTTGCGCGGCGGATTGTCGCGGTACTGCTGGCAGGTCTTCATCGTTTCGTCCTGTTCCAGGCGCGTCATCCAGTAGCTCGGATTGTCGGCGCGGAAGGAGTCGCGGAACATCTGCTCGGCTTCCCTGGCGTACTTGCCGCCCGGTGCCTCGGTGGCTTTCTGGGCGAGGGCCGGTGCAGTCAGTACGAGGCCGAGGGCGCCGAAAAGGGCAAATTTCATTTTCATGGTGATCTCCCCGTCAGCGCTTGATGCCCGGCGTTTCCATCACGGTGCCGGTGGCATTCTTTTGCAGGTAGGTTTCCAGCGCGATGATCGAATCGGCCAGATAATTCGGCTCGGGCCAGCGCGCCTGGCGCATGCAGTCGATCAGGCGGCGCTGCATGGTCCACACGGCGCCTTGCGAGACGCGGTAGGACGGCCAGGTCTTCATCGCGAAGCCAGCGCCTTCCTGCGTCGTCAGGTTGCCCAGTTCCTGCAGGCGGATGCGCTTGCCTTCCTGGCCGTGGCAGATCGAGCAGGAAAAATCCTGCGGGCCAGAGCGGCGGTAGAAGATGTACTCGCCCATCTTGGCCATTTTGGCCTCTGCCGGGTGGGTGGCCGGCGCATTGATCTTCATGCCGTTCGACTTGGCGCCAATGAAAGTAACCAGCGCTTCAATGTCGGAATCCTTGCCCGGCTTCGAGTACCACTGCCGGGTGGCCTCTTCCTTCGTGAAACCTTGCAGCGTCATCATGCAATGCACGAGGCGGGACTCGACGTCCATCACCTTGTTGGTGTCCTTGAAATATTTGGGCAGGCTGGCATATGCGCCTTCCAGCTTGCCGGGGCCGAGGCCCAGGTCGCACTGTTCGAGCGAGGCATTTTTCGGGCCGCGCTTCTCGCTCCACAGGCTTTCACCCTTTGCTTCGAGCAAGTCGGCCGGATTGCCGTCGGCCAGGGCTTCGCGGTACTTGGCCAGTTCGTCGGCCACCTTGCTGTCCTGTGCCACGGCCAAGCCACCGAAAGCACAAGCCAGGGCAACGCCGATCACGGTTTTCACCATGCGTTGAACCATACGGATACTCCTCCAGGGGAATTTTTGACCGGCAGCGGCGGTCTGTGCCGCCTCGCTGCCGTAAAGCAGGTCGATTTAGCCGATGGTGGCTTCGTCGGTTCGGCTGTCGCCCTTGTTGTCCTTCCAGCTGACCGTGATTTTTTCACCCTTGGCGCCGCCCTTGAACTTGAAGGCGAGATAGGGGTTCTTGGACACGGAAGGTCCGAATTCGCAGCTCAGCACGGTCTTGTCGCCATGCTTGGCGACCAGTTCGGTGATGAACCAGGCCGGAACGATGGCGCCGGCAGCATCCTTGCGCTGGCCGGTTTCCATTTCGTGGCTGACCAGCACCTTGACTTCGGTTACGCCATCCTTGTTGGCGGCGCGGATTTTCATCGGATTACCCATGTTTCTATCTCCTTGAATTCGTTTCGATTAGCCGCCGCAGCCGCCCAGGGTGACCTTGATTTCCTTGGTCGCCATGAAGAACTTGTCGCCCGACTTGACCAGCGCGTAGATGTTCGAGGTCTGGCCCATCTTGACGCGGGTCTGAACGTTGGCTTCGGTGCCTTCCGGCAGCGTGAAGGAGGCAGCCAGGGCGTTCGGATTCTTTTCGATCAGGATGGCGACCATGCTGACGTTGGGCAGGCTGGAGGCCACACCGACCGGCACGACGGCGCCGTTTTCGGCGATGTCCGGGCCGGTGACCTGCACATCCTTGCTGTCGGCCGGTGAGGCGGCGCCGAGCGCCTTCAGTGCATCGGCCATGCTCTTCGCGTCGAAGGCGGCCTTGTTCCAGTCGGCTAGGGCCATACCCGGGGTGATGAAGCCGGCGGCGGCCAGCATGCCGAGCAGGGCGGCGCCGGAGCCGGATTTGAGTACGGTGCGACGTTGAATGTTCATGACTTCTCCTCTGTTGAAATGGGTATTACTTGGAACCGTTCAGGATCCACTTCACGAGCGTGACGACGTCTTCGTCCTTGACGTGTGCGTTGGGCGGCATCGGGACCGATCCCCAGGTGCCCTGGCCGCCGGCCTTGACCTTGGCGACGAGGCGGGATTCCGCATCGGGCTGGTCCTTGTAGCGGGCGACGATCTCGTTGTAGCCGGGGCCGACGATCTTGCTCTTCATGCCATGACAGGCCATGCAGCCGCTCTTTGTCGCCAGTTCCAGCGTGCTCGCATCGGCGGCCTTCTTGGCCGCTTCCGGACCGAGCGTCCGGGTGCCGCGCACCGGGCCGAAGCTGCGGTTCTGGTCGGCCAGTTCGCCGTGTGCCGTACGGGCATACTCGGGCAGGGTCGAGCCAATCAGCGCTTCCGGCTTGCAGTTCTTCATGCACGCGACGTTTTTCACGTCCGGAATGCCGCCGTTGCCGATGCCACCCTTCTTGGCGGGGGCGCCGGGCCACATGCCGTGGTTGGTTGTCATGCCGTTGCGGTTGGGCATCTTGGCCTGGACTTCGGCGATGTTTTTGTCCGACAGCGTGAAGTCACCGGGCACGATTTCGGCCAGGTTGAGGAAGTAGGCGAGGATGGCATAGACGTCATCCGGCTTCAGCGACTTGGGGGCGGTCCACGGCATGGCGCGGTAGATGTAGTCCCAGACCGTCGAGATGGTGGCGACCTTGGTGAAGGTCGTGCGCTGCGGGATGTCGCCCTTGACGAAGCCGCTGACGCGGCCGGTCTTGATGTCCTCGGCGGTCGTGCCGCCGATCAGCGGCGTGAACACTTCGTTCGATTCGCCGAACGAGCCGTGGCAGGAAGCGCATTTTTCCTCGAACAGTTCCTGGCCGCGCTCGACGTTACCCGAGCCCTTGGGCAGGCCCTTGAAGTCGGGGCGAACGTCGATGTCCCAGGCCGCCACTTCGGCCGGCTTGGCGTCCCGGCCGATGCCCTTGTAGTTGTCGAAGGCGAAAGCCGCGCTCGATGCCGCAGCCAGGGCCAGGACGAGAACCGATTTAGAGAACCTGGACATTGGTAACCTCCCCGCTTTCGACGACCTTCCAGGACTGGATCGCGTTGTTGTGATAGATCGACTTGGTGCCGCGCACCTTGCGCAATTGACCGTAGGTCGGCTGCACGTAACCGGTTTCATCGATGGCGCGCGACTGCAGGATGGCCGGCTTGCCGTCCCACACCCAACCGATGTTGAAACGGGTCAGCGCCTTGTTCTGCACCGGTCCTTCCAGGCGGGCCGTCTGCCAGTTGATGCCGCCGTCGAAGGAGACGTCAACCCGCTTGATCCGGCCGCGTCCCGACCAGGCAATGCCGGAAACGTTGTAGAAACCCGGGGTGAGCAGGGTCTGGCCACCGGAGGGGGTGGTGATGACCGATTTGCATTCCTGGATCGAGGTGTATTGCCGATGCAGGCCGTCCGGCATGAGGTCGATGTAGTGCACGGCCTCGTCCTTGGTCGCCCAGGGTTTGTCACCGACTTCGATGCGGCGCAGCCATTTGACCCACGACACGCCCTGCACGCCTGGTACGACGAGGCGCAGCGGGTAACCGTTTTCCGGGCGCAGCATTTCGCCATTCTGGCCATAGGCGACGAAGACCTCGCCGTTTTCGACCATTTCCATCGGGATGGTGCGTGTCATCGACGAACCGTCGGCGCCCTCGGCCAGCACGTAGCGGGCCTTCTTGTAATCGACGCCGCAGTCTTCCAGCAGCAGCCGGAGCGGAACGCCGGTGAATTCCGAGCAGGACAGCATGCCGTGCGTGTACTGCACGGTGGGCACGGCGACGTTGCCCCATTCCAGGCCGGTGTTGGCGCCACACTCGATGAAGTGGATGCGCGACACCGAGGGCAGGCGCATCAGCTCATCCATGGTGTAGACCTTCGGCTTTTTCAGGAAGGCCGGGTCGGAACCGTTGATCATCAGGCGATGGCGGGCCGGATCGACATCCTGCCAGCCCTGGTGGTGGCGCTCGAAATGCAGGCCGGACGGCGTGATGATGCCGAACAGGCCCTGCAGCGGGCAGAACGACACCGAAGCACCGCCAACGCGGGTCAGGCCCGGCGATTCGCGGCGTACCAGCTGGCTTTCGTACTTCGATGGCATGCCGTATGGATTGACCGCGACCGGCTGGCCGAGCGTGGTCGTCCAGGTCGGCAGGTTCAGGATATCCGGATCCCCCTCGCTGGCGCGCGCTGCCAGCGGGGCCGCCATGGCCGCACCGGCCGCCAGGAAACTCTTGCGCAGGAAGTCGCGCCGCCCCGCCCCGACGGCCTTGACCTGCTCATCCGTCAGGAAGTTTTCCGGTGCGGGCCGCAAACGTCCCGGTTGATTGGAAAAATCACCCATGTGTTACATCCCTCTGTTGTAGGCATCAACGATTGCGATCGGCTTCCGCGACCCCCAGCTCGTCCCCCAGATCACGGCTAGCCACCGTGACACTGACTGTTCGGCAGATGTCGACGAAATTCGGATCGATAACCTTGTACATCACCGAACTTCCCTCCCGCCGCCGGTCAACGACGCCCGCGCGGTACAGGATGTTCAAGTGCCGTGAGATGTTGGCTTGCGTCAGGCCAATCTTTTCCACGACTTCGTGGACGGGGCGTTCGTCGGCACACAAACAGGAGAGAATGCGCAGTCGGGTCGGATCAGCCAGCAATCCGAAATACTGTGCAACCTGTTCGAATACCCGCGTTGTCTCGTCCATGCTGTTCTGATTTTGATTTCAATCAAGATTCAATGTATAACTGCGTACTTATATAGTCAACTACTAATATTGTTGCGATGCAGCATCCCTCTGGCCTAACTACCCAGAACCTTTGTAGGATGCGGATTGCAGCGGATAACGCCGAATTGGCTATATGACAAACAACATCATGATGAGGAAGGAGATGTCCCGATGAAAGTGTTCGTACCCCTCGCCACAGCCTGCCTGCTGGCGGCAGCCAGCGCCGCGCATGCGGCGGATCCCAACCTCGGCCGCAATCTGGCGGCGACCTGTGCCAACTGCCACGGTACCAACGGCCACGCCGTCAAGGGCTCCGGCATGGATGCATTGGCCGGCATGGAAAAGGCCAAGATCCTGCAGAAGCTGGCCGACTACAAGAGCGGTGACAAGCCGGCCTCGATCATGCACCAGATTGCCAAGGGGTATACCGAGGCGCAGCTCGACCTGATCGCTACCTACTTTGCCGGCCAGAAATAAGGAGATTGCCATGATGCTGATGAAACGACGTGATTTCCTGAAAGCCGGTGCAGCAGCCGGGGCGATGGCTTCCCTGTACGGTTGCGCCGGCGGTGGCAAGGCCAGCGGCCATGTCGTGGTGGTGGGCGGCGGCTACGGCGGTGCAACGGTGGCCAAATACCTGCGCATGTGGAGCGAGGGGGGCGTGCAGGTGACGCTGATCGAACGCAATCCCACCTTCATCTCCTGCCCGATCTCCAACCTGGTGATCGGTGGCACCAAGACAATGGAAGACATCACCATCAGTTACGACGGCCTGCGCAGCAAGTGGGGTGTGCGGGTCATTCAGGACGACGTGGTCGCTGTCGATGCCCTCAAGAAGACCGTGTCGCTCAAGGGCGGCAGCGCGCTGAGTTATGATCGCCTGGTGCTGTCGCCGGGGGTCGATTTCATGTGGGACGAAATCCCCGGCCTGAAGAGTGCCGAGGCGCAGAACAAGATCCTGCACGCCTGGAAGGCCGGCCCGCAGACCATCGCCCTGCGCCAGCAGCTGGAGGCCATGAAGGATGGCGGCGTCTACGCCATTTCAATTCCCAAGGCGCCGTACCGCTGCCCGCCCGGACCGTACGAGCGTGCCTGCCTGGTTGCCAACTATTTCAAGCAGAGCAAGCCGAAGTCCAAGGTCATCATCCTGGATGCCAACGAGGATGTGATGTCCAAGAAGGGGTTGTTTACCAAGGCCTGGAGCGACCTGTACAAGGACATCATCGAGTACCGCAACAATAGCGAGGTCAAGGACGTCGACGTGGCAAGCAACACGGCGATCCTCGAATTCGACAAGCTGAAGGCCGATGTCCTGAACGTCATTCCGCCGCATCGTGCCGGCGACATTGCACACAAATCGGGCATCAAGCTGGTCAACAACCGCTGGGTGGACATCGACTGGCAGAGCATGGAGTCGACCAGCACGCCGGGCATCCATGTCCTGGGCGACGCCATTTTCCCGGCACCGACCATGCCCAAGTCCGGCCACATGGCGAACCAGCACGGCAAGCTGGCGGCTGCTGCCATCCTCAACCTGCTCGCCGGCCAGGCACCGAATCCGGAGCCGGTGGTGATGAACACCTGCTACAGCTTCGTCGATGGCAAGAATGCCATTCACGTCGCTTCGGTGCACCAGTACGACGCGGCGACCAAGACCGTGCAGCCGGTCAAGGGCGCCGGTGGCGTGTCGGTGGCGCGCAACGAACTGGAGGGCAAGGCAGCCCTCGGCTGGGCCAGGAACATCTGGGCGGACATGCTTGCCTGAGCGCCGGCTTCAACGGTGTGTGCCAAGCCGCCTGCGGGCGGCTTTTTCTATGGGCGATCCTCCGGGAGGGTGGTGCTTTAAAAGCTTATGTCGTTGTTGTTGATTTGCGCAGGTTTTGTCATCTATTGGGTGTATAGTGACCTACGGGTTGTAGCGATAAACAGCGGCGTCAGCCGTGAGCCCGGTTTTTTCCGATCGCTTCATGCCGGGAGGGGAAGGGGTTGCTGTTCGATAGCCATTCGCTCAAGACGCGTATCACGCTCATCACGGTCGGCATTTTCCTGATCGGCAGCTGGACGCTGGCTTTCCTCGTCGGCCGTCTGCTCGAGCGGGACATGGCGCGCCTGCTGAGCGAGCAGCAATATTCGCTGGCGACCTTGCTGGCCAAGGAGATCGAATACGCCGTCGCCAGTCGTCTCGATGCGCTGGAGCGGGTTGCGCTGGCCGGCGATCAGGCCATGCGGGATGGCGAGGCGGCGATGCAGACCTTTCTTGCCGCGCGCCCGGTGTTGCACACCCTGTTCAATGGCGGCCTGGTGGTTTACAACACGGACGCACGGGCAGTGGCCAGTTATCCGGTCGGCCATGCGCCGGCAGGAGCCTATCTGCGCGATGCTGCGCTGATCGAGCTGGCCATCGGCCGGGGACACGCCACGATCGGCAAGGCCTATCGCGGCGACCGCTTCGATGCCCCCTCGTTCTCGATGGCGGCTCCGATCCGCGACGAGCATGGCGGCGTGCTCGGCATCATCGTCGGCGAGATTGAACTCGGCCTGCCCAATTTCATGACCGAGGCGATGACCACGCCGTTCGGAAAATCCGGCGGCTTCTTGCTCATTGACCGGGGTGAGCGGCAGATCATCATGGCCACCGACAAGCGCCGGGTCATGGAGAAGCTGCCCGGGCCGGGGGTCAATCCGCTGATCGACCGCTTTCTGGCGGGCTACGAAGGGACTGCCATCCTGATCAATCCGCATGGCGAGGAGGTGCTGGTTGCCGATCGGGGCATCCGTTCGGCAGGCTGGATCATCAGCGTGACGACCCCGACGCGCGAGGCCTTTGCGCCGATCACGGCAATGAAACAGTACCTGCTGGCAGCGACCGGCCTGCTCAGCCTGTTCGCCGCAGTGCTCGCCTGGTGGTTCCTGCGGCGCCAGTTCCGGCCGCTGGAAAGCAGCTTGCAGCGGCTGGCGGCGATGCGCCAGCCGGGGCAGCCCCTGGCGCCGCTACCGGTGGGGCGTCCGGATGAAATCGGCCAGTTCATTGCCGGGTTCAATGCCCTGATCGAAGGTATCGAGGCGCGCGAGGCGGAGCTGCGCGAGGCGGAGCGCAAGTTCTCGGCCTTGGTCGAGCAGTCGCTGGTCGGCGTGTACATGATTCGCGATGGCCAGTGGTTGTACATCAACCCGCAAATGGCACGCATGTTCGGCTATGCCAGCGCCGAGGAGTGCATGGCCACGACCCGGGTGGAAGACCTCGTTGCCCCGGAAAGCCGGGCGCTGGTCGCCGAAAACCTGCGTCGCCGCCTGAGTGGCGAGATCGCGCGGCTGACCTACGGCTTCACCGGCTTGCGCAAGGATGGGGAGCGGATCGAAGTCGAAGTCTTCGGCAGTTCGCTGGAATACAACGGGCAGCGGGCCGTGCTCGGTCTGGTCGTCGATGTGACCGAGCGCAAGCGGGCCGAGGCAGAACTGGAGCGGCACCGCCTCAAGCTCGAGGAGCTCGTGCTCGAGCGCACCCGCGAACTGGCCGAGGCGCGCGATCGGGCGGAGAGTGCCAATCGGGCCAAAAGCGCGTTCCTGAGCAGCATGAGCCATGAGTTGCGTACGCCGCTCAACCACATTGCCGGGTTTGCCGCACTGCTGGCCCACGATATCGGGACGCCCCGGGGCAGGGAGCGCCTCGACAAGCTGCGGGTAGCGACCGACACGCTGCTGGGAATGATCAACGATATTCTCGATTATTCCCGTCTGGAGTCGGATCAGTTGGTCATCGAGACGGTCGATTTCGAGCTGGCCAGCTTGCTCCGCCAGGCCGAACAGGCGCATCGGCTGGAGGCCGCGAACAAGGGGTTGGTCCTGCAGCATGTCGTGGCGCCCGATGTGCCGGGCATCGTGCGGGGCGATCCGGCGCGCTTGGCACAGGTGCTGGGCCATCTGCTCGGCAATGCAGTGAAATTTTCGGAGCGCGGCTGCATCACCCTGCGCGTGGGCCTTGCCGACACGGTCCCGCCCATGCTGCGCTTTACGGTTGAGGATCAGGGAATCGGTATTCCGGCCGATCGGCATGCCGGCCTCTTCCGGTTGTTCAGCCCGATCGACGCGTCATCCACCCGGCGCTTCGGCGGCACCGGGCTTGGTCTGCAGTTGTGCAAGCGGCTGGTCGAACGGATGGCCGGCACGATCGGGTTCTCGTCGGTGGCAGGGGAGGGCAGCGTGTTCTGGTTCACCGTGCCGTTGCTGTCACGCGACAACCGCCAGGCGGCGGCAGCGGCGAATCCGGTGGTTCCTGGTCAGCCGCCCCTCGATCTCGACAACCTGCTGGCCCAGCTCGAGGTCGGGGACCTGGAGGCGAAAGCCGCGTGGGAACGCCACCCTGCCGCGCTGGCTGCCATTCTGGGGCCGAACGAAGCGGCCTTCGGCAAGGCGATGGCCAGCTACGATTTCGAAACGGCCCGCCAGCTGCTGCTGACCGCCCGGCAGGCCGCGAGACCGGCCGGCTCGCCACCGGCAGGGGCTTAGTCGAGCGTCGCGATGTATTCAGCGACGGCGTGCGTTTCCAGTTCGGTCAGTTTCGAGGCGATGGTGTGCATCACCGCGTTGTCATTGGTCCGCTCGCGCTTGTTGAATTGCTTGAGCTGATCCTCGATGTAGCGCGGGTGCTGGCCGGCCAGGCGCGGCAGCTGCGGCGTGCCCAGTCCCTTTGGCCCGTGGCAGGAGGAGCAGGCGGCCAGACCGCTGAACGCGTTGCCGCGGTCGAAAATGTATTTGCCGACGGCGAGCAGTTCGGCGTCCCGCGACTTGCGCGGGCCGACTTCCTTGGCTTGGAAGAATTGGCCAAGGGCCTTCATTTCGGCCGGAGTCAGGTCTTCCGCCTGGGGTTTCATGGTGTCGCTGGCCCGCTTGCCGGACTTGAAGTCGGCCAGTTGCTTGGCGATGTACTCGGCGTGCTGGCCGGCCAGGCGCGGGAACACGGGGCTGGCCGCTTCGCCTTGCAGGCCGTGACATAGAAAGCAACGGCTGCTGACGATTTCCTCGGCGCGGGCCAGGTCGTTCGCGTGGCTGGGGGCGGACAGGGCGAGGCCGAGTAGGCCGAAGCCCAGAAGGTGGCGAAAAGTGCGATTCAAGTGGTTTCCCCTCGTTATCATTGATCTGTATCATAAAATAATAATTCGCTTACACTGACCTTTCAAACGATAAAGAAAACGCCTGGCCATGCGCGGCAGGTGCTTTCGCCAAGCGAGGAGACCCCGATGGATCGCCGACAGTTCTTCCGTACTGCTGCTGCGCTGGGCGGGCTGACCGCCGTTGAGTTTGCGCCCTGGCAGGGCATTGCCGCCTTCGCCCGGGAGGTGGACGATTTTGTGCGCGGCCCGGCCGTGCGCGACCATCCCTTGCGCCAGGTGTCACCGCACGTCTGGATGATTTTCTCGCCGGACGGCTTCCCCACCCCGGAAAACCAGGGGATGATGTGCAACCTGACCTTCATCGATACGGCCGAGGGCCTCGTCGTCGTCGATTCCGGGGCTTCGGTGCAGATCGGCGAAATGGCCATCCGCCAGATCAGAAAGCAGTGGCAGAAGCCGGTCGTGGCGATCATCAACACGCATTACCATGGCGATCACTGGCTCGGTAATCACGCCTTTGTCGATGCCTACGGCGCCGATCTGCCGATCTACGCGCATCCCGGCACCATTCGCGAAATCGCCGGGGTACAGGGGCGGTTGTGGCAGACCCTGCTCGAACAGTGGACCAACCAGGCGACGATGGGCACCCGCGTCGTCCCGCCGCGTTTGCCGCTGGAGGATGGCGCCACCCTGCGCTTTTCCGATGTCACCCTGCGCCTGCATCATTTCGGCAAGGCGCACACGCCGTACGATTTGTGCGTCGAGGTGGTCGAGGACAAGCTGACCTGCGTCGGCGATGTGGCGATGGACCGGCGGATCGCCAACATGGACGACGGCTCCTATCTCGGCACCCTGGCGGCCTATACCCAGCTCGAACAGCGCACGGCCAGCCGCATCTGGCTGCCCGGCCATGGTGAGCCGGGGAGCGGTGTGCTGCAGTGGAACCGGGAACTCTTCGAGGGGATCTACCGTCCCTGTGAACAGGCGATCAAGGATGGTCTGCCGCTGGAAGCCGCCAAGGCGCTGGTGCTGCGCGATCCACGCGTCGCCTCGCGGGCCCGGGAGACCAAGGGCTTCGAAACGAATATCGGCAAGTACGTCAGCCTGGCCTATCTGGAGGCCGAGGCCGCCGGCTTCTGAGTCACCGGATCATGCAAGGGGTCGCCATGAAGATTTTTCGCATAGTGCCGCTCTTCCTGTTTGCCTCCCTGGCCCGGGCCGAAACCCCGTGGGGGCATGTTGACCTGCAGGCGGCGCCCGAACTGCATCAGAAGGCGTGCGTGGCCTGTCACGCCCGGATGTATGGTGGCGACGGCAGCGCGATGTACACCCGCGATGGGCGCATGCTCTCCAACCGGCTGGAGTTGTTGCAGCGCGTGGCCGCCTGCAATGCGCAGATGAATGCCGGCTGGTTTCCGGAAGACGAAGCGACCGTCGCGGCCTGGCTGAACAGGCTGTATTACCGCTTCGACAACTGAGCGACCCGAAAAAGGGCAAGCGGGCCACAGCTCCCTGCCGGGGCGTGCGCTCAGTTTCCGGTTTCGTACACCACGTCGGCGCGACGGTTCTCGGCCCATGAGCTTTCGTCATGGCCGGTTCGCTTCGGCTGCGCCTCGCCCAGGGTCTTCACCGTGACCTGCTGTTCCCCGGCGCCGTGGGCGCGCAGGGCGGCGCGGACGTTTTCGGCCCGTTTCAGGCCCAGGCGGCGGTTGTAGTCGATGCTGCCGCGTTCGTCGGCGTGCCCCTCGACACGAACGCGCGCTGCCGGGTGCTCGGCCAGATAGCGGGCATGGGCGCGCAGGGCCGGATCGAAATCGGCCTTGATGTCAGCGCTGTCCAGGTCGAAGTACACGCTGCGCTGCGTGCGCAGGCCCACATCATCCGTCCGGATCGTGCCATCGGCCACGGCATCGGGTGCGGCAGCCGCCAGCGGCCGGCTTGCCTCACTCGCCTCGCCCTGCAATTCAGACGGCACCGGCTTGCCGAGCAGGCCGGGGTGGACGCGCAGGGGGCCGCTTTGCGCGATGTGTTTGCTCGGTGGAATGTCCCCCCGGGTTGAACAGGCGGCGAGCAGGGCGGAAAGCAGGAGGGTGAGGGGCAGGGGGGCGCGCATCGTGTCCGGGTGGGCGAGAATAATCTCGCATGATAGCCGCTCGCCGGCTGGACGAACAGTGCTGTCCGGTCGTGTGTCCGGCGGGTTTGTGTGATATGGAATAAACAAATTCAAAATTCGTCTTTGCGGTTATATATCCATTCGCTAAATTGACGGCCATTCCACATGAGGTAAGCCATGATCCAATTCCGCAAATCGATCGCCAGCCTTTTGCTGAGCCTGGTTGCCGGCGCCGTCCTGGCCGATGCCACCCTGCTCAACGTTTCCTACGACGTCGCCCGCGACGTGTATAAGGACTACAACCCGATGTTCCAGAAATACTGGAAGGCGAAAACCGGTGAAAACCTCGAACTGAAGCAGTCGCACGGCGGCTCGACCAAGCAGGTGCGTGCCGTGGCCGACGGCCTGGAGGCCGACGTGGTGACCATGAACCAGGCCAACGACATTGAGTTCCTGGCTGACAAGGGGCTGGTCGCCAAGGACTGGGCCAAGAAGTTTCCGAACAACGCGTCACCCTACACCTCGACGATGGTCTTCATCGTGCGCAAGGGCAATCCGAAAGGCTTGAAGGACTGGAACGACCTGGCCGCGCCGGGTGTCCAGATCATCATCCCGCACCCGAAGAATACCGGCAACGGCCGCAACACCTATCTGTCGGCCTGGGCCTGGGCGCTCAGGCAGCCGGGGGGCAACGATGCCAAGGCGCAGGAATTCGTCGGCAGGCTGCTGAAAAACGCCCCGCTGTTCGCGGCCGGTGGGCGTGACGCAACGACCACCTTCATGCAGCGCGGCCTGGGCGATGTGCTGATCACCTTCGAATCCGAGGCCGAGATGATTGCCAAGGAATTCGGCAAGGGTAACTTCGAGGTGATTCATCCCAGCTTGACCATGCAGACCGAGTTCCCGGTGGCTCTCATCGACAAGGTGGTGGACAAGAAGGGGACCCGCAAGCAGGCCACCGCCTATCTGGAATACCTGTGGTCGAAGGAAGGCCAGGAAAATGCCGCCCAGAACTATCTGCGGCCGCGCGATCCCGAGCTGCTGAAGAAATACGCCCATTTCTTCCCGCCGGTGAAGACCTTCACCGTCGATGAGGTCTTCGGCGGCGCCACCAAGGCCTTCGCCACGCACTTCAAGGACGGCGGCACCTTTGACCAGATTTACGTGGCGAAGTAATGCGGCGTGACATCCACCGCGAAGGGGCGCATGGTCGTGCGGCCCCTGGCCGCCTGCGGGTCTGTCCGGCCTGACGTCCCTGCCCATGACTGCAAAAAATCACCGCGTCCTGCCCGGCTTTGGCCTGGCGCTCGGTTACACCCTGGTCTATCTCTCGCTGCTCATCCTGCTGCCGCTGGGCGGCTTGGTGCTCAAGGCGTCGGAGCTCGGTGTCGGCCAGATTCTCGACATCGCGCTTGGCGAACGCTCGCTGGCCGCCTTTCGCGTCACCTTCGTCTCGTCGCTGCTGGCGGCATCGATCAACGCCTGCTTTGGCCTGATCGTTGCCTGGGTGCTGGTTCGCTATCCCTTTCCCGGCAAGCGTTTCGTCGATGCGCTGGTCGATCTGCCCTTCGCGCTGCCGACGGCAGTGGCCGGCATCACGCTGGCCACGCTGTATGCCGGCAATGGCTGGCTGGGCAGCCGTCTTGAGCCGCTCGGCATCAAGGTCGCCTACACGCCACTCGGCATTGTCGTCGCGCTGACTTTCATCACGCTGCCGTTTGTCGTGCGGACCTTGCAGCCGGTGATCGAGGACATCGAAACCGAAGTCGAGGAGGCTGCGGCGACGCTCGGCGCCTCGCGCTGGCAGACCTTCGTCAGGGTGATTTTTCCGGCCATCGGCCCGGCGTTGCTCACCGGCTTTGCGCTCGCTTTTGCCCGGGCGCTTGGCGAATTCGGTTCGGTCATCTTCATTGCCGGCAACTTGCCGCTGATCTCCGAAATCGTGCCGCTGCTCATCATTTCCAAACTGGAACAATACGATGTGCTCGGCGCGACGGCGCTGGCCGTCGTGATGCTGGCGATTTCCTTCGTGTTGCTGCTGGCGATCAACGCCCTGCAATGGTGGGCGGCGAATCGGCACAAGAATGCCGAGCCGCTGGAAGTGGCGGCCGGCAAGGCGGGCAAGGAGGCAGAGGCATGAGCACCCACAAACTGACGCGGGCGACGCAGGAGCCGGCCTGGGTGCGCTACGGGCTGCTGACGGTCGGTCTTGGCTTCCTCTTCTTCTTCCTCGGCCTGCCGCTGATCGCCGTCTTCGTCGAAGCCCTGGCGCAAGGCCTGCCGATTTATCTCGAGGCCTTGAAGGACTCGGAAACCCGCTCGGCGATCTGGCTGACCATCGTGATTGCGCTGGCCGTGCTGCCGTTCAACATCCTGTTCGGCGTGGCGGCGGCCTGGGCGATTGCGAAGTTCGATTTTCGCGGCAAGAGCCTCCTGATCACGCTGATCGACCTGCCGTTTGCCGTGTCGCCGGTGGTCGCCGGGCTGATCTTCATCCTGCTCTTCGGTTCGCAGGGGTTTTTCGGCGCGTGGCTGTCAGCGAACGAGATCAAGATCATCTTTGCCGTGCCGGGCATGATCCTCGCGACGCTGTTCATCACCTTCCCCTTCATCGCCCGCGAACTGATCCCGCTGATGCAGTCGCAGGGCAAGGACGAGGAAGAAGCAGCGATTTCGCTAGGCGCGTCCGGCTGGCAGATGTTCTGGCGCGTGACGCTGCCCAACATCAAGTGGGGTCTGCTTTACGGCGTCATCCTCTCCAATGCGCGGGCAATGGGCGAGTTCGGCGCGGTGTCGGTGGTCTCCGGCCATATCCGCGGCGAGACAAACACGCTGCCGTTGCACGTCGAAATTCTCTACAACGAATACAACGCCATCGGCGCCTTCGCTGCCGCCTCGGTGCTCGCCCTGCTGGCGCTGGTGACGCTGGTCGCCAAGACCGTCGTCGAATGGCGCATGAAGGCCGAAACCGACATGTTGAATGCTGAACTACCCGGCGAGAAAACTGCATGAGCATCGAAATCCGCAACATCGCCAAGCGCTTCGGCAATTTCGTCGCGCTCGACAACATCAATCTCGACATCCCGACCGGCGAACTGGTCGCGCTGCTTGGTCCCTCCGGCTGCGGCAAGACGACGCTCTTGCGGATCATCGCCGGCATGGAAACGGCCGATCAGGGTGAAATCTTCTTCTCCGGTGCCGAAGCCACCCACCTGCATGCCCGCGAGCGCAATGTCGGTTTCGTCTTTCAGCACTATGCGCTGTTTCGCCACATGACGGTGTTCGAGAACGTTGCCTTCGGCCTGCGCGTCAAGCCACGCAAGGAGCGCCCGAGCGAGCGTGAAATCCGGCGCCGGGTCATGGAGTTGCTCGGCCTCGTCCAGCTTGACTGGCTGGCGGAGCGCTATCCTTCGCAGTTGTCCGGCGGCCAGCGCCAGCGCATCGCGCTGGCCCGGGCGCTGGCCGTCGAGCCCAAGGTGCTGCTGCTCGACGAGCCTTTCGGCGCGCTCGACACCAAGGTACGCAAGGAACTGCGCCGCTGGCTGCGCCGCCTGCACGACGACATGCACATTTCGTCGGTGTTCGTCACGCATGATCAGGAAGAGGCGCTGGAGGTGGCCGATCGCGTCGTGGTGATGAACCACGGCCGGATCGAGCAGATCGGCTCGCCCGACGAGGTTTATTCCGCCCCGGCAACGCCTTTCGTCTATCAGTTCCTCGGCAATGTGAATGTCTTCCACAGCCGCGTGCAGGGTGGCTATGCCGAGGTCGAGCGCCATGAAAGCGCGGAAAAGGTCACGGCCTTCGTCCGGCCGCACGATATCGATATCGCCCGGCAGCCGGCGGAAGGCGCGCTGGCCGCCACGGTGGCACATGTTCATCCGGTCGGGCCGGTGGTGCGCGTCGAACTGCAGCATGGCGGCGAGATCGTCGAAGTCGAGCTGTCGCGCGAGCGGCACGCGATGCTGCAACTTGCCGTTGGTCAGGAGGTCTGGTTCCGGCCACGCCAGATGCGGGTGTTCGGCGCCGACAACCAGCCAAAACCACCGGTGGAAAAGCAGGCATTCCTGTTCTGACCCGCGGCAAATCGGGCGCAGGGGGGGGCGGATGCTATAATCGCCCCCCATTTCGTCCGCGCTAACCGACCCCGGTGATTTTTACTCTCGGCATCAACCACCATTCCGCTCCGCTCGCCATTCGCGAGCGCGTCGCGTTCGGCGCCGACAAGCTGGGCCATGCCCTGGCCGATTTGGTGCGCGAACGTCCGGTGCGCGAGGTGGCCATCCTGTCCACCTGCAACCGTACCGAGATCTACTGCGCCGCCGAGTCACCCGAGGTTGTCATCGACTGGCTGGCCCATTACCACCAGGTGCCGCGCGACGAACTGGCGCCCTACCTCTATACCCATGACCAGCCGGAGGCCATCCGGCACGCCTTTCGCGTCGCCAGTGGCCTCGATTCCATGGTCATCGGCGAACCGCAGATTCTCGGCCAGATGAAGGATGCCGTCCGCGCCGCCGAGGCGTGCGGCACCCTCGGTACCCAGTTGCACAAGCTTTTCCAGCGCTGCTTCTCGGTCGCCAAGGAGGTGCGCAGCACGACCGCCATTGGCGCCAATATCGTCTCCATGGCTGCTGCGGGTGTCCATTTGGCCGAACGCATCTTCGAGTCGCTCAGCGAGCAGCGCATCCTGTTCATCGGGGCCGGCGAGATGATCGAACTGTGCGCGGCCCACTTCTGCGCCCAGAAGCCGAAACAGGTCACCATCGCCAACCGCACCATCGAGCGGGGCCGGGCGCTGGCCGAGCAGTATGGCGGTACCGCCATTCGTCTCGACGAACTGGGCGAGCATCTGGCGCAGCACGACATCGTTGTTTCCTGCACCGCCGCACCGCTGCCCATCATCGGCCTGGGGATGGTCGAACGGGCGGTCAAGGCCCGCCGTCACCGCCCGATGTTCATGGTCGACCTGGCCGTCCCACGCGACATCGAGGAAGAGGTCGGCCGCCTCGACGACGTTTTTCTCTACACCGTCGACGATCTGGCACAGGTCGTCGAAAGCGGCCTGGAGTCGCGGCAGGCGGCCGTTGTCGAGGCCGAGGACATCATCGCCCACCGGGTCAGGGATTTTCTGGCCTGGCTCGAATCGCGCGATACCGTGCCGGTCATCCGTTCGCTGCGCGATGCCGCCGAACGGATGCGCCGCCACGAGATGGAACATGCGTTGAAACAACTGGCCAAGGGCGAGAGCCCGGAAAAAGTGCTCGACCACCTGTCGCATCGTCTGACCAACAAGTTCCTGCATGCCCCGACACAAGCCCTCAATGCGGCGGAAGGGGCCGAGCGCAGCCAGTTGCAGCACGCTGCCGCGCGGCTCTTCCATCTCCATCCCGGCGAATAGGCAGACAATCGGCCGATAAATCTGCAGGCACGCTGCCGTTGCGGCGGTGACCGACGGATTCCGGTCCGGCCGGTCAGGCGCCGGAGCGTTGGCGGCCGGCAGTGACGATCCGGTTGCGTCCGTCCCGTTTGGCTTGCAGTAGCGCCTCGTCGGCCGCTTCGATCAGCGCGCTGCCGGTCAGGCAGTGCGGCACCGCGGCGATGCCGCAACTGAAGCTGGCGCGCAGGGCGCCCCGGCTGTGGGCGTGCGGCAGTTGCGAGAAATCCTCGCGGATCCGGTTGAGCAGGGTGGCTGCCTGGTTGGCGTCCACCCCGCTCAGCGCGACGATGAATTCCTCGCCACCGTAGCGCCCGATCAGGTCGCTGTTGCGCAGACGGCCGCGCAACAGCCAAGCCAGGCTGCGAATGACCTGGTCGCCGACCGGATGCCCGTAGTTGTCATTGATCGACTTGAAGCGGTCGATGTCGATCATCGCCACCGCCAGCTGGCCGACCGGCAGCGTACGGCGCAACATCTGTTCGAGCTGTTCCTTCGAGGCCGAATGGTTGAGCAGGCCGGTCAGGCTGTCATGACGGCCGGAACGCAGCATGTCGCGGTAGCGGTCGATCTTGGTCTTGACCACGGCACTGAGGATGATCGGGTTGGCCGGCTTGGTCAGGAACTGGTCGCCGCCCAGGCGCAGGGCTTCGACCTGTTGCCCGATGTCGGCCTCGCCGGATAGGTAGATGACCGGCAGCGACTGGTATTCCGGGATCTGGCGCAAGGCACGGGTGACTTCGACGCCAGTGCAGAAGGGCATGTACATGTCCATCAGGATGGCGTGCGGCCGATAGTCGGCGCAGGCCTGCAGCAGCGAGAGCGGTGTGCTGATTGCCCGGCTGTCGATGCCGTGCAGGTCGAGAGCGCGCTGGATGTGGGCGATGGCGGTCTTCGAATCCTCGACGATCAGTACGCGGTGGGTTTCCTGTTCGCGGCTCTCGACCAGATCGAGGATGCGCGACAGGATGTCGCTCAGCTTGACCTCGGCCGGGATGCACACATTGGCGCCAGCCCGCTGCAGGCTGACGATGGCCTCCAGCGAAGCCGGCACCGACAGGCAATAGACGTAGCTGGCGACATAGCGCGCCTTCAGGCGCTGCAGGGCGGCCAGCGCCTGCTGCGGGTAGGTGCTGTTCTCGTGGTCGGGGACCAGCACGATGGCCAGCGGCGCTTCATCGAGATCGGCTTCCCTTTCCCAGTCCAGGGTATGCGAGCGGAAACCGTAGAAGTTCAGTTGCTCGACCAGGGCTGCGCTCCACGGGTGGCCAGGGCGCGAGACGATCAGAATGTTGCGCTGGCGCACCCACGGGTCGCGCTCTTCGTTGGTCTGGTCAGACAGTCGCTTGGTGATGACGGCAGGCGTCTCGTGCCGGTACAGCAATTGCAGGATGGTGTCGAGCTGCTGGCTGATTGCCGCTGTTTGCTCGTCGGTCACCGGGCGCAGGGTATGGTCGGTGAATAGGGCGAGGGCGCGGTTCTCCAGTTCCTGGCAGGCGCTGGCCAGCCCCGGCAGGTTCTGCTGGTTCAGGCGTTCGGTCAGGCCGTTGAGCGACAGCGTGAATTCGACGAACTGGTCGAAGTCGCCGCTGCCGAGATAGTTCTGCCAGCGCAGTTCCAGCGTTTCCGCCTGGGCGAGGAAGGAGTGGGATACGGTGTGCATGGGAGTCGGCCCGCGAAGGGAGGGATTATTGCGGCATAAGTCCTTGCTGGCAATCACCTTTCATCGCCGATGCGGGATGATCTCGGTTAAAATCGCGCCCCCTGAAATGATTCCCGGCCCACCCACCACTGCCATGAAATCGAGCATCCGCCAAAAACTCGAGCTGCTGGTCGAACGCCTCGACGAGATCGACCGCCTGCTGTCGGCGCCCGATGCGGCGAACGACATGGAGCAGTTCCGCAAGTTGTCGCGCGAACGGGCCGAGGTCGAGCCGGTGGCCATCCAGTTCAATGCCTTCCGCCAGGCCGAAAATGACATCGTCGAGGCCGAGGCCATGCTGGCCGATCCTGACATGCGCGCCTTTGCCGAGGAGGAAATGGCCGCTGCCAAGGCCCGTCTGCCGGAGCTGGAAATCGCGTTGCAGAAGCTGCTGCTACCGAAAGACCCCAACGACGAGCGCAGCGTGCTGCTCGAAATCCGGGCCGGCACCGGCGGCGACGAATCGGCCTTGTTCGCCGGCGACCTGTTCCGCATGTATTCCCGCTATGCCGAACGCCAGCGCTGGCAGGTCGAGGTGTTGTCGGCGAGCGAGTCGGAGCTCGGTGGCTACCGCGAAATCATCTGCCGCATTGCAGGTTACGGCGCCTATTCGCGCCTGAAGTTCGAGTCCGGCGGCCACCGCGTCCAGCGCGTGCCGGAAACCGAAACCCAGGGGCGCATCCATACCTCGGCCTGTACCGTTGCGGTGATGCCGGAAGCCGACGAGGTCGAGGACGTCAACCTCAACCCGGCCGACCTGCGTATCGACACCTTCCGTGCTTCCGGTGCCGGAGGCCAGCACATCAACAAAACCGACTCGGCGGTACGCATCACGCACTTGCCGACCGGCATTGTCGCCGAATGCCAGGATGGCCGCTCGCAGCACGCCAACAAGGCATCGGCCATGAAAGTATTGGCCGCCCGCATCAAGGATGTGCAGGTGCGTGCCCAGCAAAGCGCCATCGCCAGTACCCGCAAGCGCCTGATCGGCTCCGGCGACCGCTCCGAACGCATCCGCACCTACAACTTTCCGCAAGGGCGGGTGACGGATCACCGCATCAACCTGACGCTGTACAAAATCGCGGCGATCATGGACGGTGACCTGGACGAACTGCTCGGCGCACTGGCGTCCGAATATCAGGCCGACCAGTTGGCCGAACTGGCCGAGCAGAACTGAGTATGACGCTGGGCGAGGCGCTGGCCTGGGCGCGTGGCCGGATCGACCGCCTCGATGCCCGGCTGCTCCTGCAACATGCCACCGGCTGCAGCCACGCCGACCTGCTGGCTCGTCCGGAAACCCCGGTTACTCCCGCGGCCTTCGCACAATTTGCCGACTGGCTCGCGCGTCGCGCCGCCGGCGAGCCGTTCGCCTATCTCGTTGGTGAAGCGGAATTCCGCGGCCGCGTTTTCCAGGTGTCGCCCGCCGTGCTGATTCCGCGCCCCGAGACCGAGGTGCTGATCGAGCTGGCACTGGCCAGGCTGGACGGACAGGCGGCGCCGACGGTCGTCGATCTCGGCGCCGGTTCGGGCATCGTGGCCATCTCGCTGGCCTTGGCGTATCCGGCCGCGTCGGTGGCGGCGGTCGACCTGTCCCCGGGCGCGCTGGCGGTTGCCCGTCGCAATGCCGGCCGGCTGGGGGCGAAAGTCGAATTCCACGAAGGCGACTGGCTGGCCCCGCTGGCCGGCCGGCGCTTCGACCTGATCGTTTCCAATCCGCCCTATATCGCCGAGGGGGATCCGCACCTCGCCCGGAACGGCCTGCCGCATGAACCGCGCCTGGCCTTGACTGATCGGGAGCCTGGCGGCAACGGCCTGGCCTGCATCCGGCGGATCGTCGCCGATGCGCCGGGCCACCTGAATCCCGGCGGCTGGCTGTTGTTCGAGCATGGTTACGATCAGGGTGAGGCGAGCCGGAACTTATTGGCTGCGGCCGGTTTCAAAGGCATATTCACTCACCCCGACCTGGCCGGCATCGCCCGCGTTTCAGGCGGCCACCTGTAATCTGGAGAACCCATGTCCGACGTTCAGCAACGTATCCGCGAAACCGTGACCAACAATCCGGTCGTCCTCTACATGAAGGGCGACGCCCGCTTTCCCCAGTGCGGCTTTTCGGCGACGGCCGTGCAAATCCTCAAGCTGTGCGGCGTGACCGATTTCGTGACGGTCAATGTGCTGGCCGACGAGGAAATCCGTCAGGGCGTCAAGGAATACGCCAACTGGCCGACCATTCCGCAACTCTACATCAAGGGCGAGTTCATCGGCGGTTGCGACATCATGAAGGAGATGTACCAGTCCGGCGAGTTGCAGCAATTGCTGGAAGGCATTGCTGCCTGACGGTCGGCTGGCTGAAATGCAAAACCGGGGCATGCCCCGGTTTTTTGTTGGAGGGTGGCGACTTGCCGGATGTTCAGGCTTCGGCCACCTGGAAATCGATGCTGCCGCCATCCTTGACGATTTCCTTCACGGCGCAGTGGCTGATGCTGTCCAGCACCTGAGCCTTCTGCTCGGCCGTGAAGTGGGCCGGGAAGCGGACTTCGCTGCGGAACTTGGCCAGACTCAGGGGCCCCCCGGTGCCGGTGAAGGGCTTGCAATCGATGACGATGCCTTCCGGCGAGATGCCGAGTTCCTTGCAGGCCTTCTTGGTGTAGACGGCGGCGCAGGCGGCCAGCGCGGCGTAGAAGGCCTCGAGCGGGTTCATCAGCGACCCATTCACCGCATACTGGGCTTCATGCTTGGCGCTGGTGACCTTGATGAGGGGGGTGCTGTCGACAACGGTGTGATACATGCTGTTCGTCCTGAGTGATGGATGGGGCAGTTGTTGATTGGTATATCAATGGGTGCTTATATATTAAACCGCTGTCGGCTCAGGCGCAAAAAAACCGCCGGGGTGAGCGGCGGTGCGTGCGAAGCCTGGCGGACTCAGGCGAGCCGCTGGCGGGCGCGGGCGATGGCGGCCTGGACCTGAGCCGGCGCGGTGCCGCCGATGTGGTTGCGGGAAGCCAGCGAGCCCTCGACGGTCAGCACGGCGAAGACGTCGGCTTCGACCTGCGGACAGAAGGCCTTCAGTTCGTCGAGCGTCAGCTGCGGCAAGTCGATGCCCTTGGCTTCGGCCGCCTTGACGGCATGACCGACGGCTTCGTGCGCATCGCGGAAGGGCAGGCCCTTCTTGACCAGATAATCGGCGAGGTCGGTGGCGGTGGCGAAGCCCTGGGTCAGCGCGGACTTCATGTTATCGGCGCGCACCGTGATGCCGCCGGCCATGTCGGCGAATATACGCAGGGTGTCGGTGACGGTGTCGACGGCGTCGAACAGCGGTTCCTTGTCTTCCTGGTTGTCCTTGTTGTAGGCCAGCGGCTGCGACTTCATCAGCGTGAGCAGGCTCATCAACTGGCCATAGACGCGGCCGGTCTTGCCGCGGGCGAGTTCCGGCACGTCCGGGTTCTTTTTCTGCGGCATGATCGAGGAGCCGGTGCAGAAGCGGTCAGCGATCTGGATGAAGCCGACGCGCGGGCTCATCCACATCACCAGTTCTTCGGAGAGGCGGCTGATGTGCATCATCAGGAGCGAGCAGGCGGCGGTGAATTCGATGGCGAAGTCGCGATCCGACACGGCATCCAGCGAGTTTTCGCAGACACCTTCAAAACCGAGTTCGGCGGCGACGAATTCGCGGTCGATCGGGTAGGTGGTGCCGGCCAGCGCGGCCGAGCCGAGCGGCAGGCGGTTGACGCGCTTCCTTGCGTCGGCAAAACGTTCGGCATCGCGGCCGAACATTTCGAAATAGGCGAGCATATGGTGGCCGAAGGTCACCGGCTGCGCGACCTGCAGGTGCGTGAAGCCGGGCATCGGCGTGGCGGCTTCCTTTTCGGCCAGATCGACCAGGGCGCTGCGGAATTGCTTGAGCAGCATCTGAATGTCGTCGATGGCATCGCGCAGGTAGAGACGGATGTCGGTGGCCACCTGATCGTTGCGCGAGCGGCCGGTGTGCAGCCGCTTGCCGGCGTCGCCGACCAGCGCGGTCAGGCGTTTTTCGATATTGAGGTGTACGTCTTCCAGGTCGATCGACCATTCGAACTGGCCGGCTTCGATTTCCTGCGCCACCTGCGCCATGCCGCGCTCGATGTCGGCCAGGTCCTGGCCGCTGATGATGCCTTGGCGGGCGAGCATCTTGGCGTGCGCCAGCGAGCCGCGGATGTCCTGCCGCCACATGCGCTGGTCGAAATCGACGGAAGCGGTATAGCGTTTGACGAGATCGGAGACCGGCTCGGAGAAGCGGCCGGCCCAGGTGTATTGATTGGCGTTGGAGGTCATGACTCTGGTCTAGAATGGGGCGCTAGGCGACGATTTGACGACGAATTTCAAGGAAACCCGCACAAGGATGGCAAGTATACGGCACTTTCCGGCCACGCACCCGCTGCCCGACTGGCGCAATTTCGGGGTCATGCTGCGCGTCCTGCTCGGGATCAACGGCCTGGCGGCGCTCGCCGCGCTGATCCAGGCGCCGGCCATCGGCCAGTGGCTGGATCGCTATCTGCAGATGGCAGCCCTCGTCGAGCCGCTGCTACTCGTCTCTCTGGGCCTGCTCGCCCTGCTGCGCGATACCCTGTGGCGTCTGCCGCTGCGTTTCGGGCAGGCCCTGGTCGTCGGACTGGCTGGGGCCCTGGCCGGCGCCCTGATCCTGTATGCCGGCAGCCTGACTCTGGTCGAGTCCGGTGTGGCGTTGCGCGCGGTCCTGCTGGCCATGGCAGGCGCCAGCCTGCTGCTCGCCTATTTTGAGTTGCGCGCCAAGGCCTTGTCGCCGGCCCAGGCCGAGGCCCGCCTGGCTGCGCTGAATGCCCGTATCCGGCCGCATTTCCTGTTCAATTCGCTCAATGCCGTGCTGTCGCTGATCCGCGCCCGGCCGCAGCAGGCCGAAGCGGCGCTGGAGTCGCTCTCCGACCTGTTCCGGGCAGCGATGCGCGATCCCGGCGAGCTGGTCAGCCTGGCCGATGAAATTGCCCTGGGCCGGCAATATCTGGAACTGGAGACCTTGCGTCTGGGCGAGGACCGGTTGCGGGTCGACTGGCAGATCGGCGCGACGCCGCTCGACCTGCCGATTCCGCCGCTGATGCTGCAACCCTTGCTCGAAAACGCCGTTTATCATGGTATCGAACCGTCGCCGGCGGGGGGGACGGTGGTGGTTGCCATCGTCCGGGACGGGGACGAATTGCACATCACGATCAGCAACCCGACCGCCGATCAGGCGCAACACGCCGCCGGTAACCAGATGGCCCTGGCCAACATCCGCGAACGCCTGGCCCTGTATTACGATCTGGAGGCCCGTCTGGAAACCGAGGTGGGCGATCACCGTTACGATGTCCGCATTACCCTGCCATGCCAGCGCAAAGCCCGTTGAACATCCTGATCGTCGATGACGAGCCACTGGCGCGTGACCGCCTGCGCACCTTGCTGGCCGATCTCGCCCTGCAAATGCCGAGCGTGGTGGTGGGCGAGGCGGCGAATGGCGCCCAGGCGCTCGATCTGCTGCAGACGCACGCCGCGGATGTCGTGTTGGCCGACATCCGCATGCCGGGCATGGATGGCATCGAGCTGGCGACCCATCTCGGCTGTCTGGAAAAGCCGCCGGCGGTGATTTTCTGTACTGCCTACGACAATTACGCCGTCCAGGCCTTTGATCTCAATGCGGTCGATTACCTGCTGAAGCCGGTACGCGCCCAGCGCCTGCTGGCGGCGCTGCAAAAGGTGCCGGTCAGCCGGCCGGATGGCGCGCTGCTGGCCCGGATCGGCCAGGCAGTCCGCGGCGGCGGCCGGACCCATCTCTCCTGTCACGAGCGCGGCCGCCTGCTTCTCGTGCCGGTGAGCGAAGTGCTCTATTTCAAGGCCGACCTGAAGTACGTCACCGCGCGCACGGCCGAGCGGGAATACCTGCTCGACGAGGCGCTGACCCATCTCGAAACCGAGTTCGCCGATCGCTTCTTGCGCCTGCATCGGTCGGTGCTGGTCGCCAAGACGGCCGTGGCCGGTTTCGAGAAAGCTGCCGGCGACGATGCCGAGGCCTATGGCTGGGCCTTGCTGCGCGGCGTGCCGGAAAAGCTCCCGGTCAGCCGTCGGCAATGGGCGCCGGCCAAGGCGCTGGTCCGCCACAGCTGACTGCCGGAGCCGGGCGGCCATGAAAAGGCGAAAGCCCCGTACCGGGGGAAGTACGGGGCTTTCTGGACGGCCGGTGGGGGTTGGGGGAGGGGGCCGTCATGGCTGATGTCTGTTCAGCACATGTGTCCAAGATAAGGCCTGCCCCCGCTGCTTTCAAGTAACGGTTTGCAACAGAGCGTATCGCTGTGTTTCGCGTCAATCGCCAAGGGCCCGGCTGACGACTTCGAGCACGTCGCGCGACAAGCCGTCATGCAGGCGGATGCGTTCGAGCGCGGCGCGGGCGTGGGCCTGCCGGCCTGCGTCGAATTTCTGCCAGCGGTCGAAGCTGCGTGCCAGGCGGGAGGCAACCTGCGGATTCTTGTCGTGCAGCGCGAGGATGCGGTCGGCCATGAAGGCGTAGCCGCTGCCATCGGCGGCATTGAAGCGCACCAGGTTGGCCCCGAAGTTGCGAATCAGCGCATAGATCTTGTTCGGGTTGCCGGCGTCGAAGGCAGGGTGGGTGGTCAGCGCCTTGACGGTGGCCAGCGTATCCGGCCGGCGGCTGCCGGCTTGCACCGCCAGCCATTTGTCGACGACCAGGGCTTCGTGTTGCCATCGGGCGTAGAAGGCGGCGAGCGCTTCATCCCGCTGGGGGCAGACGGCCGCCTGGACGTTGGCCAGGGCGGCCAGCGCGGCATACTGGTCGGTCATGTTGTCGGCCGTCTTGAACTGCCGCAATGCGATGAGGCGGGCGGCGTCGCTGTCGCGTTCGAGCAGGTAGGCCAGGCAGACGTTGCGCAAGGCGCGGCGGCCGGCCTGTTCGCGGGTCGGCGCGTAGGGTTCGGCGATGGCCAGCGCGGCATAGAGGCCGGCGAACTCGCCTTCCAGTTCCTCGGCCAGATGGCGGCGCAGGCCGTTGCGCGCGGCGTGCAGGGCGTCGGGATCGACGACGTCGAGCAGTTCGGCCAGCGTGCCTTCGCCGGGCAGCGTCAGGGCTTCGGCGACGAAGGCGGCGCCCCGTTCGGCGTGCGTCTGCAGCAGCCGCCGGCAGGCGGCGGTGAAGGTATCGGGCCAGACCGGACTTTGCCCGGCAGCGATGGCCTGCGCGGCGTCGAGGATCAGTGTCGTGGCCAGGCGCTGGCCGGCTTCCCAGGCGTTGAAGGGATCGGATTCGTGGCCGAGCAGCAGGGCCAGTTGTTCCGGCGTGTAGTCGAAATCGAGATAGACCGGCGCCGAGAAATCGCGCAGCAGGGACGGCACGGGTTCGGCAGCGACGTCGTTGAAGACGAAGGACTGGCTGGTGGCGGTCAGGTGCAAGGTGCGTTCGCTGCCGGGCAGCAGGTCACCGGCTGTTGAGAACAGGGCAACGCGGATCGGGATCAGGTAGGGCGCTTCGTCCGAGGCGCGGCGGTTGCTTTGTGTACAGGTCAGCGTGTAGGTCCGCGATTCGGCGTCGTAGTGGCCGTCGACGGCGACGTGCGGGGTGCCGGGCTGGTTGTACCAGCGCATGAACTGGCTGAAGTCAAAGCCCGAGGCTGCGCTCATCGCGGCGACGAAATCCTCGCAGGTGACGGCCTGGCCATCGTGGCGGCGGAAGTATTCGTCCATGCCGGCGCGGAAGGCGTCGCGGCCGATCAGCGTCTGGATCATGCGGATGACCTCGGCGCCTTTTTCGTACACCGTGGCGGTGTAGAAGTTGTTGATTTCGACGAAGCTGGCCGGGCGCACCGGGTGCGCCATCGGGCCGGCGTCTTCCGGGAACTGCGCGGCGCGCAGGCCGCGCACTTCGCGGATGCGGGCGGTCTGGCGGTCGTGCACGTCGGCGCCGAATTCCTGGTCGCGGAAGACGGTCAGGCCTTCCTTCAGCGAGAGCTGGAACCAGTCGCGACAGGTGACGCGGTTGCCGGTCCAGTTATGAAAGTATTCGTGGGCGACGACGCGGTCGATGTTCTCGAAATCGACATCGGTGGCGACATCCGGGCGCGCCAGCACGTACTTGGTGTTGAAGATGTTGAGGCCCTTGTTTTCCATCGCGCCCATGTTGAAATCGCCGACCGCGACGATCATGTAGTGGTCGAGGTCGCATTCGAGGCCGAAGCGTTCCTCGTCCCAGCGCATCGACTTCTTCAGCGCGGCCATGGCGTGCGGGCACTGGTCGAGTTTGCCCGGTTCGACGTAGATGGCGAGCTGCACGGTGCGGCCGGAGGCGGTCTTGAACGTGTCGCGCAGCACATCGAGCTTGCCGGCGACGATGGCGAACAGGTAGGCCGGCTTCTTGAACGGGTCGGCCCACTTCGCCCAGTGGCGGCCTCCGGCTTCGTCACCGGCAGCGACCGGGTTGCCGTTGGCGAGTAGCACCGGGAATTTTTCGCGGTCGGCGTGCAGCGTCACGGTGTAGGTCGACATCACGTCCGGACGGTCGAGGAACCAGGTGATGCGGCGAAAGCCCTGCGCTTCGCATTGCGTGAAATAGCCGTCCTTGGAGCGGTAGAGGCCCGACAGGCGGGTGTTTTTGTCCGGGTCGATGCGCACGACGGTCTGTAGCGTGCAGGTGTCGGGCAGGTCGGCCAGCGTCAGCGAAGTCGGCGTTTCGGATTGGGGCCAGTTTTCCCCGTCGACCGTCACCGACAGGGTGTCGAGTTCCTCGCCATCGAGCACCAACGGCTGGCCGGGGCAGGCGGGGTTGCGGCGCAGGGCCAGCGTGGCGGTGACGGTGGTGCTGCCGGCGGTGATGTCGACATCAAGATCGACGGTGTCGATCCAGAAGGCCGGCGGGGTGTAGTCCTTGAGATAAACGGTCGGAGGCGTATCGGTTTTCATCGGGGTCGGGGCTGACGTCAAACAAGCGCCCGATGATACGCCAGGAAAGGCCCCGGTCGCGTGACCGGGGCGTGCGGCAGGGGTCAGTCGCGGCCGCGACCATGTCCGTGGCCGTGATCGCGGCCGCCTCGGCCGCCCCGGTCATCGTAGCGGTCGCCATCGCGATAGCCGTCCCGGTAACCGTCGCGGTAGTCGCGGCCGGGGCCGCGCGGACCGTGGCGTTCCTGGTAGCGCGGCACGTATTCGTGGCGATACCAGTCATCTTGAACGAAATACACCGGGCGGCCGCACGCATTGTACTGACCGCAGTAGTGGCGCCACTTTTTGGCATGGCCGGGCGGCACGCGCAGGTAGATCGGCGGATAGGCGACCGGTGCGGGGCGGATGATGACCGGCTCCGGGTAAATCAGCGCCGGAGGGGGGTAGCCGCCAATGTCGATACGTCCGTAGAAACCGGGCTGGCCGATGCTGACCGATACCTGCGCGCTGGCCGGTGCGATGAGGAGGGGGGAGAGCAGCAAGGCTGCGAGCAAGTGGCGTGTCTTCATGATGCGGGATTCCTTTCTTTACATGCCGATTTAACGACAGAACCGCCAGCCGGGTGGACGTCGCGATGCGAAATACTTGTCGCTTTTCCCCGACAGCTTGCCGGGGAGTCAGCGGCGTCGCCAGACCTGCCAACGTTCCCGGCCGGCGAAGACCGGTATGGAATCATGGACTGCCCGATCCTCGATGCGTTCAAAGCCGGCTTGCAGCAGGTCGTCGAGCTGTTCGGGGAGAATGCCGAAGGGCGGGCCCTTGAGCTGGTCGCAGAGGAAAAAGTAACCGGCCAGCAGGCCGCCCGGGGGCAGCAGTTCGGCGACCCGCCGGCCCCAGTCGGCCCACAGCTTGCGTGGCAGGGCGCACAGGAAAGCGCGTTCGTAGATCAGTTCGAGCGGCTGTTGCGGTTGCCAGGCGAAGAAGTCGGCGCAGACCAGATCGACGGGGGCGGCGCCGAGCACCGCCCGGGCGCGGGCGACGGCCTGCGGCGAGAAATCCAGTGCCGTGACGGGCCAGGCGTGCGCCGCCAGGTGCTGAGCTTCCCAGGCGCTGCCGCAGCCGGGGATCAGGGTATTCAGCGGCCGGGCCTGGCGGGCGATGAATTCGGCGAAGTCGCCCGGCACCTGCCCGGCATCCCACGGGGTGACGCCTTCCCCAAAGCGCTTGCACCAGAAATCGGGGTGCTCCGGGCGCTGGTCGGTGGGTTTGGTGGTCTCGGTCATGGTTGTTTCAGTTTGCGGCTTGCCTGCTCGATCGCATCGTCCAGGTAGCTTTGATAAAAATCGGGCAGCCGGGCGCCGACGATGGGATCGGCCAGTTTACGGCCGTTCGGGCCGTAGAAGGCGACGACCGGCACCAGCCTGATCTTCTCGCGGGCGGCGAAGGCGGCGTGAGTGGTCGACTGTCCCTGAAAGTCGGTCAGCGGCGTATCGCGGTCCTGAGCGATTTCGCGGATCATCAGGCGCTTGCCGCGCCGGGTGTCGGCGGCCATCGGCGCGAGGTGCTCGCGCTTGATCGTCTGGCAGAACGTGCAGTCGTCCCGGCTGTAAAGGACGATGAGTGGCAGGCCGTTGCGGGCCGCAGCTGCGGCCTCGGCACGCAGGTCGGCGGCGCGCGAAAGCTCGGATGCATCAAGGGCCACCCAGGGGGCACATGCTAGAATCAGCGCTCCTATTTGCCCTGCCCATCGTCGCATCATGTCCCGTCCCTCCAAGATCGTCATTGCCTCCCGCGAATCCCGTCTGGCCATGTGGCAGGCGGTTCATGTCCAAAGTCGCCTGGCGAGTTTAAATCCCGGGTCGGAAGTTGTCATTCTTGGCATGACGACCAGGGGCGACCAGATCCTCGACCGGCCGCTGGCCGATATCGGTGGCAAGGGCCTGTTCATCAAGGAGCTGGAGGTGGCGATGCAGGAAGGCCGCGCCCATCTCGCCGTGCATTCGATGAAGGATGTGCCGATGGTGATGCCGGAAGGTTTCGTGCTGGCCGCCATTTCGGCCCGCGAGAATCCGCGCGACGCCTTTGTCTCGAACCAATACAGCGGTCTCGACGCGTTGCCGGCCGGGGCGGTGGTCGGCACGTCCAGCCTGCGCCGCGAAGCCATCCTGCGTGCCAAATACCCGCAGCTGGTCATCAAGAGCCTGCGCGGCAACCTCGACACCCGCCTGAAGAAGCTCGATGCCGGCGAATACGACGCGATCATCCTGGCCGCTGCCGGCCTGATCCGTTTGGGCCTGAAGGATCGCATCAGGGCCGTCCTGACGCCGGAACAATCCCTGCCGGCACCGGGCCAGGGGGCGCTGGGCATCGAGCTGGTCGCCGGTGATGCGGCGATGGCCGAGATCGTCGCCCCGCTCAACGATGCCGAGACGGCCCACTGCGTCAAGGCCGAACGCGCCTTCTCGCGCGCACTGGGCGGTTCCTGCCAGGTGCCGCTGGGCGGCTATGCGGTGATCGACAACGGCCAGCTGTGGCTGCGCGGCTTTGTCGCCACGGTCGACGGCAAGGAAATGGTCAGCGCCGAACTGCGCGGCAACCCGGCGGACGACGAGGCGCTGGGGCGCCAGCTGGCCGAAACGCTGCGCGCCCGGGGGGCGGACGCCATCCTCGCCCAGCTCGCCTGCCACGCCTGATCCCGGCATGAGCGTGGTCGGCCCGCTGGCAGGGCGCTGCATTGTCGTGACCCGGCCGCCGGCGCAGGCTGCACCGCTGGCCGAGGCGATTGCGGCGGCCGGCGGTACCCCGATGCTCTTCCCGCTGCTCGAAATCGCGCCGGCCGCCGACCCGCAGCCCTTGGCCGCAGCGGCGGCCCACCTGGCGGACTACGCGGTGGCTGCCTTCGTCAGCCCGAATGCCGTCGAGCATGCCTTGCCGGTTCTCCTGGCCGCCGCCGGCTGGCCGGCCGGCCTGCTGCCGGCGGCTGTCGGACCCGGCACGGTCAGGGCCCTGGCCGCGCACGGCGTGACCGGTTGCATCGCACCGACCGAACGGTTCGATTCCGAAGCCTTGCTCGCCCTGCCGGCGCTGGCTGCCGAACGGGTCGCCGGCCGGCGGATTGCCATTTTCCGGGGGGACGGCGGCCGCGAACTGCTGGCCGACACCTTGCGTCAGCGCGGTGCGACGGTCGATTGCATCACCTGCTACCGCCGCTCCGGGCCGTCGGCTGACGTCGCGCCGCTGCTCAGCGCCTGGCGGCAGGGCCGGCTCGACGCCATCACCGTATCGAGTAGCGAGGGGCTGCGCTATCTGGTCGACCTGCTGGATGCCGAGGGGTTGGCTTTCCTGAAGGCAACCCCGCTTTTCGTGCCGCATGTCCGCATCGCGGAAAACGCCCGGGCGCTGGGTTTGCGCAACATCGTCCTGACGGAAGCCGCCGATGCCGGCCTGATTGCCGGCCTGCATGCTTATAATTGGCCGCAATGAGTACCGATACCCCGACCCCGCAAACCATCGCCCCGGCCAACCGGCCGGCTCCTCGTTCGTTCCGCAGCGGCCTGGCCCTGGCGCTTGCCCTGCTCGCGCTTGCCGTGGCCGGCTGGCAGTGGCAATCAACCCGCCAGCAACTCGACAGCCTGCAGCAGGATGTCAATCGCCGCCTGGCCGAGTTCGATACCGGCAACAAGGAAGAACGGGGAGCGCAAAAGCAGTTGCGCGAGCAGGTCGAGGCATTGCAGGCCAAGTTGGGGGCTGTCGAAGAGCGCCTGGGCGAATTTCAGGCGCAGACCGAGGCGCTCAAGGCGCTCAATCAGGACATCGCTCGCGGCCGGGAGGATGCCACGCTGCTCGAAATCGAGCAGGCGGTTACCCTGGCAGGGCAGCAACTGCAGCTGGCCGGCAACGTGCCGGTTGCGGTGCTCGCCCTGCAGACGGCGGATGCGCGCCTGGCCCGCCTCGACCGGCCGGCCTACCTGCCCTTGCGCAAGGCTCTGACCAAGGATCTGGAACGGCTGAACGCCTTGCCTTTCGTTGACATGCCCGGGCTCAGCTTGCGTCTGGAGCAGTTGATCCTCGGTGTCGACAAGTTGCCGTTGACCGCCTATGGCCGGCCGCTTGACCAGCCTGCGCGCGCAATGCCGGCGAGCGCGGCGTCGGGATGGCAGGCGCTTGCCGGCGAGGTCTGGCAGGAACTGAAGGGCCTGATCCGCATCCAGCGCTTCGACCGCGAGGAGCCGGCACTGCTCGCGCCCGGCCAGGATTTCCTGTTGCGCGAAAACCTCAAGTTGCGCCTGCTCAATGCCCGTCTGGCCTTGTTTGCGCGTGACCAATGGACCTACCGGAATGAACTGAAAGTGGCTCAGGAGTGGCTGGGCAAGCATTTCGACACGAGCGACAAGGCCGTGCTTGCCGCCCAGACCACCTTGCGTCAGATGGCGGCAAACGAGATCAATGTCGAACTGCCCAACCTGAACGATACCCAGGCTGCGCTGCGCAACCTGCGCCAGGGCAAGGATAAGCGGTGAAGGGCCTGTTCTGGATTCTGGCCCTGTTCGGGCTGGCGGTGGTCGCGGCGCTCGGCGCCCGCTTCAACGAGGGCTACCTGTTGCTGATCGTGCCGCCCTGGCGGGCCGAGGTGTCGCTCAACCTGTTCATCATCGCGCTGCTCGGCCTGTTCCTCGCCTTTTATGCCGCCCTGCGCCTGCTTGCCGTCACCTTCGGTTTGCCCGGCCGGGTCCGCGCCTACCGCGCCCGCCGGCAGCGCGATCAGGCCGGTCAGGTCTTTCAGGATGCCGTTCGGCTGCTTTTCGAGGGACGCTTCGGCCAGGCCATGAAAAGGGCCGCCGAAGCGCATGGCAACGGCACGGCGCCCGGTCTCTCGGCGCTGATCGCGGCGCGGGCCGCCCAACGCATGCGCGAGCCGGAAAAGCAGCAATACTGGCTGGAGCACGCCAGGGCCGACGATCCGCGCACCGAGGCGGCCACCCTGATGCTCGATGCCGAAATGGCCAATGAGGAACGCCGTTTTGCCGATGCGCTGGTGGCGCTGGATCGCCTGCAGGGCAAGCAGGGGCGGCACATCGCCGCCTTGCGCCTGGAGTTGCGGGCCCGTCAGGGCTGTGGCGACTGGGACGGCGTGCTGCGCCTTGTCCGTCAGCTGGCCAAGCGCGATGCACTGCCGGCCGAAGTGGTGACCGAGGTGCGCACGCAGGCACATCTGGCCAATATTGCCCGGCACAGCAAGGATGCGGCACAACTGACGGCGTATCTGCGCGCCTTGCCCGCGGCGGAGCGCGGCCGGCGGATCGCGCTGGCCGCGGCGCAGGCGCTGCTCGCCCTGGGCGCCGATGGCGAAGCGCAGAAGCTGATCGAGGCCGTGCTGGACAGTGCGGACAATGACGATTGGTCTTCCGAGCTGGCTGCCCTCTACGGCCGCCTGAGCGGCGGTGACACGACCGCCCGTATTGCCCGGGCGGAAAGCTGGTTGCGCCGCCATCCGGACGATGCCGTCCTGCTCATGGCGCTCGGCCGCATGTGCCAGCGCCAGCGCCTGTGGGGCAAGGCGCAGAGCTATCTGGAGGCATCACTGGCGCTTGCCCCGAGCCAGGAGGCGCATCTGGAACTGGCCCGCTTGCTCGATCAGCTCGACCGGGGCGATGAGGCCAACCAGCATTACCGGGCCAGCGCCCAGCTCGACGTCAGATAGGCGCGAGCGGACCGGAAAATCCATCAACCGGCAACGGGCGGCTGGCGATCAGCAACTGGCTGCCAGCCAGTCCTGCGGCTTGAGGAAGACCTCGTAGAGTTCGGCTTCCGGGGTGCCGGCCGCCGGTTTCCAGTCGTAGCGCCATTTGACGATGGGGGGCAGGGACATCAGGATCGATTCCGTGCGGCCGCCGGACTGCAGGCCGAACAGGGTGCCGCGATCCCAGACCAGGTTGAATTCGACATAACGGCCACGGCGGTAGGCCTGGAAATCGCGTTCACGTTCGCCATAGGGCGTGTCACGGCGCTTGGCCAGTACCGGCAGATAGGCCTGGGTGAAGGCATTGCCGACAGCCTGGGTCAGTGCGAAACAACGCTCGAAGCCACCTTCGTTGAGATCGTCGAAGAAGACACCGCCGACGCCGCGCGGCTCGTTGCGGTGCTTGAGGAAGAAATAGTCGTCGCACCACTGTTTGTACTTCGGATAAACCTCGTCGCCGAAGGGAGCAAGGGCATCCTTGCAGGTGCGGTGGAAATGCTGCACATCCACGCGCTGTCCGTAATAGGGCGTCATGTCCATGCCGCCGCCAAACCACCAGACCGGCTCCTCGCCGGCCTTGGTGGCAACGAAGCAGCGCACGTTCATGTGGGCGGTCGGGCAGTAGGGGTTGCGCGGATGCAGTACCAGCGACACCCCCATCGCCTCCCAGGCGCGGCCGGCGAGTTGCGGGCGCACGGCAGTGGCCGAGGCGGGCAGGGATTGGCCGGTGACGTGCGAAAAATTGACGCCGCCGCGCTCGAAGACATTGCCTTCTTCGATCAGTCGCGAAATGCCGCCGCCGCCTTCCGGACGCTGCCAGCTGTCGCTACGGAAGGTCTGGCCGTCGAAGGCTTCGAGTTCGGCGACGATGCGGCTTTGCAGGCCGGTGAAGTAGTCCTTGAGGCGGGTGGTATCCATCGTGTCTCCGGAAAATGTGAAACGGGCGGCCTGGGCCGCCCGTCCGAGTGGTTGGGTGCCGAAAGGTTCACCGGCCGATGGCGCGGTGGCCGATGTCCTTGCGGTATTGCATGCCGTCCCAGGCGATCTGGGCGGCGGCGTCGTAGGCGGCCTTCTGGGCCAGCCTGATGTTTTCGCCGAGCGCGGTGACGCAGAGCACGCGGCCGCCGGCAGTCACTACCTGGCCATCCTTTTCGGCAGTGCCGGCGTGGAAGACGTGACAGTCCTCGCTGAAGCGGTTGGCCTTGGGCAGGCCGCCGATCACGTCGCCCTTCTTCGGGCTGTCCGGATAATGGGCGGCTGCGAGCACGACGCCGAGGGCGACGCGGCGGTCCCATTCGGCTTCGATCTGGTCCAGGGTACCGTCGATGCCATGTTCCAGCAGCTTGACGAAATCGGATTTCAGGCGCATCAGGATCGGCTGGGTTTCCGGGTCGCCCATGCGGCAGTTGAATTCCAGCGTCTTGACCGAGCCATCCTTGCCGATCATCAGGCCGGCGTAGAGGAATCCGGTGAAGGGGATGCCATCCGCCGCCATGCCGCGCACGGTGGGCAGGATGATTTCGCGCATGGCCCTGGCGTGCACTTCCGGCGTCACGCAGGGCGCCGGGGAATAGGCCCCCATGCCGCCGGTGTTCGGCCCCTGGTCGCCGTCGAAGATGCGCTTGTGGTCCTGGCTGGAGGCCAGCGGCAGGACGTTCTTGCCGTCGACCATGACGATGAAGCTGGCTTCCTCGCCGTCGAGAAAGTCCTCGATCACGACGCGGGCGCCGGCATCGCCCAGCTTGTTGCCGGACAGCATGTCATCGACGGCAGCGTGCGCTTCTTCCAGCGTCATCGCGACGACGACGCCCTTGCCGGCTGCCAGACCATCGGCCTTGATGACGATCGGGGCGCCCTTGCGGTCGATGTAGGCGTGCGCGGCGGCGGCATCCGAGAAGGTCTCGAATTCAGCCGTCGGGATGGCGTGGCGGGCCATGAAACGCTTGGCGAAATCCTTGGAGGATTCGAGCTGCGCGGCTTCCTTGGTCGGCCCGAAAATCTTCAGGCCCCGGGCGCGGAAAACGTTCACCACGCCAGCGGCGAGCGGCGCTTCCGGACCGACCAGCGTCAGGTGGATCTTGTTCTGCTCGGCGAAGTCGGCCAGGGCTTGCGGATCGGTGATATCGACGTTCTCCAGCTCGTGTTCGCGCGCCGTGCCGGCGTTGCCGGGGGCGACGTAAACCTTCTGCAGGCCGGGTGTCTGCGCCAGTTTCCAGGCCATGGCGTGCTCGCGGCCGCCGGAACCGATTACCAGTAGTTTCATGGCTGATCTCTTTTCTCTTCTTGGTTCGTGACAACTTGCGTTGCCCATGCACGAATGCGCCGTGCACAGGATACCGCCTCGTCGCGGGTCAGGATTTCAATGTCCGTGTCGTCGTAGCGAAAGACGACCGCATAGGGGGTCAGGCGGGCCAGTTCATCCAGGCTGAGCGGCAGCTGATGACCGGCTGCCGTCAGTGTTGTGGCCAGGCGGATCAGGTCATGGCTCCGGTCGAAAGGCAGATCGGCCTGGGCCAGCACCGCCTTCAGCGATTTCTCGATCAGTTGCTGGGCGTGAAAGGCGACGCCCGAGAGATGGACTCGCGGCGCATCCTTCAGCACGAGCAGGATTTCCCAATCCCGTTCCGCGACCTTGAGGAGACTGCGCGCTTCTTCAAGCGGCATACATCACCCGCCCCTCGCGTGCCGCCCAGTAGATTGCTGATGAGCGCCACTCGCGCTTTTTGGCGAAATCGCTCTCCGAGCAGACCAGCAGGTCGACCGGAATGTTCAGTGGCCAGAGCGCCTTGTGCAAACGGATCATTTCTTCGCCGACATTGGCGACTTCCGGTTCGACGACCAGCAGATCGAGATCCGACCCTTCAGTTGCCTCGCCCCGCGCATGCGAACCGAATACGATCACCCGGCTCGGCGCGGCGACCTCGACGACGCGCTGTACGGCTTGCTGGATGATCTGTTCGGAAATCATGCGCTCGGCGGCTGCTCAGTGACGGAAGTGACGCGCGCCCGTGAAGACCATCGCGATGCCGTGTTCGTCGGCTGCGGCGATGACTTCCTCGTCGCGCATCGAGCCGCCCGGCTGGATGACGGCGACGGCGCCGGCTTCGGCCAGCACGTCGAGGCCGTCGCGGAACGGGAAGAAGGCATCCGATGCGACCACCGAACCCTTCAGCGACAGGCCGGCGTTCTGGGCCTTGATGCTGGCGATCTTGGTCGAATCGACGCGGCTCATCTGGCCGGCGCCGACGCCCAGGGTCATGCCGCCGCCGCAGAAGACGATGGCGTTGGACTTGACGAACTTGGCGACGCGCTCGGCGAAGAGCAGGTCTTCGATCTGCTGGGCGGTGGGCTGCACCTTGGTGACCACCTTGAGGCAGCTGGCCTGGGCGGTGAAGTCGTCGGCCGTCTGCACCAGCAGGCCGCCGCCGACGCGCTTGAGTTCCAGCTTGTTCAGGTCGCGGCCAAGCGGCACCACCAGCACGCGCAGGTTGGTCTTGCTGGCGAGCGCCGCCTTGGCTTCGGCAGTGAAGGACGGGGCGATCAGCACTTCGACGAAGTGTTTGCGCTCGTTCATGGCGTTGACCACGTCGATACCGACTTCGCCGTTGAAGGCGATGATGCCGCCGAAGGCCGAGGTCGAATCGGTCTTGAAGGCCTTTTCGTAGGCGCCGAGCAGGGTGCCGTCGATGGCGACGCCGCAGGGGTTGGCGTGCTTGATGATGACGCAGGCCGGCGCGTCGAAGGCCTTGACGCACTCCCAGGCGGCGTCCGAATCAGCGATGTTGTTGTAGGACAGTTCCTTGCCCTGCAACTGCGTGTAAGCGGCGATGCTGCCCGGCAGCGCCGATCCACCAAAACTCGTGTCGCGGTAGAAAGCGGCTTGCTGGTGCGCGTTTTCGCCGTAGCGCAGGATTTCAACGCGGTCGAACGCGAGTTGCAGCCTGGCCGGGAAGATCGACGGAACCGGTGCGGCTTCGGCCGGCTTGGCTTCGGCACCCTCGTCGAGACCGGTCAGCCAGTTGGCGATCATGCTGTCGTAGCGAGCAGTGTGGGTGAAGGCCTTCTTGGCCAGGTTGAAGCGGGTGGCGAGCGCCAGCGCACCACCATTGGCTTTCATTTCATCCAGCAGCGGGACGTAGTCGGCCGGATCGGTGACGATGGCCACGCCGGCGTAGTTCTTGGCCGAGGAGCGGACCATGGCCGGGCCGCCAATGTCGATGTTCTCGATGGCGTCTTCCAGCGTCACGCCCGGCTTGGCGATGGTGGCGGCAAACGGGTAGAGGTTCACGCAGACCAGGTCGATGGTCGGGATGCCGTGCTGCTCGATGGTCGCCAGGTGTTCCGGTAGGTCGCGACGAGCGAGGATGCCGCCGTGCACCTTCGGGTGCAGGGTCTTCACCCGGCCGTCGAGCATTTCCGGGAAGCCGGTGTAGTCGCCGATTTCGGTGACGGCGAGGCCGGCGTCACGCAGCATCTTGGCGGTGCCGCCGGTGGACAGCAGCTTGACGCCTTGCGCGGCGAGGCCCTGGGCGAATTCGAGTACACCCGTCTTGTCGGAGACGGAAATCAGCGCTTGTTTGATCGTCATGGCAGTTACAGTAGTTGATGTTCGGTGAGTTTCTTGCGCAGCGTGTTGCGGTTGATGCCCAGCATCTCGGCCGCCAGCGTCTGGTTGCTGCCGGCCTTGGTGAGCACGACCTCCAGCATCGGTCGTTCGATCTTCTTCAAAACCATGTCATAAATGGCGGCCGGCTTTTCGCCATCGAGATCCCGGAAGTACTGCTCCAGCGCGTCAACGACGCATTGCCCCAAATCATGTTGGCTCATGCTGCCAACGCCTCCTCTTGTGCATTGTTATCTTCGTACTGCAGATGATCGTGCGCTTGTGCATAGCGCAGGAAAAATTCGTCCACCGCCTGGCGCTGCAGATCCACCGTGGGCAGCGTATTCATCACCTTGCGGAAGGCCGCCGAGCCGATCAGGCCCTTGGTGTACCAGGAGATGTGCTTTCTGGCGACCTTGACCCCGGTCTCCAGGCCATAGAAATCGTAAAGGTCGTCGAGATGCGCCATCAGGATGGCGTGGATCTCGGCAACCGGGGCCGGCGCCAGCTTTTCGCCGGTCTTCAAATAGTGCTCGATCTCGCGGAACAGCCACGGGCGGCCCTGGGCGGCGCGGCCGATCATCACGCCGTCGGCGCCGGTCACATCGAGGACGTGCTTGGCTTTCTCCGGCGTCGTGATGTCGCCGTTGGCGATGACCGGAATCTTCACCAAGGTCTTTACGTAGGCGATGGTGTCGTACTCGGCTTCGCCGGTGTATTGCTGGCAGCGCGTCCGGCCGTGGATGGCGACGGCGCGCACACCGGCGCTCTCGGCAATGCGGGCGATGGTCGGCGCGTTCTTGTTGGCCAGGTTCCAGCCGGTACGGAATTTCAATGTCACCGGCGTATTCGGCACGGCGCCGACGACGGCATCGAGAATCTCGCCAACCAGTTGCTCGTTCTGCATCAGCGCCGAGCCGGCCATCACGTTGCAGACCTTCTTGGCCGGGCAGCCCATGTTGATGTCGATGATCTGGGCGCCGTTGTCGACATTGTGCCGGGCCGCGTCGGCCATCATTTTCGGGTCGGCGCCAGCAATCTGCACCGAGATCGGCTCGACTTCCCCCGTGTGATTGGCGCGGCGCAGCGTCTTGGCGCTACCGTACAGGAGCGAGTTGGAAGTGACCATCTCGGAAACGGCCAGCCCGGCCCCCATTTTCTTGCACAACTGGCGGAACGGTCGGTCCGTCACGCCCGCCATCGGTGCAACGAAGAGATTGTTTCGCAAGGTAAAACCGGCAAATTCCATGGGCGAGCGGGGGCGAGGGCAGGGCGACGGGAAGGCGCGCATTCTACCCGAAAGGGCGCCTAAAAAATAGTCAAATCGTGAAGCCGATGGCGAGCGCCAGCGCGAAAGTCAGTTGCAGGCCCGCCGTGGCGGCCAGGATGCGGTTGAACACCGGGCCGGGCGCTTCGTGATGGAAGCGGTGGATCAGGCGCAGTGCCAGGGGGAGGGAAAGCAAGGGCAGCGCAGCCGGCCAACCGCGGTCGGCGAGCAGGGACAGCAAGGCATAGGGGGCGAGCATTTCGAGCGTGTAGAGCCAGCGCGTTGCCGGCCGGCCGAGGCGGACGGCCAGCGTGTTCTTGCCGTTCCGGGCATCGCCGTCGCGATCGCGATAGTTGTTGACGGTGATGACCGCTGCTGCGTGGGTGCCGACCAGGCTGGCGGCGAGCAGCGCGGTCGGCGTCAGGCTCAGCGTTTGTAGGTAGTAACTGCCGCCGACGGCGATCAGGCCGAAGAAGATGAATACGAAGACTTCGCCGAGCGGCCCGTAAGCGATGGGTTTGGGGCCGCCGGTGTAGGCCCAGCCGGCAGCCAGCGAGGCGAGGCCAATGATGACGATGGGCCAGCCGCCATGCCGGACCAGATAGATGCCACACAGAAAGGCCAGCGCAAAGCTGAGCCAGGCGCCGGCCTGGACCATGCCGGGCGTCAGCCAGCCTTCAGCCGTGGCGCGCTGGGGGCCGAGGCGGTCCGGTGTGTCGGTGCCGCGCAGGAAGTCGCCGACATCGTTAAATAGATTGGTGCCGATCTGGATGAAGGCGGCGCCGAATGCAGCCGCCAGTAGCGGCAGCCACAGGATGTTGTGCGTGTCATGCCAGGCGATGGCCGAGCCGACCAGTACCGGCGACAGCGATACGGACAGGGTCTTGGGGCGACAGGCGAGGAACCAGGCAGTGGTTTTGTTCATGCGGCAGACAATCGGGCAGGCGGCGCGACTTTACTTGGGCGTCGCGCCCTTGCCCTTGGCGCAGATCAAGGCCAGGCGCGGGCGCCCCAGATCATGCGCTTGGCGACGAAATGGCGGGCCGGCGGAAAGACGTCGAGGGCGAACAGGCCGAGACCGCGCGCCAGCTTGAGTGGGCCGAAGTCGTTCGAGAAGGCCTTGACCACCTTGTCGGTGAACAGGGCGCCGCCGGCGCGGTCGAGTTGGCGGCTGGCGGCGTAGCTTTGCAGACTGCTGCGGTGCACACCCTTCCTGAGCAAAAAATCAGCGAGTTGCCAGGCGTCGCGCAGGCCGAGGTTGAAGCCCTGGCCGGAGACCGGGTGCAGGGTTTGCGCGGTGTTGCCAATCCACACTTCGCAGCCCTTGACCAGCGTGTCGCGCATCCGCAGTGCCAGTGGAAAGCGGCTGCGCTGGCTGGGTTTGGCGAAAGTCATGCGGCGGCCGAATTGGGCCTGCAAGGCGGCGATGAAAGCGTCGTCGTCGAGGGCCATGATGGCGTCGGCCTTGGACGGTGGCAACGTGAACACGATGGAGAATTCGTCGCCCAAGGGCAGCAGGGCGAGCGGGCCGTCCGGGGTGAAGCGTTCCCAGGCCCGCTGGCCATGGCCGGGCGTGGGCGTCACTTCGCAGATCACGGCGTGCTGGCCGTAGTCGCTGACGGAAACCGTCGGGTCGTCGCCCGGCGTGCCTTCGGCGTGGACCAGCAGCTTGCAGCGAATAGTGCGCAATTGGCCGGCCTGGCGGAGCGACACGGTGGCGCCGTCGTCGTCGGTATGGATGTCGATGATTTCCGCTTCGGCCAGCAGGCGGTCGGCAGAAAGGTTGGCGGCCAGCGCCGCGGCGAGGTCGCGGTAGCGGACGACGTAGCCGAGCGCCGGCAGCTTGTAATCCGTGCGGTCGAGCAGGGTGCGGCCGAAGCCGCCCTTCTGCGAGACGTGGATGGTTTCGATGGGGGTCGCGGCGCGGGTCGGCCAACTCCGGATTTGCTCCAGCAACTCGCGAGCGCCGTGGGAGAGGGCAAGGGCGCGCGGGTCGGCCTGCAAGGCCGAGGGCGGGCGGCGGTCGAGCAGCCGCGAGGTCTGGCCGCCGGCGGCGAGCGCCAGATGCAGCGTCATGCCGACCGGCCCGGCGCCAATGATCAGGATGTCGACGTGTTCAACGGCGGAATCAGTCACGGCGCATGACCTCCTCGATCTCGGCCACCGTTTTCGGTGCGCTGGTGTAGATGTCGCAGCCGGTTTCCGTGACGCGCACGTCGTCCTCGATGCGGATGCCAATGCCAGCCAGCGCTTCGGGAATATCGTCGGCCGGGCGGATGTAGAGGCCGGGTTCGACGGTGACGGTCATGCCCGGTTGCAGCGTCGTCCACTGGTCGCCGACCTTGTATTCGCCGGCGTCGTGCACATCCAGCCCCAGCCAGTGGCCGGTGCGGTGCATGTAGAAGCGGCGGTAGTCGCCTTTTTCGATCAGGTTGTCGAGGTTGCCGGTGAGCAACTTGAGGTCGATCAGCCCCTGGGTCAGCACGCGCACGGCGGCGTCGTGCGCCTCCATGAAATGGCGGCCTGGGGCGGTGGCGGCGAAGGCGGCGTTCTGGGCAGCGAGGACGATTTCGTACACGTCCTTCTGCGCTGCATTGAAGCGGCCGTTGACCGGGAAGGTGCGGGTGATGTCGGCGGCGTAGCCTTCGACTTCGCAACCGGCGTCGATCAGCACCAGCGTGTGGTCGTTGAGCAGCTTGTTGTTCTCGACATAGTGCAGCACGCAGGCGTTGGCCCCGCCGGCGACGATGGGCGTGTAGGCGTGGGCATCGGCGCCGCGGCGGCGGAATTCGTAGGTCAGCTCGGCCTCCAACTCGTATTCGGCCATGCCGGGGCGGCAGGCGCGCATGGCGCGGGCGTGGCCGGCGCTGGCGATGTCGGCGGCGCGCTGCTGGATGGCGGCTTCGGTGCTGTCCTTGACCAGGCGCATGGCGTCCAGTTCGGCGCGCAGGTCGTGGATGGCGCGCGGGGCGCGTTTGCCGGCGCGGGTTTGAGCCCGCACGGCATTGAGGGCCTTGGCGATGCGCGCATCCCACTCGGCATCATGGCCGATGGCGTGCCAGAGGGTGTCGCGGTCGACCAGCAGTTCCGGCAGTTTCTTGTCGAGTTGCTCGATCGGGTAGGCAGCATCGAAGCCGAAAGCGGTCTTGGCGGCTTTCGGGCCGTAGCGGTAGCCATCCCAGATCTCGCGTTCTTCGTGCTTCTCGCGACAGAACAGGATGGACTTGGGCCGCTTGCCGCCAACCAGCACGACCACCGCCTCCGGCTCGGGGAAGCCGGTCAGATACCAGAAATAGCTGTCGAAACGATAGGGATGGTGCGCGTCGCGGTTGCGGATGACCTCCGGTGCGGTCGGCACGATGGCGATGCCGTCGCCGATGGTTTTCAGCAGGCGTTTGCGGCGGGCGAGAAAGTGGGCGTGGGTCATGCGGTTCTCTGTTCCTGATCCCGAAGTGCCTGGTCCAGGTCGGCCAGGCGTTGCGGTGTTCCTACATCGACCCAGCGACCGGCGAAGCGTTCCCCGGTCAGTGTGCCAGCGGCGATGGCGGCGTCGAGCAGGGGGCGCAGCTTCATCGGTTGGCCGGGCGGTACGTCGCGGAACATTGCTGGCGAGAAAACGCCGATGCCGGCGTAGGTGAGTGTTTGCTCCCCGTTGGCGTAAACGACACGTTCGCCGTCCAGGCTGAAATCGCCGCCGGCGTGGTGCGCCGGGTTGGCGACGAGCAGCAGGTGGGCCGCTGCTGCGGTGCACGGGCCAAAATGGGCAAAATCCACGTCGCACCAGACGTCGCCGTTAACGACCAGAAAAGGCGCATCGCCGAGCAGCGGCAGGGCCTGGGCGATGCCGCCCGCGGTTTCCAGCGCGCCCGGCGGTTCGGGCGAGTAGGCGATGCGCAGTCCCCACCGCGAACCGTCGCCCAGCGTCTGTTCGATCTGTGCGCCGAGGTGGGCGTGATTGATGACGATCTCGCGGAATCCGGCGGCCGCCAGTTTTTCCAGATGCCAGACGATGAGCGGTTTGCCGCCGGCGACCAGCAGGGGCTTGGGCGTGTGGTCGGTGAGCGGCCGCATGCGTTCGCCGCGGCCGGCGGCGAGGATCATCGCCTTCATTTACTTGTAGCGGTAGCCGATCTGCTCGGTCTGGCCATCCAGTTTGTCGAGCAGGTTGAGCAGGGGCTTGAGTTGCAGGTAGCGGCTGGCGGTCTTCTTGGCGTAGTTCATGAAGCGCGGCAGGTCTTCGATGTACTTGTCCTTGCCGTCACGGTACTTGAGGCGGCAGAAGATGCCGAGCACCTTGAGGTGGCGTTGCAGGCCCATCAGTTCGTATTCGCGCCAGAATGCACCGAAATCCTCGCGCACCGGCAGGCCGGCGGCGCGGGCTTTCTCCCAGTAGCGGACAACCCAGTCGATTTCCTGCTCTTCGTCCCACGAGATGAAGGCGTCGCGGAAGAGCGAGACGACGTCGTAGGTGATCGGGCCGTACACGGCGTCCTGAAAATCGATGATGCCCGGCGTCAGGCGCTCGGCGCTTTCGACGACCATCAGGTTGCGCGGCATGAAATCGCGGTGGACGAAGACCTTGGGCTGGTTGAGTGCCGAGTTGATCAGGAACTTGAAGGTGCGGTCGAGCAGCGTCTTTTCTTCGTCGCTGAGTTGGACGCCGAGGTGGCGGCCGATGAACCATTCCGGGAAAAGGTCGAGTTCGCGGCGCAGCAGGTGGCCGTCGTAGGGCGGCAGCGTGGCGGCGGTGGAGCTTTTTTGCCATTGGACCAGCGCGTCGAGCACCGGGCGGATCAGCACATCGGCCAGCGAGAGATCGGCGTTCAGGGCATCGAGATAGCCGATGCGGCCGAGGTCGGTGAGGACCAGAAAGCCGTTGTCGAGGTCCTTGTCGAGGATGCGCGGCGCGGCGAGGTCGGCTTTGGCAAGCAGGCCGGCGACGTGGATGAAGGGTTGGCAGTCTTCCTTTTCCGGCGGCGCGTCCATCAGGATGCGCGTTTCGCCATCCGGCCAGGTCAGGCGGAAATAGCGGCGGAAGCTGGCGTCGGCGGAAGCCGGGGTGATCTGGACGTTCTGGTTGGGGAAGCGTTGGGCGACCCAATCGTGCACCAGTTGATCGCGTGCTGTAGCGGTCATAAGCGGGTGGGGGCGTGTTCGTTGTAAAATGGCGCGATTTTAACACTCGGGTTCCGGCCGTTCCGGCCCTGCCTTTCCCTCGAACGCCCTGCATGCCCGGTTTTGCCCGTCGTCCGCTTGCTGTCCTGGTTTGTTGCCTGTTTGCCGGCACGCAGACCGGGCGCGCGATCGCCGATGCCGGGCAGCCGGGGGGCGCGAGCGATGCCGGCCCGGCCATCTTGGCCGATGCGCCGCTCCGCCCGGCGGTCCAGGATCCGCCGTTGAACCTGCGCCAGGAACGGCGCTTCAACCTGCTGAAGAAAAAGAAGGCAACCGCCGGCAAGCCGCCTGCCGCGCTGCTGCCGGGCGAGACCGCGCCGGTCACGGCGCGGCCGGACGACAATCCGCCCCTGTTCATCATCGCCGACCAGATCGAAGGGCGGGCCGATGAGGTCAGCGAGGCGGAGGGTAACGTCGAATTGCGCAAGGTCGATACGCTGCTGTATGCCGACCGTCTGACTTACCGCCCGCTGGAGGATGAGGTCGAGGCGACCGGCAACGTGCGTCTGCTGCAGGACGGTGCCGAAATCACCGGGCCGCACCTGAAGATGCGTCTGGCCGAACAGATCGGTTCGGCCGAACAGGTGAATTACCGTATCGTCCGCGAGGTGCCGAGCCGTTTCTATGCCGCGCAGCAGACGGTGGTGACGGTGGCGAGCAGCAATGCAAACAATTCCGGCGCGCCGATGATGCTCAATGTCTCCAACAGCTACGGCCTGCCCACCCAGCTGCCGCCTCCCCGGCCATCGGAAGCCAATGGCTATGCCGAGCGGATGGACTTCGAGGGCGAGAACCAGATGACCCTCTTCGGCAACACCTATTCGACCTGCAAGCCGGGCAGCACGGACTGGTACCTGAAGAGCGACGAGACGCATCTCGATTACGACAAGAGCGAGGGGACGGCCAAGCATTCGACTCTGTGGTTCCAGGGGGCCCCCATCCTCTACACGCCCTATGCCGCGTTTCCGCTCAGCAGCCAGCGGCGTTCCGGCTTCCTGCACCCGCGTTTCTCGACCTCGACGCGCAGTGGCCTGGACTTCACCTTGCCGTACTATTTCAACCTGGCACCCAACTACGATCTGACCCTGGCACCGCGTTACCTGTCCAAGCGCGGTTTCCAGCTGGGAGCCGATGCGCAGTACCTCTCGCATCATTACGAGGGGCAGGTGCGCCTGGAATACATGCCGGATGACCAGATACTCGGCCGCAGCCGCTACGCCTACCGGATCGATCACCGGCAGAATCTGGGGCGCGGCTTCTCGACGACGGTCAACTGGAACGGTGTGTCCGACGATTACTACTGGCAGGATCTGACCTCCCGCCTGTTGCAGACCTCGCAGACCCAGCTGCCACGCCAGGTCGTCTTCGGTTACTCGCCGGCGCCCTGGCTGCAGACCAGCATGCAGGTCCTGCGCTACCAGACCTTGCAGATCGATCCGAGCAACCCGATTGCCCGCCCCTATTTCCTGGAGCCGCAACTGAACGTGCTCGGCTACAAGGCCAACGTGTTCAAAACCGATTTCACGCTGATCGGCCAGTATTCCCGCTTCACCCATGTCGATGCTGGCAAGGTACAGGGCGACCGGATGGTGTTCTATCCGCAGCTGTCGCTGCCCATCGTGCATCCGGCGTTCCAGATCACGCCCAAGGTCGGCCTGCATCTGACCAAATATGCCCTGGATGAGCAGGCAGCCGGCCTGCCCAACACCTTCAGCCGCGCCCTGCCGACCTTCTCGCTCGATTCGACCGTGGTTTTCGAGCGCGAGGGCGAGTGGCTCGGCAAGAGTTACATCCAGACCCTGGAGCCTCGCCTGTACTACGTGAATATTCCGTACAAGGACCAGAGCCAGATTCCGCTGTTCGATACCGGCCTGTCCGACTTCAATTTTGCACAGATTTTCTCGGAGAACCGCTACAGCGGCTACGACCGGCTGAACGACGCCAACCAGCTGACGGCCGGCCTGACCACCCGTCTGCTCGACGGGACGACCGGGGTCGAGCGCTTCAAGGCCATGGTCGGCCAGCGCTATTATTTCAAGCCGCAGCGCGTTTCGATCGCCGGCGAAACGACCCGCTCGGACAATTTCTCCAACATTGTCGCCGCCTTCAATGGCCTGGTTGCGCCCAGGACCTATGCCGATGTGGCGACCGAGTACAACTACCGCGAGAACGTCATCGAACGTTTCTCGGCCGGCGCGCGCTTCCAGCCGGATTACGGCCGGGTGCTCTCGGCCAGCTATCGCTATACCCGGGACCCGTTGACCGGCAATGCAACCGTCGACCAGGTCGATTTCGCCGGACAATGGCCGCTGTCGAGCCGCTGGTATGCGGTTGGCCGCTACAACTACTCGCTGCGCGACAGCAAGGCGCTGGAGGTCATCGCCGGCGTCGAGTACAACGCCAGCTGCTGGTCGGTCCGCCTGGTCGGCCAGCGTCTGGCGGCGATTTCCGGCGCCCCCAACGAAACCCTGTTCCTGCAGCTCGAACTCAACGACTTCGGCAGCATCGGCTCCAACCCGATCGGCTTGCTCCGGCGCAGCATTCCGGGCTATGGCAAGATGAACGAATTGCCGACCGATAGCCGCCTGCTAACCCCCTAGTGAGATCCATGACCTCCTTCGTCCGCCTCCTTGCCTTCCTGTTCGCTGCCTTTGCCGGCCTGCTTGCCCAAACGGCGCTTGCCGTGCCGCAGGATCCCGTCGAGGCCGATCGCATCGTTGCCGTCGTCGGCACCGACGTGATCACCCATGTCGAATTGCGCAGCCGCCTGGCGACGGCGCTCAAGCAACTGGAGAAGCAGGGCACGCCGCTGCCGCCGCAGGATGTGCTGGAGCGCCAGATGCTGGAACGGCTGATCATGGAGCGCGCCCAGCTGCAGTACGCCAAGGAATCCGGCATGCGGGTGGATGACACCCAGCTCGATCAGGCCATCGCGCGCATTGCGGCCGGCAACAAGATGACGGTGCCGCAGTTCCGAGCCGCTCTGGAAAGGGACGGGGTTCCGTACGCCAGTTTCCGTGAGGATATCCGCAACGAAATGATTGCCGTCCGTCTGCGCGAGCGTGAAGTCGACAGCAAGCTCGTCATCTCGGAAGGCGAAATCGACAACTACCTGGCCAACCAGGCGGCCAGCGGTACTTCCGAGGAATACCAGCTGGCCCATATCCTGTTGCGCGCCCCGGAATCGGCCAGCCCCGAGCAATTGCAGAAACTGCGCCAGCGCGGCGAGCAGGCGCTGAAACGGGCGCGCGCCGGCGAGAATTTCGCCGAGCTGACCGCCGCCTTCTCCGACGCGCCGGACGCCCTGCAGGGGGGCGATCTCGGATTCCGCCCCTTGAGCCGTCTGCCGGCGCTCTATGCCGAAGCGGCCGCCCGCCTGCAGACCGGTGAAGTCAGCGACCTGCTCCGCTCGTCAGCCGGTTTCCATATCGTCAAGCTGATCGGCAAGCGGGGCGGTTCTGACGCCGCTTCGGTGCAGCAGACGCATGCCCGTCACATCCTGATCCGGGTCAACGAAGTGGTTTCCGAGGCCGAAGCGCGCCGCAAGCTGGAAAGCGTCCGCGAGCGCATCGCCAACGGCATCGATTTCGCCGAACAGGCCCGCCTCTACTCGCAGGACGGTTCGGCCGCCAAGGGCGGCGATCTTGGCTGGCTCAACCCGGGTGACACGGTCCCCGAGTTTGAACAGGCGATGAATGCACTGAAGGTCAACGAAGTCAGCCCGGTCGTCCAGTCGCCGTTCGGCATGCACCTGATCCAGGTGCTCGAGCGGCGGGAGCGGGACGTGTCGGCCGAGCGTCAGCGGGCCGTTGCCCGGCAGGCCATTCGGGAGCGCAAGCTCGACGAGGCCTATCAGGACTGGTTGCGCCAGTTGCGCGACCGGACTTACGTCGAAAACCGGCTCGACGAGCAGTGAAGCGCCCCCGCATCGCCGTCACCAGTGGAGAGCCGGCCGGCATCGGGCCGGAACTCTGCCTGCACCTGGCCGCCCGGCCAGGTGAGGCGCAGCCGGTCGTCCTGGCCGACCGCGCGCTGCTCGAAGCGCGGGCTGCCGCGCTGGGCTTGGCAATCACCCTACGCGACTACCACCCGGCCAACGCCCCCGTGGCTGGCACGCTCGACGTGCTGCACCTGCCGCTCGCCGCGCCGGTGCAGGCGGGTCGGCTGGATCCGGCCAACGGGCCTTACGTGCTGGCCCTGCTTGACCGGGCACTGACCGGCTGCCAGTCCGGCGAATTCGCCGCCATGGTGACAGCCCCGGTGCACAAGGGCATCATCAATCAGGCCGGCGTGCCGTTTACCGGCCACACCGAGTATCTGGCCGAGAAAACCGGAACGCCGCGGGTCGTCATGATGCTGGCTGGCGAGACGCCGCGCGGCCCGCTTCGCGTGGCGCTGGTCACCACCCATCTGCCGCTCGCGGATGTCCCTGCCGCCATCACGCCGACCGTACTGGAACAGACCCTGCGCATCCTGCATGCCGATCTGCGCGGCAAATACGGGATCGTCCAGCCCCGCATCCTGGTCGCCGGCCTCAACCCCCATGCCGGCGAAGGCGGTTATCTGGGCCGGGAAGAAATCGAGGTCATCACGCCGGTGCTCGATACCCTGCGGGGCGAAGGGATGCAGCTTTCCGGGCCACATCCGGCCGACACGATGTTTACGCCGCCCGTGCTGGCCGGTGGGGATGCTGTCCTCGCGATGTACCACGACCAGGGGCTGACGGTGCTCAAGTACGCCACCTTTGGCCATGGCATCAATGTCACGCTGGGGTTGCCCGTCATCCGGACGTCGGTCGATCACGGCACGGCGCTGGAACTCGCCGGCACCGGCAAGGCCGACCCGGGCAGCCTGTTCGCGGCGGTCGCCGAGGCGGCCCGCATGGCGCAAAGGAAAACTCCATGAAAGGCCACGTCGCCCGTAAACGCTTCGGCCAGAATTTTCTGATCGACAGCGGCATCATTTCCGCCATCGTCTCGGCGATCAACCCGCAACGCGGCGATACGGTCGTCGAAATCGGCCCCGGCCTGGGTGCCATTACCGAACCCCTGCTGCAGCGTGTCGACCACCTGCACGTCGTCGAAATCGACCGCGACCTGATCGCCCGCCTCAAGAAACAGCATCCTCCGGAGCGTCTGAGCATCCACGAGGGCGACGCGCTGGCCTTCGATTTTGCGACCATCGGCCAGCGACTGCGCCTGGTCGGCAACCTGCCCTACAACATCTCGACGCCGCTCCTCTTCCATCTGGCCGATTACGCCGAGCAGGTGTACGACATGCACTTCATGCTGCAGAAAGAGGTCGTCGAGCGCATGGTGGCAGCACCGGGCGACACCGATTTCGGCCGCCTGTCGGTCATGCTGCAATACCGCTTCTGGCTGGAATGGCTGATCGACGTGCCGCCGGAGAGCTTCGATCCGGCGCCGAAAGTCGATTCGGCCGTGGTGCGCCTGATTCCCAAGCCGGTGGCGGCGTTGACGGCGAAAAGCCCGGAAAGGCTGGCTGCCGTGGTTCAGCAAGCCTTCTCGCAGCGGCGCAAGATGCTGCGCAACACCCTCAAGGGCACCCTCGACGACGCCGGCTTCGCAGCCCTCGGCATCGACCCGACGCGACGGGCCGAGGATATTCCGGTTGAAGATTACGTGCGGATCGCCAACGCGCTACGTTGATCGCCCGGTTGCCGGTGAGGTGGCGGCCGGCTGCCGGAATATTTGACAGTCCGGCCGGGTCAGTGTTTTTTTCTTCATGAAATCAATGTCTTGGTAGCATGGCATTCTATTTGCATAAAGCCGGCGGCTACTATTCATTTGAGGGGAATATTCATGAAGAAGCTCATCGCTGCAGGCTTGATCTGCGCCTCGTCCTTTAGCCACGCTGCACTCATCTCTTCCAGCGCCGATCCCGCGCTGGCCGGGGGGAGCGTGATCGACTTCTCTGGTCTGGCGACCGGCAATGCCAGCAGCTACACGGTGGATGGCGTGACCTTCGCGACGATGTCCGGCACGTTGCGGATCGCACCGTATGGCGAAGGCGGCAGCGGCTGGCTGGGGAGCGGGCAGACACTCACCACCCGCGATACGCTTGGCACCAGTGCCTTCTCGATCACCTTTGCCAATCCTGTCTCGGCCTTTGGCATGGACTGGGGGGCCGCAAATCCCAACTGGACTGTTTCCTTGTTCGACGCCGCCAACAATTTGCTGGAAACCCTGGTCTTTATCGGCGGCGACGGGGGCGCAACGTATTCCGAATATTATGGCGCCCAGCACGCCGGAATTTCCCGCGTCGAGCTGACTTCGGTGAGCGGCTATGACTGGGTGATTGTAGATGACTTCGCCTATGTCACCGCACGGCAGCAGGTTCCCGAACCGGCTTCGCTGACGCTGATCGCTTTGGCCTTGGCGGGCCTGGGGGTTTCCCGTCGCCGCAAGTAAGCGGGCCCGACCGCCCCCCCTCCGAAAGACCCGCTTCGGCGGGTTTTTTGTGCCGATGGCCTGAAGATTCTGCGGTGACCTCTTGGGTTGTTCAGCGAAAAGCGGCAGAAAGCGGGTGGCGTTATAAAAAAACCCGCCGAAGCGGGTTGGTGACTTACTTTTTGGTCGGGCAGGTGTTCAGGCCGAGCAGCGTGTAGGCCGGGCACCAGCCCATGACGCCGGTGGCCAGGGGGACAACGCCGATCCAGGCCCAGGCCGGACCACCCATTGCAGCCCAGCCGACGAGGCCGGCGCCGGCAACGATACGCAGGATTTTGTCGATACCGCCAACATTTGCAGCCATGGTGTGTTCTCCGTCAGGTGTTGTAGACGAGCGCACTGTACGGCCGGGCGCTGTCTGGCGTATGTAACCTGGGTCACACAGTCGCCAGTTTCTGCAAGCCTTCCCGATCGATCACCGTGACCTGCTCCCGGCCCAGGCTGACCAGGCCTTGCGAGGCAAAGCCCTTGAGCAGCCGGCTGACGATCTCGCGCACACTGCCCAGTTCGTCGGCCAGTTGCTGGTGCGTGACGTTGAGCGTTGCCTCGTTGCGGGCCAGGATGAGCTTGGCCAGGCGCTGGTCGAGGCGGGCGAAGGCGACTTCCTCGACCAGTTGCATCAGTTCGCCGATGCGTTCGGCAAACAGGTGGAAGACGAAGTCGCGGAAGGGCGGATGCTCGACGATGAGCGACGAGAACTCCGGTCGCGGCAGCGCCAGCAGCGTCAGCGGCGTTTCGGCCACGCCGCGCGCGTTGTAGTCGGTATGGCCGAGCAGGCAGCTGGAACTGATGATGCACGATCCCCCCGGGCTGACGCGGTAGAGCATCAACTCGCGGCCGCTGGCGGCGAGCTTGATGACCTTGATGGTGCCTTCGAGCAGCAGCGGAAAGCCCTGGCAGGGCTGGTGCTCGGCGAAAACCTGGGTGCCGGCGGGCAGGTGCAGGATGGCTTCGGGGCGCAGCAGCCGGGCGAGCCGTTCGGCCGGCAGGCCGGCGAGGGCCGGGTAGAGCGCGACCAGCCGTTCGGGGGGGAGGGCGACGCTCATGCCGGCGGTCCGATTTCGGCCCAGACCGGCGCGTGGTCGGAGGGGCGTTCCCGCTTGCGCGGCGCCCGGTCGATGCCGGCGGCAGTGCATCGTGCGGCGAGCGGTCTGGAGAGCAGCACGTGGTCGATGCGCAGGCCGAGGTTCTTCTGAAAGCCGAGCATCCGGTAATCCCACCACGAGAAGGTTTTTTCCGGTTGCTCGAACAGGCGGAAACTGTCGCTCAGGCCGAGGCTGATCAGGCGCTGGAAGGCGGCGCGTTCCGGTTCGGAACAGAGAATCTTGCCGGCCCAGCGCGGCGGGTCGTGCACATCACGGTCGTCCGGGGCGATGTTGTAGTCGCCGCACAGCGCGAGTTGCGGGTACTTTGCCAGTTCTTCGGCCAGCCAGACGGCCAGGGCATCGAGCCAGCGCAGCTTGTAGTCGTACTTGTCACAACCGACTTCCTGGCCGTTTGGCATGTAGGCGCAGATGATGCGTGCACCGTCGACCGTGCCGCTGATCAGGCGCTTCTGCTCGTCGGGAAAATGCGGGTTGCCGCAGACGACATCGTGGATCGGTTGCCGGGCCAGCAGGGCCACGCCGTTGTAGGTCTTCTGGCCGGAGAAGGCAACGTGGTAGCCGGCTGCCTCGATCTCCGCCCGGGGGAAATGGTGGTCTTCCAGCTTCAGTTCCTGCAGGCACAGCACGTCGGGCCGGGCGGCAGCCAGCCAGTCGAGCAGGTGGGGCAGCCGGACCTTCAGCGAATTGACATTCCAGGAGGCAATCTTCACGGATTCAGTCCGCCCGCGGGTTTGCTGCCATAGGGGGCCGTCTTCGGGTAGCCGGCAAGGTCGAGCAGGTTGTGGTAGGCGGCGCTGTCGAAGCCGCGGAAGGATTGCCGGCCGACCTTCAGCGACGGTACGGCTGCATCGCCGACCAGTTGCTTCAGCTCGTCGATGTCTTCCGGTTTCTGCACCATTTTTTCGGTGAAGGGCACGCCGCGTCCGTTCAGGACGTCTCGCGCCTGCTTGCAGTCGGCGACGCAGTCGGCCGAGGTGTAGAGCGTGACGGGGAAGGCCTCCATGGCCTTGCGGGTGGCGAAGGGGAGCGCGTCGCCGGCCTGCGCTGCGTCGCCGGTCTTGACGACGGATTTGGCCTGGCCCGGCGGCGGGGTGTCGGAAATCACGGTTCGCCCGGCGGAATCCGTCCACCGGTAGGTTTCGGCCTGGGCCTGCAGGCAGGTCAGGGCGAGGCAGAGCATGAGCAGGCGATGCATCTTGTTTTTCTCCCTCGGCAAATTTACGCTGCAATCATACCGCTGTGCCGGAGCAATGCATCCGGGCTGGGGTCGCGGCCACGGAAGGCCCGGAAATTGTCGAGCGCCGGGCGTTCGCCACCGCGCGACAGGATTTCGTCCAGGAAGCGTTTGCCGACCACCGGGTCGAACGGGTTGCCGACCTCCTCGAAGGCGGCGTAGCAGTCGGCCGACAGCACTTCCGCCCACTTGTAGCTGTAATAGCCGGCCGCGTAGCCGCCGCCGAAAATGTGCGAAAAGCTGTTCGGGAAACGGTGCCAGGCGGGCGGAATGAGTACGGCGACTTCGCGGCGTACCTCGTCGATGAGGTCCATGATGGTTTGCGGGCCGGCCGGATCGAATTCGCAATGCAGGCGCATGTCGAAGATCGAGAATTCGAGCTGGCGAACGGTCATCATGCCGCTCTGGAAGTTCCTGGCGGCGAGCATCTTGTCGTACAGGACGCGCGGCAGCGGTTCGCCGGTGTCGACGTGGGCGGTCATGCCTTGCAGCACCTCCCATTCCCAGCAGTAGTTTTCCATGAACTGCGAGGGCAGTTCGACGGCATCCCATTCGACGCCGTGGATGCCGGAAACGCCCAGCTCGGTGCCGCGGGTCAGCAGGTGGTGCAGGCCGTGGCCGGTTTCATGGAACAGGGTGATGACTTCGTCGTGCGTGAAGGTGGCCGGCTTGCCGCCCACCGGGCGGGCGAAGTTGCAGTTGAGGTAGGCGATGGGTTTCTGGATGCCGTGCGCCGTGCGCTTGCGGGACCGGGCTTCGTCCATCCAGGCGCCGCCCCGCTTGGTTTCGCGGGCGTAGAGGTCCATGTAGAACTGGCCGACCAGGTCGCCGGCCGGCGTTTCGATGCGGTAGAAGCGCACATCCTCGTGCCAGACCGGCGCGCTGTCCTCCTTCACCTTGACGGAGAACAGGCTTTCGATGACCTTGAACAGGCCGGCGATCACCTTCGGTTCCGTGAAATACTGCTTGACCTCCTGCGCCGAGAAGGCATAGCGCGCCTGCTGCAGTTTTTCCGAGGCGTAGGCGGCATCCCAGGGCTGGAAATCGGTGATGCCGAGTTCGTCCCGGGCGAAGGCGCGCAATTCGGCCATGTCCTTCTCGGCGAAGGGCTTGGCCTTCTTCGCCATGTCGCGGAGGAAGGCGAGGACCTGTTCCGGGGTGTCGGCCATCTTGGGCAGCAGGGAGACTTCGGCAAAGTTCCGGAAGCCGAGCATTTGCGCATCTTCGGCGCGCAGTTCGAGGATGCGCTTCATCAGCGGGCCGTTGTCCCATTCCGGCCTGGAGTAGCCATTGTCGATTTCGGCGGCACGGGTGGCGTAGGCGCGGTACATCCGGGCGCGCAGGTCGCGGTTGTCGGCGTACTGCATCACCGGGCCGTAGGAAGGGGCATGGAGCGTGAACTGCCAGCCTGCGACGCCGGCCTTTTCGGCCGCTTCGCGGGCGGCCTCCCTGGCGTAGTCGGGCAGGCCGGCCAGGAGGGCCTCGTCGGTGACGACTTCGGCGAAGGCATTGGTTGCGTCGAGCAGGTTTTCCGAGAACCGGGCGGCGAGTTGCGACAGTTCTTCCATGATCGCCTGAAAGCGCGGTTTCTGGTCTTCCGGCAGTTCGGCGCCGCCGAGACGGAAATCGCGGATTTCGTTATCGACGATCTTTTTCTGCTCGGCGGAAAGCCGAGCGTATTCCGGGCTGGCTTTCAGGGCGCGGTATTTGTCGAACAGCGCCAGGTTCTGGCCGAGTTCGGTATAGAAGCGCGAGACCTCGGGCAGCATGTCGTTGTAGGCCTCGCGCCAGGCCGGTATGTCGTTGACCGAATGCAGATGGCCGACGATGCCCCAGGCGCGGCCGAGTCCTTCCAGGCCGTCGCCCAGCGGGCCGGCGAAGTCGGCCCAGGTGGCCGGCGTGGTTTCGGCAGTGAGTCGTGCGACCAGCGCCCGGCCGTCGGCCAGCAATTGCGTGATGGCAGGTTTGACGTGTTCCGGCTGGATCAGGTCGAAGCAGGGCAGGTCGGTGAAATCGAGCAGCGGATTCTGGGTGTTGGTCATGGTCGTCGGGGCAATAAAAACGGGCGGTCTGCGCCGCCCGTGGTCTGGCGTTCAAACGCTTATTCTACTAGGTCGCGATAGGCGTGCCACGAGGCATGGCCGAGAACCGGCATGATCACGACCAGGCCGAAGAGCAGGGTGGCGAAGCCGATCAGGGTCAGGACGACGAGCAGGGCCGCCCACAGCAGCAACGGCCCCGGATTGGTGGCGAAGGCGCGCAGGCTGGTCAGGATGGCGGTCGGCACATCGGCGTCGTGATCGAGCATCAGCGGCACGGCGACAACGGAGATGACGAAGGCCCCCAGCGCGAGCAGGCCGCCGAGGGCGAACCAGGTGACGATGAAGGCTGTGTGCTCGCCGCTCAGGATCAGGCTGGCAATGAAGGCGCCGGCGTCGATGCCGGTGCTGCTGCCGAGCAGGGCGAAGGCGACGGCGGAAAAACGCTCCCACAGTAGTGCGGCCAGCGCCAGGATGAGGCCGAAGAGGGCCATGGATTCGCCGTTGCGTCGGAAGCAGCGAATGGAGTCGATGAACAGGATGCGTTCCCCGCGCGCCGTATGCCGGCTCAGTTCGTTGAGGCCGGCGGCGAGCAGGGGGGCAACGAGGAAGAAGCCGGAAATCGATACCGTCAGCAGGTGCGGCCGGTCGAGCGTGGCGAGGATGATCAGGTCGCCGGCCAGCGCGAAAAGCAGGCCGTAGGCCAGCGAGGGCAGGGGATTGGCCTTCAGGTCCCGCCAGCCGGCGCTCAACCAACGCCCGGGGTGGCTGGGCGTGATGCGTCGTATGCCGGCCAGGGGCAGGGCGCGAGCAGGCAGTTCGGGGGCGGGATTCATGGCAGTCTCCTGGGGTGGAATACTGTCCATTTGACTGCGCCCGGGCGGCCGGGTTCAGGCAAAAAAACGCCCGCGCGAGGCGGGCGTTGCGGGTGGGGTGAGCGCCGCTTACAGCGTCTTGCCGGTCAGCTTTTCGTAGGCTTCGATGTACTTGGCGCTGGTCCGGGCGATGACATCGGCCGGCAGCTTCGGACCGGGGGCCACCTTGCCCCAGTCGAGGGTTTCCAGGTAGTCGCGGACGTACTGCTTGTCGTAGGACGGCGGGTTGCTGCCTTCCTGGTACTGATCGGCCGGCCAGAAGCGGGAGGAGTCCGGGGTCAGGGCTTCGTCGATCAGGTGCAGCGTGCCGGCGGCATCGATGCCGAATTCGAACTTGGTATCGGCAATGATGATGCCGCGGGTCGCGGCGTAGTCCGACGCTTCCTGATACAGGCGAATGGCAGCGTCGCGGGCTTCGGCGCAGAGCTGGGCGCCGGTCTTGCCGGTGCCCTGGAGGGCTTCGGCCAGTGCCTTGTCGCAGTTGGCGGCAGCCTGCTCGTAGGACACGTTCTCGTCGTGGTCGCCAACCTCGGCCTTGGTGGCCGGCGTGAAGATCGGTGCCGGCAGCTTGGCGGCCATCTTCAGCCCGGCCGGCAGGGCGATGCCGCAGATGGCTCCGGTCTGCTGGTAGTCCTTCCAGCCGGAACCGATGACGTAGCCGCGCACCACCGCTTCGATCGGCAGCGGCTTCAGGCGCTTGACGACGACGGCCCGGCCGCGCACCTGGTCGCGTTCGTTGTCGGCGACGACCGTTTCCGGGTCGATGCCGGTCAACTGGTTGGGAACGACGTGGCCGAGCTTTTCGAACCAGAAGTTGGCCACGGCCTGCAGCACTTCCCCTTTGCGCGGGATGGGGTCGGGCAGGATGACGTCGAAGGCGGACAGGCGGTCGGTGGTGATGATCAGCAGCTTGTCGGCGTCGATGGCGTAAATGTCGCGGACCTTGCCCTTGGAGATCAGCGGCAGGCTTTTGATGGAGGATTCGAAGAGCGGAGCGGTCACGATCGGGTTCCCGGGAAGTGCAAAAGCCGGATTATAAATTAATGTGAGGCGCCTTCCTCGGCGGCGAGTTTCCGGCGCATGCGGCGTGTGCCCCAGGCCACCACGCCCGCAATCAGCGGAATCGATGCCGCCGTGATCACGTCGGTGTTCAGATGGTGCAACTCTTTCGTTCCCTTGGCGATGTATTGCACGAGCTGGGAACCGTAGTAGGTCAGTACCACCACCGAGAGGCCCTCGACGGCTTCCTGCAGATGCAGTTGCAGCTTGGCGCGGCGGTTCATCTGGCCGAGCAGCTCCTGGTTCTGGCGTTCCAGTTCGATATCGACGCGGGTGCGCAGGAGCTGGCTGTTGCGGGCGACGCGGGCGGAGAGTTCTTCCTGGCGGCGGCTGATTGCTTCGCAGGTGTTCATTGCCGGCAACAGGCGGCGCTGCATGAATTCGTAGAAGGTCGGCAGGCCGGAAATGCGGGTTTCGCGCAGTTCCTCGATGCGCTGCATGACCAGTCCGTGATAGGCGCGGGAGGCGCCAAAACGGAAGGTGGTGCGGGCGACGGAATGCTCGACTTCGGCGGCCAGCGTGGAGAGGGCGGCGAGAATGTCGCGCTCGTCCTGCGCGCCGCGGGCCTGGCCGATGCGGTCCATCAGATCGGCCAGCCGCTTTTCGCCGTTGTACAGCCAGCGGCCGACTTCCTTGGCGACCGGCAGGCCGAGCAGGGCCATCATCCGGTAGGTTTCGATCTCGACCAGGCGCTGCACCGTGCGCCCGGCCTGGCGTTGCGTCAGCCCGGCGTTGAGAACGAGGAAGCGTGAAAAGCCGTTGTCGATCTTGAAATCGGTGAAGATCCAGGCCGCATTGTCGGCCACGCGGGCGGCGACCATGGTGCGGCCGTTCGGGGTCAGGCCGGCGAGGATGACGTCCGGGCTGATCTCGTCAGTCGAGCGCAACTCGACATGGGTGGCCACGATCAGCTTGCCCGGGATGCCGGATATCCACTCCGGATGCACGGCGTCGAAGGCGGTGGCGTCCGGACTCAGCGCTTCGCCGTCCGCCAGCGGGCGAAAGAAGGTGTAGCTGGAGAATTCGGTATGCAGCTCCCAGCGCATGCGGAAGGCGCCGGTATCGATCATCAGGTGCGCGTCGGAGCTTTCGATGGCATTGCAGACATGGCTTTGGCAGAGCTTGCCGAGGTTGTCGCGGGCCTGTGCCGCCTTTTCGGCGCTGTGCTTGAACACCAGGTGGGAAACGAGCATGGCCCCGAGCAGCGGCACCGGGGGGCGGGCGTGGAACTCGTTGTTCAGGCGCTGGCGGAGAGGGTGCTCCTGCAGTTCGGAGAGCGCGAGGCGAGGGTGCATGATCGGTGCCGTAGAGGTCGTTGGTGCGGTGCAGCAGATTGTAGCGTATCGGGGGGCTTGCTGCGGGCCGTGGGCGGGCTGTTGGCCAGTGGCGGGCAGGGCCGACGAGTCGCCGGGCGGGCGAAAAAAAAAGCCCCGGATCTCCGGGGCGGGGGAGATGCCGGCTGCTCGGGTTTTAGCCGAGATCAACCGGAACGAAGAGGCGGGAATCGCCGCGTTCGACCAGGATCGCTGCTTTTTTGCCGGCCTTGGCGATGATGCCGCGCAATTGCTCGGCGCTGTCGATGGCCTGGCCGTTCACCGACAGAATGATGTCGCCTGGCCGGATGCCGGCCCTGGCGGCCGCGCCGTTGGCTTGTTCGACGACCAGTCCGCCCTTGCTGTCGGTTTGACGCCGTTCTTCCGGCGTCAGGGGGCGCACGGCAACGCCCAGGCGGCCCTTGTCGGCGCTCGGGGTGTCGAGCTTGGCCACTTTTTCCTCACCGAAGCTGCCGACATGCACGTCGATGTCCCGTGTCGCCCCGTTGCGCCAGATCTGCAGGCGGGCCAGTTCGCCGGGCTTTTTCAGGGCGACGGCGGCCGGCAGGTCGCCGGAGGAGGCGAGGGTCCGGCCGTCGATGCCGAGGATCACATCACCCGGTTGCAAGCCGGCCTTGGCGGCCGGGCTGCCTTTCTCGACCGAGGAAACCAGCGCCCCGGCCGGTTTGGCCAGGCCAAAGCTGTCGGCCAGCGCCTGGTTGACGTCCTGGATGCTGACGCCGAGCTTGCCGCGCTGTACCTTGCCGGTGGTCACGATCTGCCGTTCGACGTTCATCGCCACCTCGATGGGGATGGCGAAGGACAGGCCCTGATAGCCGCCGCTTCGCGAGTAGATCTGCGAGTTGATGCCGATCACCTCGCCGTTCATGTTGAACAGCGGGCCGCCGGAGTTGCCCGGGTTCACCGCGACGTCGGTCTGGATGAAGGGCACGTAGCTGCCGTCCGGCAGGCTGCGCGATTTGGCGGAGACGATGCCGGCGCTGGCGCTGCTCTCGAAGCCAAAGGGCGAACCGATGGCAAGCACCCACTCGCCAACCTGCGTCTGGGCCGAGGTGCCGATGCGCACCGTCGGCAGGTTCTGCGCGTCGATCTTCAGCACGGCCACATCGCTCGTCTTGTCGGCGCCCAGTACTTTGGCCTTGAACTCGCGCTTGTCATTGAGTTTGACCGTCACCTCGTCGGCATCCTCGACGACGTGGGCATTGGTCAGGATGGTGCCATCGGCGCTGACGATGAAGCCGGAACCCTGGCCCTGAATCGGCGTCGCGCCCTGCGGCAGGCGGCCACCGAAGCGGCGGAAGAACTGGTAGAAGGGGTCGTCCGGGTCGAACTGCGGCCCGTTCGCGGTTTTGCGCGTGCCGGTCACGCTGATGTTGACGACGGCCGGTGCATTGGCGGCGACGATGCTGCGCATGTCGGGCAGGGCCGCCGGAGCGACGGTAGCGGACGGTGCGGTGTTCGTCGCCACGCTGGCGGCTGGCGTGGCCCGGGCATCGGGGATGGCTTGCAGGTGGCCGAAGGAGTAGGCGCCACCGAGCGCGGCAGCAACTGCAACAGCAGCGACGGTCAGCTTCAGGGGTTTCATGGCGTGGATTGCTCCTGGGTAACGAAGGGAGGGATGGTTTGAGGGATGTCTCCGGTTTCTGCGGCCACGGCCGGCTGGCTCAGGGCGGTGCCGAGCGAGCTGATCAGGGCCAGCGAGCGCAGCATCGGACGCAGACGGTCTGCCGGCTGCCCGCGCCGGGAGGAGGGCGTCGGGGGCAGGCCGAAATGCCGGCGGCTCGCCCTGAGAAAAGCGGCCAGGATGCGGGGGGCGAATGATTCGGACTGCATGACAAATCTCCTTGGATTTTTGGTCCAAGTTTTGCGCGAAACCGGGCTTTTTCAAGTGCTCTTTTTGCGACGATTTGTATCCAATTTTTTCAGGTCGCGTCACGCGCCAGTAGCGCCGCCAGAACGGTTTCCGTGGGTGGCGGCGTGCTGCCCGGCTGGGCTTGCCCGGTCGAATTCAGCGCCCGATGCATGCGTTCGTCGATGGTGGATGCCAAGCCTGAAAGCTGCTTGGCGGCACGCCGGGCGAGCGGGTATGCTGGAAATGTCCGCCAGGCCAGCCTTTGACCGCCATGAAGTTTTCGCGCATCTACCTGAACCGCCTGCAGAACCAGCCCGCCGTCAGCGGCACGGCTGTCGTCATCGATACCCTGCGTTCCTTCACGACGGCGGCCGTGGCGCTGTCGATCGGGGCGCGGGCCGTCTATCCGGTCGAAGGGATCGCGGGGGCGATCAGCCTGCTCGGCGATCTGCCCGGGGCGGTGTCGATTGGCGCCATTGGCGGCGGCGATCCGGTCGAAGGTTTCGATTTCGGCAACTCGCCCTCGCAACTGCAGCGTGCCGATCTGCGCGGCAAGGATGTCGTGATGACCACGGCGGCCGGAGTCCGCGGCCTGCAACGCTTCCAGCGGAGCCGCCGCCTCTACGCTGCCAGCCTGGTCTGTGCCCGGGCCACGGCGGAGGCCATCCGGGCCGAGGGGGCGGACGAGGTCTGCTTCGTGATCACCGGCGAGTGGGTGGATCGCGACGGCGACGAGGATGTCGCCTGCGCCGATTACATCGAGGCCCTGCTCGCGGGCCGGGCCTGTGACCCGGCCCGCTTCGAGCAACGCGTGCGGGATTCCGACTTCGGCCGCCGCTTTACGGCCGGCACCTGGCCCAACCTGCCGTTGGCCGACCTCGAACTGGCGGCGCGGGCCGATTGCTTCGATTTCGCCATGCCGGTCAGCCGTGTCGGCGACCGGCTGGTCATCCGCTGAGCCGCCGGCCTCAGCGCCCGCGGTAAACCGGCGGCCGCTTTTGCATGAAGGCGTCGATCCCTTCGCCGGCATCCTCGCTCATCATGTTGCAGGCCATGACTTCGGCGGCGTAGGCGTAGGCGTCCTCCAGCCCCATTTCCAGTTGTTTGTAGAACATGCCCTTGCCCATCTTCACGGCCACGGCGCTCTTGGCCAGGATGCTGCCAGCCAGGCGCTCGATTTCGGCATCCAGCGCATCGAGCGGCACGACGCGGTTGACCAGGCCCTTGGCCTTGGCTTCCATGGCGTCGATGAATTCGCCGGTGAGCAGCATCTCGAGCGCGGCCTTGCGCCCCAGGTTGCGCGCCAGGCCGACGGCCGGGGTGGAGCAGAAGAGGCCGACGTTGATGCCGGATACGGCGAATTTGGCGACATCGGCCGCCACCGCCAGATCGCACATCGACACCAACTGGCAGCCGGCCGCCGTGGCGATGCCGTGAACGCGGGCGATGACCGGCTGCGGCAGCCGGGTGATGCTGAGCATCAGGTCGCCGCACTGCTTGAACAGGGCCTGCATGTAGGCCTTGCTGTGGTTGGCTCGCATTTCCTTGAGATCGTGGCCCGAGCAGAAGGCCTTGCCGGCACCGGCGATGACGACGACGCGCACGCTGTCGCTGGCGGCGATGGCGTCCAGTTCTGCCTGCAAGGCGGTGAGCAGGTCTTTCGACAGCGAATTGAAGGCATTGGGGCGATTCAGGGTCAGCGTGGTCAGGCCGTCAGCACGGTCATGGCGCAGGACGAGGGCTTCTTCCGGGTTCATGCAGGGTCTCCGTATGTTGTTGTTTGATCAAGCCGGCAGATTAGCGCAGGACGATCGCGTCGACCAAGACCGCGTGCATCCTGCGACAGGGCCCTTGGCCTGTTTTTCGGGGATAATCTCGTTTTCCATTGTCATATAACCGGGCGGGACGGGCCCATTTAACGTTAGGAGAACACGATGAAACACAAATCCGCCAAGGCCGCATTGGCCGCCGTACTGCTTTGGGCAACGAGCGCGCTCGCCCTGCCCTACAGCAATCTGGTCGTCTTCGGGGACAGTCTGGCTGACAGCGGCAACAATGCCGTGCTGGTGGATGCCTATTACGGCGGTGCGCGCAGCGACGGCCAGACCGTGGGGGCCGGCGTCCCGGAGTTGCCCTACGATACGAACCGCTACAGTAACGGTCCGGTGTGGACGGAGTATTTCGCCAGCCGCCTGGGTTTGAGCCTGACCCCCTCCCTGCAGGGCGGCAACAACTACGCCTACGGCGGCGCACGGGTCGCCGGTGCCAGCCCGGTTCCCAGCCTGCAGGCGCAGATGGAGCAGTATTTGTCGGCCAATTCGGTGAGTGCCAGCACCTTGTACGTGATCGAGGGGGGGGGCAACGATGCACGCGATGTGCTCGATCTCTACGTGGCGGGTGGCGACTACGCGACGCGCATTCAGGCGTATGTGCAGGGGCTGGTCAGCATGATCGGGATGCTCGCGGCACTGGGGGCCGAGCATTTCCTGGTCTGGAACGTGACCGATCTCGGGCTGGTGCCGGCCGTCACGGCGCAGGGCGTCGGTGCAGCGCAAGGCGCCAGCCAGCTCGTTGCGGCCATGAACCAGGCGCTGGCCCTGGCCTTGGCCACCTATTTGCCGCCCGGCGTGACCGATGGTCTGATCCTGTTCGATGCCTATGCCGGGCTCAACGACATCGTGAACAATCCCGCCGCCTACGGTCTGGCCAATGCCAGCGATGCCTGTGCGGCATCGCTGGCGTGCGACCCGGCCAGCCATTTCTTCTGGGAAGGCATCCATCCGACGACGGCCGGCCACCAGATCATGGCCAGCCTGGCCGTTGCCGCCATTCCGGAGCCGGCTTCCCTCGCCTTGCTGGCGGTGGCCCTGTTCGGCCTGGCGGCCGGCCGTCAGCGCCGGGCCTGATTCCTTCGGCAGCGGCCCGCCGTGTGCCGGGCCGCTGCCCCGGGCGGCGTCGGCGCGGTAAAATGCCGTTCCCCATTTTCTTGCCGAGCCGATGGCCTCCCCTCGCTTCATACATCTTCGCCTGCACTCGGAATATTCGGTCACCGACGGCATCGTCCGCATCGGCGATGCCGTCAAGCGCGCCGCCGGCGATGGCATGCCGGCCCTGGCGCTGACCGATCTGGCCAACCTGTTCGGACTGGTCAAGTTTTACACCGGGGCGCGCGGCAAGGGCGTCAAGCCGATTGCCGGAGCGGATTGCTGGATCGCCAATCCGGAGGCGCCCGAGGATGCCTACCGGCTGCTCCTGCTCGTCCGTAACCGCCGGGGCTACCAGCAGTTGTGCGAACTGCTGACCAAGGCCTATCTGGTCGAGGGGCGGCGCGACCGCGCCGAGATTCGTCGCGAGTGGTTTGCCGAAATCGGCTGCGACGGCCTGATTGCGCTGTCCGGTGCGCATCTCGGCGATGTTGGCGAAGCGCTGTTGAACGGTAATTTCGACCTCGCCCGCGAGCGGGCCAATGCCTGGGAGGCGATTTTTCCCGGCGCCTTCTATCTGGAGGTGCAGCGTTACGGCCAGCCGCAGCAGGAGGCCATCGTCCAGCAGACGGCCGATCTGGCGGGTGAAACGGGGATTCCGCTGGTCGCGACCCACCCCATCCAGTTCATGAAGCCGGACGATTTTCAGGCGCACGAGGCCCGCGTCTGCATCGCCGAGGGGTATGTGCTGGGTGACACGCGGCGGCCGAAGATCTACACGCCGGAGCAGTATTTCAAGTCGCAGGACGAGATGGCGGAACTGTTCGCCGACCTGCCGGAAGCCCTCGAAAATACGCTGGAAATTGCCAAGCGCTGCAACATCGAGATGACGCTGGGCAAGAATTTCCTGCCCCAGTTCCCGACGCCGAACGGCATGTCGCTCGATGATTATCTGGTGCAGGAGGCCAAGGCCGGCCTGGAGGTGCGCCTGGCGGAACTGTATCCTGACCCGGAAGTGCGTGCCCGGCGCCGGCCGGAATATGACGCGCGCCTCGACTTCGAGTGCAAGACCATCCTGCAGATGGGCTTCCCCGGCTACTTCCTGATCGTGGCGGACTTCATCAACTGGGGCAAACAGAACGGCGTGCCGGTCGGCCCCGGCCGGGGCTCCGGTGCCGGCTCGCTGGTCGCCTACTCGCTGCGCATTACCGATCTCGATCCGCTGCAGTATGCGCTGCTGTTCGAGCGCTTCCTGAATCCGGAGCGGGTTTCCATGCCCGACTTCGATATCGACTTCTGCCAGGACAACCGCTGGCGCGTCATCGAGTATGTCCGCCAGCGCTACGGTGCCCAGGCGGTGTCGCAGATCGCCACCTTCGGCACCATGTCGTCGAAGGCGGTCATACGGGATGTCGGGCGGGTGTTCGGTCTGCCCTATTCGATGTGCGACCGCATCTCGAAGCTGATACCGGTCGTCCAGAACAAGCCGGTGTCACTGGCCGAAGCCCTCGAGCAGGAGCCGGCCCTGAAGGAGATGATGGAAGACGAGCAGGATGGCGAAACCATCCGCGAACTGTTCGACCTCGCCAGCCGCCTCGAGGACCTGACCCGCAATGTCGGCATGCACGCCGGCGGTGTGCTGATCGCACCGGGCAAGATCACCGATTTCTGCCCGATTTACCAGGCGACCGGCGCCGATGCCTCGCCGGTGTCGCAGTTCGACAAGGACGATGTCGAGAAGGCCGGCCTCGTGAAGTTCGACTTCCTCGGCCTGCGCAACCTGACCATCATCGAGCTGGCCCTCAAGTACATCGAACGGATGACCGGCGAGCGGATCGACCTGATGAGTCTCGGCTTCGAAGACCCGGGCGCCTACCAGATACTGAAGGAAGCCAACACCACGGCGATCTTCCAGGTCGAATCGGAAGGCATGAAGAAGCTGCTCAAGAAGCTGGCGCCCGACCGTTTCGAAGACATCATCGCCGTGCTGGCACTCTACCGGCCCGGCCCGCTCGGCTCCGGCATGGTGGACGACTTCATCCTGCGGAAAAAGGGCCAGCAGGCCATCGACTATTTCCATCCCGACCTGAAAGCCTGCCTCGAGCCGACCTACGGCGTCATCGTGTATCAGGAACAGGTGATGCAGATCTCGCAGATCATCGGTGGATACACGCTGGGCGGCGCCGACATGCTGCGCCGTGCGATGGGCAAGAAGAAGCCCGAGGAAATGGCCAAGCACCGCGAGACCATCGCGGCCGGCGCCAAGGAGCGCGGCTATGACCCGGCGCTCGCCGAACAGTTGTTCGACCTGATGACCAAATTCGCGGAGTACGGCTTCAACAAGTCGCACACCGCCGCCTACGCGGTCGTCACTTATCACACGGCCTGGCTCAAGCGTTACCACTGCGCGGCCTTCATGGCGGCGACCCTGTCGTCCGACATGGACAACACCGATACGGTGAAGATCTTCTACGAAGACACCATCGCCAACAAGGTGAAGATGCTCGGGCCGGACGTGAACGCCTCGCAGTACCGCTTCGAACCGGTCGATCGGGAGACCATCCGCTACGGCCTGGGGGCGGTCAAGGGCACCGGCGAGCAGGCGGTCAACGTGATCCTCAAGGCGCGCGAGGAAGGCGGCCCGTTCAAGGACCTGTTCGATTTCTGCCAGCGCTGCGACAAGCGCATGGTCAATCGCCGTACCATCGAGGCTCTGATCCGTGCCGGCGCCTTCGACAGCATCGCGCCGCGCACGGCCGGCGACAACCCGATGCCAGATCGCCACAAGCTGCTGGCGAGCGTCGGCGTGGCGATGGATTTTGCCGAGCAGGCCGAACGCGATGCGCTGCAGACCAGCCTGTTCGACATGGCCGATGTCGCCGAGGAGCACGCGCCGGAATACGTCAATGTCCGCCCCTGGGATGAAAAGACCCGGTTGATGGAGGAAAAGACCGCCCTGGGCTTCTTTTTCTCCGGCCATCCCTACAACGCGCGCAAGAAGGAGTTGTCGCGCTTCATCAAGCGGCCGCTCTGCCGGCTGGAACCGGCCAAGGAATTCACCTTCATCGCCGGCATCGTGGTCGGCATCCGGAGCCAGATGACCCGGCGCGGCAAAATGCTGTTCGTGCAACTCGACGACGGCACGGCCATGGTCGAGGTGTCGGTGTTCAATGAACAGTTTGAGGCCGAGCGTGACAAGATCGTCGTCGACGAGGTGCTGGTCATCGAAGGCAAGGTGCGCTACGACGAATTCTCCGGCGGCAATGCCGTGGTCGCCGAACGCCTGATGACCTTGGGCGAGGCGCGTGCCCGTTTCGCCCGTCACCTGCTGCTCAAGATGAACGGTCAGTCCGATGCCGCCAAGCTGAAGTCGCTGCTCTCGCCTTTTGCGCCCGGACCGGCGCCCGTTCGCGTGCGTTATCGCAACGCCGTGGCTGAATGTGAAATGGTGTTGGGCGACGCGCTGCGGGTGCGGCTCGACGACGCCCTGCTCGAAGCGCTGAACGGCTGGTTGCAGCCAGATAACGTGGAGATCGTGTACGCATGATCCGCTTGATCGCCCCGTCGCGGTTCGCCGAGTGAACCGCGCGTTCCGGAAATGACGAAGGCGCCCGCGGGCGCCTTCGTTGCTTTGCTGCAGGAGACGGCTATTTGATCAGGTCGCTTTTGAATCCGATCCGAACACCGCCCCAGTGCCGGCCGTTGATGGTGATCGGCATCGACAGGTCGTTGAGGATCTCGCCGGTGTCACGGACATAGGTCTGGAACAGCGACGGCTTCTGATTCTTGGCCAGCTTGATGCCGACCGGATCGTTGAAGATGCGCTTGTGGCGGCACTTGACCAGATCGACGGCAGGGTCGCCGGAGGGTGGATTGGAGAAGGCGCCGTTGTGGGCAGGGGCATAGCCGTTGCTGTCGACCGCCAATGAATAGGTCAGGCCCGGCAGGTCGCGCAGGAGGTCGTCGTAGAGGCGGGTCAGCTCACTGTCGCACTGGCTGTCGTAGCTGGTGGTGTAACGCTTCGGATTGGAGCCCGGGATTTCCTTGTAGGCCTGGTCGAAGACATTGACGCCGCGATCGGCCAGGCGCTGCAGGATGGCTGCGACGTTGTCGCGGAAACGGGTGCACTGGTCGTGCAGCGTATCGAACATGCTGTTGCCGGTACGGAAATCGGCCAGGGTGCATTGCAAGTCTTCGGTCGATTCGCGCAGGGTCTTGGCGGAATCGAGGCACTGCTTCATGCGGCCCGAGATTTCGCGCGAATGGTCGCGGATTTCCTCGACTTCGCTGTGAATGGCCTGGTTGCTTTCGCGCAGGTTGTAGATGGCGGTCGAGATGGTCGACAGTTGCTCGGTGGTGCGCTTGAAATCGCCAACCATGGTGTTGAGGTCGGCTGCCGACGTCTCGATATAGCCGTTGGCGCGGGTGACCTCGCCGACGATGGTCTTGGTCTTTTCCGAGGTGTCGGAAACCAGGTTGATCATCGACTGCGTGTTCTGCTGGATCACCTGCGTCGCGGTTTTGACCTTCTCGGCCAGCTTGCGCACCTCGTCGGCGACCACCGCAAAGCCGCGACCCGCCTCGCCAGCCCGGGCAGCCTCGATGGCAGCGTTGAGGGCGAGCAGATTGGTCTGGTCCGAGATGTCGTTGATCAGGGAGACGATCTCGTTGATTTTCATCGAGCTGGTGTGCAGCTCGCCGACCGTCGACGAGAAATGCTCGATGTGCGCGTTGGTCGAGCGCATGGTCGTCGCCACGGTTTCCATTTGTTCCAGCGAACGCTGGGCGAGATCGAGGTTGTTCTGTGTCGAGGTCTGGATGGCATCCGAATTCATGGCCACCTCGGCCACCGCCTGATTGACCCGGTTGCTCGATTCGAAAACGTTGGCGGCCAGGTTTTCCTGGCGACGCACCGCATCGTCGGTTTGCTGGACCAGCAGGTTCATGCGGGCCGCGTCGGCGGCGATGCTCACGCTGCGCTCCCGGGCGTGCGAGATCAGGCCGCGAACCCGGCCGAAAAAGCGGGTGATATTGCCCGCAATCCGTCCGCAGGCATCAGTCCCCGGGGTGCCGACCGGATGCGACAGGTCGGCCTGGCCGTCGGCAATGGCGGCGATATCGCGGTCGAGCTTGTTGAGTGCAGCGTTATTTCCAAAAAATCCCATCGAATGTCTCCTGATTTGCTTCTTGTGAGCCGGCCGGGATGGGGCTGGCTGGACGGAATCATACGTCAGCCGGAGAGGGCTGGCCACAGGCAGCGCCGCGTGGAGGCCATGCCATGCGTTTTCTAATAAAAAGTAATAATTTGACAAAAATATTCCATCTGGTAAAAATCATGGTTCAGCGGAGGGAGGTCATGGCAGCAAATTTGCAGGGACTGGTCGACAGTCTGGATGAGGGGATGCTGGTGGTCAGCCCGGAGGGCGTTGTTCGTTTGAGCAATCAGGCGGCAAGCCGCTTTTTTCCGGTGGCGGTTGGCCAGCGCCTGGCCATCGAGGCGGTGAGGGCGCAGGTGGCGGCCGCCGCGCGCGGCTATATCCGGCTGCCCGTCGAGTTCGATGTCGAGGCGCCGGAAGCCGGCGGCGAGCGGGACCGCCTGCACATGAAGCTGATGGAGTCGCCGCTCGGTGGCGGCTATCTGGTGGTCATCCGGAACATCAGCGAACAGGCGCGGTACGAGCACGTGATTTCCAATTTCGCGAACCTGATGGCGGTTGAGCTGGTTTTGCCGATGGAGCAGTTCGCGACGCAGCTCGGCCGTCTGCTGGTTGATCTGGTGCCGGACCTGGAGCGCCGCGAGGCATTGGGCGAAGACATGCTGCGCATCGTCCGGCAGGGCGAGTCCCTGGCTGGCCGGATCGTCCAGCTGGCGACCTTCGCCCAGCTCTTTTCCCGCGCCCCGGTTTTGGCCTGCGAGCGGATTCCCGTCATGGACCTGCTCGCGGCGCTGACCCAGCGCGTTCGGCCTTTGCTGGAAACACGCCGGATCAAGCTGCTCGTTGCCACCGGCAACCAGGAGATGCCGGTGCTCTACGGCAGCCGGGCCTGGCTGGTCGAGGCGCTGCATGGCTATATCGAACACATGCTCCGCAACTGCCGGGTGTGTTCCGACCTGGAACTGCAGGCCCGTCCCTTCGGCAATTTCATCAGCCTGCAGATCCGCAATCATGGCCGCGCCATGCTCAAGCATGCCGCCTCGGCCGCCTTCCGGCCCTTTACCCAGGGGCTGGGCGTGCCGGGCGGCGAGGGGGCGGTTTCCGGCATTGGCTTGGGGCTCGCGCTGTGCAAGCACGTGGTCGAATTGCATCGGGGGAGCCTGAAGTTCACCGAGGAGGATGGCGACATCACCGCCCTGGTGCTGGAACTGCCGGCTGGCGCGCCACCGGAGCGCGTTAACCCCGATCTGGGGGCTGAGCAGGCGCGTCGTTATGCCGAAGATTTGTCCCGCCTGATGCAGCGCCAGCGCCAGGTCAAACAACCGTAATCAAGGAGAGTGAGATGGCTGACCGCAAGGTGATTCTGATCGTTGAGGATCAGAGCGATATTCGCAAATTGATACGCATGACCCTCGAAATCGGATATTCGGAACTGCATGAAGCCGATAACGGCGAGGCGGGCTGGCACATGGTCAAGGCCCTGCGCCCTGATCTCGTGCTGCTCGATGTGATGATGCCGGGTAGTCTGGACGGCTACCAGTTGTGCCAGAAAATCCGCCAGGAGCCGGGCTTGCGTCATATTCCGGTGATTATGCTGACGGCTCGCGGCCAGCAGGCGGATTTTGAAATGGGGCGCCAGGCCGGCGCCAATGCCTACCTGACCAAGCCATTCAGCCCGCTGGAGCTGATCGACGCTGTCGACGCCCACCTGGCCGGGCGGCTAGCCAAGGCCTCCTGACATGTGCCGGATCACCGTGCCGGTGACGGCACACCCTTAGTCACATGGATTCCAATCGGTATCCGCCGGGAGCCGGGGGGCCGTGGTCGCGGCTCCGCAGTTGGTTTCAGGCCAGCCTGGCCAATCGGGCGACTGCCATGGGGCTGGGGTTGGCGTCCGCTGTCCTGCTCTGCGTCTTCCTGCTCGTTTTCAAACTGGGGGCCGATCTCGTCCGGCAATCGGTGAACGAGCGACTGGCCTCGGCCGCGGCACTCAATGCGGCGCGCCTGGAGGCCGAGATCGGGCGCCTGTTGAGTGCTGTGGACAAGCTGGCTCACCGCCCGGCGGTGGTCAGCACGCTGGCCAGGCCGGCGTCCGCCGCGGCACGCCTGCCGGCCCTGCTCGACGAATTCCGCCATGGCTTTCCGGAAATCGAGGCCTTGTCGCTGTTCGACACGGCCAGCCAGATTGTTGTCGCTTCCGCCATGCCGGCGGCCAGGCCGGACATGACGCTGCTCGCGGCGGCCCTGCAGCGCCGGCAGGCCACCTTCGCTTTGCCGGTGGAACAGCCGGGCAGCCGCCTGCATTTTGCTTTTCCGGTGCTTGATACGACCTCCGGGCACGGGGTCGGCGGCCTGGTCGGCCATCTCGACCTGCTGGCTGTGCTGTCACGCCTGACGTGGGATGGGGAGACCGCCGACCGGCTGCCCATGCAACTCTCGGTCGAAGCGGGCGGCCGCATCCTCTACCGCAGCGCACACGTGTTTTCCGGCGATGTGTTGCGTGTCGGCGTTCCCCTCGGCGGTCGCTTGGCCGATAGCGGCCTCGATTTCCGCCTGATGGTCGAGGTCGGGCGCGATGCGGCTTATGCCGCCTTCTACCGGTTTTGGGGGGCGGCCCTGCTGATCGGGGCAATCGCCTTGTTCCTGATTGTCGTGCTGGTACGCAAGATGGCGGAGAACATTCTCCGGCCCCTCAAGGAGATGAGCGAACACGCCAAGCAGGTCGCCGGCGCCGGCCCGGCTGGCCTGCGCGAACTGGCGGTACAGCGCAGTGACGAACTCGGCGCGATGGGAATGGCCTTCAACGAGATGGTCCGTTCCCTGCGGCTGGCCTACGAAACGCAGGAGGCGGAAGTCCAGCGCCGGACGCGGCAGTTGGCGGAGGCCCGGGAGCGCTTGTCCCGGGTGCTGGCCGGCATCGATGATGTGGTCTATGCCATGGATGACGCTTGGCAACGGCTCGATTACATCAGCCCGTCGGTGGCCCGGCTCTTCGGCCTGTCTCCCGAGTTGTGTCTGGCTGAGCCAGCGTGCCTGTATGCGCTGATCGAGAAGGAGGACCGGCCGCGCTTGCGCGAGGCGCGGCGCCAGCTCGTCCGCGGGGCGTCGACCGAGGTGCGTTATCGTATCCGGCGTCCGGATGGCAGCCTGCGCTGGGTCAAGGACCGCTTTCATCTGGTGCACGACGCGGAGCGCGGTCGGGTCCATGTCAGCGGCCTGATCAGCGACGTGACGGCGCGGGTCGAGGCCGAGGCTTCCCTGCTTCTGCGCGATCGCGCCCTGGCTTCCAGTTCCTGCGGCGTGGTGATTACCGACATGATGCAAGCCGGTCATCCCATTCTCTACGTCAACAACGCCTTCGAGCGCATTACCGGCTATGCGGCGAGTGAGGTGCTCGGCCGCAACTGTGCCATGCTGCAGCGTGACAAGGCGGAAAACGCTGTGAGCCTGGCCGAGATTCGGGCCGCCATCGCCGAAGCGCGCGACTGCAAGGTGGTGATCCGCAATTACCGGAAGAATGGCGATGCCTTCTGGAACGAGCTGCAGTTGTCCCCGATCATCGACCAGGACGGTCGGGTGACCCACTACATCGGTATCCAGAACGACATTACCGCCAATATCCTGGCAACGCAGGCGCTGGTCGACAGCGAGCAACGGCTGGCCCTGACCATCGAGGCGCTGCACGAGGGCGTGTGGGACTGGCATATCCCGGAAGACCGCTTCATCACCAGTCCGAGCTGGTCGGAAATCCTTGGTATCGCCCCCCGTCTCGCTCCTCCCGAGGCCGGCTTTGCGTTGTTCATCCGGCATGTGCCGGAAGCGTGGGTCAAGCGCGTGCAGAGCGAGTTGGACGCCCATCTGGCGGGTGACGGCAGCGAGTTTTACCTTGAACACCAGATGTGCCATGCCGACGGCCGGAGCATTTGGGTCGCCAATCATGGTCGCATCGTCGAGCGCGACCGCGACGGCCGGCCGCGGCGCATGGTCGGTACCATTGTCGATATTACGCAGCGCGTCGAATCGTCGCAGCAGATCATGGGCCTGATGGGCCAGCTCGATTCCATCTTCACCCTCAGCCCGGATGCCTTTGTCTATTTCAACGAGGCTGGGCAGGTAACGTTCGTCAATCCGGCCTTCGAGCGCCTGACCGGGATCAAGGCCGGCGAATCGATAGGCTTGTCGGAGGGGGCGTTGCGCTCCTTGTTGCAGGAGCGCAGCGATCCGGCGCATTCCTTTCCCTGGTTCGGGGCCAGCGGAACGCGGGATCCCCAGGAGGATCACTTGCTCTACCTGCTGCGCCCGACACGTCGCGTCCTGCTGGTCAGCCGGCGGGGGGATGAGGGCTGCGCGGCGGTGCTTTACCTGCGCGATGTCACCCGGGAAAACGAGGTGGACCGCATGAAGAGCGAATTCCTGTCCACCGCGGCGCACGAGTTGCGTACGCCGATGGCCAGTATCATGGGGTTCGCCGAACTGCTGATGCTGCGTGACTTCAGTCCTGAACGCACCCGCGACATGTTATCGACCATCCACCGCCAGGCCCGGCGCCTGACCGACCTGGTCAATGAGTTGCTCGATCTCGCCCGGATCGAGTCGCGCGCCGGCAAGGATTTCAGGATTTCCCGCCAGTCCATCGCGCCGGTCATCCGTGACGCCGTCGCTGCGCTGCATGTCGAGGGCGATCGCAGCCGGATGCAGGTGAACCTGCCTGAGAGTCTGCCCGAGCTCGATATCGACCCGGCCAAGATGCAGCAGGCAATCATCAACGTGCTCTCCAATGCCTACAAATATTCGCCGCAGGGTGGGCCGATCCAGATCAGCGCCTGGCAGCGCGAGCGGGGCGGCGCCTGTCAAGTCGCCATTGTCGTACGCGACCACGGCATCGGAATGAGCGCAGAGCAGGTGGCCCGCGTGTTCGAGCGATTCTTCCGGGCCGATCCGTCCGGCAATATCCCGGGAACCGGGCTGGGCATGTCCTTGGTCAAGGAAATCATGGAGCACCATGGCGGCAGCGTCGAGGTCGATAGCGAACCGGGCCAGGGCACTTCGGTATTGCTCTGGCTCCCCGTGCCGGGCATGGAGGCCGTCGCCATGTCGTCGCCCGAGGTGCCGGGATGCCGGCCAGCCCTCCGCGACGCGACCACCCCGATAAGCGGACTGCACTGAGAGGAAGATCGGAATGACCATCACCAGCGACACTGAAGAGCCTATCGAAGTCATCCTGGACGACGCCACCGCGCAGACGGCCCCGCCCCTCCCGCCCACCCCGGGGCTGCAGGAACGTCTGCGCACCTTGGAGCGTGAGCGGCAAGCCGCCTTCAGCCAGATGCACCGGATGGCGGCCGACCTGGGGGTGCTCAAGCAGGGGCAAGACCGCTGGCAGCGGGAGATGGATCTGATGCAGGGTGATGCTTTGTTCCGCCTTGCCTTGGTTGCCGAATACCGGGCCGGCGGGACTTCCGGCAAGGTGTTGCGCATGGGCGTCATGTCGGCGATGCTGGCACACGCCATGGCCTGCGACGAAGCATTCTGCGACCGCCTCCAGATGGCGGCACCCCTGCTGGATATTGGCGAAATCGGCCTGCCGGACAGTGTGTTTGCCAGCACCGTCCTGAGCGACGTCGAGCGCGACCTGATGCGCAGCCATTGCCGTCTTGGCCACGCCTTGCTGGCGGATTCGGCGTCGCCGGCCATCGTTCTGGCCGCGAGCATCGCCCTGGGCCATCACGAGCGCTTCGATGGCGGCGGTTACCCCGGGCGTCTGTCCGGCCATGGCATTCCGCTGGCCTGCCGGATCGTTGCCGTCATCGACTGCTTCGATGCGTTGACACAGCATCGTCCGTTCCGCGACGCGTACACCCTGGCCAACGCAGCCGAGATTGTCATGGCGGGCAGCGGCCGGCAGTTCGATCCGGGGGTGATTGATGCGTTCCGCCGGATCAGTGAGCCCCTCCTGCTCGCCCGCTGCTTGCTCGACGAAGCCTCTCCGCAGCCAGACGGCCGGCGCTGGCTGGGCCGGCCACCCGAGCCCGGGCTCTGGCGGCGTTTCCTGTAGCGGTGGCCAAACAAAACGCCAGCGCTCCCCGGGGGAGGCTGGCGTCGTCTGCATCGGGCGGAGGGGGTCAGCCCTTGCGCTGGCGTGCGGCCAGGCGGCCGAGCAGGAAGCCCTTGATTTCGTGGAAGGGAATCGGCTTGCCAAAGAGGGTGATGTCGCTCGGCAAGCCGCGCTTGAGGACTTCCTCCCGATCGATGGCACTGACCACGATGATATCCATGCGCGACAGGTCGGGATTGGCGCGCAGGCGGCGGATCATTTCAAAACCGTCCATGCCCGGCATCATCAGGTCGGCAATCAGGATGTCCGGCACGCGCTGGCCGACCTGCAGCAGCCCGTCGAAGCCGTTGGCGACGACACGCAGCCTGATCGGCAGGTTCCAGCTGTCAAAGGTCATCTGGTAAAGCATCTGCAGCGTCGGGTCATCCTCGGCAATGAGAATGTCCAGCTGGCCGGCATTTTCCTGAACGCTCGGGGTCAGGTTGCGCCGACGGGCGAGCAGTGCCTCGACCGAAGCGACGGGAATCCGGCGATGGCCACCGGCCGTCTTCCAGGCTTCCAGGGCACCGCTTTCCACCATGTTTTGCACGGTACCGAGGGAAACGCCCAAGCGCAGGGCTGCTTGCCGGGTGCTGAGATATTCGGAGTCCGCCATGATCAGAGCTTTATTGAGGTCAATGTTGAAATTACAAATTCAGCAAATTTTATCCCAGGAGCAGAAGAAACTTCAATGCAAAAAACCATCAACCGACGAAATTTCACCCGGTCTGCATAGGGCCCGCCAGGGCGGGCTACGGGCATCATTTCAGGCTTTTTTGACGAATTCGGACTTTAGCTGCATCGCGCCGATGCCCTCGATCCGGCAGTCGATGTCGTGGTCCCCCTCGATCAGGCGGATATTCTTGACCTTGGTTCCGACCTTGACGACCGAGGACGAGCCCTTGATCTTCAGGTCCTTGATGACGGTGACACTGTCTCCGTCCTGCAATACGTTGCCATGAGCATCCTTCCAGACACGCTTTTCCTCGATCGCTTCAGCCACGTGCTGCGGCCACTCGTGGGCGCACTCCGGGCAGACGTAGTTGAGACCGTCTTCGTAGGTATATTCGGAATGGCACTGCGGGCACGGAGGCAGGGCGCTCATGGGAAATCCTTTCGGTATCAGTATTCGTCTTCGCCGCCGCCCATCAGGTTGGGCAGCAGCAGGTAAGCGCGTTGCAGCGCATGGGTCATGTCCGGGCAGACGTTGTCATCGCCCAGATCGTCGATGAAGCCGGAGCGGTAGAGCAGTGACCCCGGTTGCGAGTTGAGGCCGCAGACGATCAGGGTGCAGCCGCGCTTGCTCAGCTTGTCGCGCAGGCTTTCCAGGCCTTCCAGGCCCGTGGTGTCGAGCTGGATCAGGCGGCTCATGTCGAGGATTACGACTTCGGGGTGCCCCTCGCGCGGGTCGAGCAGGTCCTCCAGTTTATTGACCGCGCCGAAGAACAGCGAGCCGAATAGTTGCCAGGTGGCGACGCGCATCGTGCCGTCCGGGTAGAGGAAGCGCGGGTCGTGTGCTTCTTCCTGCATCGGCACGCGCTCGATGCGGGTCAGTTCCGACATGCGGTAAATGAAGAACAGGCTGGCCAGCACCATGCCCAGTTCGACCGCGATGGTCAGGTCGAACAGCACGGTGACGAAGAAGGTGGCGAGCAGGATGATCCGGTAGTTGTACGAATAGCGCTTGAGTTCGACGAACTCGTGCCATTCGCCCATGTTGATGGCGACCACCATGACGATGGCCGACAGGGTGGCGAGCGGCACATAGGAGGCGAGCGGCGCGGCGACGAGCACGATGCCGAGCAGGACGAGGGCATGGATCATGCCAGCCACCGGCGTCCGGCCGCCGGTCCTGACATTGGTTGTCGTGCGGGCGATGGCGCCGGTCGCTGCGAAACCCCCGAATAACGGGGCGGCGATGTTGGACAGCCCCTGCGCGATCAGTTCCTGGTTCGGATCGTGGCGATCATCGATCTGGCTGTCGGCGACGCGTGCCGAGAGCAGCGACTCGATGGCGCCGAGCAGGGCGATGGTGATGGCTGGCGAAATCAGCTTGCCGAGGTCGTGGATCGACAGGTCGGGCAGGCCGAAGGCGGGCAGCTCCTGCGGAATGCCGTTGAAGCGGCTGCCGATGGTTTCGACCGGCAGCTCGAACAGCCAGGCGACCAGCGTGCTGACGATCAGCACGGCGAGCGGCCCCGGGGCGCGGCGCAGGATGGCGACTTTTTGTGCTAGCCGGTTGTAGGACAGCAGAAAGACGAAACAGGCCGAGGCCAGACCGAGGGTCGGCAGGTCCACGGTGTGGGCGTAGGCGGCCAGCGTCTTGATGCGGTGGAAAAACTCGGCCGGCAGGTTGTCGATCTTGAGGCCGAAAAAGTCCTTGATCTGGGCGAGAAAGATCACCACGGCAATGCCGTTGGTGAAACCAATGACGACAGTGACCGGAATGAAACGGATCAACTGCCCCATGCGGGCCAGACCCATGGCGAGCAGAAACACCCCGGCCAGCATGGTCGCGCCGAGCAGGTTGGCGAACCCGTGCAGGGCGACAATGCCGTAAACGATCGGAATGAAGGCGCCGGTTGGGCCGCCGATCTGCACCCGCGAGCCGCCCAGGGAGGCAGTCAGAAAGCCGGCAACGATGGCGGTCCAGATGCCGGCTGTCGGCGAACAGCCCGAGGCGATGGCAAAGGCCATGGCGAGCGGCAGGGCGAGGACGCCGACGGTGATCCCCGCAGCGAGGTCCTTGCCGAATTGGGCGCGACTGTAACCCGGCAGGCAATCGAGAAGCTTGGGGCGAAAGGCGATTTTCATGGCGCGCGCTCTGGGGGTAAGCAGAGCATTATATGGGGGGGCTGATTAATCGTCAATGTTAATCACATGCTAATATCAGTCGACACGAATTCAACGAGAGCGCTGCATCATGGAGAACCGTACCGCCCGCCTGACCCTGCTCATCGATCCGCAAAAGAAAAAGCTGTTCGAGGAAATCTGCGCCGAGCAGGATCTGACGCCTTCGCAGGTCGTTCGCAAACTGGTTCGCCAGTACATCATCGACCACGCCGGTCAGCGTGAATTGCCGGAGTGGTTGAAGCCGGGCAGCAAGCCGGGCGACTGAGGGGAAAGCTGGGGGCGGCTACTGGCCGTCTGGCCTGGGCGGCATCTGGTCCGGGTGCTGGTCGGCCAGATAAGCCGCGTAGCGCGCCTGCAGTTCCGGAGCCTGGCGGTTGATTTCGCGCAGGATGCGGGCGACGGCCCAGAGCATCACGGCGATCCCGCCGGCGACACAGGCCACCGCCTCGGCCAGCGATGACGGAAAATCGGCGAGGATGGCGCCCTTGCCGGCCGCGAACCAGCTGCCGCCAATCGCCACGCAGGTCAAGCCAAAGACGTCGATGAGCGCGTAGGCCGCGATGCGGCCGGTCAGTCGGGGGCGGGGTGGGCGTTTAGCAGGATTGAGCATGCGCCGGCGCAGCTTGCAGGAGGAAAAAATCGGGCAGGGGGCTTGACAACGGGGAAGTCAAGGGCGACTTATGCACAGTCATGGGGCGTACTTTCCGGGCTTGACAATTCAGGGCTGTTAAATTTGTTGAATTGCATTGGGTGTATTGCAATTCATTGTAAATCAATGACTTGTCGCTTAGCCCAAGTTTCGGGCAGGGTAAGGAAAATCCTTGCGAAACGGTGACTTAGTCGCACTGACCCACATTCATTCACAGAGTTATCCACAGATTTTGTGGATAGTTTGAAAAGAGCAAGTCCGCAGGATGGATTGGGCGTCATACTTAAAGCATTACTTGAAGTACAACGCCCGGAGTTTCAACCAGATTATTTGACTCGCATACCCGGCTGAGCGCCGGAATCGGGGGACAGCAGGAAGATTCCCGGTGTTTGGCCCGTCGTGTCGGAAGCGGCGAGCACCATGCCTTCCGAGAGGCCGAACTTCATCTTGCGCGGCGCCAGGTTGGCGACCATGACAGTCAGGCGGCCGACCAGTTGCGCCGGGTCATAGGCGGCCTTGATGCCGGCGAAGACATGGCGCGTTTCGCCATTGCCGATGTCCAGCGTCAGGCGGACCAGCTTGTCGGCGCCCTCGACGTGTTCAGCGTTGGCGATGCGGGCGATGCGCAGGTCGACCTTCATGAAGTCGTCAATCGAGCAGAAAGGCTCCCACGGGCTGGCTGCCTTCAGCTCGTTCTGCTGATGCTGGGCATGACGCTGCGGCGATTCGGCCTGCCGGGGGCCTTCGCTGGCCGGGGCCAGCGACGCCTTGTTGGCGTCGATCAGTTTTTCGATCAGCTTGGGATCGACCCGCGTCATCAGGTGCTCGTAGGCGTTGATCGCATGACCGCCGGCGAGCAGTGTACGGGTGTCGGTCCAGGTCAGCGGGGCGATGTTCATGAACTGTTCCACCTTGCCGGCTACGGCGGGCAGGATGGGTTTCAACAAGATGGTGAGCAGCCGGAACAGGTTCAGCGCGTTGCTGCAGGCGGCGTGCAGTTCGATGTCCTTGCCTTCCTGCTTGGCCAGTTCCCAGGGCTTGACGCTATCGACATACTGATTGGCGACGTCGGTCAGCGCCATGATCTCGCGCACGGCCTTGCCGAACTCGCGGGCTTCGTACAGTTCGGCAATGCGCGGCGCGGCGGCCTGGATGGCCTGGATGGCCGGCAGGTCGGCTGTGGCCGGGGCCAGTTGCCCGGCGAAACGTTTGGCGATGAAGCCGGCCGAGCGGCTGGCGATGTTGACGTACTTGCCGACAAGGTCGGCATTGACGCGGGCGACGAAGTCCTCGAAGTTGAGGTCGATGTCCTCCATCGTACTGGAGAGCTTGGCGGCGAAGTAGTAGCGCAGCCATTCCGGGTTGAGGCCGGTCTTCAGAAAACTCTCGGCGGTGATGAAGGTGCCGCGCGATTTGGACATCTTGGCGCCGTCGACGGTCAGAAAGCCGTGCGCGAAGATCTTGGTCGGCGTGCGGAAACCGGCGTGCTGCAGTTCGGCCGGCCAGAACAGGGCGTGGAAATAGAGAATGTCCTTGCCGATGAAATGGTAGAGCTCGGTCTGGCTGTCGGGCTTGAAGTATTCGTCGAAATCGAGGCCCTGTTTGGCGCACAGGTTCCTGAACGAGCCCATGTAGCCGATCGGCGCGTCGAGCCAGACATAAAAATACTTGCCCGGCGCATCGGGAATCTCGAAGCCGAAATACGGCGCGTCGCGCGAAATGTCCCAGTCGGTCAACTTGCTGTCGCCCGGCACGCCAAGCCATTCCTGCATCTTGTTGGCCGCCTCGCTCTGCAGCACACCGCTGCTGGTGTATTCGCGCAGGAAAGCTTCGCAGCGCGGGTCGGAGAGCTTGAAGAAGTAGTGATCGGAATGGCGCAGTTCGGGCTGGGCGCCGGAGATGGCCGAATACGGCGCGATCAGGTCGGTCGGTGCGTAGGCTGCGCCGCACACCTCGCAGTTGTCGCCGTACTGGTCCTTGGCATGGCACTTCGGGCATTCGCCCTTGATGAAGCGGTCGGGCAGGAATAATTGCTTGACCGGGTCGTAGTACTGCTCGATGGTCCGTACCTCGATCAGGCCGGCGTCGCGCAAGCGGGTGTAAATGGTGTTGGCGCAGGCGCGGTTTTCCGGCGAGTGGGTGCTGTGGTAGTTGTCGAAGCCGACCAGGAAGCCCGAGAAATCGCGGAAATGCTCGCCATGCACGCGTTCGATCAACTGCTCCGGCGTGATGCCTTCCTTCTCGGCGCGCAGCATGACCGGCGTGCCGTGCGTATCGTCGGCGCAGACGTACCAGCACTCATTGCCGGACATTTTCTGGAAGCGCACCCAGATGTCGGTCTGGATGTATTCGACCAGGTGGCCGAGGTGGATGGCGCCGTTGGCGTAGGGCAGGGCGGAAGTGACGAGGATTTTGCGCGGCATGGGGGCAAATCTTGAGAGATAAAACAGCATTTTAGCGCGACCGGGCCTGCCCCGGAGAGCCTGACAAACACCGCGCCGCTCGGCTAGACTTTGTCAAAGAAGGTGAATGAATGTCATCGCTTCGTAAATTTATGCTTGCTGTCGTTGCCGATGTGCGCCGCAGCGCGCAAAATTCGCTGCGCATCGGGAGGACGTATGAATTTTGCGTTAGTGGAAGATAGCCGGAGCCAGGCAGAGGTACTGAAAGCCTTGCTGAAGGGGGAGGGGCACCAGGCGGAGGTATTCGCCGAGGGCAGGGCCTGCCTCGAGGCGCTGAAAACCCGCAGTTTTGATTGTTTCATCATCGACTGGAGCCTGCCGGACATGGACGGGAGCGACGTGCTCAAGCAGGTTCGCCACCTGTGCGGCTGGGACGTGCCGGTGATCTTCTGCACGGCGCGCACCGACGAGGAGGCCGCCGCCGATATCCTGCGGGCCGGGGCCGACGATTTCATTCCGAAGCCGATCCGCTACATGGAGTTCATGGCGCGCATCCATGCCCTGCTCCGCCGGCGCAGACCGCGCGGTGGCACGCTGTCCTTCGGCGGCATCGACATCGACCTCGAGAGCCGGCGCATCCGGCTGGCCGGCGTCGAGGTCGATCTGACGCAGCGCGAATTCGAACTGGCGGCCATCCTGCTCCAGAACATCGGTCGCGTATTGTCGCGCGACGAATTGCTGAGCACCGTCTGGGCCCGCGATTCCGGCGTCGATACGCGCACGGTCGATACTCATGCCAGCCGCCTACGCAAAAAACTCGGTCTGGCGGGGGAAAGCGGCCTGATGCTGTCGTCGGTCTATGGCCAGGGCTACCGCCTCGACACCGTGCAGGGCAGCTGACCCCCGCGCCGCTTTTCGGTTATACTGGACAAAATTGCTCGGGTATTATGCCCGGGCAGTCATCCACCTCCCGGAGTGTCCATGAGTCTCACTGAACAGCAAATCAAGGCTGCGCTGTCTGCCGCGGTCGATCCCAACACGGGCAAAGATTTTGTCGCCGGCAAGGCAGTCAAGAACATCCGGATCGATGGCGAGGATGTCTCCTTCGATATCGAACTCGGTTATCCGGCCAAGAGCCAGATCGACGCCATCCGCAAGCAGGTGATTGCAGCCGTGCGCGCCGTGCCGGGCGTCGGCAACGTCTCGGCCAACGTTTATAGCAAGATCGTTGCCCATGCCGTGCAGCTGGGCGTCAAGCTGCTGCCGGGCGTCAAGAACATCATTGCCGTCGCCTCCGGCAAGGGGGGGGTCGGCAAGAGCACGACGGCCGTCAATCTCGCGCTGGCGCTGGCCCAGGAAGGCGCTCGTGTCGGCATGCTCGACGCCGACATCTATGGCCCGTCGCAACCGCAAATGCTCGGCATCGCCGGCCAACAGCCGGAGTCGAAGGATGGCCAGAGCATGGAACCGCTCGAGGCGCATGGCATCAAGGCGATGTCGATCGGCTTTCTGGTCGATGTCGAAACGCCGATGGTCTGGCGCGGCCCGATGGTCGCCCAGGCGCTCGACCAGATGCTCGGCCAGACGAACTGGGGCGAGCTGGACTACTTGATCGTCGACATGCCGCCCGGGACGGGCGACATCCAGTTGTCGATGTCGCAGAAGGTGCCGGTGACCGGCGCCGTCATCGTCACCACGCCGCAGGACATTGCCCTGATCGACGCCCGCAAGGGGCTCAAGATGTTCGAGAAGGTGAATATCCCCATCCTCGGCATCGTCGAGAACATGAGCATCCACATCTGCTCGCAGTGCGGCCATGAGGAGCACATCTTCGGCGCCGGGGGCGGTGAGCGGATGGGCAAGGATTACGATGTCGAGTTTCTCGGCAGCCTGCCGCTCGAACTGGCGATTCGCGAAATGGCCGACGGCGGCAAGCCGACCGTGGTCGGCGCGCCCGCCTCGCGGGCGGCGGAGATCTACCGCAGCATTGCCCGCCGGGTGGCGGTCAAGGTCGCCGAGAAGGCGAAGGACATGACGGCCAAATTCCCGAACATCGTCGTCCAGAACACGTAATTTGTCGACATTTCCGGCCACAAAGGCGGGTAAAATCCCGCCTTTGTTTTTTGCAGCGCGGAACAGCGAAAATGGCCATCAAATCAGACAAGTGGATACGCCGCATGGTGGCGGAGCACGGCATGATCGAACCCTTCGAGCCGGATCTCGTCCGCGAGGTCGATGGCCAGAAGATCGTTTCCTACGGCACCTCGAGCTATGGTTACGACATCCGCTGCGCCCGGGAATTCAAGGTGTTTACCAACATCAACTCGACGGTGGTCGATCCCAAGGCCTTTGATCCGAAATCCTTCGTCGAGATCGAGTCCGATGTCTGCATCATTCCGCCCAATTCCTTTGCGCTGGCCCGCACGGTCGAATACTTCCGCATTCCGCGCTCGGTGCTGACGGTCTGCCTGGGCAAATCGACCTATGCGCGCTGCGGCATCATCGTCAACGTCACGCCCTTCGAGCCGGAGTGGGAGGGGTATGTGACGCTGGAGTTTTCCAACACCACGCCGCTGCCCGCCAAGATCTATGCCGGCGAAGGTTGCGCCCAGGTGCTTTTCTTCGAGTCGGACGAGATGTGCGAAACGTCCTATCGCGACCGGGGCGGCAAGTATCAGGGGCAGGTCGGCGTGACGCTGCCCAAGATCTGACGTCGCGCCGTCACGCAAACGACTTATTCTTCGACCCGCTGCGGCGGGTCGCCGCTTTTTGAGGATTGAATCCCATGCGCTTCCATTTTCCCGTCATCATCATCGACGAAGACTTCCGCTCCGAGAACGCCTCGGGGCTCGGCATCCGCGCGCTGGCCGAAGCGATCGAAAAGGAGGGGCTGGAGGTGCTGGGGGTCACCAGCTATGGCGACCTGACGTCGTTCGCCCAGCAGCAGAGCCGTGCTTCGGCCTTCATCCTGTCGATCGACGACGAGGAGCTGGCGCTGGAGCCGGAGGAAACCTTGGAGGAACTGCGCGCCTTCGTCGGCGAGATCCGCCACAAGAATGCCGAGATTCCGATCTTCCTGCACGGCGAGACGCGTACCTCGCGCCACATCCCGAACGACATCCTGCGCGAATTGCATGGCTTCATCCACATGCACGAGGACACGCCGGAGTTCATTGCCCGCAACATCAAGCGCGAGGCGCATGCCTACCTCGACAGCCTGCCGCCGCCCTTCTTCCGTGCCCTGACCCACTATGCGGCTGATGGTTCCTATTCGTGGCACTGCCCGGGCCATTCGGGCGGCGTCGCCTTTCTGAAGTCGCCGGTCGGCCAGATGTTCCACCAGTTCTTCGGCGAGAACATGCTGCGCGCCGACGTCTGCAATGCGGTCGAGGAACTCGGCCAGCTGCTCGATCATACCGGTCCGGTCGCCGCTTCCGAGCGCAACGCGGCGCGCATCTTCAATGCGGATCATCTGTATTTCGTCACCAACGGCACCTCGACGTCGAACAAGATCGTCTGGCATTCGACCGTCGCGCCGGGCGATATCGTCGTCGTCGACCGCAACTGCCACAAGTCGGTGCTCCACTCGATCATCATGACGGGCGCCATCCCGGTCTTCCTGATGCCGACCCGCAACAACTTCGGCATCATCGGCCCGATTCCGAAAAGCGAATTCGAATGGGAGAGCATCCAGAAGAAGATCGACGCCAATCCCTTCATCATCGACAAGACCGCCAAGCCGCGCGTGCTGACGATCACCCAGTCGACCTACGACGGCGTGCTGTACAACGTCGAGGATATCAAGACGATGCTCGACGGCAAGATCGATACCCTGCATTTCGACGAAGCCTGGCTGCCGCACGCCGCGTTTCATGATTTCTACGGCGATTACCACGCGATCGGCGCCGACCGTCAGCGTTGCAAGGATTCGATGATCTTTGCCACGCAGTCGACCCACAAGCTGCTGGCCGGCCTGAGCCAGGCCTCACAGATTCTGGTGCAGGACAGTCAGGAGCGTCAGCTCGACCGCGATGCCTTCAACGAAGCCTACCTGATGCACACCTCGACCTCGCCGCAGTACGCGATCATCGCCTCGTGCGATGTCGCGGCGGCGATGATGGAGGAGCCGGGCGGGACCGCGCTGGTCGAGGAATCGATTGCCGAGGCCCTCGATTTCCGCCGCGCCATGCGCAAGGTGGACGAGGAGTGGGGGACCGACTGGTGGTTCAAGGTGTGGGGGCCGGACGATCTGTCGGAAGAGGGCATCGAGGAGCGCGATGCCTGGATGCTCAAGCCGGGCCACCGCTGGCACGGCTTCGGCAATCTGGCCGAAGGCTTCAACATGCTCGACCCGATCAAGGCGACGATCATCACGCCGGGCCTCGATGTGGATGGCGATTTCGGCGAGCGCGGCATCCCGGCGGCGATCGTCACCAAGTACCTGGCCGAGCACGGCGTCATCGTCGAGAAGTGCGGCCTGTACAGCTTCTTCATCATGTTCACGATCGGCATCACCAAGGGGCGCTGGAACACCCTGGTCACTGCTCTGCAGCAGTTCAAGGACGACTACGACAAGAATCAGCCGCTGTGGAAGGTGCTGCCCGAATTCGTGCAGAAGAACCCGCGCTACGAGCGCGTCGGCCTGCGCGACCTGTGCAAGCAGATTCACGACGTTTACAAGCAGAACGACGTGGCCCGCCTGACCACCGAGATGTACCTCTCCGACATGGTGCCGGCGATGCGTCCGGCCGACGCCTTCGCCAAGATGGCGCACCGCGAGATCGAGCGGGTTCGTCTCGACGATCTCGAAGGCCGCATCACCTCGGTGCTGCTCACCCCCTACCCGCCGGGCATTCCGCTGCTGATCCCGGGCGAGTGCTTCAATGCCACCATCGTCCGCTACCTGAAGTTCGCCCGCGATTTCAATTCCGCCTTCCCGGGCTTCGAGACCGACATCCACGGTCTGGTCAAGCGTGAGGATGGCGAGTATTACGTCGATTGCGTGCGCTGAGCCGTGCGCCTGACCGGTGACGATGCCCGCTTCGGCGGGCATTTTTTTGCCGGACTTTCTTTCGGATTCCTGTCGCGCGTGCCACACTGAGAGCGCAAAAACGGAATTCCGTCTGTCATGGATCGTGCCGGTTCCAGCATCGCCAGCCAAGCGCCCGAAATCGTCCTGCGCCATTTGGGCTCGGGGATGGGCGGCCTGTCGGCGGGAGAAGCCGCCCGTCGGCTGGCCGAATTCGGCCCCAACCGGGTCGAAGGCGTGGCCCGCCAACCCGGCTGGTGGATGCTGTTGCGTGAATTCGGCCATTTCTTTGCCATCCTTCTCTGGGTGGCTGCCGTGCTCGCTTTTTTTGCCGCCTGGCGCGAGCCCGGTCAGGGCATGTTCGAATTGGGCGTCGCCATTGTCGGCGTCATTCTCGTCAATGGCTGCTTCTCGTTTTGGCAGGCCTTTCGTACCGAGCGTGCCTTGCTGGCCTTGCAGCGCCTGCTGCCGGAGCAGGTCGATGTACGTCGGGATGGCGGGCTGCGGCGGCTATCGGTCGCCGAGCTGGTGCCGGGCGATGTGATCCTGCTCGCCGAGGGGGCAAAGGTGCCGGCTGATTGCCGGGTCATCGAGAGTTGGGGGCTGCGCGCCAATCTGGCGACACTGACCGGCGAATCGCTGCCCCGGGCGATTTCGGCGGCCCCGGTGCCGGGCGATGACCTGCTGCGTGCCGGCAACCTGCTGTTTGCCGGCACGCTGATCGTCGCCGGTGAATGCACGGCGGTGGTTTTTGCGACGGGGATGCGCACCGAGTTCGGACGCCTTGCCCGGCTGACGCAGAGCACCGGCGACACGGCTTCGCCGCTGCAACGGGAAATCGAACGCGTGTCGCGCCTCGTTGCCTTGCTCGCCGTAGCGCTCGGGATCGTCTTTTTTGCCATCGGCTGGCTGATCGGATTTCCGTTCTGGGTCAACTTCACCTTTGCCATCGGCATCATCGTGGCCAATGTGCCGGAAGGACTGCTGCCCACCGTCACCCTGGCGCTGGCCATGGCTGCCCAGCGGATGGCCGGACGCCAGGCACTGGTCCGCCATTTGCCGGCGGTCGAGACACTGGGCAGCGCGACGGTTATCGTGACGGACAAGACCGGCACCCTGACCCTGAACCAGATGCGGGTGCGCGAGCTCTTTGTCGCCGGCCGGCATCACCTCGGCGCCGAACGTTGGCCACGGGCCGATGATCTGCGCCTGCGCACGGTGGCCCGCTTCTGCCATAGCCTGAAGTGGCATGAGGGAGAGCCGGTGGGCGACCCGATGGAAATCGCCCTGTGGGCCTTTGCCGGCGATATCCCGCCCTTTGGCGAGCGGGTGGCGGAAATGCCGTTCGATGCCGAGCGCCGCCGCATGTCGGTCATCTGGCGCGAGCCGGACGGTAGCGGCAACCTGTATTGCAAGGGGGCGCCGGAAACCTTGTTCGGGTTATGCACGCACTGGCTGGAGGGGGATCAGGCGCGGAGCTTCGACGCGGCGGCGCAGGCGGTTTTTCGTGACGGCCAGGAGGACATGGCGGCGCGTGGCCTGCGCGTGCTGGCGCTGGCCTGGAAAGGGTTGGCGCCGGGCGAGGCGGCGGCCGAAACGGGGCTGGCCCTCTGTGGTCTGGTCGGGCTCGAAGATCCGCCCCGGCCCGAAGTGCGCGAGGCGATGCTGCGCTGCCATTCGGCGGGCATCAAGGTGATCATGGCGACCGGCGATCATCCGCAGACGGCGATCGCCATTGCCCGCGAGATCGAACTGGTGCGCTCGGCTTCCCCGCAGGTGATCACCGGCGAGATGCTGCACACGATGAGCCCGGCTGCCCTGCACCTGGCGCTCGATGCGCCGGAGCTGATTTTCGCCCGCATGACGGCTGACCAGAAAATGGCGCTGACCCAAGCCCTGCAGGGCAAGGGCGAGATCGTCGCGGTCACCGGCGACGGCGTGAACGATGCACCGGCCCTGAAGGCGGCCGATATCGGCATCGCGATGGGCCTGGGGGGGACCGACGTGGCGCGCGAGGCGGCCGACATCGTGCTGCTCGACGATCACTTCGCGACCATCGTCAATGCCATCGAGGAAGGGCGGGCGGTTTTTGCCAACATCCAGAAATTCCTCACCTACATCCTGACTTCGAACATTCCCGAGCTGCTGCCCTACCTGGCTTCGGTCCTGTTCGGCATCCCGCTGCCGCTGACCGTGATCCAGATTCTCGCCGTCGATCTGGGTACCGACATGTTGCCGGCCTTGGCGCTGGGCGCCGAGCTGCCGCATCCGGAAGTCATGAGCCAGCCGCCGCGCCGGCGTGACGAACGCCTGCTGTCGTGGCCGCTGCTTGCCCGCGCCTATCTCTTCCTCGGACCGCTCGAGGCTGCCGCAGCGCTGGTGCTGTTCTTCAGCGTACTGGGCAGTCAGGGCTGGGTCTGGGGGCAGGCACTGGCGGCGGATGATCCGCTCTACCGGACGGCGACGACGGCCTGCCTGGCCGGCATTGTGCTGGCCCAGGTGGCGAATGTCCTGGTTTGCCGGCATCCGCGCGAACCGTTCTGGCGCCAGCCCTGGTTGGCCAACCGCCTGCTGCTGGGAGGCATCGCGGTAGAGATCGGCTTGTTGCTGGCCATCGTTTTCACGCCCGTCGGCCAGGCGGTGTTTGGCACGGCACCGCTCGCCGCTTCGTTCTGGTTGCTTGGCGCCGGGCTGGCCCTGCTTCTGGCCTCGGCCGAGGAGGCCCGCAAGGCCTGGTGCCGCCGGCGCGAGCGCCGGATTCAGCTGCGCCGGTAGGTGATGAAGGCAAAACCGGGGTGTGCCGTCTTCCGGTCGATCCGCCAGCAGCCCGGATCGATGGTCGGGAACCAGGCGTCGCCGGCCGGTTCGAGGTCGACTTCGGTGATCTCCAGGCGGTCGGCGACGGCCATCGCCTGTTCGTAGATCTGGGCGCCGCCGATGATGAAGGCGATCGGCCCGCTGGCTGCCAGACGCAGCGCACTGTCCAGCGAATCGGCCAGCTCGGCGCCCGGCGCGGCGTAATCGGCCTGCCGGCTGATCACGATATTGCGCCGGCCGGGCAGGGGCCGGAAGCGGGGGGGCAGCGATTCCCAGGTCTTGCGGCCCATGATCACCGTGTGGCCGCTGGTCAGCGCCTTGAAGTGGGCCATGTCTTCCGGAATGTTCCAGATCAGCGTGTTGTCCTTGCCGATCACGCGGTTTCGGGCGACGGCAGCGATGATGACGATTTCGGTCATGGTGGTTCTCAAACGTGAATGGCCAGCGCGTCACGGTACAGCGCGCCGTAGGCTGCCGCGGCATGTGACCAGGAAAAGTCCCGGCGCATGCCGTTTTGCTGGATGCGTCGCCACAGGCGTTTGTCGTGCCAAGCCCGGCAGGCCCGTTCGAGGGCGAGCCAGAGGGCGTGCGGGGTGTCGCCATCGAGCACGAAACCGTTGGCGCTGCGTTCGGCCAGCGTCTCCGCATTGACGTCGACCACGGTGTCGGCCAGGCCGCCGGTGGCGCGGACGATGGGGGGCGTGCCGTAGCGCAGGCTGTACATCTGGTTCAGGCCACAGGGTTCGAAACGCGAAGGCATCACGAAGCAATCGGCGCCGGCCTCGATGCGGTGGGCCAGGGCCTCGCTGAAACCGATCCGGACGGCGATCTGCCTCGGGCAGCGCCCGGCCAGTTCGCGGAAACCCGTCTCCAGGGCCTTGTCGCCGCTACCGAGGACGACCAGTTGCGCCGGCAGGTGTGGCAGACCCTGGCCGACGGTGAGCAGCAGGTCGAGCCCCTTCTGGTGGGTCAGCCGGCTGATGACGCCAAACAGGGGGCGGTCGTCGCGCGTTTCCAGCCCCATTTCGGCCTGCAGGGCGGCCTTGTTGGCCCGCTTGGCGGCGAGCCGGCTGGCACCATAACGGGCGGTCAGGGCCGGATCGGTCGCCGGGTTCCAGAGATCGGTGTCGACGCCGTTCAGAATGCCGCGCAGGCTCGGCGCCCGATGGCGGAGTAGGGGGGCCAGGCCGTAGCCGAAATGCTCGTCCTGGATTTCGCGGGCATAGGTCGGGCTGACCGTCGAGAGCAGGGTCGCCAGTTGCAGGCCGGCTTTCAGGAACGAGAGCTGGCCGTGGTATTCGACGTGGTCAAAGCGCCAGCTGTGCTCGGGCAGGCCGAGTGCGCCGAGCGTTTCCGGGCCGAAACAGCCCTGGAAGGCGATGTTGTGCACGGTGACGACACTCGCCGCGCCGCCCTCGTAATGCAGCCAGGCGGGGGCCAGCGCGGTCTGCCAGTCGTTGCAATGCACGATGTCCGGCTGCCAGCCGAGCGGCGAGGCCGCCTGGCCGAGCCGGGCGGCGACACGCGACAGGAGGCCGAAGCGGGCGGCGTTGTCGGCCCAGTCGTCGCCGTCGGCATCGAGATAGGGATTGCCCGGGCGATCGAACAGGGCCGGGCAATCGAGTAGCAGGAGCGGTAACTGGCCGGCCTGCGCCGCAAGCAGGCGGCAGGCGGGCAGGGCCGGGGCCAGGGCGGGCAATGCGGCGACCATTTCGGCCATCGGGAAAGCCTGCTTCACGGCCGGGTAGGCTGGGAGCAGCACGCGCACGTCGTGCCCGGCCTGGCGCAGGGCCTCCGGCAGTGCGGCGGCCACGTCGCCGAGACCGCCGGTCTTGACCCAGGGGGCCATCTCCGGGGTGGCGAAGAGGATGGCGCGTGGTTTCATGGTGTCCTCAGGGCGGCGATCAGGCCGCGGGTCGAGCTGTCGAAGGCCGAGGCGTCGCCGCCTTCCTCGATCAGCGGGGTGAGCCGGCCGGCGAGCTGTTTGCCGAGCTCGACGCCCCACTGGTCGAAGGCGTTGAGATTCCACAGCACGCCGAGGCAGAAAACCTTGTGCTCGAACAGGGCGATCAGTTCGCCCAGTGTCGTCGGGTCCAGCCCGGGCAGGAGCAGGGTGGTCGAGGGCTGGTTGCCGGGGAAGACCTTGTACGGAACCAGCGCTTCCGGAACGCCGGCGGCACGCACTTCGTCGGCAGTCTGGCCAAAGGCGAGGGCGGCCGACTGGGCCAGGCAGTTGGCGAGCAGGGCGGGGTGGTGGCCGGGCAGCGGGAAGTCGGCTTGGCGCAAGGCGATGAAATCGCTGGGGATGAGGCGGCCGCCCTGGTGGAAGAGCTGGTAAAAGGAGTGCTGGCCATTGGTGCCGGATTCGCCCCAGATCACCGGGCTGCTGGCGATGTCGAGCGGCTGGCCGTCGCGGTCGATCTGCTTGCCGTTGCTCTCCATCTCCAGCTGCTGCAGGTAGGCCGGGAAAAGGTGCAGGGAGTGGCTGTAGGGCAAGATCGCCTCGGTCGATGCGCCGAGGAAGTTGGTATTCCACAGGCTGAGCAGGGCGAGGGTGAGTGGCAGGTTTTCGCTGGCCGGGGCGCTGAGGAAGTGTTCGTCCATGCAGCGGGCGCCGGCCAGCAGTTGCTCGAAATTGCGCCAGCCGACGGCGAGTGCCAGCGAGAGGCCGATGGCCGACCACAGCGAGAAGCGGCCGCCGACCCAGTCCCAGAATTCGAACACGTTGTCGGCCGGAATGCCGAATTGCTGTGTTAGTTCGCGGTTGGCGGAGATGGCGACGAAGTGTCGGGCGATGGCGCTTTCCTGGCCGGCTGCGGCGAGCAGCCAGGCGCGGGCAGTGCGCGCATTGGTCAGGGTTTCCAGCGTCGTGAAGGTCTTGCTGGCGACGATGCACAGGGTGGTGCGCGGGTTGAGGCCGGCGAGCAGCGGGGCGATGTCGGCGCCGTCGATGTTGGCGATGTAATGGACACGAATGTCCGGCTGCTGCCGGGCGGCGAGGGCCAGTGTGGCCATGCGCGGGCCGAGATCGGAGCCGCCGATGCCGATATTGACCACGTCGCTGATCCGCTCGCCGGAAAAGCCGCGCCAGTCGCCGCTGTGGATACGTTCGCAGAATCGCTGCAGGCGGGCCAGCGTGGCGCGGACTTCGGGGGGGGCCTGTTCGCCGGCACGCAGCGCCATGTGGCGGACGGCACGCTGCTCGGTGTGGTTGATCGGCTCGCCCTCGACCATGCGGCGTTGCCAGCCGGCGAGGTTGGCCGTTTCGGCCAGCTGGCGGAGCAGGGTCATCGTCTCGCCGGTGACCCGCTGCTTCGAATAATCGAGCAGCAGGCCGTTGCGCTGGAGGGACAGATGCTCAAAGCGGCGCGCATCGGCTGCGAAGAGCTCGCGCAGGTGGCGCGGGCGGAGGGTTTCGGCGTGGCGAGCCAGCGCTTGCCAGGCCGGGGTTTGGGTCAGCTTCATAGCCAGATCATCAGTCCGGTTTCAAGGGGGTGGATCAGGGATGGGTGGGTCGGGAAGGCGCGGATGCGGTATTCCAGCTTGCCGCACAGTTCGGGCGTCAATTCCAGCGTATAGCGCAGGGCGCCGTGTTCGCCCGGGCCAGCGCAGGTCAGCGGATAGTGGCGGATGCGGCCGATGCCGCCGTTGCGTCCCGGGCGTCCGAACAGTGCCTCGACGGTGATGTCTTCCGGGTGCAGGCCGTTCAGCTGGACGGCCAGTTCGAGATGAATCGAGGTGCCGAATTTCAGGCGGCGCTCCGGCTCATCGAGACGATGCAGGCGGACGCCCGGCCAGGCGGCGCGGACGCGGGCCTTCCAGTCGGCCACATCGCGCGCCACGGCGCCGTCTTCTGCGGCAAACCGCCGGCCGTCGCGGGCGGCTGGCGCGTAGAACTTGGCGACGTACTGGCTGACCATGCGGATGACGTTGAAGCGCGGCGCGATGGTCGAGATCGAGCGCTTGGCCATCGCCACCCACTCCGGCGAGTAGCCCATCGGGCCGGTGCGGTAGTAGGTCGGGATGACCTGGTCCTGCAGCAGTTCGTACAGCGTGCGCGCTTCCTCGGCATCGCGCTGCGCCTCGCTCAGGTGGCCGGGCACCGGCTTGATCGCCCAGCCGTTGGCGATGCCGTCGTCGCCGGCGTCGTAGCCTTCGCCCCACCAGCCGTCGAGCACCGACAGGTTGAGGGCGCCGTTCATCGCCGCCTTCATGCCCGAGGTGCCGGAGGCTTCGAGCGGGTAGATCGGGTTGTTGAGCCAGACATCGACCCCGGCGACCAGCGAGCGCGACAAGTGCAGGTCGTAGCCCTCGACGAGCAGGATACGCCCCTCGAACTCCGGTTGCTTTGCCCAGTGGGCGATCTGGCGGATGATCTCCTGCCCCGGCAGGTCGGCCGGGTGGGCCTTGCCGGCGAACAGGAAGAGCACCGGCCGGTCGACCTGGGTGATGATCTCGCGCAGCCAGGCCGGGTCCTGAAAGAGCAGCGCGGCCCGCTTGTAGGTGGCGAAGCGGCGGGCAAAGCCGATGGTCAGGATGTTCGGGTTGTCGGGGTCGGCGTACTTGAGCAGGCGGTCGAGATGCGATGGCGAGCCCTGGTTGCGGTGGTGCTGCTCGCGGATGCGTTCGCGGACCAGCTTGAGCAGCTTCGACTTGAGCTGCTGGCGGATGCTCCAGAAGGTGGCGTCCGGAATGTCGGCGATGCCCTGCCAGTTGGCAGGCATGGTCTGCCGCTCCTGCCAGCCGATACCGAGATAATGGCCGAAGGTTTCGAACCATTCCGGCGCCAGGAAGGTGGGGAGATGGACACCGTTGGTCACGTAGTCCATCGGGTTTTCATGGGGTTCGATCTGGGGCCACAGGTAGCGGCAGATGTTGGCCGACACCTCGCCGTGGATGCGCGAGACGCCGTTATGGTGGCGCGAGCCGCGCAGGGCCAAGGCGGTCATGTTGAAATCGGTCTTGCCCGGTTCGGCGCCCAGCGCCATCAGCTGCTCGCAGCCCAGGCCGAGGTCATGGCACCAGCCGGCGAAATAGTGGCGGATCATGTCTTCGGGGAAATGATCGTGGCCGGCCGGGACCGGGGTGTGCGTGGTGAACACGACATTGGCGGCCACGGCTTCGAGGGCGGCGGCGAAGGACAGGCCGCCCTTGACCTGCTGCCGGATGCGCTCGAGGATCAAAAAGGCGGCATGGCCTTCATTGACATGCCAGACTGTCGGCTGCAGGCCGAGCCGCTGCAGGGCGCGCGTGCCGCCGATGCCGAGCAGGATTTCCTGCTCGATGCGCGTTGTCTTGTCGCCGCCGTACAGGCGGTGGGTGATTTCGCGGTCATGCTCGGTGTTCTGCGGCAGCCAGCTGTCGAGCAGGATCAGGCGGACATGGCCGACCCGGGCTTCCCAGACTTTGGCATGCACGGTCCGGCCGGGCAGGTCCACGGCGATGACGATCTCGCGGCCGCTGTCATCGACGACCGGTGAGACGGGCAGGTCATCGAAGTCGGAATCGGTGTAGGTCGCCTGCTGGTGGCCGTCGGCGGTCAGCGCCTGCTGGAAGTAGCCCTGGCGGTAGAGGAGGCCGACGCCGACAAAGGGCAGGCCCATGTCGCTGGCCGCCTTGCAGTGGTCGCCGGCCAGGATGCCGAGGCCGCCGGAGTAGATCGGCAGGCTCTCGTGGAAGCCGAATTCGGCGCAGAAGTAGGCGATCAGGTCGTCGTCGGCGAAGGGCTGGCCATGCACCTGGGCCATCGCCGGCATCTCGTGGTAAGTGTCGTAGGCCGAGACGACGCGGTTGAGCGCGCCGAGGAAAACCGGGTCTTCGGCCGTGGCTTCCAGCCGTTTCTGGTCGGCCCGCTTCAGGAAAGCCTTGGGGTTGTGGTTGGTTGCCTTCCACAAGGGGTGCGACAGGCTGGCGAACAGTCCCTGCGTCGGCCGGTCCCAGCTGTACCACAGGTTGTTGGCCAGCTCTTCCAGGCGCTCCAGGCGCTCCGGCAGTTGCGGATTGACTTCGAGTTGGTAGACGGTTCCGGTCATGGTTGGGGCGTGATGTCCAGGTGCAGGTGCAGGGTGCAGTCGTCGCCGGGGATGTCCCAGGCCCAGCACAGTTCGACGGCCTGCATGATTTTCTCAAAGCCGGCCTCGGACTGGGAAACCGTTTTCAGGGGCGCAGCAGATATTTCTGCAGGCCGCGAGGCCAGGAGGGCGATTTTTCCGCCCAGCACCCCGTCTTCCAGCGTCAGACGGTCGGCGGAGGCCACCGGCAGCGGATCGCCGAAGCCGCCGGGGATGCAGCCATCGGCCAGCACGTAGCGGCCCAGGAAACCGTCGCAACTGGGCATGGCTAGATTGAGCCGGGTGGTGAAGCGCTGCCCGGTCAGGCCGCTCAGCCGCCAGCGGACGGTCAGCCGCTCGCCATCCAGGGCATAGGTCTTGGCGATGCCGGCACGGTGCAGCTGCAGGGCGTCGGCAGCATAGTCGGTGATCGTGGCGCCGTTCAGCGCGTCGAGGAAAATGGCCCGCGGCAGGGGGTCGGGCAGGGTGTCCTCGACCGAAACCGGGTGCTTGAAGCGCACGATGTCGTGCGCCGAGGCAATCCCTGCGCCGTCGTGCCGGCTTTCATTGCGGCCGATCTTGTCGTGGTAATGCTCGCGGTAGCGGCGCAGCGTGTCGCCGAAATTGTGCCGAAGCCGGTAGCTCGTCAATTCGTGCAGGGCCCCGAGGCCATCGTCGCGCAGAACGAGTTGCAGCGCGTCGTTGTGGGCGAAGGTTTCGGTCTTGCCGTCGAGGTCGGCATCGAGGCTGGCCAGCGCCGGGCGAGCCTGCTGCGCATCGAGGGCTGCTTCGAGGGCAACGAGATTGTTCCACACGGCGCGGCGCAGGTGCGGCAGGTAGAGCCCGCCAAACAGGCCGTGCCAGTAGGCGTCGTTGGCCTGCGCCCGGTACAGTTCATCGACCCGTTCGGTCGGCCGCTGCGGGATGTTGGCCAGGCGGGCCGACAGCCCCTGCATGCGTTTGTGCATCCAGTTGGCTTCCGCGTAGCGAGAGAGGAAATTGCGCCAGATGCCGCCGCGCAGGAAGGGGCGATGCAGGTCGCCGCGCCCGGCGGCCTTTTCAGCCGCGACAAAGTCGGCGTAATGGCGGGCGGCCGGCATGGGCAGCGTCCATTCGTTCATCTCGCTGTACGAGGTGGTCGGCAGGTAGACGAGGCCGCGTGTCGCGTGCCTGGCATGGAAATCGGCGTAGGTCGCCGGGCGGATTTTCGGGCTGGCCAGCACCCCTTCGATCAGCGCCTTCAGCCAGCCGCGGTGGTAAACCCAGTCGTAGGTTTCCGGCCAGATGCCGAATTTCTCGATGTCGTCGAAGTAGATCGCGGCCGTCCGCCCCTGCTCGGCCAGGTCTTCGAGGTAGGCGATCACGTCGTGTGCCGGCGAGAAGGGCAGGCGGTAGCGCAAGGCTTCGGAAATCGGGAAGAGGTCGAGCCGGTGACCGTCTTCCTCGGTGCTGAAGTGGCCGTCGAGTTCATCCGCCGTCTTGCCGGTGCAGAAGAAATGGTAGTCGTCGACCGTCACGTAACGGATCCCGGTTTCCGCCAGCGCCGGGACGACGGCGGATTCCCAGACGCGTTCGGTGAGCCAGGCGCCCTGCGGCCGGACCCCGGTCCACGCGGCAAGCTTGTCGTTCAGCACCTGCAGTTGGCCGACCCGGTCGCGATGCGGAATGGCGGCGAGCACCGGCTCGGTATCGCCCGAACTGAACAGCTCGACCTGGCCGCGGTGGACCATGTCGGCCAGCCGTTCCATGTCGGCCGGATGGCGTTCGCGCAGCCAGTCGAGCAGCCAGCCGGAGAAGTGCGCCGCGAAACGGAAATCCGGATAGGCGTGCAGGGTGTCGAGGAAGGGCTTGTAGCAGCGCTGGTGGGCATCCTCGATGACTTCCGGAAAGTTGCCGACCGGTTGGTGGGCGTGCACGCCGAGGAGCAGGGTGATCACGGGGGGCATGGTCGTTTCGTGGCGCTAGTTGGCGCGGCGCATCGTGCCGCCGCTTTCCGGCGTGCCGCCCCCCTTGCTGATCGGATGGTCGACATTGCCCGGTACCGGCAGGTCAAGCAGCCGATAGAGGGCGCGCAGGTTTTCGCGGAACAGGCCGTCGAAACAGGCGACCGACTGCGGCGAGTTGTAGTCGCCCAGCCACCAGAACCAGTCCGAGCTTTCGCAGACCGCCAGGCGGCGCAGCACCTCGGCCTGGCTGGTTGCGTCGAGCCGGCCGCTGTCCAGGGCGCGGTCGGCGCAGTGCTTGGCGGCGCAGAGCATTTCCCAGGCGCGATTCTTGTCGGGATGGCCGATCCACGTCGACAGCGTGCCATAGACCCAGCTGCCGGCAATCAGGCGGGGCAGGCGCTGGCGGCGGTCACGCTGGCTGGAGGCTGCTTCCGACAGGGTCACGGTGCGAATGGCCGGTGTTTTGCCGAGCGCGTCATACAGGTCGTTGAAGAAATACCAGGCGTTGTACGGGTAGTATTCCCAGGCGTTTTCGCCATCGAGAAAGACCGGGATCAGGTTGCGGTTGTCCTGCAGATGGAGCGCCTTCAGTTCGGTCATGAAATGTTGCGCGGCATCGCGGCCATGCCATTTGCAATACTCGAAGCCGATCAGGTCGGACAGGTGTTCGTTACGGAAAAACAAGGTCAGGTCGCCCGGCGTGCCTTCCGGGGCTTGCCAGGTGATGGTGGTGGACGCATGGTCGCCGGCCGAATGGCGCAGAACGCCGTGGCTGCTGGCTGTCCAGGCGAAGCCGGCGGCGCCGATCTGGTTCAGGAAGGCTTGCGACAGGGCGCCTTCGGCCGGCCACAGGCCGCGCGGCGGCTGGCCGAAATGCGCGGCATGGCAGGCGCGGGCTGCATTCAGGTGGGCTTCGCTGCGCGAGCGGCCGCCGGGGTATTCCGGCGCGGCGGGCAGCGGGCAATCCGGCCAGGCCTCGCGGGCTGCGTTGAAATCGATGAGCAGTGGTGCCAGCGGGTGGCTGCCGGGCGTGCAGGAAAGTTCGATGCGGCCGCTCTCGGCCAGCGCCTGGTAGCGCGGAATCAGGCCGGCGACGGTGGCGCCCAGCTCGTCGAGCAGGGCCTGCCGGTCGGCTGCGGTGAAGCCCTCGCCCTTGGCCATCAGTTGCGGAATGACCGTGCCGTTGCGGCGCAGGCTTTCGCCCGTCCAGGCCAGCAGATACCAGGTGGCCAGATCGGCGTAGTAATGGCCGGAGAGGTAGTCGAGGCCATTGCCGTCGCGGCTGCGGACGAAGTGGAGGATGTCGCGCAGGCGCCGATAGGCGGCGAAGGGCTCGAGCATGGTCGGTTCATGGCAGCGAAAGGCCATGTCGAGCAGCCAGTCGCGGTCGCCAACCGACAGGTGCAGCGGGTCGGGCCGGGCAGCGATGCGCAGCAGCGGGTCGCGCCACTGGCCGGTGGCGAACTGTGCGGCGTAATCCGCGATCTGGTCGAGCAGGACCGGTACGAAATTGACCGTGCACCGGATGTGGGGATGGCGCTCCAGGTGTGCCGCCATGTCGGTGTAGTCCTTGATGGCATGCAGGAAAACCCAGGGCAGCTGGAACTCCCCGCTGTCCGGGTGCCGGTAGTCCGGCTGGTGCATGTGCCACAGGAAAGCGAGCTCGGCCATCAGTGCCGTCCTGCCGCGCCCTGGCCGAGCATTTCGGCTGTGACCAGGGTGATGCCCCGGGGGGTGACATGAAAGCGCTGGCGATCGGCCTGCGGATCGATCCCGATTCGCAGGCCCTCCGGAATGCGGCACTGCTTGTCGACAACGCAGCGTTTCAGTACCACATGGCGGCCGATGTCGGCGCCGGGCAGGATGACCGAATCCTCGACCGTCGCCCAGCTGTGCACATGGACGCTGGAGAAGAGCAGCGAGCGCTTCACCGTCGCGCCGGAAATGATGCAGCCACCCGCGACCAGGGAATCCACGGCGGTGCCGCGCCGGTCGTCGTCGTCGAACACGAACTTGGCCGGCGGTAGTTGTTCCTGATAGGTCCAGATCGGCCAGTCGCGGTCGTAGAGGTTCAGTTCCGGCGTCACCTTGGTCATTTCCATGTTTGCCTCCCAGTAGGCATCGAGGGTGCCGACGTCCCGCCAGTACGGCGCATGGTGGCTGCTGCCGACGCAGGAGTCGGCGAAGCGGTGGGCGAAGACGCGATAACGCGGCACAATGTAGGGAATGATGTCCTTGCCGAAATCGCGGCTGGAACCCGGGGTCTGCGCATCGCGTTCAAGCTGCTCGAACAGGAAGCGGGTGTTGAAAATGTAGACCCCCATCGAGGCCAGCGCCCGCCCGGGGTTGCCCGGCATGGGCGGCGGGTTCTGCGGCTTCTCGACGAATTCGACCACGCGGCCCTCCCCGTCGATGCCCATGACACCGAATTCGCGCGCCTCGGCCAGCGGCACGTCGATGCAGGCGACCGTCATGTCGGCCCGCTGCCGGACATGTTCGGCCAGCATCCGGCCATAGTCCATCTTGTAAATATGGTCGCCGGCGACGATCAGGATGTGTGCCGGCTGGTAGTGGCGCAAAAAATTCAGGTTCTGAAAAACGGCATCGGCCGTCCCCTGATACCACTGGTTTTCATTGATCTGCTGCTGGGCCGGCAAAAGCTGGATGAACTCGTCGAAACGCCCATCGAGGAAACTCCAGCCGCGCTGGATATGGCGAATCAGGCTGTGCGCCTTGTACTGCGTGGCGACACCGATCTTGCGGATGCCGGAATTGACGCAGTTCGACAGCGTGAAGTCGATGATCCGGAATTTGCCGGCAAAGGGCACGGCCGGTTTGGAGCGGAAGTCGGTCAGCTGCTTGAGGCGGCTGCCCCGGCCGCCAGCCAGGATGATGGCAAAAGTGTTGCGGGTCAGGTGGCTGATGAAGCGCATGTCGGTCTGTTCGCGCATCTCGCAATAGCTCTGATGCGGGCAGCTGGTGTTGTGCGTCATGATGGACCTCCCGGATCGCCGCTGGACTCGTTTGAGCCTATGATACTGCGATAGGAGAAGCCCATGCAGCACGCCCAAGCCCTTTATCTGTTCAACGAAGGCCGCAACACGCAGTCCTACCGCCTGCTCGGCGCCCTGCCCGGCGCGGCGGGCGTCACGTTCCGGGTCTGGGCGCCGAACGCTGCGCGCGTCTCGGTCATCGGCGATTTCAACGGCTGGCACGGCGACGTGCATCCCTTGCAGCCGCTGGGCGATTCCGGTGTCTGGGAAACGACGGTGGCCGAAGCCCGCCCGGGTAGCCTTTACCGCTTCGAAATCACCAACCGCCATACCGGCGACAAGCGGGTGAAAAGCGACCCCTACGCCCGTGGCTTCGAACTTCGCCCGGGCTCCGCGGCCTGCGTCGTGCCGCCCTCCCGGCACGTCTGGAAGGATGCCGACTGGCTGGCTCGGCGCGCTGCCTGGGACTGGCTGCACGCCCCGCTCAACATCTACGAAGTGCATGCCGGATCCTGGATGCGTCATCCGGATGGCAGACCCTATCTGTGGGGGGAGCTGGCCGAACGGCTGATCCCCTACGCCGTGCAGCAGGGCTACACCCACCTTGAACTGCTGCCGATCACCGAGCATCCGCTCGACGAATCCTGGGGCTACCAGACCACCGGCTACTTCGCACCGACCTCGCGCCATGGGTCGCCGGACGAGCTGCGTGCCTTCATTGATGCCTGCCACCAGGCCGGCCTCGGCGTACTGCTCGATTGGGTGCCCGGCCACTTTCCCCAGGACGACTGGGCGCTCGCCCGTTTCGACGGCACCGCGCTATACGAGCACGAAGACCCGCGCCGCGGCCTGCACACCGATTGGGGAACCCATATCTTCAACTACGGCCGGCACGAGGTACGCAGCTTCCTGCTTTCCTCGGCACACTGGTGGCTCGGCGAGTTCCATTTCGACGGTCTGCGCGTCGATGCCGTCGCCTCCATGCTCTACCTCGACTACTCCCGCCCGGCTGGTGAGTGGCTGCCCAACCGGCATGGCGGGCGGGAGAACCTCGAGGCCATCGAATTCCTCAAGGAACTCAATGCCATGGTGCACACCGAATTCCCCGGTGCGCTGACCATCGCCGAGGAATCCACCGCCTGGCCGCAGGTGTCCCGTCCGACCTACCTCGGCGGCCTGGGTTTCTCGATGAAGTGGAACATGGGATGGATGAACGACAGCCTGCGCTACTTCGCCCGCGACCCCATCCACCGCCGCTGGCACCATGACGAACTGACCTTCGGCCAGATGTACGCTTACAGCGAAAACTTCGTGCTGCCGCTGTCGCACGACGAGGTCGTTCATGGCAAAGGCTCGCTGCTGGGCAAGATGCCGGGCGACGACTGGCAACGCCACGCCAACCTGCGCCTGCTCCTTGCCTGGCAGGCCCTGATGCCGGGCAAGAAACTGATGTTCATGGGCGGTGAGTTCGGCCAGCCGCGCGAATGGTCTGCTGCCCGCGAACTGGACTGGGCCTTGCTGAACAACCCGGCCCATGCCGCCCTGCATCGCCTGTCGGCCGATCTCAACCGCCTCTATCGCGATCTGCCCGCGCTGCACAGCCAGGATTTCACCCCGCTTGGCTTTGAATGGATCGACTGCCACGACAGCGAACACAGCATCCTTGCCTGGTTACGCTGGGGCCGGGATGGCCGCTTCGTCGTCGTCGCCTGCAACTTCACCCCGGTTCCGCAAACGGCCTATCGCCTGGGGGTGCCGCAAGCCGGAACCTATGTCGAACTGCTCAACACCGATTCCGCCTATTACGGTGGCAGCAATCTCGGCAATGGCGGCGCCGTGCTGGCGGAAGCCGGTGCCTGGATGGGGCGGCCTGCCCATCTGTCGGTGACCATTCCACCACTCGGCGCGGTGGTGTTGCGCCTGGCCTGAACCTCCCCCGATCCGCAACGGGAGCGCCCATGAAAATCGAGCACAGCGGGCCTGCTGTGCTCGATTTGATGAACCCGAACGACCCGGCGGCCGTTCAGGCGTCAGGTCAGGTATTCAGGACTTGCGGCGACGCAGCGAACCCAGACCGAGCAGGGCAGAGCCCAGCAGCACCAGCGAACCCGGTTCCGGCACGGAGAACGGCTCGGTCGTCACGGCAAACGCAAACTTGGCGGTCGTGTGTGCCGCTTCGGCAGTGCGGAAGCCGTAGCAACTGGTTCCCAGGCCAAGCGCCTGACATTCCTTGGAGGTCAATTGGCTGAGCGGAAAAGCCTGGTTGTTCGTGTCCAGAACGAAAACACTGGCGTAGTAGGTGCGGTTGAAATCGTCCCCGTTGCCCAGGATGCCGTCGGCCCCGGAATCCAGGTATGTGAACGCGTTGTTCAGGGTCAGCGTGTTGCTGAAGCCGAACAGATCCGGACAATTGCCTCCGAGAGAGCCGTCCGCGCAATAACCGCTGCCGATGCTGCCAAAACCACCTACCCCATAGGCGCCCGCATTGGGGGTTTCCTGGAACAGGAAGTTGAACTGCAGTGTCGGCGCATTGACGGGGCTCGAATAGTAGCTCGGCAAGACCGGCGTGAGGGTCAGCGTGTCGGTAATCAGCGCCCCGGTCAGCGTGCCGTACGTGCTCGAAATCGGGTTGTTCCAGTGGGTGATGGAAATCCCGGTTCCAATCTGTCCGAGCAACGGATTCGGGGTGCCGCCGATGGTCGTGTTGACCGTGCCGGTGGCGGGGCCGCCGCCGGTCGTCGCGCCGGTGACGGCGTTACCGATCGTCAGGCCGCTGCGATTGGTATTGGCATTACCGGTGTCAATCTGGAAGTTTCCGGCAGAGTACCCCCATGACAATTCGTAAGGCAAAGCCTTTTGCTGGCCGTTCGTGCCGGCCGGGCCGCTCCACGTGGCATTGGAGAAACTGGAATTGGTCGAGTAGGTCCACTGGGTGACGGGGTCGGCCATCGCGACGTTGGACAGGGCCGCCAGCATCAGTGCCGAAGCCGTGAGGGCGCTGTGGATCGTTGCTTGCCTGAGTGCGGTTTTCATGTCGTGCTCCTTCGGGTAAGGGGGCTATGGGCTTGCCTGTATTACCTTCCGCATAAGTTGTGCCAGGTTGCTGGAGGTCGTTTGTATGGACTCCAGTTCATTGATTCGACAGCGTTTTGCCGGATTGTGTCTGGGCAGGGTGATGCGGCGCGCGGTGCTGCCTGCGCAGTTGTCAGGATTATCGACAGCCCGGCACCGGCGGTTGCGCCGGGCGTTGCGGGCCCGGAAGCCCCGGGCCGGGCGCTTGCCTGGCGTTTTCGTCTGCATTGCTGGCGAGATGGCGCAGACCTGGTTGAACGGCCATGTAGGCCCCGGTGTTGTCAGATTTTTCGACATCCGTCAGGGGCGGCCGGTGAGCAGGCCAGCCGCTGTGGCTGGCTCCGGCGCCGAATGCTGCCTGTTTGTCGGGTTGCTGCTACCATCGCGCCTTGTCCTTCGAGGTGAGCCGGGCCATGAAAAGAATCCGCCTTGTCAAATGGAGCCTGATTGGTTGCTGCGTCGCAGCGTTTGGCGGCTGTGGCTTGTTCCCGGCCTGGCACTGGGCAAAGCCGGGGGCCGGCGAGGCGGAGTATGCCTTTGACGAGGCGCAGTGCAAGGCGAAGGTTTATGCGGGAACCGACGGAACGGTGACCAACGCCAGCGTGCGCCGCATGCACGGCTGCATGGAGGCCAAGGGGTGGGTGAAGACGCCCAACTGAGCCGGCGTTACAGGGTGGCAGCGTGGGCCAGGGCGCCGAACAGGCCGAGGTCTTCGCAGATCAGCGCATGGACGGGCATGGCGGCGACCAGTTCGCGGTGTTCGCGTTTGGCGAGAAAGGCCTGGATGAACGGACCCGGATCGAGCTGGGGCAACAATCCGGCGACCAGCCCGCCGGCCAGGTAGACGCCACCGCGCGCCAGCCAGTGCAGGGCGAGGTCGCCGGCAAAGGCGCCAAGGCATTCGAGCCACAGGCGCAGGGCCGCACGGGCCAGCGGATCGTTGTCGTTCAGCGCCGCCAGGCCAATCGCTTCAGGCGTTTGGGCCGCCCCTCCGAGAAAGGCGTGGATGCGTGCCAGGCCGGGGCCGGACACCACGTCTTCGATGGTGACACGGCCCTGGCGGGCGAGCAGCCAGCGCCCGAGTTCGCCCTGTTCCGGCGTCTGCGGCGAGAAGCCGCAGTGGCCGCCTTCGCCGGGGATGACGCGGTATTCGCCATCCAGCCAGATCAAGCCGGCCACACCCAGACCGGTGCCGGCACCGAGCATGACCCGCGGTGCCCGGGCAATGGGCTGGCCGGCGTGCAGGGTGCGCATGTCCTGCTCTGTGACCAGCGGCAAGCCGTGCGCAGTGGCGGCCAAGTCGTTGAGCAGGGCGACCCGGCGGATGCCGAAGCGCGTTTCCAGCGCGCCGGCGGCAAGCTGCCAGGGGAGATAGGTCAGTCGGGCCAGCCGGCCGTCGGTCGGCCCGGCGACGCCGAAGCAGGCGCTGGCAATGGCCGGCTGGTCGGGGATGAAGTCGGCCAGCAGGTCGTCGAAGCGGTGGTAATCCTGGCTGGCGTAGCGCTGACGGCGGATGATCCGGAGGCGTCCGTCGTCGATCTCGGCCAGCGCCAGCAGGGTCTTGGTGCCGCCGAGGTCCCCGCCGAGCAGCATGTCAGACGGCCACGGGGGCGGCGATGTGCGGGTGCGGGTCGTAGCCGTCGAGGCGGAAGTCCTCGAACTTGAAAGCGAAGATGTCCTTCACGGCCGGATTGATCCACATGGTCGGCAAGGGGCGCGGTGCGCGGCTGAGCTGCAGGCGGGCCTGCTCGAAATGGTTGGCGTAGAGGTGGGCATCGCCGAGGGTATGCACGAACTCCCCGGGCTGGTAGCCACACACCTGGGCCAGCATCATCGTGAATAGCGCGTAGGACGCAATGTTGAAGGGGACGCCGAGGAAGATGTCGGCCGAGCGCTGGTAGAGCTGGCAGCTGAGCTGGCCGTTGGCGACGTAGAACTGGAACAGGCAGTGGCAGGGCGGCAGGGCCATGTTGTCCACGTCGCCCGGGTTCCAGGCCGACACGATGTGGCGGCGCGAATCCGGGTTGTGTTTCAGGCTGTGCACCAGTTGGCTGATCTGGTCGATGACGCGGCCGTCCGGGGTTTCCCAGCGGCGCCATTGTTTGCCGTAGACCGGCCCGAGGTCGCCGTTCTCGTCGGCCCATTCGTCCCAGATGCGAACGCCGTTTTCCTGGAGGTACTTGATGTTGGTGTCCCCCTGGATGAACCACAGCAGCTCGTGGATGATCGATTTCAGGTGCAGCTTCTTGGTAGTGACCAGCGGGAAGCCCTTGGCCAGGTCGAAACGCATCTGCCAGCCGAAAACGGAGCGGGTGCCAGTGCCGGTTCGGTCGGACTTGTCGTTGCCGTTTTCCAGCACATGGCGCATCAGGTCGAGGTAGGGCTGCATCGATTCGAATATCCGGGGAAAAACAGATCGGCTATTCTAACTCCCCATCATTCAGGGAGAGCGAAACGCCGTGTTCGAGAAGGTTGCAAGTCTGGGGGGCATTCTGGCCCAGAAGAACGATCATCCGTTGGCCAATCCGCGCGAACTGCGCAAGGTGGTGGCCGAGTTGCCCAAGGACAACGCCTTCCGGGCGCTGGACGAAATCACGGGTTGGCTGGAGTCGCTGGTCGACCTCGACAGTTTTCCGGCTGACCGCCTCCATGAAGTCGTGCTTGCTTTCGAGGAGGCCGCCCAGCCGCACCTCCGGCGCCTCTCCCGCGAATATTTCCAGGCCGCCCGCTTGTCCCGTTCCGAGGAAAAGCGGCTGTGGTCGATCAACTATGGCTATTGGTCCCTGTTGGCGGGGGCTTGCGAGCGTTGCCTCGGCAAGCTGGCCGACAAGCCGCGGCCGGGCGAGCTGGCGAAGAGCGTCCTGCCGGCGCTGACGGCCCGTCAGATAGCGGCCCTCGGCTGCGTGCTGAAATGGGAACAGTTCCATTACGGTCCGATGCGTGCCGAGTTGTGGCGGCCGCTTGGCCAGGCCTTGCTGGCGGCCGAGGCTGGCGGCGTTGCCGACAAGGCGGTCAGCCTGGTCGGTCGGGCCGGCATGACGACACCCGAGCAGGAGTACCAGAAGGTGATGATCTTTCAGGCGGCCTCGCTGGGCAGCCTGTTGCCGCTCGAAATCGAAATTGCCGAACGCCTGATCGCCCATTTTCTGGGCGGCTTTGTATTCACCCGGTCGGCGCTGGTCGATAGCGTTTATTGGTCGGACCTGAACGAGGCCCAGCCGCCGCTCCGCCTGGCCCGCATGCCGGCCTGCGCGACGCCGACCCAGCGCTTCATCAAGCCGGCCGGGGCGCATCAGGAAATGCTGGCCCTGCTTGGTGATCTGGAGCGGGGGCATGATGTGCCGGCCGGCATCGATCTCGGTGGGCAGTACCCGGCCAAACTGGTCGTGCGCGTCCTGAAGCACCTGTGCAGCTATCTGGCGCCGATCCCGCCCCAGCGCAAGTACGACCGGCATCGCGTCATGCACCGAATGTCGGTGTTGCCGGGACTGGTCAATTCCTTTGTCGTTTTCTCGGGCGAGTTCGGAGGGCGGCCGGCCGGCTTGCCGATCGAAAGCTGGGTCGTCGAGAACGTCAGCCGCGGCGGTTTCGGGGCGGTGATCGGCGACGTGCCGGGCGAGTGGCTGAAGGTGGGGGCCCTGGTCGCCCTGCAGCCGGAAGGCGGCGACAACTGGCTGGTCGGCGTCATTCGCCGTTACCACCGGCTGGCGGAGAATCAGGCCCGGGTCGGCATCGAGGCGCTGGCGCGGCAGGCCGAATCCCAGGAGGTGCGGGTACGCTCGGCCTCGAGTTATGGAGCCGCCGCCGCAACGCCGGCCCTGCTGCTGAAGGATGGTAACGCGCCGGGCGAATTGCGCGTGGTGCTGCCCTGTGCCGCCTTTTCGCTGCGCGAATCGCTGGAGTACGTCAGTGGCGGGCGGCGTTTCATGCTGGAGCCGGTGGCCCTGCTCGAACAGACGGCCGACTACGAGCTGGCGCGCTATCGCTGCCGCATCCTCGGCGCCGCCTGAAGGCTACTTCGGGCGTATCGCGGATTTGGGCCGGAAGGCCCTGATCACGGCCTCGTTGGTTTCGATGTAGGGGCCGCCGATCAGGTCGATGCAGTACGGCACGGCGGCGAAAATGCCGACATGAGTGACGGTGCCGTCGGCGGCGCGCACGCCTTCCAGGGTTTCCCTGATCGATTTCGGCTGGCCGGGCAGGTTGATGATCAGCGCCTGGCGCCGGATGACGGCCACCTGGCGCGACAGGATGGCCGTCGGCACAAAATTCAGGCTGATGCGGCGCATTTCCTCGCCAAAGCCCGGCATTTCCTTGTCGCCAACCGCCAGCGTGGCTTCCGGCGTTACGTCGCGCAGGGCGGGGCCGGTACCGCCGGTGGTCAGCACCAGATGGCAGCCGACCCTGTCGACCAGTTCGATCAGCGTTTTTTCAATGGTCGGCCGATCGTCGGCGATCAGCCGGGTTTCGGCGCGCCACGGCGTGCTCAGGGCCGACCCTAGCCAGTCCTGCAGGGCGGGGATTCCCTTGTCTTCATAAACGCCGGTCGAGGCGCGGTCGCTGATCGAAACCAGCCCGACGATCAGTGGCTCATGCATCGTGCTTCTCCTGTGTTTCCTGTTCGGTTGTCGACGTGCCGTGCTGGTCGAGTTCCTGCAGAACCTGGAAGATGGCGCGGAAATTTTTCGGCGGCTTGTTGTTTTCCTTTTCCTTCAGGGCGTTGCGGCGCAACGTGCGAAGCTGCTGCAGGTCGACGGAGGGCCACTGGGCGGCGATTTCAGCAAGGACCGCTTCATCCTCCAGCAGGCGGGCGCGGAAACGCTCCAGACGGTGCAGGCGGGCTGTTTCGGCCGACGACTCGCCACGCAGCATGGCCAGTCCGGCCCGGATCGGCGCGTCATCCACGTCGCGCATCAACTTGCCGAGATACTGGATCTGGCGGCGGCGCGCGCCATGGGCCGTGATTTTCTGACAATCGCGCACCGCCTCGAAGATGTTTTCCGGCAGGTTGATGCGCTTGAGCTGGCCGACAGAAAGTTCGACCAGCTCCGCCCCGAGGTCACGCAAGGCGTGCATCGCCTCTTTCTGCTTGGTTTTCGAGGGGTGGCCGGTGTCTTCGGTGAAATCTTCGTCTTGCATGGAAAGCAGTCTGGGGCGGTCAATGGCGGGCTGTTATGATAGCGATTTTCACGTCAAGACGCCTTTCCATGTCCGAAGCCGCCGCTTTCTCCTATTCCTTCGCCACCCTGCAGCAACTTGCCGAAGATGTGCTCAAGCACGCCGGCAGCAGGGGAGCATCGGCCTGCGAAGTCGACGTCTCGGAGGGGTTTGGGCAGTCGGTCACCGTGCGCTGCGACGAGGTTGAAACCATCGAATTCAACCGGGACAAGGGGGTGGGCATCACCGTCTATGTGGGGCAGCGCAAAGGCTACGCCAGTACCTCCGACTTTTCGGCACAGGCGCTGCGCGAGACGGTCGAGGCTGCGCTCAACATCGCCCGCTTCACCGCCGAGGACGATTGTGCCGGCCTGGCCGATGCCGCGCTGATGGCCAAGGACTACCCCGATCTCGACCTGTATCACCCGTGGGCGCTGAGTGTCGAAGAGGCGATCGAAACCGCCCGTCGCTGCGAACAGGCTGCGTTCGATGCCAGCCCGCAGGTCAGCAACTCGGAAGGAGCGTCCATCTCGACGCAGCAGGCGCATTTCGTGTCGGCCAACAGCCTGGGTTTCATGGGCGGTTACCCGACCTCGCGCCACTACATTTCCTGCTCGGTCATTGCCGGCGAGCAGGATGCCATGCAGCGTGATGACTGGTACACCACGCACCGCGATGCCGCGCGGCTCGACGATCCCGTTCGGGTCGGCCGCATCGCGGCCGAACGCGCCGTGGCCCGCCTGGGGGGGCGCAAGGTGAAGACCGGCGAATTCCCGGTTGTGTTCGAGGCGCCGCTGGCCGCTGGCCTGCTCGGCAGCCTCGTGCATGCGGCGAGCGGCGGGGCGCTGTACCGCAAATCGTCCTTCCTGGTCGATCACCTCGGCAAGCGGATCATGCCGGAATTCGTGCAGATCGCCGAGCGGCCGCACATTCCGTGTGGCTTGGGCAGTGCCGCCTTCGACAGCGACGGCGTGGCGACGCATGACCGCGAGATCGTAACCGACGGCATCCTGCAGGGCTATTTCCTGAGCGCCTACACCGCCCGCAAGCTCGGCATGCAAACGACAGCCAATGCCGGCGGCAGCCATAACCTGATCATCCAGCCCGGCCCGGACGACCTGGCCGGGTTGCTGGCCCGGATGGGGCGCGGCCTGCTGGTTACCGAATTGCTCGGCCACGGCATCAATTACGTCACGGGCGATTACTCGCGCGGGGCTGCCGGCTACTGGGTGGAGAACGGCCAGATCGCGCATCCGGTCGAGGAAATCACCATCGCCGGCAATCTCAAGGCGATGCTGGCCGGCATTGTCGCTGTCGGCAACGATGTGCAGATTCGTGGCACCAAGCAGACCGGTTCCATTTTGATCGATCGCATGACCATTGCGGGCGATTGACCGCCAGGCCCGCTGTTAGGGTTTTCCACCATTCGTAAAACGGATCGGATTGGTGAATATATTGGCCAGCCAACAGGCTTGACGTGACTTAGCCCTCAGGAGGAGACAATATGCAACGTCGTGATTTTCTGAAAAAAGCTTCCATCGGTGCCGCTGCCGGTGCCGCCACCACGCTGGCCGCGCCGGCCATCGCCGCTGAATTGCCGAGCATCAAATGGCGCCTGACCTCTTCCTTCCCGAAGAGCCTGGATACCATTTACGGCGGTGCCGACGTGCTGGCTAATCGCCTGCGCGAAATGACCGGCGGCAAGTTCGACATCCGCGTTTTTCCCGGCGGCGAGATCGTTCCCGGCCTGCAGGCGCTGGATGCCGTGCAACAGGGCACTGTCGAGTGCTGCCATACCTGTTCCTACTACTACGTCGGCAAGGACAAGACCTTCGGCTTCGGCACGGCGGTTCCGTTCGGGATGAACGCCCGCCAGATGAATGCCTGGATCTACTACGGCGGTGGCCAGAAGCTGCTCGACGATTTCTATGCCAACTACAACGTCGTTTCCTTCGCCGGCGGCAACACCGGTACCCAGATGGGGGGCTGGTGGCGCAAGGAAGTGAAAACCCTGGCCGACCTCAAGGGGGTCAAGATGCGCATCGCCGGCCTCGGCGGGGCCGTCTTCTCCGAACTGGGCGTCGTGCCGCAGCAGATCGCCGGCGGTGACATCTATCCCGCGCTGGAGAAGGGCACGATCGATGCCGCCGAGTGGGTCGGCCCGTACGACGATGAAAAGCTGGGCTTCTACAAGGTGGCCAAGAACTACTACTACCCGGGTTTCTGGGAATCCGGCCCGGTTATCCACTTCTTCGTGAACAAGAAGGAGTGGGACAAGCTGCCGAAGGAGTATCAGGCCGCTTTCCAGGCTGCGGCGTACGAGGCCAACGTCACGATGATGGCCGAATACGACCACAAGAACCCGATTGCCCTGGCCAAGCTGATGCAGAGCGGCGTCAAGCTGCAAGCCTTCTCCGACGAAATTCTCGGCGCCGCCTACAAGGCCGCACAGCAACTGTATGCCGACGAGTCGGCCAAGAACCCGGCGTTCAAGAAGATCTACACGGAGTGGGAAAAGTACCGCAAGACGCAGAATGCCTGGTTCAGTGTCGCCGAAATGCGCATGGACCGTTTCCTGCAGTCGCACAAGTAAGCAAGCGTTTTTTCGGCGCTTCCTCCCCAAAAACCCGCGAGGAAACTCGCGGGTTTTTTGTCGACGGTATTACGCTCGATCAGTGTTCCAGCAGGCTGCGCAGCATCCAGGCGTTCTTCTCGTGAATCTGCATGCGCTGGGTCAGCAGGTCGGCGGTCGGCTCGTCTCCCGCCTTGTCCACCAGCGGGAACATGGTGCGCGCCGTCTTGACGACGGCCTCCTGGCCGGCGACCAGTTGCCGGATCATCTCCTCGGCGCTCAGCTTGCCTTCGCTTTCCTTGATCACCGTCAGACGGGAGAACTCGCGGAAGGTGCCGGGCGCCTGCACGCCAAGGGCGCGGATGCGTTCGGCGATCAGGTCGAGCGCATTCCACAGCTCGGTGTACTGGTCCATGAACATCACGTGCAGCGTGTTGAACATCGGCCCGGTCACGTTCCAGTGGAAGTTGTGGGTCTTCAGGTACAGCGTGAATGAGTCAGCCAGCAGATGGGACAACCCGTCGGCAATTTTTTCACGGTCTTTCTTGTTGATTCCAATATCCATGACAATCTCCTCGTCAGCGTGGTGGGCTATGGTCACATTGTCGGCCAGCGCACGGTGCCAGGCCAATGACCAATTTCCATCGGCATCATAGCCTTGATCGATGGCGAAAAAAAAGCGGAGCCGCAGCTCCGCCAATGGGTTCCGGTCGAACAGGAATTACTTGTCGTTGGCCTGCAGATTCTTCAGCAGGTCGGCTGCCGAGTCCTCGGTCGGCGCCTTGGGGCCATCGCCTTCCTGCATCAGGGTGCCGAGGTCGACATCGCCCTGCTGCTCCAGACGGGCCTTCTCGGCCGGGTCGCCATAGCTGACGATGTTCGGGAAGACGATGATGATCGCCACCATGATGATCTGGATGCAGACGAAGGGGATGGCGCCCCAGTAGATATCCGTCGTCTTGACCGAGGCCGGTGCGACCGAGCGCAGGTAGAACAGCGCGAAGCCGAACGGCGGGTGCATGAAGGAGGTCTGCATGTTGACCGCGAGCAGGACGCCGAACCAGACCAGGTCGATGCCCAGCTTGTCTGCCACCGGCGCGAGCAGCGGCACGATGATGAAGGACAGTTCGAAGAAGTCGAGGAAGAAGGCGAGCAGGAAGACCAGGATGTTGACCACGATCAGGAAACCGACCTGGCCGCCGGGCAGGCCGAGTAGCAGGTGTTCCACCCACAGGTCGCCGTTGACGCCCCGGAAGACCAGGCCGAACACCGTCGAGCCGACCAGGATGAAGACCACGAAGGAGGATAGCTTGCCGGTGGTTTCCATGGCCTGCTTGAGCAGCTTCCAGGACAGTCGCTTGCGGGCGATGGCCAGGGTTAGCGCGCCGGCTGCGCCCATGGCGCCGCCTTCGGTCGGCGTCGCGATGCCGAGGAAGATGGTGCCCAGAACCAGGAAAATCAGGACCAGCGGCGGAACCAGGGTGGTAATCACCCGCAGCATCAGCTTGGCGCCGCGCAAGGTACGGGCCTCCGGCGGCAGGGCGGGGGCGGCGCTGGGCTTGAGCAGTGCGACCAGGGCCACGTAACCGACGTAAAGGCCGGTCAGCACGAGGCCGGGAACCATGGCGCCTTCGTACATATCGCCGACCGAACGGCCGAGCTGGTCGGCCATGATGATCAGCACCAGCGAGGGCGGGATGATCTGGGCCAGCGTCCCCGAGGCGGCGATGACGCCGGTCGCCAGGCGTTTGTCGTAGCCGTAGCGCAGCATGATGGGCAGCGAGATCAGGCCCATCGAGATGACCGAGGCGGCCACCACGCCCGTTGTTGCGGCGAGCAGGGCGCCGACGAAGATCACGGCAAAGGCCAGGCCGCCGCGCATCGGGCCGAACAGCTGGCCGATGGTGTCGAGCAGGTCTTCCGCCATGCCGGACCGTTCAAGGATGAGCCCCATGAAGGTGAAGAACGGAATGGCCAGCAGCGTGTCGTTGGCCATGATGCCGAAGATGCGTTCGGGCAAGGCCTGGAACAGGGCCGGGGTGAGCAGGCCCAGCTCGATGCCGAGCAGGCCGAAAACGATCCCGTTGGCTGCCAGGGCGAAGGCGACCGGATAGCCGAAAAGCAGGAATACGACAAGGGCACCGAACATCAGCGGTGCCATGTTGGCAATGATGAACTCCGCCATTATTTGGCCTCCTTGGCTTTGGCTGCGGCGATGGCGGCGGCCAGTTCTTCTTCGGCGCTCGGGCCCTTGTCCTTGTTGTTGGGGTCATCGATCAGCCCCATCAGGAAGGCGATGCGCTTGATCAGTTCGGAAAGGCCCTGCAGGGCGAGCAGCGTGAAGCCGATCGGCAGCAGGATCTTCACCGGCCAGCGGATCAGCCCGCCGGCGTTGGCCGACATCTCGTTGATCCGGTAGGAATCGGCGACCAGCGGGACGGCGAGATAAAGCACCATGACGACCATCGGCAGCAGGAAGAACAGGGTGCCGACAATGTCGATGATGGCATGTCCACGTGGCGAGAAACGGCCGGAAATGACGTCGATACGGACGTGTTCGTTCTTTTGCAGTGTGTAGGGCGAGCAGAGCAGGAACACCGCGGCAAACAGGTACCACTGGATTTCCAGCAGCCCGTTCGAACTGTAGTTGAAAATGAAGCGCACCACGGCGTTGCCGGCGCTGATGATGGTCATCACCAGAACCAGCCAGAATGCGCCTTTGCCGACCCGCTCGTTGATCCAGTCGATCAACTGCGAGAGTTTGAGCAGAAGGGTCACGAAAAGTCCTCCTCGGTTGATAGAATTTCCGGCTTCTCGAATTGGCCGGCATGAATGAAATGTCAGTGGGCCAAATTTACCGTTAGGGGCATGGGGCGGAAAATGGTGGAAATCCCTACAAACCAGCCGACACGCATCTGTCTGGTGCGCCATGGCGAAACCGAATGGAACGCCGAGCGACGCATCCAGGGGCAGATCGACATCGGCTTGAACGACATCGGCCGGCGACAGGCAGTGGCTGCCGGGCGCTGGTTGAAGGGGGCGGGCATCGTCGCGCTCTACAGCAGCGACCTCCAGCGCGCCTGGACGACGGCGCTGGCCATTGGCGCCGAGATCGGCCTGGCGCCGGTGCCGGTGCCCGAAATGCGCGAGCGCCGCTACGGGGTTTTCGAGGGGCTGACCTATGATGAAGCGCGGGCCCGCTACCCCGAGGGGTACGGTGCTTTCGAGGGGCGCAACGCCGATTATGCCTTTGAGAGTGGCGAGAGTCTGAAAGCCATGTTCGCTCGGGTGACGGACAAGTTGCAGCAAATCGCCGCTGCCCATGCGGGGCGCAATGTTGCGGTCGTGCTACACGGGGGCGTGCTGGATGTGATCAACCGTTTCGTGCGCGGCAATCCGCTCGAAATGCCGCGCGACTTCCTGATCCCGAACGCCGGCATCAACTGGATTTCCGTGGTCGACGGTCAGTGGCAGCTCGATACCTGGGGCGAAACCGACCACCTGGAGCCGGGCGCCCTGGATGAACTGCCTTCGTGATAGAATCTTCCCCCTTTTCTTCAATGGCTTGAGGCACTCCCATGTTTTCCGCGAAAGATACCCTGGCAAAAGTTGACCCTGAACTCTGGAAGGCGATCCAGGCCGAAAATCAGCGTCAGGAAGACCATATCGAACTGATCGCGTCCGAAAACTATGTCAGCAAGGCCGTCATGGAAGCCCAGGGCTCCCAGCTGACCAACAAGTACGCCGAAGGCTACCCGGGCAAGCGCTACTACGGTGGCTGCGAATACGTCGACATGGCCGAACAGATCGCCATCGACCGCCTGAAGAAGCTGTTCGGCGCCGAAGCCGCCAACGTCCAGCCGAATTCCGGCTCGCAGGCCAACCAGGCCGTGCTGATGGCCTTCGCCAAGCCGGGTGACACCATCATGGGCATGAGCCTGGCCGAAGGTGGCCACCTGACCCATGGCATGGCGCTGAACATGTCCGGCAAGTGGTTCAATGTCGTGTCCTACGGCCTGAACGAAAAGGAAGAGATCGACTACGAGCGCATGGAAGCACTGGCCCGCGAGCACAAGCCGAAGATCATCGTCGCCGGTGCCTCCGCCTATGCCCTGCGCATCGACTGGGAGCGTTTCGCCAGGGTCGCCAAGGAGGTCGGCGCCATTTTCTGGGTCGACATGGCCCATTATGCTGGCCTGATCGCCGCCGGTTTCTACCCGAACCCGGTGCCCTTCGCCGACGTCGTCACCTCGACCACGCACAAGACCCTGCGTGGCCCGCGCGGTGGTGTCATCCTGATGAAGGCCGAGCATGAAAAGGCCCTCAATTCGGCCATCTTCCCGGGCCTGCAAGGCGGCCCGCTGATGCACGTCATCGCCGCGAAGGCCGTCGCCTTCAAGGAGGCTGCCTCGCCGGAGTTCAAGAACTATCAGGAACAGGTCATCAACAACGCCCGTGTCATGGCCCGCGTGCTGGGCGAGGAGCGCGGTTTGCGGATCGTTTCCGGTCGCACCGAAAGCCATGTCTTCCTGGTCGACCTGCGTGCCAAGAACATCACCGGCAAGGATGCCGAAGCGGCCCTCGGCCGTGCCCACATCACGGTTAACAAGAATGGCATCCCGAACGACCCGCAGAAGCCGTTCGTCACCTCAGGCATCCGGATCGGTTCGCCGGCCATGACGACTCGTGGCTTTACCGAGATCGAGGCCGAGCAGATTGCCCACCTGGTGGCCGACGTGCTCGACGCACCGAACGACGAGGCCGTGGCCGCCACCGTGCGCGCCAAGGTCGCCGCGCTGTGCGCCAAGTTTCCGGTCTACGGTGCCTGATCTGCCGTGAAATGCCCTTTCTGCGGCGCGGAGGACACGGCGGTTGCCGACACGCGTCTGAACGACGAGGGGGACGTCGTCCGCCGCCGCCGGAAGTGCAATGCCTGCGACAAGCGGTTCACGACGTACGAGCGGGCAGAAATCCAGTTGCCGCAGGTCGTCAAGAAAAACGGCCTGCGCACCGAATTCAGGCGTGAAAAGCTGCGCGCCAGCCTCGAACTGGCGCTGCGCAAGCGGCCGGTGTCCATCGAGGCGATTGATGCCGCGGTCGCCGACATCGAGGAGCGTCTGCTCTCGGCCGGCGAACGCGAAGTGACGACCCAGCAACTGGGTGAGCTGGTCATGCGCGAGTTGAAGAAGCTCGACAAGGTGGCCTATATCCGCTTCGCCTCGGTTTACCGCAATTTCGAGGACGTGGATGCCTTCTCCCGCGCGATCCGCGAAGTCTCTCCCAGCCCCCGAAAAAAATGAGTTTTTCCGCCGTCGATCACGGCATGATGGCGCGCGCCCTGCAGCTCGCCGAGCGCGGCCTGTGGACGACGTCGCCCAATCCGCGTGTCGGCTGTGTGCTGGTTCGCGATGGTGAGATCGTCGGCGAGGGCTGGCACGAAAAGGCGGGCGAGCCGCACGCCGAAGTGCATGCCCTGCGCGCGGCCGGTCACCAGGCCCGGGGCGCGACCGCGTACGTGACCCTGGAGCCGTGCAGCCACCACGGCCGCACACCGCCTTGCGCCGATGCCCTGATCGCCGCCGGGGTGTCGCGTGTCATTGCGGCGATGACCGATCCCAATCCGCTGGTGGCCGGTCGGGGGCTGGCCCAGTTGCGGGCGGCCGGTATCGAGACGCTCAGCGGTCTGCTGGAGAATGAGGCGCGTGACATGAACATCGGCTTCGTTTCGCGCATGACGCGCGGTCGCCCCTGGTTGCGCCTGAAAGCCGCAGCCAGTCTGGACGGCAAGACGGCGCTCAACAATGGTGTCAGCCAGTGGATCACGGGGCGCGATGCCCGGCGTGATGGCCATGCCTGGCGGGCACGGGCCTGCGCCATCCTGACCGGCATCGGCACGGTGCGTGACGATAATCCGCAACTCACGGTGCGCGATGTGGCTACGCCGCGCCAACCGCTGCGCGTCGTGGTCGATAGCCAGCTCGAAACCCCCCTCGATGCGCGGATTTTGCAGGGGGGGGCAACCTTGATCGCCGGTGCGGTTGCCAACGCCGCACGAATTGAAGCCTTGCGGGCGGCCGGCGCTGAGGTCTTGATCCTGCCCGATGCCGCTGGCAAGGTCGATTTGGCCGCGCTCCTCGCCGCGTTGGCGCGGCGAGGGGTCAACGAAGTGCATGCCGAGGCCGGTTTTAAACTAAATGGTTCGCTGCTACGCGAAGGTCTGGTCGATGAGGTGCTGCTTTATCTTGCCCCGTGTCTGATCGGCCACGCGGCGAGCGGTCTGTTCAACCTGCCTGAACTGACGGCGCTAGACGGCAAGCGCCGTCTGCAGATTCGCGATCTGCGTCAGGTCGGGGAAGATATCCGGGTTCTTGCCCGTCCTTTGTAGGACCACACACGGCGCAGCCGGCGTCTTTCCGGAAGCGTACGGTACGCCATTCCATTTCCAGCGCATCGAGCAACAGCAGGCGTCCGCTCAGCGACTCGCCGATGCCGGCGGCGAGCTTCAATGCCTCGGCAGCCTGCATGGTGCCGACGATGCCGGTCAGCGGGGCAAAAACCCCCATCACCGCACAGCGCACTTCCTCGACATCATCGCCCTCGGGGAACAGGCAGTGGTAGCACGGCGCGTCGGCGCGACGCAGGTCATAGACGCTGATCTGGCCGTCGAAGCGGATCGCGGCGCCGGATACCAGCGGTTTCCGGTGATGCACGCAGGCCCGGTTGATGGCATGCCGGGTGGCGAAATTGTCGGTGCAGTCGAGCACGACATCGGCCGTGGCGACCAGCGCGTCCAGCGCGCCGCCGGACAGCCGTTGCTGCAAGGGCACAATGTCGATCTCCGGGTTGATCGCCTGCAGGGCCTGCCGGCCGGATTCCGTCTTGGCCATGCCGACGCGGGCCTGGGTGTGCAGGATCTGGCGCTGCAGGTTGGTGAAGTCGACGCAGTCATCATCGACCAGCGTGATCTTGCCGATCCCGGCCGAGGCAAGATAAAGGGCCGCCGGTGAGCCGAGCCCGCCGGCGCCGATGACCAGCGCATGGCTGGCAAGAATGCGCTCCTGCCCTTCGATGCCCAGCGCGTCGAGCAGGATGTGGCGGCTATAGCGGAGCAGCTGGTCGTCGTTCATGCAATCGTCGGTCGTGGGCCGATGGTCGTGGGGCGGCAGGCGCTCTTGCTGGCGACGATCGGTTGCCGACGGCTGGTTACTTGTATTCGCGCCACTCCGGCGGCGTGTCGTCGTGGTCGCCATGCGGGCGCTGTTCCCAGGCCTTGACGTAGGCTTCCTGAGACGAGCGCTTGAGGCGCCGTTCCGGGGCCTCCATGTTGTGTAGCTGGGTTTCCTCGACATAGTAGATCAGGGCACGCGTCAGCTTGGTGAGCAGGGTGTTGTCGAGGTGGTAGCCCTTGTCGATCAGATGTTCGTCGAGTTCGCGCAGGGTATGCTGCTGGAGATCGTAAGCGACACCAACGGCCCGCTCCTCAAAGCGGGCGCTGACCTCGATGCCCTCCAGCCGCTGGAGGTCGTCGGCGGCTTCGGGCACTTGGCCCGGCGGGAATTTGGAGAACAGGATTTCCCGTTTCTTCCTGAGATCAGAGCCTGGCATGGGACCTCCCGATCCGTGTCTTACTGCGCCTTATTCTGCATGATCTGCAGTCCCTTGAGAAGGATCAGCGCCTGCTGGAACTGGTAATCGCTCTTCGAGGCATACTCGAGGCGCGGCGGCAGTTCCTCCTCGCTTTCGTCCTTGCCGGTCTTGTCCTTTTCCTTGCCTGCCTTGGGCGTGTTCTTGGCGGCTGGCTTGGGGTCCGCCTTGGGGGCTTCCTTGTCGCGGTCGTTGCTCAGGTGGCGATCGAGGTCGACCTCGCGGATGCGCATGCCGGTACTGGTCCCGTTCGGGCTTTCCTCCACGACAATGTCCGGCGTGATGCCCTTGGCCTGGATGGAGCGGCCCGACGGCGTGTAATAGCGGGCCGTGGTCAGCTTGATTGCGGTATTGCCGGGCAATGGCAGGACGGATTGGACCGAGCCCTTGCCGAAGGTCTGTGTGCCGACGATGATGGCGCGCTTGTGGTCCTGCAGGGCTCCCGCGACAATTTCCGAGGCCGAGGCCGATCCGCCATTGACGAGGACCACCATGGGTACATTCTTGGCCTCGACCGGCAGCGACTTGAGCGGGTCTTCCCGGGTACCGCGCTGGTAATCCTGAGCGCGGGCCTTGAACTCCTGCCGGGCATCCTCGGTGCGGCCGTCCGTGGACACCACCTTGACGTCCGGCGGCAGGAAAGCGGCAGAAACGCCGATGGCGCCGTGCAGCAGGCCGCCTGGATCGTTGCGCAGGTCGAGCACCAGGCCGTTGAGCTTGTTGCCGTCCTGGTAGAGGGTGGCGAGATGCTTGGCCAGTTCGGCAATGGTGTTTTCCTGGAACTGCGTGATGCGCACCCAGCCGTAGCCGGGCTCGACCAGTTTGGACTTCACGCTCTGAACCTTGATCACCTCGCGCATCAGGGTGATTTCGATGGGTTTGGACTCACCCTTGCGCAGGATGGAAATCTTGATCGGGGTCTTCGGCTTGCCGCGCATCTTCTTGACGGCTTCTGAAAGCGACAGGCCCTTGACCGGCGTGTCGTCCAGCTTGAAGATCAGGTCGCCGGCCTTGACGCCGGCGCGGTAGGCCGGGGTGTCCTCGATCGGCGAGATGACCTTGACCAGCCCGTCCTCCATGCCGACTTCGATGCCCAAGCCCCCGAACTCGCCCTGCGTGCCGACCTGCAGATCCTTGAAGGCGTCGGCGTCGAGATAGGCCGAGTGCGGATCGAGATTGGAGAGCATGCCGGAGATGGCATTGGTGATCATTTTCTTGTCTTCGACCGGCTCGACATAGCCCTGCTTGATGGCGCTGTAGACCTCGGCAAAGGTGCGCAACTCGTCGATTGGCAGCCCGGATTTGGTGTCCTTCTCGGCCAGTGCCGGAATGTGCAAGCTGATTAGGGCGCCGGCGACAAAGGCGCCGACGGTGAGGCTGATGGTTTTGGCTTTGCTCATTTCAAACTTGCCCATTTCAACGGGTCGATCGGTTGCCCCTGGTGGCGGAGCTCAAAGTATAAACCGGATTCCGGATTGCCCCCGCTATTGCCTACGGTCGCCACGGTTTCGCCGCCTTTGACGCCTTGCCCGACCTGTTTCAGCAGGGAGTCGTTGTTGCCATAGATCGACAGGTAGGCATCACCGTGGTCGACGATCAGCAGATTGCCGAAACCACGCATCCATTCCGCGAAAACCACCCGTCCGTTGGCGATGGCTTTCACTTCACTGCCGGAACCGGCGCGAATGAACAAGCCCCGCCAGGTGCCGCCGCCTTCGCGCGGCGCGCCAAAACGGCCGGATACCGTACCGCGCACCGGCAGGCGCAGGTTGCCGCGTTGTCGGGCGAAACTGCCGTCGCTGGCCACCGGTTCGTAGCGATTCTCCGATTCGGCTGGCCGCGGCCGGGGCGCGTCAACGGCAACTGGTGGTCGTGTGTCGCCCCGGTCGCCGCTGTTGCCGGCGCGCGTCTTCTCTTTCGGTGGCTGCGCCGCCTGCCGGGCGGCTTCGGCGGCACGGGCGGCTTCCGCAGCCTTGGCGGCCTTCGCTGCCTGCGTAGCGAGAATGCGGGACAGGCGGTCGATCAGGTTGCTCAGGCGCTTTTCGTTTTGCTGCAGGTTGCCGATTTCCTTGCGCTGGGCATTGACCTTGCTGGAAATCTGGGCATACAGGACCTTGCGCTCCTCGCGTTGCTTCTGCAATTCGGCGTGGCGCTTTTGCTGTTCAGCCTCGACATCGGCCAGCTCGGCGGCGCGCGCCTTGGTGTCGGCGGCCAGCGCTTTTTTCCTGTCGAGCGTGGCGTTGATCTCGCCCATCAGTTCGGCGCGGCTCAGGGCGATGGCCGACAGGTAGTGCAGGTCGCGCGCCATCTGGTTGGGGTCGTCACCATTGAGCAGGAGCCGCAGCGAGTCGGGCGTGCCGCGCAGGTATTGCTTGTAGAGCAGTTTTTCCAGTTGTACCTGCTGCTGGCCGAGTGTTGCGCCGAGTTCCTGGGATTGTTGTTCGAGGTACTGCAGCTTGCGCTGCAATTGGCTCCGGGATTCTGCCAGATCATGCAGCTCGCGTTGCAGCTGCGATATCTTGCGTTCCGATTCGCGCAGGCGGTCAGCGGCATCTGCCTTGTTTTCCTCGCTGGCGGAGAGCTCCTTGCGCAAGCTCTCGATCCGGCTGCGCAGTTCGCCGAGGTCGGCCTGTTTTTCGGCGATCTCCGGCGCCGCAGGGGGCGACGCCGGCTTTTTCTCGGCGGCCGGCCGGGCCGCGCCAAGCCCGCTGGCGGACAGCAGGGTGGCCATCACCGCCACCGCCAGCCCGTGTCGCCACACAGCGTGGGGGCGTCGGCCGACCGGCGGAATTCCAGGAAGCATGGGATTGATTTCGATTAAGCCAAACGGGAGTCCCTATTTTATAATGCACCATTCACCGATAACGAGGTTTTGTCTTGGAAACGCTTTCCTTCAGTCTGATCGACAAACAGGAGCACATCGAGTTGGCCGCCCGCGCCTTGAAGTCCATTGCGCATCCGCTTCGGCTGAAAATCCTGTGCGTCCTGGGCGAAGAGGAAGCCTGCGTGCAGGAAATCGTTGATGCGGTGGGAACCTCGCAAAGCAATATTTCCCAACATCTCGCCATCCTGCGCGAAAAGGGCGTGCTGGTAACCCGCAAGGATGCCAATCGTGTCTTCTACCGTGTCGGTGACCAGCGCACCCTGCAGCTCGTCGGCATGATGCGCGAAGTTTTCTGCGGTACGGAGGCCTGATCGATGCCGATGGAATTTATCAACCAGAATGTCCTGCTCATTTCCCTGGTCGTGGTCAGCGGCTTGTCGCTACTCTGGCCGGTCTTCGTCCGGCCTTCCGGCAACAGCGTCTCGCCCGCCGAAGCGACGCTGTTGATCAATCGCGAAGACGCCCAGGTGATCGATGTGCGCGAGGCGGACGAATTTGCGGCAGGACACCTGCCGGATTCCGTCAATATCCCGTCTGCCAAGCTGCTCGAAAGAGTGGGCGAACTGGAGAGGTTCAAGGACAAGCCGGTGATCGTCTGCTGTTCGTCCGGCATGCGTTCCAACAGGGCCTGCAGCGAGCTGAAGAAGCAGGGGTTTGGCAAGCTCTACAACCTCTCCGGCGGTGTCGACGCCTGGGTGGGGGCGGGTTATCCGATCAAGAAAGGCGGCAAGAAGAAATGAGCGCTCACGTTCTGATGTACACCACGGCTGTCTGTCCGTACTGCGTACGTGCCAAGCAATTGCTCAAAGCGCGGGGTGTCACCGAGATCGAGGAGATTCGTGTGGACCTCGATCCCGCGCGGCGGGATGAAATGATGCAGAAAACCCAGCGGCGTACCGTACCGCAGATCTTCATTGGCGACACCCATGTCGGGGGCTGTGACGACCTGTATGCCCTGGATGCGGCGGGCAAGTTGAAGCCGCTGCTCGACGCCTGATCCGAACCGATTCATTTTCCGAAAGAAAACCATGGAACAAAATACCCAGCCGCTCTTCGCCATCGAAAAGCTCTACGTCAAGGATCTCTCGGTCGAGGTGCCGAACGCTCCGGAAATATTTCTTGAGCAGGAGCAGCCGCAGGTTGAAATTCAGCTCAATACCGCTGGTCGCGGTGTGGGTGAGGGCGTCTTCGAGGTTGTCCTGACCGTCACCGTCACGGCCCGCTTCGGCGAGAAGACGGTGTTCCTGGTCGAGGTCGGCCAGGCCGGCATTTTCCGTATCCAGAACGTGCCGGATGAGCAGATGGAGCCGTTGGTTGCGGTGGCCTGCCCGAACATCCTGTTCCCGTATGCCCGCGAAGCCGTGTCGGATGCGGTCGGCCGCGCCGGCTTCCAGCCAATCATCCTGCAGCCGGTCAATTTTGAAGCGATGTACATGCAGCGCCTGCAGCAGCAGGCCGCGTCGGCCGCGCCGACCGAAGTCCCCATCCAGTAAGGTCAAGGCCATGTGGCGTCGCGCCCTTGTCGCAGTGTCGCTGCTCGGTGCGGCCGGTGCCGCACTGGCCATCGACTATCGTTCGGTTGGCGTGCCGGCTGCCATTCTTTATGATGCCCCGTCGCAGGCCGGCAAGAAGCTCTACCTGATCAAGGGGCAGACTCCGGTCGAGGTCGTGGTTCGTCTCGAGGGCTGGCACAAGGTGCGTGATGCCGAGGGGACGCTGGCTTGGATCGAGGCCAAGAACCTGACCGACAAGCGGACCCTCGTCGTGACCGCGGCGAAGGCCGAGATGCATCAAGCCGACAAGCAGGAGTCGCCTGTCCTGCTCGAACTGGACAAGTGGGTTGCTGTTGACTGGCTCGAAGCAGCAGCCCCGGGCTGGGTCAAGGTCCGGCATCGTGACGGGGCGACCGGTTACATCCGTTCGACGCAGGTCTGGGGATTATGAGAATCACGTTGCTGGGGGCCGGTGCCTGGGGAACGGCGCTGGCCATTGCGTTTGCCGGCAAGCATGCCGTAACGCTGTGGTCGCGCGAACCGGATGTCGCCGCCGAGTTGCAGGCCTGTCGTGAAAACCGCCGGTTTTTCCCGGGCTACCGGCTGCCCGAAACGGTGGCCGTGATGACCGACTTTCCCGCGGCCGTGGCGGAGGCCGATTTGCTTATGGTCGCCACGCCGATTGCCGGCCTGCGGCCGACGGTCGAACATCTCAAGGCGCTGGGCTGTGCCACGCCCTTGCTCTGGGTATGCAAGGGATTCGAAGCCGGCAGCGGCAAATTGCCGCACCAGGTCGTCGCTGACGTACTGGGTGATACGGCCCGTTGGGGCGCCCTGTCCGGGCCAAGTTTTGCTGAAGAAGTGGCTGCCGGTCAGCCGACGGCGGTTGCGCTGGCCGCCAACGAGCCGGCTTTTGCTCGCGAGATGGCGCGGCAACTGCACTCCACCCGCTTGCGTATCTACGCCAATGACGATCTGGTCGGGGTTGAGGTCGGCGGTGCCGTAAAGAATGTGCTGGCCATCGCCACCGGCGTGTGCGACGGACTGGGGCTCGGCTTGAATTCACGGGCTGCGCTGATGACCCGCGGCCTGGCTGAAATCGCCCGCCTCGGCCTGGCGCTGGGCGCCGAGCGGCAGACCTTCATGGGGTTGGCCGGCATGGGGGATCTGATCCTGACCTGCACTGGAGACTTGTCGCGCAATCGCCGGGTTGGCCTGGCACTCGCCCAGAACAAGTCGCTGGCGCAAATTCTCGAGGAACTCGGCCACGTTGCCGAAGGGGTCTACACGGCACGCGAGGTCGATCGGCTGGCGCGCCGCTTGGCGGTGGATATGCCGATCAGCGCAGCGGTTGCCGCGGTGCTCGACGGGCGGTTGACGGCGGCGCAAGCGGTCGAGCAGTTGATGGCGCGCGACCCGCGTGAGGAACTGGCCTGAGGGCTGCTAGCCCGCGCCGGGAAAACCGATCTGCCGCCAAGCCTCGAAAACGGTGACGGCGGCGGCATTCGACAGATTCAGTGAACGTTGCCCGGGCAGCATGGGCAGGCGTAGGCGGTTTGTTTCGGAGAATTCCGCCAGGATTTCCGGAGGCAGTCCGCTGGTTTCACGTCCGAAGACAAAAACGTCACCGTCCTGGAACTTCGTCTGATACGGGCTGGCCGTTCCCTTTGTCGTCATGGCGAACAGGCGCCGGCCTGCCAGTGCCCGCTTGCAGGCTGCCCAGTCGGCATGGCGCACGACCCGGGCGTATTCATGGTAATCCAGTCCGGCCCGACGGCAGGACTTGTCGCTGATATCGAAGCCCAGCGGCTCGACCAGGTGAAGTTCGGCGCCGCTGTTGGCGCACATGCGGATGATGTTGCCGGTGTTGGGTGGGATTTCCGGCTGGAAGAGAACGACAGCGAACACGGTGGGAGGTGAGGCTAAAGGGGCGGATTAAAGCACGGAATCAGTCTTTCAGCGCGCGGGCGACAACCGCCACGGTGACCGAGGCGGCGCCATGCAGTTTGAGGACGCGGGCTGCTTCGTTGGCCGTGGCGCCCGTTGTCAGCACGTCGTCGACCAGCAACAAGTGCTGCCCCGTCAGATCGGTGCAGCATTCGAAGGCGCCGCGCACGTTGTGCAGACGCTCTTTGTGCGGGCGCCCGGCTTGCGGCGGCGTGGCCCGGGTACGTAGCAGGGAGGTCACGTCGACTGGGCGATTCAGCCGCCGACCGAGTGCCCTAGCGATTTCCCCGGACTGATTGAAGCCCCGTTCCCGCAGGCGAGTGGCGTGCAAGGGGAGAGGCAGGATGCGGTCGAAGTGTGCCTGACCTGCCAGCGGTGCCAGTCTTCCGGCGCACCAGTCGGCAACAGCCAATTGATGACCGTACTTCAAGGCGTGAATCAGGCGGTCGAGCGGGTAATCGTAACGGTAGGCAGCGAACACCCCCGAGAAGGCGGGCGGATCCTTGAGGCAGGCACCACAGCGTTCGCCGTGTGTCGTGCGGTCGGCACACAGCGGGCAGCCGGGGTGGGGAAGTGGCGGCAGATCTGCGACACAGGCGGTGCAGACCGGCTCAGCGTCGCTGTCCGCGCCGCAGAGCAGACAGCTGGCCGGGAGAAACAGGGCAGCGACGCGGCGCGTGAAGCGCGACAGGGGGTTGGGGTAGGGTAAAATTGACATTCCAACGCTGTGTCCGTGATAATTCATAATTACTGACATGCTTCGTGTCTGATTTTTATAGCATTTTCTCACGCAAGGCCACCCATGCAAGCTAGCCCCCTCGCCGCCGTTCCCACTGAATCCCAAGCCGCTCCAGTCCACCGCTGGACTGTCGACGAGGTTCTCGCGCTCTACGAAATGCCGCTCATGGACCTGCTGTGGCGTGCCCAGGGCGTGCATCGGCAGCATTTTGACGCGAATGCCGTTCAGCGCTCGACGCTGCTTTCAGTCAAGACCGGGGGCTGTTCCGAGGATTGCGGTTATTGCTCGCAGTCGGCGCGCTATGAAACCGAAACCGGCCGTGAACGCCTGATGCCGGTCGAGGAGGTGGTGGCAGCAGCCAAGGCGGCGAAAGAAAAGGGGGCTTCGCGCTTCTGCATGGGCGCGGCCTGGAAAGGTCCGAAGGACAAGGATCTTGACCGCGTCCTGGAAATGGTGCGGGAGGTGAAGGCGCTGGGCCTGCAAACCTGTGTGACGCTGGGCATGCTGAAGGAGGGACAGGCGGAAAAACTCAAGGAGGCCGGTCTGGATTACTACAATCACAACCTGGATACCGACAAGGAGTTTTACGGGCAGGTCATCAAGTCGCACACCCACGATGATCGTCTGGATACACTCGACCAGGTTCGCGATGCCGGCATCAACGTCTGTTCCGGCGGCATCATCGGCATGGGCGAGTCCCGCAAGAACCGTGCGGCCCTGATTGCTCAGCTGGCCAACCTCCCCAAGCCGCCAGAGTCGGTGCCGATCAACAATCTGGTACCGATTCCCGGCACGCCGCTGGCCGATGTGCCGCGCCTCGATCCGTTCGAATTCGTGCGGACCATTGCGGCAGCGCGCATCACCATGCCGACCTCATGGGTTCGCCTGTCGGCCGGTCGTCAGGAAATGAGCGATGAGCTGCAGGCCATGTGCTTCCTGGCCGGTGCCAACTCGATGTTCTACGGAGATTTCCTGCTGACCACCGGCAATCCCGACATTGAGCGTGATGATGCCCTGTTCGCCCGCCTGGGCATGAAGGCGATTTGAGCGCTGGCTTCGTCGACCGGCTGCAGGTCGGTCGACGCTTTTCCCGGGTGGCGGCGTCGTATGGTGAGGGCGATTTCTTTGCCCGTGAAATCGATGGCCGGATGCTGGAGCGCCTGGATTACGTCAATCTGCAGCCGAAACGCGTGGTCGATCTGGGCTGCAGCCGAGGCGGCAGTTTTCCGGCGCTGAACGCACGCTATCCTGCAGCCGAGTGGATTGGCATCGATCTCTCGCCGGCCATGCTGACTGCCGGGCGTCCCGCGCGTGCTGCCTGGCAGCGCTGGCTGGGCCTCGGGCGCAAGGCGGAGCCGCTGCGCCTGGCGGCCGACGCGGCCAGCCTGCCGCTTTCTGCCCGTTCGGCCACCCTGGTCTGGTCGAACCTGCTGCTGCACTGGCTGGATGACCCGATTCCGGCACTGGCCGAAGCGCACCGCGTGCTGGAAGTCGGCGGTCTGCTGATGTTTTCGACGCTCGGGCCGGATACCCTGAAGGAGCTGCGGTCGACTTTCAGCGACGGCTATGCCCACACGCAACGCTTTGCCGATATGCATGACCTTGGCGATATGCTGGTTGGCTGTGGCTTTGCCGATCCGGTGATGGACATGGAAATCCTCACCCTGACCTATGACGACCTGGATGCCCTGTTGGCCGATTTGCGGGCGGCGGGTTCGATGTGCGCCATGAAGGCGCGCCGGCATGGCCTGACCGGACGCCTGGCCTGGTCCGCGGTGCGGGCGGCCTACGAAAAACTGCGCCGTGAGGGCAAACTGCCAGCCACCTTCGAGGTGATTTACGGCCATGCCTGGAAGGCCGCGCCGAAGCAGACGCCCGATGGCCGTGCCATCGTCCGTTTCGATCGGCCGCGCAAGGGGTGAGGCGGCGCCGGCTCAGTCCGGTTTGTGCTTGTAGAAGCGCACCGGGCTGACCGTAGCCTGGCGCGGTACCGGAATGGCCTTGCGACGCCGCTCCCGGACGCGCCAACCGAGAAGCAGCGCTACGGCAAGTGCGTAGGCCAGCGGCCAGAGCAGGGCAGTGGCCTTGACCAACCAAAAGTAATGGACGCAAGCCAGAATGCTGATCAGGTAGATATTGCGATGTAGTTGCTGCCACTGCCGCCCGCCCAGCCGGTGAACGGCCCACTGGCTGGAAGTGGCGGCCAGCGGGATGAGCAGCACAAATGCTGCGAAGCCGATGGTGACGAACGGGCGCTTGGCGATATCGCGGGCGATGTCGTTGAGATCGAAGGCATGGTCGAAGCCGATCAAGGCCAGGAAATGCAGCGTGGCATAAAAGAAGCAGAACAGGCCGAGCATCCGGCGCAGGCGGATCAGCCAATGCCATTCGGTCAGGGCGCGCAGCGGAGTGATGCTCAGCGTGAGAAGCAGCAGATTGAAGCTCCAGGTGCCGGTCCAGCGCTGCACGAACTCAACCGGGTTGGGACCAAAATCATCGGTGTAGGCTGCCCACAGCAGGCGGCCCAAGGGGAGCAGGCAGAGCAGGAATAGAAGGGCCTTCAGGCGGGCGAGTTGGCGGGGGTTGGGGTTGTAGCTCATGTCAGAAGTGTTTGCGGAGATCCATGCCGGTATACAAGCCGGCAACCTGGTCGGCGTAGCCGTTGAAGGGGAGGGTCTTGCGTTTGAAGAACTCGCCGAGGCGGCGTTCGTGGGTTTGGCTCCAGCGCCTGTGCGGCACGTCGGGATTAACGTTCGAATAAAATCCGTATTCGTCTGGCGCCGCCTTGATCCAGCTTGTTTCCGGCTGTTTCTCGGTGAAACGGATGCGCACGAGGGATTTGGCGCTCTTGAAGCCGTATTTCCAAGGAACGACAAGGCGTAACGGCGCGCCGTTCTGCTTGGGCATGACTTCGCCATACAGGCCGACGGCCAGGATGGTCAGCGGGTGCAGCGCTTCGTCCAGGCGCAGCGCCTCGCGATAAGGCCAGTCGAGAAAAGGCAGGCGAACGAAGGGCATTTGCTCGGGGTCGGCCAGGCTCCAGAATTCGACGAATTTCGCATTGCCGGTCGGTTCGACCCGTTTGAGCAGTTCGCTGAATGGCAAACCGACCCAGGGAATCACGGCACTCCAGCCCTCCACGCACCGCAGGCGGTAGATGCGTTCCTCAAGCGCAGTCCAGGTCAGGATGTCTTCGATGCCGAAGGTTTTGGCATGTTTGACCTCACCGTCGATCGTCACGCTCCAGGGGCGCGTGCGCAGGCGGTGGGCATGTCGGGCCGGGCTGTCCTTGTCGGGACCGAACTCGTAGAAGTTGCCATAGCCGGTGATCGCGTTGAAGGCGGTTGGCTTTTCATCGTGCAGCGACAAAGGGCTGGCCCGGAGCATGCCGAAGGATGCGGACTCGGTGCGCGAAGCGCGGGCCGGCGCCCCAAGGCCGACAGCGACGCCAGCCGCGAGCAGGCTGCGCAGGAAAGCCCGACGGCCGGCGTAGAGGGCCGGGGGGGTAATTTCCGAAGGCAGGATGTCGCTGGCGTGACGAATCAGCATGAAAGCTCCCGGGGAACTGAAGGCCAAGCGGCACAGCCGTCCGACTGGCGCGGTCTTTGCCGTGGTGGCTGTAGGACAGCGGGGCAGCGGCCCGGTTCAGCCGGACAAGGCAGCGTACAGGCTCTCGATGTCTTCCTTTGCCTCTGCGAGCAAGTCGACATAGCGTTCCCGGTCGCGCACCCGGGCTTGTCTTTCGTCAGCCGAAAGCGGGTTGCCGGGTAGCCAGCTCATGTCGTCGTCAGCGAGCAGGTTGGCGAAATACAGCACGTCGCAGACATTGCAGGGTGTTTCGGTATGTTTGATATGTTCGTGATCGCGTACTGCATCGGTGATTGCCGCCGGCATGCCCAGAATGTGCAGCAGGCTTTCCCCGATGCTTTCGTGCCAGCCCGCGAGCAATTCAAGCATTGCAGGTTGGTCGTTGCGATACTCGGGATATTCGGCGGCCCGATAGAGCAGATAAAAAATGCCAATGTTATGCACCAGTCCGGCCAGCATTGCTTCGTCCGGATTGATCCGGCCGAGGCGCCTGGCGAGGACGCGGGCGATGGCGGCAACGTGGATCGAATGCTGCCAGGCGGCTTGCGAAATCCTGTCGTAAGCGGTCAGGTTTTTCGATTTCAGCATCTGGTCCATGGCCACCGCCAGCGAGGTAGTGCGCACAACCTCGAAGCCCAGTCGGCTGACGGCAACCTGCAAGTCGGTGATCGACCGGCCGGATGGGTTATAGGAAACGGAATTGGCCAGGCGGAGCAGCTTGCTGGAAATCAGCGGCTCGGTGCCGATGGCCTGGACGACGAGACGCAGGTCAACCTGCGGGTCACGCAAGGTATTGCGAACCAGCATGGCGGCATCCAGGCAGGTCGGGAAATTGACATCGCCCGACAGGTCGCGGGCGATGTCTTCGAGGATACGGAAATGGATACTGCCGGACGCCATGTCAACCGCTGATATAGCGCTCCAGCTGCTCGATCAGGAATTTCTGGTCGCTGATGGTTTCCTTGACCAGGTCGCCGATCGAGATCATGCCGGCGACGTTGCCATCCTCGTCGAGGACCGGCAGGTGGCGGAAGCGTTTTTCGGTCATCAGGGCCATGCATTCGTCCAGCGTTGCGGCAGGGGTGACGTAGGCAACGCGGTCGCTCATCACTTCGCTGACCAGGGTTTCCTTCGAGCTCTTGCCGTGCAGGATGATCTTGCGGGCGTAATCGCGTTCCGAAAAAATGCCGACCAGTTGTTCGCCGTCGAGCACCAGCAAGGCACCGACGTCGTGTTGCGCCATGACGGACAGTGCGTGATAGACAGTGTCGTTCGGCGTCACGATGGCGAGTGGCCGGTTGCGGTCGGCGAGGAGTTGCTTGAGCGTTTTCATCGTTATCTCTCCAGGTCCGGTGTGGGATGGAGTGTGCAGTCTATGCCGGCTGGCTTGGACTGCCAAGCGGCAGAAAAACAAAAAGGCAGCCGAAGCTGCCTTTTGCCGGGGCAGGGGCGCGATCAGCGCAGACCGGCAGCGTATTCCGAAACCGCCTTGATTTCAGCGTCGGACAGCTTGGCCGCGATGGTGCGCATCATCTTTTCCGGGTCGTTGTTGCGCTCTTCGGCACGGAAAGCCTTCAGCTGGGCTTCGGTGTATTCGGCAAACTGGCCGGACAGGCGCGGGTACTGGGCAGGGAGGCCGGCGCCGTTCGGGCCGTGGCAGCCGGCACAGGCCGGAATGCCCTTTTTGAAATCACCCTGGCGCCACAGCTTCTGGCCCAGCGCGATCTGCTTGTCATCCTTCGCGGCGGACGGCTTCAGTTTCTGGCTGGCGAACCAAGCTGCGACGTTTCTCATGTCTTCGTCGGAGAGCGGAGCGGCCATGCCGGCCATGATGGCGTTATTGCGGGCAGCCGGCTTGCCGTCAACCGACTTGAAATTCTGCAATTGCTTGTACAGATACTCCTCCACTTGGCCAGCCAAGTGCGGGTTGGCTGCAGCAGCGCTGTTGCCGTCAGCGCCATGGCAGGCGACGCAGACGGTTTCGGCGATGATCTTTCCCTTCGCAGGGTCAGCCTTTGCCTTGGCTTCAGAAGAAGCGTGGGTGACGAAACTGGTGGCGAGAAGAATTGCCATTGCCGCGGTGCGAATCATTTTCGAACTCCTGGTACGCGTTTTTGTAGGCGCATTGGCCGGAACGGAAGCTACAAACCTGCTATTCTATATTAGATACCTCTGTCGCTAGGCAGATTCACCGAGTTTTTTATGCCCCTGTTTCAAAAAGCGGTCTTTTTGACGACCGTCGCCCATCTGCGTGACCTGCCCCGAGATGCGGTGCGCGAGGTCGCCTTTGCCGGTCGGTCCAATGCCGGAAAATCCTCTGCCATCAATACCCTGGCGGGGCGTGTGCGCCTGGCCTATGTCAGCAAGACGCCGGGGCGTACGCAACACCTGAATTATTTCACGCTGGAAGCGGGCAAGTATTTCGTGGATTTGCCGGGTTACGGTTTTGCCAAGGCCCCCGAGGCGATCCGCTCGCAGTGGGAGGGGCTGATTGGTCCTTACCTGAGCAAACGGGAGCAACTGGTCGGCCTCGTCGTCATCATGGACGCCCGCCGACCATTTACGGATCTGGATCTCCGGTTGATCGACTGGTTCCGGCCGACCGGGCGGCCGATCCATATCCTTCTCTCCAAAGCTGACAAGCTGAGTCGTCAGGAGCAAACCAAAGTGCTGCGCTCGGTGCAGGCCGAAATCGCGACCTGGGGCGATGCCGCGCTGTATTCCGTGCAGTTGTTCTCCAGCTTGAAGAAAACCGGTGTTGACGAGGCCGAGCGCGTGCTCGCTGGCTGGCTGGAGATCGACATGAAGACCCGGGAAAACAAAGGGCCCCCGGATAAGGGGGATCCGGGGGCCAAAATGCCTTAACGTTGTCAAGGCACCCGCTCAGGGAGGTGAAGCGGGAGACAGCGCGTGCCATCTGTGTCGTCTGACGCACGTCAAGGCGATTAGTTCCCGGGATGCACGAAAATATATTGTCGAATGGTTGAGAGGTACACAGTGAGCGGAATTTTTCCTGGAACGCGGATGCGCCGCATGCGGCGCGACGACTTTTCCCGTCGCCTGATGCGCGAATCGGTTCTGACGGCTGATGATTTCATTTATCCGGTGTTTGTCCTCGAGGGCGAGGGGCGTCTTGAAAAGGTTGCGTCAATGCCCGGTGTCGAGCGTCAGTCGCTCGATCTGCTGTTGCGGACGGCCGAGCGTGCCGTCAATTTGGGCATTCCGGCCCTCGCCCTGTTCCCGGTGATCGATGCCCCGCTGAAATCCCTCGGCGCGGAAGAAGCGTATAACCCGCAGGGCCTGGTGCCGCGCGCAGTGCAGGCCCTGAAGCGCGAATTTCCGCAACTCGGCGTCATTACCGATGTGGCGCTCGATCCTTACACGAGCCACGGCCAGGATGGCCTGATCGACGACACCGGCTATGTGCTGAATGACGAAACGCTCGACGTTCTGGCCAAGCAGGCGCTCTGCCATGCGGCAGCCGGTGCCGATGTGGTCGCCCCTTCCGACATGATGGATGGGCGCATCGGTCGTATCCGTGGCGAGCTGGAAGCAGCGGGGTTCATTTATACCCGCATTCTGGCCTATTCCGCCAAGTATGCGTCGAGCTTCTATGGTCCTTTCCGCGATGCGGTCGGTTCGGCCGGCAATCTCGGCAAGGGCAACAAATACACCTATCAGATGGATCCGGCCAATACCAACGAGGCGTTGCGCGAAGTGGCGCTCGATCTGGAGGAGGGGGCCGACATGGTCATGGTCAAGCCGGGCATGCCCTATCTGGACATCGTGCGCCGGGTCAAGGACCAGTTCAGGGTGCCAACCTATGCTTATCAAGTCAGTGGTGAATATGCCATGCTCAAGGCGGCGGCCCAGAACGGCTGGCTGAACGAGGAGGCCTGCGTCCTGGAAAGCCTGCTGGCCTTCAAGCGGGCCGGTGCCGATGGCATCCTGACTTATTTTGCGCTGGATGCAGCGGGCTATCTGAAAGCGGGGCGCTAGCGAAATCAGGGGGGCCACGGTGCTCCTTGTTTTTGCCGGGAGCTCAAGCCGGTGTCTGACAACGGCCTCTCAGGTGCCCGGTTCGCCGGACTGCGACAGGCAGGCGAAATAGAGCATCGGCCATTGCTGCTGCCATTGGGCCAGCGGTTCGCGTTGGAAGCCGCTGCGCGCATATTGTTCCCAACGGCCGACGACATAGCATCTCAGCAAATTGGCCAGGGCGCCGAAGTCAGCGTCCGCTTTCAGATCCTCCTGCGTGGCCGCGATGCGCAGGGCCTGCTTGATCGCGGCCTCGACCTTGTCGAGCAGGGCGTTGATACGCAGTTGCAGGCGTTCATGCTCGTTAACCAGTGCATCGCCGATCAGGACACGGGTCATGCCGCGGTTGCGCTGGGCAAAACGGAGGGTGAGGCCGATGATCAGTTCGACCTGCTTGAAGCCTCTGGCTTCTTCGGAAGTGATCTGGTTGATGACACCGAACAGGCTTTGCTCGATGAATTCGATCAGGCCTTCGAATATTTGTGCCTTGCTGGCGAAATGGCGGTAGAGCGCCGCTTCGGAGCAGGAGAGTCGGGCTGCCAGGGCGGCCGTGGTGATTTTTTCCCCCTGGGGAGTTTCCAGCATTTCAGCCAGTGTCTGCAGAATTCGCAGACGCCGTTCCCCGGCTTTCACGGCCATGATCATTCTCCCTGGTCGATGGGTGCGACAGGGATTATAGATGGGCGAAGCGCTGCGGCAACTGGGTGACGCTGGCTATTTTCACGTCAGCAAAGGGTGATCGACGTAAGCCAGTGCTCACCCACACGGTTTTCATGCCCAGCCGTTTGGCGCTGACGAGATTGTCGAGACTGTCCTCGACCATGATGCAGCGGCGCGGATCGAGGCGTTCGGCGCTCAGCAGCCGGCGGAAACCGGCGAGACTCGGTTTGGGCTGGAAGCGGACGTCCTCGAGGGCGTAGAGGGCGTCGAACTCATGGCGCAAGCCGGTGATGTCAAGCACGGCTTCGGCGTAATGGCGCGGGCCGTTGGAAAAGACGATCTTGCGTCCTGGCAGGCGGCGCAGGGCATGACGCAACGGGCGCTCGAAAACGACCAGACGGGCCAGATCGGGAAACTGGTGGGTTTCCCAAAGGAAGTGGCGGGGATCAGTATCGTGATGGCGCATCAGGCCGAGCAGCGTGGCGCCGTAACGCCGCCAGTACTCCTGACGGATGCGGTTGGCCTCGTCCGTATCGACCGCCAGATGGCGCTCGATGTATTGCCGCATGGCGCGGTTGATGTGCGGAAAGATGTGCGGTGTTGCGTCGTGCAGCGTGTTGTCGAGATCGAACAGCCAGACGGGATGTTTCATCGGTTGGCTCGGCCCAATTGAAAAAGCCCGCTGGTGCGGGCTTGGTGGAAGTTCGTAAGCGCCTCAGTGCGACTTGATCATGGTGCCGACTCCGTGATCGGTCAGGATTTCGAGCAACAGCGCATGTTCGACGCGGCCGTCGATGATATGGACGCCTTTGACACCGTTGCGGGCAGCGTCGAGCGCCGAACCGATTTTCGGCAGCATGCCGCCGGACAGCGTGCCGTCCTCGACCATCTCGTCGATCTGCTTGGGGGTGATGCCGGTGATCAGCTTGCCTTCCTTGTCGAGGACGCCCGGCGTGTTGGTCAGCAGGACGAGCTTTTCCGCCTTCAGGACTTCGGCGATCTTGCCGGCAACCACGTCGGCATTGATGTTGTAGGTTTCGCCATTTTCGCCGACCCCGATTGGGGCGATGACCGGAATGAAGGCGCCCTTGTCGAGGTGGTCGATCAGCGACGGGTCGATCTGGGTGATTTCGCCGACTTGGCCGACGTCGATCAGGTCGCCCGGATTGTCCTTGTTCTCCAGCATCAGCTTCCTGGCGCGGATGCAGTTGCCGTCCTTGCCGGTCAGGCCGACCGCTTTGCCGCCATGCTGGTTGATCAGGTTGACGATGTCCTTATTTACTTGGCCGCCAAGCACCATTTCGACCACTTCCATGGTTTCGGCATCGGTGACGCGCATTCCCTGGACGAACTCTCCCTTCTTGCCGACGCGGGTGAGCAGGCTCTCGATTTGCGGTCCGCCGCCATGCACGACGACGATATTGAAGCCAATCAGTTCGAGCAGCACGACATCGCGCGCGAAGCAGCTCTTCAGATGCTCGTCGGTCATCGCGTTACCGCCGTATTTGACAACGATGGTCTTGCCGTGGAAACGCTTGATGTAGGGGAGGGCTTCGGCCAAGACGGCGGCCTTGGTGCCGGGGGAGAGGTTTTCGATGCTCATGGCGGGCTCCGGATGGAATCGCCGCGGATTGTACAAAGAAAAAGGCCGGAACGGGGTCCGGCCTGATCGGGGGGGCTGGCGGTCAGCTGATGGTCAGCCGCTTGCTCGGACTGGCGACACGCTTCGGCAAGGTCAGTTCAAGCACGCCATCGGTGAACTTGGCCGTCGCCTTGGTGTCGTCCAGGTCCTGCTCCAGCTGGAAGGAGCGGGAAACCTTGCCAAAATAGCGTTCCGACCGCAGTACCCGGTCGCCTTCCTTGGTTTCCTTTTCCTGCTTCACTTCGGCACTGATCGAGACCAGATTGCCCTCAACGACCACATGAATGTCTTCCTTCTTCACGCCGGGCAGTTCAGCGTGTACAAGGTAGCTGTCCCCCTGTTCCTGAACATCCATTTTGATGGACGGGGTTGGCGCGGGCACGCTGTTGAAGTCCACGGGACGCACGAAAAAACCGCGGAACAGGTCGTCGAACGGATCGATACGGGTGATGTTGGCCATGGTTATCTCCTGTGTGGGTCGAACTTTCCTGCAACCAATATAGGAGCCCCGGCGCCAGTTTCAAGTCCCGGTTTGCAGCCTTCCGGGGAGCAACAGGATGGCATCGCGGTTGCTCCATGAAAAACAGCGCTCGGCGGCATCGCGCCAGGGGAGCCATTGCCAGGCACGGTGCTCACCGGGGCTGGTCGTGATGTCGACGCGGTTTGGCAGGCAGAGGCCGAATACGTGCTCGACATTGATTGTCACGCCTTCGGCATAGCGGTGCAGCCATTCCGGAAAGATCTCGTAGCGGTTGCTCAGCTGCCAGTCGGTGAACTGGTTGGCCGGAAGAACGATGCCGGTTTCTTCGGCAACTTCCCGGCAGGCGGTGTCGCGTAAGGTTTCGTGGCCTTCCCGGCTGCCGGTCACCGATTGCCAGAACCCCGGGTGGGCGGCGCGCTCAAGGAGCAGGACATCGGCGGCCGGGGTGTGGATGACGACGAGTACTGAAACTGGCTGCTTCGCTGGCGTCATGTCACCGGTAGTTCGGCAACGCCCCGGGCCGGGGTATCGAGGGCAACCCAGAACGGGGAGTTCCCCGCTTGGCGAGTTTCGGCGGCTGCGCGCAGAACGTCGATCAGGGTGGCGAAGCTGTCAGGGTCGCTGGCGCGCAATGCCGCGATGCCGTTGATCAGGATCAGGAGTCCCTTGGCCGGCTGCCAAGCGGTATCGGTCAGGCAATCGAACAGGGCATCGAAATTCGCGCCGTACCACTCCGGAAATTCCAGTGAACGGCCGAGTCGGGAGAGTACGCCATCCTTGGTGGCGGGGGCGGCGATTTCTGCGGTCAGGACACGCAGGCCCGCCTGGCGCGCGGCCATGCATGCAGCCGCTTGACGGGGCGGGGGCAAATAATACAAACCGGAGGTGTTGCCATTGCTGAACAGTGGGTCACTCATGGCCAGTGGCTCTCGATGATGCGCCGGAAGGATCGGTAATGATCGTCAGTGTAGAAATATTCCCCCTGTTTTCCGGCAACGATGCGACGCGCACCTCGGTCGCGTCGTCCAGGCGTGATGACCGTGTATTCCCGGTAATAGCCGCGCGGCTGAATGGGCAGGCGCTTCTCGAAATTGCCGAAAATGACGCCGTCCCGATCATAAGGAAACGGCCCCCCCGCCTTGATCAGCGCCAGGGTTTGGCGCGCTTCGGGCGGCAGTTGGCCGACCGTGACCGTGTCGTTGACCGCAGGATGCGGGGCGTAAGCAAACGCGCTTCCAACCGCCAGCCAGAGGACGAGAAGGAAGCGCAGCCAGAACGGCATGGGGTGGGTTAACCCTGGGCGACTTCGACCTGGGTTTCGACTTTCTGACGCAGGCGAACGTGCAGTTCGCGCAACTGCTTCTCGTCGACCGCCGACGGGGCATCGGTCAGCAGGCACTGGGCGCGCTGGGTCTTCGGGAAGGCGATGACGTCGCGGATCGACTCGGCACCGGTCATCATCGTGACAATGCGGTCGAGGCCGAAAGCCAGGCCGCCGTGCGGCGGGGCCCCGTATTTCAGGGCATCGAGCAGGAAGCCGAACTTGGCCTGCTGCTCTTCCGGGCCGATGTTGAGCGCAGCGAAAACCTTTTCCTGCACATCGGCACGGTGGATACGCACCGAGCCGCCACCGAGTTCCCAGCCATTGAGCGCCAGATCGTAGGCCTTGGCGAGGCACTTGCCCGGATCGCTGGTCAGCAGGTCGAGGTGCTCGTCCTTCGGGCTGGTGAAGGGGTGGTGGCAGGCAGTCCAGCGCTTTGCTTCGTCGTCGTATTCGAACATCGGGAAGTCGACGACCCACAGCGGCGCCCACTTGGCACCGGTGATGAAGCCCTTCTCGTGGCCGATCTTGATGCGCAGTGCGCCGAGGGCGTCATTGACGATCTTGGCCTTGTCGGCACCGAAGAAAATCAGGTCGCCGGACTGGGCGCCGGTGCGCTCGAGAACGGTTTTCAGCGAGGCTTCGGACAGGTTTTTGACGATCGGCGATTGCAGGCCGGTTTCATTGACCTGGGTGACATCATTGACCTTGATGTAGGCCAGACCCTTGGCGCCGTAGATGCCGACGAACTTGGTGTATTCGTCGATCTCGCCACGGGTCAGCGAAGCGCCCCCCGGAATGCGCATCGCGGCGATGCGGCCGCCTTCGCTGTTGGCGACATTGGCGAATACCTTGAAAGCGACGTCCTTGAAGGCATCGGCGACATCGACCAGTTCCAGCGTGACGCGCAGGTCCGGCTTGTCCGACCCGAAACGGCGCATCGCTTCGGCGTAGGTCATGCGCGGGAATTCCGGCAGGTCGACGTCGATTGCTTCCTTGAAGACACGGCGGATGAGTTGTTCCATCAACGCGGTGATTTCGTCCTCGCTCATGAACGAAGTCTCGATATCGACCTGGGTGAATTCGGGCTGGCGGTCGGCACGCAGATCTTCGTCACGGAAACATTTGGTGATCTGGTAATAGCGGTCGAAGCCTGCCACCATCAGCAGTTGCTTGAACAACTGCGGCGATTGCGGCAAGGCGAAGAACTGGCCGGGATGGACGCGCGACGGAACGAGATAGTCGCGGGCGCCTTCCGGTGTCGACTTGGTCAGCATCGGCGTTTCGACATCGATGAAACCGTTCTCGTCGAGGAAGCGGCGGAAAGCGCGCGCCGTCCGGTAGCGCAACATCAGGTTGTGCTGCATCTGCGGACGGCGCAGGTCGATCACGCGGTGCGTCAGGCGGACGTTTTCAGAGAGGTTGTCGTCGTCGAGCTGGAAAGGCGGCGTGACCGACGGATTGAGGACCTCAATGTCGTGGCACAGAACCTCGATCTCGCCGGATGCCAGATTGGCATTGGTGGTGCCCGCCGGGCGCGGACGAACCTTGCCGGTGATCTTCAGGCAGAACTCGTTGCGGACCGATTCGGCAATCTTGAAGGCATCGACGCGATCCGGGTCACAGACGATCTGCGCCAGGCCCTCGCGGTCGCGCAGGTCGATGAAAATGACGCCGCCGTGGTCGCGACGACGGTGGGCCCAGCCGCACAGGGTGACGATCTGGCCGTCGAGGGAAGCGTTGAGTTGTCCGCAGTAATGGGTACGCATGAAAATTCCGAGGTTTGCTAAGTGTGGGTTGCGACGCGAGGGGGCGGGGGCGGTGCCACGACACCCATCGAAATGATGTACTTGAGGGCTTCGTCGACGGTCATGTTCAATTCGACGACATCCTTGGCCGGCATCATCAGGAAGAAGCCGGAGGTTGGGTTGGGTGTGGTCGGCACGTACACGCTGACGTGATCGCCTTCCAGGTGATTGATGATGTCGCCGCCCGGGGCGCCGGTCAGGAAGGCGACGGTCCAGCTGCCCTGGCGGGGGTACTGGACGAGCAACGCCTTGCGAAAGGCATTGCCATTCGGCGAGAACAGCGTGTCCGAAACCTGCTTGACGCTGTTATAAACGGAATTGACGACCGGAATCCGGGCAAGCAGCTTCTCCCACCAGGCAACCAGCTTTTGGCCAATGAAGTTGGCCGCCAGCAGGCCGGTGAGCAGGATCATCACCAAGGTCAGCACGGCGCCCGCCCCGGGAACCGCGAACCCGAACAGGGTTTGCGGATGAATGGCCGTGGGAAGCAGGCGCAGTGACTGATCCAGCGTGCTGACGATGAGCGACAGTACCCAACCGGTAATGACCAGCGGAACCCAGATCAGCAGTCCGGTGATGAAGTAGCGTTTGATCAGCTGACCGCGCACGACGAACAGCTTCCTTCCCCGGTCTGGCAGGGGGGCGGGGTGTCGGTCTTCTTGTTACTGCCGCCCTTGAAATCGGTGGCGTACCAGCCATTGCCCTTGAGCTGAAAACCCGCAGCGGACAATTGCTTGGCGTAGCTTTCCTGGCCGCAATCCGGGCAGGTGGTGAGCTGCGGATCATTCATCTTCTGGAGATGTTCTTTCTGGAAACCGCAGGAATCGCAGCGATACTCATAAATCGGCATGGGAGTCCTCCAAAACCTTGAATTATAACCGAGAGTGGTGACGGTTATATGGGGTGCCGGGCAGCCGTTTTCAAGTGATCAGGCCGAGATAGCCGCGGGTGAGGGCCTCTCCCCAGAACAGGGCAATGGCGCCGGCTGCTGCCAGATAGGGGCCGAATGGAATGGGAACGTTGCGGCCATGGCGGGCAGCGATGATCAGGGTGATCCCGACGGCGGCGCCAACCAGCGAGGAGAGCAGGATGATGGCCGGCAGCATCTGCCAGCCCAGCCAGGCACCGAGGGCGGCGAGCAGCTTGAAATCGCCGTAACCCATGCCTTCCTTGCCGGTAGCCAGCTTGAACAGCCAGAACACACTCCACAGGGCGAGATAGCCGGCCATGGCGCCGATGACGGCTGAGGGCAGATCGGTATAGGTGGCCGACAGGTTGAACAGCAGGCCGAGCCAGACCAATGGCAGCGTGATGGCGTCCGGCAACAACTGGGTATCGAGGTCGATGGCCGCCAAAGCGATCAGCGCCCAGAGCAGGAGCAGGGCGCCGACCGTTTGTACGGTGGGGCCGAAGTGCCAGGCGGCGTAGGCAGAAAGCAGGGCGGTCAGCGCTTCGACGACCGGATAGCGCAGTGAAATGCGGGCGCCACAAGCCGAGCATTTGCCTTTCAGGATCAGCAGGTAGCTGAGCAGGGGAATATTCTCGAGCGCCGTGATGCCGTGGCCGCACTGCGGGCAGCGCGAGCGGGGGCGGGCCAGTGAAATGCTTTCCCGGTCGGGGAGGGGCTCGCCACGCAACTCGGCGCATTGGGCTTGCCAATCCTGCTCCATCATCTGAGGCAGGCGGTGGATCACGACATTCAGGAAGCTGCCGACGCACAAACCGAGCAACCCGGCCATGGCGGCCAGGCCGGCAAGGGACTCGGGCAGCATCAGACCACCGATCCGAGCTTGAAGATGGGCAGGTACATGGCCACCACCATGCCGCCGATCAGCGTGCCGAGGATGACCATGATCATCGGTTCCATCAGGCTGGACATGGCTTCGACGGCGTCATCGACTTCCTGTTCGAAAAAGTCGGCGACCTTGCCGAGCATGGAGTCCAGCGCGCCGGACTCTTCGCCGATGGCAACCATCTGGGTGACCATGTTGGGGAACAGATTGGTGTTCTGCATCGATGTCGTCAGGCTCGTGCCGGTGGCGACTTCGCTCTGGATCTGGCGGGTGGCGGCTTTATACACATAGTTGCCGGCAGCGCCGCCCACCGATTCGAGCGATTCAACGAGAGGAACCCCAGCCGCGAACATGGTCGACAGCGTGCGCGTCCAGCGGGCGATGACCGACTTGCGAACGATGTCGCCGAAGACCGGCAGGCGAAGCAGCAGGCGATCCATGGCCATCTGCAATTTTTCAGAGCGCTTCCAGCTTTCCAGGAAGGCGTAGAGCCCGCCTCCGATGGCGCCGAAAATGGCCCACCAGTAAGCTACGAAGAAGTCCGAGATGGCGATGACCAGCAAGGTCGGTGCCGGCAGGTCGGCGCCGAAACTCTTGAATACATCCTTGAAGGCCGGAATGACGAAGATCATGATCACGGCGGTGATGATGAAGGCGACGACGATCACCGCAATCGGATAAAACAGGGCCGATTTGATCTTGCTCTTGATGGCGAGGATTTTTTCCTTGTAGGTCGCCAGCCGGTCAAGCAGTGTGTCGAGAATACCGGCTTGTTCGCCGGCTGCGACCAGATTGCAGAACAGCGTATCGAAATAGAGCGGGAATTTGCGGAAGGCCTGCGAGAGCGAGCTGCCGGTTTCGACGTCGGCCTTGATGTCGAGCAGCAACTTGCCGACAGCCGGATTGGCATGGCCACGGCCGACGATGTCGAAGGACTGCAGGAGCGGCACGCCGGATTTCATCATCGTGGCCAATTGCCGCGTGAACAGGGTGATATCCTTGTCCGTGATCTTGCCGCCGGTCTTGAAGCGCAGCTTCTTGACCTTGGCGCCGATGACCCCCTGGCGCCGGAGGGTGGTCTGGACGACCGATTCGCTGGCGGCTCGCATCTCCCCGCGGACGGTCTTGCCATCCTTGTTTTTGCCTTCCCACTGGAAGGTGCTTTCCTTGACTGCCGAGGCCTTCGGTCGTGCGGTAGCCATACGAGTTCCTTTTATTAGGCGTTGGTGGTGCTCAGTACCTCGTCCAGCGAGGTGACACCTTGTTTGACTTTCAACAAGCCGGATTCACGCAGATTCTTGATGCCTTCCCGTCTGGCCTGTTCGGCCAGGTCAAGGGAGGATGCGCCGCTCATGATCATGCGCTGCATGGCTTCCGAAATGGGCATGACCTGATAGATGCCGACGCGCCCCTTGTAGCCGGTCCCCTTGCAGCGCTCGCAGCCGCCCGGCCCGTACAGCGTCCAGGAACCGTCCAGGTCGCTTTCCGTGAAGCCGGCCTCGAGCAGGGTTTGCCGGGGGACATCCATGGGTTGCTTGCAGCTGCACAGGCGCCGTGCCAGACGCTGGGCGGTGATCAACAACACGCTCGACGCAATGTTGAAGGTCGGGACGCCCATGTTCATCAGGCGGGTCAGGGTTTGCGGAGCATCGTTGGTGTGCAGGGTGGATAGCACGAGGTGGCCGGTCTGGGCTGCCTTGATCGAGATTTCCGCGGTTTCGAGGTCGCGGATTTCGCCGACCATGATGATGTCGGGGTCCTGGCGCAGAAAGGCCTTCAGGGCGACCGGGAAGGTCAGGCCGGCACGGTCGTCGACGTTGACCTGATTGATGCCGGGCAGGTTGATTTCGGCCGGGTCTTCGGCGGTCGAGATGTTGATGCCATCCTTGTTCAGGATGTTCAGGCAGGTGTAGAGCGAGACCGTCTTGCCCGAGCCGGTCGGGCCGGTGACCAGCACCATGCCGTATGGCCGGCTGATCGCATCAAGCAGGGCGGCCTTCTGCTCGGGCTCGTAGCCCAGGGCTTCGATCCCCAGCGTGGCCGAGGTCGGGTCCAGGATGCGCATGACGATCTTTTCACCCTGCAGGGTCGGCAGGGTGCTGACGCGAAAGTCGATCGCCCGTGTCTTGGAGAGCACCAGTTTCATGCGGCCATCCTGCGGGATGCGCTTCTCGGCGATGTTCAGCCGCGAGATGACCTTGATCCGGGAAGCGATCTTTTCCTTGATGGCGAGCGGGGGCGTAGCGACCTCGCGCAGGATGCCGTCGACGCGGAAACGGATGCGGTAAAACTTTTCGTAAGGCTCAAAATGGATGTCGGAGGCCCCGTCGTTGATCGCATCGAGCAACATTTTCTGGATGAACTTGACGACCGGCGCGTCGTCAATATTCTGGCCGGCGGCTTCGTCGGCCTTGGCACTGTTTTCTTCATCCAGAAAGTCGAGGTTGATGTCTTCGCTGGCCAGATTCTTGAGGGCATCCGCAGCAGACTCGGCGTACTTGCTAACCAGGGGGGCCAGTTTGGGGTGCTCGACGACGATCGGGTCGACCGCCAGTCCGGTCTGGAAGCGGATTTCATCCAGGGCGCGCAGATTGGTGGGGTCGGCGATGGCAACCGAGAGCCGGTTGCCCCGCTTGTTGAGCGGGATGACTTTGTGCGTGGCGATCAGCTTGCGGTCGATGGCATCGGCCGGGATATGCGCCTCGTCGAAGGCATTGAGATCGAGCAGGGGGTAGCCGAAGGTATCGGCAACAAAGCGGGCGATGTCGAGCGCGCTGGCCTTCTGGCTCGCGATGATCTGTTCGATCAGCGAAGATTTGTTGCTGTGCGCTTGTGCGAGCAACTGTTCCGCCTCGATCTCCTTGAGTTGCCCGGCCTGAACGAGCGCTCGCGCCAGGCCGCTGAGAGGAGGGGTTTGCGGGGTTGCTGCCATCAGAGTGCGCTTGAATGCTGTTTAGATCGTCCGATAATGCTACGTAAGCACTTGTTTGTAAAGATTGCCACGCCCGTGTTCACGCGCCTTCCGGCCGGAACAGGCGAACCGTCACGACGCTGCGATCCTGGGTTTGCAGGATTTCGACGGCGACATGGCCGAGCTTGATGCTCATGCCCGATTCCGGGATGTCCTGGAAGTGCTCAAGGATCAGTCCATTCAGGGTTTTCGGGCCGTCGAGCGGGAAATCGAGGCCGAGCATCCGGTTGATGTCCCGGAGCGGCCGCGATCCTTCGACAATGGCGTCACCGGCTGGCGACCAGTGCAGTTCCTGGTCGAGTCCGGGCATCGAGGTGGTGAAGTCGCCCACAAATTCCTCGATGATGTCTTCCAGGGTGAGCAGACCGAGGATTTCGCCGTATTCGTCCACCACGAAGCCGATGCGCTGGCGGTTTTCCTGGAAAAAGGCAAGTTGGGAGAAAGCCGGCGTCCTGGCCGGAATGTAGTAGGGCGCCTGCAATTGGTCGAGCAGGGCGGCTTCATCGAAATCGGGGTCGCCCAGGCTGGCCAGCAATCGGCGCACGGGCAGGATGCCAATCAGTTGATCGAGCGATTCGCGGCAGGTCGGTAGCCGGCTGTGATGACTGGTGGCCAGCTGGTTCTTGACCTCTTCCCAGGGTTGGGCGAGATCGAGGATTTCGATGCTGCCGCGCGGTGTCATCACATCCTCGACCGTGATGTTGTTCAGGTCGAACAGGCTGGACAGGATGGTTCGGTGTTTGGGCGGAATCAAATGGGAGGATTCGAGCACCAGGCTGCGCAGTTCTTCCGGGGAGAGGTGGGGGGCGCCCGATTCCGGTCTGGGGGAGAGGTGGAGCAGCTTGAGCAGGGCGCCGGCAAAGAGGTTGATGAACCAGACGGCGGGATGAAACAAGCGCAGCAAGGGGGTGAGTACATAGCCCAGCAGCAAGGCCAGTCGGTCGGCGTGGGTGGCGCCGATGATTTTCGGGGTGATTTCGGAAAAGACGAGGATGGAAAAGGTGACGGCCAGCGTGCCGGCGCCGAGAGCCCATTCACTGTCGCCGAATAACTCGATGGCAATGACGCTGACTAGCGTCGCTGCCGCCGAGTTGACCAGGTTGTTGCCGAGCAGGATGACGCCGAGCATCCGGTCGGTATGGGCGAGGAGGTCGAGTGCCTTGCGGGCGCCGGGGTGGCCGGATTGGGCCATGTGGCGCAGGCGGAAGCGATTGCTCGCCATCATGGCTGTCTCGCTGAGCGAGAAGAAGGCGGACAGCGCCAGGAGAACGACGAGGGTCAGGGCGAGCGCTGATAACGGAATGTCAGACACGGGATCAGACGCGTCCGAGAATCACTTCGGCGACGAAACGGCTTCCCACGTAGGCCAGGATCAGCAGCGCAAATCCGGCCAGCGTCCAGCGCAAGGCGCGCTTGCCGCGCCAGCCCCAGGCGTGTCGGCCAATCAGCAGGGTGGCGAAAATGCCCCACGAGGCGAAGGCGAACAGCGTCTTGTGGTCGAGCGACATCGGTTTCCCGAACAGCGCTTCGGAGAAGAGGACGCCGCTGCCGACGGCGAGGGTCAGCAGGACGAAGCCGATCAGCAACATCCTGAAGAGCAGCGACTCCATGGTGAGCAGCGGGGGCAGGCTGGCCAGGCTGCGTTTCATTGAACGCTTGTGCAGGGCCTGTTCGGTGAACCCCATGAAAATGGCGTGCAGGGCAGACAGCGTCAGCAGGCTGTAGGCCAGCATGGCAGCCAGGAAGTGCAGCTTGAAGCCCGTGGCCTGGGCATGGGCAACGAGATGGACGTTGGGGAAGAATACCGGCAGGATGGTGCACGCCGCCGCCAGGGGCAGTACCATGGGCTGCATGCCCTCCATGCGCGCCATGAAGCTTTCCAGCCAGTAAATCAGGACGGCGAGCCACATCATCAGCGATAGCGCGAAGCTGAACGAGAAGCGCATGCCGGCTTCGGCAAACAGGGCGTCATAAAGGCCGCCGGCATGGATGGCAAGGGCAACTGCGATGGCGGCCCGCTCCCAGGGTTGCATCGGGCAGGCGACACACTGGCTTTCGCTTTCGCGCCAGCGGGTGTTCCAGAAATGGAAGCCGAGCGCGCCATAAATCAGGGCGGCAAGGATGTGGGGCAGAAGCTGAATTACAATATCGGCCATTCGCGAATTCTACTAGAAGCCCATCTGACATGCTCGACAACCTGACCACCCGCCTTGCGCGCGTCATGAAGACGCTGAAGGGCGAAGCCCGCCTGACCGAATCCAATATCGCCGACGCCTTGCGCGAAGTGCGGATGGCGTTGCTCGAAGCCGATGTGGCTTTGCCGGTGGTCAAGGATTTCATCGCCGCTGTCAAGGAAAAGGCGGTTGGCCAGGAGGTCATTGGTTCGCTGAATCCGGGGCAGGCCTTGATCGGCGTGGTGCATGGCGAACTGACGAAGATCATGGGGGACGCCCATGAGGGGATCAATTTCAATACCCAGCCGCCAGCCATCGTGCTGATGGCCGGCCTGCAGGGCGCCGGCAAGACGACGACGGTCGGCAAGCTGGCCAAATTCCTCCGGGAAAACCACAAAAAGAAGGTGCTGGTCGTTTCCTGCGACGTTTATCGTCCGGCTGCCATCGAGCAGCTGAAATCGGTTGCCAGCCAGGCGGGTGTCGATTTCTTCCCGTCTGCCGTCGGTGAAAAGCCGGAGGCCATTGCCGCGGGCGCCATTGACTGGGCGAAACGGCATTACCACGACGTGCTGCTGGTCGATACGGCGGGTCGTCTGGCCATCGACGAAGAGATGATGGCGGAGATCAAGCGCCTGCACGCTGCGATCAATCCGATCGAGACCCTGTTCGTGGTCGATGCCATGCTCGGTCAGGATGCGGTCAATACGGCGCGTGCCTTCAACGAGGCCCTGCCGCTGACCGGTGTCGTGCTGACCAAGCTCGATGGCGATGCGCGCGGCGGGGCGGCGCTGTCCGTTCGCCACATCACCGGCAAGCCGATCAAGTTCGCCGGCGTTGGCGAGAAGTTGAGTGGCCTGGAGGCCTTCCATCCGGAGCGCATGGCGTCCCGGATTCTCGGCATGGGGGATGTGCTGTCGCTGATCGAGGAGGCGCGCAAGGGCCTGGACGAGGAAAAGGCCGTCGCCTTCGCCAAGAAGCTCAAGTCCGGCAAGGGCTTTGACCTCAACGATTTCAAGGAGCAGATTGCGCAAATGCGCAACATGGGCGGCCTGACTTCGCTGATGGACAAGATGCCGGCCCAGATCGCCCAGATGGCCGGGCAGTTGCCCGCCGGTGCGGAAAACAAGATCATCGGGCGTGTCGAGGGCATCATCAATTCGATGACGCCGGCCGAGCGCGCCAAGCCGGAGCTGATCAAGGCCAGCCGCAAGCGCCGGATCGCGATGGGGGCCGGGGTGCAGGTTCAGGAAGTCAATCGTCTGCTCAATCAGTTCGAACAGACACAGAAGATGATGAAGCAGTTTTCCAAGGGCGGCATCGGCAAGCTGCTGCGCGGCATGAAGGGGATGCTGCCCGGCGGGATGGGTGGTTTCGGTCGCTGATCAGTGTGGCGCGGCCTGCGCCAGGCGGGCCGGCTTCTCGTATTGCCACTGGTTTTGCCAGGCGGCGCGTACCATATTGGGGTATTCCGGCTTGCCCAGGCTGCCGTTGTAGCGGCCCAGTGCGCGGTAGAGGTCGCCTTTCTCGATGTCGAGATAGTGGCGGAGGATCGTGCAACCGTAACGCAGGTTGGTGCGCAGGTCGAACAGGGAATCCTCCGGGCGGCCGATCAGTTTCACCCAGAAGGGCATGACCTGCATGTAGCCGCGGGCACCGGCCGAGGATACGGCATATTTGCGGAAGCCTGATTCGACCTGCATCAGGCCGAGCACCAGTTGCGGGTCCAGGCCCGCCCGCGTGGCTTCGTAATGCACGCTGCGCAGCAGGTCGATCCGGTATTCCCGGTTGGGAATGCGTTTTTCGAGACGCGGCGACATGGCGGCGAGCCAGTCGACCGCCTCCATCGGCGTTTTGAACGACGTGCCGCTCGGCCGGGTGTCAGACACCGCCTTGTGCAGGGCTGCCTGGACGCTGGCCGAGAGCGGTTCGTACTTCTGGGCGCCGGCGAATGCCGCCGACGCACCCGACAACAGCAGTGCGACGATCAGGCAGCGCACAGCTTCCCTTGCAGCACGGCCAGAATGTCGCCTTGAGCAACCAGGGTGGGTTCCGCGTCGGTGCGGCCCTTGTATTCGACCTGGCCATCCTTCAATCCGCGTTCGCCGATCACGACACGATGGGGGATGCCAATCAGTTCCATGTCGGCAAACATCACGCCCGGACGCTCATTGCGGTCATCGAGCACGACTTCGATGCCGGCCTGCTTCAGTTCGGCATAAAGCCGGTCGGCAGCGGCCTTGACGGTGTCGTTCTTGTGGTAGCCCATCGGCACGATGCAGACGGCGAAGGGTGCGATGGCGGCCGGCAACACGATCCCCTTGTCGTCATGACCCTGCTCGATGGCGGCGCCGACAATCCGCGACACGCCAATACCGTAGCAGCCCATTTCCATGATCTGACTTTTGCCGTTTTCATCCAGGAAGGCGCAATTGAGCGCCTTGGCGTACTTGGTGCGCAACTGGAAGATGTGGCCTACCTCGATGCCGCGGCAGATTGCCAGTTGCCCCTTGCCGTCCGGCGAGGGGTCGCCGGCAACGACATTGCGGATGTCGACGATCTCCGGTTCGGGCAGGTCGCGGCCGAAATTGACGCCGCTCAGGTGGAAGCCTGCTTCGTTGGCGCCACAAACGAAGTCGGCCAGGTTGCCGACGCTGCGATCGGCAAAAACGAGTACGCGGCTCCGGTCGATGCCGACCGGCCCGATGAAGCCCGGCTTGCAGCCGAGGCGCTCGATGACTTCGTCGTCGGTGGCGAAGCGGAACGGGCCGAGGGCGGAAATCTTGCTTGCCTTGACTTCGTTCAGTTCATGATCGCCGCGCAGCAGGAGGAGGGCAAAGGTCTTGCTGCCGTCCGGTTTTTCGCTGACCACGGCGATCGACTTGACGATGCGCTCGAGTGGCACGGCGAGGAACTGGGCGACTTCGGCGCAGGCCATCTTGCCCGGGGTGTGAACCTTGGTCATGTCCGCTGTGGCTGCCGGGCGCGGCGCGCGGGGTGGCAGTGCTTCGGCTAGTTCGACGTTGGCGGCATAGTCGGAGTCCGGGCAGAAGGCAATGTCGTCTTCGCCGGAGTCGGCCAGCACGTGGAACTCATGCGAGCCGGTGCCGCCGATCGAGCCGGTGTCGGCCGCCACGGCGCGGAACTTCAGGCCGAGGCGGGTGAAGATGCGGCTGTAGGTGGCGTACATGTTGCCATATTCGCGCTGCAGATCCTCGAACGTGCTGTGGAAGGAGTAACCGTCCTTCATCAGGAACTCGCGGCCGCGCATGACGCCGAAGCGGGGGCGGATTTCGTCGCGGAACTTGCTCTGGATCTGGTAGAGGTGGATCGGCAACTGGCGGTAGCTCTTGACGTCGCGTCGGACGACATCGGTGATGACTTCCTCATGGGTCGGGCCGATCACGAAGTCCCGCTGGTGACGATCCTTGAAGCGCAGCAGTTCCGGGCCGTAGCCGGGGCCGCGTCCGGATTCTTCCCACAGCTCGAAGGGCTGGACGGCCGGCATCAGCAACTCCAGGGCGCCGGCAGCGTTCATTTCCTCACGCACGATGTGCTCGACCTTGCGCAGCACGCGCAGGCCCAGCGGCATCCAGGTGTAGATGCCGGCAGCCGCCCGTTTGATATAGCCTGCCCGCAGCATCAGTTTCTGGCTGACGACTTCGGCATCGGCCGGGGCTTCCTTGAGAGTGGTGAAAAAGAACTGCGAAGTGCGCATGGGATGGTCTTGAATTCGTTGCCAAACCCACATTTTACACGGCGCCGCTTCTTTGCATGTGGCCCCCCTTTGTGAAAGAATCGGGGCAACTATTCATTTTTTGCAGGATTTTTATGCTCGACCGTGAAGGCTATCGCCCGAACGTCGGCATCATTCTTTGTAACGCCAAGAACGAGGTTTTCTGGGGTAAGCGCATTCGGGAGCATTCCTGGCAGTTTCCGCAAGGTGGCATCAAGCGGGGCGAGACGCCGGAAGAAGCCATGTATCGCGAACTGTACGAAGAGGTCGGGCTGTTGCCCGAGCACGTGCGTATCCTCGGTCGAACCAAGGGGTGGTTGCGTTATGAAGTGCCGACACACTGGATCAAGCGCGAATGGCGTGGTTCTTACAAAGGCCAGAAGCAGATCTGGTTCCTGTTGCGGCTGATCGGGCGGGATAACGACGTGAGCTTGCGGGCAAGCAGCAAGCCCGAGTTCGATGCCTGGCGCTGGAACGATTACTGGGTGCCGCTCGATGCCGTGATTGAATTCAAACGCACGGTTTATGAGCAGGCATTGAACGAACTCGTCCGTTTCCTCGATGTTGACCGCAAGGCGCCTCGCCAGCCCCGGCGCGAGGCGGTGCCGCAGGATGCGCCAGCCGGTTCACCGCAGGAGGATGCCTAGCCATGGCTGTTCGGTTCCGTCTCGTCTGGCTGCTGGCGGCGGCTGTCTGGCTCGTTGCAGCACCTGCGGGTGCCGAAGACGGGGATGACGAGCCGCCCAAAGCGTGGCGGGAGGGAGAGGTGCCGTTGCCGCCCTACCCGGTTCCCGAAAACCTGCTGCCGCTTTACGTCAGTGCCGCCACCGCCAACCGTTTTTTTATCGATGGGGTGACACTCAGCGTCGGCGCCGATGGGGTCATTCGCTACGTGCTGGTCGTCGAGACGCCGCAAGGTGCGCGTAATGTGACTTTCGAGGGGATGCGCTGCGATGCCCGTGCCCGGCGCATCTATGCCTCCGGCCGGGCGGACGGCAGTTGGTCCAGGGCGCGCAAGGACGAGTGGGTCAGCATCCAGGATGCCTACGCCAATCGTCAGCACGCGGCGCTTTTTCTCGAATATTTCTGTCCGTTCGGCAATTCGGTGCGTCATGCGGCCGAGGCCAGGGATGCCCTGGTGCGCGGCGGACATCCGGATGTCCGTCGATGAACCCCGTGTTTCCCGATCGCTTGATCATCGAGTTTGACCGGGCATTGCGTACCGTTTTTGCTCCGGCCCGGAGCGTGCGACCGACGCCGGGGGCGTCCTGCTTCGAACCGGAGCTGAATGATGCCGAGCGGCAGCATGCAGTGGGCTTGATGCGAATCAATCATTGCGGCGAAATCTGCGCCCAGGCGCTTTATCAGGGGCAGGCGCTGACCTCGCGGGATCCGGCGGTTCGCGAGGCGTTGCGTGTTGCGGCGGACGAGGAGACCGAGCATCTGGCATGGACCGAGTCGCGCATCGCCGAGCTGGGCGGCCGCAAGAGTTTGCTCAATCCGCTCTGGTACGCCGGGTCGCTGTCGTTGGGGGTGCTGGCCGGGGCGTTGGGCGACAGGTGGAATCTGGGTTTTCTGGCCGAGACCGAGCGTCAGGTGGAGGCTCATCTCGATGGCCATTTGCAGGCATTGCCGGCCCAAGATGTGAAATCGCGGGCCATCGTCGATCAGATGCGCCTTGATGAAATCCGCCATGCCGAGATGGCGATTGCCCATGGGGCAACGGAACTGCCCGGGGTGGTCAAGCGGGCGATGCGGCTGGCGGCAAAGGTGATGACCTCGACCGCCTATCGTTTTTAAGCCCGGCCGGAACGATCAGCTTTCGTCGATGATCTCGAAGTCCGAGGTGATCTCGGCGGTCTTGCCGATCATGATGGAGGCCGAGCAGTATTTCTCCTTGGAGAGCGCGATGGCGCGGGCAACCGCATCCGGCTTGAGGTTTTTGCCTTTCACCCGGTAGTGCAGGTGAATGCGGGTGAAGACCTTGGGGTCGCTGTCAGCGCGTTCGGCCTGAAGGCTGACATCGCAGGCGCTCACCTGGTGCCGTCCTTTTTTCAGGATCAGGACGACATCAAAGGCTGAGCAGCCGCCCGTTCCGGCCAACACCATTTCCATCGGGCGCAAACCGATATTCCTGCCGCCCGCCTCGGGGGCGCCGTCCATGACCACGGCGTGGCCGCTGCCGGTTTCCGCAACGAAGGCCATGCCGGCGTCGTTGCCCATCCATCGTACTGTGCATTCCATGTTGTTCTCCTTGCGAGGTGCCGGATTTTAGCGGAATCGCGGGCGAGCGGGCCGCTTTGCGAAATTGCTGCGGTGCAGAAAAGAAAGTCGGCTGCCTGGTTGTTGCTGGGTGGAAAATTTGCGTTATCTACTGTTGAATAAATATCGTTATAACGCAATAAATCATGTTAAATCAGTATGTTGTGATACATAATTAGTACGTATCGAACAATAAATTGGCGGATTGTGCGTCGCACAAATATTTCTTGATCGCTGGTGGGTGATCGGGCACAATGCGAAGCGTACGAACTGCAGTGACTTGGTTAGCGATAGGTTCTCCAGTTCAGATTTGTCTCCTCCACCCTCCTCCTTTGGTGTGGATTTAACGCGGCTCGGCGAGCCGCGTTTTTTTTGCCTGGTCGGTCGATCTGGATGCAAAGGGATTGACAGCCGCTTTCGGGGTCGACTAAAATCCGCGCCTTTCTCCAATCTGCGCCCAATTTTTTCAGGACGGCACACACATGAAAACGTTTTCCGCCAAGCCACATGAGGTGAAGCGCGAGTGGTTTGTGGTAGACGCCACGGACAAGGTGCTCGGCCGCCTCGCCACCGAAATCGCTCGTCGCCTTCGCGGCAAGCACAAGGCCATCTACACCCCGCACGTTGATACCGGCGATTTCATCGTCGTCACCAACGTGGACAAGCTGACCGTGACCGGTAACAAGGCCGAAGACAAGAAGTACTTCCGCCATTCCGGCTATCCGGGCGGTATCTACGAAACCAACTTCAAGAAGATGCAGCAACGTTTCCCGGGCCGTGCCCTGGAAACCGCCGTCAAGGGCATGCTGCCGAAGGGGCCGCTGGGCTACGCCATGCTGAAGAAGCTGAAGTGCTACGCCGGCGACCAGCATCCGCACACCGCCCAGCAGCCGAAGGCTCTGGAAATCTAAGGGGGTATCATGGCTGAAGGTTATTTCTACGGCACGGGTCGTCGCAAGAGCGCCGTCGCACGTGTTTTCATGAAGCGTGGCTCCGGTTCCATCGTCGTCAACGGCAAGCCGGTTGATCAGTTTTTCTCGCGCGAAACGGGTCGCATGATCGTGCGCCAGCCGCTGGCTCTGGTCGAGCAGCTGGATGGTTTCGACATCAAGGTCAATGTGACGGGTGGCGGTGAATCCGGCCAGGCCGGTGCGGTTCGTCACGGTATCACCCGGGCGCTGATCGAATACGACGCTGCGCTGAAGTCGGCGCTCTCCAAGGCTGGTTTCGTTACCCGCGATGCCCGCGAAGTGGAACGCAAGAAGGTCGGTTTCCACAAGGCACGTCGTCGCAAGCAGTTCTCCAAGCGCTAAGCCTGTCGTTTGCAGATCAAAAGCCGCCCTTGGGCGGCTTTTTGCATTGGTGCCTTCTGTTCGGCGCATTGGGGCTGCGCCGTTTCTGCCCGGCTGTCGCGTCGTGTGTTCATGTGGGGCGTGGCGGTGTTTGCCGGGGGGCGTTTCGGTTAATCTACCGTCTTGACGGAACGGCCGGGCAAGCACGGCCGTTCGATGATGACAAGGTGGATCGGGAGCGACGTGCCAAAGGCCTCGGTGGTGAAGAAAATCAGGACGCTCAGGCGCCATTATCATGTGTTGGCGCCCCGGCTGGTGGTGCGTCGCCACGTCGCGCGGGGATGGTATGTTGCGGCCGTGCTGGCTTGGTCGCTGGGGATGGTGCTGCTCGGCTGGTGGATGGCGCGTGCGCCAGGGGGCGGTGCGGCCGGGAACGATCCGGACGGCTTGCGGGCGCAGTTGAGTCGTCAGGAGGCTGAGCTCGCGGCGCTGCGCGGCAAGGCAGAGGCGGAGCAGAGCGCCGTCAGCATTGAGCGGGCGGCCCAGCAGAAGCTGCTTGCCCGGGTCAAGGAACTGGAAGCGGAGAATGCGGTCCTTCGGGAGGATATTCGGGTATTCGAGCGTGTCCTGCCGGTGGTAGCGGAGCCGGGAACGATCGGTCTCGAGAACTTCCGGGTGGCGGTCGGCCCGCTTGGGCAGTATCGTTACCGTTTCCTGCTGCTATTTACCCCGGACAAACAGTTTCCCGAATTCCTGGGACGTTTGCGGCTTTTGGCGCATTACGCGCTGGGTGGCAAGACGGGGCAGCTGGTGTTGCCCCTGGGCAAGGACGAGGAAGCGATTCGCCTGAAGAAGATGCAGCGCCGGGAGGGCGAGTTTACCTTGCCGGCGGGAGCGGTGCTGCTCGGGCTTGAGGTGCATGTCCTGCAGGGGGATACTTTGAAAGTCAAGCGCGTGGCCAAGCTATAGGAGCAGCCGATGTTCGGAAAAAATGGCGAAAGCAAGAAGCCGCAAGGAAAAATCGACAGTCTGATCAGCGCCGGAACGCGTGTTGAAGGGGCCATCCACTTTTCGGGCGGCCTGCGCATCGACGGCGAGGTCAAGGGTAGCGTGCTGGCGGTGGAAGGGGCGTCGGCCTCGACACTGGTTCTCAGCGAGCATGCCCGTATCGAGGGCAGTGTCTCGGTGGCTCACCTGATTACCAATGGCGTGGTGGTGGGGCCGGTGGTCGTGACCGAGTCCCTGGAAATGCAATCGCGTGCCCGGATCGTCGGGGATGTCGAGTATGCCGCGATTGAAATGCAGCAGGGGGCGGTGATCGAAGGGCGTCTGGTGCATCGTGTTGCCCCCGAGGGGAACTAACCCTGATTCAATTTGCCTAATTTCATTGACCGGGGATTTGCTCCCTCTCATAATCACGCACGAATTTTTATGGAGTATTGTTCATGAATGCAGTTAACGACATGGCCGCCCCCCTGGTGTTCACCGATAGCGCGGCGGGTAAAGTCAAGGAGTTGATCGAGGAGGAGGGCAATCCCGGCCTGAAGTTGCGCGTGTTCGTGACCGGTGGTGGCTGCTCCGGCTTTCAGTATGGCTTCACCTTCGACGAGGAGGTCAATGAAGACGATACGACGATGGAAAAGAATGGCGTGACGCTGCTGATCGATCCGATGAGCTTCCAGTACCTGGTGGGGGCTGAAATCGATTACACGGAAGGCTTGGAGGGTTCGCAGTTCGTCATTCGCAACCCGAACGCCACCTCGACCTGCGGTTGCGGTTCTTCCTTCTCGGCCTGAACGCTGGGGTTGTCTGCCCGGCTGGCCCGGGCTGGCTTGCCGGAACGCCCGATGGCTCCCATCGGGCGTTTGTCTTTTCGGGTGCCGGCTGAGGTCATCCTTTTTTCATCCTCGGGCGTTACCCTGCGTGGTCAGGTTTTCTTCCGGAGAGCATCATGTTGTTGTCTGCCCATGAAATAGCCCAGGGTCGCGAGCGCACCCTGCGTAACTTGCTTACCCTCAGCGCGGCCGGTGTGCGGGCCGCCCAGCAATGGACCCGCTTGCTGGCCACCGCCGGCCGCGACAGCTTTCGCCACGGGGTTCCGCCGGTGCCGCAATCGGGTTTTGATCTGGCGGTGATGCAATGGCCGGTTTCCTGGTGGCTGGATCACTTGGCCCGGACCAGCCAACTGCTCGATCAGGGGTGGTCTGTTTGCAGTGATACGCAGAAGGCGGTGATCCTCAGCGCCGACCAGCAGTTGCAGATCATCGACAGCCTGGCCATTTCGGCCATCAATCGGGCCCGTCGCAGCAGTCCGTGGGAGGCGGACATCGCCCTGCAGGCGATGCAGTCATCGCTGCAGGCCGCCGAACAGACGGTTCACGAGATCAGCCAGGCGGCGCTCGATACGCTGCATTCGTAAAAGGCTGCGGCGAGCGGCTCATCCGGAAACCGGCCGCACCGTGCTGGCGGCCAGCCGGGCCCGCTGGCGGGCTTCTTCGATGGTTTCACCATTGGCCAGGGCGACCCCCATGCGGCGCTTGGTGAAGGACTCCGGCTTGCCGAACAGGCGCAGGTCGCTGCGCGGCACAGCCAGCGCCTCGGCCAGGCCTTCGAAGGCGATACCGCTTTCTGCCATGCCACCGTAAATCACGGCTGAGGCACCCGGTTCGCGCAGGGTGGTATCGACCGGCAGGCCGAGGATGGCGCGGGCATGCAGTTCGAATTCAGAAAAGCGTTGTGAGCAGAGCGTGACCAGCCCGGTGTCGTGCGGCCGCGGGCTCACTTCCGAGAACCAGACCCTGTCGCCTTTGACGAAGCATTCAACGCCGAAAAGGCCGCGCCCGCCGAGGTTGCCGGTCACGGCGGCGGCGATCTCGCGGGCCCGCTGCCGGGCAGTCGGCGACATCGCCTGCGGCTGCCAGGATTCGACATAGTCGCCGGCCACCTGTCGATGGCCGATCGGCTCGCAGAAGTAGGTGCATACCTCGCCCTCCGTATTCCGGGCGCGGACCGTGAGCAGGGTGATTTCGTAGTCGAAATCGATGAAGCCCTCGACGATGACCCGGCCCTGATTCACCCGGCTGCCGCTCGCCGCGTAGTCCCAGGCTTTCTGGACGTCAGCCGGACCGCGCAGCAGGGACTGCCCCTTGCCGGAGGAGGACATGGTCGGCTTGACGAGGCAGGGGTAGCCGATCTCCTGGTCGATGGCGGCCTGCAGCTCGGCCAGTGAATCGGCGAAGCGGTAGGGCGAGGTGGGCAGCCCCAGTTCCTCGGCGGCCAGGCGACGGATACCTTCGCGGTTCATGGTCAGCTTGGCGGCGCGGGCGGTCGGAATGACTTCCGCCAGGCCTTCTCGTTCGATGTCGACCAGCGTGTCGGTGGCGATGGCCTCGATCTCCGGCACGATCAGGTGCGGCCTTTCCTGCTCGATGAGCTGGCGCAGCGCGGCGCCGTCGGTCATGGAAATGACGTGGGCGCGATGGGCGACCTGGTGGCCCGGTGCATGGGCGTAGCGGTCCACGGCGATCACCTCGACCCCCAGGCGCTGCAGGGCGATGATGACTTCCTTGCCGAGTTCGCCGGCGCCGAGCAGCATGACGCGCAGGGCGGAGGGGGAGAGTGGGGTGCCGATCTTCATGGAAATCCTTGTCGTGCGATGGGCCGGAGCGCCGGAATTTAGGCGGCGCCGGGCGTTGCGTCAAGGAGCGGGGCAGCCGGCGCGCTGCCTTATAATGCCCGCCATGTCCGCTTCCCGTCTGCCTGTCGCGCTTGAGCGCTTTCTCCTGTCGCCCGTCAGCCTCCTGCTGGTCGTGGCGATCGCTTTTGTGCTCAATGCCTGGAGCCTGCCGCTGACCGATGTCGACGAGGGGGCGTTTTCGGAGGCGACGCGCGAGATGATGGCGCGCGGCAACCTGGTGTCGCCGACCTTGAACGATGCGCCGCGCCACGACAAGCCGATCCTCATCTACTGGGCGCAGGCCGCCTCCGTCAGCCTGCTCGGCGTCAGCGAAATCGGCTTCCGCCTGCCGTCCATCGTCTTTGCGGTGCTCTGGATGCTGGCCCTCTACCGCTTCTGCCTGCGCCATGCCGACCGGCGGACGGCGCAGGTGGCGGCCCTGGTCATGGGGCTGTCGCTGGCCGTCGGTTTCATCGCCAAGGCAGCGATTTCGGATGCCTTGCTCAACCTGTTCATCGCGCTGTCGATGTTCGGCATCTACGATGTTTTCTGTGCGGACCGCGATGGCAAGCCGACCCGCCGCCTGCTGTTCTACACCTATGCCATGCTGGGGCTCGGCTTTTTGACCAAGGGGCCGGTGGCCGTCTTCTTTCCCCTCGTCGTCAGCGGCCTGTTCTTCCTGTCGGCCGGTGCCTGGCGGTCCTGGCTGCGCGCCCTCTTCTTCTGGCCCGGCTGGCTGCTTTTTCTGGCCATCGTCGTGCCTTGGCATGTCGCGGTCTTTCTCGACCAGGGCGATGCGTTTTTCCGCGGCTTTTACCTGAAGCACAACGTCAACCGGTATGCCAACACCTTCGAGGGGCATGGCGGCAAGTGGTACTACTACCTCGTCGTCGCCCCCTTCGTGCTGATGCCCTTCTTCGGCTGGCTGCTCGCCGTGGGGGGCAAGGTGCTGCGCCAGGTACGTCGCGCGCCGTGGGGGGCGCTACGGGGTGATGGCCTGTTCGAGCGTTTCCTGGTGCTCTGGTTCATGGTCGTTTTTGCCTTTTTCTCGTCTTCCGGCACGCAACTGCCGCACTACCTGCTCTACGGCTGCACACCGGTCTTCATCCTGCTGGCGCTTTATCGTCCTGAATTCGAGCGTCGCTGGCTGGCTTACTTGCCGCTGATCCTGTTCGCACTGCTGCTCGCTGCCTTGCCGGAAATCCTCGCTGTCGCTGCCAGCAAGACCAGCAAACCGTTCGAGAAATTCCTGCTTGACGGGCTGGTGGTTGCCTTCTCCGACGCGGCGCGCTGGCTGTTGTCGCTGTTTGCCGCGGCCGTCGCCGTTTTCGCCATCTGGCGCAGCTTGCCGGTCTGGCAGGGGCTGGTTCTCGCCGGCCTGCTGCAGGCCCTGGTCGTTTCGGCGGTCATCGCGCCGCGTGTCATCAGCGTCACGCAGGGGCCGATCCGCGAAGCGGCAGAGGTGGCGAAGGCCGCGGGCGGTACGGTGGTCGCCTGGCGTATCATCATGCCCAGCTTCAGCGTGTACCGTCAGGCGGCAACGCCGACCCGCATTCCCGTCGAGGGCGAGCTGGTGCTGACGCGTACCGATCGCCAGGCGGAGGTGCAGGCGCTACTGGCGCCCGGCTTGCAGATGCGCCCCCTTTACCAGAAAAGCTTCGTCACCCTGGCTCGGGTCGAGCGTGGGGGGCAGCCATGAGGGATGCCCGCCTGCATGACCGGCATCCGGGGCTCGACATCGGCCTGCTCGTCACTTGCCTGCTGCTCGCGCTGACCCTGTTGGCCATCTGGCTGGGCGACGCCTGGCAGCGGGGTTTCCTGGCCGGCCAGGCGGCCAGCGTCGTATTGCCGCCGGTGGTCTGGGAATCGCTGACCACGCTGGGGGATGCCCGGGTCCAGCTGGCGCTGGTCTTGCCCTTTTGCCTGCGCTATCCGCGTGTTTTCTGGGCGCTTTTTGTGGGGGCCCTGCTGGCCGGGGCGATCAGCCGGGGCTTCAAGATGGCGGTGCCCCTGCCGCGGCCGGCCGCGGTATTGGACGCTGCGCAGATGACCATCATCGGCGCCAAGCTGACGGCGCATAGCTTCCCCTCCGGGCACACCGTCTCGGCCTTTTCCTTCGTGGTGCCCTGGCTCGCCCTGCTCGGCTGGCGGGCGGCACCGATCGTGGCGATTGCGGTTTTGGCCGGCTTTTCGCGGATTGCCGTCGGCGCCCACTGGCCGGTCGATGTGCTGGCCGGGGCGATGATCGGCCTGCTGGGGGGCTGGCTGGGACTTCGCCTGAGCCGGCGCTTCGACTGGGGGATGGGGGTGCGCGCCCACTGGTTTCTGGTCGGCATCTCGGCGGTCGCTGTGGCGACCCTGCCCTTCGATGGCCAGGGGTATCCGGGTTCGCTTCCCTGGCGGATTGTCGCCTGCCTGTGGGGGTTGGGCGGCTTTGTCGTGGTCTACCTGCTCCCTCTGTTCCGCCTGGGCTGGCGGGGCGTCAATCGCGACCTGGCGGGGCTGGCCGCCGAGGGGCGGAGGCGGAGGCCCTGAGCGGCGGGGTGTTTCGTGCGTGCTGGCGGCTCCCGGCGAAGGGCGATGCCTTCGTCAAGGCTGGCTGAGCGACATCGAAACGTAACCCGGTCGTCACCGGCCGGTCACGAGCGCCCCTTATCGTGGGGCCATGCCCAAGGTCAGATCCGTCTTTCTCTCCGACATCCACCTCGGCACCCGGGCGTGTCAGGCGGAGCGTCTGCTCGATTTTCTGCGCGAACACCCGGCCGAGCAGATTTTCCTGATCGGCGACATCGTCGATTTCTGGGCGATGCGGCGCGGTATTTGCTGGACTCAGGCGCAGAACACTGTGGTCCAGAAACTGCTGCGCCGGGCGCGGCATGGTGAGCGCATCGTCTTCATTCCCGGCAATCACGATGAAGCCCTGCGCGAGTACTGCGGCATTGTGTTTGGCGAGATCGAGGTGGTTGATGAGCTGGTGCATGAAACGGCCGACGGCCGGCGTTTCTTGCTCATTCACGGCGACCAGTTCGACCAGGTGACGCGTCACCACCGCTGGGTCGCGGTACTCGGCGACAAGGCTTACGAAACGCTGGTGCGGATCAATGTCTGGCTGTCATGGTTGCGGCGCAAGCTGGGGATTGCCGGCTACTGGTCGCTGGCCGGTTACGCGAAGCGCAAGGTCAAGACGGCGCTCAATTTCATTTTCGATTTCGAGGAATCGGCCATACGCCATGCCCGCGAACGCGGGCTGGATGGCGTGGTCTGCGGTCACATCCACTGGGCGCAGATTCGTGACATCGGCAGCCTGACTTATGTCAATTGTGGCGACTGGGTCGATTCCTGCACGGCCATCGTCGAGCATTTCGACGGCAGGCTGGAACTGGTCGGCTGGGGCAACCCGCTCCCCTGTCGCCAGCCGGCGGTCAGTGCCGAGCCGGTCGGTTTGTCGCCGCTGCCGGTTGCCGCCCGGGCTGTCGATTCCCTGGAGGTGTGAGATGCGTGTGCTGATGGTGTCCGACGTTTATTTCCCGCGGGTCAATGGTGTATCGACCTCGATCGAAACCTTTCGTCGCACACTCGATGGGCTGGGGATCGAGGTGCGCCTGGTTGTGCCACGCTATGGCGACGAGGCCGAGGAGTCCGGGGTGGTCCGGGTTGCCGGCCGGGCCGTGCCGGGCGACCGGGAGGACCGCCTGGTCGGTTGGCGGGCGATGCATCGCGCGGTGCTGGTCGCCGCCCGGGATTGCGACCTGATCCACGTCCAGACGCCTTTTGTCGCTCATTATGCCGGGCTGGCCGCCGGGCGGGCGCTGGGCTTGCCGGTGGTCGCCACCTACCACACGTTGTTCGAGGAGTACCTGCAGCATTATGCCCGCTTCCTGCCGGCCGGCTGGCTGCGCGGCCTGGCCCGTCGCTTCTCGCGCCGCCAGTGCAACCGGCTTGATGCGGTGATCGTGCCGTCCACCGCCATGCGTCAGCGTCTGGAGCGCTATGGTGTGACAACGCCGATGCACGTCCTGCCGACTGGCATTCCGCTGGCCCAGTTCGCCCGGGGGGATGGCCTTGCGTTCCGGACCCGCCACGCCATTGCGGCAGACCGGCCCGTGGCGCTCTACGTCGGTCGGGTGGCGCATGAAAAGAATATCGGCTTCCTGCTTGATGCCCTGCCTCGGGCCCGCCAGTTGTGCCCCGAACTGCTGCTTGTCATTGCCGGGGAAGGCCCCGCCATGAGGGAGCTGCAATCCCGGGTGGAGGCGCAGGGATTGCAGGATGCCGTCCGTTTCATCGGCTATCTCGACCGTCGGCAGGCGCTGCCCGATTGCTATGCCGCAGCCGACGTCTTTGTCTTTGCCTCGCGGACCGAAACGCAGGGTCTGGTCCTGCTGGAAGCCATGGCAGCCGGGCTGCCGGTCATCGCGCTGGCCGAGATGGGAACTGTCGATATCCTGGCCCCGGGGCGTGGCGCCTTTTCGCCACCGGCAGAAGCCCATGCCTTTGGCGAAGCGCTCGGCCATTTCCTGAGCCGGCCGACGGCCTGGCGTCATCTGGCCGATGAGGCCCCGGTGTATGCGCGGGAATGGAGCGATGGGGCGATGGCCGAGCGTCTGGCGCAGCTTTATCGCCACTGGGCAGAGCATCCGGCGCTGGCCGGATCGCCCCTGGCGGCGGCGATCTGAGTCCTCCGGGGGCTTAGAACAGACGTTGCGAGATCAGGCGGAGACCGATGGAGAACCAGCTTTGGGTGCCGAAATGGCCAAGCTGGTTGCCGTAGGTCGTATCGACCTGGACATGGCCGGGTACGATCCAGTGGCGTAGCCCGAATTGCACGAAGGGGCGGCCCTTGTCCTGGCCATAGCTTTCGGCGATCAGCCAGGTGTCTCTGCGTAGCTGCCACTCGTTGCCGATCCCCCAGGTCAGGCGGGTCTGGCCATTCTCGCGTTCCCGGGTATAACCAAGATTGCCGTGGATGACCAGGCGATCGTCAAGAAAGGAAAAGCTGGCCGGCACGTAAAAATAAGGCTTGCCGGCATGGCTGCTGCCCGGCTGACTGGCGTGGCCGACCGCCAGGCCGATTCCGTAGCCATTGGTTTCCAGCGGCCGGAACAGTGTTTTCAGCTGGACCACGGTGGCGCCCGTGTCGGTGTGGCCTTCGCGCCAGGCCAGCGCGCCGCCCACGGTCAGTTCCAGGTTGCCGCCCGGATTGCAGGCCGGCAGCGTCCACCATTCCTGCTGGCGATCATGCCGGTGGGTCCAGGTTTCGACCTGGCAGGCACCGGCATCGGTCAGCCGGGCGTCATCGGTGATCATCGGACGGGCGGCCTGACACGGGGGGGCGAAGACCACGCTCAGCAGCAGGGACAGGAGGTAAAGGAGGCGCATAACCGGTCAACTTTAGGGCGCGTCTGTGACATCCCGATGACGTCGCGTGTCATCAAAGCTTAGTGCGGCGGCGCTACCGTGCAGGCTTTATCCTGCCAGCCCGCTGGTGGCCGGCTTCCGGACTACTGCCCCTTTCTGAAGGAGTACGCATGTCGCTGGCGATTGCCTTCGTAACCGAAACCTATCCACCCGAGGTGAACGGGGTGGCCATGACGGTCGGCCGCCTGGTCGGTGGCCTGCGGGCCCGCGGCCATCAGGTGCGGGTCATTCGTCCGCGCCAGGGAAACGATGACGTCGGGGGCGAACATGAAATTGCCGTCGGCGGGTTTCCGCTACCCGGTTATCCCGGGCTCCGCTTCGGTCTGCCGGCGGGGCGCCGCCTGCGGCGTGAATGGCGCCGGCAGCGGCCGGATCTGGTGCATGTCGTGACCGAGGGGCCGCTCGGCTGGTCGGCCGTCAATGCCGCCCGCCACTTGGGCATTCCCGTCACTTCCGGCTTTCATACCAATTTTGACCGCTACAGCGTGCATTACGGTCTGGGCTGGATGCGGCCGGCCGTTGCAGCTTACCTGCGCACCCTGCACCGGCGCACCCGGGCCACCCTGGTGCCAACGGCTGCCCTGGCCGCCGACCTGGCGGGCGAGGGCTTGCCCGGCGTGCGCGTCGTCGGGCGGGGGGTGGATACCGACCTGTTCGACCCCGCCCGTCGTTCGGCGGCCTTGCGCCAAGGCTGGGCGGCCGGCGAAGGGCCGGTCTGCCTCTATGTCGGCCGGCTGGCGCCGGAAAAGAACCTGGCGCTGATCGAAAAAACCTTTGCCGCGATTCAGGTCTGGCAGCCGCAGGCCCGCATGGTCTGGGTTGGTGACGGCCCGGAGGCCCGGCGGCTGGCCGTCGAGCATCCCGGTCATCATTTCGCCGGGGTGCGGGTCGGGGAGGATCTTGCACGCCATTACGCCAGCGCCGATCTTTTTCTTTTTCCCAGCCTGACTGAGACCTATGGCAACGTGGTGGCCGAGGCGATGGCCAGCGGTTTGCCGGTGCTTGCTTACCGCAGCGCCGCTGCCGCCGAGCTGATCAATGATGGCTGCAACGGGCGGCTGGTATCGCCGGGCGATGAGGCGGCCTTTCGCCAGGCGGCGATCGACCTGTGTGGCGAGCCGGCGCGTCTGCCGGCGATGGGGGCCGCCGCCCGCCGGGCCCTGCACGGCCACCACTGGGCGGCCGTCGTTGAGCGTTTCGAGGCGGTGATCCGCGAAGCGCTCGTCTGATTCCGGTGCTCAGGGAAACATGGCCTGCAGGCGCTCCTGCAGCGCCTGCGGCGCGAAGGGCTTGACGATGTAGCCGGTGGCGCCGCTCTGCATCGCGTCGAGCACGTTGCCGCGCTGCCCTTCGGCCGTGAGCATCAGAACCGGGATGTCGGCTGTCTGCGGATTGGCGCGCACGGCGCGCAGCAGTTCCAGACCATCCATCTCCGGCATATACCAGTCGGAAATGATCAGGCCGATTTTCTTGACCTCGGCCAGCTTGGCCAGCGCCATGCGGCCGTTGCCGGCCTGGTGGATTTCGGTGAACCCGGCCCGTTTGAGCACGGCGATCACGACGCTGCGCATCGAGGCGTAATCATCGACAACAAGGGCAGGCGGGCGGCGCATGGCGGTGACAAATGAACGATCCAGGCGGCATTGTCGATAAGTGGCGCGGCTTGTCAAATTCCGGTCGTGCAGGCGGGGCCGTCAGACGGATGTCGACCCGTTCGGGATCCTCGGCATGGTCCACCAGGATGCGGCGCAAGCGACCCTGCGACAAGGTGGCGTACAGCGCAGCCTGCGGGGCGGTGGCCAGGATTTACTTCTGGATCAGCTCGATCTTGTAACCGTCCGGGTCTTCAACGAAAGCGATGATTGTCGTGCCGTGCTTCATCGGTCCGGCCTCGCGCACGACCTTGCCGCCGCGGGCCTTGATGTCGGCGCAGGCCTTGGCGGCGTCTGGCACGGCCAGCGCGACATGGCCAAAACCGTTGCCCAGGTCGTAAGCCGGGGTGTCCCAGTTGTGGGTCAATTCGAGCACGGCGTCCGTTTCCTCGCTGCCGTAGCCAACGAAGGCCAATGTGAAACGGCCTTCGGGGTAGTCCTGGCGGCGCAGCAGGCGCATGCCGAGGATGTCGGTATAGAAGGCGATGGAGCGGTCGAGATCGCCGACGCGGATCATGGTGTGCAGAATGCGCATGGGGCTTCCTTTACAGGTGGGGGATGAGCCGGGCCTGGCGGCGCAGTTCGAGGCGCAAGTTGCGCCAGTCCGGGCAGAGTTGTTCGACGACAGACCAGAAACGCGGGCTGTGGTTCATTTCCTTGAGGTGGGCCAACTCGTGGCAGACAACGTAGTCAACCACCGCCAGCGGCATGAAGACCAGCCGCCAGTTCAGCGAAATCCCGCCCCGGTGGTTGCAACTGCCCCAGCGGGTTTGGGCCGAGGATAGGCGCAACGGCGGCAACGGGACGCCCAGGCGCGGGGCATGAACGGCCAGGCGCTCGGCCAGGATGGCACGCGCCCGGGTGCGCAGGGCCTCTTCCAGCAATTGGGCGGCGCTGGCGCGGGCTGTCGGCTGCAGGTAAAGGGTCTGTGGCCCGAATTGCCAGCGGGCCCGCCCGAGCGGGGAGAGCGTTATCGTCAGGGGGGCGCCGAGTAGCGGAATGACGGTGCCGTCGGCAATTTCCAGACGGGGCGGCGCAGGGCGTTCGCGCCAGGCGGCCAGTTTGTCGAGCACCCAGTGGGCGTGCTGGCGAATCAGGTTTTCGATGTCGCCCAAACGGGCCCGGGTTGGCGCACCGACGCGCAGGCCGCGATGGTCAATGGCCAGGCCGATGGTGCGCCGGGCGCTGCGCCGCAACTGATAGACAACGGTCTGGTCGCCAAGGACGATGCTGCGCGGGGCTTCAGGTGCGCTGGGCGGCATCCGGGTAGCGGTGCGGGGAAATGCGGCGCATCTCGGCTTCGATCCAGGCTTCCACCTTCTGGTTGACCTCCGCTTCGGTCATGCCGGTGGCGTCGAAGGCCGGGCCGATGCTGATGGTGACGGTGCCCGGCTTCTTCAGGAAAGCCTGGCGCGGCCACAGTTCGCCGGCATCGTGGGCGACCGGCACCACCTTGCAGCCGACATGGGTCGCCAGATAAGCGCCGCCTGGCTTGTAACGCTTGGTTTGCCCGGGGGCCACGCGGGTGCCTTCCGGGAAAAGAATGACGTAGAACCCCTGCTTGAGGCGTTCGCGGCCTTGGGTGACAACCTGATCGAGGGCATCCTTGCCGGCGGCACGGTCGATGGAAATCATTTTCATCGCGGCCAGACCCCAGCCGATGAAGGGCACCCTGAGCAATTCCTTCTTCAGGACGAAGACGCAGTAGGCGCCCTTCGGCACGCAATCCTGCAGGGTCATCGTCTCCCAGGCCGACTGGTGCTTGGCGAGGATGACGCAGGGTTCCTGAGGCATGTTTTCCTGGCCGATCACCCGGGGACGGATGCCAAGGATGTGCTCGACGCCGAACTGGGTTCCCAGCCGCCAGAGGCGACCGAAGCGGTAGGCCCACTTGCCGCCGAGCAGCGGTCCGGCGACGATGACCAGCGGAGCGCTGAGCACCGACCAGACGATGGCATAGAGCATGAAGAGCGTGGAGCGAACGGCGTTCATTTCTTGGTCTTGCTCAGGATGTGATCAACGGCTGCCGCGAGATCGGGAAATTCCAGCGTGCCTTCCGGCAGGTTGCCCTCGGCCCTGGTTTTCTCGCCCTTGCCGGTCAGTACCAGAACCGGCTGGCAACCCAGCGCTGCGCAGGCCTGCAGGTCGCGCAGCGAATCGCCGATGGCCGGGATGCCGGTCAGGTCGATGTTCAGTGTTTCCGAAATGCGCTTGAACATGCCGGGTTTCGGCTTGCGGCACTCGCATTTCGAATCGGCGGCATGCGGGCAATAGAAAATGGCGTCGATCTGACCGCCCATCGCGCTGACCGCCTTGTGCATCTTGGCGTGGATCTGGTTCAACGTGTCCATGTCGAACAGGCCGCGTCCGACGCCGGACTGATTGGTTGCCACGACCACGCGGTAGCCGTTCTGCTTCAGCCGGGCGATTGCTTCCAGGCTGCCGGGGATCGGCTTCCATTCGTCCGGGCTCTTGATGAACTGGGCCGAATCGAAGTTGATCACGCCGTCGCGGTCGAGGATGACGAGCTTGGTGGGCATGGGGGCGTTTCCGGTTCAAGCGGACAGCTTGGAGAGGTCGGCGACCTGGTTCATCGCGGCATGCAGCTTGGCCAGCAGGCCGAGGCGGTTGGCCCGCAGGGCCGGATCGTCGGCATTGACCATCACACCGTCGAAGAAGGCGTCGACCGGGGCGCGCAGCTTGGCCAGCACTTGCAGCGATTCCGTGTAGTCGCCGGTGTCGAAGGCGGCATCGGCTTGCGGTACGACATCGACCAGCGCAGCGTGCAGGGCGACTTCGGCGGCTTCCTGGAGCAGCGCGTTATCCACACTCGCCTCGACGGTGCCTTCGACCTTCTTCAGGATGTTGCCGACGCGCTTGTTCGCAGCGGCCAGCGCGGCGGCTTCCGGCAGGGCCGAGAAGGCACGTACGGCGGCCAGGCGCTTCGGGATGTCGCCCAGGCGTTGCGGGCGCTGGCTGACCACGGCATCGACTTCCTGTGCCGTGTAACCCTGCTCACGCAGGGAACCGGCCAGGCGTTCGTAGATGAAGTCGGCGAGTCCGGTTTCTGCGGCCTGGAAGCCGTCGATCCCGGCAAAAGCCTGGCTGGAAACAGCCAGTAGCGCATTGAGCGGCAGGTCCAGATTGCCTTCGGCCAGCATCCGGATGACCCCCAGCGCATGGCGGCGCAGCGCGAAAGGATCCTTGTCGCCGGTCGGAATCTGGCCGATGCCGAACAGGCCGACCAGGGTTTCCAGCTTGTCGGCCAGCGCGACGACGGTGCCGACCCTGCCGCGCGGCAGGCTGTCGCCGGCGAAGCGCGGCTTGTAGTGATCTTCGATGGCATCGGCCACGTCGGGGTTCAGGCCGTCGTGCTGGGCGTAGTAGCGGCCCATGATGCCCTGCAGTTCGGGAAATTCGCCGACCATGTCGGTCAGCAGGTCGGCCTTGGCCAGCACGGCAGCCTGTTCGGCGTGCTGCACCAGCTCGCCGCCGCCCAGTTGTTCGGCGATGGCGCGGGCAATGGCCGCAACGCGCTGCATGCGCTCGCCCTGCGTGCCCAGCTTGTTGTGGTAGACGACCTTGGACAGGCCGACGACGCGGCTTTCCAGCGACTTTTTGCGGTCCTGGTCGAAGAAGAACTTGGCATCGGCCAGGCGCGGACGGACGACCCGCTCGTTACCGCCAATCACGGCGCTCGGGTCGGCCGGACTGATGTTGCTGACGACCAGGAACTGGTTGGTCAGCTTGCCGTTGGCGTCCAGCAGCGGGAAATATTTCTGGTTGGCCTTCATCGTCAGGATCAGGCATTCCTGCGGCACGGCGAGGAATTCGGCCTCGAACTGGCCGATCAGCACGTTCGGGCGTTCGACCAGCGCGGTGACTTCGTCGAGCAGCGCGTCGTCCTCGATCGGCTTCAGGCCGGCACCGGCCCGGGCGGCGGCAGCGGCCAGCTGGCGGGCGATCTCGGCCTTGCGCTCGGCGAAGGAAGCGATGACCGCGCCATCGCGCCGCATGGTTGCCGCGTAGCTGTCCGCATCGGCAATGACGACCGGAGCCGTCGCCGCCTCAAAGCGGTGGCCCTGGGTGGTGTTGCCGGCGGTCAGGCCGAGCACGGAGACCGGCACCACGTCGCTGCCGTGCAAGGCGACCAGCGCATGTGCCGGGCGAACGAAATTGACGGTGCTCCAGCCGTCGGCCAACTGGTAAGTCATGACCTTGGGGATGGGCAGCGCGGCCAGGGCGGCTTCGAGGGCCTTCTGCAGGCCTTCGGCCAGTGTGGCGCCCTTGGCCAGGCTGTCGTAGAAGAGGATCTCGGCCTTGCCATCGTGTTCCCTGCGCAATCCGGCGACGGCCGACGCGTCGGCCCCCAGGGCGGCCAGTTTCTTGAGCAGGGCCGGCGTGGCGTTGCCGCTGGCGTCGAGGCCGACGGCAACGGGCATCAGTTTCTGCACCACCGGCTTGTCTGCCGCCACGGCGAGCACATCCGTGACATGGGCGGCCAGGCGGCGCGGCGAGGCGAAGGCGGTGACGACGGCATGGTCGCTGGCCAGGCCGTCCTTCTTCAGCGAGGTGGCCAGCGCGGCAGAGAAGGCTTCGCCCAGTTTTTTCAATGCCTTGGGCGGCAGTTCTTCAACGAAGAGTTCAACGAGCAGGTTCTTGGCAGTCATCTCAGGCGGCTTTCTTGGCGTTCTGTTCTTCGAGCTTGGCCAACACGTCGGCCGCCCATGCCTTGGGCGCCATCGGGAAGCCGAGGCGGGCGCGGGAATCGAGGTAGGCTTGCGCCACGCTGCGCGCCAGGTTGCGGATACGGCCGATGTAGGCGGCGCGCTCGGTGACCGAGATGGCGCCGCGGGCGTCGAGCAGGTTGAAGGTGTGGGCGGCCTTGAGCACCTGTTCGTAGGCTGGCAGCGCCAGTTGGGCGCCCATCAGGTGCTGGGCCTGTTTTTCGTGGGCGCCGAAGGCGTGGAACAGGAAGTCGACGTCGGAATGCTCGAAGTTGTAGGTCGATTGCTCGACTTCGTTCTGGTGATAGACGTCGCCGTAGGTCAGGCCGTCGGTCCAGGTCAGGTCATAGACGTTCTCGACGCCCTGCAGGTACATCGCCAGGCGTTCGATGCCGTAGGTGATTTCACCGGTGATCGGCTTGCAGTCGATGCCGCCGACCTGCTGGAAGTAGGTGAATTGGGTGACTTCCATGCCGTTCATCCAGACTTCCCAGCCCAGGCCCCAGGCGCCGAGCGTCGGGTTTTCCCAGTCGTCCTCGACGAAACGCACGTCGTTCTTCTTCAGATCGAAGCCGAGGGCTTCCAGCGAACCGAGGTAAAGCTCGAGGATATTGTCCGGCGCCGGCTTCAAGACTACCTGGTACTGGTAGTAGTGCTGCATGCGGTTCGGGTTCTCGCCGTAGCGACCGTCCTTGGGGCGGCGCGAGGGCTGCACGTAGGCGGCTTTCCACGGCTCGGGGCCGATGGCGCGCAGGAAGGTGGCGGTGTGGCTGGTGCCGGCGCCGACTTCCATGTCGTAAGGTTGGAGCAGGGCGCAGCCCTTGTCGCTCCAGTACTGTTGCAAACGCAGGATGATTTCCTGGAAGGTCGGTTTCTTGCTGGTCGTCATCGGACGCACTCGGAAAGACGGAAAGCCTCGGATTTTACTAGCATTTGCTGCAACGCGGCAGGCGATGACTGGCGTCTCGTCAAAGCCCGTGGCAGGGTGTCTGCGGGGAATTCGACGGGGTGATGGAAAGGTCCGCCCTGTTGCGTCGATGCAACGTATCGGCCCCTTTCCGGATGGCATCTGTTTGACGAAAGCTAATCAAATCAATACACTGCGCAATTGTTGCGGTGCAACATCGTGTTTTGACCGATGTCGTGCCCCCCGTAACCGTACGCTGCGCGGCTGTTTGGCGCAGTGGCCACAGTGAAGGAGGTCGCATGAACGCTTCGACCGTTTTCTTGCCTGCCTTGCAGCGCATTTCAGCCCCGATCCTCGGGCTGTTCCAGAAGTTCCTGATGTTTGCCGGTGTGCTGTTCCTCGCCGGCGTGGCGGGGGTCCTGAGCGGCCGCCTCGATCTTGAAGGTTCGTTTGTCCGGCAGATGCTGTCGGTGGCTGCGGCAGCCGAGGATATCGCGCCGGGTGACGCGGTGGAGGCCGAGGCTGCCCTGTCGCTCGATCCCCGTCTCCAAGGCGCGCTGGACTATGTGTCCCGCCGTTACAAGGTGTCAACCGAGGCCCTGGAGCCGGTTTTCGCGACCGCGCAGCATGTCGGCCGCGAACTGCATATCGATCCGCTGCTCATCATCGCGGTGATTGGCGTCGAATCCGGCTTCAACCCCTTTTCGCAAAGCGGTTTCGGCGCGCTGGGGCTGATGCAGGTCGTGCCGCGCTTCCATCAGGACAAGCTGCCCGGCGAGGGGGGATCCTTCCTGGATCCGGTGACCAATGTCCGGGTCGGGGCGCGCGTACTGAAGGAGTCCATCCGCCGCAGTGGCGGCTTGGAAGAGGGGCTGCAGCAGTTTGGCGGCGCGGTTGGCGATGCCGGCCGGCGTTATGCGGCCAAGGTGCTGGCCGAGCGGCAGCGTCTGGAGCAGGCGGTGCAACGCCAGGGGGCCGCCTGACCGGCGGCCGGCCGGGAACTCTGCGGCGATGTGCCGGTCCCATCGGCATTCCGATAATCATTGATCGCCATGCCGCAATCCGTTTTGCCTCTGGCTACCCTGGCGGGGGGCTGCTTCTGGTGCCTGGAGGCTGCGTTCGAGCAGCTCGCCGGGGTGGTTTCCGTGCTGCCCGGATACATGGGCGGCCATCTGCCCCATCCCGATTACGAGGCGGTGTGCCGGGGCAATAGCGGTCATGCCGAGGTCGTGCAACTGGCCTACGATCCGGTGCTGATCGACTACGAGACACTGCTGGCCGCCTTTTTCACCATCCACGACCCGACGACCCTGAACCGCCAGGGGCATGATGTCGGCAGTCAGTACCGGTCGGCCATCTTCTATCACGATCCGGCGCAGCAGGCGGTGGCCGAGGCAATGATCGCCCGCCTGGACGACGAGGGCCACTGGCCGTCGCCGATCGTCACGGAGGTGGTGCCGGCGGGTACCTTTTACGAGGCGGAGGCGTATCACCACGCCTATTTCCGTCGTCATCCTGATCAGGGCTATTGTCTTGCCGTTGTTGCGCCGAAAGCGGCCAAGCTGCGGCAAGCCTTCGCCGACCGTCTGAAAACGGCGTAAACGCGGTGTTTAGCCCCGGCGGCGCAGGCCGAGCAGCGCCATGAGCCCGATCAGGCCGAGCGCCGGCCAGTCGCCGAAGCGGGTATAGGGCGTTGCGCCGCCACGGGCGGTCACTTCGCCGGTCAGGACGCCGGTCGTAAACGGCGGCAGCGTGGCGCGCACCGTGCCGTCGGCATCAATGATCGCCGTCATGCCGGTATTGGTGGCGCGCAACATCGGCCGGCCGGTTTCCAGCGCGCGCAGCTGGGCGATCTGCAGGTGTTGCGGCTGGGCCAGCGAACGGCCGAACCAGGCGGTGTTGGACAGGTTGGCCAGGATGCCGGCCGCGGGCAGGGGGCGGATGATTTCGTGACCGAAAACGTCCTCGTAGCAGATATTGGCCGCCACCTGCCGGCCGGCGACGGCCAGCGGCGCTTGCCGTTCCGGTCCGCGCGCGAAGGAGGAGGCCGGGATGTCGGCGTAGGCCATGAACCAGGCGAAGCCGGGCGGGATGAATTCGCCGTACGGCACCAGATGGCTCTTGCTGTAGACCTGTAGCGGCGAGGTGCCGAGGCTGACGGCGCTGTTGTAGTAGCTGGTCGCATCGCCGGTCAGCGCGCCGAAGATGATGTCGCCGTGCTGGCGCCGGGCCAGTTGGCGCAGGGTGTCGACATAGTCTGCCGGCAACTGGTCGATGAAGACCGGGAAGGCGGTTTCGGGCAACAGGGTCAATTGCGCCGGGTTGGCCTCGATCAGTTCGCGATAGAGGGTGAGCGTGCGGAAGAAGGCTTCCGGGCGGAATTTCATTTCCTGCGGGATGTTGCCCTGGATCAGTGCGACGCTGATCGGCTCGCCTTGCGGCACAGTCCATGCGATCTGGCGCAGGCCGAAGCCGGTGACCGCGAGCAGGGCGACGAATCCCAGGCCGCAGCGCCCGCGCAGCAGCAGCGCACCGCTCAGGGCGACGGCGAAGGAGAGACCGAATACCCCAACCAGCGGTGCGAAGCCGGCCAGCGGGCTGGGCGGTGCCTGCGAATAACCCAGTGCCAGCCAGGGAAAACCGGTGAATAGCCAGCTGCGCACCCAGTCGCCCAGCGCGAGCAGGGCGGCGAAAAGCAGGGCCTGCTGCCAGAAGCGGGCGGGTTGCCAGCGCTTGAAAGCCCAGCCGGCGATCATCGGGAACAGCGCCATGACCGTGCAGAAAAGGAATGCGGCCGGGCCGGCCAGCCACCATGGCATGCCGCCGAAGACGGACAGGCTGACATACACCCACGACACGCCGCACAGGAAGAAGCCGAGGCCGAAAGCGAGTCCGGTGAGCAGCCCCTGGCGCGGTGTCTCGGCGCGCTGCAGCAGGGTGAAGAAGGCGGCCCAGACGAGCGGCGCCAGCCAGAACAGACCGGCGGGGGCGAAGCACAGGACGCCGCTTGCGCCGATCAGCGCGGCAAGCCCGAGGCGGTGCGGCAATCGCTCAGGCAGTCGTTTCGTCAGCACCGGGTTGTGGTTTGGGCAGGTCGACGAGCAGGGTGTAGAGGCGGCGGCTGTCGGCACGCAGCACCTGGAAGCGCAGGCCGCCGATCTCGACGATTTCATTGCGCTTGGGGACGCGGCCGAGATGACGCAGGATCAGGCCGCCGACCGTGTCGAATTCCTCGTCGGAAAAGGCGGTCGAAAAGGCTTCGTTGAAATCCTCGATTTCAGTGCGCGCCTTGACGCGGTAACGGCCGGACGCATCCAGCCGGATGTTGTCGTGTGCCTCGTCGAAGTCATATTCGTCCTCGATGTCGCCGACGATCTGCTCGAGCACGTCTTCGATGGTGACCAGACCGGCGACGCCGCCGTATTCGTTGACGACGATGGCCATGTGGTTGCGCGAAACCCGGAATTCACGCAGCAGTACGTTCAGGCGCTTCGATTCGGGGATGAAAACGGCTGGCCGCAGCCAGTCGCGCAGGTCGAAATTCTCTTCGGTATGGATACGCAGCAGATCCTTGGCGAGCAGGATGCCCAGCACATTGTCCCGGTCACCGTTGACGACCGGAAAACGCGAATGGGCGGCGTCGATCACGGTGGCGACAATTTCGTTCAGGGGGTCGTCGACGTCGATGACGTCCATCTGGGCCCGCGGGATCATCACGTCGGTGACGCGGGTTTCGGAAACGGCCAGGGCTCCTTCGATGATGGTCAGCGCATCGGCATCCATCAGGTTGCGCTCGTAGGCCGAGTGCAGGATTTCAAGCAGCTGCTCGCGATCTTCCGGTTCGCGCAGCAGCAGGGAAGTCAGTCGTTCAATGAAACTGGGCTTACTGTCGGGGTCCATAAGTCTTAGTCCGCGTAGGGATCGGGATACCCCAACGCAGCGAGAATCTTCCTTTCTTCGTCTTCCATGGCCTGGGCCGCCTCGTCTTCTTCGTGGTCCCAGCCCTGCAAATGCAGCATACCATGCACCGTCAGATGGGCGTAATGCGCCGCCAGCGGCTTGTTCTGCTCGGCCGCCTCGCGCGCCACGACGCTCGGACAGATCACCAGGTCGCCCAGCACCACCGGTTCGGTGTCATACGGAAAGGAGAGCACGTTGGTCGCGTAGTCCTTGCCGCGGTATTCGTTGTTCAGTGCCCGGCCTTCCTCGGCGTCGACCAGGCGGATGGTGATCTCGCCGCCGCCGGCCAGCGCGGCACGCGCCCAGCGCACGAAATCCGCGCGCAAGGGTAGGCCCTCCCGGTGACAGGCATATTGCACGGACAGGTTAAGTCGTTTGCTGGCGTTTTTCATAAGCATCGACGATACGGGCAACCAGCGGGTGGCGCACCACGTCTTCCTTGTGGAATTGGGTAAAGGCGATGCCGCGTACGTCGCGCAACACCTCGATGGCTTCCTTGAGGCCGCTTTTCTGGCCTTTGGGCAGGTCGATCTGCGTCACATCGCCGGTGACCACAGCCTTGGCGCCGATACCGATGCGGGTCAGGAACATCTTCATCTGCTCCGGCGTCGTGTTCTGCGCTTCGTCCAGGATGACGAAGGCGTGGTTCAGCGTGCGGCCGCGCATGAAGGCGAGCGGCGCGATCTCGATGGCGCGCTTTTCATACAGCTTGGCGACGCGGTCGGCGCCCATCAGGTCGTACAGCGCGTCATACAAGGGGCGCAGGTAGGGGTCGATTTTCTGCGTCAGGTCGCCGGGCAGGAAGCCGAGACGCTCGCCGGCTTCGACGGCCGGCCGGGTCAGGATGATGCGCTCGACCAGGTCGCGCTCGAAGGCGTCGACCGCCGAGGCGACGGCAAGGTAGGTCTTGCCGGTGCCGGCCGGACCGATGCCGAAGGTGATGTCGTGTTCCTGAATGTGCTTCAGGTACTCGACCTGACGTGGCGTGCGGCCGTGCAGTTCGGTCTTGCGGGTGACCAACTGCGGGCCGTCCACCGGGCCTTCGGCTGAGCGCGAAATGCGGCGTACCGGCGCGTTGAGAAATTCGATCAGGCCGAGCTGGATTTCATCGACCGTGAGCGGCTGGCGCGCCAGCACGTAGAAATGGCGGATGGCGTCCGCTGTCAGTTGCGCCTTTTCGCCGATGATCGAAATGCGTTCGTTGCGGCGGCGGATGGTGACATCGAAGCCCGTCTCGATCTGCCGGATGTTTTCGTCGAGCGGCCCGCACAGGTTGGCGAGCAGGGTGTTGTCGACCGGCGCCAGGGCGAATTCGAGCGGCTTCGACTTGGGGGCAGGCTTAGTTTTCGCGGATGACAATTTCGCCTCGCAGGCTGTGCGGGAGTGCTTCGGTGATGCGCACCTCGACGAAGGTGTTGATCAGCCGGGGATTGCCGGCAAAGTTGACGATCCGGTTGTTGTCTGTGCGACCGGCCAGTTCGTTGGCATCCTTTTTCGACGTGCCTTCGACCAGCACGCGCTGCACCGTGCCCACCATCGACCGGCTGACGGCCTGCGCCAGTTCGTCGATGCGCTTCTGCAAGCGGCTCAGGCGGGCGGACTTCACGTCGGCCGGTGTGTTGTCATCCAGTTCCAGTGCCGGCGTGCCGGGCCGCGGGCTGTAGATGAAGGAGAACGAAGCGTCGAACGCGACGTCATCGATCAGCTTCATGGTCTTCTCGAAATCCTCGTCCGTCTCGCCCGGGAACCCGACGATGAAATCCGTGGAGAGCGAAATGTCGGGCCGCGCAGCGCGCAGCTTGCGTACGATGGACTTGTACTCCAGTGTTGTGTAGCCGCGTTTCATCGCCGCCAGCACGCGGTCGGAACCGGCCTGCACCGGCAGGTGCAGGTGCGACACCAGCTGCGGCACCTTGGCGTAGGTGTCGATCAGGCGCTGCGACATTTCGCGCGGATGCGAGGTGGTGTAGCGGATGCGCTCGATGCCCGGCACCTCGGCGATATACTCGATCAGCATCGCCAGGTCAGCCTGCTCGTCGGTGCCCTCGATGTCGCCCCGGTAAGCATTGACGTTCTGGCCAAGCAGCGTCACTTCCTTGACGCCGTGTGCCGCCAGATCAGCCACTTCGGTCAGGACGTCATTGAACGGCCGTGACACTTCGCCGCCCCGGGTATAAGGCACGATGCAGAAGGTGCAGAACTTGGAGCAGCCCTCCATGATCGAGACGAAGGCGGTGGCGCCCTTCACCTCGGCCGGCGGCAGGGCGTCGAACTTCTCGATCTCCGGGAAGGAAACGTCAACCGCCGCCTTGCCCTTTTCCCGGCGCTCGGCGATCAGCTGCGGCAAGCGGTGCAAGGTCTGCGGGCCGAACACGATATCGACGTACGGCGCGCGGGCGACGATGGCCTCGCCCTCCTGGCTGGCCACGCAACCGCCCACGCCGATCACCAGGTTCGGGTTCTGCTGCTTCAGGTGCTTGACCCGGCCGAGATCGTGGAAAACCTTCTCCTGCGCCTTTTCGCGCACCGAGCAGGTATTGAACAGGATGATGTCAGCCTCTTCGGGGTTGTCCGTCTTGACGACGCCTTCGGAGGCATGGAGCACGTCGGCCATCTTGTCCGAATCGTACTCGTTCATCTGGCACCCGAAAGTGCGGATGAAAAGCTTTTTGGTCATGAAAATGCTTTAAAAATCAGTGGCGCCGCAGCGTGTGCCGTACGGCAGAAAAGTTCGGCATTATAACGCGGTTGACCGCTTTGCCGCCGCCCTACTATAATTCGCGCCCTCTAAGCGTGGTGATGTAGCTCAGACGGTTAGAGCGATGGATTCATAACCCATAGGTCGGCAGTTCGATTCTGCCCATCACCACCAGTAACACTCGAAGCCCGCTGATTCGTCAGCGGGCTTTGTCGTTTACGTCGTCAAATCAGCCGGAAATGCCGGCGTGCAGTTGCTTCTGCCGCGTTTCGAATTCCTTGCGCAGTTCGCGGCGCAGTTGGGCGGCCTGGTAGCGGCGGATTTCGTCCGGGGTCTTGGGTTCGAGCGGTGGGACGGGGGTGGTTTTGCCGTTGTCGTCGACGGCGACCATGGTGAAGAAGCAGCTATTGGCATGGCGGACGACCTGATCGCGGATGCTTTCTGCGAGCACCTTGACGCCGATTTCCATTGAGGTGTTGCCGGTGTAGTTCACCGAGGCGAGAAAGGTTACCAGTTCGCCGACATGGATGGGCTGGCGGAACATCACCTGATCGACTGACAGCGTGACGACATACTGGCTGGCATAACGGCTGGCGCAGGCGTAGGCAACCTGATCCAATAGCTTGAGGATGGTGCCGCCATGGACGTTGCCGGAGAAATTGGCCATGTCCGGGGTCATCAGTACGGTCATGGCAAGTTGGTGTTTGGGTAAATCCATTGTGCGCTTCCCGAAAGAAAAACGGCCAGGGACGGATTGCCGTCGCTGGCCGTAGTGTAAGGCATGGGCCGATCAGGCAGGCGCCGAGTGGCGGATCAGGTGGTCGAAGGCACTGAGCGAGGCGGTCGCCCCGGAGCCCATGGCGATGATGATCTGCTTGTAGGGCGTCGTTGCGCAGTCGCCGGCAGCGAAGACGCCCGGTACGCTGGTTTGCCCCTTGGCGTCGATGACGATCTCGCCGAACTTGCTCAGTTCGACCGAGCCCTTCAGCCAGTCGGTATTGGGTAGCAAACCGATCTGCACGAAGATGCCCTCCAGTGCGAGCTGCTTCTCTTCGCCGGTCACCCGGTCTTTGTAGCGCAGGCCATTGACTTTCTGGCCGTCGCCGGTGACTTCGGTGGTTTGCGCCGACTTGATTACCGTTACGTTGGGCAGGCTATTCAGCTTGTTTTGCAGCACAGCGTCGGCGCGCAGCGTGTCAGCGAATTCGAGCAGCGTGACGTGGGCGACGATGCCGGCCAGGTCAATCGCGGCCTCGACACCGGAGTTGCCGCCGCCGATTACCGCGACGCGCTTGCCCTTGAACAGCGGGCCGTCGCAGTGCGGGCAGAAGCAGACGCCCTTGGCCTTGTATTCCTTTTCGCCGGGCACGTTCATCTCGCGCCAGCGGGCGCCGGTGGAAAGAATCACGGTCTTGGATTGCAGCTTGGCACCGTTTTCCAGTTCGATGGCGATGAGGCCGCCGTTTTCGCTGGCCGGGATCAGCTTGCTGGCCCGTTGCAGGTTCATCACATCGACGTCGTATTCCTTGACGTGCTGCTCCAGCGAGGCGACGAGCTTGGGGCCTTCGGTGTAGGGTACGGAGATGAAATTCTCGATGCCCAGCGTATCCATCACCTGGCCGCCGAAACGTTCGGCAATGACACCGGTACGAATGCCCTTGCGGGCAGCATAAATGGCTGCGGCTGCGCCGGCCGGTCCGCCACCGACCACCAGCACGTCGAAGGCGGCCTTCTTGCCCAGTTCTTCGGCGGCACGCGCAGCCGCTCCGGTGTCGACCTTGGCGAGAATTTCCTCGATCAGCATCCGGCCGGCGCCAAATTCGGCATCGTTCAGGTAGGTGGTCGGCACGGCCATGATCTGGCGGGCATTCACCTCGTCCTGGAACAGGGCGCCGTCGATCATCGTGCTGGTCACATTGGGGTTGAGCACGGCCATCAGGTTCAGCGCCTGCACGACATCCGGGCAGTTGTGGCAGGACAACGAGATGTAGGTCTCGAACTTGAAGTGGCCCGGCAGGGCCTTGATCTGCTCGATGATCGCCGGTTCGACCTTGGGGGGGTGGCCGCCGGTTTGCAGCAGCGCCAGAACCAGCGACGTGAATTCATGCCCCATGGGCAGGCCGGCGAAGTGGATGCGCGGCGTTTCGCCGGGCAGGCCGACAGCAAAGGAGGGAACACGGGCGAAGTTGGTGGTTTCGCGCAGGCTGACCTTGTCGGAGCAGTCCAGGATGTCGTTCAGCAGCGAACGCATTTCCTGACCCTTGGCGCTGTCGTCCAGCGCAGCAACCAGTTCGATCGGGCGCTGCAGGCGTTCGAGATAGGCCTTGAGTTGGCCCTTGATGGCGGCGTCGAGCATGAGGTTCTCCCTAGCGTTGTTGTTCGCGATTTCACTGCCAAGCAGCGTCGGCCGCTGCTTGGCAGTGAAATCCCGCCGCCGGGGCGGCGGGTTTTTGTCTTGTGTATCTCTGTTGGCAGCTGGCGTGCTTTTAGATCTTGCCGACCAGGTCGAGCGACGGAGCCAGGGTCTTTTCGCCTTCCTTCCACTTGGCCGGGCAGACTTCGTTCGGGTGGGCGGCGGTGTATTGGGCTGCCTTCAGCTTGCGCAGGGTTTCGGAGATGTCGCGGGCGATTTCGTTGGAATGGATTTCGACCGTCTTGATGATGCCGTCCGGGTTGATCACGAAGGTGCCGCGCAGGGCCAGGCCTTCCTCGTCGATATGCACGTCGAAGGCGCGGGTCAGCTGATGGGTCGGGTCGCCGATCAGCGGGAACTGGGCCTTGCCGACGGCCGGCGAGGTTTCGTGCCAGACCTTGTGCGAGAAGTGGGTGTCGGTAGTCACGATGTACACCTCGGCACCGGCCTTCTGGAACTCGGCGTAGTTATTGGCGGCATCCTCGATCTCGGTCGGGCAATTGAAGGTGAAGGCGGCCGGCATGAAAATCATGACGGACCACTTGCCCTTCAGCGTGGCGTCGGTGATTTCGACGAACTTGCCGTTATGGAAAGCCTGGACCTTGAACGGCTGAACCTGGGTGTTGATGAGCGACATTGTTTTCTCCTTGTTTGGGTTTGAGAGGGTGTGTCGAAGACAGGAAGAATATTAGAAAAGCCGGGGTTATTGTTCTAATTGATTGTTTCAATATCAATAATAGAAATTGAAAATTGCGGCTACCCCGCATCCGTTGCGGGGTAGTTCAAAGGAACTAGCGCGGCTTCTTCGTTGGTACTAGCGCAACGGGTTCGTGCAGGCGAACTTGACTCAAATCAAGTGAATAACCCTACTAATCGGGGAGATTACGCTTCGTGACCGTTCAGGTTGTTGTCCGGATTCAGGAGGTTGTGCCCATGAACATATCCAGTGCCATCTTGCATGTCGTGCCGGCCCGCTTGGCCGAAGCGCGCGAAGCCTTGCGCCAGCTTCCCGGTTTGGAAATTCATGCGGAAAGTCCGGAGGGAAAGATGGTCGTCGTACTGGAGGATGACGATCTGGAGTCGGCTGCAAACAAGTATGTAGCCCTGCATGGTATGCCCGGCGTCGCATCGGTGGCCATGGTCTATCAGTACAGCGACGACGAACTAGTGGAAACCGAGGAGGTACAAGCGTGAAACTCAATCGACGCGATTTCATCAAGGCCAATGCGGCCGCGGCAGCCATGTCGGTTGCCGGCATGTCGGCTCCGGGCACGGCGCTGGCTCAGGGCAAGGACGACATCCGCTGGGACAAGGCCGCCTGCCGTTTCTGTGGTACCGGGTGTGGTGTGCTGGTGGGCACTCAGGACGGTCGCGTGGTGGCGACCCAGGGCGACCCGGATGCGCCGGTTAATCGTGGCCTGAACTGTATCAAGGGCTATTTCCTGTCCAAGATCATGTATGGTGCCGACCGCCTGAAGACACCCATGTTGCGCATGAAGGACGGCAAGTTCGACAAGAATGGCGATTTCAAGCCGATCTCGTGGAAGCAGGCCTTCGACATCATGGAAGAGAAGTGCAAGGCCACCCTCAGGGCCAAGGGGCCGGATGGCATTGCCATGTTTGGTTCGGGTCAGTGGACGGTCTGGGAAGGGTATGCGGCTGCCAAGTTGATGAAGGCCGGCTTCCGCTCCAACAACCTCGATCCCAACGCCCGCCATTGCATGGCATCGGCGGTGGCTGGCTTCATGCGCACTTTCGGCATTGACGAGCCGATGGGGTGCTACGACGACATCGAGCATGCCGATGCCTTCTTCCTGTGGGGGTCGAACATGGCCGAGATGCATCCGATCTTGTGGACGCGCATCACGGACCGCAAACTGTCGAGCAAGCACGTCAAGGTGGGCGTGTTGTCTACCTTCGAACATCGTTCGTTCGAACTGGCCGACATCCCGATGGTCTTCAAGCCGAACACCGATCTGGCGATCCTGAACTTCATCTGCCATCACATCATTTCGACCGGTAAGGTCAACCAGGACTTCGTCAACAAGCACGTCAATTTCAAGAAGGGCGAAACCGATATCGGCTATGGCCTGCGCCCGACCCACGCGCTGGAAAAGAAGGCAACCAACAACGGTTATCCGGGTGAGGATGGCAAACCGAAGGGCAACCCGGCCAAGGCGGACAACATCACTTTCGACGACTTCAAGAAGTTTGTCTCGGAATACACGGTCGATAAGGTGTCCAAACTGTCCGGCGTGCCGGCCAAGGACCTGATTGCGATGGCCGAGTTGTATGCCGATCCGAAGGTCAAGTGCGTCTCCTTCTGGACCATGGGCTTCAACCAGCATACGCGTGGCACCTGGGTCAATAACATGATCTACAACGTGCATCTGCTGGTCGGCAAGATCTCCGAGCCCGGCAACAGCCCGTTCTCGCTGACCGGCCAGCCGTCGGCCTGCGGAACGGCGCGCGAAGTGGGCACCTTTGCCCACCGCCTGCCGGCCGACATGGTGGTCACCAATCCGGAGCATCGCAAGCATGCCGAGGAACTGTGGCAACTGCCGGAGGGCACGATCAATGACAAGATCGGCCTGCACGCCGTGGCCATGGCCCGTGCGTTGAAGGATGGCAAGGTCAATTTCTACTGGCAGCAATGCAACAACAACATGCAGGCCGGTCCGAACATCAACGAGGAGCTCTATCCGGGCTGGCGCAATCCGGCCAATTTCATCGTGGTGTCCGACCCGTATCCGACCGTTTCAGCGATGGCCGCCGACCTCATCCTGCCGACCGCGATGTGGGTCGAGAAGGAAGGGGCCTATGGTAATGCCGAACGGCGTACCCAGTTCTGGCGTCAGCAGGTCAAGGCGCCGGGCGAGGCCCGCTCCGATGTCTGGCAGATCATGGAATTTTCCAAACGCTTCAAGATGGAAGAGGTGTGGACGCCGGAACTGCTGGCCAAGGCGCCGAAGTACAAGGGCAAGACGATGTTCGATGTGCTCTTCGCCAACGGGGTGGTCAATAAGTACAAGCTGAGCGAAACGGCTCCCGGCTTTGACAATGACGATTCCAGACTGATGGGCTTTTACATCCAGAAGGGCCTGTTCGAGGAATATGCCTCCTTTGGCCGCGGCCATGGCCATGACTTGGCGCCGTTCGACACGTATCACAAGGCGCGTGGCCTGCGCTGGCCGGTGGTCGATGGCAAGGAAACCCTGTGGCGCTTCCGCGAGGGCTATGACCCTTACGTCAAGAAGGGCGAGGGGGTGAAGTTCTATGGCCACAAGGATGGCAAGGCCGTGATCTTCGCACTGCCTTACCAGGATCCGCCCGAGATGCCGGATGCCGAATTCAATCTGTGGTTGTGCACCGGCCGCGTGCTGGAGCACTGGCACACCGGTTCGATGACCCGGCGCGTTCCGGAGTTGTACAAGTCCTTCCCCGATGCCGTGGTGTTCATGCATCCGGACGATGCGCGCGACCGTGGCCTGCAGCGCGGCATGGAGGTCAAGGTTGCTTCCCGGCGCGGCGAAGTGGTCATGCGCGTTGAAACCCGCGGCCGCAACAAGCCACCGCGCGGTCTGGTCTTCATCCCGTTCTTCGATGCGGGCCGCCTGGTCAACAAACTGACCCTGGACGCCACCTGCCCGATTTCCAAGGAAACGGACTACAAGAAGTGTGCGGTCAAGGTGACGAAGGCCTGATCGGACGATAACAACGAATAACGGCCGGTGTCGTCTGCCGGCCGTATCTCGGAGGTGAAAAGATGAAATTGATGACGACGCTGGCCCTGGTTGCTGGCATCGCGCTGGGCGGCATCGGTCTGGCCGGCGCGCAGGAACTGGTCAATGAAATTGGCGGCGTGACGATCGAGGGCAATTCCAAGGTCAACATGTTCAAGCCCGAAAAAGATCAGGCCAATATCGAACGGAATTTCCAGAAGCAGCCACCGCTGATTCCGCACAGCGTCAAGGGCTACAACATTACGCAGAACTTCAACAAGTGCATGGACTGCCATTCCAAGGAACGCGCCGAGGAAACCGGGGCGACCAAGGTGGCCAAGTCGCACTACCTTGATCGCGAGGACAACAAGTTGAAGAACATCTCGCCGCGCCGTTACTTCTGCATGCAATGCCATGTGCCGCAGTTCGACGCCAAGCCGCTGGTCGAGAATACCTATAAACCGGCCAAGAAGGGGGAATGATGAGTCTCAAGAACTTTATGCCTGCCTGGATTCAGCGCATCGGGGTGACGACGGCCTTGCTGTTGTTCGTGGCCGGTATCGTCTTCTGGGGGGGCTTCAACTGGGCGCTGGAAGCCACCAACAAGGAGTCCTTCTGCATCTCCTGCCACGAGATGGAGGAGAACGTGTTCCGCGAATATCAGAACACGGTGCACTACACCAACCGTACCGGTGTTCGCGCCACCTGCCCGGACTGTCATGTGCCTAAGGAGTGGGGGCCGAAGATGATTCGCAAGATCCAGGCGTCCAACGAGGTCTTGCACAAGATACTGGGCAGTATCGATACGCCGGAGAAGTTCAACAAGAAGCGGCATGAACTGGCGCAGCATGAATGGGACCGGATGAAGAAGACCGATTCCCGCGAGTGCCGCAATTGCCATAACTATGCTTATATGGATTACACCGAGCAGGGCGACCGTCCGGCCCGTATGCACCCGAAAGCGTTCGACGAGGGCAAGACCTGCATCGACTGCCACAAGGGCATTGCACACCAGTTGCCGCAGATCGATCAGCATATCGGCAAGCAGAACGAAGGCGCGCTGGAGCTTTCGCATGGCGAAAAGCCGGCCGCCAGGGAAGAGTCGGCGGAGCAGAAGTAAGCGGGCATGTCCCGGCATGAGAAGGCCCCGGTTCCGGACCGGGGCTTCTGTTTGGGTACGCCCGGCATGGCGCGTAGCGCCGTGACTGGCGCTGTCTGCCTCGCTGTGGTGGTGGGGAAGATGACTTGGAGGTGGAAGTCCTCTACACACCCGGCAAGGGGAAGTGTTGGCTGAACGGCAAGGG
>JBKBHB010000003.1:0-143330 GCA_046297855.1 Azonexus sp.
TGCAACCAAAGTTGCTTCGCATCAAGACACCCACACTTATCGGTTGTCCAATTTGTTAAAGATCAGCGCCGCGCCGTTTCGTTCGATTCGTCAGCAGCAGAGAAGCGAGATTATGAAGCACTCCCAACTCCTCGTCAAGCAGTTTCGGAAAATATTTTTCAACATCTCGAAACTTCCTGACCCTTCTGCACCGCTGAAAAACCGCCGCCGCAGAAGAGGTGCGCATTATAGACCCTATCCGGACGTTGTCAACCGCCGATTGCGCATTTTCAAATGGCGACAAGAATGCCGAGGACAGAGGCGGATCACACCCATCCTTCCTCATATATAAACGGTTAACGGATTCTGCGTACGCCGTCCGTGGCGCCGAGCAACAGGAGGTTGGCCGGACGCATGGCGAAGAGCCCGTTGGTCACGACACCGGTAATCTGGTTGATCCGGGCTTCAAGATCTTTCGGATCGGTGATCGACAGCCCCCTGACGTCGAGGATGACGTTCCCGTTATCCGTCACGAAGCCTTCACGCAATACCGGCTGACCACCCAATTTGGCCAACTCCCGCGCGACATAAGCCCGGGCCATCGGGATGACCTCGACCGGCAACGGAAAGCGTCCCATGACATCGACCAGCTTGGATGCGTCACAGATGCAGACGAACTCGCGGGCCACGGCCGCAACGATCTTTTCCCGGGTCAGCGCCCCGCCCCCCCCCTTGATCATGTTGAGACCGGCATCGATCTCGTCGGCGCCATCGACATAGACCGGGATGTCGGCCACGTCGTTCAGGTCGAACACCGGGATGCCGTGTCCCTCCAGGCGACGCCGCGTCGCCTCCGAACTGGCCACGGCACCGGCGTAGCGCTCCTTGATTTCCGCCAGCGCATCGATAAAGAAATTGGCTGTGGAGCCGGTACCGACACCGATAATGCTTCCAACCGGGGCCGTTTGCGCCACGTAATCGGCTGCCGCGCGAGCCACGGCCTGTTTGAGTTCGTCCTGGGTCATCTGAATACTCCTGATTGGTCTGTCCCAATTTTACCGCGGCAGCGACAGGGCAAGCTGTCATAAAAACTTAACCTTGGGCACCGGACGCACTCGTTAAACTCGCCATACTGTTTCCAGGGAGAGCCTGCCATGAACGACAAGACACAAGCGCCCGCGGCAAGACCGGCACGTAGCAAGCCGCTCGCTGCCCCCTCCGTCTCATCCGGCCCGACCGAATCACCCGCCCCGCCCAAGCCCGCGCCTCGCGCCCGGCGTCAAGCGAGCGAGGTGAAGCTGACGGTCGCCAAACACCAGAAGGTGCTGGCCGACGCGCTGGCCAAGGCACAAGCCATCAACTATGACCAGCCCAAGGTCATGCCGCCGGCGGCCTTTCAATCAGACAAGGCCGCAAAGCCCACCAAGGATAGGCCCCCCAAGGCACGAAAGCCAAAACTGATCCGGGACAGCTTTGCCATGCCGGAAGCGGAATACGCCCGGATCGACGCCTTGAAGCAGCGACTGGCCGCCCTCGGGCAGCCCGCCAAGAAAAGTGAAGTGCTGCGCGGTGGCATCGCGGCATTGTGCGTTCTCGACGACAGCGCGCTGAAGGCCGTCATGGGACGTATCGAGCGCATCAAGACCGGACGCCCGAACAAGTAGTCGACAAGCACCCCGAAAAAAAGGCCGTTTGTTACAGCGTGTCATGCGGCTGTAACAAACGGCCGCTAACCTGCACACACCCTAACCCAAACCATGCAGGAGTCACCCCATGCAGTATTCCAAGATTGTTTCCAGCCTAGCCGTTGTCGGCATCACGCTGTTCGGCGCGCAGGCTGTCCAGGCCCAGGTCATCAAGATTGACGGTTCCTCCACCGTTTATCCGATCACCGAAGCGGTCGCCGAAGAGTTCCAGAAGGCCAAGAAGAACGCGATCAAGGTCACCGTCGGCATTTCCGGCACGGGTGGCGGCTTCAAGAAGTTCTGCCGCGACGAAACCGATATCTCCAACGCCTCGCGCCCGATCACGGCCAAGGAAATGGAAGATTGCAAGGCCGCCGGCGTGCAGTACGTCGAAATGCCGGTTGCCTTCGACGCGCTGACCGTGGTCATCAATCCGAAGAACACCTTCCTGAAGCAGATCACCGTGGCCGAACTGAAGGCGATGTGGGAGCCGGCTGCCCAAGGCAAGATCACCAAGTGGAACCAGGTCAACCCGGCCTGGCCTGACCAGCCGATCAAGCTGTTCGGCGCCGGCGCCGACTCGGGCACCTTCGAGTACTTCACCGAAGCCACTGTCGGCAAGGCCAAGTCGTCGCGCGGCGACTATACCGCCTCCGAAGACGACAACGTGCTGGTGCAGGGTGTTTCGCGCGATATCAATGCCATTGGCTACTTCGGCTACGCCTATTACGCCGAGAACATGGCCCGCCTGAAGGCCCTGCCGATCGTCAATCCGAAAACCGAGAAGGCTGTCGCCCCGTCCGAGAAGACCGTCGTCGACGGCACTTACCAGCCGCTGTCCCGCCCGATCTTCATCTACGTCAAGGTCAAGTCCCTCGACAAGCCGGAAGTGAAGGAATTCGTCGAGTTCTACATGAAGAACGCCGCCAAGCTGACCTCCGAAGTCAAATTCGTTCCGCTGCCGCCTTCGGCCTATACGGGCAACCTCGAACACGTCGCCAAGAAAAAGTATGGGACCGTGTTCGGCGGCAAGAATGAAGTCGGGATCACCATCGAAGACCTGATGAAGCGGGAAGCCAAGCTGTAATTTTTCGAGATCACGGATACAAAATAAGCCCGACCCGGCCGGGTCGGGCTTATTCTTGAGGATCGCTCCAAAGTGAATTCAGCCACCATGACCGCAAACAAATCCACTGACCTGCCCACGGTCAGCGACCGCCTGGCCAAGAACGCCATGCGCCACGCCAGCGAGCGCATCATCGAGATGCTGCTTTTCGCGGCAGCCACCGTTTCCGTGTTGACCACGGTCGGTATCGTCTATGTACTCGTCTCCGAGTCGATTCATTTCTTTCAGAACGTCAGCATCATCGACTTTCTGACCGACACCCAATGGACCCCGCTGTTCGATGATGCGCATTTCGGCATCATGGTCCTGATTTCCGGCACCGTGGTTTCTTCGGCCGTGGCACTGGCCGTCGCCATTCCGATGGGCACCGTGATTGCCATTTACCTCTCCGAATTTGCCCAGCCCAAAATTCGCGAAGTCGCCAAGCCGGTGCTCGAATTGCTCGGCGGCATCCCGACCATTGTGTTCGGTTATTTCGCGCTGCTCATGGTCACGCCGCTCTTGCAGAAGCTGTTTCCGGAATTGCCGGGCTTTTCGCTGCTGTCCGCCGGCCTGGTGATGGGCATCATGATCGTGCCCTACATCGCCTCGCTCTCCGAGGATGCCATGCGCGCCGTGCCGATGTCGCTGCGCGAAGGCTCCTATGCGATGGGTTCGACCCGCCTGTACACCGCCATTCACGTTGTGGTGCCGGCCGCCTTCTCCGGTTTGGCCGCTTCCTACATTCTGGCCATCTCGCGCGCTGTCGGCGAAACGATGATCCTCGCCGTGGCTGCCGGCATGCAGCCAAACCTGACCTGGAACCCGGCCGAACCGGCCGCCACCATCACGTCCTACATCGTTCAGGTGGCCCTGGGTGACCTGCCGCACGGTTCCATCGGTTACCAGACCATCTTTGCCGCCGGTCTGACCCTGATCCTGATCACCCTCTGCTTCAACATTCTCGGCCAATGGCTGCGCAAGAAGTTCCGGGAGAATTACTGAGATGCAACATAAATCCCTGACCACCGAACAGGTCCGCGCGCTGATCGCCCGCGGCAAGTTCCGCGATACGCTGTTCCAGGCCATCGGCATCATTTTCCTGGCGATCGGCTTGCTGGTGATCTTTCTGCTGGTGTCCGACATGGTAATCCGCGGCGCCGAACGCCTGAATCTCGATTTCTTCACCCAGTTCGCGTCCCGCCGCGCCAGCCAGGCCGGCATCCTGTCCGCCTGGGTGGGTTCGCTGCTCGTCATGCTGGTCACGGCTTTTGCTGCCGTACCGCTCGGCGTCGCAGCCGGCGTTTATCTGGAGGAGTACGCCAAGCGCAACTGGATCACGGAGATCATCGAGATCAACATCACCAATCTGGCCGCGGTGCCGTCCATCGTCTATGGCCTGCTGTCGCTCGGCATCTTCGTCTACGCCTTTGGCTTCGGCCAGAGCATCCTGACGGCCGGCCTGACCCTGGCGCTTCTCATTCTGCCGATCGTCATCGTATCCACCCGCGAAGCGATCCGCGCCATCCCGGCCATGATCCGTGAAGGGTCGATGGCCGTCGGGGCGACGCGCTGGCAGACCTGCCGCTATCACATCATCCCCTATGCCATGCCCGGCATCCTGACCGGCGTGATCATCGGCTTGGCCCGGGCCATTGGCGAGACGGCCCCGATCATCACGATTGGCGCCCTGACCTTCATTGCCTTCCTGCCGCCGATGCCATTCAGCGCCACCGCCGAGGGCACCGCCGGCCTGTTCGACTGGCTGATGTCGCCCTTTACCGTGATGCCGATCCAGATCTTCAACTGGACCTCGCGTCCCGACCCGGCCTTTGAAGTCAATGCCGCCGCCGCCGGCTTCGTGCTGATGGTCATGGTGCTGTCGATGAACGGCATCGCCATCTGGCTGCGCTACAAGATACGCAAGAACATCAAATGGTAAGCCGCGCGCTTGCCCGAACCGAATACTGAACTGGAGTCATCATGCAGATTCATGACAACCCGCCGCTCAAGGCGGAAGCCCGTAATCTCAACTTTTATTACGGCGAAGCCAAGGCGCTGAAGAACATCAACATGCCGATCTACGATAAGAAGGTCACGGCGCTGATCGGCCCCTCCGGCTGTGGCAAGTCGACCTACCTGCGCAGCTTCAACCGCATGCATGACCTCTACCCGGGCAACCGCTACGAAGGTGAAATCCGCTTCTTCCCGGACAACACCAACCTGCTGTCACCGGAAGTCGACCCGATTGAAGTGCGCATGCGCGTCGGCATGGTCTTCCAGAAGCCGAACCCCTTCCCCAAGTCGATCTACGAAAATGTGGCCTACGGCTTGCGCGTGCGGGGGGAAAACAACAAGCGGGTGCTGGACGACAAGGTCGAGCAGGCCCTGAAGGGGGGCGCCCTGTGGGAAGAAGTGAAGGACCGCCTGAACGATCTGGCCTCCAACCTGTCTGGCGGCCAGCAGCAACGTCTGTGCATCGCCCGCGCCCTGGCCACCGACCCGGAATTGCTGCTCTTCGACGAGCCGACCTCGGCGCTCGACCCGATCGCCACCGGCGCCATCGAGGAGCTGGTGCATGAACTGAAAAAGCGCGTCACCATCCTGATCGTGACCCACAACATGCAGCAGGCGGCCCGCGTTTCCGACTATACCGCCTACATGTACCTGGGCGAGATGATCGAGTTCGGCAAGACCGATGAAATCTTCATCAAGCCGAAAGACAAGCGCACCGAAGATTACATTACCGGCCGCATGGGCTAAGGGAGAATACGACATGAACGAAAGCCAGCACCTCTCCAGCCAGTTCGACGAGGAACTCGGCCGCCTGCGCACCCATGTCCTGCAAATGGGCGGCATGGTCGAAACGCAGGTTTCCGCCGCCATCGACGCCTACAGCTCGGGCGAAGTGGCCAGTGTCAAAACGATTGTCGAAGCCGACCGCAAGATCAATGATCTGGAAAAAGCCATCGACGACGACTGCGCCCACATTATCGCCAAGCGCCAACCGACCGCCTCGGATCTGCGCCTGGTGCTCGGCATCAGCAAAATCGTCACCGATCTGGAGCGGGCCGGCGACGAGGCCAAGAAGATCGCCAAGGGGGTCCGCCGCATCTATGAAGCCGGCCACCTGCCGGCCCAGTACGGTATCGGCATCCGCCATCTGGCCGAAGCCGCCCTCAGCCTGGTTCGCCAGGCTCTCGACGCCTTTTCCCGTCTCGACGTGCCACTGGCCCAGTCGGTCATCAAGGCGGACAGCGACGTGGATACCGAATTCAAGTCGATCATCCGCCAGTTGATCACGCACATGATGGAAGATCCGCGCACCATCACCACCTCGATCGAGATCATCTCCATCGCCCGCGCCATCGAGCGCATCGGCGACCATGCCAAGAATGTGGCGGAGCAGGTGGTGTTCATCGTCGAGGGACGCGACATCCGCCATGTGAAGGAGCAAGCCAAGTGACACCGACGATACTGGTCGTTGAGGATGAACCGGCGATCCAGGAGCTGATTGCCATCAATCTGAAGCACGCCGGTTTTCTCGTTGTTCGCGCCAGTAGTGCCGAGGCGGGAGAGTCCGCGATCCGCGCCGCCCTGCCCGACCTGCTGATTCTCGACTGGATGCTGCCCGGCCAATCCGGCGTTGCGCTGGCCAAAAAGCTGCGTGCCGACGAGCGGACGCGGGAATTGCCGATCATCATGCTGACCGCCCGCGTCCATGAGGAGGACAAGGTGCAGGGGCTGGAAGCCGGAGCCGACGATTACGTCACCAAGCCCTTTTCTCCCAAGGAACTGGTTGCACGCGTGCGGGCCGTGCTGCGCCGCCGGGCTCCGCACCTCGCCGGCGAAGCGGTCGAGATCGGCAACCTGTCGCTCAATCCGGCCACCCATCGCGTGCTGGCCGGCGGCCAGCCGATCGAACTGGGGCCGACCGAATTCCGCCTGCTCTTCTTTTTCATGACGCACGCCGAGCGGGTCTACACGCGCGCCCAGTTGCTCGACGAGGTCTGGGGAGACCATGTCTTCATCGAGGAACGGACGGTGGATGTTCACATCCGCCGCCTGCGGGCCGCACTGGAGCCCTCCGGCCATCACGAACGGGTGGAAACGGTGCGCGGCACCGGATATCGTTTTCGGGGAGCCTGACCCGTCTTGAGATCGCTGATCGTCCGCGCCGTGATCCTGGCCGCCGTGACGGCGGCCATTGCCATTCCGGTTGGCATCCTTTCCCGCCCTTGGCATGGGTGGGCGGTTTTCTCGCTCGGCCTGGTGTTGCAGATGGTCTTCCACTTCCGCAACTTCGCGCGTCTGGATCGCTGGTCGCGCAATCCGCTGGTCGATGCCAGTCTGGAAGGGGAAGGCGAGTGGGACAATATCTTCGGCCGGCTCTACCGGCACGAGAAGGATCTGCGCCAGCAGATCGCCCAGCGGGAACACGAAATCAGCATGCTGATCGCCGCAGCCCAGGCACTGACCGACGGCGTGGTGCTGCTCGATTTGCAGAACCAGATCGTGTTTTGCAACCAGACGGCGGAAACGCAACTCGGACTGCGGGTGGCCACCGATCGCGGCCAGTCGGTCCTTAATCTGGTGCGTCAGCCGGAATTCGTCGGCTACCTCGAAGCCGAGGATTTCAGCCGGCCGCTGATCCTGCGCCCGGAGCGTTTCCGCGACCGCGTTTACGCCATTCACGTGATTCCCTACGCCGGCAATCGGCGGCTCATGCAGATCAAGGACGTGACGCAGGCCGACCGCCTCGACCAGACGCGGCGCGATTTCGTCGCCAACGTGTCGCACGAACTGCGCACCCCGCTCACGGTGCTCGCCGGCTTCCTGGAAACATTGCAGGAACTCGAGCTGGAACCGGAGGAGCGCAACCGCTACCTTGCGATGATGGCCGAGCAGTCACGCCGGATGCAGTCCATCGTACAGGATCTGCTGACGCTGTCGGCCATCGAATCGGCTCCGCCGCCGGAGAACGAGGTGGTCGACATGGCCAATCTGATCGACAAGCTGCGGCGCGATGCTGAAGCCCTCTCGTCCGGCCGGCACACCATCCGGGTCGACAGCGAGGGACAGGGCGACCTGCTCGGCTCCGAGCCGGAATTGCTCAGCGCCCTCGGCAACCTGGTGACCAACGCCGTGCGTTATACGCCAGCCGGCGGCACGATCACGCTGCACTGGCGCATTTCGCCGCAAGGCGCCGAGTTCGCTGTCCAGGATACCGGCCCAGGCATCGATGCCAAGCATATTCCCCGCCTGACCGAGCGCTTCTACCGCGTCGACCGCAGCCGTTCGCGCGACTCGGGCGGCACCGGGCTGGGTCTGGCCATCGTCAAGCACTCGCTGAACCGCCATCAGGCCCAGCTCCACATCCAGAGCGAAGTGGGCAAGGGCAGCCGCTTTACCGCCCGTTTCCCGGCCAGCCGGGTCAATCTACCGTGATGCGGCTCAGGTCTTGAGCGGTGTCAGGGTGCGCGCCGAGACGATGATGCGCTTTCTGCTCCCCTCGTTGATCCGCCGCTCGACTTCCCACATCGGCAAGCCCTTGACGACACCGATCTGCTCGATGGCCGTCACCACCTCACCCAACTTCACGCACAGATAGTCGGCACCGCGTTCGATGGAAGCTTTGACCTTCATGTTCCGATCTCTCCTTTGAGCAGAATGTCAGAGCATCGTAGCCAATATCGCCTCCCTGCGCATAGCCGAAAAGCGTAGCGATACTTCGTTTATATCGAAGCATAAATCCCTTGCATTCCCCGCCCCTCAATTCAGCGGTGCCCGCAGCGGGGGCATTTCGCCATGACCGATCCGTCGCCGCTCGATGAACAGGCTGCCGCCCCCGCTTTCGCCTTGCGGGTTGCGGGCCTGCTTCTTGGCCTGCTTTTTGGCGGACGAAGCGGCCGCCGCCACCTCGCGGTGCGATTCGCACTCGCCTGCCCCGACGCGCACGGCACCGATGGACAAGGCGGGCAGACGCTGGAAGTTCAGTTCGCCCCGCCGGCTTTCGGCCATGTAGCCACCGCGCAGGCGCTCATCGACGCCGAGCAGGTTGTTCACGGCCTCGGCAAAGCGGGAAATCACCTGCCAGCACCGCATTTCCCAGTCGGCACTGCGGAAAACAACGAAGAAATCGTCGCCTCCGATATGGCCAACGAAATCAAGCCGCTCGTCCGCTGCCTCGCAAAGCAGGCGAGCGAGGATCTGGATCACGTCGTCGCCGCGCCGATAGCCGAAGGTGTCATTGAAGGGCTTGAAGTCGTCAATGTCGATATACGCGGCGACAAACGGGCTGCCGCTCAACAGCATGCGGTCGATGTGTTCGTTGATCGGCACGTTGCCCGGCAACTGGGTCAGCGGATTAGCGTAGCGGGCGGCACTGATCTGCATTTCGGTGATCGTCGCCATCAGGTCATGGCTGCTGCCGACCCCGAGGTAACGCCCTTCGCCGGTGACGATGAAGCCATCGAACAGGTAATGTTTGGGCGCCAGCGACAGCATCATGGCCAGTTCCTGGATGGTCGCGTGCTGGTCAACAACGAGCGGGGCATGATCCATGAACAGTTCGCAGCTTTTTCGCCCGAACAATTCCTTGCGGAAAGGGCGAGCAAAGCGATCGACCATGCTGTGCCGGTTGATCATGCCCACCGGCTGGGTGCCCTGAACCACCGGCAACACGTCGAGATCGGGATCGGCTTCGAAGCGGGCGATGACCTCGGCGTTGCTGGCATGCATGGGCACCGGCTCGATAGCCTTGAGCAGAGTGCGCGCCGTCGGCAAACGCCCCCCCGCGCCACTGATGGGCGTCAGGGCGAGAGATTGCGCATCGAGCGCCATCAGCGCGGCACCGGCCAGTTGGCGCAGGGGCCGACGCTCCGGATGACCGATGAAATAACCCTGCCCGCAGGCGATGCCCATGTCGCGCAGACAGATGAAGTCTTCGCTACGTTCGATGCCCTCGGCGACCAGCAGGGTATTGCTGATCTCGGCCAGATCCTGCATGGCGCGAACGAAATGGAACTTGATCCGGTCATCGGCGATACCATGCACAAAGTGCTTGTCGATCTTGACGAACTCCGGGCGCAACTCCGACCACATGCGCAGGTTGGCGAAGCCCTCGCCCAGGTCGTCGATGGCGATCTGGAAGCCCCGGCCACGATAGTGCTGCAGCGCCTCGTGGATGCCGGGCAGATCGGTGACCTTCTGGTTCTCGGTCAGTTCGAGGACAAGCCGGTTGGGCGCGATCCCCAGTTCGGCGAGCAGGGCGCGGGTATGGCCGTTCATCAGGCGGGTGTCAAGCAGGCAGCCCGGTGTGACGTTGAGAAACAGCCGCCCCGCGAGGCGCTGCGCAGCGAAGGCTCGCAGACTGGCTTCGCGGCAGGCATGTTCCAGATCGGCACTGCGCCCGCAACGCGCCGCGACGGCAAACAGGCGGTCAGGCCGGTGCAGGCAACTGTCTTCCGGGCCGCGAATCAGGGATTCATAACCCAGAATGGCCCGCAGGCGAAAATCCAGTATGGGCTGAAATACCGGAAAGAGCAGGTTCCCGCTCAACAGCCGCTGGAGTTCGAGCGCTTCGCCATCCATCGCAACATTCATCGTCGTCATTTCCAATAAACCGGCTATCCAGTTTAGGAAGCGATGATTTCAGGCACGTGACACCCGGAGACGGGCTGCGAGCGCGTTTCACATGGCGGTAACAAGGGCACTGCATGCTGCACCGGCAGATTTCCCCCAGCGAGGTTGCAATGTCGGATACCCAATTCTGCTACTGCTGCCGTGTGCATCATCCCATCGAACAGATGCGGCTTTTCCCGACCCGCCAAGGCTATCGCTGGCGATGCCTACGCAGCATCGACGCTGCAGTGAAGAGCGTCGTTGAGCGAGAAGCCTTCGGCCGGCAACAAACCGCCATCAATCGCGAAGCGGCCCGTCGTACGGCCGAATTCGCCCAGCGCCTGCGTCATTTGCGGATGGCAGCCTCCTGAGCGCCGGATGGCAACGTTTCGGATCGATACACTCGACAGCAGCAGCCCCCTGTTGCTCGAAGCCTGCGTCACCCTGATCGTCAACGCCTTTGCCGACCCCGAGCGCTATGGCGCGGAGCGTATCCGCCGCGAACTGAGCACGAACGACCCGGTGTTTTACCGCCGTTTCTTTATCGCCATCGAGGCAGGCGAGATCATCGCCATCGGCGGAATCAAGGCTGCCGACTGGGCCTCGCGCACCCATCTCCTGTACCTGTCGGCGGTTGCCCCGGAAAAACGCGGCCGGGGCGTCGGCCGGGCCCTGATCACAGCCCGCCTGGACTGGCTCGAGCAGCAGTTCCAATCCGGCCGGGTGCTGGTCTCGACCAGCAAGACCCGGCGCTTCCGCGACCTCGGCTTCCGCGAAGTGCGCGACGGCCGGATCGACGGCAAGCACCTGATGCTGCGCCGTTTCTGAGGCGGCAGGGCAAAGTTCCCGTCACGCCCCTGAAACATTTGCTGGCGATAGTGGGGTGTCCGTCCGCTGCCTGGGCGACCAGTCCCCCACCCCTGACCCGTTCAAGCGATCATGGAAAAGACCTCCGGCACCGACATTGCCACCTTCCCCGAACTGTTCGACGGCCTGGAGCAATTCATCGACGAGCAGGCCGCTGGACTGAAACGGGCCTGCTTCCACCTGGCGCTCTGCACGGCCGCCGGCGGCGGTTTGCTGGCCTATCTGCTCAAAACTTTCTTCTGAACCCGAAGCACACCACGATGTCGTTTTCCCGCCTTTCCATCCGGCTTCAGCTCATGCTCATGGCTGCCATCGGCACTTTCTGCGTCCTTCTCCTGCTGGCCAGCGCCCTGCTTGCGCTGGATGATTTCCGTTCCGATTCGCGTCGCGTCGGACAGCAGGTCGAACAGGCCAGCACCGCCCTGGCGCTGGTCAGCGCAGCCCAGAATGCCTTTCAGGCCCAGAACCGGGCCTTGCAGGAAATGATGATCCGCAACTACATGCCGGCCGAATTCGACAAGGCCCGGGCAAACTTCATCGAACAGCGCCGCCTGCTCTGGCAGCATCTCGATGCCCTGGCAGCACGGGGAGGGCGGGCCGGCAATCTGCCGGACATCGCCACCGTGCGCCAGCAGGCACGGGAACTCGACCAACTGTACGACGACGTGCTGGCCGAGAATGAAGCGGGGATGCCGAAATACACGACCCTGGTCGATGCGGCCCTGCGCGAGGCGGATCTGCCCCTCGCTACCTCGATCAAGGCGGCTTTCGATCAATTGACCCAGGCCACCCTCAGCACCGTGGCCGAAGCAAGCCATGCCGCCGACCGGCGGTTTGCCCGCAACGCCTGGCTGATCGGCCTGGTCGGCCTGGCGGGCAGCCTGATCTCGCTATTCCTCGGCTTCATCATCAGCCGCCGAATGTTGTGCCGCCTGGGCGGCGAGCTCGAACCCGTGGTCCATGCCACCCGGCGTGTCGCCCAAGGCGATCTGAGCCAGGACATCCTTGGCGGCAAGGCCGCCGCCGACTCACTGGTCGCAGCCGTCGATGCCATGCGCCTCCGCCTGCGCGAGCTGATTGCCGACGTCAAGCAAGGCGCCGAGCGCACCTCGAGCGACGCCGATATCGTCAGCCAGTCGGCTCGCCATGTCGCCCACGCGACCACCACCCAGAGCGATTCGGCAGCCCGGATCGCAGCCGGCATCCAGGAACTCACCGTGGCGATGAGCGTGATGGCGGAAAAGGCCGGCAGCGCCGCAGACAGCAGTCAGCTCACCCATGCCCGGGCGGTGCAGAGCGGCCAGGTCATCATCGGCGCCATGGGCGAAATCGACGCCATTGCAGAGCAGGCGGCAATCACCTCCCGGCTGATGAGCGAACTGAACGCCCATACCCAGGAGATCGGCCGCTTCGCCGAGGAAATCAAGCAGATTTCCGAGCAAACCAACCTGTTGTCGCTGAATGCCGCCATCGAGGCGGCACGGGCCGGCGAATCCGGACGCGGCTTCGCGGTCGTCGCCGACGAGGTGCGCAAGCTGGCCAATCACTCGGCGCAGACAACGCACAAGATCGAGGAGCTGGTCGACCGGCTCGACCATGCCACGCGGCAGACCGCCTCGGCCGTGCAATCGACCGCCGAGCGCAGCCAGCGCGGCGCACAGCTGGCCAGTTCCGCCATCGAGGCCATGTCGGCCATCCAGGCCAGTTGTAACGAATCGACACAGGCGGCGCGCGCCATCGTCGACGTCCTGGCCGAACAACGCGTGGCCGCCGAACAAATCGCGCGCAATACCGAGCAGGTTGCGCAGATGATCGAACAAGGCGCTGCGGCTGCCGCTGAATCGTCGCAAGCTGCCGAGCAGATGTCGGCCCTGGCCGGCCGGCTGCATCAGGCCACCTTGCAGTTCAGCGTCTGAACGGCTGCGCCCAAAAAACAACCCCCGGTCGCGGCCGGGGGTGTGGTTTTTGCGTCCCCCGCCTGGCGGGGCCGGAGAGCATCAGGCCTTGGGCGGAACGTAACCCTGGATCTGGTCGGCGCCGTCGCCGAAAAAGTGCTTCTCGACCTGCTCCATCAGATACTTGCGGTGCTTGGCATCGACCAGGTTCAGGCGATTTTCATTGATGATCATGGTTTGCAGCTTGATCCACTGCTGCCAGGCTTCCTTTGAGACGTTTTCAAAAATGCGCTGCCCGAGGGCGCCGGGGTAAGGCGGAAAATCCAGCCCTTCTGCCTCGCGACCCAGCTTGATGCAATTGACGGTACGTGCCATGTAAAACTCCGTGGTGTTGACGGTCAGGATTATAAGGTCTGAACAACAGCTTTAAATCGGCCGATAACCAAATAACCACGCCACTTATGAATCAACCTGATTTTCTTAGCTACTCACCTAGCTACACACAATCAAGCCGCTGGGGCTATTCTGACGGAAAGCTCAGCAGGATTCCAGCCACATGCCAGTCGGAAAAAAACCATACCCCCTTGTAAAAGCTCTGCGACTGTCTGGCAATCAGGGGAGGCGAATTACCCGCTCAGCAATAGCCCGGGGAGGAGCCGCAACTATCCGAGACTTTTACGCCTGAAAATCGGCTCCCGAATGTAACCCGGCCGAAACTCCAAGCCCTGCAATAAAAAGGACCGTTCGATAATCACACCGAACTGCCCCAAAGCGCCGGCATTATCAAGGCAAGTTCTGAAAGCGCGTAAGGCAGATGCAGACGGGGGGCGCGGCTCCCATGGGTCCGTTCCGACAAACAATGCCAAGGCATACGAATCGAGGATAGCGTTTTCGGTTGCCTCGTCAGACAGTTCCCAAACCTCTTGAACTACGCGACAACGCATCATCATGGACAGGCTATAACCCTTACGCCCACGCTTTCGTTGGTCTGCCTGGTAGTGTGGTCTGCACAACGTTTCCAGTTCACCCCAGTTCAGGGTTTTTTCGATCATGGCCAAGGCGATAGCGCGGGAAGGCTGCCGGGCTTTCGGCCATCGCACCGAACCAAACAAGCTTGGCCGGACTGCACCCGCTAAATTGTGATTTTCTCGTCTACTCATCATTTTCACCATTTCAATATGTTATGTATTTGCGGCCTAAGCGTTTCATGCGGTGCGAATTACCCGCGATCAGAACCGCTCGGGAGGACCCGTACACTTGCCCTGAAACAACCATTTGCAGCGCAATAATTTCCCTGCCCGCCCTCCTACGTGCGCGCCGGTTGCAGGGCTTTTCTTCCCACCCCTACCGAAATACGCCGGGACAACCGGGACAACCGGGACAAACGCCGGAAACCCTTGCCAATAGGCCATCTTGCAAATTCAATCGGGATATTTGCGCCGGGACACAGCCGGGACATGCCGGGACACTTCGTTATCAGGACGTAGCAGGACGGGGAAAAGCCACCATTACCGATTGCGGCAACCAGCTCCGAATCGCATCCGGCATAGTCGCCTCTCGTTGCCTTCGCGTTGTTCATAGCCCCGGCCACCTGTCCCGCCCCGCTCGCTGGTCTGGATCGCTCGGAAGCGGCGCAAAACACTTGCAGCGCTGCAAGCAATCGGCGTTTGGTATGTAGCTCCGGCTAGCTACAAGCTCCCTTCTGGCAGCCGCCATGCACCGGCCATTGGGCGCCCGCTTGGCACAATCCAGACAGCGCCGGCGATCATCGCCTGTGCGGCCAGGTAAAGCATGACCGGGCAGACCGGCGCCTGCCTTCCTGGTTGCCAGCACGGCATCCTGCCCCGCCTCGGAGCGCACCGGGGGGCGGGCGCCCCCCCGCTGCAACATGCCATCCCAATCAATCATCGTCCGAATCGAACAGCGCCGGCAGGATATGAACCACGCGGGCGCGCCCTTCGGTTGGTAAGCTCTCACGAACCAGCCAGGGGCGGTCTGTCTCGCTGCCCTTACGGCAATAGCCTTTGGCGACCAGCAAACGCCCCACGGCCGCCGCATCGTGCCCCTTGCACACCACGCCGCGCCAAGCCTCGTTGAACACGAAATATTCCTGTGCGTCGTTGCCCTCGGCATCATGGCAGCCACGCCGATAGCCGGCCCGGTCAGGCTTGCCGGGGGCGTGCTTGTCGGTATCGTTGGCTGGCCTGTCCCAATCGGTAAAGGCGCTTTCACCCTTGCGCCGGATAAATTCACGGACTTGGCGCAGCATGGCCTTTTCTTCCTGGTTGCCCTGCCCACCCCGGCGGGATAGCCAAGCATCAAAACAGGTGCGGGCAGCCTGTATCGCCTCGCCCGGTTCCCAGCCGGTAATCCCCCATTTCGTCGCCAGTTCGCCGGCTGCGCCCACCAAGGCGAAGCGCCCCGCAACCCGCCGTACCTGCCCGTGCGCAGCATCGTTCAAGCAATGCGCCTCAAACTTTCTTTGGGCTTCACGGACCAACTCGGGGACCGCTTCCTGATTCTTAACCAGCTCGGCAACGAAAGCATGAAAGGCTGTCCCGTAATGCCGGCGTGCGGCGCGGTCTAGCGCCTTGGCAAAATCGCTGCCCGTTGCATAGCCGTGAAGATTCTCGAACACGCCAAGCCCGGCGCCTGCATCGGCCGGGATTTCCGCCAGGCGTAGTTCCTGCCCCGCCCTCGGGGTCTTGCCGATTTCCCCCAGATGTTCAGACAGGCCGATTTCGCCGCAACTGAGGAACAACAGCCGCCAGCTTGCCCGATCCCGGGCACCGCCGGTTCTACCTGCCCGCGATTTACCGGCCCCGTTCGCCAGCATGTAGCAGGTTTCGCCGGCCTCTCGGGGGTCCATTTGGGCCAACTCATCAAGCAGCAGCGGTGCGTCACAATGGGCGCTCGCCAAGGCTTCCAGGCCGTTTGACGTTGCCCGCCAGCGTTGCATGAAATCAGCCCCGCCGCATACTGAAGCGGCAACCCGTAGCGTGGTCGTCTTGCCGTCGCTGGAATTGCTGCGAAAGTGAAAGCCGCCGGACTCCCCGCCTATCAGGTACAGCATGGGCGCGGCAAAGCACACTGATACTGCGAACAACAGCCGGGTATTGCCGCTGCACAGGCTCGCCACCTCTGCCCGCCAGGACTTCAGGTTGCCCCTCAAGGCAAACGTACTTGGCGCGCCCCCCTCGCTTTCGTAAATCCAGGCTCCGGCATTTGGCCCAATCGCTCCCTCCGGCAGGACAAAGGCCGCCCCGTCGGGGCCTGCATCGTGCCAGCCTGTCCGCTGGGTGACGCGGGCGCGCCCCTTGGGGTTAGCCGTTTGCAGGAACTCGACCAGCGCCGGCCGGCCGCGCGGCGCGATCCGCAATCCCTGGTCAAGAAGCACCCCGGCAACCTCGGCACCATCCCCGCGAAACAAGGCGGCCGGGACAATGACGCGGTGCAAGGTTTTATCCGGGTCGAAGAATTCGACCAGCAAGCCCCAGCCGGAATTCTTGGGGTCCCGCACCATCGCCACCGGTTCAATAGGCGCACACACCCAGCGCGGCGCGCGGTCGGTTTCGATCAACCAAACGCCCTTGGCATCCAACTGAAAACGGTTGGATGCCGGGGCTTCGCTGGCTTTGCTCGCCTCTGCTATGCTGGCGGCCGGCCCCAAAGGGCGCAGCGTATCCGGGTCTTGCATCAGCAGTGCTGTATGGGCAGCCGTCCACCCCCTCGCCAGCAAATCGGCCGCGTCGTCACCATCGGCCAAGGGGTCGGCATCACCCCAGGCCGCCGCCCCGTTCACCTCGGTTGCCCGGCGCGCGAAGGCTTCCAGCTTGAAAACCGCTACTTTCCCAGCATTCACCGCAATCAGTGCCGCCGCTACGTCCTGCATGGCCTTTACGCCGGCTGAGTCGTTATCGGGCCAGAGCCAGCATTCACGACCAGCCAGGGGCGACCAATCCGCCTTGCTCACGGCTTGCGCGCCGCCCTGCCAGGTAATCACCGGCCAGCCGTCAAACAGCACCGCCGCTGCATCGCGGGCCTTTTCACCTTCAACGACCACCACCGGGCAGCCAGCTTCAGCCGCCGCCAGTTCCGGCAAGCCAAGCAGGGGGCGCGGCGCGGCCGGGGCCTTGAATTGCCAGGCCAGCTTGCCATCAGGAAAACGCCACAAGGAGAGCGGGGCAAACTGCTTGCGCCCCCCCCTTGGGTTCGTATCGGTCGTGATAGAAGCACACCACGCCTGCCGCATCCCGGTATGCCCAGCGGCCGGCCGGCTTGCCATGCCGAGAATGGGCAACCGGCGGAGGCGGTGCATCGTCAGGAATAGGCATCAAACACACCGCATCGGCCGCCTGCATCGGTCGTCCATTGGCTGCTTGCCGTTCGCCCGGCTGGTGTTGTTCCTGTGCGTTTGGCTTGGCTATTCCATACTGCGCCCCCAGCCGTTCGGCCGCCGCACCTTGCCGACAGTCCCAGACATAGGCCGCCAGGGCGACCAAATCGCCGCCCTTGTCTCCCGTTGCGAAGTCGGACCACGCGCCGCTGTCCCGGTTGATGGTGAACGAACCCGGCTTGTGGTCGCTGCGCTTGGGGTTCAAGGGCAGGTATTCACGCCCCTGATTCTTGCCACACCCCAGGCCAAGCACAGACATAGCCCCGTCAAAATCAGCCAGGGCGGCCGCTGCCACTCGCTGAATATAGTTATTCGCCATTTTGACCAGCCTCCCATATTGACCGGGTACGCCGTTTATCCGCTTCGCTGAAACGATAGCGGCCGCGAAAGACGATTTCGCCATCACAATCGCGAACCGGCTCACGGCAGGAGGGAATTTCCAAGCCTCTCCGCCGCATTGCCGCGATGGCGTCTGGAACATTCGAAGCGCCGGCGATCCGGTCCAGTTCCTCACGGGTACGGGGGCCGGCTGCGAGGGCCTGAATAATCCGGATTTCGCGGGGGTTGTCCGTCTGGAAGGCCGCATCGGACGGAGGGGCGGAACCCGGCAGGAACATCTGGCCAAGGCCATGCAGCAGGGAAAATACGCCGTCCATCATGGCCGCCCCCTCGTTTTATCCAGGCAGCCGGCCAAGTCATCAGAAGCCGCCTGCAATGTTCCGTTCAATTCCCCAAGGCGGTCAAACAGCACCCAACTCTGATATTCGCGGGCCTGAACTTCGATCAAGGCAACCAGCAAGGGGGCAAAGCGCTCCGCAAACCCTACCGGGTCGCGTTCAAGGACTTTCTCGAAATACAGCCTTTCGGCCAACATCCGCAGCGCCCGGTTCAAGTAATTCGCCGCCGAATCGGCCGCTTGGCGCTCGGCATCGCTGGCGGTGAAACCTACGCGGCCGCTCATTTCGACACCCCGTTGGCAGCGTCGATTTTGGATTGAATCCAGGCGTCAACAGCGGTGCTTGGCAGGGCGCTTGCTCGCTCGCCCAATTTGACCAACGGACCAAGGCGGCCAGCCTTGATTTCGCGATAAGCCTGACAGGTGGAAATGCCCATACGCTTGGCCGCGTGCGGGACTTTTTCAAGGGCCGCAACCGTTGCCGGGGCGGGTATCGTGGGGTTTTTCATGTGGCTGTCCTTTGAAAAGGATTCAGGCGCTATTGCCTGAAACACCCTGAAACCTCAGGGCGTCGCCATTACAGACCTACAAATGACACAAAAAAACAGCGGAAACCACAGCAAAAAACCGGCGCTAACTCGCCAAAACACTTTCGGGACAAGCGATAACAACCGGCGCTAATTTTTTTTAAAGCTTTGGGGCCGGTGGTCTTGTCCCAGTTCGCCAGCGTTGAAATCCTCTCAAATGCCTTTCCACTCTCAGGATACTGCGGGCGGTTCGCTTTCAGCCATTCGGCAATTAGGCTCTTTGGCTTTCTCTTCGATTTTTCGGCCAGCTCGCTGGCGTATTGCCAAGCCAAGATTGCCGCCTCTAGTTCGCCAGAAAAATGAGGGGCCGACTTATCAAGACAGCGCAGGGCCGAGATTTCAACTACCTCTGGGAAAAGAAAAGCTGGGCGCAGCCCGATGGAATCAGCATAGTTCCTCAGTGCAACACGGGTAAATAAAGCCCCCCCCCAAGAAACCGGGACGCGCTCGGTTTTCTGATAACCCTCTAAGTCTCTGAGAGGCGTCCGCACAAAATCATAAGGCATGACTGTTGTTGTTTTATCGACCTGAGGGCGCTCGTAAGCAATTTGGCCAAATTCTGCCGCTTTTTGGATTTGCCGGAATATCTCGTCCTTAACCGCTTTCCGCCGCGGCTCAACCGACGTCGCCCTGAGTAGTCCAGGCGGATAGCCAGCCCACAGGCAAGCCGCTTCCTCAAGAGTCAAGGGGTCTTTGTTTTGCCACGGGGAAAGATCATAGTTCGTCCGTGTAGAATTGCCGTTCGCCATTGCACAAGCTCAATTTGTGTTTTGGTAGGGGCCGGGCGTTGCAGCGCGCCGGCCCTATTTATTTCGGCAGAATAGCTGCCGGCCGTTTGTCCTCAACGATAAAACCGCGCCGCCGGGTAAGTCTCCCGAATCTTCGCCTTCACCGCGCCCCGGTCGCCAGCTCGCAGGAACATTTCCACCGGGGCGGAATGGTTTGATTCGTCGCAGGCCCAAAACAGCGGCGCGCCAAGGCCCCGATAGGCCCCGCCCTGGTCATAGCCGCCGGCATCAATCTTGAATCGTTGCAGGTGAAATTCATAGGGCAGATCAGCCGGGCCGGGTTTGGCAACCCTGCCCATATCAGCACCCCGGCTGGAAAAGGCTTTTTGTAGCTTCATGGTTTTGCTCCTTCAGGCCGCCAGTCGTTCAACGTGCGGGCGCTCGCTTGCCCGCTGGCGGGCTTGCCATAAATCCCGCAGTAACGGCCGCGTGTCCGTTGAGAATCCGGGACAGCATGACTCGTGAAATGCCCAAATGCTTGGCGAAAGCGGTAACGCTCAGGCCAAGGTCAGCAATCCAACCGGCCAAAACTTCGCCGGGGCGTGCGGGATCGTGCATAAGTGCAATCACGCAGCCAGACTCTCGATTCGCGCATATTCACTGGCTTTGGTACGGTTCAGCTCCCACAGGTCAAGTGATTCCTGCATCCGCAACCAGCTTTCCGGGGTCGTCCCGGTCAGCTTGCCCAGGCGGATAGCCAGATCAGCAGAAAGACCACGCTTTTCATGCAGCAGCTCGGAAACAGTCAGGCGCGAAACAGACAGCCGCTTGGCGAATTCGGTTTGGGTCATTTCCAGGGCCGGCAAAACGTCCTCGCGAAGAATCGCGCCGGGGTGGGTCGGCTTTCGGTTAGGGTTTCGCAAGCTCATTAGTGGTAATCCTCCAAATCAACGTCGACAGCGTCCACGCCATCAAAAGCAAACGTGATTCGCCAGTTTCCCGACACACTCACGGCGTACCGCTTGGGATTGAAGCCCGTCAGGCCATGAAATCCAAAGCCGGGCAGATTCATATCTTCCGGCCGGTCTGCCGATTCCAGGCGATCCAGCAGGCGTTCAAGTCGGGGCGCGTGTTTTGGGTTGATTCCCCGGCAGTCGCTTTCCGAGAAAAACCGTAACAGCCCTTTGTGTCGAATACTGCGAATCATAAGAAGATTGTAATGACTGGGATTACAAAGGCAAACAGTTTTCAGCGTTGCCGGGCGGTGGGCACTTTGCTCGCCTCAAACGCTCCCTGCCCATCAACGGTCGGCTTCGCGGGTAGTTTTCGGCATGGTTTTACCCTTTCATTTCATCATCGCGCTGGCCGCTCGGGGCGGGTTCCGGCAGTGCCCTTGCGCGGCTTATCGCACGGCCTGAAACGCCCTGATAACGAAGTGTCCCGGCATGTCCCGGCTGTGTCCCGGTGCAAATATCCCAATTGAATTTGCAAGATGCCCTATTAGCAAGGGTTTCCAGCGTTTGTCCCGGCTGTCCCGGTTGTCCCGGCGTATTTCGGTAGGGGTAGGAAGAAAAGACCGTGTTTTTCATGCCTTGCGCCCCCGTTGCTGGCGGATGGGAACAAGCTTTTTTGCATCCCCTTTTTCACACTCGGCTAGCAGGTCGGAGAGGGCAAACAGCGCGGCCCGGCGCTCGGCAAAATAATCATGGACGTTGTAGACCGCCTCGATTCCCTTGACCTTGTGGTTAAGGCACATTTCGGCAATGTGCGGGGCAACACCCAGGGCGGCCAAATGGGTGCGAGCGGTACGGCGCAAATCGTGAACGGTGAATGGTTCAAGGTCTGACTGCATCATGTAGAGCGCATGATTCAGGGTTGTTTCCCCCATGTAGCGGGTCGTCTTGCCGGGGGCTATACGCTGCACCGGAAATAGGTAGGGGTTGTTCCTTTGCTGCCGGGTTCGCTGGTCCTCGAGAATCCGGATAACCCAGGGCGACAAGGGAATACGAATCGCGCTTTCGGTCTTGGTTTGGTCTGCCGGCAAATGCCACTCCCCGGCCTTCAGGTCAAATTGATCCCAGGTTGCGGTAAGCAATTCCATTTTGCGAACCCCCAGGGCAAGCAACAGCTTGAGGGCAGCAGCCGAGTAAGTCGGGAAATTCGGCGTGTCTCGCATGGCCTTGAAGAACTTGACCAGCTCGCCCTTTGAAAGCACCCGACTACGCGGCCCCACTTCGCCACCAATATCGGTCCAGTTAAAGGGGGCTGCCGGGTTGGAAATGACGATATGGCGCTTCATGGCATAGGCAAAAAGCGCCTTGGTCAGTTGCAGCGCTTTTGCTGCCGTCCGGAATACCCCGCGATCCGTCAGGGGGCGCAACATGGCGTCAATATCGGCCGGCCTCACGTCCTCTACTTGCTTGTTGCCCAGCTTCGGCAATATGTGCAGCGCAAACACCCCGGCAACTTGTTCAGGATGCTTTCGGCGCTCGGCTATCTGCCGTTCGTAGAAGTCCTCATACAGTGCCTTGACCGTACCCAGCTTGGCACGCGCCGCCGCTGCCTTGGCTGCTTCCTTCTGTGCACGCTTTTCCTCGGCAACATCACTCCCCAGGCGAATCTGCACCCGCTTTTCGGCTGCTATCTCTCGGGCCTTGGCCAAGCTCAAATCCGGGTAACGACCAAGGGTCAACTCCTTGGCCTTTCCAGCATAGCGATAGCGCAACGTCCAAGCCGCTGTGCCTTTGGCAGAGAGGGTAAAAGTCAGTCCTTCGCCGTCAGCCTTGGCTAACGGCTGGCCTGCCTTGATCCAGTTCCGTAACTCAACGTCCGTCAGCTTGCCCATTCCAGCCCCTAGCTACACATTTTTTGAAAAGCTACACAAACATTGCGTAGCCAGACAATTAGCCACACATCTAGCTACATAAAAATTATGCGCTGCCATGAAACGTTACGCAACGTCTATAAACACAAAACCCCGGAAAATCCGGGGCTTATGTTTGATTTTGCGTTTTCCTGAAACGCCCTGAAACAACCTCAAAGGGTCTTGAACAACACCTTTGACCGCCGCTGATAGTTGTACATTTCCTTCTTCGCCGCCGGAAGGTCATCGACCGTGCCGAGCTTGAAACCCCGCTCGACGAACCAGTGTTCGGTCCGCGTGGTCAGCACAAACAGCCGCTTGATGCCGATTTTGCGAGCACGGCGTTCGATGCGCTTCATCAGCTGTTCACCATAGCCCCATTCGCGCTGGTCGGGTGCCACCGCCAGGCAGGCCAGCTCGGCCTCTTCTTCCGAATGCGGATAGAGTGCCGCGCAGCCAACGATGATGCCGTCATGAAGCATGATCGAGAAATGGTCGATTTCCCGCTCCAGCAGTTCGCGCGGCCGGTGCACCAGGATGCCCTCCTGTTCCATCGGTTCGATCAGGGCAATGAGCGCCGCGATGTCGTCCGGCTTGGCTTCCCGGATGTTCTCCAGCGACTCACGGGTCACGACAGTGCCCACGCCATCATGAGTGAACAGTTCGCGCAGCAACGCGCCGTCCTGCTCGAAACCGATCAGATGCACCCGGCCGACCCCCGCCCGGCTGGCGCGTACGGCACAGGGCAGGTAGCGCATGATGTCGGCACTCAGCCAGTCGGCATTGCGCAGCAGTTGCGAGGCCTCGTCGGCGGTCATCGCGTCGAGCAGTTGCCCCCCCTTGTCGGTCACGCCCTTGCTGTCGGTCAAAAAGACCAGCTTGTCGGCGCGGATCGCCGTCGCCACGGCCTCGGCCGCCTCCTCCATCTGCAGGTTGAAGATTTCGCCGGTCGGCGACGGCCCTTCGCAGTTGAGCAGCACGATGTTACCCAGACCCAGCTGGGCGTTGATGCCTTCGCTGTCCACCTTGCGCACCTTGCCGGCGTATTGCAGGTCGATCCCGTCGAGGACGCCGATCGGCTGGCCCGTGATGAAATTGCCGCCGATCACGCGGATCCGGCTATTGGCCATCGGCGTGTTGGGCAGGCCCTGCGACAGCATGGCCTCGATTTCGAGATAGACGCTGCCCACCGCGTCGAGCACACAATCCAGCGTTTCGGCATCGGTCACCCGGTAGCCGCGATGGTAGCGGGAGGGCAAGTTCTTCTCGCGCAGTTCCTCCTCGATCTGCGGCCGCGCACCATGCACCAGCACCAGGCGGATCCCCAGGCTGACCAGCAGGTTCACGTCGTAGGCCAGGGTCTTGGCGAATTCGCTCTGCACCGCCTTGCCGCCGAAGGCGATGACGAAGGTCTTGCCGCGAAAGGCATTGATATAAGGCGTCACCGCCCGGAACCAGGAGACGAAATGTTCGTCGTAAGGGGTATCGCTCATTTTTCGATGGTTTTCCCGTCTTCGTCCTTCAATGCTGCCTCAAGACGCTCGCAAATGGTTTTCAGCACTTTAACCCGGGCGAAGTTCTTGTCGTTGGCTTCCACCAGGGTCCACGGCGCCAGGCCGGTCGAGGTACGGTCCACCATGTCGCACACGGCATTGACGTAATCGTCCCACTTCTCGCGGTTGCGCCAGTCTTCCTCGGTGATCTTGAACCGCTTGAACTCGGTATCCTGGCGCTCCTTGAAGCGGCGCAGTTGCTCCTCGGCACTGATCTGCAGCCAGAACTTGATGACGATGGCACCCGCATCGGACAACTGGTGCTCAAAATCGTTGATTTCGGCGTAGGCCCGCAGCCAGTCGGCTTCGGCACAGAAGCCTTCGACCCGTTCGACGAGCACACGGCCATACCACGAGCGGTCGAAAATCGCCGCCCGCCCGGTGCGCGGCATGTGCCGCCAGAAGCGCCACAGGTAAGGCTGAGCACGCTCCTCCTCGGTTGGCGCGGCAATCGGCACGATCTGGTACTGCCGGGCATCCATGGCGGCTGCGACCCGGCGAATGCTGCCGCCCTTGCCCGCCGCGTCGGCGCCCTCGAAAACGAGAACCAGCGAACGCTTGCCGACGAAGCGCGGATCGCGCACCAGCTCCGACAGCCGCGCCTGGTACTTGGCCAGCTGCCGCTCGTAACTCTGCTTGCTCAGCTTCTGCGTCAGATCGAGTTCGCTGAGCACATTTTTTTCGTCGATCGGATGCACGATGGGCGGCGCGACCGGCACGTGCTGCAAGCCCTCCTGGCCGAGGCGGCGCTTCATCGCATCGAGCACGATCCGGCCGACGGTCAGCGACCGGTACTCGTCGTCGGTACCTTCAACGATGATCCATGGCGCATGCGCCGTGTTGGTCACGCGCAGGACGTGGCCGGCCACCTGCTGCAGGCGGTTATAGGTTTTCAGGCGATCGTAGCTTTCCTTGGTCACCCGCCATGCCGTTCGCGGGTCCTTCTCCAGCGCCTTCAGACGGGTCCGCTGCCCCTCCTTCGAGAGATGAAACCAGAACTTGAGCACCAGCGCCCCTTCGTTGACCAGCATGGCCTCGAAGCGGTTGATGTCGTCCAGGCGACCGTCGAGCTCCGAGCGCCGCATGGCGCCATTGATCCGGTCCGCGATCGGTTGCGAATACCAGGAGCCGGCAAAGATGCCGATTTTCCCCTTGGGCGGCAGCGCGCGCCAATAGCGCCACATGTACGGTCGCGAGCTTTCCTCGTCGCTTGGCGCCGAGAAGGCGAGCGTCGAGATGTGGCGCGGGTCCATCCACGAGTAGAGCAGATTGATGGTCTCGCCCTTGCCGCTGCCATCGACACCGGAAACCAGAATGACGACCGGAAACTCCTTCTTCTGCAGCACGTCGTACTGTACGTCGAGCAACTCGGCACGCAATTTCGGCACTTCGCGCTTGAACGTCTTTTTGTCGACCTTGTGGCCCAGCTCCGCTGATTCGAACATCGCCTACCCTCCCCTGAAATCACCCCACATCGCCTGCATGACCGCCAAGGCGGCCAAACCGGCCGTTTCCGTCCGCAACACGCGCGGCCCGAGGCGCACGGCCCGGAACCCGGCCTGCCGGGCAGCGGCCATCTCCGTTGGATCGAGCCCCCCTTCGGCACCGATCAGTAACTGTACCGGCCCGCTCGGCCGGATCGACGCGAAACTTTCTTCGGCATCCGGTGCCAGCATCAGGCGCAACACGCCCTCTCCGGCCGGCCGGGCCAGCCAGTTCTCCAGCTTGTCGACCGGCGCCACCAGCGGCACCTGGTTACGCCCGCACTGCTCACACGCTGAGGCAACAACGCCCTGCCAGTGCGCCACGCGCCTGGCAGCCCGCTCGCCAGCCAGGCGCAGTACGCTGCGCCGGCTTTCGACCGGCACGATGTCGCGCACGCCCAGCTCAACCGCCTTCTGGATGGTGAAATCCATCTTGTCACCGGCCTGCAGCGCCTGAACCAGCGTAATCGCCAGGGGCGACTCCCGCTCCACATCCTGCCAGGCCGCCAGTTCGGCAAAAACGCGATCGCGCTCGATGCGCACGATGTGGGCCGGGTACTGCCCCCCGCGGCCATCGAAGAGGATCATCGGCGCCCCCGGCGGCAGGCGCAACACGCGTACGGCATGGCGCGCCACCGGCTCGGGCAATTCGACATGCGCCCCCGGAGAGAGCGCTTCACGGCAGTAAAATCGGGGCAAATTCATCGCTGCTATTATGGGGCAGCGCAACGTGAAACGTGAAAGGTGAACCGTGGTGGCATTGCATCCCCCCGCCTGCGAATTCGGCCAGGCGGCCATCGATTTCGATCTGCCCGGCATCGATGGCCGGCGTTACACCCTCGCCGACTGCCGCGGGCCGAATGGCCTGCTGGTCATGTTCATCTGTAACCATTGCCCCTACGTCAAGGCGATCATCGACCGATTGATCCGCGATTGCCGCGAACTGGCCGGACACGGCATCGGTTGCGTGGCGATCATGAGCAACGACATCGCCGCCTACCCGGAAGATGCGCCGGAAAACATGCGGCGCTGGGCGACCGAACTGGCCTTCCCCTTTCCTTACCTGTACGACGAGAGCCAGGCCGTCGCACGGGCCTATGGCGCGGTGTGCACACCGGATTTCTTCGGTTACAACGCCCGGCTCGAATTGCAGTATCGCGGCCGGCTCGACGCCTCGGGTCGCAACCCGGCCGCTCCCGATGCCCACCGCGAACTGTTCGAGGCCATGTGCGAGATCGCCCGCAGCGGCCGGGGCCCCCGCGTGCAGACAGCCTCAATCGGCTGTTCGATCAAATGGCATATTTGTTAGCATTTTCATTGATTTTCTTTGATAGCCGTCAACGGCGGGCTCGGCTATCATCCTGCTTAATAGATGCCCCTCTTCCTGCCTGTATCGCCCGATGCCGCCTTCCGACACCCCGCCGTCGACCATCGATATCCAGCGCCAGCTGACATATCTGCAGGCGGTCGTCTCGAGCATGCCGCAAGGCATCAGCGTATTCGACGAACAATTGCGCTTGCGCGTCTGGAACCAGGGTTTCCTGAACGTGCTCGAACTGCCGGATCATGCGGTGTATGAAGGCGTGCCCTTTGCCGACCTGATCCGCATCCCCGCTACCCGGGGGGAGTACGGCCCGGGCAGCGTCGAGGCGCATGTCCAACGCATCACGGCCCTGGCCCGCCAGTTCGAGCCGCACTGCTTCGAGCGGACACGCCCGAACGGCAAGACGCACCTCGTTCAGGGCGAGCCGCTGACACTGGGCGACCAGATCGTCGGGTTCATCACCACTTATACCGACATCACCGAGCGCAAGGCGGCCGAAACCCAGTTGCGCAAGCAGCGCGACCAATTGCAGACGGTCCTGGAAAGCATCCCGAGCGCCGTCAGCCTGTTCAACCAGGACGCCCAGCTCGAACTGTGCAACACCGAATTCGGCCGCCTGCTCGAATTGCCCGACAACTTGACCCGACCTGGCACCCCGATCCAGGCCATGTTCCGCTTCAATGCCGAGCGCGGCGAGTACGGGCCCGGCGACCCCGAGCAGATCACCCGCAGCCTGATGCAGCGGGTGCGCGAGCCCAGCAAGCATCATTTCGAGCGCACCCGGCCGAATGGCAAGACGCTCGAAATTCGCGGCGTCCCCCTCGCCGAAGGCGGCTTCGTCACGGTTTACACCGACATCACCGAACGCCGGCAAAGTGCCGAGCGTGAGCAACTGGCGCAGAAAGTCTATAGCCACTCCCCGGCCGGCATCATCTTCACCGACGAAGCGCACCGCATTTTGTCGATCAACCCAGCCACCACGCAGATGACCGGCTTCGAACCCTTCGAACTGCAGGGGCAGACCGTTTTTGCCCTGATCCAGTTCGAGCGGGGGCAGGCGCCCGAAGAAATGTCGAACCAGCTGGTCAGCCGTGGCACCTGGAACGGCGAGCTGGCTGTAATCCGCAAGAACGGCCAGCCCTTCCCGGCCGGCACCCGCATCAACCGGGTCGACGATCCGCAAAGCGGCCTGCCCGCCCACTATGTCTGGATTCTGGCCGACATCACCGAGCGCAAGCAGGCCGAGGACCGCATGCGCCACATCGCCCAGACCGATGCGCTGACCGGGCTGCCCAACCGCATGGCCCTGCACATGCGGCTCGCCCAGATCCTGCCCGATGCCCGCCGCCACCAGTGGAAAGTGGCGATGATGTTCCTCGATCTCGACCGTTTCAAGACCATCAACGACACACTGGGCCATCAGGTCGGCGACGAGTTGCTGCGCGAAGTGGCCTGCCGGCTCTCCCGGCTGGTGCGCGAAAGCGATTTCGTCGCCCGCCTGGGCGGCGACGAATTCGTCATCATCCTGCCCGCAATCAGCACGCCGGCCGATGCCGCCACCGTTGCCAGCAAGATCACCGCCACGCTGTCCACCCCGATCGAGGCCGACGGTCACGAGCTGCACACCAGCCCGTCGATTGGCATCAGCATCTTTCCCGACGACGGCACCGACGGCAACACCATCCTGAAGAATGCCGACACGGCGATGTACCACGCCAAGGCCGCCGGCCGGAACAACTATCAGTTCTTTGCCGCCGAAATGAACCGCTCGGCTGCCGAGCGCCTGAACATCGAGCGCATGCTGCGCCATGCCATCGCCCGCAACGAACTGAGCATCGACTTCCAGCCCCAATTCGATGCTGCCAGCCGCCAGCCGACCGGTGTCGAAGCCCTGGCCCGCTGGTATCACCCGACCGACGGGCTGATCTCGCCGGCCCGCTTCATTCCGGTCGCCGAGGAAACCGGCCTGATCGTCGATATCGGCGAATGGGTGCTGACCAACGCCTGCCGCGAGATGGCCCACTGGATTCATGCCGGCCTCAAGCCGTTGCGGGTTGCCGTCAACGTCTCCGCGCTGCAGTTGCGCCGCCGCGACTTCTGCGAAACCGTGGCCAACGCGCTGGCCACCTCCGGCCTGCCGCCCGAGTTGCTCGAACTCGAAATCACTGAAAGCGCGGTGATGGAAAACCCGCAGGAAGCCATCAAGATTCTCGAGCGCCTCGGCCGGATGGGGGTCACGCTGGCCATCGACGACTTCGGCACCGGCTATTCCTCGCTCGCCTACCTCAAGCTCTTCCCGATCGATCACCTGAAGATCGACCGCTCCTTCGTCGCTGACATCGAACACGACCTCAACGACCGGGCCATTGCCTTTGGCACCATCGCACTGGCCCATTCGCTCGGCCTCAAGGTCATCGCCGAGGGGGTCGAAACCGAGGACCAGCTCGACCTGTTGCGCGGCAACCGCTGCGACGAGGTGCAGGGCTACCTGCTCAGCAAGCCGATGAACAGTGGCACCGCCTTCGCCTTCCTGCACGCCCGCCAGCTGGCGGGGTAAAATCGCGCTTTTCGACTGCGCAGGAGTTCCCATGGCACAGCGCACGCTGGCTCGCTATTTGACCGAAGAACAACGCCACAAGGGCATCATCACCGGCGACCTCAAGTTCCTGATCGAGATCGTCGCCCGTGCCTGCCAGGCCATTTCCGTTGCCATCGGCAAGGGCGGCCTGGGCGGCGTGCTCGGCGAAGCAGGCAGCGACAACGTGCAGGGCGAGGCGCAAAAAAAACTCGATGTGCTGTCCAACGACATCCTGCTCGACGCCAACGAATGGGGCGGCCACCTCGCCGCCATGGCCTCCGAGGAAATGGACTTGCCACACCTTGTGCCGCACCGTTTCCCGAAAGGCGAATACCTGCTCACCTTCGACCCGCTCGATGGCTCATCGAACATCGACGTCAACGTATCGATCGGCACCATTTTTTCGGTCCTGAAATGCCCGGAGGGCGCCGACCTCAGCACGCCACAGGCCGCCGAGCGGGCCTTCCTGCAACCCGGCACGGCGCAGGTTGCGGCGGGCTACGCGGTGTACGGGCCGACCACGCTGCTCGTCCTGAGCGTGGGCGACGGTGTCGTCGTATTCACCCTCGACCGCGAGCAGGGGCAGTTCGTGCTGACCCAGGAAAATGTCCGCATCCCGGCCGACACCCGGGAATTCGCCATCAACATGTCGAACCAACGCTTCTGGGAAGCGCCGGTCCAGCGCTATGTCGCCGAAATGCAGGCCGGCAGGGAAGGCCCGCTCGGCAAGGACTACAACATGCGGTGGGTGGCGTCGATGGTCGCCGACGTGCATCGCATTATGACGCGCGGCGGCATTTTCATGTATCCGCTGGACAGCAAGATGAAGGACAAGGGTGGCAAGCTGCGCCTGATGTACGAAGCCAACCCGATGGCCTTCCTGGTCGAGCAGGCCGGTGGCGCCGCAACAACCGGCCGCCAGCGCATTCTCGACATCCAGCCGGAGAGCCTGCACCAGCGCGTGCCGGTCATCCTCGGTTCGAAGAACGAGGTTGAGCGCGTCACTGGCTATCACGGGGCCTGACCTGCTAAAGTCGCACGTCCCCAACGTCATAGGATGATTGCGATGTCCAAGCTCACCCTCGCCCTCCTGTTCGCAGCCGGGTCCCTGATCACCGGCTGCAAGAGCAACGAACCCAAACCGGAAGAGCCCGCCGCCCCGCCAACGGCGGCCGCAACGCCGGCGCCAGAACCGGCCCCGGCCACCAAACCGGTGTGCCCGCCGGAGCAGACCGCCGCCAAGAAAAAAACCAGCGCCAAAACCAAGACGAAGGACAAGGCCGAAAACAAGCCGCTCGACTGCGAACCGGCCAAACCGGCCGCCGCAGCCCCGGCCGCTGCGCCGGCTGCCCCGGCGCCCCGCGCCGGCCGCATCATGCACGGCCCGTACGACATTTCCGGCAACAAACCGGTGACCGACATTGCCCAGGTGCAGACTGGCCAGGGCACGATGGTCAAGGGCGAGCGCGAATGGGAAGGTGAAATCACCGGCATTCCGGCTGCCGGCACGACCTTCACCAAGCTGCGCATCGGCATGTCGCGCCAGCAGGCCATCGACCTTGCCGGCCAACCGACCGACCAGGGCGCCTACATCACCGGCAAGGCATGGATCCCGTTCTATTTCGGCAGCGACCGGGCTCGCTGGGAAATGGCCTACAAGGGCAAGGGGCGCCTGATCTTTTCGCAGAACGCCGGCTTCGGCACGGATTTCTACCTGACCTGGATCATCCACAACGAAAAGGACACCGGCTACCGCTAAGCCGACAGGAGAGGCCCGCCATGCCGGCAACATGGTGCGGCGGGCCGCGCACCCTATCCAAATCATGGTTTTTGCCGGATAATTTTGCCTTTTTCGCAGGCTGGATTTCCGGAACATGAGCGTCAGCACCCCCCCCCAGTTTTCACCCTTGACCGGCGCCATCCGCGCCCTCGCCATGGACGCCGTCCAGCAGGCCAATTCCGGCCATCCCGGCGCGCCGATGGGTATGGCGGAAATCGCCGAAGTGCTCTGGCGCCGCCACCTGCGACACAATCCGGCCAACCCGCAATGGCCAGACCGCGACCGCTTCGTGCTGTCGAACGGTCACGGCTCGATGCTGATCTACGCGCTACTCCACCTGACCGGCTACGACCTGTCGATCGACGACCTCAAGCAGTTCCGCCAACTCAAGTCGCGCACCGCCGGCCACCCCGAGTTCGGCCATACGCCCGGCGTCGAGACGACCACCGGGCCGCTCGGCCAGGGCATCACCAACGCGGTCGGCATGGCACTGGCCGAAAAGGTCCTCGCTGCCGAGTTCAACAAGCCGGGCCACGAAATCGTCAATCACCACACCTACGTCTTCCTGGGCGATGGCTGCCTGATGGAAGGCGTTTCGCACGAAGCCTGCTCGCTGGCCGGCACCCTTGGCCTGGGCAAGCTGATCGCCTTCTGGGACGACAACGGCATCTCGATCGACGGCCATGTCGAGGGCTGGTTCACCGAAGACATGCCGAAGCGTTTCGAATCCTACGGCTGGCATGTCATCCCGGCCGTCAATGGCCACAACGCCGATGAAATCGAGAAGGCCCTGCTCGCCGCCAAGGCGGTCACCGACAAGCCGAGCCTGATCTGCTGCAAGACCACCATCGGCATGGGCTCGCCAAACAAGCAGGGCTCGCACGACTGCCACGGTGCGCCGCTGGGCAAGGAAGAAATCGCCGCCGCCCGTGCGTATATCGGATGGCCCCACGCACCGTTCGAAATCCCCGACGAAGTCTACGCTGCCTGGAACCGCAAGCCGGCCGGTGCCGTCTTCCAGGAAAACTGGGACAAGCGTTTCGCCGCCTACCGCGCCGCCTTCCCGGCCGAGGCCGCCGAATTCGAGCGCCGGGTCATGAAGGCCGAACTGCCGGCCACCTGGGAAGCGACCAAGGCCGCCTACATTGCCGCCTGCCGCGACAAGGCCGAGAACATCGCCACCCGCAAGGCTTCGCAGAACGCCATCGCCGCACTGGTCCCGGCCGTGCCGGAAATCTTCGGCGGCTCGGCCGACCTGGCCGGCTCCAACCTGACTTTCGTCAAGGGCAGCAAGGGCGTCACCCGGACCGAAGGCGGCAACTACTGCTACTACGGCGTGCGCGAATTCGGCATGACGGCGATCGCCAACGGCATCGCGCTGCACGGCGGCCTGATTCCCTACACCGCCACCTTCCTGGTCTTTTCGGATTACGCCCGCAACGCGATCCGCATGGCGGCGCTGATGAAGCAGCGCCAGATCATGGTTTACACCCATGACTCCATCGGCCTCGGCGAGGACGGCCCGACGCACCAGCCGGTCGAGCATATCCCCTCGCTGCGCATCATCCCGAACGTCGATGTCTGGCGCCCGGCCGATGCCACCGAAACGGCCATCGCCTGGATGGCGGCCGTCGAACGCACCGACGGCCCGACCGTACTCGCCCTGTCGCGCCAGAATCTGCCGACCGTGACGCAGAAGGTCACCGATGCCGACATCGCCAAGGGCGGCTACATCCTGTCCGACGCGGCAGACGCCAAGGCCGTGCTGATCGCCACCGGCTCCGAAATCAAGCTGGCCCTCGATGCCCAGGCCGCATTGGCCGCCGAGGGGATCGCCGTGCGTGTCGTGTCGATGCCCTGCACCAACGTCTTCGACCGTCAGGACAAGGCCTACCGCCTGTCCGTGCTCGGTGCCCACCTGCCGCGCATCGCCATCGAAGCGGCCCATCCGGATTTCTGGCGCAAGTATGTCGGCCTGCACGGTGCCGTGATCGGCATCGACCGTTTCGGCGAATCCGCGCCGGCCAACCAGTTGTTCGATCTTTTCGGTTTCACCGTGGCCCATGTCGTTTCGACGACCAAGGCACTGCTGTCCTGATTCAAAACTTCAACGCAGAGAGGAAAAAATCCCATGGCTATCAAGGTTGCAATCAACGGTTTTGGTCGTATCGGTCGCTGCACGCTGCGTGCCATCTACGAACAGGGCCTGCAGAACGAATTTGACGTCGTCGCGATCAACGCCTCCGGCGACCTGGCGACCAACGCCCACCTGCTGAAGTACGACACGACGCACGGCCGCTTTGGCACCTCCGTCGAAACCGAAGGTGAAAACTGCATCATCATCGACGGCAAGAAGATCGCCTTCTACTCGACCAAGGACCCGAAAGGTGTCAACTGGGCCGACCACGGCGTGGACGTCCTGCTCGAGTGCACCGGCGCCTACACCACCAAGGCCAAGGCGCAGGCCCTGCTTGAGCAAGGTGCGAAGCGCGTGCTGATCTCGGCGCCGGGCGGTGACGATGTCGACACCACCATCGTCGTCGGCGTCAACGAAGGCGCCCTGAAGGCCGACATGACCGTCGTCTCGAACGCCTCGTGCACCACCAACTGCCTGGCCCCGGTGGCCAAGGTGCTGTCCGACGCGATCGGCATCAAGTCCGGCCTGATGACCACGGTGCACGCCTACACCAACGACCAGGTCACCGTCGACGTCCGCCACAAGGATCTGCGCCGCGCCCGCGCTGCCGCCGCCAACATCATCCCGACCAAGACCGGCGCCGCCAAGGCCGTCGGCCTGGTCCTGCCGCAACTGGTCGGCAAGTTCGACGGCTTCGCCCTGCGCGTGCCGACCATCAACGTTTCGCTGGTCGACCTGACCTTCACCGCCGAGCGCGCCACCACCAAGGAAGAGATCAACGCCCTGATGACGGCAGCCGCCAACGGCCCGCTGAAGGGCATCCTGGCCGTCAACACCGAGCCGCTGGTCTCCTCCGACTTCAACCACACGACCGTGTCCTCGACCTTCGACGCCACCCAGACCCGCGTTCTGAAGGGCGAAGACGGCTCGACTCTGGTCAAGGTCCTGGCCTGGTACGACAACGAGTGGGGCTACTCCTGCCGCATGCTCGATGCCGCCCGCGCCTGGATGAACGCCAAGTAAGCGCTCGCATCGGAAGACAGGGGCCGCAAGGCCCCTTTTTTTGCCCCTTTCCGTGACGCACCGCCCCCCCTATCGCCTCGCCATCAACGGATACGGCCGCATCGGCCGTTGCTTCCTGCGCGCCCTGCGGGAAGCTCAGGTCGCGCACCCTTTCCAGATTGTCGCCATCAACGAGCCGGCCAACCTGGAGAGCATGGCCTACCTGACGCGCTATGACTCGACGCACGGCCGCTTCCCCGGCCTGGTCGAAGCGGTCGATGGGGAACTACGCATCGACCATCGGCCGATCCGCGTCAGCCATGCCCGGACGCCGGAAGCGGTGGATTGGCAAGACATCGACCTGCTGGTCGAATGTTCCGGCGCCTATGGCAAACGCGCCGAACTGCAGCGTTTCCTGGCGGCCGGCTGCCCCCGCCTGCTGCTCTCGCACCCGGGAGCCAGCGCCGATGATGTCGACGCGACCATCGTTGCCGGCATCAACCAGGACAGGTTGACCGGCAGCGAAAAACTGGTGTCTGCCGCCTCCTGCACGACCAACGCCATCGTCCCGCTGCTCGACCTGCTCGACCGCGAAGTCGGCATCGAGGAAGCCCTGCTCACCACGCTGCACTCGGCGATGAACGACCAGCCGCTGATCGATGGCTACCACCACGACGACCTGCGCCGCACCCGCTCGGCGATGCAGTCGATCATCCCGGTGTCGACCGGGCTGGCGCGCGGCGTCGAACGCCTGCTGCCGCGCCTGGCCGGCCGCGTCCAGGCCAAGGCCATCCGTGTGCCGACGACCAATGTCTCGGCCATCGACCTGACCCTCGTCACCGAGCGCCCGGTGTCGGTGCACAGCATCAATACCCTGCTCGCCAACGCCGCTTTTGGCCGGCTCAAATCGCTGGTCGCGTATTCCGAGGCCGCACACGCCTCGATCGATTTCAATCACGACCCTCATTCGGCCATCGTCGACGGCAGCCAGACGCGCACCAGCGGTGCCCATCTGGTCAATCTGTTCGTCTGGTTCGACAACGAATGGGGATTCGCCAACCGCATGCTGGAGGTCGCCACGCACTGGTCGCGCCTCTGGTCCCCGCCTCAGCATCACATTCCGCCACACTCAGGAGATCAACCATGAACGTCATCAAACTGGCCGACCTCGATGTTTCCGGCAAGCGTGTCTTCATCCGTGCCGACCTCAATGTCCCGCAGGACGAGGCCGGCAACATCACCGAAGATACCCGCATCCGTGCTTCGTTGCCGTCGATCAAGTACTGTGTCGACAAGGGCGCCGCGGTCATGGTCACCTCCCACCTCGGGCGGCCGACCGAGGGCGAACTGAACCCGGAAGACAGCCTGATGCCGGTTGCCGTACGCCTCGGCCAGTTGCTCAAGCAGCCGGTGCGCCTGATCACCGACTGGGTCGACGGTGGCTTCGATGTCAAGCCGGGCGAAGTCGTGTTGCTCGAAAACTGCCGTGTCAACAAAGGCGAGAAGAAGAACAACGACGAACTGGCGCAGAAGATGGCCAGGCTGTGCGACATCTACGTCAATGATGCCTTCGGCACCGCCCACCGCGCCGAAGCGACCACCCACGGCATCGCCAAATACGCCCCGGTGGCCTGCGCCGGCATGTTGATGGGCGCCGAGATCGACGCCCTGTCCAAGGCCCTGCATAACCCCAAGCGCCCGCTCGTCGCCATCGTCGGCGGCTCCAAGGTGTCGTCCAAGCTGACCATCCTCAAGTCGCTGGCCGAGAAGGTGGATCAGCTGATTGTCGGCGGCGGCATTGCCAACACCTTCCTGCTCGCCGACGGCAAGCGTATCGGCCAGTCGCTGGCCGAACCGGATCTGGTCAAGGAAGCGCATGCCATCATGGACATCATGAAGGAACGCGGCGCCGAAGTGCCGTTGCCGACCGATGTCGTCGTCGCCGACGAGGTTTCCGCCTTGGCCCGCGCCAACAAGATTTCGGTCGAGGAGGTGCACGCCAATGATCGCATCCTCGACGTCGGCCCGAAGACTGCCGCCAAGCTCGCCGAAATCATTGCCAATGCCGGCACCATCGTCTGGAACGGCCCGGTCGGCGTCTTCGAATTGCCGCAGTTCGCCGGCGGCACCAAAATGCTGGCTTCCGCCATTGCCCATTCCGAGGCGTTTTCGATCGCCGGCGGCGGCGACACGCTGGCCGCCATCGCCAAGTTCCATATTGCCGACGAGGTCGGTTACATCTCGACCGGCGGCGGTGCTTTCCTGGAATTCCTCGAAGGCAAGACCTTGCCGGCCATTGCCGTGCTCGAAGAGCGGGCGAAGGGCTAAGCCAGCCACCCTCAACCGGCCGGCCGCTGGATGGCTGGCCGGTCAAGCAGAATTGTCGGACTACAACTCACGGGGGAAGGGAAGCCATGTTGCGTCATACCAAGATCGTCGCCACGCTGGGGCCGGCCTCGTCGTCGCCTGAGGTGCTTGAACGCCTGGTCCAGGCTGGCGTCGATGTCGTCCGGATGAATTTTTCGCACGGCAGCGCCGAGGATCACACGGTGCGTGCGGCAGGCATTCGGGCGGCAGCGGCCAAGTTCGGCCGGACGGTCGGCATCCTGGGCGACTTGCAGGGGCCGAAAATTCGCGTCGGTAAATTCGAGGCCGGCAAGATCACGCTCGCCGTGGGCGACAGCTTCATTCTCGATGCCGCCTGCCCGCTCGGCAACCAGGAGCGGGTCGGCCTTGATTACAAGGATTTGCCCAAGGATGTGCAATCGGGTGACATCCTGTTGCTCGATGACGGCCGCCTGAAGCTGGAGGTCCTGCTGGTGCGCGGCCCGGAAATCCATACCCGCGTCCTGGTCGGCGGCGAATTGTCGAACAACAAGGGCATCAACCGCCAGGGCGGCGGCCTGACCGCCCCGGCGCTGACCGCCAAGGATATGGATGACATCAAGACGGCTGCGCAGATCGGCGTGGACTTCGTCGCCGTTTCCTTCCCGAAGAGTGCCGCCGACATGTACATGGCGCGCCAGCTGTTGCGCGCCGCCGGCAGTTCGGCCGTGCTGATCGCCAAGATCGAGCGTGTCGAGGCGATCACCAACATGGCCGAGATTCTCGATGCCTCGGACGGGGTGATGGTCGCCCGCGGCGACCTGGCGGTGGAAGTGGGCGACGCGACCGTGCCGGCCCTGCAAAAGAAGATGATCCGCATGGCGCGGGACATGAACAAGCTGACCATCACGGCAACGCAGATGATGGAATCGATGATTTCCTCGCCGGTGCCGACCCGCGCCGAAGTGTCGGACGTCGCCAACGCCGTGCTCGATGGCACCGATGCCGTGATGCTGTCGGCCGAAACGGCAAGCGGCAAGTATCCGGTGGAGACCGTCGAATCGATGTCGCGCATCTGCATCGAGGCCGAGCGTTCGGCCGAAGTCACGCTCGACCGCGAATTCCTTGATCGCGTCTTCACGCGCATCGACCAGTCGATCGCCATGGCGGCGATCTGGACGGCGCATCACCTGAAGGTCAAGGCCATCGCCGCGCTGACCCAGTCCGGCTCCACCGCGCTGTGGATGAGCCGCCTGAACTGTGGCGTGCCGATCTACGCGCTGACCCCGGATGCCGCATCGGTGGCCCGCATGGTCCTCTACCGCGAGGTCTATCCGCTGCTCATGGCGCAGCAGCACACCGACCGCGATCGCCTGCTGGCCGAAGCCGAGCAGTTGCTGATCGCCCGCGGCGTGGTCGAGAAGGGCGACCTGATCGTGCTCACCATCGGCGAACCGATCGGCTGCGCGGGGGGCACCAACACGCTGAAGATCGTCCGCGTCGGCGAGCATCAAATCAACTAAAATACATAAATTACCCGAAACAAAATCACTGCACAGGAGTTCCCATGCCGCTCGTTTCCATGCGCCAACTGCTCGATCATGCCGCCGAGAACGGCTATGGTCTGCCCGCCTTCAACGTCAACAACATGGAACAGGTCTGGGCCATCATGGAGGCCGCCAACCAGGTTGATGCCCCGGTGATCATGCAGGCCTCGGCCGGTGCCCGCAAATACGCCGGCGAACCTTTCCTGCGCCATCAGATCCTGGCCGCGCTGGAAGCCTACCCGCACATCCCCATCGTGATGCACCAGGATCATGGCCAGTCGCCGTCGGTCTGCATGGCCGCCATCCGTTCCGGCTTCTCGTCGGTGATGATGGACGGCTCCCTTCAGGCCGATGGCAAGAGCGTCGCCACCTACGAATACAACGTCGAAGTGACCCGCAAGGTGGTCGAATTCGCCCACGCCATCGGGGTTTCCGTCGAAGGCGAGCTGGGCGTGCTCGGCTCGCTCGAAACCATGAAGGCGGACAAGGAAGACGGCCACGGCGCCGAAGGCCACATGACCCGCGAAGACCTGCTGACCGACGTCGAGCAGGCCGCCGACTTCGTCAAGCAGACGAACTGCGACGCGCTGGCCATCGCCATCGGCACCAGCCACGGCGCCTACAAGTTCACCAAGAAGCCGACCGGCGACATCCTCGCCATCGACCGCATCGCCGAAATCCATGCCCGCCTCCCGAACACCCACCTGGTCATGCACGGCTCCTCCTCGGTGCCGCAGGAGTTGCTGGCCGAGATCCGCGAGTTCGGCGGCGACATGAAGGAAACCTACGGCGTGCCGGTCGAGGAAATCGTCAAGGGCATCGCCCACGGCGTGCGCAAGGTCAATATCGACACCGACATCCGTTTGGCCATGACCGGTGCGATCCGCCGCTACCTGGTCGAAAACCCGTCCAAGTTCGACCCGCGCGACTATCTGAAGCCGGCCCGCGAAGCCGCCAAGAAGATCTGCCTGGCCCGCTTCGAAGCTTTTGGTGCGGCAGGCAACGCCAGCAAGATCAAGGCGATCCCGCTCGACAAGATGGCCGAACGGTATGCCAGGGGCGAGCTGAACCAGATCGTTCGCTGAGCCGCCTTGCGCCTCACCCGGAAAGGCCGCGCCATGCGGCCTTTTTCTCGCCCGCACACCGCGCCATGCCATGACTGAACAGCCGGGAAACCTGCTGCGCTGGCTGGCCTTAGCGCTCTTCGGCCTGGCGCTGGCAGCAGCCGGCTGGCGCACACCGATACCGCCTCCGGCCGTGCTGTCGCCCTCCCTGGCCGTGCCCCTGGCCGGCGACGATCTCCCGGCAGCCGCCCGCGCCTCGCCGGAACGCCCCAGCCCGACCCGACTGGCCAACGGCCGAACGGCCATCGCCTGGCTGGAAAATGGCGAAGCGGAAAGCGCCGGCATCCGGCTCGCCATCCGCGACGCTACCGGATGGCGCGACATGGGCCGCATTGCCAGCCGGGAAAGCACGGCGGCGGCGGCCTTCCTGCATGCCCAGCGCCTGGGCCGCCCGCTCCTCTGGGCCGAGGGTGGCTGGCTACACCTGTGGTACGAAGCGCACCCGCTGGGCAGCGCCTCCGGCGCCATGCTGATGCACAGCGTGTCGACCGATGGCGGGCGTCAATGGACCCAGGCCCGGCGCCTGGACAGCACCCCCTTCGGCGGCCTCGGCCCCCGTCTCGGGGAAACACTGCGGCCGTTGGCCGATGGCGGGCTGCTATTGCCGCTCGCCCAGGCCGGCGGCGACGGCCCCTGGCTGCGCCTGAGCGTCACCGGCCAGTTGGTCGGCCGCCTGCCTGCCTTACCGGCGCTTGCGGCGGAGCCGCCCCGATGATCAGCCTGCACGCCGCCTACGGCCTGCTCGGTCAGGCCCTGGTCTGTGGGGCGCTGGCCGCCTTGCCCGGTTTCGGCCGCTTTCGCGCCCGCATTGCCTTGGCGGCCAGCGCGGTGTCGCTGCTGGTCGGCATTGCGCCGATCATGCTGGCCGTGTTCGGACCGCCGTCGGCCACCCTGCTCGGCCTCGCCCTCTGTCACCTGGCCGGCCGCCTGCCGGCGGGCGGTGCAACGCGCCCGGCGCTGCTCATCGTCGGTTGCGGGGGGGCCCTTGCCCTGGCCAGCGCCGGCGGGTTACCGGGCGATCTGTACGCGCTCGGCTACCGCCCCTGGCCGCTGCTCGCCGCCCTGCTGCCGCTTGGCCTGATCCTGGCCTGGCGAGGCCGGGCGGCCTGGTTGCTGATCCTAGCCAGCGCACTGTTCGCCTACGCTGGCGGGCTTTTCGCCAATCTGTGGAACGCTCTGCTCGACCCGCTGCTCATCGGGCTGGCCGGTGGCGCGCTGCTGCGGGCCTGGCTGTTCCGGCGCCGACACACAACCTAACGGGTCAGCGCGTCGCTGATCAGCCGGCGGATGCTGCCGGCCTCGAACGGCTTGTCGCAGATGGCCGAGACGCCGGCCCGTTCGACGGCTGCCAGGCGGCCCATGTTCTGCTCGCTGGTCACCATCAGGATCGGCACATCGGCCTGCCAGCTCTGGGTGCGAATGTATTCGGTCAGTTCGCGGCCATCCATTTCCGGCATGTTGTAGTCGGTGATGACCAGATCGACCATCGCCTGTTCGAGCAAGCTCACCGCCTCCTTGCCATCGACCGCTTCCTGGATGCGCGTGATGCCGAGTTCCTCGAGCAGGCGCCGGAGATGGCGGCGCGAAGCGAGGCTGTCGTCGACGACCAGCACGCGCAGGTTTTCGACTTCGGCGGCATCGATGTCCTCCGGCGGACTCAGGTAATCGGCCGCGGCGTAGAGGGCTCGGGACAACTGCTGCTCGGTGAAGGGTTTGGCAACGATGCTGCAGGCGCCGGACTGGCGCACCGGTTCGAGCATCTGCGGCCGGGTTTCGCTCGACACGAGAATGAAGGGCACCGTCTCCAGGGCAGCTTCGGCGCGCATGGCCACCACCAGGTCGGTGCCTGCACCGTCGGGCAGGTAGAGGCTGCTGATCACCACCGTGTGGCCTTGGGCCGCCCGCAAGGCGGCCAGGGCGGCCTGCGCCGTCTCGACGCGGGTGATCTGGCGGACACCCTGGTTTTCCAGCATGCGCTGCACCCAGTGCGCCTGCGACGAAGAAGGCTCGACCAGGATGACCGAAAGGTCGGCCAGGGAGGTGATCATTGCCATGCCGGTGCTCCGCGAGAGGGGAATACGGGCACTATAACAGCGCCCCGGTACCGTGACAGCCCGGAGCGCCGAGTATCAGCCGCGCAGCCGGGCGGCGATGGCGGCGACGCGCTGGCCGTAAGCCTTGGCGGTCTCGAGGTCGCCCTGCGGGATCTCGTCGACCGCCGCGTCGGACGGCGAACGCACCAGCAGGCCGACCGAGCCGCCCAGGTGATTGAGATCGGCGTGGGTGGCCGCTTTGGTGTTGGCCGGCAACTGGCCGAGACTGACCCAGATGCCGCCGTGCTGCGAAGCCAGGGTCTGCAACTGGATCATCGTCGCCCCCTTGTCGCCGACCGGGCTGGCGCTGTTGGTGAAGCCGCCGAACACCTTGTCCTGCCAGGCGCGGACAAACCATGCCTTGGAGGAGGCATCGGCAAATTTCTTGAACTGCCAGCTCGGGCCGCCCATGTAGGTCGGCGTGCCGAAGATGATGGCATCGGCGGCGGCCAGCTTGTCCCAGCCGCCCTCCGGCAGGTTGCCCTCGGCGTCGATGGCGAGCAGTTCGGCTCCGGCGCCTTCGGCGACGTATTGGGCGACACGCTGGGTATGGCCGTAGCCGGAGTGATAAACGACGATGATGTGGCTCATGGGTTTTCCTTTCAGGAAGTAAAGGTTGAATCACGCGAAAGGCGGCAGGTCGAAGAGGAGGATTTCCGCCGCCTCCGTTGCCGCAAAATGCAGGTTGCTCTCCTCGGCGATCCGGGCGCCGTCGCCGGCTGACAGGGCGACACCATTCACCGCCAGACGGCCGCTGACCACCTGCACATAAGCCAGGCGACCGGGTTGCAGTGCATAGTCGAGGGACTGACCGGCAACCAGTTGGCTGGCCCAGAGCCGGGCATCCTGGCCGATGGTCGTGCTGCCGCCGGCGCCATCCGGCGAGGCGACCAGGCGCCAGCGGCCGCGCATTTCGGCAAGCGGCAGGAACTGCTGTTCGTAGCTCGCCGGAGTGCCGCGCTGCGCCGGTTCGATCCAGATCTGCAGCAGGTGGGTTTCCTCGTCCGGCGACGGGTTGAACTCGCTGTGCAGGATGCCCTTGCCGGCCGTCATGCGCTGCACCTCGCCGCGCCGGATGACCCCGCCGTTACCCAGACTGTCCTTGTGCTCGAGCGAACCGGACAAGATGTAGGTGACGATCTCCATATCGCGGTGGCCATGCATGCCGAAGCCCATGCCGGGCGCGATGCGGTCTTCGTTGATGACGCGTAGCACGCCCCAGCCCATCTCGGCCGGATCGTAGTAGTCGGCAAAGGAGAAGCTGTGCTTCGCCCGCAGCCAGCCATGATCGGCATGGCCGCGCTGGTCGGAAGGTCGCACACGGATCATCTCAATTTCCTTTGTGAATGATTTGAATGATTAGTTTCCATGATGAACCAACAGTTCAGACAAAATTAGCGAATAATATTGGCCATATCGTTCAATTTCATTCACATGAAAATCACGTTCGAACTGTTGCACATACTCGATGCCATCGACCGTCATGGCAGCTTCAGCGCGGCAGCCGCCGCACTGCACCGCGTCCCCTCGGCCCTGTCGCACGCCGTCGGCAAGCTGGAGGACGAACTCGGCGTCACGCTGTTCCGGCGCGAAGGACGGCGGGCGATGCTGAACGAAGCCGGGCGCGCCCTGCTCGACGACGGCCGCCACCTGCTACGCGCCGCCGGCGACCTGGAGCGCCGGGTGCAACGGATTGCCGACGGCTGGGAAGCGGAACTGCGCATCGCGCTTGATGCCATCATCCCGGTCGAGCGGCTCTTTCCGCTGCTCCAGGCCTTCTACGCCGCGGGACATGGCACACAGATCCGGATCACCGGCGAAGTACTGGGCGGCACCTGGGATGCCCTGGCCACCGGCCGGGCCGACCTGGCCATCGGCGCCCCGGGCGACGTGCCGGCGCGCAGCGGCATCGCCAGCCGCCCGCTCGGCACGAGCAGCGACTTCGTCTTCGCCGTCGCCCCCGGCCATCCGCTCGCCGACTGGCCCGGCCCGATTCCACCCGGCGAACTGCTACGCCACCGTGCCGTGGTCATCGCCGACACCTCGCAGGAACTCGACGCCCGCACCGTCGGCGTGCTCGAAGGCCAGGACGTGCTGCGCGTCCCCGACATCCGCGCCAAGGCCAGCGCCCAGGCCGCCGGGCTGGGCATCGGCCACTTGCCGCGCTGGCTGGCCGAGCCGGCTATCACTGCCGGCCAACTGGTCGAAAAAACCCTCGCCGAACCCCGACCGGAACTGTCGCTCAACCTCGCCTGGCGCGGCCGGCAGCCGGGCCGGGCGCTGGCCTGGTTCCTCGACCGCCTGAACGACCCCGATACCGCCCGAAAGCTGACCCGCGACCTGTAACCCCCTCCCACAGCGCAGCACTCAGTGCTAAGGTAGGCTGTCGAATGACCCCAAAGGCCAATCGTGGATAATCCGGACGGCACCACTCCCCGTCATGCACTGTGGCACAGACTGTTCCGCGTGGCACCGCTGTCGAGAGGCACCGGCTGGCTGATCGCGGCGGCCCTGCTGCTGGCGACGGCCGCCCTCGCCGGGCTGGTGCAGGAAAAGGCCCGGCAGCAAGCCGAACAGCGCTTCCTGTACCGCGCCGAGCAGGAAAAGGCCAAGATTCTCTTCCGTCTCACCTCGCATGTTCAGGTGCTGCGCGGCACAACCGCCCTGTTTGCCGCCAGTGACGAAGTCACCCGCAGCGAATGGCACGACTACGTCCGCCAGTTGCGGCTCGAGCAGACCCTGCCCGGCATCCAGGGCACCGGGGTCGCCCTGATGGTCGCCCCGCACGACAAGGCGGCCCACGAGCAACGCATCCGCTCCGAAGGCTTTCCCGATTACGCCATCAGCCCTGCCGGCGAACGGGCGCAATATTCGGCCATCGTCTATCTTGAACCCTTTACCGAACGCAACCGGAAGGCCTTCGGCTACGACATGTTTTCCGAACCGGTCCGCCGCCAGGCCATGGAACGGGCGCGCGACAGCGGCGAACCGGCCCTCTCCGGCCGCGTCACCCTCGTCCAGGAAGAGCGCGAGGACGCGCAGCCCGGCTTCCTGATCTATGTCCCGATCTATCGCAACGGCCAGCCGACCGCCACCGTCGCGCAACGCCGCGCCGCCCTGATCGGCTTCGCCTACAGCCCCTTCCGCGCCTACGACCTGCTGCACAACGTCATCACGGCCGACAACAAGGATGTCGAACTGGAACTGTTCGACACGGTCCGCAGTCCCGACCACCAGCTCTTCGATTCGCACCCCGGCCCCGCCCGGGTGCACAGCCAGCATCAGGCCGAATTGTCCATCGACTTTGCCGGCCGGCAATGGCTCGCCCACTTCCGCAGCCGGCCGGAGTTCGACCGCATCACGGCCTCGCAGTTGCCCGCCGGCATCGCCCTGGCCGGCGGCCTGCTCGCCCTCATTGCGGTCCTCTGGCAACTGCGCAGCCAGCGCTATCAGCAGCACATCGCCGCCTACGCCGAACAGGTGCGCAACAGCGAGGCGCGCCTGCGCACCCTGCTCGACACCCTGCCCGACCCCGTCTGCCTGAAGGACGGCGACGACCGCCTGATCGAAGCCAATGCCGTTTTCCTGCGCCTGTTCGGCCTCGCGGAAGGGGCTTACCGCGGCAAGACCGGCCGCGCGCTGATCGGCAGCGACGCCTATGACGCCTCCCCGCTCGCCGACCTGGAACACTCCGACTCCGCCGCCTGGGAGCAGGGCTCCCTCTTGCACGACGAACTGATCATCCGTCAAGCGGACGGCCGCGAACGGATTTTCGAACTGGCCAAGGTCGCACTGCGCGGCCCGGACGGCGCACGGCAGGCGCTGGTCACCGTCGCCCACGAAATCACCCGGCGCAAGCAGGCTGAAGCCGAACTGCAACGCCACCGCGACCATCTCGAGGAGGCGGTCGCCGCCCGCACCGCCGACCTGCTGCTCGCCAAGGAAGCGGCCGAAGCCGCCAGCCGCGCCAAGAGCACCTTCCTGGCCAACATGAGCCACGAGCTGCGCACGCCGATGAACGCCATCATCGGCCTCACCCACCTGCTCATCCAGCGCACGCGGGACCCGGCCGAGCGCGACAAGCTGGGCAAGATCGGCCATGCCGCCGACCACCTGCTCGGTCTGCTCAACAACATTCTCGACCTGTCGAAAATCGAATCCGAGCACCTCACGCTGGAACGCCTCCCGCTGCGGCTCGGCGAACTGATCAGCACCGTCGAAACGCTGGCCGGCGAGCGCATTCAGGCCAAGGGGCTGACCTTCCAGCGCGACATCAGCCCGCGCCTGGACGAGGTCGTACTACTCGGCGACCCGCTCCGCCTGCGCCAGATCCTGATCAACCTGCTCGACAACGCCGTCAAATTCACCGAGCACGGCAGCATCCGCCTGCACGCCGCTCCCGTTGCGGAAAGCGCCACGGACATGACAATCGGCATCACCGTCACCGATACCGGCAACGGCGTTCCGGCCGACGCCCAGGAGCGCATCTTCGCCCCCTTCGAGCAGGCCGACGGCTCGACCACGCGCCAGTATGGCGGCACCGGCCTCGGCCTGACCATCGTTCGCCAACTGGCCCGGCTGATGGGCGGCGATATCACGCTAAGCAGCGAAGCCGGGCATGGCAGCACCTTCACGCTGAATGTCCGCCTGGAAAAAAGTCCGTTGACCGCCACGCCCTTCCCGCCCGCCTCGCCAAGCCCCCCGGGCGTCCCCGCCGCGGCCGCTGCGGTTCGGCGCGTGCTGCTCGCCGAGGATGACGAAATCAACCGCGAAGTGGCACTCGAATTGCTGTCCGATTACCCGCAGCTCTCCATCGACACCGCCGAAAACGGCGCACAGGCTGTCGACCGGGCCAGCGCGGCGCCCTACGACCTGATCCTGATGGACATGCAGATGCCCGTCCTGGACGGCGTCGCCGCCAGCCGCGCCATCCGGCAACTGCCCGGCCACGCGGAAACCCCCATCGTCGCCATGACAGCCAATGCCTTCAGCGAGGACAAGGCCTGCTGCCTGGCAGCCGGGATGAGCGACTTCCTCGCCAAGCCGGTCGATCCGCCGCAGCTGTACGCCCTGCTCGACCGCTGGCTGAACGGCAGGACTTCCGGCTGACCGGCGCGGTCCCGGATGGCGGCTCAGCCGGCCTCGACCCAGTCGATGATCGCCTGCCACTGTTCGAGGTCGCGCTCGGCCCGCGAACGCGGCAGGTCGAACAGGGTCATGCCGGCAGCAGCGGCCTGCACGTACACCTGCGTATCGCGCAGATAGGCCAGCACCGGCAGATCGCAGGTCGCAAAAAATCGCTCCAGCTCGCCGGCAGCGCGGGTGCGCGCATCGACCCGCATGCCGATCACCGCGACATCGGCCTTGCCCTTGCGCACCGCCTTCTCGGCCAGCAGTTCGGCCAGGAAATGGCGGGTGGCCAGCATGTCGAACAGCGACGGCTGGACCGGCACGATGACGCGCGACGACAGCTTGAGCACCTTCTCCAGCGCCTTGCCGTGCAGGCCGGCCGGCGTATCGAGGACGACGTGCGTGGTGCCCTTGGGAGGCCGGGCGATGTTGTCCGGGCCGATGTCCCAGGTATCGATGGTCGGCAGTTCGAAGGGCCGGATGCCGAGCCACTCCCGGGACGATTGCTGGCGGTCGATGTCGCCCAGCATCACCTCGCGGCCCTGGCTGGCGAAATAGCCGGCCAGGTTGGTCGCCAGCGTGCTCTTGCCCGAGCCGCCTTTCGGGTTGGCGACGAGAAAGGCCTTCATGAATGGGACTCCCGTTTGTCGAGGATGCCGCGCACCAGATTGACGTGTTCGCGCAGCGTATAGACCAGATCGGTGAAGCCGAGCGGCACGTGCAACTGCACCGCCTCCTCCTCCAGGTCGTCGAGACGGCGGCGGTATTCGGCAAGGCGGGCCGGATCGAAATGGTTTTTCAGGTCATCCTCAAGGAATTTCAGCTCGCCATAACAACGGAAAACCTTCGAGCGCACCCGCCAGTTGTAGATCGCCGGCGCCACCTTGAGCAGCGGGATGAGCAGGGCGAAGACCGGCACCAGCAGCACGATCAGGCGATCGACCAGAACGGCCAGCCAGAACGGCAGGTAGCGTTGCAAGAAGGGCGGCCCGGACTTGAAATAGCGGGCCGCCTCGGGCGACAGCGGCAGCAGCTGGTCCTTGTAGGCCGGAAACTCGCCTTGATCCTGGAAAAAGCCGGACTTGCCATGCACCTCGCTGGCCGCTTGGAGGAGTAGCGACTGCAGGGCGGGATGCAGATCGTCGCGAACGATCAGATTGGCGGTCGGCGCCAGCACCTTGATGTCCGCGGGCGGCAAATCGCGCACCAGATCGGCCACGCCCTGCGGAAAGGTCAGCCGGGTCAGGAAGGGGAAGCGCCGCTGGTAGGCTGCGGATTGCGCGAAGCTCATCAGCCGGACGCCCGGCGAGCGGAGCAGCACCTGCACCACCGGTGCGCTTTCGGAGGCAATGATGAAGGCGGCGTCGATGCGCCCCTGCTGCAATGCCTCCGCCGCAGTCAGACCGGAGAGCGGCACCAGGTGCTCGCCCGCCTCGATCTCGCTGGCAGCGAGGAGTTGCTGGGCCAGCTGGCGCACGCCCGAGCCCTCCTGGCCGATGGCGATGCGCTTGCCGCGCAGGTCGGTCAGCCGGGTCAGTTCGCGCTCGCCGCGATAGAAAACCCAGACTGGTTCGTAGAACAGGCTGCCGAGCGACAGGAGGCCGGAATCGTCCTCGGCATCCGGGTCCTCCCTGGGCGGCATGACACCGCCCTGGACAAATCCGACCTGGGCTTCGTCGGCCTTCAGGCGCGCGAGGTTCTCCAGCGAGCCAGCCGACGATTTCACCTCCAGCGTGATGCCATCGCGGGCCAGGATCGCGGCGTAGCGCTGGGCGAACTGGTAATAGGCTCCCGACTCGCCGCCGGTCGTGATCACGATGCGCTTGGGCGGCGCCGGCTGAACGAACTGGTAGGCCACGGCAAAGCCGATGCCGACGATCAGGACGATCCACCAGGCAGTGGCAAACAGGTCGCGCAGCGACAGGAGTCCGGCTTTGATCCGGGCCATCATGGAAGCAGGACGGTTGAGCCGGTGGTCCTGCGCGCCTCGAGATCGCGATGCGCCTGGGCGGCGTCACGCAGGGCGTAACGCTGATTCACCTCGATGCGCACCTGGCCGCTGATGACCCGGTCGAACAACGCGCTGCCCAAGGCGACCAGATCGGCCCGCCGGGCGGTGTAGGTCATCAAGGTCGGCCGGGTGATGAACAGCGAGCCCTTCTGCGACAGCTGGATCAGGTCGACCGGCGGCACCGGGCCGGAGGCGTTGCCATAGGAAACCATCATGCCCATCGGCCGCAGGCAGTCGAGCGAGCCGGCAAAGGTGTCCTTGCCGACGCCGTCATAGACGACCGCCACGCCTTCACCCCGGGTGATGTCGCGCACCCGCTGGGTGAAGTTCTCGGTGGTGTAGTCGATGACATGGTCGCAGCCGTGCGCCCTGGCCAGTTCCGCCTTGGCCGGCGAGCCGACGGTGCCGATCACCGTCGCGCCCAGCGCCTTGGCCCACTGGCAGGCAATGAGCCCAACGCCGCCGGCGGCGGCATGGATCAGCACGGCATCGCCCGGCTGCACGCAAAAAGTCTTGCGCAACAGGTAGGCCGCGGTCAGGCCTTGCAGCATCATCGCCGCACCGGTGTCGAAACCGATGCCCTCGGGCAAAATCAACAGGCGATGCGCCGGAATGTTGCGCACCTCGGCGTAAGCCCCGACCGGCCCGCCGGCATAGGCCACACGGTCGCCGACCTTGACCTCGGTGACGCCTTCACCCACCGCCTCGACCACCCCGGCGCCTTCCAGGCCGATGCCCGATGGCAAGGGCAGCGGATAGAGGCCGGTACGGTGATAGATGTCGATGTAGTTGAGGCCGACCGCGTGGTGGCGCACCGTCGCTTCGCCGGGAGCCGGGGCGGGCAGGTCGACCGTTTCCCAGCAAAGAACCTCGGGGCCGCCGGTCTGATGGATACGGATGGCGTGGGGCATCGGAGTCTCCTGGCATTCTTGTTGTCGAGACTGCGAGGGTATCACCCCGCCACGCATCCTTCCACCTCGCGCCCGGCCTCGCGGCCAGCGCCTCAAACGCCGGAAAGCCGCGCCCAGGCAATGCCCAGCCACTCGTGCAGGGCGTAATAGGAATCGTGCAGCGCCGATGCGCCGGGCAGCAGATCGCCGGCCGCGAAACCGCCCCCCGTCTTGCTGACGAAGTGGGCCGGTGCCGGGATCACCTGCAGCCCCGCCGCCTCGAACAACAGCCGGGCACGCGGCATGTGGAAGGCCTGTGTGACCAGGACGACGCGCCCGACCCCGGCTGCACGCAGGACTTCTGCCGAAAAACGGGCATTGCCGGCCGTATCCCGGCTTTGCTCCTCACGCCAGCGCACCGCCACCCCGAATTCGTCGCGCAGGATGTTGGCCATCACCGCCGCCTCGGTATGCCCGGCATTCAGCGGCCGGCCCCCGCTGACCAGCACCGGCAACTGCGTCTCCCGCGCCAGCCGGGCACCATGGCGCAAGCGGATCAAAGTGCGGTCGGTCGCCGTCTCGCCGCCGAACGCCGCAACCGGCCGGATCAGGCCGCTGCCGAGAATGACGATGGCCTGCGCCCCGCTCGTCTCCGGCTGCCAGTTCCCGGCCCGGTCCTCCAGCGTGCCGATCAGCGCCGAACCGACCACGGGGAGCGATTGCAGCAGGAGCAGCAGACCGCCGCACACGGCCAGGCCGAAAGCCCAGCGCCGCCGGCGATACAGCGCCGCCACGCCAAGCAGCGCCAGCCCGTTACCCGGCGGCAACAGCAGCGCGGCCAGCAGCCCCTTGATCGCCCAGGCGACGGTCATCGGCCGGCCATCCTCACACCGGCGTCAGCTTGGCGTATTCCAACGCCAGCCACTTCATGCCGCTGCCCCCAAAATTGACCTGCACCCGCGCATCGGTACCGCGTCCCTCGGTCGCGACGATGACGCCGATCCCGAACTTGGCATGTTCGACCGTCTGCCCGACGCGCAGACCGCCGCTGGCCGGGGCCTCGGCATAGCCGCCGCCGAAGGCGCCGTAGGCCGGCACCGACGTGGCCGGCTCGGCCTTCTTGTTCAACTTGCGCATCAGGTTTTCCGGGATTTCGTCGAGGAAGCTGGACGGCAGGCAATAGCGCGTCTGGCCATGCAACATGCGGGTCTGCGCGCAGGAGACGTAGAGCCGTTGTCGCGCCCGGGTCACCGCCACATACATCAGCCGGCGCTCTTCCTCGAGGCCGTCCTTGCCCTCGTTGACCGAGTTCTCGTGCGGGAACAGCCCCTGCTCCAGGCCGGTGATGAACACGACATCGAATTCCAGGCCCTTGGCGGCATGCACCGACATCAACTGCACTGCTTCCTGGCCCTCACCGGCCTGATGCTCGCCGGCCTCCAGCGAAGCCAGCGTCAGGAAGGAAACCAGCGCCCCGCCCTCGCCGATGGCCCCTTCGTCGTCGATGAAGGTGGCCGCGGCGTTGATCAGTTCATCAAGGTTCTCCAGGCGGTCCTGGCCCTCCTTTTCCAGCCGGTAATGCTGCGCAAGGCCGGATTTTTCAATGACGTGCTCGACCATTTCGGGCAACGGCAAGTTCGCCGTTTCCTGGCGCAAGCCCTCGATCAGCCGGATGAAGACGCCCACCGCCTGCCCCGCCTTGCCCGTCAGCGACGCAGCCGCGTTGTACAGGCTGGAATTCATCTGGTGGGCGGTAGCCTGCAGGTTTTCCAGCGAACGGGCGCCGATGCCGCGGGTCGGGAAATTGACGACGCGCAGGAAGGCCGTGTCGTCGTCCGGATTGCCAAGCAGCCGCAGGTAGGCCAGCGCATGCTTGATCTCCTGACGCTCGAAGAAGCGCAGCCCGCCATAGACCTTGTACGGCACGCCCTTGGTGAAGAGTTCGTTTTCGATCACCCGCGACTGCGCATTGGACCGGTAAAGCACGGCGATCTGCGTCGGCGACACGCCCTCGCGCACCAGTTCCCGGATTTCGTCGACCACGAAGCGCGCCTCGTCGAGGTCGGAATACGCCTCGAAGGCACGGATCGGCTCACCCTCGCCGGCGTCGGTCCACAAATTCTTGCCGAGACGCTCGCGGTTGTTCTTGATGATGGCGTTGGCAGCAGCCAGGATGTTGCCGTGCGAGCGGTAGTTCTGCTCCAGACGGATGACGTTCGGGCCGGCATAGTCGCGCTCGAATTCGCGCATGTTGCCGACCTCGGCGCCGCGGAAACGGTAGATCGACTGATCGTCGTCCCCTACCGCAAACACCTTCGCTCCGCCTGCGGCGAGCAACTTCAGCCAGGCAAACTGCAACACGTTGGTATCCTGGAATTCATCGACCAGGATATGCCGGAAGCGCTGCTGATAATGCGTCCGCAAAGGTTCGTTGCGCTGCAGCAATTCATGGCAGCGCAGCAGCAGTTCGGCGAAGTCCACCACCCCCTCGCGATTGCACTGGGCTTCGTACTCGGCGTAGATCTCGACCCGCTTCTGCGTATAGCTGTCGTACACCTCGGCCTGACCGGCACGAATCCCCTGCTCCTTGTGGGCATTGATGAAGTGGCACAACTCGCGCGGCGGATATTTTTCATCGTCGATATTGAGGTTCTTCAGCAGGCGTTTCACCATCGCCAACTGGTCAGCCGAATCGAGGATCTGGAAGGTCTGCGGCAGCCCGGCCTCACGGTAATGCGCCCGCAGCAAGCGGTTGCAAAGCCCGTGGAAGGTGCCGATCCACATGCCGCGCACGTTGATCGGCACCAGCGACGACAGGCGGGCCGTCATCTCCTTGGCCGCCTTGTTGGTGAAGGTCACGGCCAGGATGCCATGCGGCCCGACCTGGCCGGTCGAAATCAGCCAGGCGATGCGCGTCGTCAGCACCCGCGTCTTGCCGCTACCGGCGCCGGCCAGGATCAGGCCATGCACCGGCGGCAGCGTCACGGCCTGCCGTTGGGGAGGGTTCAACTTCGCCAGCAGATCAGACATAAAAACACCAAAAATCCATGTAAATCAAAAACCTGCATGCCACTGTCAAGAGGCCTGACCAATCCGTTGCGTCCACGCAACGCTGGCACCCAAAGGGATGCATTTTTTCACAGACAGCCCGGCGGCGCACTCGGTATACTTCGCTCAAACAAAATATTGCAGTGCACAAAACTTTTTGCCCACAAGGCAGTCATAGTGAAACGCGTAGCTACACGCTACCGAGTAAAAGGAGTAACAGCATGAACCGCATGAAAGCCCCCAAGATCCTGCCCTGGATCGCCCGCAAGGCCGGCATGACCGATGAACTGGCGCTGAAACTGTGGCGCCGCGCCATCAGCGAGGCCGAATACCTGACCGGCCAGGCCGAGGGTTCCGAATACTGGGGCCTTGCCATCGAGCGCTTCCTCGCCATTGTCGAGGACGAAGCCGGCAAGGCGCCGGGCTATGGCCTGACCCCGGCCCCGCAGACCTCCTGGCTGTGGCGTCACCAGACCCGCATGTCGAAGCTTTCCCTGCTCGCCGCGCAAAACGCCTACCGTTTCTGGCAAAACACCTGGGACACCCTGTATCCCCCAAAAAAAGCGGCCTGACCGGGCGAGACTGACCTGACTTTCCGCCATTCGCGGTGCGTGCAGGCATCGCGAATGCTTCACCCGGTCAAGCAACACCGGCCGCCGCCCGGGCGGCGGCGCAGGCAAGCCCGTCGGGCATGACGCGTCAGGCGGTATAATGCGAGGTTACTTTCCGACCCACAGCGAAGTTATTCCGCCATGCCCATGCAGGACAAATACATCCCGGCCGATATCGAGCGCGCCGCCCAGCAACATTGGGAAAAGACGGGCGCCGCCCGTGCCGTCGAAGACGCCAGCAAGCCCAAGTACTACTGTTTGTCGATGTTCCCGTATCCGTCGGGCAAGCTGCACATGGGCCATGTGCGCAACTACACCATCGGCGACGTGCTCTCCCGCTTCCACAAGATGCAGGGCTACAACGTGCTGCAGCCGATGGGCTGGGACGCCTTCGGCATGCCGGCCGAAAACGCGGCGCTGCAGAACAACGTGGCGCCGGCCGGCTGGACCTATTCCAACATCGATTACATGCGCAGCCAGCTCAAGTCGCTCGGCTTCGCCATCGACTGGCAGCGCGAATTCGCTACCTGCACCCCCGAGTACTACCGCTGGGAACAGTGGCTGTTCACCCGCCTCTATGAAAAGGGCCTGGTGTACAAGAAGCTCGGCACCGTGAACTGGGACCCGGTCGACCAGACCGTGCTGGCCAATGAGCAGGTCATCGACGGCCGCGGCTGGCGCTCCGGAGCGCTCATCGAGAAGCGCGAGATCCCCATGTACTACATGAAGATCACCGCCTACGCCGAGGAACTGCTCGCCGAGCTCGACAACCTGCAAGGCTGGCCCGAGCAGGTGCGCCTGATGCAGAAGAACTGGATCGGCAAGAGCACCGGCGTGCGCTTCGCCTTCCCGCTGGCTGACAATGCCGACGAAAAGCTCTGGGTGTTCACCACCCGCGCCGACACCATCATGGGCGTCACCTTCGTTGCCGTCGCCGCCGAACACCCGCTGGCCACCCGCGCCGCCGCCAACAATCCGGAACTCGCTGCCTTCATCGAAGAATGCAAGAAGGGCGGCGTCGCCGAAGCCGACCTCGCCACGATGGAAAAGAAGGGCCTGCCGACCGGCATCTACGTCACCCATCCGCTGACCGGCGAACAGGTCGAAGTCTGGGTCGGCAACTACGTGTTGATGAGCTACGGCGATGGTGCCGTGATGGCCGTACCGGCGCACGACGAGCGCGATTTTGCCTTCGCCAAGAAATACGGCCTGCCGATCAAACAGGTCATCGCCGCCGAAGGCGAGACCTTCAGCCTCGACGGCTGGCAGGAATGGTACGGCGACAAGCAGAAGGGCGTTTGCGTCAATTCCGGCAAGTACGATGGCCTGGCTTATGAAGCCGCCGTCGATGCCGTCGCCGCTGACCTCGCCGCCAAGGGCCTGGGCGAGAAGAAAGTCCAGTTCCGCCTGCGCGACTGGGGCATTTCCCGCCAGCGCTACTGGGGCTGCCCGATTCCCATCATCCACTGCCCGACCTGCGGCGACGTGCCGGTGCCCGACGAGCAACTGCCGGTCGTGCTGCCGGAAGATGTGGAAATCACCGGTTCCGGCTCGCCGCTGGCGCGCATGCCCGAGTTCTACGAGTGCAAGTGCCCGAAGTGCGGCGGCGACGCCAAGCGCGAAACCGACACCATGGACACTTTCTTCGAGTCGTCCTGGTACTTCTTGCGCTACGCCTGCCCGGACAACGCGACGGCCATGGTCGACGAGCGTGTCCAGTACTGGTGCAAGGGCGGCATCGACCAGTACATCGGCGGCATCGAGCACGCCATCCTGCACCTCTTGTACGCGCGCTTCTTCACCAAGCTGATGCGCGACGTCGGCCTGATCGGCGACCTCGGCGAACCCTTCGCCAACCTGCTCACGCAGGGCATGGTCGTCGCGCCGACCTTCTACCGCGAACTCGACGGCGGCAAGAAGCAGTGGATCAACCCGGCCGACGTCGATGTCGTCACCGACGAGCGCGGCCGCCCGACCGGGGCCACGCTGAAGGCCGACGGCCTGCCGGTGGTGATCGGCGGTACCGAGAAGATGTCGAAGTCGAAAAACAACGGCGTCGATCCACAGGCGCTGATCGACCAGTACGGCGCCGACACGGCCCGCCTGTTCATCATGTTCGCCTCGCCCCCGGACCAGTCGCTGGAATGGTCGGATGCCGGCGTCGAAGGTGCCTTCCGCTTCCTGCGCCGCCTGTGGAAACTGGTGCATGACCACGTCCAGCAGGGCCTGGTCGCTGCCTGTGCCAGCAGCGATGGCCTCAGCGCCGCCCAGGCCGACCTGCGCCGCAAGCTGCACCAGACCATGGGCAAGGTGGCCGACGACTATGGCCGCCGCAAGCAGTTCAACACCGCCATCGCCGCGGTGATGGAACTGCTCAACGCCTACGACAAATGCGACCTGGCCGACGCTGCCGGCCGTGCCCTGGCCCAGGAAGTGCTCGAAGCCGTCACACTGCTGCTCTTCCCCATCGTCCCGCATATCGGCCAGGCACTTTACGCCGAGCTGAAGCCGGGCGCCGACGCCGGCCTCGCCGCTTTCCCGAAGGCCGACCCGGCCGCGCTGAAGCAGGACGAGATCGAACTGATGGTGCAGGTCAACGGCAAGCTGCGCGGTGCGATCCGCGTGCCGGCCGAGGCGGACAAGGCGGCCATCGAAGCCGCTGCGCTGGCCAACCCGGAAGCCCAGAAGTTCATGGACGGCAAACCGGCCAAAAAAATCATCGTCGTGCCCGGCCGCCTGGTCAATATCGTCGCCTAAGAGGCCGCCATGCGCTTCCTGTCCGTCCTGATCCTCGCCGCCGCCCTCACCGGCTGCGGCTTTCATCTGCGCGGCGTGGGAAGCGGCAACCTGCCCTACAAGACGATGTACATCGCACTGCCGGAAACAGCCGACGTGAACATCTGGCTGCAACGTTACATCAAGGCCAGCGGCAGCACGACCATCGTCGAAGAAAAGGACGCCAAGGAGGCCGACGCCATCTTCCAGCAACTGGGCGACAGCCGGCAGAAAACCATTCTCAGCGTCAATGCCCAGGGCCGGGTGCGCGAATATCGCCTGCAGCTCGACTACCGTTTCCGCGTCGTCAACGCCAAGGGCCAGGTGCTGGTGCCACCCAATGAAATCAACCTGACCCGCGACATCACCTTCGACGACTCGAACGTGCTGGCCAAGGATCTGGAAGAAGGCCTGTTGTGGCGTGACATGAACAATGATCTGGTCAACCAGATCATGCGCCGCCTGAGCCTCATCAAGCCGAAGAACCCGGACGTCGAGGCAGACGACCAGTAATGTTGCTCAAGGGCGAACAACTCGCCGCGCACCTCGAACGTGAGTTGCGGCCGCTCTACGTGCTGTACGGCGACGAGCCGCTGCTCGTCCTCGAAGCGGCCGACGCCATCCGCGCTCGGGCGCGCCAGCAGGGCTACAACGAACGCGAGGTGCTCACCGTCCTGCCGCAATTCGACTGGGGCCAGCTACTGGCTGCCGGCGGCAACCTCTCCCTGTTCGGCGACCGGAAACTGATCGACCTGCGCATCCCGACCGGCAAGCCGGGCAAGGAAGGCAGCGCCGCCTTGCAGCAGTGGTGCCAAAACCTGTCACCCGACAACCTGCTGCTCATCACCCTGCCGGAACTCGACTGGCGCGAGGAAAAGGCCGCCTGGTTTATCGCCCTGGTCAACGCCGGCGTCGTCCTCAAGCTGAACGCGCCGCCGCTGGCCGAGCTCCCCGGCTGGATCGCCGGCCGCCTGCGCCGCCAGCAGCAGAGCGCCGACCAGGAAAGCCTGAAATTCATTGCCGAACGCGTCGAGGGCAACCTGCTCGCCGCCCACCAGGAAATCCAGAAGCTCGGCCTGCTCTACCCGGCCGGCCCGTTGAGCCTGGCGCAGGTGCGCGACGCCGTGCTCAACGTTGCCCGCTACGACATCGATGGCCTGCGCGAAGCACTGCTCGCCGGCGACATCGGCCGCCTGAGCCGCACACTGGACGGCCTGATGCAGGAGGGCGAAGCGCCGCCGCTGGTGCTCTGGGCGATGAGCGAGGAAATCCGCACGCTGACTGCCCTCCGTACCGGCCTGGATGCCGGCCGGCCGGTCGATCAGTTGCTGAAGGATGCCAAAATGTGGGGGCCGCGCGCCATCGCGGCCAAGAAAGCGCTGCAACGCCTGAACCGGGCGACACTGGAAGCCGCCCTGCAGCACGCCGGGCAGATCGACAAACTGGCCAAGGGCATCGGCCGCGGCAATGTGTGGGAAGAATTTCTCCGCCTGGGTCTGCGGCTCAGCACGGCCAAAGTCCCGGCGCACCGCACAACCTGAACGCACCCGGCGGAGCCGGAAGGCTTTTACTCGCCCTGTCCGGCCGGCGCGTCGGGCTCCAGATCCTCCCAGATGCAGGCGCACTCATGGCGGATATCGTGCAGTCCGGGTTTACTGGTTTCCTGCACCAGACATTCGCCCTCGCACTCATCGGAAACGACCACCAGCTTCATCTCGCCATCGACGTGGCGCTCGCCGTCCCAATAGCTGCAGGTCGCGCAGACCTTCACTTCGGTCGGCAAAATCAGTTTTTCTGCCATCTGATCCTCGATGGATAACCCCAAATTCGTTGCGGGTAAGAGTTTACCCGCTTCCGGAAGTTCCCTCTAATTTGTCTGGCTATAATGGGCCTTTACCCAGCACGATGATCACGATGGATATCAAGGAATACATGCAGGCCGTCGGCCGCCAGGCGCGTGCCGCTTCCCGCCGGCTGGCGATGGCCTCGACAGCCGAAAAGAACGCTGCGCTGCTGCACATCGCCGGCGCCATCCGCCGCGAAAAGGCGGCCCTGCTCGCCGCCAACGCCGAAGACGTCGCCGCCGCCCGGGCCAACGGCCTGGAAGCGGCGATGATCGACCGCCTGACGCTGACCGAAAAGGGGGTCGAAGGGATGGCCGAAGGCGTCGAACAGGTCGCCAAGCTGCCCGATCCGATCGGCGAGATGTCCGACATCAAGTACCGCCCCTCCGGCATCCAGGTCGGCAAGATGCGCGTGCCGCTCGGCGTCATCGGCATCATCTACGAAGCCCGGCCGAACGTCACCGCCGATGCCGCGGCGCTGTGCCTGAAGTCCGGCAACGCCGCCATCCTGCGCGGCGGCTCGGAGGCGATTCGCTGCAACCGCGCCATCGCCGCGCTGGTCCAGGAGGGCCTGCAGGCCGCCGGGCTACCGGCCGACTGCGTGCAGGTCATCGACACCACCGATCGTGCCGCGGTCGGCGAACTGATCACGATGCGCGAATTCGTCGACGTCATCGTGCCGCGCGGCGGCAAGGGCCTGATCGCCCGCCTGCTCGCCGAATCGCGCGTGCCGATGATTCAGCACCTGGACGGCAACTGCCACGTCTACATCGACGACGACGCCGACCCGGCCAAGGCGCTGAAAATCGTCGAAAACGCCAAGACCCAGCGCTACGGCACCTGCAACACCGCCGAATCGCTGCTTGTCGCCCGCGCCGTCGCCACCACCCAGCTACCGGCCATCGCCGCCATGCTGAGCGGCAAGGGCGTCGAAATCCGTGGCTGCGCCGAAACCCAGGCCCTGGTGCCGAATGCCGTCGCCGCCACGGAAGAGGACTACTACACCGAATACCTGGCGCCGATCATCTCGGTCAAGGTCGTCGCCGGCCTCGACGAAGCCATCGCGCACATCAACCACTACTCGTCGCATCACAGCGAGGCCATCGTCACCGAAAACCACCCGAAGGCGATGCGCTTCCTGCGTGAAGTCGACTCCAGCTCGGTCATGATCAATGCCTCGACGCGCTTTGCCGACGGCTTTGAGTACGGCCTGGGCGCCGAAATCGGCATCTCGACCGACAAGATCCATGCCCGCGGGCCGGTCGGCCTGGAGGGCCTGACCAGCCAGAAGTGGATCGTACTCGGCGACGGACACATCCGCGGCTAGGCACCACGCCGGGAGCGACTGCCGCTCCCGGCTTTCCGCATAAAACGAGGACAACGGAGACGACCATGGCCCAGCCGACCTTCACCTGGGAAGACCCTTTCCGGCTCGACAGCCAGCTTGCCGCCGACGAACGGCAAGTCCGCAACGCCGCCCGCGATTTTGCACAGAAGGCACTCCAGCCGCGCATTCGCGATGCCTTCCGCAACGAAACGACCGATCCGGCCATCTATCGCGAGATGGGCGACATGGGCCTGCTCGGCCCGACGCTGCCCCCGCGCTTCGGCGGGGCGGGTCTGAACTACGTCTCCTACGGCCTGATCGCCCGCGAGATCGAGTACGTCGATTCGGCCTTCCGGACGCTGCTCTCCGTACAATCCTCGCTGGTCATGCTGCCGATCCACGCATTCGGCTCCGACGCACAGAAGGAAAAATATCTGCGGAAACTCGGCAAAGGAGAGCTGATCGGCTGCTTCGGCCTGACCGAACCCGGCTCCGGCTCCGACCCGGCCAGCGCGAGCACCGTCGCCCGTGCCGTGCCGGGCGGCTGGAAGCTCTCCGGACGCAAGACCTGGATCACCAACGCGCCGCTGGCCGACCTGTTCATCGTCTGGGCAAAGGACGACGCCGGCAGCCTGCGCGGCTTCATTCTCGAAAAAGGGATGGCCGGCCTGTCCGCCCCGGCCATCCAGGGCAAGGTCAGCCTGCGCGCCTCGATCACCGGGGATATCGTGATGGACGAGGTATTCGTCCCGACAGAAAACCAGTTGCCAAAGGCCAGCGGCCTCAAGGGCCCCTTCACCTGCCTCAACGCAGCGCGCTACGGCATAGCCTGGGGGGCACTCGGCGCAGCCGAAGCCTGCTGGCACACCGCCCGCCACTACACGCTGGAGCGCCGGCAGTTCGGCCGGCCGCTTGCCGCCAACCAGCTGATCCAGAAAAAACTGGTCGACATGCAGACCGAAATCACGCTCGGCCTGCAAGGCGTGCTCCGACTGGGGCGCATGATGGACGACGGCAGCGCCAGCCCCGAACTGATCTCGCTAATGAAGCGCAACAGCACCGGCAAGGCCCTGCAAATCGCCCGCGACGCGCGCGACATGCTGGGCGGCAACGGCATTTCCGACGAATACGGGGTCATTCGCCACATGGTGAACCTGGAATCGGTCACCACCTACGAAGGCACGCACGACGTCCATGCGCTGATTCTCGGCCGGGCACAAACCGGGCTTTCGGCTTTCTGACCCCCTACGGAGACTGCCATGATCGCCCCGCGCTACCAGGCCATCGTCGCCGCCCCCGGCTTTGCGCTGGGCATCCGCAGCACCGACGCGGAAATCACCGGTATCGCCTTCATCGAGCCGCAGCCGGAACGGGCGCCCGAGACGGCGCCGGCGGCCGAAGCGGCGCGGCAGTTGCGCGCCTATCTGGCCGACCCGGCGTCCGTTTTCAGCCTGCCGCTACAGCCGGCCGGGACGACCTTCCAGCGGCGGGTGTGGGCGCAGATTTCGGCCATTCCACCCGGCCGGGTCGAAACCTACGGCCAGTTGGCTCAAAACCTCAACAACGCCCCGCGGGCCGTCGGCCAGGCTTGCGGCGCCAATCCCTACCCGATCGTCGTGCCCTGTCACCGGGTGGTGGCCAGCGGCGGCGGCCTGGGCGGGTTCAATCGCGAACGCGGCGGCTTCCTGCTCGATGTCAAACGCTGGCTGTTACGTCACGAAGGTTACCCGCTTGACCGGCCGGCCGGCTGATCTCGCCGAGATCGACAGCTTCTGCGATGCCCTTTGGCTGGAGGACGGTCTGGCCAGGGCGACGCTGGCCAGCTACCGTTCCGACCTCGGGCGCCTGGCGCAGTGGCTCGCCGAGCATGACCACGAGCCGCTGCTCGACCTGCGCGAAGCCACGCTGACCGCCTTCATCGCCCACCTTGCCCGGCAGACCAAGGCCACCTCGCAGGCGCGCTACCTCGCCACGCTGCGCCGCTTCTTCCGCTGGCAGCTCGCACGCGGCCGCATCGTGGCCGATCCGACGCTCAAGCTGGCCAACCCCAGCCGCCCGTCACGCCTGCCCAAGGTGATGTCGGAAAAGCAGGTCGACGCCCTGCTCGATGCTCCTGATCTCGAATCCCCGCTCGGCCTGCGCGACCGGGCCATGCTGGAAACGCTCTACGCCACCGGCCTGCGCGTCTCGGAACTGGTCCATCTCCGGCTGCACGAAATCAGTCTGGCTGACGGCGTCTTGCGCGCCCTCGGCAAGGGCAGCAAGGAACGCCTGGTCCCGCTCGGCCAACCGGCCATCGACTGGATCACCCGTTACCTGCACGAAGGCCGCCCGGCCATCCTGCGCGGCCAGCTGAGCGACGCGCTGTTCGTCACCGCCCGCGGCGGGCCGATGACCCGCCAGGCATTCTGGCAGTTGATCAAGCGTTACGCACTGCTCGCCGGCATCGCCCCCGGCATGCTGTCACCGCACGTGCTGCGCCACGCCTTCGCCACCCACCTGCTGAACCACGGCGCCGACCTGCGCGTCGTACAGTTGCTGCTCGGCCACGCCGACATTTCAACGACGCAGATCTACACCCACGTCGCCCGCGAGCGCCTGAAGTCGCTGCACGCCATGCACCACCCGCGCGGCTGAGCCCCTGCCGGCCAGCGGCCGGCGGCATGTAGCGGCGCTGGTTTCACCTGACACGGCTTGGGCCTATCATCACCACCACCGCCCCCCTTTCACGCCCCATCCGATCTCCTTTTTTTCATGCCCACGCCAGCACGCAAACGGGACAAATGGCACAGCGTCCTCAAGATCGTCCTGATCTACGCCGTCTTTGCCGCCGCCTGGATTCTCCTCTCCGACCGGGCTGTCCTGCTCATCACCACGGATCCGCAGACGATGGTCAGGATCAGCATGCTCAAGGGCTGGGCGTTCGTCGGAACGACCTCCCTGCTGCTCTACTTCCTGCTCGATCGCTACTGGAGCCGCTACAGCGCCGCGCTGACCGAGCAAATCAACAGCCTCAAGCTGATCGAAACGGTCGCCAACAGTTCAACCGACGCCATCTACGCCAAGGATCTGGAGGGGCGCTACCTGCTCTTCAACCAGGCTGCCAGCCGCTTCGTCGGCAAGCCGGTGGCCGCGGTGATCGGCCACGACGACTTCGCGCTCTTTCCCCCGGAACAGGCGGCCGAACTGCTGGCCACCAACCGCCGGATCATCGCGCAGGGGGTGATCGAAAACCTCTACGAGCAACTCGACACACCACACGGCCGCAAGACCTTCCACGTCACCAAGGGGCCATTGCGCGATGCCGAAGGCCGCATCATCGGCACCTTCGGCATCGCGCGCGACGTGACCGAGCGCATGCTGTTCGAAAACGAATTGCAGCGCCATCGCCAGCACCTCGAAGAACTGGTCGCCAGCCGCACGGCCGACCTGGCCCGGGCCAAGGCGGCGGCGGAAAGCGCCAATCTCGCCAAGAGCGCCTTCCTGGCCAACATGAGCCACGAAATCCGCACGCCGCTGACCGCCATCACCGGCATGGCCAACCTGATCCGCCGCGGCGAACTGTCGCCGGCCCAGCGCGAACAGCTCGACAAGCTGGAAGCCGCCAGCAATCACCTGCTCGAGGTCATCAACGCCATCCTCGACTTGTCCAAAATCGACGCCGGCCACCTGGCCCTGGAAGCCGCGCCATTCCAGATCGAAACCGTGCTCGACAATGTCACCGCCATGCTCTACGACCGCGCTACAGCCAAGGGGCTGCGTCTGACGGTGACGCACGGCCCGTTGCCGGCCCGCGTGCAGGGCGACCAGACCCGCCTGCAACAGGCGCTGCTCAACTACGCCGGCAACGCCCTCAAGTTCACCGAGCGCGGCAGCATCGCGATACACGCCCAGGTCGACGAAGACCTGGGTGACAGCATCCTGCTGCGCCTGTCGGTCAGCGATACCGGCATCGGCATCGCACCGGAAGCCCAGGCCAAGCTGTTTAACGCTTTCGAGCAAGCCGACAGCAGCACGACGCGCAAATATGGCGGCACCGGCCTTGGCCTTGCCATCAACCGCAAGCTGGCTGAACTGATGGGCGGCACGGTTGGCGTGACCAGCACCCCCGGGGTCGGCAGCACCTTCTGGCTGACCGCCCGTCTGGCCAAGGCCCCGCCGGCGGAAAGCGCCCCCGCCGAACAACTGGCCGGTTCGGCCGAACAGCGCCTGCGCGAAACCTTTGCCGGCAGCCGCATCCTGCTCGCCGAGGACGAACCGATCAACCGCGAAATCACCGAGATGCTGCTTCAGGACAGCGGGCTGCAGATCGACACCGCCGAGGACGGCGCCATCGCCGTCGCGCTGGCCAGCCGCAATGACTACGCGCTGATCCTGATGGACATGCAGATGCCGAACATGGACGGCCTGGAAGCGACCCGCCGCATCCGGCAGTTGCCGAACGGCGCCACCATCCCGATCATTGCGATGACCGCCAACGCCTTCGCCGAAGACCGCGCGCGCTGCCTGGCCGCCGGCATGAACGATTTCGTGACCAAACCCTTCGAGCCCGAGCACGTCTTTGCCACGCTGCTCAAATGGCTCTCCCATCGTTGACCGAAATACCATGAGCAAAACCGAACACGCCCCGGAAACCCCGGCCACCCAATTCCTGAAGGCCCACCAGGTCGCCTTCTCGACCCACCTCTATGCCTACGAGGAACACGGCGGGACCAAAGTCTCGGCCCGCGAACTGAACGTGGACGAGCACGCCGTGGTCAAGACGCTGGTTTTCGAGGACGAGAACGCCCGACCACTGATCGTGCTGATGCATGGCGACCGCAAGGTATCAACCAAGGAGCTGGCCCGGCAGATCAATTGCAAGAAGATCGAACCGTGCAAGCCGGAAGTCGCCACCCGCCACACCGGCTTCCTGGTCGGCGGCACCAGCCCCTTCGGCACCAAAAAGGCGATGCCGGTGCATATCGAGAAAAGCATCCTCGACTTGCCGCTGATTTACATCAACGGCGGTCGACGGGGCTTTCTGGTCGGCATTCACCCGCACGACATCCTGCGCGTGCTGCACCCCAAGGTCGTCGAGGTCGCCCTCGCCAGATGATTGCACCCAGCAATCAAGTCGATTTAATCAATCAATTTGAGCTATAAAACAAGCGGGCATAAAGTGGCACTCAAGCGTTCAACCGGAGTGCCCCCATGACCCAGATCGTCTTTCAGCATTACGAAAAGCCCGCCGCCCGCCGTCATTTGTGGATCGGGCTGCTCATGGCCGTTATCGCCCTCGCCTTCGGTATCGAGCAGGCCATGCAGTGGCTCGCCGCTCACCCGCAGGCTGCCCGGGGGTTGCTGGCCAGCCTGCTGGCCGGCGCGGCCACCGGCCTGGGGGCCCTTCCGGTGCTTTTGCTGCGCCGCCCCTCGCAACGCCTGATGGCGCCGATGCTTGGCCTGGCGGGCGGCATGATGCTCGCCGCCAGCCTCTTCTCGCTCCTCGTCCCGGCCATGCAGACGGTGGCGACCAGCGACGCGCCCTGGCTGCTCGGCAGCCTCACCGCAGCGGCCTTGCTCGCCGGCGTCGCCGGCATGCAGCTGCTCGACCACCGCTTGCCGCACGCCCATGTCGAAACGGTGGAGGGCAGCGGCCTGATGCCCAACGTCGCCCTCGTCGTTGCCGCCATCGCCCTCCACAATCTGCCGGAAGGCCTTGCCGTGGGCGTCGCAGCGGCCGCCGGGGCCGACCATGGCATGAGCCTTGGCATCGCCTTGCAGAACATTCCGGAAGGCTGGATCGTTGCCAGCGCGATGGTCGCCCTCGGTGCGGTGCCCGTGCGAGCCGCCCTCCTCGCGCTCGGCACCGGCCTGGTCGAGCCGGTTGGCGGCCTGTTCGGCGTCATTGCCAGCACCCTCGCCGGCGCCGCCTTGCCACTCGCCCTGGCGGCAGCGGCCGGTGCCATGCTCTGGGTGGTCAGCCATGAAATGATCCCGGCCTCGCACCGCCCCGGCCGGATCGGCGCGGGAACCGCCGGCCTGGCGGCCGGCTTCGCCGTGATGACCACGCTGGCCAGTGTTTTCTGATCGGGGCAACACGCCTCTTTATGGCGGAGAACCAATTCAAACAGCGTTTGTCATTCCTTGGCAGACCAACCCCAACCGAGGAGACGAACCATGCCGCATCGTGCTGCCATCAAGATCATCCAGAATCGTCACTTCCTGACCGCGACGCCGGACAAGAATGTCCGCGCCGTGGCCGCCCACATGCGCGACAACGACGAAGGCGTCGTTCTGGTCGTTGCGCCGAAGGATGGCAAACTGCTCGGTATCTGTACCGAGCGCGACCTGACCTTCAAGGTGCTGGCGGCCGGGCTTGATGCCGTCAGCACCCCGGTCAGCGCCGTGATGACCGCCAACCCGCAAACCATTTCCCCCGAAAAGCCTTTCGGGCATGCCCTGCACATGATGCATGAAGGCGGCTTCCGCCACTTGCCGGTGGTCCTGCCGGACGGGCGGCCGATCGGCGTGCTGTCCTCGCGCGACGCCCTCGGCCTGGAGGCCTTCCACTTCTTCCGGGAACTCGAACAAAAGGCCGTACTGACCGAAATCCTGTGACCGGCAAGCCGGCCGACACCCGCCGCCGGGTGTCGGTCAGACCGAGCGTTCGATGATCACGCCGACGCGCTTGACGCCCGGCATCATGCCCAGCTTGGCGACCGAGACGCGCACCCACTGGGCCGCGAAATTCTCCAGCAGCCAGGTGGCGATATGCTCGGCCAGCTTTTCCAGCAGGTTGAAATGGCTGGCCGCCAGGTTGGTGCGCAGGCGCTCGACGACCACGGCGTAATCCACGGTATCGCGAATATCGTCGCTGGCCCCGGCCGAGGCGGTGGAGACGCCGATCTGCAACGAGATTTCGACCGTCTGCGGCATGGCCTTTTCGCGCGGATAAATGCCTATCCACGTTGCGGCGCGCAATTCCTCGATGAAAATGATGTCCATGGGGCAGTCGGTCGGGGCTCGGGGTGTAAAATTCGCCGCGATTGTACTCCCTGCCACCCCGTTCACCCATGCCAACCGTCCTCGCCCTCCTCGCCGCCTACCTGCTCGGTTCCGTCCCCTTTGCCATGATCTCTTCCAAGGTTTTTGGCCTGGCCGACCCGCGCACCTACGGCTCGGGCAACCCCGGCGCCACCAACGTGCTGCGCAGCGGCAACAAGAAGGCCGCGCTGATGACCCTGATCGGCGACGCGCTGAAAGGCTCCGTGGCCGTCCTCATTGCCCAGCAGATGGGCCTCAGCAACACGGTCATCGCCCTCGTCGCACTGGCCGTCTTTCTCGGCCACCTCTACCCGGTGTTCCTGAAATTCAAGGGCGGCAAGGGCGTTGCCACCGCCTCCGGCGTCCTGCTCGCCCTGGACCCCATCCTCGGCCTGACCGTCACCGGTATCTGGCTGCTGGTTGCCTACGTTTCCCGCTATTCCTCGCTCGCCGCGCTGATCGCCGCAGCTGCCGCGCCCGCCGTTTCCGCCCTGATGCACGGCGCCAACAACCAGACGATTGTCGTCGGCATCCTCGGCATGGCGCTGATCGGCAAGCACTGGCAGAACATCCAGCGGCTGATGGCCGGCCAGGAATCGAAGATTGGCAGCAAGAAGACGTAGCCCCCCTTCCAGCGCCGCCCCCAAACGCCGGTACGCCGGCGTTTTTGTGGCCCGGCCGATAGCCCGTGACGATCGGCCGGATGCAATCAATCGATTGGACCGCCTCCGCCCGCCAGCCTAGACTGCCTGCATGAGACCCGCGCTGCGGGCCGACCGACAAGGAGGCTGCCATGATTTCCCGCATCATCGACCGCTGGTTCGACGAACTCGTCGCCTGGGAACCCTACATCGACGTGCTGGCGAATCTGCCGGACAATTTCTGACGGTCCCAGGCGGGCCGGCCGGGAACCAACTGCCGGGCGCCGCCTCCAAGGGCTTCTCACCACAACTGATCACAGGAGCACACGATGTCCCAAGTCACCCTCGGCGGCAACCCGATCACCGTCAATGGCAAGTTCCCGCAAAAGGGCGATGCCGCCCCGGCTTTCTCGCTGGTCGCCAAGGATCTGTCCGACGCCACGCTGGCCACCTTCGCCGGCAAGCGCAAGATTCTCAACATCTTTCCGAGCATCGACACCCCGACCTGCGCCGCCTCGGTCCGCCAGTTCAATGCGCTGGCCAGCAGCAAGCCGAACACCGTGGTGCTCTGCATCTCGGCCGACCTGCCCTTCGCCCAGGGCCGTTTCTGCGGTGCCGAAGGCCTGGAAAACGTGATCAACCTGTCCACCATGCGCGGCCGTGAATTCCTCGAGGCTTACGGCGTCGCCATCGCCAGCGGCCCGCTGGTCGGCGTGGCGGCCCGCGCCGTCATCGTTCTCGATGAAAACGACCGCGTCCTGCACAGCGAACTGGTTCCGGAAATCAAGAACGAGCCGGACTACGCTGCTGCCCTCGCCGTTCTGTAAGGCAGCGCCATCATGGCCAGCCCGGCTTTCGAAGACTACCGCACCCAGGCCCTGGCCGAGGGCTATGACGAAGTCCTCGTCCGCAGCTGGCCGGCCGACCTGCAGATCGACACCCACGCCCACGCCTTTGCCCTGAAGGCGCGGGTCGTGCAGGGTGACATGTGGCTGACCGTCGATGACGAGACTCGCCGACTGCAAGCAGGTGACGAGTTCAGCCTCGACCAGGCGGAGCCCCATGCCGAACGCTATGGCCACCAGGGGGCAACCTACTGGCTCGCCCGGCGCAACCGGGCTGATTGAGGAGTGCCGGCATGGCCAGAAAATGCTGCAAGAGCGACCCTCCATGCAAGGATTGCCCGAAGCGGAAGAAGAAAAAGCACCGGATCGATGACGGCTGCAGCTTCAGCGCCCCGGACGAGCAGACGATTCGAACCGTCTTCTACTGCCCGCTGTCGGACATCGCGATCAAAGGCCAGCGCGGCTGAACCGCGAAGGCACCGGCTTCCTTGGCCGGCGTACCGGCCTGCAGGCGCAGGCAGCCGGCGAGCGCGATCATCGCGCCGTTGTCGGTACAAAATTCCAGTTCCGGGTAATGCACGCGGAAGCGCTTGCGCCTGGCCTCCTCGTTCAACGTGTGGCGCAGCTGCTGGTTGGCGCCGACCCCGCCGGCCACCACCAGCTGCTTGAGGCCGGTCTGCTTCAGCGCCTTCAGCGCCTTCCTGACCAGCACGTCGACGATGGCCTCCTGAAAGGCCCGCGCCGCATTCGCCCTGAACGCGTCGCCGAGCGGCTCCTCTTGTTCGCGTACCAATGTCAGCACCGCCGTCTTCAGGCCGGAAAAACTGAAATTCAGGTCGCCGGAATGCAGCATCGGACGCGGCAGTTCATAAACCCGGGGCGTTCCCTGTCCGGCCAGTTTCGATAGCAGGGCGCCGCCCGGATAGGGCAGCCCGAGCAGCTTGGCGCTCTTGTCGAAAGCCTCGCCGGCCGCATCGTCCAGCGTTTCTCCCAGCAATTCGTAGGCCCCCACGCCACTCACCTTCATCAACTGGGTGTGCCCGCCGGAGACCAGCAGGGCGACGAACGGGAAGCTCGGCGGATCGTTCGACAGCAGGGGCGACAGCAGGTGGCCTTCGAGGTGATGCACCGGCACGGTCGGCTTGTCAATGGCCAGCGCCAGCGCCTCGGCAAAGGCACAACCGACGAGCAACGCACCGGACAAACCTGGGCCGCGGGTATAAGCCACCGCGTCGATATCGTCCAGCGACTTGCCGGCCCGGCCCAGCGCCTCGCGCAGCAGCGGCACGACGCGCCGGATATGGTCGCGTGACGCGAGTTCCGGCACCACACCGCCGTACTCGGCGTGCATGGCGACCTGCGAATGCAGGGCGTGGGAAAGCAGACCGGCTTCGCTGTCGTACAGCGCAATGCCTGTCTCGTCGCAGGAGGATTCGACACCAAGGATCAACATAGGGGACACATTTTAACACTTGATGCAGAAAGGTTTTTTGCAATATACTGTTCGGCTTCTCGCAACATTGCGGAAAATTTGCGTGACCTGTCGATCAACAACCCCGACAGGCGCCGATCAGGAAGGGGGTGAAAAAATATGCCGAGCATTCGCGTCAAAGAAAACGAGCCGTTCGAAGTGGCCATCCGCCGCTTCAAGCGCACCGTCGAAAAAACGGGTCTTCTGACCGAGCTGCGCGCCCGTGAGTTTTATGAAAAGCCCACGACCGAGCGCAAGCGCAAGGCTGCTGCTGCCGTCAAGCGTCAGCACAAGCGTCTCCGTAGCCTGACCCTGCCGCCGAAACTGTACTGATCCGGTACGCTTCTGCACCCAAAGAGCCGCCAGCCTCATCAGCCGGCGGCTTTTTGCTTTAGAAAGTCGAACATGAGCCTAAAAGCCCGCATCACCGAAGACATGAAGGCCGCCATGAAGGCCAAGGAAGCGGCCAAGCTGTCCGCCATCCGCCTGCTCAACGCCGCCATCAAGCAGAAGGAAGTCGATGAGCGCGTCGAACTCGACGACGCCGCCGTCGCCGCTGTCATCGAAAAGCTCGTCAAGCAGCGCAAGGACAGCGTCACCCAGTACGAAGCCGCCAACCGCCAGGATCTGGCTGATGTTGAAAAGGCCGAAATTGCCATCCTTTCCGCCTACCTGCCGGAAAAAATGAGCAGCGCGGAAATCGCCGCCGCCGTCTCGGCTGCCGTGGCACAAACCGGTGCCCAGAGCCCGGCCGACATGGGCAAGCTGATGGGGGTGCTCAAGCCGCAACTCGCTGGCAAGGCCGACATGGCCGAAGTCTCCAGGCTGGTCAAGGCCGCACTTGCCGGCTAAATCGGCACCATGATCCCGGAGTCGTTCATCCAGGATTTGCTGGCCCGGGTCGACATCGTCGACCTGGTCGACAGCTACGTACCGCTCAAGAAAGCCGGCGCCAACTACGCTGCCTGCTGCCCCTTCCACACCGAAAAATCCCCCTCTTTCACGGTCAGCCCAACCAAGCAGTTCTATCACTGTTTCGGCTGTGGCGCGCACGGCACGGCCATCGGCTTCGTCATGGAATATCAGGGCCTGGGTTTCGTCGATGCCGTCCGGGAACTGGCCAGCCGGGTCGGCATGACGGTGCCGGAAAGCGACGGGCGCGGTTTCCAGAACGAAAAACCCGGCCAGACCCGCAGCCTGATCGAGGTCATGGCGCGCGCGGCGGCCTACTACAAGAGCCAACTGAAAGCCTCGCCGCGCGCCATCGACTACTGCAAAAAACGGGGGCTTTCCGGCGAAGTGGCCGCTCGCTTCGGCATCGGTTACGCACCCGATGGCTGGCAGAACCTGGACGCCGTTTTCCCTGACTACCACGCCGAGGAACTGAAGGTCGCCGGCCTGGTCATCGAGAACGAGGCCGGCCGCCGCTACGACCGCTTCCGCGACCGGCTGATGATTCCCATCGTCAATCCGAAGGGCGAGATCATCGCTTTCGGCGGCCGCATCATCGACCAGGGCGAACCGAAGTACCTGAACTCACCGGAGACCCCGTTGTTCGAAAAAGGCCGCGAACTGTTCGGCCTGCCGCAAGCCCGCCAGGCGCTGCGCGCAACCAATACCGCCATCGTCACCGAAGGCTACATGGACGTCATCGCGCTGTCGCAAAACGGCATCGGCAATGCCGTTGCCACGCTGGGCACAGCCACCACGCCGACCCACGTGCGCAAGCTGCTGCGCCAGGTCGACCGCATCGTCTTCGCCTTCGATGGCGACAGTGCCGGCCGCAAGGCCGCCTGGCGCGCCCTGGAAAACGCACTGGAAGCACTGGCCGACAACAAGCAGATCGGCTTCGTCTTCCTGCCGGCCGAGCACGACCCGGACAGCTTCATCCGCGCATTCGGCAAGGCCGAATTCGATCGCCTGGTCGCCCAGGCCATGCCGCTCTCCGATTTCCTGCTCAAGGAACTCGCCCAGCGCTGCGACCTGACCACCTCGGAAGGCAAGGCCCGCCTGCTCTACGAAGCCAAGCCGCTGCTCCACCAACTGCCGACCCCGCTGCTCCGCCTGCAGCTGGTCAAACGCCTGGCCGAGGCCAGCGGCTTTGCCCAAACCGAGGTCGAGCGCCTGTGCGAACTGAAATCCTACACCCCGCCACCACCCCCCCGGGCGAAGCGGACAGCCCCGTCGCTGACCCGCAACCTGCTCCGCATCATCCTGCACAAGCCGCAGTGGGCCGCCCGTCTGCCCCCCCACCTGCTGCCCGACACCCCCGAGCGACCGGCACTGCTCCGCCTGCATCAACTGCTTGCAGCCAACCCCGCGCTCGGTGGCTACGCCGTGCTGCGCGAACAACTGCGCGGCCTGCCGGAGGAAAACGTGATCGAAAGCGCCGCCTCGGAACTTCTCGGCCTGCCGTTTGACGAAGAAGGCGCAGAAGCCGAATTTCGCGACACCCTGGAAAAACTGCAGGCCGACAGTGACAAACGCGCCTTTGACGAACTGCAGCGCAAGGCCCAGCAATTCGGTGTCGCCGGCCTCTCCGCCGCCGAAAAACATGCCTACATCCAGTTCCTGGCAACCCGGTCAAAACGCAGCTAAGTTATGGTAATATTTATGGTTTTCCAAAATTCTATGGATCGTGTTCATGGCTAAGGCAAAAGACACCGCTAAGGAAGCCCCGAAGGCTCGCGCCAGCAAGGCCAAGGAAAAGGCCGCCGAGAAGGCGCTGCTCCAGGGACAGATGGCTGAAACCCCGGAACCGCTCGATGCCGAAGCGCGCAAGATGCGCCTCAAGGCCCTGATCAAGCTGGGCAAGGAGCGCGGCTACCTGACTTACGCCGAAATCAACGACCACCTGCCGGATGATGTCGTCGACGCCGAGTCGATCGAAGCCATCATCTCGACCTTCAGCGAAATGAGCATCCAGGTCTTCGACGAAGCCCCGGCTGCCGAAGACCTGCTGATGTCCGACACCGCCGCTGCCGCCGCCGATGACGAGGAAGTCGAAGCCCAGGCCGAGCAGGCGCTGTCCACCGTCGACTCCGAATTCGGCCGCACTACCGACCCGGTCCGCATGTACATGCGCGAAATGGGCTCGGTCGAACTCCTCACCCGTGAAGGTGAAATCGAGATCGCCAAGCGCATCGAGGAAGGCCTCAAGCACATGATCCAGGCCATTTCGGCCTGCCCGACGACCATTGCCGACATTCTCGACATGGCCGCCAAGGTCGAATCGGACGAAATGCGCATCGACGAACTGGTCGACGGCCTGATCGACCCGAACGCCGTCGAGGAGGAGCCGACCGCCGAACTGGCCGAAGAGGCCGACACGGCCGACGAGGATGACGAAGACGAAGACGGCGAGGGGGGGGGCGGTGGCGCTGCCTCAGCCTCGCTGCTGCAATTGAAGGCAGACGCCCTGGAGCGTTTCAAGACCATCAAGGCCATCCACACCAAGATGCAGAAGGCCCTGAGCAGCAAGGGCTCGCAGGACAAGACCTACCTCAAGCTGCAGAGCCAGCTCTCCGACGAGCTGATGAACATCCGTTTCACCTCGCGCTCGATCGAACGCCTGTGCGACAGCGTGCGCGAGATGGTCGAGCAGGTGCGCGCCTGCGAACGCAAGATCCAGAACATTTGCGTCGATCGCGTCCGGATGCCGCGCCCGCACTTCATCCAGTCCTTCCCGGGCAACGAGACCAACCTCGACTGGGCCGACGCCGAAATCGCTGCCGCCCCGAAGACCTATGCCGCCATCCTTGCCCGCAGCGCCCCGGACATCAAGGAAGAACAGAAAAAGCTGCTCGCCCTGCAGGATCGCATCGGCATCTCGCTCAAGGAACTGAAGGAGATCAACAAGCAGATGTCCACCGGCGAAGCCAAGGCGCGTCGCGCCAAGCGCGAGATGACCGAGGCCAACCTGCGTCTGGTCATCTCGATCGCCAAAAAATACACCAACCGCGGCCTGCAATTCCTCGACCTGATCCAGGAGGGCAACATCGGCCTGATGAAGGCGGTGGACAAGTTCGAATACCGGCGCGGCTACAAGTTCTCGACCTACGCCACGTGGTGGATCCGCCAGGCCATCACCCGCTCGATCGCCGACCAGGCACGCACCATCCGTATCCCGGTCCACATGATCGAGACGATCAACAAGATGAACCGCATCTCCCGCCAGATTCTGCAGGAAACCGGCGTCGAGCCGGACCCCGCCACGCTGGCCAAGAAGATGGACATGCCGGAGGACAAGATCCGCAAGATCATGAAGATTTCCAAGGAGCCGATCTCCATGGAAACCCCGATCGGCGACGACGACGACTCCCACCTCGGCGACTTCATCGAAGACCAATCCACTCTGGCCCCGGCCGATGCGGCGATGTACTCCAGCCTGCGCGGCGTGACCAAGGAAGTCCTCGACACCCTGACCACCCGCGAAGCCAAGGTCCTGCGCATGCGCTTCGGCATCGAAATGAACACCGACCACACGCTGGAAGAAGTCGGCAAGCAGTTCGACGTCACCCGCGAACGCATCCGCCAGATCGAAGCCAAGGCCCTGCGCAAACTGCGCCACCCGACCCGCTCCGACAAGCTGCGCAGCTTCATCGACAGCAACAACAACTAAGCTTGCCGGGCCTGTAGCTCAGTCGGTTAGAGCAGAGGACTCATAATCCTTTGGTCCACGGTTCAAGTCCGTGCGGGCCCACCAATTCTAAAACCCAACCCTTCCCGGTTGGGTTTTTTCTTGCCCGGAACGCCAGCACTGGCGGGTTTTCGGCGTGGTCTGGTGTTTCGCCACCCCACCTGGGGTGCATTTTCCTGCTTGCCGGGCTTGGCCAGATGATCTGGAGCCATGCCGGACCCAGGGGGTGTGCGCTGGAGCCCGCAGACTGCCCCAATAGTTGGGCGAATTGATCAACTGTTGCAGCAGGACTTAATAAAGACTATATTGAGTCCTCGCCGAATTCAGGAGTCAGGTTATGCGCTACTCATCGCAAGTCAAACCCATTAGTTATCTCAAGGCGAATGCGGCCGAAGTTTTGGCCCAACTGGCCGAGGGGCGGGAGCCGCTAGTCATTACCCAGAACGGGGAGGCCAAGGCGGTCATTCAGGATGTCGCCTCCTACGAAGAAACCCAGGAAACGCTGGCGCTGCTGAAGATTCTGGCGCTCGGCAATGCGGAGATTGAAGCGGGCAAGGTCAAGCCCGTGACTGAGGTTGTCGCAAGATTGCGGGCCAAACAGACAGCCCAGTAATGGCAGGGCGCAAATTCGAGGTCTTGCTGACCGAGGGGGCCGAGCGGGATCTGGAGTCGATCTACGACTACATCGCGGAATTCGATTGCAAGGCCAATGCCGACCACGTGCTGGATCGGCTATTGGAAGTCGTCGAGAGCCTATCAACTTTTCCTGAGCGCGGCGCATACCCCAAGGAACTGGTGGCCCTCGGCATACGGGATTATCGGCAGACCACTTTCAAGCCCTATCGAGTGATCTACCGTGTCATGGCGCAAAAGGTCTACATTTATATAATCGCAGACGGTCGACGGGATATGCAGTCACGCTTGGCACGTCGCCTGCTTGGGGTTTGACTGACTGCCGAAGTTGTGCAGATAACCGCAGCAGTGCTCATTGACCCGATGGCTGAGCCTTGGGTATCCGTCGAACAGCTCGTCGAGCATTTGGGCGTGACACGCGATTCGATTTACCGATGGATTGACCGCAAGGGACTGCCAGCACACCGAGTGGGGCGCCTGTGGAAATTCAAGGTTTCCGAGGGGGATGCGTGGATACGCGGCGGTGGCGCGGATGAAGAAAAACACGGTGATGCGGCTCCAGCATCGCCGCAAAAAATAGAGGGATGGCCTGAATGCCCACACTCAACTGGATCGGCAAGGATGCCGTCGTCAAACACCACAAGGAAGTGCCGTTCCGCCTGCTGGAACTGGTGCCGGAACTCTCCTACGGCGAGGCCGACAGCGGCAACCTCATCGTGCAGGGCGACAACCTACACGCCCTCAAAACCCTGTTGCCCCGTTACGCCGGGCAAGTGAAGTGCATCTACATCGACCCGCCGTACAACACCGGCAACGAGGGCTGGGTGTACAACGACAACGTCAACAGCCCGGAGATACGCAAATGGCTGGGCGAGGTGGTCGGCAAGGAAGGCGAGACGCTGGACCGGCACGACCGCTGGCTGTGCATGATGTACCCGCGCTTGGTGTTGTTGCGGCAGTTTCTGCGCGAGGACGGGGCGATCTTCGTGTCCATCGACGACAACGAGGTCGCGACGTTACGGTTGTTGATGGACGAGATATTTGGGGCGAAGAATTTTGTGGCGACAGTCCTGTGGCAGAAGGTCTATTCACCCAAGAACTCGGCACGTCATCTTTCCGAAGATCACGACTACATCGTCATCTACGCAGCCAAGGCTGACGCGTGGAAACCGAATCTGTTGCCGCGCACGGCAGAACAAAACGCAGCGTACAAAAATCCGGACAAGGACCCGCGCGGCGTCTGGAAAACCAGTGACTTGTCGGCGCGCAACTATTACTCGGCGGGAACGTACTCGATCACCTGCCCCTCTGGGCGAGTAATTGAAGCCCCACCCAAGGGAATGTATTGGCGGGTTTCAAAGGAAAAGTTCGAGGAACTGAACCGCGACAACCGCATCTGGTGGGGCAAGGATGGCAGTGCCATTCCCCAGATCAAGCGCTTCCTGCACGAAGTCAAGGACGGTCGGGTGCCGCAGACCATGTGGTTTTATCAAGAGGTCGGCCATACGCAGGAAGGCAAGAAGGAACTGCTCGAACTGGTCGACTTCGATACGTCTGACGACGTTTTCATCACGCCGAAGCCCACCCGGCTCATTCAGCGCATCTTGCAGATTGCCACCGACAAGGATTCCATCATCCTCGACAGCTTTGCCGGTTCTGGCACGACTGGCCACGCCGTGCTCAAGCAGAACATCGAAGACGGCGGTTGCCGCAGATTCATTCAGGTGGAAATGCTGCCAGAAGTGGCGAGCACGATCACGGCGGGACGGGCCAAGCGCGCGATCACCGGCTACACCAACGCCAAAGGGCAAACCGTAGCGGGCCTCGGCGGCGGCTTCCAGTTCTGCCGCCTGTCCGCCGAACCGTTGTTCGACGCCGACGGCCAAATCCGCAGCGATGTGAGCTTCGCGCAACTGGCCGAGTTCGTCTGGTTTGCCGAAACCGGCACCGGCTTCACCGGCACCGCCGACTCCCCCTTGCTGGGCATCCACGAGGGCCGCGCCATTTATCTGCTCTACAACGGCATCCTCAAGGATAAATCCGTGGACGGGGGCAATGTGCTCACCGGCCCAGTATTCGATGTGCTGCCGAAGTTTGCTGGCCCGAAAGTGATCTACGCCGCTGCCAACCGTATGGGCACCCGCGCGGTGCGCGAAGGCATCACTTTCAAGCAAACGCCTTATGCGCTGGAGATTTGATCATGCCGACGATCAGCATGTTTTACGGGATTCTGGTGGCGATGTATGTGCTGGACACCGAAAAGCACCATCTTCCTCACATTCATGTCCGTTATAACGAATTCAAGGCGGTGATTCAGATTCCAGAGGGAGAACTGCTTGAAGGGGAATTGCCAACTCGGCAAATGAAGCTGCTGCAAGCTTGGCTGGAGATTCACCGCGACGAGTTGATGGCCGACTGGCATTTGGCCAGCACAGGGCAAACGCCGTTCAAAATTGACCCCTTGCGCTAAGGAGAAGAGCAATGACACCTGACGTGATTCTGGTTCGGCCTTTGCCGGATTACACCCTGGTGGCTCAATTCGCGACGGGCGAATGGCGCCGTTTTGATATGCGGAGTTATCTGCATTACCCCGCGTTCGCTGCCTTGCAAGACCCGGCATTATTTCAGCGTGCTCATGTGGAGCACGGCGCGGTGACCTGGACGGACGAAATCGACCTGTCGCCCGATACCCTGTATCTGCGCGGGGAGTCTGTGCCGGGTGCTGAAGCATGAAAACTTTTGCACCCAAGACCTATCAACAGCAAGTACTCGACAGCGTGGCGGCCTATTTCAAGACCTGCCACGAACTGCCGTCGCCGTCGATTGCCTTCACCGCCACCACGGAGCGCCTGTGGGGACGCGGCAACCCCTACAACCCGTTGTCGGGCTTTCCGACCGATATGCCGTATTTCTGCCTGCGCGTGCCTACCGGCGGTGGCAAGACCTGGCTGGCTGCGAAAAGCGTCCAGCTCGTCAACACGCACCTGCTGCGCTGCGAGCACAGCGTGATTCTGTGGCTGGTGCCCAGCAAGCCGATTCGCGAGCAGACGGTCAAAGCACTGAAGGATCGCAGCCACCCGTATCACGCCGCACTCCGCGAGGCGGGGCCGATTACGGTGCTCGATCTGGAAGAGGCCAAGAGCGTGAGCCGCGCCACGCTGGACACGTCGACCACGGTGATCGTCGCCACGCGCCAGGCCTTCCAAGTAGAAGAGGAAGAGTGCCGCAAGGTGTATCAGTCCAGCGGCGCACTGATGCACCACTTCGACAACTTGTCGCCGACGCAGCACGACGAGTTGCTCACCGATGGCGAAGGCAGCGAGCGCACCACGCCCTATTCGCTGGCCAACGTGCTGCGGCTCCGTCGGCCGTTCGTGGTTGTGGACGAGGCGCACAACAGCCGCACCGAACTGGCCTTCGACATGTTGGCCCGTTTCCGCCCCAGCGGCGTAATGGAGCTGACCGCCACGCCCGATCTGGAACGCACGCCCAGCAACGTGCTGCACAGCGTATCCGCCGCCGAGTTGAAGGCGGAAGAAATGATCAAGTTGCCGGTGGTACTGGAAACCGAACCCAACTGGCAGCAGTGTCTGGCCGATGCCATTGGCCGACGCGATGCCCTGCACAAGCTGGCGGATGAAGAACGCCGGGCCGGTGCCCCCTACCTGCGCCCGCTGGTGCTGATTCAGTCGGAGCCGCGCCGTGCCGGCATCGAGACGCTGGATTTCGAGAAGGTGAAGAATGAGCTGATCACCAACCACGGCATCCCGGCCAGCGAGATTGTGGTGGCCACCGGCGAAGAAAAGGGACTGGAGAGAATCGAGGCCGATTACAAGTTGGGGTTGTCCGACCCGGCCTGCCCGGTGAAGTTCGTCATCACCCAGAAGGCACTGGCTGAGGGCTGGGACTGCCCATTTGCTTACATCTTGGTGAGCATGGCTTCGCTGTCGTCGGCCACGGCGGTGGAGCAGTTGCTCGGGCGTGTGTTGCGACAACCGGATGCGGTCCATCGGCAGGCGAAGGCATTGAACCAGTCCTACGCCTTTGTGGTGTCGCGCAACTTTGCCGAGACGGCTGGCGCCCTACGCGACCGCCTGGTGGCCGGTGCCGGGTTCGAGCGGCGCGAGGTCACGGAATTCGTCACTGCTGCCAAGGCCGAACAGGCACGGCTGGATCTGGAGGGCTTGGGAAGCAGAATGAGCGGGCGCGTGGTCGTTCGGCCCGTGGCGATTACCTTGTCCGAAAAGCCCGACCTGAAGAGCGTACCGAAGCCGGTACGTGACAAGGTGAGTTGGGACGGCAAGCGCAATACGCTGACCATCAGTACGCCGCTCACGGAGGATGAGGCCGAGGTGCTCAAGGCCTCGGTTACTTCCGAAACTGCGGCAGCGGCGATTGTCGAAGCCGCCGAAGTCAGCCGCACCACAGCGATTGAGTTCTTCCAAACGCCCGCCGAGTTGGGTGAGCGTTTCCGCGTGCCGCAGTTGGCCTTGCGCGTGCAGGGCGAGTTGGCGCTGTTTGATGATCCGGAGGTGCTGGAGTATCCGTGGGACTTGTCTCCCTACGATGCCGCGCCGACAGCGGATGACCTGACGGCCTTGGGGGCCGCGCTGAAAGTATCGGAAGGCGGTGAGATCGACATAGATGAGGGCGGTCACATAGTGTCGCGCTTCCTGCCCGAGTTGCAGCGCGATCTGGGTCTCGTCTATCAACCCGAAAACTGGGATGAAGTTCGCCTTGCCACCTGGCTGTGCCGCAACCTGCCCGAGCAGTCACTAACCCATGCCAGCAAGCAGGCCTTTGTCGCGGCGTGGCTCACCGATTTGCTGTGCCGGGATGGCTTCACCCTGGCCCGCGCCAACCTGCAGAAGTTCCTGATCCGCAATCTGATCGAGGCGCGCATTCGTGAACTGCGCAAGCAGGCGGTCGGCAAAGCATTCCAGCAGGCGTTGTTCGGCGACGATACGGCTGCGCGGGTTGCGGTGACGGATCAATACGCCTTCGAGTTCCACGCCCAGGCCTATGCCCCCAGCCGCGACTACGACGGGCGTTTCGGCCATTTCGATTTCCGCAAGCATTTCTATGGCCGGATGGGCGACTTCGACAGCAAGGAGGAATTCGAGTGCGCCTGCCAGTTGGATATGTGGGCGCAGCAGGGACGCATTCAGTTCTGGGTGCGCAACCTGGTGCGGCGCGAAGGCAGCTCGTTCTTCCTGCAAAAGGCCGATGGCCGGTTCTATCCCGATTTTCTGTGCCTGTTGCCCGGTAGTGCAGATAAGCCCAGCGTGATTCTGGCGGTGGAGTACAAGGGGGCTGATCGCTGGAACGGGGCTGAGGATGATCGCTTGATCGGGGGGCTGTGGGCCAACCTGTCGGAGGGCCGCTGCCGGTTCGTAATGGTCAAGGACAAACGGTGGGATTGGATCGAGGAGATGCTTTGATGGCCGAGACATACTGGTTCGTCGGTGCAAGCTACGACCGCACCCATGATCAAACACCCCGCTTCCTTGCTGATGGTATTTGGGAAAATGGATACGATGACCGCTATCTGGATCAAGTCAAATCCATGCGCCCCGGTCAGCGCATCGCCATCAAGTCCACCTATACCCAAAAGCACAACCTGCCCTTCGATGCCAAGGGGCAACCTGTGTCGGTCATGGCGATCAAGGCCATCGGCACCATCACCGAGAACATGCAAGATGGTAAGCGCGTCAAAGTCGACTGGGAAAAAGTCGATCCTCCACGCATCTGGTGTTTCTACACCAACCGACTGACCGTCTGGCGCGTGGAGTCCACGGACTGGTGCACCAAAGGGCTGATTGACTTCACCTTCAAGGGGCAGCCCCAGGACATTAACCGGTTTCGCAATGCCCCGTATTGGAGAGACCGCTACGGCGATCAGTCGACGTCAAACCAGTTCGCGTGGACCGAGTTCTACGAAGCCTTTGCCCGCAAGCTGCTCGCGTACCGGCACAACCGCACCCCTCTGATTGACGGTTTGCGAACGCTGGCAAAGACACAGCCTCTGTTGACCTACCTCACCAACGACGAAAACCCGGCCAAGAACCGTATTGCGCTGGATGATATTTGCCCATTCACCCTGATGGGCGGATTCAATCGTGGCAAGGTCACCAACAAAAACCGGACGACGATTGCCGGGCAGTTGGCCAAGATGATCGGCATCGACAACGATCCGCCGACGTCGTTTGACGGCATTCCTATCCTCAATCCGCAGAACTCCTGGTTTTTCTCATACGCGTACCGCCGCAAGCCCGATGACATCGAAAAGCTCTGGCGCGTCTTTGAGGCCGCGATCAACCTGGCCGACGACGAGAACGGCACAACCCGCAACGAATTCATCGAGGCATACAACGCTGCCATTCAAATTCGCGGCACGTCCTGGAACCTGAGCCAAGGATTCTATTGGGTATTGCCCTGGCACTACCTGACGCTGGATGGGCAATCGCGCGATTACCTCGAAAGCAAGTTGGGCATCCAGATTCTGAAGCCTGGCCAAGGTGCCCCCTGCAGTGCAGAGCGTTACCTTGAACTGGTTGAACAACTTGAGGGGAAATTTGCCAGCAACCGTTTCCCCGTCCACGATTTTCCGAGTCTATCGCTTGCAGCCTGGAAGTTCGGCTCAGATGCTGATGAATCGCCAACACAACAGGCAACGGTAACTCAGACACTGGCAGCTCAAGGAGGCGGCATGAGTAAAAACGTCATCTACTATGGACCTCCTGGCACGGGCAAGACCTATGCATTGATGCAACTGCTCAAGCGTGACTACGAACGTGCCACCTCCGATGTATCCAGTGATGAGTGGCGCCAGCAGTTCATCGCGGATAACTTCTCGCATTTGAAATGGTGGGAGGTTGCCGCTGCCGCGCTATACGAGATGGGTGGCAAGTCAGCAACCGCAAAGGTCAGCGATATTGCCAAGCATCCCTTTACCCAGGCCGTGGCCGCGAAGAAGGGAGCAAAGCTCAGCGTCATCCAGAACACTCTGTGGCGCACGCTGCAAAACCACACCGTTGATGAGTCTGTTACGGTCAATATGAAGGTGCGAATTTCACCGGCGATTTTCGACAAGACCGAGAGCTCGTTCTGGCAGTTCGCAGGTGATTGGGAAGACGACTGTGCGCACCTCACGGAGTTAGTCGATGAAATGAAGAAGGGGCCCGAGCCTGTTGGGGCAGTGCAGCGATACGCCTTCGTCACCTTCCATCAATCCTATGGCTACGAGGAATTTGTCGAGGGCCTGCGCCCTGTGCTGACCGGCGGCGCAGAAGAATCCGATGTGCAGTATGAGATCCGATCCGGGGTGTTCAAAGACCTCTGCCGCCGTGCCCGCTTGGCACCGGATCAGCGTTTTGCAATGGTCATCGACGAAATCAACCGGGGCAACATCAGCAAGATTTTCGGTGAACTGATTACTCTGATCGAGGCTGACAAGCGCGAGGGCGGTGCTAATGCGGTGACGGTGACGCTCCCCTACTCGGGAGAGACATTCAGTGTCCCGGCCAACGTAGACATCATCGGTACGATGAACACAGCAGACCGTTCACTGGCGCTGCTGGACACGGCGCTGCGCCGCAGATTCGATTTTCTCCCCATCCTTCCGGATGCCCGTGACGATGCAGATGCCCCACTGGCAGGTCTGCGCGTTTCAATGGATAGCGAAGTCATCAATATTCCGAAAATGCTGGCCGTAATCAACCAGCGCATCGAAGCCCTCTACGACCGCGATCACTGCATCGGTCATGCCTATTTCACAGGCCTGAAGGAAATCGCTGACGGTAAGGCCAGATTGGATGCCTTGAAGGATGTTTTCCGTAACCGGATCATTCCGTTGCTGGAAGAATACTTCTTTGAGGACTGGCAGAAGATCCGCTTGGTATTGGCCGACAACCAAAAGCCCATGGCCGCTCAGTTCATCACCGAAAGCCCTGACCACGAGGAAGATTTGATCAGGCTTTTTGGCCGTGACCACGGTCTGGACACCTTCTCCACCAAGAGACGGTTCCGCAAGAATGATGATGCTCTGGCCACTCCCAGTGCGTACATTGGCATCTACGAACCAATGGCTGACTGATTGGCCCAAAGCGATGAACAGCCTCTCCATCTATGAATTCGACGCCCTGGTATCAGGGAACATCGGGGGTGCGAGTGCCGATGGGATTCATGGTATTCCCGCCGTGGTGTTCAAATGGCTGGAGTCCGAGGCTTTGCGCATTGCGGACAGGGGCGAAGGTTCCTGGATTAGGTTGTCTCAGCGCAAAGGTATGCGCGCAGTCCAAGTAACCAGTTTTGTAGGTGTACTGCGCGCACCGAACGGTTTTCAGATTGAGGTGCTCCCCAAGGTGGGTAAAGCCATCGGCGGTGGCGCGACGGAAGCTCGGCAACTCCTGATTGATATGCTCTGCTGCCTGCAACGCTTCCGGCATGTGCAAACAGACAAAGCCAGACTGTTGGCCCGCCGTATGCCGTTGCTGGAGATCTTCATCTCCGAATTGCTGCGTGCGACTGACCAGGTAGTCAAACGTGGGCTTCACAGCGATTACGCTGTCAGACAAGATAACCTTTTCGCGCTGCGCGGCAAGTTGATGGTAGGGCAGCACTTGCGCCAGAACCAGTTTCGGGCCGATCGGTTTTTCACGCAGTTCGATGAATTCACCACTGACCGCCCGGAAAACCGCCTGCTTCATGCCGCCCTCCGGCAAGTCCTTCAGCTGACCTCTACCCAGGAAAACCAGAAGCTAGCCCGTGAATTGGCATTCGTTTTTGCGGATGTCCCTGTGTCTGAGCAGCCAGGTGCCGATTTTCAGCGAGTGCACATCGACCGTAGCATGGCGCATTACGAGGCGGCATTGGCATGGGCACGCTTGATCCTGGGCAATGAGTCCCCGATGACCGGCTCGGGAAATCATTCCGCGCCATCCTTTCTGTTTCCGATGGAGGCTCTGTTTGAGGCCTTCGTTGCCAAGCACCTGCAAAAACAGGTCACCACGGGCCTTGTGCTCAAGACTCAGGCCCGCAGCCACTACCTGGTGCGCCATCAAGAGCAAGACTGGTTCCGGATGAAGCCAGATTTGCTCATTCACGATGACACAGCCAATCGACTGGTGTTGGACACAAAGTGGAAGTTGCTCGATGCCGTGAAGGAAAACGGTGCTGACAAGTACGGGCTTTCCCAGTCCGACTTCTATCAGCTGCAAGCCTACGGCCAAAGCTACCTTGACGGTGTCGGAGTGCTGGCGTTGGTTTACCCCATGACATCGTCGTTTGACCAACCGCTGCCGGTATTTGAATTTCCAAAGTCTGAGGGGCTGCGCTTGTGGGTTCTGCCGTTTTGCTTGCGGGAAAAGCGCTTGCTGCTGCCACCTTGCGGCAGCCTTGATGCGAGCCTTATGTCCCGGGTGCCAATACAACGTGCGATCCCGGAACCTGCCAGCCAACCCAGAGAGTCGGCCTTTATATGACGAAACTTCCCATCAACCTCAATGACCTGCTGCGCCAGCGCACCGTTGAGGGCGAGCGCATCGAATACAAGGCGGGGTGGAACCCAGACCCGATCATCCGCACTGTATGCGCCTTTGCCAACGACTTCGAAAACCTCGGCGGCGGTTATGTGGTGATCGGGCAGGATTGCGACGCCAATGGCCAGCCCGTGTTTCCTCCGGTGGGGTTGCCAGACAAGCAGTTGGACAAAATCCAGCGGGAGCTGCTGGCCCACTGCCAGTTGATCCAGCCGCCGTATTTCCCGGTGCTGAGTGTTGAGGAAGTTGAAGGACGCAAGCTGATCGTGCTGTGGGCGCCGGGCGGCCAGAACCGCCCCTACAAGGCGCCGGAGTCGGTGACGGCCAAGCACAAGGTGTGGCGGTATTACATTCGGCGTTACAGCAGCACGGTCGAGGCCAAGGGCGAGTTCGAGCAGGAATTGTTGAGCCTGGCCGCCAAGGTGCCGTTCGACGACCGCTACAACCAGTCGGCACGGATTGACGATCTCTCCAAGCCCCTGATGCAGGCATTTTTACAGGAGGTGGATAGCGCATTGGCGGCGGATGCGCCAGGGTTGTCGGTCGAGGAATTGGCGCGGCAGATGAACGTGGCGGGTGGCCCTACCGAATCACCGTGGCCCAAGAACGTGGGACTGCTGTTTTTCAATGAGACGCCGGAGCGATTTTTCCCCGGCCTGCAGATCGATGTGGTCTGGTTTCCCGAAGGCGCGGGCGGTGATCGCTTCGAGGAAAAAATCTTCAAGGGCCCGCTGGCGCGGATGACGCGGGAGGCCTTGAGCTACATCCAGCGCAACTACCTGCGCGAGATGGTCATCAAGCATTCTGACCGCGCCGAGGCCACGCGGGTCTGGAACTTCCCCTACGCCGCCATCGAGGAAGCCTTGGTCAACGCGGTCTACCACCGGTCTTACGAAGAACGCGAGCCCATCGAGGTGCGCATCGGCAACGACGAACTAGTGATCTTGAGCTTCCCCGGCCCGGATCGGTCGATCCGGCTGGAGGACTTTCGGGCGGGGCGTCTTGTCAGCCGCCGCTACCGCAACCGGCGGATTGGGGAATTCCTGAAAGAACTGGATCTGACCGAAGGCCGCTCCACCGGCATTCCGAAAATCCTCAAGGTGATGGCAGCCAACGGCTCGCCACCCCCGTTGTTCGAAACCGACGAGGAACGCACGGCATTCGTGATCCGGTTGCCGGTCCATCCCCTGGCCAAGCCAGTGACCCCGGAAGTCACCGGGGAAGTCACCGGGGAAGTCACCGGGGAAGTCACCGGGGAAGTCGAGCGCCTGCTTCGGGCCATGGCGGGCGAGATGTCACGCCAGCAGATACAGGAAGCGCTAGCGCTCAGGCACGAGGATCACTTCCGCAATGCCTACCTGAAACCGGCTCTGACGCTTGGAGTGATCGAGATGACTCTGCCTGACAAGCCACGTAGCAGCAACCAGCGCTATCGCGTAACTGCTCTCGGGCAGCGCTGGCTGGATACGCATCCCGGTGGCGGTACAAGTTGAAATCCAGAGAAAAGAGCCATGACCGTTGAGTCACTCCCCGAGTTCACCCGCCCCGCCCGCCAGCGGTGGGAGTCCATCCCCGCCAATATCCGCCAGCGTTTGCTGGCCAACGTCTGGTGCGGGCAATGCCGCCACGAAGTGACGATCACCAATTTCACCGGGACCATCAAGAGTGGGAACTTGCTGCTGGTGGGTAAATGCGCCAAGTGTCACGGTGACGTGGCGCGGGTGATCGAGGGCTCGTGAAGGTAGTGGCAAGATTGCAGGCCCAACCGGCCACGAAGCAACGGCGGGGCGCCAATCATCGCAGCAGTGCTCATCGCTCCCAACAGCGAGTTGTTCGGTAACAAGCCGCCCGCCGCCCGTCTTGCCCAATGGCCTGCGAGAAATCGCCGGCCATTTGTTTTCCAGTCTTTTTATAATGACCGTTTCGACCTGCCCGATGGAGATCGCCTTGCGCCGCCAACTTCCCGCCCTGATCGCCCTGCTCCTGGCCACCGGAGTGGCCTTTGCCGACATTCGGATCGGCGTCATTGCCTCGTCAACCGGGCCAACAGCCGTGGTCGGCATTCCGCAGAAGCAGACGGTGGCCCTGCTGCCGACTGAGATTGGCGGGCAGAAAGTCGAGTACATCGTGCTCGATGACGCTTCCGATCCAACCAATGCCGTGACCAACGTCAAGAAACTGATTGCCGAGCAGAAGGTGGATGCGCTGATCGGCCCGACGACGACGCCGGCGGCGCTCGCCATGCTCGATTTCGTGGCAGAGTCCAAAACCCCGCTGGTCACGACGGTTGGTTCGTCGGCCATCATCCAGCCGATGGACGACAAGAAGAAATGGGTGTTCAAGACGACGCAGAACGACGACCTGATCGCTGAAGCGCTGATCGAACACATGACGGCGCATGGCGTGAAGACCCTGGGCTTCATCGGCTTCAACGATCCTTATGGCGAGAACTGGTTCAAGGTTTTCGGCGCCATGGCCGAGAAGGCCGGCCTGAAGCTGGTGGCCAGCGAGCGGTATAACCGCACCGACCAGTCGGTGACCGGCCAGGCGCTGAAGATCATCGCCGCCCGGCCGGATGCCGTGCTGGTCGCCGCCACGGGGGGGCCGGCCGTCCTGCCGCAGACCAGCCTGCAGGAAAAGGGCTACAGGGGACGGATCTACCAGACGCACGGCGTGGCCACCAACGACTTCATCCGCATTGGCGGCAAAGCGGTCGAAGGCACGCTGATGGCCGGCGGGCCGATGCTGGTTGCCTATGACCTGCCGGGCGGCAGCCCGATCAAGGCCGTCGCCCAGGGTTATATCAAAGCCTACGAGACGAAATACGGGGCCGGCACGATGTCCACCTTCGGCGCCAACACCTACGACGCCGGCCTGCTGCTGCAGAAGGCCATTCCCACGGCCCTGAAGAAGGCCAGGCCGGGCAGCGTGGAATTCCGCGAAGCCCTGCGTGACGCCCTGGAGCAATCGAAGGAAGTCGTCGGCGCCCAGGGGGTATTCAACATGAGCGCCCAGAACCACAACGGCATGGACCAGCGCGCCCGCGTCATGATGACGGTCAAGGACGGCCGGTGGGTGCTGATCAAGGACTGAGGGCGCCGCCCCCGCCCTCCTCGAAGCCGGCGATCACGCCGGCTTTTTCTTGCCCAGCCGCCACAGCGAGGTGACTTCGGCGGCGCGCGCGGCGTGCAGCGGGTCACGGGCATCCTGCGCCTTCGGGTGTCTGGGGCGGGTATCCAGGCGACCGAGCACCTGCAGTCCGCCTTCGTCCATCCACGCCATGAGTTGCGGGCGCGAACGCAGGCCGAGCCGTTCAGCGATGTCGGAGATGATCAGCCAGCCCTCGCCGCCTTCTATCAGATGCGCCGCCAGACCGGCCAGAAAGCCGCGCAACATGCGGGAATCCGGGTCATAGACGGCGTACTCGACGGGCGAGGTCGGCTGGGCCGGCAGCCAAGGCGGATTGCAGACGACCAGCGGTGCCTTGCCTTCCGGGAACAGATCGGCCTGGATGACCGCCACCCTGGCCGCCAGGCCGAGGCGCGCAATATTCTCCGTGGCGCAGGCGAGCGCCCGGGCATCCTGATCAGTGGCGACGATCCGCTCGATACCGCGCCGGGCCAGCACGGCAGCGATGACCCCCGAGCCGGTGCCGATGTCAAAGGCCAGGTTGCAGCCGGCCGGGAGCGGCGCGGTAGCGACCAGATCGACATATTCGCCGCGCACCGGCGAGAAGACGCCGTAATGCGGATGGATACGCCCCTGCACGGCCGGCACCGGCACGCCTTGCTTGCGCCACTCGTGGGCGCTGATCACGGCGAGCAATTCACGCAAGGCAACCAGTACATCGCGCCCTGGCGCAGCGCCGTAGGCCGCCACGCACGCCGCGTGCACGTCCTGTGCCCGACGCAGCGGTACGGTGTAATCGCCACGGAACGGCACCAGCAGCCGGTTGAGCAAGGCGGCCCGCTTGCCTTGCCTCTCGCGATGCCGGGCAAAGGCTTCAGCTGGCGTCTCCGGCGCCTTGCCGAGCGCCGCGCCGAAACGACGGTCGGCCCGCCTGGTCAGCGCCTGCATCAGATGCCGGGCATTCACCCAGTCGCCCCGCCAGAGCAGCGCCGTACCGGCTTCGAGCAGGCGGTAGGCGTCGTCGGCCGAAATCCGGTCGTCGGCAATGCGGATATCGGCATGGGGGGGAATACCGGCTTCCGAACGCCAGCCGGCAACCTGTTCGCTACCGCCTTCCTGCCAGCGGATTTCAGGGAGTTGATTCGATTCCATGCCGCATTGTAGGGCACTTCCGGCGCGTCCTTTCGTCATACAATCCCCCGCTTCCCAGCCCAACCCAGCCACCATGAAATTCGAAGGTACCGAGAGCTACGTCGCGACCCGCGACCTGACCCTGGCGGTGAATGCTGCCGCCGCCCTGCAACGCCCGCTGCTCGTCAAGGGCGAGCCGGGCACCGGCAAGACCCTGCTCGCCGAGGAAGTGGCGCGGGCGCTGAACCGACCGCTCTTCCAGTGGCATGTCAAATCGACGACCAAGGCGCAGCAGGGCCTCTACGAATACGACGCCGTCTCCCGCCTGCGCGACTCGCAGCTGGGCGACCCGCGCGTCGGGAACATCGCGCACTACATCGTGCCGGGGGTGCTGTGGCAGGCCTTTGAATGCGACCAGCCGTCGGTGGTGCTGATCGACGAAATCGACAAGGCCGACATCGAGTTCCCCAACGACCTGCTGCGCGAACTCGACCGCATGGAATTCCATTGCTACGAGCTGCACCGCACGATCAAGGCCAAACACCGGCCGCTGATCATCATCACTTCGAACAACGAGAAGGAACTGCCTGACGCCTTCCTGCGCCGCTGCTTCTTCCATTACATCAAGTTTCCGGACAAGGAAACCATGCAGCGCATCGTCGAGGTGCATTTTCCCGGGCTCAAGCGGGACCTGCTTACCGAAGCGCTGGAAGTCTTCTTCGACCTGCGCGAGGTGCCCGGCCTGAAGAAGAAGCCGTCGACCAGCGAACTGATCGACTGGCTGAAACTGCTGCTGGCCGAGGACATCCCGCCCGAAGCGCTGCGCGCGAAAGAGGCAAAGGACGCCATCCCGCCGCTGCACGGCGCGCTCCTCAAGAACGAGCAGGATGTCCATCTGTTCGAACGGCTGGCCTTCATGAGCCGCCGGAAGTAAATGCTGGTCGACTTCTTCCTGCACCTGAAGTCGCGCCAGTTGCCGGTATCGACCAAGGAACTGCTGACCCTGCTCGAAGCGCTGGAAGCGCGGCTGGTCAGCGGCAGCCTGGACGATTTCTACCTGCTGGCGCGTACCGTGCTGGTCAAGGATGAAGCCCTCTACGACCGGTTCGACCGGGCTTTCGGCGAATACTTCAAGGGCATCGAGGCGCTGCCCGGCTTCGACGCCTGGGTGCCCGAGGAATGGCTGGAACTGGCGGCGCGCAAGCATCTGTCCGAAGCCGACCGCGCCCGCCTGCAAAAACTGGGCTACGAGAAGGTGCTGGCGCAACTGAAGGAACGGCTGGCCGAGCAGAAGGAACGCCATGCCGGCGGCAGCAAATGGATCGGCACCGCCGGCACCTCGCCCTACGGCCACGGCGGCTACAACCCGGAAGGGGTGCGCATCGGCGGCGAATCGGTGGGCAACCGGACGGCGATCAAGGTCTGGGAACAGCGCGAATTCCGCAATCTCGACGACTCGCTCGAACTCGGCGTGCGCAACATCAAGGTCGCCCTGCGCCGCCTGCGCCGCTTCGCCCGGCAAGGCGCACCGACTGAGCTCGATCTCGACGGCACCATCGCCGGCACCGCCCGCAACGGCGGCTGGCTCGACCTCCACCTGCGCCCGGAGCGGCACAACGCCATCAAGGTGCTGCTTTTCCTGGATGTCGGCGGCTCGATGGACGACCACATCCAGGCCTGCGCGGAACTGTTCTCGGCCGCCCGCGCCGAGTTCAAGCACCTGGAACACTTTTACTTCCACAACTGCGTCTATGAAGGCGTCTGGCAGGACAATCGCCGCCGGCACAGTGACAAGCGGTCGACCTGGGATGTCATCCACACCTACGGTCCGGACTACAAGCTGATCTTCGTCGGCGACGCCAGCATGAGTCCCTACGAAGTCGCCCGGCCGGGCGGCAGCGTCGAACACTGGAACGAGGAAGCCGGTGCCGTCTGGCTGCAGCGCCTGGTCGATGCCTGGCCGCGTGCCGTCTGGCTCAATCCGCTGGCCGAAGCCTACTGGGGCTACACGCCATCGATCGGCATGATCCGGCAGATCATCGGCCACGACCGGATGTTCCCGCTGACCCTGGACGGCCTGGAGCGGGCCATGCGCAGCCTGTCGAAATAGTGTGGAAAGCCGGCCGATAAGCCGGGTTCTGTTCCCCCCTTGCGGGGTTCGGCAATCATTCCTCTAGGCCTGCCGTCACCGACAGGCTCAAGCAACCTACCCGGAAGCAGCGCGGGCCACGCCTCAGCTTCCCTATTTGGTCTTGCTCCGGATGGGGTTTGCCGTGCCGTCCGCCGTTACCGTGGACGCGGTGAGCTCTTACCTCGCCGTTTCACCCTTGCCTGATCCCCTTGCGGGGCCATCGGCGGTCTGCTTTCTGTTGCACTTTCCGTCGCCTTCGCCTTGCGGCTTATAGCGCCCAGCCGTTAGCTGGCATCCTGCCCAGTGGAGCCCGGACTTTCCTCCCGATACCGCAGTATCCAGCGATTGCCTGGCCGACTTTCCGGGGCGGATTATACGCCCCCCACGGATTGACCTTCACCGTGAAACAATTAACACGCGGCGCGACGCTTCCGGGTTATGCTTTCAGCATCCGGCGACGCAGCTAAAAAAAACGCCGGCTTGATGGGGAACAGCATATGAAGCACAGCGCGTTGCGCCGTGCGATCGAACAAGGCAACCTGCACGCCGTCCGGGTTGCGATCGCACACGGCGCCGACATCGAAGAACCCGACATGCACGGCGATCCCGGACTGCCCTTGCGCATCGCCTGTTTCCGGGGACACCTGGCCATCGTGCAGGAATTGATCCGGCACGGCGCCGACATCGACGCCCCCAACGCACAGGGCAGCGGCGGCCCGATCCGCATGGCGCTCAAGGGGCAACACCCCGACGTCATCGACCTGTTGATCGCGCATGGTGCCGCGTTGCCGGAGGACGTCAGCCTGCCCCGGGCAGACAACGGCGAGCGGCGCAAACGCAAGGAGCGCCGCCTGCGCAACGCCGGCCCACCGCGCGGCCTGCCGGAACGACGCGTCCAGCCGGATCGGCGGATGACCAGCGTACGAGAAATCGAGCTCGACGAGGCGCAATGGGAAAATTATTTCGCCCAATCCCGCCCCGACCCGGCCCCCATTCCCTTCCCCACGCTGCACGATCCGGCCGAGCACGCCTCGCTGGTTCTCGACCGGGCTCGCGACTAGCGCTTCCCGCGCGGTCAAACCCCCAGCGGCAAGCTCGTCCGGTCGATCACCTTGCGCAGCACGAAGCTGCTATGCACGCCGGTCACGCCGGGAATCCGGGTAATCCGGTTGAGCAGCAGATCCTGGTAGGCGTCCATGTCGCGCACCACGACCTTCAACTGGTAGTCCGACTGCTGGCCGGTGATGAGCAGGCATTCCAGCACTTCCGGAATGTCGGCAATGGTCGCCTCCAGATTGGCGAAGCGTTCCGGCGTGTGCTGATCCATCGAAATGCCGATCAGCGCCATCAGGCTCAGGCCCAGCTTTTTGGCATCGAGATGCGCGCGGTAGCCGGCGATCAGGCCGGACTCTTCCAGCGTCCGGACACGACGCAGGCAGGGCGACGGCGACAGGCCGATGCGGTCGGCCAGATCCTGGTTGCTGATACGGCCATCGGCTTGCAGGATGGCGAGAATTTGCCGGTCATAGCGATCCAGGTGCACAAAATTTCTCCAATCGACATATTAACGCAATTTTATGCCGATTTTGAGCCAAAACACACAGCAATACGCAAGCACCTGCCGCAGCCTTTTGCGTAAGATTCCGCCATCGCAACGTTTTTTGAGAGCCGCCCCATGATCCGCCACCCCGCCACCAAATACACTGCGTTTCCGCCGGTTCAACTCGCCGACCGCCAGTGGCCGAACCGCGTCATCGAGCGGCCGCCGGTCTGGATGAGCACCGATCTCCGCGACGGCAACCAGGCGCTGTTCGAGCCGATGAATGCCGACAAGAAGATGCAGATGTTCAAGATGCTCTGTGCCATCGGGTTCAAGGAAATCGAAGTCGCCTTCCCCTCGGCCTCCGAAACCGAATTCGGCTTCGTCCGCCAGCTCATCGAAGGGGGGCACATCCCGGACGACGTAACCATCGAAGTGCTCACGCAAGCCCGCGAACACCTCATCCGCCGCACCTTCGAAGCCTTGAAGGGCGCCAGGAAGGCCATCGTGCACGTCTACAACGCGACCTGCCCAACCTTCCGCGACACCGTCTTCAACATGACCAAGGCCGAGGTCGTGCAGATGGCCGTCGATGCCGTCCGCCTCATCAAGGCCGAAGCCGAGGCCATGCCGGAAACCGAGATCACGCTCGAATACAGCCCGGAACTCTTCACCGCCACCGAGCTCGATTTCGCCAAGGAAGTCTGCGATGCCGTCACTGCCGCTTGGGGCGCCACCCCCGAGCGCAAGGTCATCCTCAACCTCCCGACCACGGTCGAGATCGCCACGCCGAACATCTACGCTGACCAGATCGAGTGGATGCACCGTCATCTCGAACGCCGCGACAGCGTGCTCATCAGCCTCCACCCGCACAACGACCGCGGCACTGCCGTCGCCGCTGCCGAGCTCGGCCTCATGGCCGGCGCCGACCGTGTCGAGGGCTGCCTCTTCGGCAATGGCGAGCGGACCGGCAACGTCGACCTCGTCACCCTCGCCCTCAACATGTACACGCAAGGCGTTCATCCGGGTCTCGACTTCTCGGATATCAATGCCATTGCGCGCACCTTCGAACACTGCAGCCAGCTCCCGATCCACCCGCGCCACCCGTACGTCGGGGATCTCGTATTCACGGCCTTCTCCGGCTCCCACCAGGATGCCATCAAGAAGGGGTTTGCCGCTCAAAAGGCGGACGAGCAATGGGCAGTGCCCTACCTCCCGATCGACCCGGCCGACGTTGGGCGCAGCTACGATTCGGTGATCCGGGTCAACAGCCAGTCGGGCAAGGGTGGCATCGCCTACCTGATGGAAACCGAACACGGCATCGTCATGCCGCGCCGCTTGCAGGTCGAGTTTTCCGGGGTGGTGCAGAAGCACACCGACACCCACGGTGGCGAAGTGAGCGCCGACGACATCTGGCAGTTGTTCAGCGCCGCCTATCTCGATGCGAGCAGCCCGGTGCGCTACCGCGAACACCATTTGTTCGAACACGGCGAAGCACAAGGCATCCGCCTTTCGGTCGACATCGACGGTGTACCGCACCTCCTCACCGGCGAAGGCAACGGCCCGATCAACGCCGCCATGCATGCCCTCGAAACGGCCGGCATCAAGGTGCAGGTGCGCAGCTACGAGGAACGCTCGATGGTGCCGATGGGCGAGGACGGCAACGCCCGCGCCTGCGCCATCGTCGAGATGGCAGCCAGCGGCCGCGGGGAAACCTTCGGCGTCGGCATCGACAGCAACATCGTCACCGCCTCGCTCAAGGCCATCATCAGCGGCATCAACCGCCTCGGCCTCGCCGGCCGGGCGGAACAGGCGGCGTAACCCCGCCCGGGATGTTCAGCCGATGGAAATCCCGGCCAGCCACAGGCGCCCGCCGGCCCGGCCGGAATTGCCAGGTATCGTCGTAATACGCCGGATCTTCGCTCTCGGCCACCAGGCCGGGAATGCCGAGCAAGGGGAGCGGCTGCAGATCGCGGGGGTGGGCCAGGCCATCGGCTGCGATGTCGGCCGCCAGCCGCTGGTCCACGGCGGCGACCAGTTCTGCGCCGCGCAACGACAGCCAGTCGTCGGCGACGGCGTACAGCATGGCCTTGGCCGTCAGACCGCGAAACGGTGCCAGTAGCGCCTCGTAGGTGGCGTGGCCGAAAACGACGAAACGCATGTCGCGTTGCACGGCAGCCCGCTGCTCGACGAACAGCTCGCGCCAGCGGAATTGCCGCAACAGGTCGAGCAGCCGGGGCTGGCTTGACAGCACGGCGATGCCGCACTCGTCGAAATGGGTCAGCGCATCGCGCACCCGGCCACGCCGTTCGCCCGGTTGTTGCATGGCCCGCACGTGGGCCGCGCTGATGGCGTTCTTGGTCTGCGGAAAACTCAGCCAGACCAGGGCGTTGAAGAAATCGTGCCAGTTGTCGGGGCGGGTCTCGACTTCGCCGCGCTCCCAGATGCGGCATTCATAGGCCTTGCCGTCATCCTGCGGGGGTACGAAGCGAACGCGCTGGCCGCTGGCGACATGGCGGGGATGCTGCTCGGCCAGCGCGACGAGAGCGGCATAATCGGGGTGGGAGGGCAGCCGATCCAGCCACGGCCGCAGCGGATCGAACAAAAAGGACGAATACGGCGCGCCGGGGCTCACTCTTCGGTGGCCACCTGGTCCGTGCCTTCTTCCTTGACGAAGGTCAGCACACCCTTTCTGACGCGGAAGGTGCCGATCAGGGTACCCATACCTTCGGCCGGTTCACTGTCCATCTTCGCCCAGCTTTCGCAGGTCTGGGTTTCGGTGGCATACATCTTCTTGCCGGCCTTGATGATGAAAGCACCGGACGGCACCTGGTAAACCTCGACCCGGGTCTTGTCGGTACCGACCCCCAGGCTGTGGCGGCGCATGCAGACCGGCATGCGGGAGACAACGAGGAAGAGGTTGACCTTGCTGTCCCAGAAATAGGGCTGTTCGCGGATCAGCGACAGGACATGCTCGCGGCTGTTGTCGATTTCATACGTCGCGCCATCGTTTACGCAGGCAGTCAGCAACGGGGCGGCCAGCAAGGGAAGCAACAGAGGGCGCAGACGCATGATGGTTTCCTCAGCGCATTTTCCAGGTCAGGGTTTCACCGGCCCGCAGCGGCACGATGGGATCGGCACTCAGGTACGGGTAATCGGCCGGCACCGTCCAGCTTTCCTTGACCAGCGTGATGCGGTCGGTGTTGCGCGGCAGGCCATACCAGTCGGGCCCGTGGAAGCTGGCAAAGCCTTCCAGCTTGTCGAGCGCACCGGCCTGCTCGAACGCTTCGGCATAGAGCTCGATGGCGGCATAGGCGGTGTAGCAGCCGGCACAGCCGCAGGCCGCCTCCTTGGCACCCTTGGCGTGCGGCGCCGAGTCGGTGCCGAGGAAGAATTTGGGGTTGCCGGAAATGGCCGCCGCAACCAGCGCCTCGCGGTGCGTTTCGCGCTTCAGCACCGGCAGGCAATACCAGTGCGGCCGCACGCCGCCCTGGAAGATGGCATTGCGGTTGTAGAGCAGGTGGTGGGCGGTGATGGTGGCACCGACATTGGCCGGCGCGGCGGCGACGAACTCGGCGGCATCCCGGGTGGTGATGTGCTCCATCACCACCTTCAGTTTCGGAAAACGCTGGATCAGCGGTGCCAGCACGGTGTCGATGAAGACCTTCTCGCGGTCGAACAAGTCCACCTTCGGATCCGTCACCTCGCCATGCACGAGCAGCGGCAGGCCGACGCGTTCCATTTCGGCCAGCGTGTCGTAGGCCTTTTCGATCGCGGTCAGCCCGGCGTCGGAATTGGTCGTCGCCCCGGCCGGGTAGAGTTTGACCGCCTTGACGAAGCCAGAGGCGGCCGCCCGGGTGATTTCGGCCGGCGGCGTGTTGTCGGTCAGGTAGAGCGTCATCAGCGGCTCGAAGGCCAGGCCGGCGGGCAAGGCGGCCCGGATGCGGTCGCGGTAGGCCGCTGCCTGCGCGACGGTGGTGACCGGCGGCTTCAGGTTGGGCATCACGATGGCCCGGCCGAACTGGCGGGCGGTGTGCGGCAGAACGGCCGCCAGCGCCTCGCCATCGCGCAGATGCAGATGCCAGTCGTCGGGACGGGTGAGGGTCAGTTGCATGATGAATTCCGGAAAGAATTGCGTCATTTTAGCGTTTCAACGACAAAGCGAGATCGTACAGCGCATTTTTTGGGGCACCGGTGATGGCCGCCGCCAGTTTGGCGGCCTGTTTGGTCGGCAGCCCGTCGTCAATGAGCAGCTTGAGGACGCGCTCCCCCTCGCCGCTCTCGGCCTCGCGGCGGGCGCCTGAGAGCATCAGCACGAACTCGCCACGCTGGCGATTGGGGTCGGCCTTGAGCCAGTCGAGCGCCTCCGTCAGGGGCAGGGCGTGGATGGTTTCAAAGAGCTTGGTCAGTTCGCGGCCGATGACCAGGGTGCGCTGACCGAAGACGGCAGCGAGGTCGGCTACCGTGTCGAGCACGCGGTGCGGCGCCTCGTAGAAGACCAGGGCGGCGGGCATGTCGCGCAGGGCTTCGAGCACCTGGCGACGCTGGCCGGACTTGGCGGGCAGGAAGCCATAGAACAGGAAATGCTCGTCGAGCAGGCCGGAAGCGGAGAGCGCCGTGGTGGCGGCACAGGGGCCGGGCAGCGGCACGACGCGGCAGCCGGCTTCGCGCACGGCGGCGACGATGCGGGCGCCGGGGTCGGAAATCCCCGGGGTGCCGGCGTCGGAAACCAGCGCGACGGATTCGCCGGCCTGCAGTTTTTCAATGATGCGGGCAGCCGCTTCGTTCTCGTTGTGCCGGTGCGCCGGCAGGGTGCGGGCCCGGGCGCCGAGTTGCTTGAGCAGCGGGGCGCTGTGCCGGGTATCCTCGGCGGCCACCCAGGGCACGCTGCGCAGGATTTCCTCGGCGCGGCGGGTAAGATCGGCCAGGTTTCCGAGCGGGGTCGGGACGACATACAATGCGGCGCATTCCTGCGTCATGGATTCCGTCATAGCTGGGGCATGCGAACAAAAGCCGACGATACCACCACCGCCCGCGGCCGCGAAGCCGAAGAGCGGGCTGCCCGTCATCTGGCGTGCCATGGCCTGCGTGTCGTGGCGCGCAATTTCCGGGTCCGGGGAGGCGAAATCGACCTGATCTGCCGGGATGGGCAGGTACTGGTCTTTGTCGAGGTGCGCCAGCGCAGCCGCAGCGATTTCGGCGGGGCAGCGGCCAGCATCACGACGCGCAAGCAGCGGCGCATCATCCTCGCCGCCCAGCATTACCTGACCGGCCAGCCGGCCTCGGATTGCCGCTTCGATTGCGTGCTGATCGACGGGGAACGGCTGGCCTGGCTGAAGAATGCGTTTTCTGCCGACGCTTAGCCTGCTGTGCTGGCTCGGCGCCGCATGGGCCGAAGGCGGGCGCATGCTGATCCAGCGCTCGCCGCTGGCCGGCAGCCAGTATTACGCGCTGAGCACGGTGTGGTCGGCAATCCGGCCGGGCGATGCCCTGACGCTGGTGCGCGAAACCGACAACCGGCACGACCCGCACGCCATTCGCGTCGAATGGCGTGGCCACAAGCTCGGTTATGTGCCGCGCACCGAGAATCGGGCGATTGCCGCCGCGCTCGATGCTGGCGACCGCCTGACGGCCCGCGTGTCGTCGGTGAGCGACAACAAAAATCCCTGGCAACGGGTCGCCTTCGAAGTCTTCAGCGAGCTGTGAGGTAGAATGACGCGATCTCTTACAGCCTCAAGCCCTTGACCGATATGGATTTGATTGCCCGCGTTGCCCGACATTTCGAGGACAGCGCCCAAACCAAGCTCAATGCCGTCGACGCGCTGGCCGCACCGATCGCCGCCGCCGTCGAGACGATGTTCCACTGCCTGATCAATGGCGGCAAGATTCTCGCCTGCGGCAACGGTGGCTCGGCCGGCGACGCGCAGCACTTCGCCGCCGAACTGATCGGCCGCTTCGAGGCCGAGCGCCAGGAACTGGCGGCCATCGCGCTGACCACCGACAGCTCGATCCTGACCGCCGTCGGCAACGACTATTCGTTCAACCAGATCTTCTCCAAGCAGGTGCGCGGCCTCGGCCATGCCGGCGACGTGCTGCTCGCCATCTCGACCTCGGGCAATTCGGCCAACGTCGTCGAGGCCATCAAGGCCGCCCATGAGCACGACATGCGCGTCGTCGCGCTGACCGGCAAGGGCGGCGGCCAGATCGGCGAGATGTTGCGCGACGACGATATTCACCTCTGCGTGCCGGCCGACCGCACGGCGCGCATCCAGGAAACCCACCTGCTTGCCATCCACTGCCTGTGTGACGGAATCGACGCACTTTTGCTGGGAGTTGAATGATGCACAAAGCCAAACTGAGCCTGGCCGCCCTCGTCCTGATCGTTGCCCTGCCCGGCCTGCAGGGCTGTGTCGAGGCTGCCCTGCTCGGCACCGCCGCGGCAACCGGCGTGATGTCGGCGCATGACCGCCGGTCGACCGGGACGCAGACCGACGACGAAACGACGGAATGGAAGGCCAACAACCAGGTGCCGGCCCAGTACAAAGACACGGCACACGTCAATTTCACGTCCTTCAACCGCCGCCTGCTGATCACCGGCGAGGCGCCCAGCGAAGAAGCCAAGGCGCAGATCGAGAGCGCCGTGCGGCGGATCGAAGGCGTCAAGGAGGTCTATAACGAACTCGGCATCGGCCCGGCCACCCCGCTCTCGAGCCGCAGCAACGACAGTTTCATCACCTCCAAGGTCAAGGCCCGCCTGGTCGACAGCAACCAGATCTCGGCCAACCACGTCAAGGTGGTGACCGAACGCGGCATCGTTTACCTGATGGGCATCGTCAACGAGCGCGAGGCCAAGGTGGCCATCGCCGTTGCCCGCACCACCGCCGGCGTGGTCAAGGTGGTCAATGTGCTGGAAGTGGTCAGCGAGGGCGAAACCCGCCGCCTCGACAACCAGGTGCTCGGCGCGCGCAAGACACCGCCGGCCAGCGCGCCGGTCGAGAATCGCTGATTCCCGCCACCGCACAACGGGAGTAAGCTGACAGGGCGTCCCGGCGAACAGCGCCGGGACGCCCTGTTCGTTGGGGGGAAAGGGTTTCATGAATCTCGAAAAAGTCATTTTCGGTTTTTTCATTTTGCTGGCGGCAACGCTCAACTTCGGTTTCTTCATTGGCGATATCGCCAACCCGGAGCTGCACAGCGTCTATGAACTGGCGGCAGCGCTGGTCGTCAGCCTGATCGCCACGGCGCTCAAGTTCGGCGACCGTACGCAGATCGGCGCCATCCACCTGTCCACCAGCCTGGTGGCCGACCTGCAACTGATCGCCGCGGCCATCACCTGGGGGATCGCCGTGCATGTCACCGGCGTCGGCATGACGCCGCACGTCACCTCCAGCGTCGTGTCGCTGTCGGGCGGTGCGCTGTTCGCCAACATCGTGTCCGTCGTCATCCTGATCGTCGAAACCGTGATGCTGCGCCGCTGAGGCCGCCGCGATGAACAGTGCGTTCTTCCTGGTGCTGCGGCGCATGCGGGCGCCGATCATCGTGCTCATCGTCATCTACGCGATCTCGGTCGTCGGCCTGACGCTGGTGCCCGGCGTCGATGCCGACGGCAAGCCGGCAGCGCCATTGAGCTTCTTCCACGCCTTCTATTTCATCAGCTACACGGCAACGACCATCGGCTTCGGCGAAATTCCGGTCGCCTTTTCGGACGCGCAGCGGCTGTGGGTGATGGTGTGCATTTATCTCACCGTGATCGGCTGGTCCTATTCCGTCGTCACGCTGATCGCCCTGCTCCAGGACAAGGGCTTCCAGAACACCCTGACCACCAACCGCTTTGCCCGGCGGGTGCGACAGACCAAGGAGGATTTTTACCTGATCTGCGGCTGCGGCGAGACGGGCAGCCTGATCGCCCGCAGCTTCGACCATGTCGGCCAGGCCTTCGTGGTGCTGGAAAAGGACGAGCTGCGCGTCGAGGAACTCGACCTGCTCGATTTCAAAACCGACACCCCGGCTCTCGCGGCCGATGCGCGGCTACCCGACAACCTCAAGCTGGCCGGCCTGAAGCATCCGAAATGCCGGGGCGTGCTGGCGATGACCAACGATGATCGGAGCAACCTGGCCATCGCCATCGCCGTGCGCCTGCTCAACCCGAGAATCCCGGTCATTGCCCGCGCCGAGCTGGCCGCGACGGCGGCCAACATGGCCTCCTTCGGCACTGACCACATCATCAACCCCTTTGAACGCTTCGCCGACAGCCTGGCGCTGGCCATCGCCGCCCCGGAACGCTTCCGGCTGATCGAACTGCTCACCAGCCTGCCGGAAACCGCCATCCCCGAACCGCACCGGCCGCCGCACGGGCACTGGATACTCTGCGGCTACGGGCGTTTTGGCCATGCCATCGCCAGCCGCCTGCGCGACAACGGTATCGCACTGACCATCATCGACCCCAACGCGCAAGATAGCGACCACGACATCCTGGGCGACGGCACCGAGGCATCCACTCTGCGTCAGGCCGGCATCGAAACGGCCCAGGGCATCGTCGCCGGCAGCAACGATGACATCAACAACCTGTCGATCGCCGTGACGGCCACCGAGCTCAAGCCCGACCTGTTCGTGGTCGCCCGCCAGAACCAGGCCGCCAACGCGGCGCTGTTCAAGGCTTATGGCGCCGATTTCACCGTCCTGCCCAGCCGGATCATCGCGCAGGAGTGCATTGCCCTGCTTACCGCCCCCCTGCTCGCCCGCTTTCTCGAACGCCTGCCGCAACTCGACGAAGCAGCCTGCCACCAGTTGACGGAGCGGCTGAGCGAAGCCTGCGGCGGCCGGACGCCGGTCGTCTGGGACAACCGTCTCAATGCCGCCGAGGCGCCTGCCGTCTGGCAGGCCCTGATGCATAACCAGACCATCCGGGTCGGCGACCTGCTGATCGACGGCACGGAGCGGAGTCGCCGGCTGCCGGTGGTGCCGCTGATGATCGAACGCGGCGATACGTGCCACCTCCTGCCGGGCGACGACGAACGCCTGGAGGCCGGCGACCAGCTGCTCTTTGCCAGCCCGCTGAGTGCCCAGCGCGACCTGGAACTGACGCTGCGCAACGCCAATGAGCTGGCCTACGTGCTGCATGGCCATGAAACATCCGGCAGCCTGCTCGGCAAACTGCTGGCAGCGCGTTGAGCCGGCCGCAACGGAGCCGGGCGCGATGGCCGGCATGGCCCACGCAAAACCGCACACGCCCCGCCGGGCGTGCTTTAAAATGTGACAAATCTATCCGCCAAATTCCATCAACAGGAATCATGTTGAATTCATGCGCGCATCAGCGACCGGATGGCCGCCATGCCTGATGCGAACCGGCCGCCTGCCGCTGCATCCCGCGCCACGCGTGGATTCGCCCTCTGGCAGCTGGTGGCCGGCGTGGTCGTCATCAATCTGGTCATTCTCGCCATCGGCATCCAGAGCCTGCTTTACAGCCGGGATCGGACGCTGGACAAGGTGCACGAGTCAACGACCAACCTGGCGTTTCTGATCGAGCAAAACATTGCGGACAGTGCGCGGCGGATCGATCTGGCCCTGCGCAACATCGTGCATACGCTGGAGCACGAACAGCAACGCGGCCGCATCGACCCGCAGGAAGTGGCGCACATCCTCGCCCTGCAGAGCGCGCAATTGCCGGAGGTGGATGCCTTCCGCGTCACCGATGCGACGGGCCGCCTGCGCTGGGGCAAGGGGGTCACGCCGGAGACGCAGGACACCTATGCCGACCGTCCCTTCTTCGCGGCGCATCAGCAGGCGCCGGGGCAAGCCATGGTGGTCGGCGAGCCGGTGATCGGCCGGATATCGAAGATCTGGGTGATTCCCTTCACCCGCTCCTACCGCAAGCCGGATGGCAGCCTGGGCGGGGTCGTCAATGCCACCGTCGCGCTCGCCCATTTCCACGCCCAGCTGTCCACGCTGAAACTCGGGCCGCACGGTTCGGCCGTGATCCGCCACCTGAACCGCAGCCTGGCAACACGCTATCCACCGATTGACGGCCCGGCCGGCGCGACCGGCGACCGCACGGTGTCGCGCGAATTCCTGGCCATCCTGGATTCCGGTGTCAGGGAAGGCCATTTCCACACGCCGAACCCGCCGGACGGCATCGAGCGGACGTATGCCTTCCGCCGGATCGAGGGGCTGCCCTACATCCTGGCCGTCGGCCGGGCGCCGGCGGATTACCTGGATGTCTGGCGCGAGGAGCGGCGCAACGTCATCCTGTTCGTCAGCGCCTTCTTCCTGCTCAGCCTGGCCGCCGCCTGGCTGCTCTACCGCCACGGCCAACGCAACCGGGAATACACCGCTGCCCTGGTCGAAAACGAGAACCGCTTCCGGCGCGTTTCGTCGATGAGCAGCGACCTGATCTACTCCGGTCGGCGCGACGCCCGGAACGAACTCCGCATCGACTGGATCGGCGGCCAGGCCGAAAAGCTGTTTGGCTACAGCACGGCAGAAATCCAGCAGCGCGGCGGCTGGCGCGATTGCGTCGTACCCGACGATCAGCCGCTTTTCGCCGGCCAGATCAACGGACTGCGGCCCGGCGAAAGCAGCAGCGTCGTGATCCGCGCCCGGCATCGCGACGGTTCGCTGCACTTCCTGCACTGCGTCGCGGAAATCGAAACCGGCCCGGATGGCGGGGCTGTGCTGTACGGCGCGATCCGCGACATCACCGAGCGGGAAAACCAGCGTCTGGATCTGGAGCGCCTGGTCCCCGAGCGCACCTACGAACTGAGCGTCGCCAAGGAAGCGGCGGAAAAGGCCAATCAGTCGAAGAGCGCCTTCCTGGCCAACATGAGCCATGAAATCCGCACGCCACTCAACGCCATCACCGGCATGTCGCACCTGCTGCGCCGCGCCGGCTGCACGCCGGAGCAGGCCGACCGCCTCGACCGCATCGAGCGGGCCAGCGAACACCTGCTCGAAATCATCAACGCCGTGCTCGATCTGTCGAAAATCGAGGCCGGCAAGTTCGTGCTGGAAGAAACCCGCGTCGATCCGGGCAGCCTGATCCGTAACGTTTGCTCGATGATCCAGGAACGCGCCGACGCCAAGCACCTCGCACTGCGCCGCGACATCCCCCCGCTGCCCTGCGCCGTGCTCGGCGACCCGACCCGCCTGCAACAGGCGTTGCTCAATTTCGCGAGCAATGCGGTCAAATTCACCGAAACCGGCCATATCACCTTCCGCACGCGCCTGCTCGCCGAGGAGCCGGCGGCACTGCTCGTCCGCTTCGAGGTCGAGGACACCGGCATCGGCATTGCGCCGGCGGCCCAGGGCCGCCTGTTCAGGGCTTTCGAGCAGGCCGACAACTCGACGACGCGCCAGTACGGCGGAACCGGGCTGGGTCTGGCGATCACCCGCAAGCTGGCCGAACTGATGGGCGGCGAAACCGGTTTTTCGAGCACGCCGGGGCAGGGCAGCCTGTTCTGGTTCTCGGCCCGCCTGAAGAAGGACCTGGCGGGAGAGCCCCCAGCCGTCGTCGCGCCGGCGGGAGTCGACGACCGGGCGATTGCCGAGCGTTTCCGCGGGCGGCGGATCCTGCTGGTCGAGGACGACGAGATCAACCGCGAGGTCGCCTTTGCGATGCTGGCCGATACCGGCCTCATCGTCGATGCGGCGGAGAACGGCGCGCAGGCCGTTGCCAAGGCGCAGGCGGGCGATTACGACGTGATCCTGATGGACATGCAGATGCCGGTCATGGATGGCCTGGAGGCGACCCGCCAGATCCTGGCCCTGCCCGGCCGGTCCGCCATTCCGATCATCGCAATGACCGCCAACGCCTTTACCGAGGATCGGCTGCGCTGCGAGGAAGCCGGCATGAAGGATTTCATCGCCAAACCGGTGGACCCCGACCAGTTGTTCGAGCGCCTCCATCACTGGCTGGCGCGGGCGGGCTGAAGCGTGTTCAGGCGGCCAGCACCCGGCGCAGGCCGCGCATCAGCAAGCCGAGGCCGGGCAGCTTCATGTACAACTCCTCACCGGTATCCCAGTAGTCGCGGTGGTAGCAAACCTTGCCGTCGGCGTCGAAACGCAGGTGCGACACGCCGCGCATGACCAGCGTCTGCCCCTTGCCCCACCGCCGCACCCGGAAGCAGAACTCCCAGACCAGCATGGCGCTGCCGGCATCGACCACCTGGTCGACCACGACGAAGCGCGGTTCGTCGACCTGCCTGAACAGGTGGCTGAAAATGCGCTGGATGGCCGCAATGCCGCGCACTTCGTTGAACGGATCCTTGAACCAGGCATCGGCGGTATAGAACTCGGGAAAGCGCGCCACGCTGTCCGGCGCGAAGCGGTTGTAGAAATCGATCAGGCGTTCGAGATTCATGTCAGCCTCCGGTCAGGCGGCGGATGAGGGGGAAATACCAGCGGTAGGGCAGGATGGCCAACAGCTTGAGCAGACGGGTAAACCGCTTGGGGAAGTGGATCTCGAAGTGCCCCGTCGCGAAGCCGTCGATGATCGCCTGCGCGGCTTGTTCCGGGGTTTGCAGGGCCGGCATGGCGAAATCGTTTTTCGCCGTGAGCGGGGTAGAGACGAAGCCCGGGTTGATCGCCCAGACGCCGATCCCCTTCGGCGCCAGATCGAGGTGCAGACATTCGGCAAAATGGATCAGCGCCGCCTTGCCCGGCCCGTAGCACAGGGCCTTGGGCAGGCCGCGGTAACCGGCGACGCTGGCCACGAAGGCAATGCCGCCGCCCGGCTGCAGATCGGGCAGGACGGCTGCCGCCAGGCGCAGGGCGCCGTTGAAATTGACGGCGAGCACCGACTCGGCAACCGCCAGGTCGAACTTGTCGGCGCGCATCGGCACGTAGTCGCCGGCCAGGTAGATCACCAGATCGATCCCGCCCAGCGCGCTCACGACCTGCCAGCGGGCTTCGGCCAGGCTGACCGCATCGGTCGCGTCGCAGGGCACGCATACGGCGTCGGCAATACCCAGCGCCAGGAGCTTGTCCGCCCGCCGCGCCGACAAGGCCAAGCAGGCGCCGCGCCCGGCCAGGGCCTGCGCCAGCGCGGCGCCGATGCCGGACGAGGCGCCGACCAGCCAGACGCGCCTGCCCTGCCAGGTCCGGATCGGCGGGTTCATGGCGCGCTCCGCTTGACGAAGGTGAGGCTCACCTCGCCGAGATGGAAACCCCATTTGGACATGTACGACCGATTCAGCATCACCTTGTCGTCCATCAGGAACATCCAGTCGTCGAAATCGACGTGATAGGTCTTGCCATCCACCGGCAGGGCCAGCACGTAACGCCAGCGTAGCGCATTGCCGGCCACTTCGCCGATGGCCTCGCCGACCACGTCGTCGGCGGTGCCGCGCCAGGTGCCGTCCGGCTGGCGTTTCAGCGTCCACACCCGGCGCGAGGTCGTCCCGTCGGACCATTTGAAATGCTCGTCGAGCACGCCGGTGTCGCCCTCCCATTGGGCGTCGATGACGACATGAAAGCGCTTCTTCACCTCGCCGGAACGCCCCTGGAAGATACCCCAGGCGTCGAGCCTGCCATTCAGGTAGGTCTTCAGGTCGAGGGCCGGCTGCTCGGCGCGGTATTGCTCGACCCCGGTCGAGGCGCAGGCGGTCAGGCCAAGGGAAAACAGGGCAGCAGTCAGCAGTTTCATGTCCGGATCTCCAGAGAAGCCCGCCAGCGCCACAACAGCGCGGCGGCGATGGCCTTGAAGGCGAGCGGCAGCAAGGCGTAGGTGAAGGTCAGCGCCGGCAGCCCACCCGTTCCGCCGGGCACGTAGCCGAACTGGCCGAGAAGCGGCAGGGCCAGGCCGGCTGCCAGCGCCAGGTTCAGCTTGGCGACGAAATTCCACACCCCGAAGCAGGCTCCGGCCTGCCCCTGGCGTTCGCCGAGATCGGCCGCCATGGCCGCCGGCAAGGCCAGGTCGGCGCCCAGAGCCAGGCCGGAGGCGAGGCAGATCAGTGCAAAGGGATAGAGATCGCCCGGCCCGAGCAGGCTGGCCCCGGCAAAGGCCAGCATGGCAAGCAGCATGGCAGCCAGCCAGGCCATGCTCCTGCCGCAAGCGGCCGACAGGCGGACCCACAGCGGCAGCGAGGCCGCCCCGGCGACGAAATACAGCGCCAACAGGCCGCCGCTGGCTGATGCCGCCTGCAGTACATCGGCCACGAAGAACAGGAAGAGCGTGGCCGGCAAGGCGGCGGCAATACCGTTGGCGACAAAAACGGCGAGCAGGCGGCAAAATGCCGGGTCGGCAAATACCCGGCGCAGGCTGGGCCAGAGCGGCGCGCTGGCCGCGGGCAACGGCGCACCGGCCCCAACCCGGGCGAAGGTGGTGGCCGCGGCAACCAGCAACAGCGGCGGCAGTATCCAGGCCAGACGGGCAATGCCAGCCGTCAGGTCGCTGGCGAGCAGGGACGGCAAGGCGGCAGCGAGCACCACGCCCAGCAGCCCGAACCCCTCGCGGGCCGCGGTCAGCCGGGTACGCTGTTCGGGCATCTGGCCGATATCCGCTCCCCAGGCCTGGTAAGCCACGGTCGCCCCCGAGAAACCGAGATAGGTCAGGGCCAGCGAGCCAAGCAACCACAACCCGCCGCCCTGCGCCGGCGGGTTGAGCAGGGCGACGAAGCCGAGGACGAAGGGAAGCAGCGCCCCCGCCAGCATCGCCCGGCGGGGCAGGCGGTCGGCCAGCCAGCCGAGCCACGGGTCAATGCCGGCATCCAGCAGACGGGCAGCGAGCAGGATGCTGCCCAGCAGGGCCAGGCTGAGGCCCGTGGTCTCGGCATAGAAATGGGGGATGTGGACGTAGAGAGGAAGGGCGGCGAAAGCCAGGGGGAGGCCCAGGGCGCCGTAGGAGAGTATGCGGGGGGAGGTCATGCTGCCATCACCCATCAAGCCGGGAGCAACTTGCCCGGGTTGGGGTTTGCAAACCGGGGTCAGGCCACGGTTTGTGGGTTTGGCGCTCGTGCAACCGTTGTTTTTCGCGCTTGAGGCGCGCCGGACTTTCTTTTGCTTCGCCAAAAGAAAGTCCGCAAAGAAAAGGCGACCCGGCGTCAGCGCCCGCTGTGCGGGTTCCCTGCGCTACTCGGTCTTCGCGGGCGCTGCGCAGCATCGGGAAGAAGTACTCTTGGGGTGCCCCCGCCCCAACCGAGTAGCGCAAGGAACCGGGCAACGCCCGGCGTCGACCAGGGTCGCCTTCTTCTTTGGCTACTTTCTTCTTGGCGACGCAAGAAGAAAGTAGCTCGCGCCACAAGCGCGAAAAACAACGGCTGCACAAGTGCCAAACCCCAAAACCGTGGTCTGACCCCAATTCCACCGCAGGAGGAGAGGACAAACTCACTCCGCCCTCCTCAACAACGCCTCCCGCAATTCCGGCGCACTTGTCCGGGCATCCAGCCAGATCGCGAAAAACTGCCGGGCAAACGCCGCCTCGGCAATTTCTCCCAAAGGCTGCCCGTTGAACAGGAACACCGCCCCTTCCGGCCGATACACCCCCAGAATGTGGTCGCCCGGCTTCACGTCCGGAAAAAGGCGGGCCATCGCCTCGCCCCAGCGCTTCAGTACTGTCTCGTCGGCCATGAAACGGCGCATTTCCTTGACGCTCGCCTCGGCAATCGCCTTGCCGGCGATCGCCCGCTTGTAGTCCAGCCGCAACACCAACGGCGGCCGCAAGGGATCGTCACCGGCCCACAAGGTCGCTGCATAGACCAGCAAACCGAAACGGCGGAATTCGCCCTGCCCCCAGCGTTTCAGGCCGGCCGTCGGATCGCCGTTGCCGCGGGCCGCGAAGGGCCAGCCGGCCAGGGCGAGCAGCAGCGCCCGCCGCCGCTCGGATGCCACGCCATCAGCGATGGGCGAGCTCAAACTGGACGACATCGATGCTCCCGGCCCGGAAGCCGGCCTCGCAGTAGCACAGGTACATCCGCCACAGGCGGCGGAAGGGCTCGTCGAAGCCGAGCTTATGGATCTCCGGCCAGCGGGCTTCGAAGGCGGCACGCCATTCGGCCAGGGTGCGGGCGTAATCGAGGCCGAAGGCGTATTCGTTGCGCACGACCAGGCCCTGGCGGGCGGCCGCGCTGCGGAAGGCGGCGCGCGACGGCAACATGCCGCCGGGAAAAATGTATTGCTGGATGAAATCGGTGCCTTTGCGGTAAGCGGCGAACAGGTCGTCGCGAATGGTGATGCTCTGGATCACCGCCCGCCCGCCGGGCTTCAGCGCGCCGGCCACCGTCTTGAAGTAGCTCGGCCACCAGCGTTCGCCGACGGCTTCGAACATTTCGATCGACACGACATGATCGAACCGTTCCGTGTTGTCGCGGTAGTCCTGCAGGCGCAGGTCGGCGCCCGGCACGCGCTGCCGGGCCCAGGCGAGCTGGGCCGGCGACAGGGTCAGGCCGGTGACCTTGAGACCGGCCTGCTCGGCCAGTTCGGCAAAACCGCCCCAGCCGCAGCCGATCTCCAGTACGCGCTGCCCCTGCCTGGCCTGCAGGCAGTGCAGGATACGCTGGTACTTGGCGCGCTGCGCCGCCTCCAGCGAGCCGTCGTCGACCTCGCGGTAAAGGGCCGCCGAATAGGTCATGCCCGGGTCGAGCCACTGGCTGTAGAAGGCGTTGCCCAGATCGTAGTGGGCCATGATGTTGCGCTTGCTGCCGGCCTTGCTGTTGCGGTTCAGCCAGTGGCGGATACGGGCGGCGAGCAGCGCTCGCCAGGAACCATAGAGCGCCTTTTGCACCACCTTGCGATTGGCGGCCAGCAGCGTGAGCAGGCCGCTGATGTCCGGCGAATCCCACAGGCCGTCGAGGTAGGCTTCGGCGAGGCCGATGTCGCCACGGGCCAGGACCCGGCCGAACATCGCTTCGTCGTGCACCTGCAGCGTGACGCCTTGTTCGCCGTCGCCGAACAGGGCACAGGACCCATCCGGCAGGCGCACTTCGAGCAGGCCGCCCTGCAGCTTTTCGAGCAGTTCGAAAACCGTCCGGGTGTCGCGGGCCAGGCTCTCGCCACCGCGCAGAATCAGGCTGTTGTTCATTTGGTCGATTCCTGTAGGGGTTGGGTTGCGGGATGCGCACCGCGGAAGGGCACGCCCTTGAGCCACAGTTTCAGCGCCTGCCAGTGGATACGGGCGATGACGCCCAGCGTCAAAAACGGCATGCGCAGGAAGGCGCCGAGCAGGGCTGCCGCCGACCAGTCGCGCGGCTTGCCGGAAATGGAAGTCAGCAGCAGCTCGCCCTCGGCATCGTCGTAATCGATGCGGGCCAGTTGCACGGCACGCTGCAGTTGGAAGCGGAAGCGGTAACCGCCCTCCACGTCGTTGAAAGGCGAGACGTGGAACAGCTTGCTGGCCGTCAGTTCCTCGCCGTCGCGCAGCGGCTGGCCGTGGCGATGCAGCAGATAACTGTGCGTGCCGCCGAAGGTGTTGTTGACTTCGGCCAGAATGGCGATCAGCGCCCCACCGGGCGCATGGCAATACCAGAAGCTGACCGGGTTGAAGACGTAGCCGAGGACACGCGGAAAGGTCTGCAGCACGATCTCGCCGTCGGCCGGCAGGCCATGCTGACGGAGCAGGCCTTCGATCCACGGCAGCAGCGGGCTGCCATCGCGCGGACCGTGATCCCGACTGCGGAAGCTGAGCAGGTTGGGTTGGTCGACCGAGAAGATGCCGCACTTCGCTGCCGCCAGGTCACGCACCGGCAACTGCACATAGAACACCGGATAGACGAAGGCATTGACCTTCGGCCGCAGGCGGCGGTGCATGACGTGGCCGAGGCAGAGTTGCGGGCGGGGATTCATGGTCGCCTCAGGCCATCTCGGTTTCGTGCCGCACGGCCGGCGCCTCGCCCTGCCACGGCGCCCGGATGCCCATGCCGTTCGCCACGCGCAGCGCCGACTTCAGGCCGTCTTCGTGAAAGCCATAGCTGCCCCAGGCGCCGGCCAGCCAGATCCCCCCCTCGCCCTGCACTTCGGCCAGACGCTGCTGGGCGGCGATGGCAGCGGCATCGAAGATCGGGTGGGCGTAGTCAAACTCGGCGATAACCTTGGCCGGATCCGGCTCGCGCGCCGGATTCAGCGTAACGACGACCGGCGTGGTGAAAGGCAGCGGTTGCAGCTTGTTGATCAGGTAGGAGACCCCCACCGGCTGATCGCCGGGCTCGCCCCGGCCGGCAAAATAGTTCCAGGCCGACCACAGCTTGCGGTCGCGCGGCAAGAGGGCCGGGTCGGTGTGCAGCACGGCGCGGTTCGGCTGGTAACGGATGGCCGACAGCACGGCGCGCTGGCCATCGCTGGCCGTGAAGCCGAGAATGCCCAGCGCCTGATCGCTGTGGCAGGCCATGACGATCTGGTCGAAGCGTTCGCAACCGCCATCGTGGGCAACGGTCAACCCGTCGGCGGCGCGCGTCACGGCACGCACCGGGCAGGCCAGGCGGATGTCGTCGAGCCGGGCGGCGATCTTGTTTACATACGCGCGCCCCCCGCCCTGCACGGTACGCCACAGCGGCCGGTCGAAGACCTGCAACAGGCCGTGGTTCTGACAGAAACGGATGAAGGTGGCGAGCGGCATGTCGCGCATCTGGCCGGTCGGACAGGACCAGATGGCGGCCGCCATCGGCAGCAGATACCAGTCGGAGAAGGCCGCCGAATAGTTGCCGGCTTCCAGAAAGTCGCGCAGGCTGCGCTGGTCGTGCGGGTGGCTGAGCAGCCAGGCCGTACTCTCGCGGTTGAAGCGCAGGATGTCGGACAGCATGCCCCAGAAGGAACGGCGTAGCAGGTTGCGCTTCTGGCCGAAGATGGTCGCCAGGCTGCTGCCGGCCCATTCCAGATCGGGCTTTTCCAGGCTGACCGAAAAGGACATTTCAGTCTCGACGCTCTCCACCCCGAGCAACGCGAACAGCGCAATCAGGTTGGGATAGGTTTTTTCGTTGAAGACCAGAAAGCCGGTATCGACCGGATGCGTCCGGCCTTCCAGCGTCACGTCTACGGTATTCGTGTGGCCACCGAGATAGCTGCCGGCCTCGAACAGCGTCACCTCATGCTGGCGACTGAGCAGCCAGGCGCTGGCCAGCCCGGAGATGCCGGCGCCGACGACGGCGATGCGTTGTTTCCGGTTCATGGCAGCCCCCTTATTCGTTGCAGCCGTAGAGCTCGGCGTAGGCCGAGTGGTTATGGATGGATTCGAAGTTCTCCGACGCGACCTTCCATTCGGCCACGCGCGGCTCGTTCATCAGCCGCAGCGCGATGTCGCGCACCAGGTCTTCGACGAATTTCGGGTTGTCGTAGGCACGCTCGGTCACCCACTTCTCATCCGGCCGCTTCAACAGACCGAACACCTCGCAGGAAGCCTCCTCCTCGGCGATGCGCACCAGTTCCTCGATCGTCATCGGCTGGCGCAGGCGGGCTTCCAGCGTGATGTGCGAGCGCTGGTTATGGGCGCCGTAGTCGGAAATCTTCTTCGAGCACGGGCACAGGCTGGTCACCGCGGCCACGACGCGCAGCGTCAGGTCGGTGCGCTGTCCTTCGCGGCGTTCGGCGATCAGCACCACGTCGTAGTCGAGCAGGCTTTCCACGCCCGAGACCGGCGCCGCCTTGCGGATGAAGTAGGGGAAGCTCAGTTCGATGCGGCCGCTGCGCGCTTCGAGGCGCATCAGCATGGTGTCGAGCAGGCGGCACAGACCATCCTGGGTCAACGCCTCGCATTGCATTTCGATCAGCTCGACGAAGCGCGACATGTGGGTGCCCTTGACCTCCGGCGGCAGGCCAACGGTCATCGCCAGTGTGGCGACGGTAGCGACCTGCTCGCCGTCAGCACCGGCCAGGAGCAGCGGATAGCGCAGGCCCTTGACGCCCACCTGCTGGATGGCAAGACGGCGGTGATCCGGGGTGGCCTGCACATCGGGCAGGAAGATGTTCTCGGGGGCGTTCATCGGTAGACTCCTGGCATGAGGGTGGCGGATTGGGGCGTCAGGGGGCGTTCAGAAATTCGTCGATTTTCTTCAGCAAGTCCTTGTCGTCCGGCTTCGTGAAGCTGGTGTAGGCCACCACCTTCGTGGCGTCGCGGCTGATCAGGTACTTGTGGAAATTCCACTTCGGGGTGCTGCCGGTGATCTCGGCCAACCGGCGATAGAAGGCGTTGGCGCCCTTGCCCTTGACCACCGTCTTGCTCGCCATCGGGAACTCGACGCCGTAGGTCAGGCGGCAGAAATCGGCAATCTCCTTGTCGCTGCCCGGCTCCTGCTCGCCAAAGTCATTGGACGGGAAACCGAGCACGACGAGCCCCTTGTCCTTCAGCCGGGCGTAGAGCTTTTCCAGGCCGTCGTACTGCGCGGTAAAACCGCAGTAGCTGGCGGTATTCACCACCAGAATGACCCGGCCTGCGTACTGGCAGAGCGGCATCGGCTTGCCATCCTGCAGGGTCGTGAAGGTGTGATCGAGCAGCGAGGGACAGGCCGCCGCAGCGCCGAGCGGCACGACCGTGGCGGAAAGCAGGCCGGCGATCCCGAGCCAGCGGTGGAAGCGTGTGCACATGTTCAACCTCACTCTGATTTGTCCTAGACAAAATACGTCTTTGTTCGTAAGATAGTCAGCACAGATGCATTTGTCAACGGTTTGTCTAACTTTTGTTCAGGACAAATTATGAGCACCCTCAGCTTCACCATTGCCGCCGTCGAGCGCGACACCGGGCTCTCCAAGGACGTCCTGCGCATGTGGGAGCGGCGCTACGGCTTTCCGGTTCCGGAACGCGACGCCAACGGCGAGCGCCTCTATCCCGCCGCCCAGGTTGAACGTCTGCGCCTGATCAAACGCCTGATGGATCAGGGACATCGACCAGGCAAGCTGATCGCCGCACCGGAAGAGGAGCTCGCCGCGCTCGCCCCGCGCCGGCCGCGCGACACGGCGGCCGCGTTGCCCAGGGGGGCGGGCGAAAGCCTGGACGAACTGCTCGACCCTATCCGCCGCCACGATGGACCGGGCTTCCAGCAGGCCATGCAGCAACGCCTCGTGCGTCAGGGTTTGCAGGCATTTGTCCAGGACACCGTGGCCCCGCTGACACACCGGGTCGGTGTCGCCTGGGAAGAAGGGCGCATCGAGGTCTTCGAGGAACACTTGTACACCGAGCTGACCAAGCGCCTGCTCCGCCAGACCATCGCCACGCTGCCCGCCGGCCGCCGGCCGCGCGTGCTGCTGACCACCGTGCCGGAAGAACAGCATGTCATCGGCCTGCTCATGGTCGAAGCCCTGCTCGCCCTCGAAGGTGCCGAATGCATCCCCCTTGGCACGCAGATGCCGCTGCTTGACATCGGCCGCGCCGCCGAAGCCCATGCGGCCGATATCGTCGCGCTCTCCTTCTCGGTTGCCTTCCCGCAGCGCCAGATCGGCGGGCTGGTTCAGCACCTGCGCCAGATCCTGCCGCCGACGGTCGCCCTCTGGGTCGGCGGTGGCGGCATCCGGCGCCTGGCTGCGCCCAGCGGGGTGGCAGTCTTGCCGGAGCTGGCCGACGCCGTCCGCGCCCTGCACCAATGGCGAAGCGAACACCCCTGACCGCCGGCTTTCGCGGCAACAAGGCCGCCCTGCCCAGCAAGCCCTGCCTGGCCTGCGGCCGGCCGATGAGCTGGCGACGCAAGTGGGCGGCCAACTGGGCGCAGGTCCGCTACTGCTCGCGGGCCTGCCGGCGCCAGGCCGGCAGCGACTGAAGGCGTGCCATGCAGCGCCTGTTCCTGATCCTCGGCGATCAGCTCCACCCCGACCCGCACCCGCTGCTGACCGATTTCGACCCCCGGCACGACCGCCTGCTGATGGTCGAGGCCGCGGAAGAATCGACCCACGTCTGGAGCCACAAGGCCCGCAGCGCCCTCTTCCTGGCCGCCATGCGCCACCGGGCCGCCGCTTTTCGCGCTGCCGGGCTGCCGCTGACCTACCGGCGACTGGGCGAGCACCCGTATCCGGGCATCGCCGACGCCCTGCGGGCCGACATCGGCAACGCCCGCCAGGTCGTCCTCCTCGAACCCGGGGACCACCGGCTGCACCAGGCCATCCAGCGCGCCTGCGCGGCAGCCGGCGTGGCGCTGGACAGCCGCCCCGACCCGCACTTCCTATGCCCAGCGGCCGATTTCCAGGCCTGGGCCGGCGACAAGCCAAACCTGCGTCTGGAATTTTTCTACCGCTGGCAGCGCCGGCGGCACGGCATCCTGATGGCGGGCGACGCGCCGGTCGGTGGCCAGTGGAATTTCGATGCCGACAACCGCCAGTCCTTCGGGCGCCACGGGCCGGGCCTGCTGCCGCCACCGCCGCATTTCGCGCCCGACGCCCTGACCCGCTCGGCCATAACCGATGTCGCGCGCCATTTCCCGGATCACCCGGGGAGCACCGCCCGTTTCGGCTGGCCGGTGACGACGGCACAGGCCCAAGTCGCGCTCGACGACTTCATGACCCACCGCCTGCCGGAATTCGGCCACTGGCAGGACGCCATGTGGTCCGGCCAGCCCTTCCTGTGGCACTCGCTGCTCTCGGCCGCGCTGAACCTCAAGCTGCTCGAGCCGCGCACGGTGATCGGCGCCACCGTCGACGCCTACGCGTCCGGCCGCGTGCCGCTCGCTGCCGCCGAAGGCTTCGTGCGGCAGATACTGGGTTGGCGCGAATTCGTACGCGGCGTCTATGCCCGGCAGATGCCGGCATTGGCCGAAGCCAACCAGTACAACCACCATGCCCCGCTCCCCGCCTGGTTCTGGACCGGCCACACCCACGCCGCCTGCCTCGCCGCCGCCATCGGCCAGACGCTGGAGCATGGCTACGCTCACCATATCCAGCGCCTGATGATCACCGGCAACTTTGCTCTCCTCGCCGGCCTGCAACCGCGCCAGGTGGCGGACTGGTATCTCGCCGTCTATGTCGACGCCGTGGCCTGGGTCGAAGAGCCGAACACGCTGGGCATGGCCCTCAACGCCTGGCCGGGCATGACCAGCAAACCCTACTGCGCCAGCGGCGCCTACATCGACCGGATGAGCGATTATTGCCGCAGCTGCCGCTACCACCCGCAAACCCGCGTCGGCCCGACCGCCTGTCCCTTCACCACGCTGTACTGGGATTTCCTCGCCCGCCACCGCCAGCACTTCGCCGCCAATCCCCGAATGGCCCTGCCGCTGAAGAATCTCGAGCGCCTGGACGACACCGAACTGAAGGCCATCCGTCATCACGCAGCGAACCTGCGCGCCGATCTCGACGGGGTGTGAGGAGAATTGGACGGGCAGTACCGACCCGCCGCGCATTAAAATGGCGACATCACCAACCCTCTACCGATCATGACCTACGCCGCCCCCGCTTTCGAATCCAAGATCTGCCCGCCCGACCAACTGGCCGCCCGCGCCGCCCAGCTGGCCCGGCCGCTGGTATTCACCAACGGCTGTTTCGACATCCTGCACCGCGGGCACGTCACCTATCTGGCGCAAGCTGCCGCGCTCGGCGCCAGTCTGGTCGTCGCGCTGAATACCGACGCCTCGGTCAAGCGCCTGGGCAAGGGGGACGACCGCCCGGTCAACACGCTGGAGGACCGTCTGGCAGTAATGGCCTCGCTTGGCTGCGTGACGCTGGTCACCTGGTTCGACGAAGACACCCCGCTCCAGCGCATTCTCGCTTGCCGGCCGGAAATCCTGGTCAAGGGCGGCGACTGGCCGGTCGACAAGATCGTCGGCGGCAGCGAAGTGCGCGGCTGGGGCGGCACGGTGCATTCCATCCCCTTCCTCCACCAGAAATCGACGACGGCGCTGCTCGAGAAAATCCGCCGCCTGTGACCCGCCATAGCCGCACCGCCCGGGTGTGAGCCCCCCTGAACACGCCCCGGGAGCCCGGCCGGCAAGGCCTTTCGCCTTGCCGCCTACAACACGACCTGGGTACCGAGTTCGACGACGCGATTGCTCGGGATGTTGAAGAAAGCCGTGGCCGGACTGGCATTGCGGAACATCGCGATGAAGAGCTTTTCCCGCCAGAAGGCCATTTCCGAGCCCAGGCGAGGGATCAGCGTTTCACGGCCGATGAAGTAGGACGTTTCGAGCGGGCTGAAGGCCAGGCCGGCATCGGCGCAGTGCGACAGGGCAACCGGGATGTCCGGCTCATCCTTGAAACCGTACTGGATGATGACGCTCCAGAAGTTTTCCTTGAGCTGGCGCACCTCGACACGGTCGATGTCCGGCACGTAGGGGACATCGAAAAACTGCACCGAGACGAGCACGACGCGCTCGTGCAGCACCTTGTTGTGCATCAGGTTATGGAGCAGCGCATGCGGCACGCCCTTCGGGTCGGCGTTGAGAAAGACCGAAGTGCCCGCCACCCGGGTCGGCATCGACGACGCCAACGAATCGAGAAACAGCGCCAACTCCAGGCGTTCGCCCTTGAGGCGGTCGGCGAGCAGCTGGCGGCCGCGCTTCCAGGTCGTCATCAGCACGAAAACCGCCATCCCGGCGACCAGCGGGAACCAGCCGCCATCCGGAATCTTGAGGATATTGGCGGTCAGGAAAACCAGCTCGACGGCGAGGAAGAAGGCAAACAACAGGCCGGCGCGCAGCCAGCCCCAGCCCCAGACCTTGGCGGCAACCACCGTGGCCAGGATGGAGGTGATCACCATGTCGCCGGTCACCGCAATACCATAGGCGGCAGCCAGATTGTTCGACGACCTGAAGCCGAGGACGAGGATCATCACGGCCACCATCAGGCCCCAGTTCACCCCGGGCAGGTAGATCTGGCCCTGCTCCTTCTCGCTGGTATGCTGGACTTCCATGCGCGGCACGAAGCCGAGCTGCATCGCCTGGCGGGTAACGGAAAAGGCCCCGGAAATGACCGCCTGCGACGCGATGACGGTGGCCAGCGTAGCCAGACCGATGAGCGGGTAGAGCGCCCAGTCCGGCGCCGAGCGGTAAAAGGGATTATCGGCCACCGCCGGGTCGGCCAGGATGGCAGCGCCCTGCCCCAGGTAGTTGAGCACCAGTGCCGGCAGCACGAAAGCGAACCAGGCGCGCGAAATCGGCTTGCGGCCGAAGTGGCCCATGTCGGCATAGAGCGCCTCGGCCCCGGTCACGGCCAGCACGACGTTGCCCATGGCGACCAGCGACATGGCCTTGTTGGCAAGCAGGAATTCGACGGCGTACAGCGGATTCAGGGCGAGCAGGATTTCCGGATGGTTGACAATGCTGCTAAGGCCGAGCAGGGCCAGCACGCTGAACCAGATCAGCATGACCGGGCCGAAGAAGGCGCCGACGACGGCCGTACCGCTCTTCTGCACGAAGAACAGGCCGAACAGCACGAGGATGGTGAGCGGGATGACGAAGGGATGCAGCGCCGGTGCCCCGACCTCCAGCCCCTCGACGGCCGACAGTACGGAAATCGCCGGCGTCACCATGCCGTCGCCGTAGAACATGGCGGCACCGAGCACGCCGACAATCATGATCCACTTGCCGTGGTGCGGCTTGTCCTGCACCGTGTGCAGGGCGAGCGCGATCAGCGCCATGATGCCGCCCTCGCCGCGGTTGTCGGCGCGCATGATGAAGGTCACGTACTTGACCGAGACCACGACGATCAGCGCCCAGAAAAAGAGCGACAGGCTGCCGTAGATGTTGGCCGGGGTGACCGGGATCGGATGATTGCCGGCGAAGACCTCCTTCACCGCATACAGCGGGCTGGTCCCGATATCGCCATAGACGACGCCCAGGGCGGCCAGCGCCAGGGCGGCGAAGCGCTTGCCGGTCGTCGCGTCGCCGGCCGATTGATGACTGCTCATGACTATTCCCTGCCTGTGGCGGCCTTCTCGCTGAGCCGCTTCTTGCTGCCTGTATCCTGCGGCACTGGCCGGATCATCGTCCGGGATGCCGGCGCCTGCCTGTCGCTCACCCCCCCAGGGCGGCCTTCAGCGACTGCACTTCTTCTTCCGACTCCGCGATGATCTCGGCCAGGGTATCGGCATCGAACAGCGTGTCGAGTATCGTGGTATCGACCGGCGCATCGAGTTCCGGATCGCGCCAGCAGGAAGTCCGGTTGGCGATCTTGTTGGCGATGTAGAGCACGTCCGACAGCGTGGACACCGTACCGATCTCGCGATCGGTTTCATGGTCGCGCACGGCCTCGAGGACCGGCTCGGGCGAACCGAGGGCCGACAGCAGGGCGTGGCCGATGTTGTCGTGCCAGCCGACCAGCAGGGCATGCAATTCGGCCTTGTCGGCCACCAGTTCGGGGAAATTGGCGGCACGCGACATCAGGTAAAAGACGCCGAGATCATGCACCAGGCCGGTGAACATCGCCTCGTCGCCATTGATCTTCGCCAGCTTGCGGGCCAGCACGCGGCACAATGCGGCGACGTGCGAGGTATGCTCCCACAGGCGTTGCGAAATGCGCTCGAACGGCTGCATCTGCTTGGATTTCAGCAACTGCTCCATGGCCACCGCGAAGGACACCGTGCGCACCGCCTCCATGCCGACCCGGACGATGGCGCTCTTGACGTCGGCAATCTCGCGGCCACTCGGGTTGAGAGCCACCGAATTGGCCATGCGGATGATCTTGGCGCTCATCAGCGGCTCGGCCCCGACCAGTTTCGCCAGCTGATCGACGCTCAGGTTGGGATCCTTGAGCGCGGTGCGGACCTGGAAGGTGATGTCGAGAAAGGTCGGAAAGGTGATTTCGGAACCCGACAAATCGCGGGCGATGTCTTCGAGAATCTTGAAGGTGACAGCGTTGGTCATGCGACTCCCCCTGCAACGGTGATGCGGACGAAGGGCCGGCAACGCAGGGCGTTACCGGCAGCCGAACGGGCCTCAGAACGGAATATCGTCGCCCAGATCGTCGAAGGAAGGCTTCGGCTTGTTCTTCGGGGGGGCCGGCGCGTAATCGGCCGGTTCGTCGTAGCCCCCCCCGCCGCCGGCCGGCGCGCCCATGCCCTGCCGGGAACCGAGCATTTTCATGTCGTCGCAGCGGATTTCGGTGGTGTAGCGCTCCTGGCCGTCCTTGTCCGTCCATTTGCGGGTGCGCAGGCTGCCCTCGACATAGACCTGCGAGCCCTTCTTCAGGTACTGGCCGCAAATTTCGGCCAGCTTGCCGAAGGCAGAAACCCGGACCCATTCGGTCATTTCCTTCTTTTCGCCGGTCTGCTTGTCCTTCCAGGTTTCGGTGCAGGCGATGCTGAAATTGCAGATCGCCTCGCCACTGGCGGTGTAGCGGGTTTCCGGATCACGCCCCAGATTGCCGATGCCTATCCATTTGTTAACCGATGCCATGACGCATGTCTCCTAAGCAGTTTGAGCCGCCTCGGCAGGCTGTCGCCGCTGCGGAAAATTCATCGTCGCCGCCACCGCCAGCCAGATCAGGGCCAGGCCGGCGCAGGCGGCAAAGACGGCATTATCGCTGAAATGCTGCGCAATATACCCCCCGGCGGCGCCGCCGATGAACAGGCCGATGGCCTGCGTCGTGTTGTAAACGCCCAGCGCAGCGCCCTTTGCGGCCGGCGGAGCGGTGCGCGACACCAGCGAGGGCAGCGTCGCCTCCAGCACGTTGAAGGCCACGAAGAAGAGCAGCAGCCACAGGGCAAGCAGCCCCAGGCTCTCGTGCAGCAGGTAGAGGCCGAGCTGGACGACGACGAGCAGACCGACCGCCGCCAGGAAAACCGGCCGCATCCTGTCCTTGCGCTCGGCGGCGATGATGGCCGGCACCATGACCACAAAGGAGACCAGCACGGCCGGCAGATAGACCTGCCAGTGCGCGGCGGCCGGCAGGCCGCCAAAATCGACCAGGGCGTGGGGCAGCACGACGAACATCGCCATCTGCACCATGTGCAGCGTGAAGATGCCGAGATTGAGGCGCAGCAGGTCGGCATCGAACAGCACCCGGCGCAGCGGCAGCTTTTCATGGCCATGCGGCGCCGGGGCCGGCGGCACGGCCTTGAGCAGCAAGCCGATGGCGGCCAGGGCGAGCACGCCGGTCAGGACGAACAGGCCGGACATGCCGATCCAGCCATAGAGCACCGGGGCTCCCACCAGCGACAGCGCGAAGACGAGGCCGATCGACGAGCCGATCATGGCCATCACCTTGGTCCGGTGCTGCTCGCGCGTCAGGTCTGCGGCCAGCGCGGTGACGGCGGCCGAAATGGCGCCCGCGCCCTGCAGCACGCGGCCGACGATGATCCAGGTCATGTCCGGCGCCCAGGCGGCGACGAAGCTGCCGAGCGCAAACAGGATGAGGCCGGCGACGATGACCTGCTTGCGGCCGAAGTAATCGGAAGCGACGCCATACGGAATCTGGAAACAGGCCTGGGTCAGGCCATAGGCGCCGAGGGCGAAGCCGACCAGGGCCAGATCGTCGCCGCCGGGCAGGGTCTTGGCGTGCACCGAGAAGACCGGCAGGATCAGGAACAGCCCGAGCATGCGCAGGGCAAAGATGGAAGCCAGCGAGGCACCGGTACGGCGTTCCTCCGGGGTCATGCGGTCGTGGGCGGCGGACATGGGATGCGGATGATGTTGCATTGCAGCGAAAAGGCAATATTAGCAGGTTTGCCCGCCGCCTCGCTGTGTTGCCGGAGCCTCCGGCCCCCTGCCCCGGCTGCCGTTCGGATTTCCGAACACCCGGCCGCCCCCCGATCCGGAATTCCGACCGCGTCGCCGCGGCGGGCAGCGCAATCAGCCCATGAAAACAGTCACTTGGCGATCAGGCGCCGCCTGGCACGCGACGTGCAATGAGAAACCGGCTCACGCGCCTGATCCAGGCGACCTTCAACTCCGCATGACGAGGAAACCCGCATGAAAATGAATCGCCTGACCACCTGGATCGGCATCGCCATGGTCCTGGGCATCGTGGTCGGCTACGCCTGCCACGCGCTGGCGCCGACGCCTGCCGCCGCCAAGGAAATCGCCGGTTATTTCAGCATCCTGACCGACATCTTCCTGCGCCTGATCAAGATGATCATCGCGCCGCTGATTTTTGCGACGTTGGTCGCCGGCCTGGCCAACATGGGCGACTCGAAGACCGTTGGCCGGATCGGAGCCAAGGCGCTCGGCTGGTTCATCGGCGCCTCGTTCTGCTCGCTGCTGATCGGCCTGCTGCTCGCCAACCTGCTGCAACCGGGCGCCGCGCTCGCCGTACCGCTGCCCGAATCGGCCGCCGGCCTCAACCTGAAAACCAGCGCGCTGAACCTCAAAGACTTCATCACCCACGTCTTCCCGAAGAGCATCGTCGAGGCGATGGGCGCCAACGAAGTGCTGCAGATTCTGGTCTTTGCCGTGTTCTTCGGTCTGGCGCTGGGCCACCTGCACAACCAGACGGCGCGGTCGCTGGTGCATACGATGGACGAAATCGTCCATGTCATGCTCAAGGTCACCGACTACGTGATGCGCTTCGCACCGTTTGGCGTCTTCGGTGCGGTCGCCGGCGCGATCACCACGCAGGGGCTGGGCATGCTGCTCGTCTTCGGCAAGTTCATGGCGAGCTTCTACATCGCGCTGGCCGTGCTCTGGGCCATCCTGATCGGCGCCGGCTACCTGGTACTCGGCAAGGACATCTTCCGCCTGCTCAAGCTGGTGCGCAGCCCGATGCTGGTTGGCTTTTCGACGGCAAGCAGCGAATCGGTCTATCCCAAGCTGATGGAGCAACTGGAAAAATTCGGCATCAAGAACCGCGTCACCGGCTTCGTGCTGCCGCTCGGCTACTCCTTCAACCTCGACGGTTCGATGATGTACACCACTTTTCTGGCGCTGTTCATCGCCCAGGCTTACGACATCCCGATGACGCTGACCGCCCAGCTCACCATGCTGCTGGTCCTGATGGTCTCGTCCAAGGGCATCGCCGGCGTGCCGCGCGCCTCGCTGGTCGTCGTCGCCGCCGTGCTGCCCATGTTCGGCCTGCCGGAAGCCGGTCTGCTGCTGGTGCTCGGCATCGACCATTTCCTCGACATGGGGCGCACCGTGACCAACGTGCTGGGCAACGCCATCGCCACCAGCGTCGTCGCCAAGTGGGAAGGCGCCATCGACCCCGTTCCGGAAGCCCTGGCCGAGGCCGAGGAAGCCCTGCCGGTGCCGGACGAGCCGGTCGGCCAGGCCGCCTGAGTCTCCGTTTGTCTCCTCCGGGTGCGGCGATCCCTCTGCGGCCGCTCCCCCTTGCCCGCCCGGTGCCTCCCCGCACCGGGCTTTTTTTCCGTATCCTCCCCGCCTCATCCTGCGCTCCGCCATGTTCGACTGGACCCTCCTCATTCCCGCAGCCTTTTTTGCCGGCATGGTCGACGCCGTGGTCGGCGGCGGCGGCCTGATCCAGATTCCGGTATTGCTTGGCCAGTTTCCGCAGACCGCGATTCCGACGCTGTTCGGCACCAACAAGTTGTCGAGCATCGCTGGCACCGGGGCTGCCCTGTGGCGCTATGCGCGCAGCCTGCGTATCCCGTGGGCCGTCGTGCTGCCCGCCACCGCCGCCGCCCTGCTCGGTGCCTGGGGCGGCGCCGCGCTGGTCGCCTGGCTGCCGCGGGAAACCATGCGCCCGCTGGTCGTCGTGCTGATGATTGCCGTGGCCCTCTACACCTTCATGAAGAAGGACTTCGGCCAGCAGGTGACGCGCGCCATCGACCGCCGGGATCGCTGGAAAGGCGCCGCCTTCGGGGGGCTGATCGGCCTCTACGACGGTTTCTTCGGGCCGGGTACCGGCAGTTTCCTGATCTTCGGCTTCATCCGCCTGTTCGGGATGGATTTCGTGCAGGGCTCGGCCAGCGCCAAGGTCATCAATTTCGCCACCAACCTGTCAGCCATCGCCTTCTTCGCCAGCCACGGCCCCCTGCTCTGGCAGGTCGGCCTGGTGATGGCCGTCTGCAACCTGGCCGGCTCCTGGCTCGGCACCCACCTGGCGCTCAAGCACGGCGCCGGCTTCATCCGCAAGGCCTTCCTCGGCGTGGTGGTGGTGCTGATCGCCCGGCAACTGGCCGATCTCGCCGGCGGGGCGCGGTAACATAGTCCCTCCCGCCGCCCGCCGTCTGCCGATGCCCCGTTTCCGTCCCCTGCCGCTGCTGTTCATTTGCCTGCTGCTGGTCGGCCTGAGCGGCCTGTCGGCCTACCGCATCGGCCAGCGCCTGGGGATCGCCGACCTGCAGGCCACCGGCCTGCACCGTCTGGACCTGTACGCCACCAGCCTGGAACGGGAAATCGGCAAATACGCCTTCCTTCCCGGCACCTTGAACCTTGCGCCGGAGGTCGTCGAACTGCTGGCCGGGACGGGCGATCCCGCCCGCGTCAATGCCTATCTGGAAAAGCTCAATGACAAGGCCGGGACCCTGTCGATCTACGTCATGGACCGGCAGGGCAAGGTGGTGGCCACCAGCAACTGGCGGCGGCCGGACAGTTTTCTCGGCGAAGACCTCTCCTTCCGCCCCTATTTCCGCGAAGCGCTGGAAACCGGCAGCGGCCGCTTTTTCGGCATCGGCACAACGCGCGGCGAGCCCGGCTACTACCTGGCGTCGGCACTGACCGGTGACAACGGCACGCTGGGCGTGGCCGTCATCAAGGTCAGCCTGGAGCAGCTGGAAAAATCCTGGACCACCGTCGAAGCGCCAGTGCTGGTCGCCGACGAAAACGGCGTGGTCATCCTGTCGGCGGTCAGCCGCTGGAAATTCACCACCTTGCGGCCGCTGGACGAGGCCACCCGCGCCGCCTTCGACCACACCCAGCAATACAACCGGCGCGCCCTGCAACCGCTGGGCATCAAGCCGATCGCCGATGTCGACCATGGCGCCCGCTTGGTGCGCATTGCCGCAGAAGGGCCGGAGACGGTATCGGTATACCCGGTCGCCGGCCGCTTCCTCGAACAGTCCCGCACCCTGCCCGGCACGCCGTGGACGCTGACCGTTCTGTCGCACCTCGAACAGGTCGACGACCTGGCCCAGAGCCGCGCCGGGCTGGCCGCGATTGCGGCCGCCTGCCTGTGCCTGCTCGGCATCATCCTCAACGAGCGGCGCCGCCACCTGCGCGACCGGCTGGCCGCCCGCGAGGCGCTGCAAACCGCGCATGACGAGCTGGAACGCAAGGTCGAGGAACGCACCGCCGACCTGTCGGCAGCCAACCGCCAATTGCAGGATGAAATCAGCGAACGCATCCGTGCCGAGCGGACGCTGCGCGCTGCCCAGGACGAACTGGTGCAGGCCGGCAAGCTGGCCGTGATCGGCCAGTTGGCGACTGGCATCGCGCACGAGCTGAACCAGCCGCTCGCCGCCCTGCGCACCCTGTCGGCCAACGCCGAACGCTTTCTGGAACGTGGCGACATCGATACCACGCGCACCAACCTGGGCCGCATCGCCGAACTGGTCGACCGGATGGGGCGGATCACCGGCCAGTTACGCCATTTCGCCCGCAAATCGAGCGGCCAGTCGGCACCCGTCGCGCTGTGCCATGCCGTCGACAACGCGCTGGCCCTGCTCGACAACCGCCTGCGCCGGACCAATGCCGAGGTGGCGCGCGCCTGCCCGGTCGATGAGCCGGTGGCGCTGTGCGACGCCAATCGCCTGGAGCAGGTGCTGGTCAACCTGATCGGCAACGCCCTCGACGCGATGGCCGGCCAGCCCCGGCCGCGCATCGACCTCGCCTGGGAATGCGCCGACGGCCGCGTCCGCCTGCATGTCCGCGACCACGGTCCGGGCCTCAGCGAAGAAGCCCAGGCCCGCCTCTTCGAACCCTTCTTCACGACCAAACCGGCCGGTGACGGACTCGGCCTCGGGCTGACCATTTCGGCTGGCATCGTCCGCGATTTCGGCGGCAGCCTGCATGGTGCCAACCACCCGGACGGCGGTGCCGTCTTCACCCTCGAACTCCCGCTCGCTCCCACCCCATGACCGACCACCTCCGCATCCTGATCATCGAAGACGACCCCGACGTCGCGCTCGGCTGCGAACAGGCCCTGCAGCTCGAAGGATTCACGGCGGAAGTCGCCGCCAGCGCCGAGCAGGGACGGAAACGCCTGGACGCCGATTTTCCCGGCATCGTGGTCAGCGACATCCGCCTGCCCGGCCAGGACGGCCTGAACCTGCAGCGCGACCTGCACCGGCTCGATCCGGAACTGCCGGTGGTGCTGATCACCGGCCACGGCGATGTGTCGATGGCCGTGCAGGCAATGAAGGATGGCGCCTACGACTTCCTGCAAAAGCCGTTCGCCCCCGAACAACTGGTCGACATCGCCCGCCGCGCGCTGGAAAAACGCCGGCTTGTCCTCGAAGTGCGCGCCCTGCGCCGCCAGCTCGACCAGCGCGACCGGCTGGAAGCCCGGCTGATCGGCAACTCCCCCGGCATGGTGCGCGTCCGCGGCCTGATCGGGGCCCTGGCCAACAGTGCTGCCGACGTCCTGATCCACGGCGAAACCGGCACCGGCAAGGAACTGGTCGCCCGCTGCCTGCATGACGCCAGCCCGCGCGCCCGGGGAAATTTCGTCGCGATCAACTGTGGCGGTCTGCCGGAAACCCTGTTCGACAGCGAGATCTTCGGCCACGAAGCCGGCGCCTACACCGGCGCCGGCAAGCGGCGCATCGGCAAGATCGAGCACGCCAACGGGGGCACGCTCTTCCTCGATGAGATCGAAAGCATGCCGCTGCCGATGCAGATCAAACTGCTGCGCGTACTGCAGGAGCGCACGCTGGAACGCCTCGGCTCCAACACGCCGATTCCGATCGACTGCCGCATCATCGCGGCAACCAAGGAAGACCTGCTCGGCCTCTCCGCACAGGGCCGCTTCCGCGCCGACCTCTATTACCGGCTGTCCGTCGCCACGCTACCGCTGCCGCCGCTGCGTGAACGGCGCGAGGACATCCCGCTGCTTTTCGAACATTTCCTGCTGCAGGCCGCCGCCCGCCACGAACGCCCGGTGCCGGCCACCCCGTCCGGCCGCATCCAGCAACTGGTCGGCTACGCCTGGCCGGGCAACGTGCGTGAGCTGCGCAATGTCGCCGACCGTTGCGTCCTCGGCATCGAAGCCGGTTCGCCGCCCTTCGGCCTGGCCGCTGGCGAGACCGCCAGGCCGCTCAGTGAAAGTGTCGAAGCCTTCGAGCGCGCCCTGATTGCCGACGCCCTACGCCGCCACGGCAGCCTGTCCCGCACCGCCGAAGCCCTGGCCATCGCCAAAACCACGCTGCACGACAAGATCCGCAAATACGGGCTGGGCGACAGCAGCCCGGCTTAGGCGCAGCGCGCTGGCCCGGCACGGCCGGCCCGCGGTACACTGGGCGCCCGTTCACCGGACATCGTGATGCTCTCCGCAGAACAGATTTTCGGCTTCCTGCTCGCCGCCACCGTCATTACCCTTGCCCCCGGCCCCGACAACATGATGGTCCTCAGCCTGGGCATGGCAAAGGGGCGCCGCCCCGGCATCGCCTTCGGACTGGGCTGCGCGCTCGGCTGCCTGAGCCATACCCTGCTCGCGGTGATCGGCGTCAGCGCCCTGATTGCCGCGTCGCCGGGAGCCTTCACGGCACTCAAGGTCGGCGGCGGACTTTACCTGGTCTGGCTGGGCGTCCATGCGCTGCGTCCTGCGCACGGCGCCATGGCCGGCAAGGCCAGCGACACCCCGCCCGCTCCCCGGAACCTGTTCGTCAAGGGCATGATGGCCAACGCCGTCAATCCCAAGGTGATCCTGTTCTTCCTGTCCTTCCTGCCGCAGTTTGTCATCCCGGGCAAGGGCAGCGTCGCGACACAGATGGCGTGGCTGGGCCTCCTCTTCACCGGGCAGGCCGCCGTGATCTTCAGCCTGCTCGGCTATTTCGCGGGTACCGTCGGCCAGTGGATGCATACCCGCCCGCGCCTGGGCCACGCGATCGATCGCCTGAGCGGGCTGATTTTCGTCGGGCTCGGGCTCCGGCTGATCGTCGGCCACTGATCGCCTGCCGGAAAAAAGCCGGGACACGCCCGGCTTCCTGCCGTACCCGGGCCGCCGTGACGTCGCTCAGGGCCTGACCGGCTTGCCTGCCGTCTTCTCGGCCGCCAGACGGTCGCGGATATGCTGGGCCCGCTCGGACGACGCGGGGTGCGAGCTGAGCAGGCTGCTGTGGTCGCCCAGCTTGGCCAGCTTTTCGAAGGCGGTGACCAGGCCATCGCGCCGCATTCCGGCGGCGGTCAACAGATCGAAGGCATAGTCGTCCGCCGCGCTCTCCTGCGCCTGCGAGAATTGGGCGTTGACCAGTTTCTCGGCCAGATCGCCGATCTCGGAGGCGGACAGCGCAGCAACGGCGGCATGGCCGGCCGAGGCGGCTGCCTGGCGGGCAGCGCCGGCGGCGTAGGCAACCTGCAGGGCTTTCTTCGAATGGCCGAGCGCGACATGGCCGATTTCGTGGCCGATGACGCCGCGCACTTCATTGTCGTTCATCTTGTCCATCAGGCCGGAATAGACACGCACACAGCCATTGTTCATGGCCCAGGCGTTGACTTCCCTGGTCTCGTACACCTTGAAATCGAGCGCGACGCCATCGACTTCCTTGGGCATTCCCTTGACCAGCCGGGCGAGTCGCTGTGCCGCCTTGCCCTTGGCCGGCGCCAACTTGGCCCGGGCATCCATCTCGGCGCAGGATTTGTCGGCCAGCTGCCTCACGTCGGCGTCGCTCAAGGTCACGGCCTGGGCAGCCGCTGCCGACGCCTTGAGCAACCCTTCGGCATCGGCACCGGCCACGCCCTGGCCGGTATTGCTGCATGCCGCCAGGCTGCCGGCGGCAAGCAGAGCCGCCCACAGCGAGCGGATCGGGCGGCCGGTTGCGCTATCGGAAAGAGAAAAACGGTTCATGGTTTCGTCCTGTCGTGTTGGCGAGAAGGCCGCCAGACGGCGGCAAGGGGCGAAATGTTATCACAATGACATAATACTTTTGTCATCATGCACAACCACAACGTCGGGAAGACCCCCCTTTAGGCACTGTACAAATCAACAGCCATTCGTGCATGTCAGCCCGCTTTTGCGTATAGTTCCCCCTCTCCCCAACCGGCTCCTCACAGCGATGGAAACCATCCGCATCCGCGGTGCGCGCACCCACAATCTGAAGAACATCAACCTTGATCTGCCGCGCGACCAGCTCATCGTGATCACCGGCCTCTCCGGCTCCGGGAAATCCTCGCTGGCGTTCGACACGTTGTACGCCGAGGGCCAGCGCCGCTATGTCGAATCGCTGTCGGCCTATGCCCGGCAGTTCCTGCAGCTGATGGAAAAACCGGATGTCGACCTGATCGAAGGCCTGTCGCCGGCGATTTCCATCGAGCAAAAGGCCACCTCGCACAACCCGCGCTCGACAGTGGGCACGGTCACCGAAATCCACGACTACCTGCGCCTGCTCTACGCCCGCGCCGGCACCCCGTATTGCCCGGAGCACAACCAGCCGCTCGCGGCGCAGACCGTGTCGCAAATGGTCGACGCGGTGCTCGCCCTGCCGGCCGAAACCCGGCTGATGATCCTGGCTCCGGTGGTCGCCAACCGTAAGGGCGAACAGCTCGACCTGCTCACCGAACTGCGCGCCCAGGGTTTCGCCCGCGTCCGGGTCGACGGCACGGTGTATGAACTCGACGCCGTCCCCAAGCTGGCCAAGACGCAGAAGCACAGCGTCGATGTCGTCGTCGACCGTCTGAAGGTGCGCGACGACATGCGCCAACGCCTGGCGGAATCCTTCGAGACGGCGCTGCGCCACGCCGACGGCCGGGCCATCGCGCTGGAAATGGACAGCAACGTCGAGCACCTGTTCTCGGCCAAGTTCGCCTGCCCGGTCTGTTCCTACGCCCTGCAGGAACTGGAACCGCGCCTCTTCTCCTTCAACAACCCGATGGGTGCCTGCCCGAAATGCGACGGTCTGGGCGTCATCCAGTTCTTCGATCCCAAGCGCGTCGTCACCAACCCGGCCGCCTCGCTGGCCGCCGGCGCCATTCGCGGCTGGGACAAGAAGAACCCGTTCTACTTCCAGATCATCGAGTCGCTCGCCGCGCACTATGATTTCCCGGTTGATACGCCCTGGCAGGAGTTGCCGGAGACTGTTCGCCAGGTCATCCTCTACGGCTCGGGCAGCCAGGCCATCGCCATCCGCTACTTGAGCGAAAAGGGCACCCGCTTCGAACGCACGCACACCTTCGAGGGCATCATCCCCAACCTCGAACGCCGTTACCGGGGCAGCGACTCGACCGCCGTACGCGAGGAACTGGCCAAGTACATCAGCAACTCGACCTGCCCGGCCTGCGCCGGCACCCGCCTGCGCACCGAGGCGCGGCATGTCCGTGTCGGCGACAAGACACTGCACGAAATCAGCCGCCTGCCGCTCGGCGAGGCGCGCAATTACTTCAACTGCCTGCAACTGAGCGGCCACAAGGCGCAGGTGGCCGAAAAGATCCTCAAGGAAATCACCGCCCGCCTCTCCTTTCTGATCAACGTCGGCCTCGACTACCTGTGCCTCGAACGCTCGGCCGAAACGCTCTCCGGCGGCGAGGCACAGCGCATCCGGCTGGCCTCGCAGATCGGCTCCGGGCTGACCGGCGTCATGTACGTCCTCGACGAACCGTCCATCGGCCTGCACCAGCGCGACAACGACCGCCTGCTCGAAACGCTCAAAAACCTGCGCGACATGGGCAACACCGTGCTCGTCGTCGAGCATGACGAGGATGCCATCCGCAGCGCCGATTACGTCGTCGATATCGGCCCCGGGGCCGGCGTACACGGCGGCCGCATCGTCGCTGCGGGCACCCCGGCCGAGGTCGCCGCCAACCCGGCGTCGATGACCGGCGACTACCTGGCCGGCCGCAGAGCCATCGCCCTCCCGGCGCAACGCCGGCCGCCGAACCCCGACAAGCTGCTGAAAGTAATCGGCGCCCATGGCAACAACCTGCGCGATGTCACGCTGGAAATCCCGTGCGGCTTGTTCACCTGCGTCACCGGCGTGTCGGGCTCCGGCAAATCGACGCTGATCAATGACACGCTGTATGCGGCAGCCGCCAAACACCTCTACGGCGCCAGCACGGAGCCGGCGCCGCACCAGAAAATCACCGGCCTCGAGCTGTTCGACAAGGTGATCAACGTCGACCAGGCGCCGATCGGCCGCACGCCGCGCTCCAACCCCGCCACCTATACCGGCCTGCTGACACCGATCCGCGAACTGTTCGCCCAGGTGCCGGAATCGCGCGCCCGCGGCTACGGCCCCGGCCGCTTCAGCTTCAACGTCAAGGGCGGGCGCTGCGAAGCCTGCCAGGGTGACGGCCTGATCAAGGTCGAAATGCACTTCCTGCCCGACATCTACGTCCCCTGCGACGTTTGCCATGGCAAACGCTACAACCGCGAGACGCTGGAAATCCACTACAAGGGCAAGAACATCCACGACGTCCTTGGCATGACCGTCGAGCAGGCACGCGCCTTCTTCGACGCCGTGCCGGTCGTTGCCCGCAAGCTGCAAACGCTGGTGGACGTGGGCCTCAGCTACATCACCCTCGGCCAGAGCGCGACCACACTGTCCGGCGGCGAGGCGCAACGGGTCAAGCTGGCGCTCGAACTGTCCAAGCGCGACACTGGCCGCACGCTGTACATCCTCGACGAGCCGACCACCGGCCTCCACTTCCAGGATATCGAGATGCTGCTCAGCGTGCTGCAACGGCTGGCCGCCAACGGCAACACCATCGTCGTCATCGAGCACAACCTCGACGTGATCAAGACCGCCGACTGGATCGTCGACCTTGGCCCCGAAGGCGGCGGCGGCGGTGGCCGCATCCTGGTCGCCGGACCGCCTGAAATCGTGGCGCAACACAAAAGCAGCCATACTGGCCGCTTCCTCAAACCGCTACTGGAAAAACCGGCATGAGCCACGAACCGGCGAAGAGCGCCATCGACGAATTCAAGGGCAAGCAGGGCCTGACCCGGCTGATCAACGCACTCGGTTATTCGAAGGATGGCTTGTCGGCGGCCTGGAAGAACGAAGCAGCGTTTCGCGAGGAAGTCCTGCTCGCTGCGGTGACCCTGCCGCTCGCTTTCTACCTGGGCCAGACCGGCAGCGAGCGGGCCCTGCTCGCCGGCAGCATCCTGTTCATCCTGATTGTCGAAATCCTCAATTCAGCGGTCGAGGCGGTGGTCGACAAGGCCTCGCCGGAAAAGCACGAGCTGGCCAAGCGGGCCAAGGACATGGGCAGCGCTGCCGTGCTGCTCTCGCTGCTCAACGCCGCCGTGATCTGGACCTGCGTGCTCTGGCGCTGAGCGCCGAACGGGCCGGCCGGCTCAGGGCCGGCGGCATTTGGCCGAGAAATCCATGGTCGGCGCATAAACCGACGTCTTCACGTCGAGCAGGCCGAGCAGGCTGTGAAAGAGGTAGTCATGGCTGAGGGGCGTTGCCGCCACCTGGGCGAGACAGCCCTGGTCAAGCGCGAAACTGGCTGGAAACCCGGACGAGAACCACATCACCATCGGCACCTTGGTCTGCACGTCCGGGGCGATCTTGTACGGCACGCCGTGCAGGAAAAGGCCCTTTTCACCCAGGGATTCGCCGTGGTCGGAGACATAGAGCAAGGCCGAGTCATGGGCCTCGTGCGCGCGCAGGGTGCGGATCAGCGCGGCGACAACATGGTCGGTATAGCGGAGCGCATTGTCGTAGGCATTGACGATGCTCTCGTTGCTGCACTTGGGCAGGTCCGGGTCCTCGCAGGCCGGCGTGAAATGCTTGAAGGCCTCCGGATAGCGCTTGAAGTAGGCCGGGCCGTGATTGCCCATCTGGTGCAGGACGATCAGCAGGTTGCCCGGTGTTTCGCTAATCACCTGCTTCAGGCTATCGACCAGGGCTTCGTCGAAACATTCGCCGCCGGTGCAGTGCGCGGGCGAGCGGGCCGGATCGGGACGCAGCGACTCGACCCCGTTGCAGACCCCCTTGCAACCGGACTGGTTATCCACCCATACCACCCGGAAACCGGCACGGGCCACCACATCGAGCACCGATTCGCTGTTGCGGATGCGTGTTTCATCATAGGCGCGCCGTCCCCACGGCGAAAAGATGCAGGGCAGCGAGGTTTCGGTGTCCGTGCCGCAACTGGTCACGTCAGCGAAGTTGATGATGCCGGCCTCGGCCGCCAGTTCCGGGGTCGTCTGCCGGACATAGCCGGACAGCCCCCAGTTCGCGGCGCGCGCCGTTTCGCCGAGGACCATGACCATCACCACCGGCCTCTGCCGGCTGCCCCAACTGGCACCCGGCACGGCATCGGCGCCAACCGGCTCGCGCACGCGGCTACCCTCCTTGGCCTGACTGCGCGCCACCTGGCTCAGCGAATACAGATAATTGGCGGGGGTCACCAGGAAGCGCAGTTCACGATTGTTGCGCATCACCGAAGCGAGGTCCTGGAAGTTGGCGAACACCGCACCGCCCGCCACGAGCAGGGCAAGCAACAGGCTGCCGGCACGCACCAGCAGGGCGCGCCCGAACGGCCGCTGGCGCAGGCGGACACGGCTCAGCAGCCAGATCGGCAGCGCAGCATAGAGCAGAAGTTGCGGAATCAGCGACCAGGTCATCAGATCGCGCGCCTCGCGCACATCGGTCGCCAGGACGTTGCGCAGCATGGCGGTGTCAAGATAGACCTTGTAGCGCGTCATGAAATGCACGGCGAAAGCTGTCACGATGAACAGCAGCGCAAGTAGCGGCTTGGTCGTCCAGCGCGTGGCGACGAGACCAAACAGCACGAAATGGATAGCCACCAGCCCCATCACGAGCGAGGCGCCGAGCAGCCACGTGCCCGGCTGGGCAAGGTCGTAGCCAGCCAAAGTGCCGGACAGGAACAGACCATTGCAGAACAGGGCGAAGAACAGGCTGGCGAGCAACAGCACCGCCTCGGTGGAGAGGACGACCTCTCCCGCCACCAGGCGTTGCGCAAAGGAAAAAAGCGCGGTCAGCGGACGACGCATGGAAACCACCCGAAAAAACGAACCCGGAATTCTAACTGGCGGCCCGCCGTCGCTCAGGGGTTTTCTTGTGGTGAATTTGTGACAGGCGGCGCGGCCACCACCACCCGGTTACGGCCCTGGCGCTTGGCTTCGTAGAGTGCTGCGTCCGCCTGGCGCAAGGCGCTTTCAATCGAACCGGCGCTGGCATCGGCCAGGCCGATGCTGACCGTCGCCCGGACACGGCGCCCGTCGGCCAGCGCCACGTCATGGCCGGCACAGGACTGGCGGAGCCGCTCGGCAAGCCGGGCCGTTTCGGCCGGGCCGATTTCGGGAAAGAGAAAGGCGAACTCCTCGCCGCCATAACGGCAGACGAGATCGGACTGGCGCAGGGTTTCCCGCACCCGCTCGGCAAAGGCGCGCAGCACGGCGTCGCCGGCCGCATGGCCGTAAGTGTCGTTGAGTTTCTTGAAGCCGTCGAGATCGGCCATTGCCACCGTCACCGGCCGCCGGTAGCGCTGCGCCCGTTGATGCTCCACCTCGGCGGCCTGCATGAAATGGCGGCGGTTCATCAGCCCGGTCAGGCCGTCCTTGTTGGCCAGCGCCTCCAGCCCGCGGCGAATTTCCTCGTTCTGGATGAGCAGCGCATGGTGCTCGCGGATGCCCTCCTCGACCGCCTGGATTTCCAGCATGCGCGAGCGGTTGAAGGTCGGCGCCGGTTGCTCGGCGGAGAGACTGGACAGCGCCTGGTCGATACGCTGCAACGGATGGATCAGGTGGCGGCGAACCAGCACGATGAAGGCCAGCAGGAAAAAACCGACCAGCACGAGCACGATCAGCAACTTGTAACGGGCCAGCTTCATGGCCGCCAGTGCCTGGCTCAGTTCGCCGCTCGCCAGGTCCACGCCCTCGACCGACACATCGTCGACCTGCATGCCAAGCCGCCCCGACAAGTGCTGCCACTGTTCGTACTGGGCCGCCGATCGCGGCTGCCCATCGGCCCACTGGCGCACGACCTGGCCGAGGAAATGCTCGGTTTCACGGGCCATGGCCGCCGCCCCCGGATGTTCCAGCACGCTCGGGTGGCTGGCGATCAGCGTCACGACGAACATCGACTGCTGACGGGCCGATGAGGAACTGACGGCGAAGATGCGCTCGCCTTCCTGACGCAACTGCTCAAGATTGCGGGCCAGGCGCTGGTAACGGATGATCTCCGGCACCGTCCGCTCCTGCAGACGGCTATTGGTGTCGATGACACGCTGCTGGTCGTCGGCGAGCAAGAGGACAGCGACGCTGAAGGCCAGCACGAACAACCCGGCCAGCAAGCCGAAGGCCTGGTCGGCATGGACGCCGCGCGGACGGGGCCTGGCGCCGGACATCAGCTGACGCGGAACGGCAGGAAACGGGAGTTGATGCGGTCGTACGCGCCGTTGCGCTTGATGCGCTCGAGAGCCATGTTGATCTCCTGGCGCAGCTCCGGACGGTGTGGCGAAAGACTGAAGGAAACGTCGCCTCCCAGTTCCGGGGCACGCAACACCGTGGGGAACAGGCCCAGGCGGCGGAAGGCCTCGCTTTTCTGCATGTGCAGTGCAACGACCATCGGTACCAGGGCCGCCTGCGCCTCGCCGCCGAGCAGCGCCCGTTTCAGTTCGCGGCTGTTGCGCACCGGCCGGGACTCCCAGCCCTGGCGCCGGGCGTAGTCCTCCTGAATCGAGCCCTGAACGACGGCAACCCGCAGGCCGGCACGCCCGGGCGGCACATCCTGCCCGGCCAGCCACAGGCTGAGCGAACGGTAATAGGGGTTGGCCTGCGGCAACTTGCCGCGCAGCTCCGGCATTTCGAACACACCGCTCGCTGCCAGATCGGCCTTGCCCTGCTGTAGACGGTCGAGAAATTCCTCCTGGTTGGCGACATCGAACTGGCAGCTGGCGCGGATCTCGGCACACAGGGCGCGGAGAACCTCGACACTGAAGCCGGTCAGGCGGCCGGATTCATCGTAGTAGGCCATCGGTGCCGCATCCGTCGGCACCAGCACGCGCAACACCGCCGATTGACCGCTTTCGGCGGCAACCCGGGCAGACAAGCCGAGCGCGAGCAGGAACAGGAGGAGACAGCGCAACATGCCATGGTCATTCGCAAGTGACGACCGCACAGTATAAGCCATTTGCATAGCGCCGTACCGCCTGACGGCACGGAATTTATTCAGGCGGCAGTTCGACCAAGCGTCCCTGCAGCGGGAAATAGATGGCGAGCCGCACCGGCAGCGGATCGCCGGCGAAGAGCCGGGCGTAGCGTTCGAGCTGCGGCCGATGGCTCTCGGCGCGGTCAGCCAGCTCGCTCTCCGGCAGGCGGGCCGTCTTGTAGTCGATGATCCAGCGGGCGCCATCGGCAACGAAGCTGCGGTCGATGACATGCTGGCTGAGCCCGGTGGCGTCGGCGGACGTCCAGCCCTGCTCGGCCGCCGCCTCCGGGTGGGCTGCAAGCAGCCAGCGGCCGCTTTCGCTGCGCAGCGTAGTGCACAGGGCGGCGACCGTCTCGGCAGCACCGCTCGCGGCTTCGTCGCCGGCATGGCCGCGCGCCTCCAGCCAGCGGCGATAGGCTGGCTGCAGGGCGTTCACCCGCTCGGCCGACCAAGCCGCCACGCCTTGCCCGGCGATGAGTTCCAGGCAGCGATGGACCAGCGTGCCGACCGAGGCTTCGAGCGACAGGCTGCCGGCGGCCCCATCGGTATCGCGCGGATTGTCGGCCGGGCGGGCGCCGCCGGGTGGCGCCTGCAGGCTGTCCGGCACGGCCGGCTGGCGCAGGCGGAGCAGGGGCGGCACGAAGGTCGCCGGATCGATAGCGGCTGCCGCCATCCCGACTGGCGCGGTGGCCAGCGCGGCCGCAAAGACCGGCTGGGCGACACCCGGCCAAAGCAGGTGCAGCAGACTGCCGCTGGCCGGCGGCTTCAGCCCGTCGTCCTTTTTCTCGTCGGCCACCGCGCAGCCGATCAGGTGGAGGCGACGTATCGCCCGCGTCGCGGCGACGTAGAGCAGGCGCTCGCTCTCGTGCGTCGCCCGTTCGGTTTCCAGCCGGCGCAGGTAGTCGTAGGCGGTGGGCTCGGCCTTGTCGCTGCCCTTCCGGCGCATCGGCGCAACCAGCAGATGTTCGGCGCCATCGGCCCCGGCCACTTCGTCCCAGAGCAGCAGGTTGCTCTCGCCCCCGCCCGTTTCACGGTGCAGGCCAGGCAGGATCACGGTGTCGAATTCAAGGCCCTTGGACTTGTGGATGGTCATCATCTGCACCGCGCCGCCCTGCGGGTCGGCCGGCGCGAACAATTCGGCGGCCTGAGCGGCGAGGGTTTCCGGGTTCAGTTTGCCGGCAGCGGCCAGCCGGTCGAGCAGCGCGAAAAAGGCGGCCACGTCGTCCAGTGCGGCCGGCGCCTCCAGGCAGCAGGGCCCGCCGAGCATCAGCCAGACCCCCTCCAGCCAGCGGCGGGGATGCTGCCGGTCACGGGCGGCAAAGGCGGTATGCACGACGCCGCGAACATGCCGCAGGCGCTGCCGGCCATCGGCCGACAGGCGCTGCAGCCGGGCTTCATCCTGCATCAGTTGCCAGACCGTGCTGTACCGGTCGTCGGCGACCAGCGCATGCAGATCGGCCAGCGTCAGGCCGCACCACGGAGCGCGCAGCAGGGCCAGCCAATGCACGCGGTCGGCGCGGTGATGCAGGGCACGGAACAGGGTGAGCAGGTCCTGCACGTGCTGGCGGCCGTCCAGCCCTTCGATATCGACTGCCTGAAAACGCAGGTCGGGCGCACTGCGGCGGATTTCGGCAACCAGCGCATCGAGGTGGCTGCGCGCCCGGACCAGCACCGCGATCCGCTCATCCGGCGCTTCCTGGCGGGCCTGGCGGATCAGGGCGAGCACCAGACGGGCTTCCTCGCCCGCTGCATCGCTGCCGGCGCGCGCGATGACCGGATGCACGCTGACGCCGCTATCGGCCCGCGCGGCCTTGGTCGCGGCCGACTCGGCATAACGCACGGCGCCGGTCGGTGGCCAGTCCTCGGCCGGGAAGATGGCGGGGAAAGCGCCATTGACCCAATCGACGATGCCCGGATAGGAGCGGTTGTTGCGGTACAGGCGCAGGTGTTCGAGGCGGATGCTGCCGATGCCGCGTTCGCGGACGCGCAGGAAGAGGCCGACATCGGCCTTGCGGAAGCGGTAGATGGACTGCATCGGGTCACCGACCACGAACAGCGTGCGGCCGTCGTCCGGCAGCCAGCCCCGCGTCAGGCGCTGCAGCAGGCCGACCTGGGTCGGGCTGGTGTCCTGGAATTCATCGACCAGCAGATGGCGGATGGCATAGTCGAGCGCCTGTGCCAGATCGGTCGGCGCTTCGTCTTCGCCGAGCGCGAGGCCGGCACGGGCGGCAATCTCGATGAAGTCGACCTCGCCGGCTTCCTGGAAGGCCAGCCACAACTGCCCGGCGGCCAGGCGCAGCAGGCGCGAGAAGCATTCGACGGTGGCCCATTCCTCGGCCGACAATTCCGGTCGCGGCAGGCGGCCGAGGCCAACCAGCGCTTCTTCCAGGCCCGCATTGCCGCGCATGTCGTCGAGCAGCGCGAGCATGGCCGCCTTCTGCTCGGCGAATTCCTTGCCGGCCGGGAAACCGTTGTTCTTGCTCAGCGACTTGCGCAGTGTGCCGGTGCCGGTCAGCAGCAGGTCGGCGACGGCGCGCCACAGCGGCAGTTCGTCCAGTTCGCCGCGCAGCGTTTTCTGCCAGCCTTCGAGTGCGCCCAGCACTTCCGGCACATTGGCGGCGGCAAAGCGGGCCAGTGGCATCAGCAGGCTTTGCAGGCGGCTATCCAGATGCTGCGCCACCTGCCGCAAATCGCGCTCGATCAGCGCCGCGAAACCGGCTTCGACCTCGGCCTGCATCGCCCCGCTCTCGATGCGCGAGGCGTGGTGCAGCCACTGGTCGCGCTTGCCCAGCATGGCAACGAGCAGGCTTTCCAGACGTCCGGCGTGGTTGTCCATGAAGGCCAGCGCGCCGGCCACCACGTCGGCGTCACCGTCGCCCGCCTCGAGCATTTCCAGCGTACGGCGCGCCGCTGCCGCGTAGTGCGCTTCGGCGTCCTCGGCGACGCCGGGCTGGCTGCCGAACCGGCTGAGGTAGGGCATCTGCCGGGCCAGGCTGGCGCACAGCGCATCGAGCGTCGTGATGCGCAGGCGGCCGGGATGGTCGAGCAGCCCCCAGGCGCGCTCGGCATCGCGCGCCAGTGCCTGGCTGGCCAGGCGGAAGGTCAGCTGTTTGTGCGGCTCGGCCGGCAAGACGCCACTCGCCGCTGTTTCCAGGCTGCGCAGGATGCGGTCGCGCATCTCGGTCGCGGCCTTGTTGGTGAAGGTCAGCGCCAGCACCTCTTCGGGCTGCGCGACGGTGGCGAGCAGGCGCAGGTAGCGCTGGGTGAGCAGTTCGGTCTTGCCTGCCCCGGCCGGCGCCTCGACGATGAAGGACGCCAGCGCCAGCGCCCGTTCGCGCGCGGCCTGGTCTTCAGCCAGGCGGTCGGACAACGTCATCGGCTCAGGCACGACGGCAGGGACGGACAAGGGTGGGCAGGCTGCCGCAGATCGCGGGGCAGTTCAGTTCGCGCATGATGTTCTCCGGTTCAACGCCTCAAGGCTCCTCATCACCTGCGGCGGCCCGCTCCTCCGCCGCCGCCAGCAGACGGCGGCGCTCCGGCAAGCGCAGCAGCGGGAGCACGTCGCAATACTGCAAATCCTTTTCGTCGGCGTAGCAAACGCCCGCCACCCCGGCCTTCACTTCGCCGGCAATGGCCTGCAGGCGTTCCCGCCAATGCGCAATGACGGCGCGCCAGTCCGGAAACGCGGCCGGATCGAAGACTTTCTGCTTGTCGTCGCCAATCCCCTGCACGCCGGGCAGGATATCCTTTTCGTCAGCGATGCCGGCAAAGGCCGGCTGGTCGAGCAGCACCTTGGCGAACACCACCGCCGCCACCTCGTCATTGACCAGGGCGGCATAAATCGGCAATTGCGGCTCGGTCAGGCGCTGGCCGGCCCAGTTTTTCGTGTCGATGCTGGCGCCGGTCTTGTAGTCGATGATGACCTGCCGACCATCGGCCAGCTGGTCGATGCGGTCGACCACCACGCGGACCTGGATGCCCTCGATCTCGACCTCGGCCGGCCGTTCGCAGGCGATGACCGCGAAAGGCTGGCCGCGCCGGGCCTCGACCTGCAGCCAGAGATCGATCAGCCGGACCAGGCGGCCGGCCTCCAGTTCGCGGAAGCGGGCCGGCAGGAGCGTCCGCTGCGCGGCCTCGAAAGTCCGCAGGGCCTCGGCAACGGCCTCGGCGATGGCCTGCGGGCGGTCGCTGCCGGAGAGCGCGGCGAGCGCCTCCGACGTACCGACCCGTTTCCAGAAGGCTTCCAGCGCAGCATGCACCAGCGTGCCGCGGGCGGCCGGATCGAGGCCCTCGACCGGCGCCTTCATCGCCTCGCCGCCCAGCCGGTATTGATAATAAGCCCAGGCCGGGCAAATCGCCTGGGCGCGCAGCAGCCAGCTGCCGCCGGACACTGTCTCGCCCTCGGCCACCGGCGGCGCGCTGGCATCGTCCACCGCAACCAGCGCCGCCCCCGCCGTGCGGGCCAGTTCGCCGGCCAGCGTGGTCAGGCACGGCGCCTCGGCCGGGATACGCGGCAGTCCGGCGAGCAAGGGGCTGGGACGCAGCACGCGGTTGCCGTCGGCTTCGGCATACGAAAAACGAATGTCGGGTGCGGCCCGCAGCAGCCGGGCGTGCACCCGCCGGGCGAAATCGAGCTCGACCTCGGCGCTGGCGTGGCTGGCCCCGGCGGCGCGCAGCCATTCGGCCGGCAACAGGGGATTCGGGCGAGGCGGCGGCGGCCACTGGTCGTCGTTCATACCCATCACCCACAGGCCGTCGAAGGCCAGGCCGGCGCTCTCCAGCACGCCGAGCACCTGAATGGCCGGCTGGCCGCGCGTTTCCGGCTGGAACAGGCGCTGCCGGCAAAGCTGGCCGAGGCGCCGGGCCGCTTCGCTGAAGGAGATGCTGCCGAGCAGCGCGTCGAGCCGGCCGAACCCGTCGAGCACTTCGCCAAAAGCCCGGCGCGCCTGAAATTCGTGGCTGGACAGGGGACGGTCGCCCGGCCAGCCGAGCGCCGCCAGGCATTGGCGGAAAACACCGGCCCAGGCGCCGGGCAGCAGCTTACGCGGCGCGGCATCGGTCGCGGCGATGAAAGCGGCCACGGCGGCCGTCGTCTGCGGACAGAGCGGCGCCGCTTCGGCCGCCAGACGTTCGGCCAGGCGGAGCAGCGCCGCCAGGGTCGTGAAATACGGCAGATCGCGGCGCAGGGCCGCATCGAGCCGGGCTCGGCCATCCGCTTCGCCGACCGCCGCCGACCAGCCGCCGGCCAGCAGGAGGGCCGACAGGCGCGCCTGCTCGACCTTGGTCCGACCGCCGCCGAGCGCCAGCCAGTCGAGGGCGACACGGATCAGCGGTAGTTCGGCCAGCGGCCGGCCGAGGGAAAAGTTGAAGCAGCGCGGCTGCTCGGCTGCATCCGGCCGGATCAGGGCCGGGTGCAGCACGTCGTCGAGCAGGAATTCCAGTTGATCGCGGACCCCGGCCAGGTCGGGCGCCACAATGCCGAGCCGGGCAGCCGGCCGTTCTGCCAGTTGCTGGCGCGCCCAGGCGACGACGGCGGCGCACTCAGCCGCCCGGTCGGCGCAGGCCAGCACGCTGCGCCGGCTCTCGTCATGCGGGCCGTCCGGCAGCACCTCGACCGCAACGGCGCGACCGGCCAGGGCGGCCATCAGGTCGCGTTCGAGCGGCGTGAAGCGGTCAAAGCCGGCAAAGAGGATGCGCTCCGGCAAATTGAAGTGGCCGGCCGCGATCAGTTCGATCACTTGCCGGTGCACACCGGCGGCATCGAGCCAGCCACCGGCCCGGCAGCGCTTGTCGAACTCGGCCTGCCAGCCGGCGAACAGGCGCGCCTCGTCGGAAGCCAGGGGGCCGCCCGCCTTGATTTGCCAGACACGGCACAGGGCCTGCGCCTCGGCCGCCGAGGCCGCCATGCCCGGCATGTCGAACAGCGGGGTCGCCTCGTTCAACGTCGCGGCAATCACCTTTTCCCAGAGCAGGCGTTCGGCAAAAGGATCGAGCACCGCCGGCAGCTCGGCAATGCCCGTCAGTTGCGCAGCGTCGGCCAGTTCGTCCAGCCACTGGCCGAGCGTCAACGCCTGCCGGGTCGGCCATGCCGCGCGGCCGGCCGGCACCTCGCCGCGCAGCGTCTGGGCCAGGCGGGTCGTGGCACAGAGGGTCAGGCTGCCGTGCACGCGCGTTGCTCCGTCCAATCGCTCAATGCGCCGCCGGGGCCGCGGCAAAAGTCAGGAAACGGGCTTGCATGCAGGCTCTCCGCGAGATCGTCAAGGGCGGAAGTATGCCACCGCCGGAGGGCTCAGGGCGTACCGATGAAGAGGAAAAGATTGGAGACGCGGCTCGTCGAATAGCCGAAGCCGACGTAGGCCTGACCGAGCGGCGTCTGGCCGCCGAGGTAAATCGCCGCGGAGTCGGCCAGGCCGGCGCGCTTCGCTTCGGAATAGCGGGTGCCGACCTTGGCCGCCTCGAGCGCGAACCCGAGGCGTAGGTCGCCGCGCAAGCCAAGCGGCAGGCGGCCGATGATCTGCTCGGTGCGCAGGCCGACATAGCGGATGTCGTCGCCGATCACCTGATTCGGAGCATAGGCGGTCATGTTCAGGAAACCGCCGAGATAGCCGGCATCGTAGAGCGGCAGCACGCCGCGCGGCGAGCCGGTGTAGCGCAAGCGGGCATTGAAGACTGTGCCGCCGAACGAAAAGGCGCCCTGCAGGTTGGCATCGGCCCGCGAGTAACCGGCTTCCGGAGAATCGAAGTAAGCCAGCTGGGCCGCCCAGCCGCGGGTCGGGAAATGCATGCGGTCGAACTGGTCGAAGTCGAGGCTGGCCTTCCAGCCCCCGAAGGCCGCATCGACATCGGGCAAGGCCCGGCTGCCGATATCGAGATCGTAATGCCGGTGGCGCTGCACCCAACCCACGCGCAGCGGGCCAAGCCGGCCGACATTGGCCCCGAGATGGAGCCCGTAACCACTTTCGGTGACTTTGTACTGGGCGACGCGGGCGTCGTTCCGGTAAATGTTCTGGCGCGTCTGCTCGATGCCGGCCGTCGCTTCGACAAAATAGCGCTGCGCCGCATCGAGCGGCTGGTAGATATTGCCGCCGAGCCGGTTGGTCGAGCCGACGTCGCCGGTGACGAGCAGTTCGCCGCCCAAGCGGTTGAGCCAGGTCGAATGGTACGCCGCGCGCAGGCCGAAGGCGGTGCCCTGGCTGTTGTCGGCCTGCAGGCTGATGCCAAAGCGCAGGTAGTCCGGGCCCCAGCGCTTTTCAAGCGGCATGATGCGCAGCAGGGTCTTGTCGCGCTGGGTCAGCACGCTGTAATCGACGCTCTCGTACCAGCCATCGCCATAGACACGCAGCAAATCGCGGTTGATTTCCGTTGGCCGGATGGGCTGCCCCGGTTCGACGTGCAAGTGACGCTCGACCACGGCCGGGTTGACCTTCTGCAGGCCGACGATCTGGATTTCGTCAATCGGCGGCGAACGGCGCGGCCGGACCTCAATACCCTGCCACCACGCGGCGTAGGCCTCGGGCGACACGGCCAGCCGGGCGAGGCGCCCGCCCAGTGCTTCGGCTGCCTGCCGGCCGCGTTCGGCCGCTTCCGCATGGCGCGAGAAATCGCCGGCACTCAGGCCGTCGAGATCTGGCTGCAGGTAGAGGTCGCCGTCGCGCAACTGGGCGCGCGACAACTGGACGTTCTGCTCGGTCAGGATGGCGATCATCTGCGCCGAGACGGTGATCAGCGATCCGACTTCCTCGGCCTTGAGCAGCGGCGTGCCGACATTGACCGCGATGACCACATCGGCCTGACAGCGGGCGCGGACTTCGGCCACCGGCAGGTTGTCGACCAGACCGCCGTCGACCAGCTTGCGCCCCTGGTAATCGACCGGGGCGAGCAGGCCGGGCACCGACATGCTGGCGCGCATGGCCTGACTGAGCGGCCCGTCGCGGAAGACCACCCGCTCGCCGTTGCCAATGTCGGTGGCGATGATCGACAAGGGCAGCGGCAAGTCCTCGATATTCCGCTCGCCCTGGTTGGCGCGCACCAGCTGGTTGAGGAAGAGCTTGATCTTCTGGCCGGTGACGACGCCGGACTGGTATTTGACGCCATCGTTCATCACGCCGCTTTCCGAACCGGGCAGGAAGCGGCGCGCCAGCTGCTTGTTGCGGGGGCTCAGTTCGGCGTATTCGGGGTTGTCGACGAACATCTCGTTCCAGTCGACGGCGCCCAGTGCGGCGCGCATCGCCGCCGGCGACAGCCCGGCCGCCCAGGCCCCGGCGACCAGCGCGCCCATGCTGGTGCCGGCCACGCAATCGACCGGCACGCGGTTGCGTTCGAGCACCTCCAGCACACCGATGTGCGCGGCGCCGCGCGCCCCGCCCCCGCCGAGGACGAGGCCGACGCGCGGCCGCCCGGCATCGGCCGCCTGGACCAGGGCGGCCGATGCGAGCCAGGTGATGCCGAGCAGGCGGCAAACGGCGGACAGGCGGGGCATGGCGTGACTTCGTACGTAAAAAAGCCCTGCCGAGGCAGGGCTTTTCGGGTTGGGCGTCGGCGGATTACTTGGTGCCGATGACTTCGATATCGACGCGGCGATCCGGCTGCAGGCAGTCGATCAGGGCCTTGGTCTTCTT
>JBKBHB010000004.1:0-137467 GCA_046297855.1 Azonexus sp.
GAAGTCCGCCTTCAATCCGCAATACTGCTCAATATTTGGGCAGCCACCCTTCCCAATGCCGACAATCAAGCCCTCGCCCCCTCAGAAATGACGGCCTGCGCCTGCTGGTGAAATTTCCGGGTTAGCCGCTTTGCGATGCTGTCAGGGAGTTTTGCCGTGTTACCCAGCACCACCGAATATATCGAGATCCGGGGTTTGCGTTACCACATCCGCCACTGGGGGTCGGCCGGTGCGCCGCCGGTTTTCCTGCTGCACGGCTGGATGGATGCTTCGGCCACCTTCCAGTTTGTCGTCGACGCGTTACGCCAGGAATGGCATGTGATTGCACCTGACTGGCGGGGTTATGGCGCGAGTGAATGGCTGGGGCGGCCGTACTGGTTCCCCGATTACTATGCCGATCTGGACGCCCTGCTGCAGCATTATTCGCCGGATGGGCCGGCGCAACTGGTCGGCCACAGCATGGGGGCCAACATAGCGGCAACCTATGCCGCCCTGCGGCCGCAGCGCGTGGCGCGACTGGTCATGCTGGACTTTCTCGGCCTCAAACCGGACCCGGCGATCGATGCGCCGACCCAACTGGGCAAATGGCTCGACGAAATCGGCGAGGTGCCACGCCTGCGCGCCTATCCCGACCATGCCGCGCTGGCCCGCCGCCTGCGCTTTGCCAATCCCCGGCTGACCCCGGTGCAGGCTGAGTTCCTGTCGCAGGCGGTGAGCCGGACCTTGCCGGACGGCCAGGTGCAAATGGCCTGTGACCCCTGGCACAAGGTGGCGTCGCCGACGGTGTACCGGATCGAGGATGCGATGGCGGCCTGGCGCCGGATTCGGGCGCCCGTGCTCATGCTGGTTGCGGAAAAAGGGTTCGTGAATATGCGTTTTGGCCAGGAACCCGAGGAGTATCGGCGGCGCATTGCGTGTTTTGCCGATGTTCGGGTCGAAACAGTGGCCAAGGCCGGTCACAACCTGCAACACGACCAGCCGGAGCGGGTGGCCGAGTTGCTGGAGGGCTTTCTGAGGCGTTAGTGGTAGAAGGCGTAGCCGATCAGGATGGCGCCGACCAACCCGACCACATCGGCGATCAGGCCGCAGGCCAGCGCGTAGCGCATCCGGGTGATATTCACGCTGCCGAAATAGACGGCCAGCACGTAGAAGGTGGTTTCAGTGGAGCCCTGGATAATGGCGGCCAGCCTTCCCGGAAAGGAATCGACTCCGTAGTGGGTCATCACATCCACCATCAGGCCGCGCGCACCGCTGCCGGAGAGCGTTTTCATCAGGCCGACCGGCAGGGCGGGCACGAAATCGGCATTCAGGCCCACGGCAAGCACGCCCCTGCGGATGCCGCCGATCAGGTAGTCCATGCCACCGGTGGTGCGGAAGACGGAAATGGCGGCGAGCATGGCGATCAGGTAGGGAATGATCTGCACGGCGACGCCGAAGCCTTCCTTGGCACCTTCGACGAAAGCTTCATAAACATCGATGCGCCGCCAGGCCGCGACGGCGACGAAGAGGGTGATCAGCGAGACGATCAGGCCGCTGCCCAGCAGGCCGATCATCTGGGACATGCGTTCGGGCGGAAGGGCGCTGAGCCAGGCGTAGAGGCCGCCCATCAGCGCGGCACAACCGGCGAAGAAGGTGAGCACCGGGCGGCTGAACAGGTTGATGCGCTGCCAGACGGCGACTGCAACCAGCCCGGCGCTGAAGGACACGAAGGTGCCGAGCAGGGTGGGCAGGAAGATGTCGGCTGCGTTGAAGCCAACCAGCCCCTGCTTGAGCGCAATGGCCTGGCGGATGGCGATGACCGAGGTCGGGATCAGCGTGATGCCGGCCGTGTTGAGCACCAGGAACATGATCATCGGGTTGCTCGCCGTGTCGGGCCTGGGGTTGATTTCCTGCAGTTCGCGCATTGCCTTGAGGCCGAGCGGAGTGGCGGCGTTGTCCAGGCCGAGCAGGTTGGCGCTGAAGTTCATCACGATGCTGCCGCTGGCCGGGTGGCCGGGCGGGATGTCGGGAAAGACGCGGCGGAAGAAGGGGGCAACCAGCCGCCCGAAGAGCTGGATCAGGCCGCCGCGCTCGCCAATCTTCATGATGCCCAGCCACAGGCTCATGACGCCGACCAGGCCGAGCGAAATGTCGAAGCCGGTCTTCGCGGTGTCGAACAGGCCGGTCAGTACCCGAGAAAAGATGTCCAGGTCGCCCTGCAGGGTCTGCACCAGGGCCGCGACGAAGCCGAGGAGGATGAAGGCGACCCAGATGATGTTGAGCACGGGAAACGGGTTCTGGCGGGAGGAAAGGGCGTCAGTCTAATCGGCGCCGGCCGGGCTGTCACGGCAGTCCCCAGGCCTTCCGGAAGCGGGCGTATTCGGCTTGTGGCAACTGGACCAGCAGCGGCCGGGCAGCGGCGTCAAGCCAGGCGCAGACGGCGGTCATGTCGGCTAGTGCCGCCGCAGTGCAGCCGGCGGTTGGCGTGGTGGCATCCTGCCAGACATGCAGGAAGATGCAGGAGCCGGCGCCCGGGCGGTGGTCGGGGTTATGTCCGACAACGGCCCCGATGGCGTAGCGCGTATCGGGGCGAAGCATGTCCTCGCACGATGTCCAGTCGAGGTCGGCGACCTCGGATTGATCGACGATCCGGTTGTAGTGCCTGGAGCCCGGGTCGTCGACGCACTTGAGCTCGCCCGTCGCGCAGCGGTAGGGCAAGCCGGCCGATTGCGCGAGTTGGCTTTGCGGACCGGCCGTGCCGAACAGGGCGGTGAGGGCGAAGACGCCAGCCGGGGCGCAGCCGTCGCCTTCGCGCTTGGTTGCGCCGTCATGGACCGGGGCGGGATGCAGCCCGAGGCCCCAGGCCAGTCCGCCGCGGCCAAGAGTGACGGGGATGGCATCGCCGACGACCTGCCAGTTGGCCGTGGCGGAAGTCTTCACGAAGCGCTGCAAGCTGCCTTGCGTGCTGTGCCAGTCCGCCGCCAGAACACGAACCAGTTGTCGTGCGCCGGAGAGCGGTGAAGGGAAAGCAGGCATGATCGATTGCAGCGGCTGAAAATGTTCCATGGTAGGGCGTTTCTGGGCAATCGGCCAAGCGTTCGGGGGGCGGGAACTTTTTCTAGACGACCGGTCTAATCTGCCTTGAAAGCATCCCGCCATGACGACCCGCCACGACTATACCCGCCAGCACATTCTCGAAACCGGCCAACGCATCATCGTCGGCAAAGGCTTCGCCAGTGTCGGCCTGAACGAAATCCTGACCGCTGCCGGTGTGCCCAAAGGCTCGTTCTATCACTATTTCGCCTCCAAGGAGCAGTACGGGCAGGCCCTGCTGCAGGATTATTTCGACCGTTATCTGGCCGATCTCGATCACCTGTTTGCGGGCGACGCCGGTTGCGGGCACACGCGTTTGATGCGCTACTGGCAGCGCTGGCGCGACAAGCAAGTAGACACCTGCGCCGAGCAGCAATGCTTGGTCGTCAAGCTGGCGGGGGAGGTGGCCGATTTGTCGGACGCCATGCGCATCACTTTGCGCGATGGCACCGATCAGGTCGTGCAGCGCATCGCCCGGGTGATCGGCGAGGGGATGGCCGATGGTTCGATTCCGCCGCTGGAGCCGCAGGCCAGCGCGCAAGTGCTTTACCAGTTGTGGCTGGGTGCCAGCCTGCTCGGCAAGCTGCACCGCGACGGCGCCGCGCTCGACAACGCACTGGCCTTCACGCGGGCGATGCTGTCGCCCTGATTGTTTGAAACGCTTTTCCGACAGGAGCTTTGCATGACCACCTTGTTCGATCCGATTGAAGTAGGCGATATCGCCCTGGCCAACCGCATCGTGATGGCGCCGCTGACGCGCAACCGCGCCATGGAAGGCAACAAGCCGGGACCGCTGACCGTCGAGTATTACCGCCAGCGGGCGACGGCCGGCCTGATCATTGCCGAGGCCAGCCCGATCAGCCCGACGGCGCAGGGCTATCTCGACACCCCGGGGATCTGGAACGACGACCAGGTTGCCGCCTGGCGGCCCGTGACCCAGGCCGTGCACGCCGAGGGGGGCAAAATCGTGCTGCAACTGTGGCACGTCGGGCGCATCTCGCACACCTCCTTGCTGCCGGAGGGCGAAGTGCCGGTGTCGTCGACCGACCGGGTAGCCAAGGCTTCGACCTTCACGCGAGACGGCTTCGTGCCGGTATCGCAGCCGCGTGCCCTGCGCGATGATGAAATTCCCGGCCTGATCGAGGATTACCGCCGCGCGGCCCGCAATGCCATCGCGGCCGGCTTCGATGGTGTGGAAATTCATGCCGCCAATACCTACCTTATCGAGCAGTTCCTGCGCGACAGTGTCAATGATCGCGGCGGTCCCTACGGTGGCAGCATCGAGAATCGCGCCCGCCTGTTGCTTGAGGTCGTGCAGGCCGTGACCAAAGAGATCGGCGCCGGTCGCACCGGCATCCGCCTCAGTCCGATGACCACCTTCACGGCGCCGCTCGACAGCAATCCGCAGGCGCTTTATGGCTATGTCGTCGAACAACTGGCCCCCGTTGGTCTGGCCTATCTGCACATCATCGAGGGCGAGACCGGCGGCACGCGTACGCCGGATGGCAAGCCCTTCGACTACGCCGCCCTGCGGCGCACCTTCAAGGGGCCGTGGATGGTCAATAACGGCTACACCCGCGATCTGGCGCTGCAGGTCGTGACCGATGGCCAGGCTGACCTGGTTGCCTTCGGCCGGCTGTTCATCAGCAACCCCGATCTGGTGCGCCGTTTGCGGGAAGGGGCGCCCCTGAACCCCCTGCGTACCGACAAATTGTATGGGGGCGGCGCGGAAGGGTATACCGACTATCCGACCCTGGCTGCCTGAGCGCAGTCTCGCCCCTTTTCTGCCACTGCTCCCGGCCCGGCAGCCCTGTCATTTGCAAGGAAATCCTCATGTCCCATCTGTTCGAATTCACCTACAGCAACCCGACGCAGATCGTTTTCGGCACCCGGAGCTTCGCCCGGCTGGGCGCCTTGATCCCGCCCGAGGCCAGGATCCTGCTGCTCTACGGCGGCGGTTCGATCAAGCGCAATGGTGTCTATGACCAGGTGATGCAGGCCCTGGCGGGGCGGCAGGTGCTCGAATTTGCCGGCGTCGAGCCGAACCCGACCGTGGAAACCCTGGACCGGGCCGTGGCGCTGGTTCGTGAGCAGGGAATCGATTTCATTCTTGGTGTCGGGGGCGGCTCGGTGTCGGATGGTGCCAAGTACATTGCCTGTGCCGCGTTGTACGACGGCGAGGGCTGGGATATCGTCAGTGGCCGGCATGTGCCCGAGCGGGCGCTGCCGGTCGGGATCGTCCTGACCTTGCCGGCAACGGGATCCGAATCGAATGTCGGAGCGGTCGTGACCCGAAGGGCCACGCAGCAGAAAAAGGTCTTTTACGTGCCTCCAGCCCGGCCACGTTTTGCCATCCTCAACCCGTCGGTGATGGCCAGCCTCCCCGATCGTCAGCTGGAAAACGGCATCGTCGATGCCTTCGTTCATGTCTGTGAGCAATACCTGACCTGCCCGGTCGGTGCGCTGGTGCAGGACGGTTACGCCGAGGCGGTCATGAAGGCGCTCAAGACCCTGGCCGACACCTTCGACCGGCGGCATGACGACGCCTGGCGGCAGAACCTGATGTGGGCCGCCAACCAGGCGCTGTGCGGCGTGATCGGTGTCGGCGTGCCACAGGACTGGATCACCCATCGCATTGCGGTCGAACTGACTGCGCTGTGGGGCATCGACCACGGCCGTACCCTGAGCATCGTCCAGCCCTGGTTGCTGCGCGAATTGATCGAGCCCAAGCGCGCCAAGCTGGAGCAATTGGGGCGCCAGGTTTTCGGTCTGGCTGCACCGAGCGCCGAGGACACCATCGCCGCCCTCGAGGCTTTCTACCGTAGCCTGCGCATGCCGCTGCACCTGCGCGATGCCGGCATCACCGAACCCGATGCCGCCGATCGTGTCTGGCAGGCTGTCCAGGCGCATGGCAATGCCGCGCTGGGCACCCATGCCGAGGTGGATGCCGTCAAAACGGAGCGGATCGTGCGCGCTGCGTGTGCCTGAAAACACCGCGGTACTGTTGCGAGTTTCTGGCGTTTTTGCCGAAATGGTATAAAGTTCGAATTGTTCAGGCGGTTTCAAGCGAGGTGAATTATGGCCATTCAATCAGTGACTTCCAGTCTCAATGCCTATGCTGGCGGCGGCGTGCAGTCGCAGCAGGCGCAGCAGACCCGGCAGGCCGAACAGGCCCAGCAGACTCGCCAGGCCGAACAGCAATCGAAGGCTGGCGAGCGCGTCGAGCGCAAGGAAGAAATGCCGCGCCCGGTGGTCAATGCCCAAGGGCAGCAAACCGGCACGCTGATCAACGTCGTCGCCTGAAGGTGACGACGCAAGCCGACAGGTACGCGAAATGCCGGCCGCTTCCGTTTCTGGTTTGCCGAGCGTCAGCGGTGTGCTGTGGGCCCAGATTCAACAGCAACAGGCCCAGCGCACGGCCGAGCAGGCCGAGCAGCGGGCGCGCTCCCTGCAGCAACAGGCCCGCTCGGCGCAAAGCGATGCCGATCGCGCTCAGGAAAGGGCGCGCAGCTTGCAGGTTGAATCCAATTCGGCCCGCAGCAAGGCAGGGGAGGCGAAGCGCAATCTGGCCTCGCTCGATTCCCTGCAGGGCTTGCAGGCGCAGTTCGACGACATGCGTCGGCAGATTAGCCAGGTACTGCAGCCGGCCAGCCCCACCCTGGCACCGGTAACCAACGCCCTGGGGCAGGAAACGGGAACCCTGGTCAACGTGACGGCCTGATGGTCTGAAATAACGGCCGCGAAAGGGCGCTTCGGGCGCCCTTTTTCGTGGCCTTTGATATTGTCTCGAACCTGTTGAAATCGTGTGAAGGAGTTGAGTCGTGCTAGCCAATCACTGGTGTGCTTCGGTCGATGCCACCATCCAGTTGCGGACCGGGTGCAATCCGCTTGAGAAACATGGGCCGCAGGCCGTGCAGGTGCATGCCGATGCCTGGGCGCCCATGGATGCTGTCGCCAATCCGCACGACATCCGCCAGGTGGTCGACTATGAGGTGATTTTCCTGGCCATCCGCAAGCTCGAACAGAACGCGCATTGCGAATGCCTCGAATCGAGCATCCTGGAAGTGATGGATGCCATTTTCGGGATGCCCATCGTGACCTCGGCTTTCATTTCCATGCACAAGCCGCATGTCTACAACGGCCTGGGCACGCCGGCCATTTCCCTGTCGATGACGCGTGAGCAATGGCAACGGATGCGGGCGTGATTTCGGCCATCGGCGCCGTCTCGGCCAACGGCATGATCGGTCTGGAGGGCTGGCTGCCCTGGGATATTCCCGAGGAGCTGGCTTATTTCGAACGCACGGTGGCCGGTGCGGCGCTGGTCATCGGCCGCCTGACCTACGAATCGATGGATGTCGTACCGGAGGATTCCTTCATTGTTTCGCGGCGCGACGACCTCGATGTGCGCCCCGGTTGCCGGCGTGTCGATTCGGTCGAGGCCGGGCTGCAGGCGGCGCTGGCCACCGGCAAACCGGTTTTCGTGATTGGCGGCGCTTCGTTGTACGCCGCCGCCTGGCGCTATTGCCATCGCTTCTACCTGACGCGGATCGAGGCATCCTACCGCGGTGATTCGCGTTTTCCCGAGACGGTGGACTGGCGGGTCTGGTCGCTGGAAAGCGAGGCTGTCCGGGTCCTGCGCGAGCGCAAGACCGCCCGTGATGTCCGTTGTCGTTTCCAGGTGTACCGTCAGCACGCTCCCTTGCCCCTGGCTGCCGCCGATTGCAATTTGGCCGCCGGCTGAGCAGAATGTCCTGAAAGTCCAATAACAAACGGCGAGAGGAGGCCATGTCGGAGCAAAATGCCCGCTACGGGTACCGTCTGTGGGTCGCGCTGATTGCCCTGGTGGTCGGTGGTTTCTTCCTGCTGGCCTATGTGCTGTGGTCGGCGTATCGGGACGTCTGGGCCGATGCGCAACAGGTGGCCAGCAGCCAGGCGGAAATGCTCGAAGCCCGCCTCGATGCGACGCTGCGCCGGGTCGATGCCACGCTGGAGGATCTGGCGGTCAGGGTTCCCGTCGCGGCCTACGAGGCGTCGGCAGTGGGGCATTTCCGGGCCTCCATCGAGGGCGAGCTGGAGCGCATGCACCAGGCCTTCCCCGAGGTGGCCGGCTTCCGGGTGATCAATGCAAGCGGCGATCTGCTCTATCGTTCCGGTGGCGGTGAATACACCAACATTGCCGATCGCTCGTATTTCCGCATACCGAAGGAAAATCCGGCAGTGGGCCTGTATTTTTCCGAAGTGCTCGTTTCCCGCATCACCGGACGGCCGGCGCTCGTTGCAGCGCGGGCGGTGCGTACCCGTGAGGGGCATTTCGTCGGGGTGATCAGTGCCGCCATCGAACTGACGCATTTCGAAGCGCTGTTCCGCTCGGCCCGCCTCGGCGCGGCCGGCGCTCTGGCCATCTGGCGCACCGATTTGCGGGCGCTGGTCGTGCATTCCCCGCCGGTTTCCGGCGAACTCAACCGGCCGCTTGATCCGCAGCATCCCGTCCTGCTCAGGCTGGAGGCGGGGGAGCGCCAGGGGGTTGCCGAGTTCAATGCACAGGTCGATGGCGTGCGGCGGGTATATGGTTTTCGCCAGCTCGAACGCTACCCTTTCTTCGTCCAGGCCGGACTCGCCAAGGAAGATGTCATGGCAGCCTGGCGTCAGCGCGTGCTGCTGGTGGTGCTGCTCGGCGGCGTACTGGTCGTCGGCCTGATCCTGGTGGTCATCGGCTTGTATCGCTCGCAGCGGCGCGAACAGGCGGTGACGCAAGAACTGCGCCGCAACGAAGAGCGTCTGAACGCGGCGCAGCGTATTGCCCGTATCGGGAGTTGGGAAATCGAATTGCCCGGGCGGCGGGTGCGCTGTTCGGCCGAATTGTTCCGCATCTTCGAAATTCCCGAGGCCGTTCAGCCACTTGCCCATTACGCCGATTTTCTGGCGCATGTGCACCCGGATGACCGGGAACGGGTGGACAAGTCTCTCGAAGATCTGATCGCCAATCGTCAGCCGGTCGCGCTGAAACATCGGTTGCTGTTGCCGGACGGGCGGATCAAGCACGTGCTTGAGCGCGGCGAGCTCGAGGTGGGTCCTGGTGGCGTGCCGCTCAAAGTGATCGGCACTTCGCAGGACGTCACGGCCGAGCAGGAAATGAGCGCGCAGATGCAGTTGCTGGCCAGCGCCGTGCAGTTCAGCGGCGAGGCGATCCTGATTACCGATGCCGATAACCGGATCGTCACCGTCAATCCGGCCTTTACCGAACTGACCGGCTACGAGGCGGCCGAAGTGATCGGTCGCAATCCGAGCTTCCTGTCGGCCGGCCGGACGACGCCGGACGAGTATGCCCAGTTGTGGAGCAGTCTCAACGAGCGGGGCTTCTGGCAGGGGGAGATCTGGGATCGGCGCAAGGATGGCGGCGTGTATCCGAAGTGGATGTCGATCTCGGTGATCCGGAACGAGGAAGGCAGCGTCCGCTACTACGTCGCGCACTTTACCGATGTCTCCTCCGAACGGGCGGCCGAGGAGCGCCTGCACCACATTGCGCATCACGATGTGCTGACCGGCCTGTTCAACCGCTTCAGCCTGAAAGGGCATCTCGATCAGGCCCTCGCCGCAGCGCGCCGGGATGGCTCGCGGGTAGCGCTGCTGTTCATCGATCTTGACCGTTTCAAGGTCATCAACGACACGCTCGGCCATCACGTCGGTGACGAGTTGCTGATCGAGGTGGCCCGTCGACTGGAGGAAACGGTACGCGACAGCGACGTGGTCGCCCGGCTGGGTGGCGACGAATTCGTCATCATGCTGACCGGCCTCGAACATAGCGCCGCGGCGGCCGTGGTGGCCGAGAAGGTGGTCTTCAATATCGGCCGCTCCTACCAGATCGGAGGCTTCGATCTCTATACCTCGCCCAGCATCGGCATTGCGATCTATCCGACCGATGGCCAGGATGGTGAGACGCTGATGAAGAACGCCGATGCGGCGATGTATCACGCCAAGATGGCGGGGCGGAACAACTTCCAGTTCTTCGACCAGAAGATGAACGATGCGGCGGTCGACCGCCTGAAGATTGAACACAGCCTGCGCCTGGCGCTGGCCAATGAAGAGTTCTGCCTGCATTACCAGCCGGTCGTCGAACTGCCTGGCGGCCGGGTGCGCGGTGTCGAGGCGCTGGTCCGCTGGCAGCATCCGGAGCGTGGCCTGCTGTCCCCGGCCCGCTTCATCGGCGTGGCCGAGGAAACCGGCCTCATCCAGCCGCTGGGCGAGTGGGTGCTATGGGCGGCCTGCCGGCAGTTGGCGGAATTCCGTGCCGTCGGCCTGACCGATTTGCGTATGGCGATCAACATCTCCGCGATCCAGATGCGCAATGGCAACCTGCCGCTGCTGGTGCGGGGCATCCTCGAAGCCTATGACCTGCCGGCCGATCGGGTGATGTTCGAGATTACCGAGTCGGTGGCCATGGAGCAGCCGAACGAAACGGTGCGCGTCCTCGATCTGCTGCACGACATGGGGGTGAGCCTCGCGATCGACGATTTCGGAACCGGCTATTCGTCGCTGAGTTATCTGCACATGTTCCCGCTCGACCATCTCAAGCTCGATCGTTCCTTTGTTCAGGAGATCGGTCAGGGTACCGATGGCTCGGTCATCTGCGATGCAACCATCGGCCTGGCGCACAGCCTTGGCCTCAAGGTGGTGGCGGAGGGGATCGAGACCGAGGAACAGTTGGCGTACCTGAAAGGGATCGGTTGCGAGATGGGGCAGGGCTACCTGTTCAGCCGTCCGATTCCGGCCGAACAGGTCATTGATTTCGTTCGCCGGCAAGCCGCCTAGAACCCGCTGCCGACGCCCGCTTGAAAACGCTTGCAATGCGTTTTTGTTTTCCCTATGATTCAAACGAACGTATGAATCATAGGAGAGGATGATGGCTGAAGCCCGCTCGGGAGATACCCGCGAACGCATTCTGGATGCGGCGGAGCGCCTGTTCATGGCGCACGGCTATGAGGGCACCTCGATGCGCCAGATCACCAGCGAAGCCCAGGTCAACCTGGCGGCGGTCAACTACCATTTCGGCTCCAAGGAGTCCTTGATGCAGGAGGTTTTCCGGCGTCGGCTCGACTGGCTGAACGAGGAACGCATGCGGGTGCTCCATGCGATGCAGGCGCAGGCCGAAGGCAAGCCGCTCAAGCCGTCGCAGATCGTCGATGGCTTTTTCGGCACCTTGCTGCGCATGGGCGGTGACGAAAGGCGCGGCGGGGTGACCTTCCTGCGCCTGCTCGGCCGCACGCTGACCGATCCCTCCGAGTTCATTCGCGCCTTTCTGGCCCATGAATACAAGGAAGTCATGGATTGCTACAAGGAGGAGCTGTTCCGCGCCCTGCCCGACGTCCCCAAGGCCGAGATCGTCTGGCGCTTCCACTTCATGCTCGGCGCGACGTCTTACGCCATCGCCGGTACGGATGCACTGCGCCTGGTCACCGACTGGCAGATCGAGGCCGACGACGCCACCGATCGTCTCGATCGTCTGGTGCCCCGCCTGATGTCCTTCCTGCTGGGCGGCCTGCGGGCGCCCTTGCCCCAGTTTCAAGACACCGCCGTCGACGGTTTGTAATCGACAAAACAAAAGACATAAAAGGAGTAGACAGCATGTTCAACAGCACCATCCCTCTGCTGGGCATCACCATCCTGGTGGTTTTGGCCGGGTTGTTCTTCGTTCGGCCTGTGCGCCGGGCGCTGATCACCCGGCCCATTTTTTCTGCCTACCGCCAGGTGTTGCCGCAGATGTCGGATACCGAGCGCGACGCGCTCGAAGCCGGAACCGTCTGGTGGGAGGGCGAGCTCTTCCGCGGCAAGCCCGACTGGCAAAAGCTGCAGGCCTATCCGGTGCCCAGGCTGACGGCCGAGGAGCAATCCTTCCTCGACAACGAGTGTGAGGAAGCCTGTCGCCTGGTCGATGACTGGAAGGTGACGCACGAACTGTACGACCTGCCGCACGAGGCCTGGCGTTACATCAAGGATAAAGGCTTCCTCGGCATGATCATCCCGAAAAAATACGGCGGGCTGGAGTTTTCCGCCTACGCCCACTCGCAGGTGGTGACCAAGCTGTCGACCCGCTCCTCCGCGCTGTCGGTGTCGGTGATGGTGCCGAACTCGCTCGGCCCGGCCGAGCTGCTGCTGCACTACGGCACCGAGGAACAGAAGAACCACTACCTGCCGCGCCTGGCCAAGGGCATCGAAGTGCCGGCCTTCGCGCTGACCAGTCCGTGGGCAGGGTCGGATGCGGCGTCGATTCCCGATAGCGGCGTCGTCTGCAAGGGCATGTACCAGGGTAAGGAAGTGCTCGGCATGCGTGTCTCCTGGGACAAGCGCTACATCACGCTGGCGCCGGTGTGCACGGTGTTTGGCCTGGCTTTCCACCTCTATGATCCGGACGGTTTGCTGGGCGACAAGAAGCACATCGGTATCACCTGTGCGCTGGTGCCGTACGACCATCCGGGTGTCGACACCGGCCGCCGTCATTTTCCGCTCAATGCCATGTTCATGAATGGTCCGGTGCGCGGCAAGGATGTCTTCATGCCGCTGGATTTCATCATTGGCGGCCCGAAGATGGCTGGCCAGGGCTGGCGCATGCTGATGGAGTGTCTGGCCGCCGGTCGTTCCATTTCGCTGCCGTCCTCGAACACCGGCATGGCGCAGATGACGGCGCGCGCCGTTGGCGGTTACGCCCGCGTCCGTTCGCAATTCAAGATGGCCGTCGGCAAGTTCGAGGGCGTCGAGGAAGCGCTGACCCGCATCGGCGCCTACACCTACATGATGGACGCCGTGCGCAAGATGACGGCCGGCGCGGTTGATCTTGGCGAAAAGCCGTCCGTGGTCTCGGCCATCGCCAAGTATCACGTTACGGAGCGTGCCCGTCAGGTGGTCAATGACGGCATGGACGTCATCGGCGGCAAGGGCATCTGCCTCGGACCCAGCAACTTTCTCGGCCGCGCTTACCAGCAGGTGCCGGTGGCGATCACCGTCGAAGGCGCCAACATCCTGACCCGTTCGCTGATCATCTTCGGCCAGGGCGCCATCCGCTGCCATCCCTACCTGTTGCCGGAAATGCAGGCGGCGCAGAACCCCAACACCAAGCAAGGCCTGGTCGATTTCGACAAGGCGCTGTTCGGCCACATTGGTTTCACGGTCAGGAACTGCCTGCGCGCCCTGTGGCTGGGCATGACCGGCTCGCATTTCGTCCGGGTCAATGCCGATGTGGCACCGGAAATGAAGCGCTATTACCAGCAGCTGACCCGTTTCTCAGCCGCTTTCGCCTTCCTGTCCGACGTGTCTTTGCTGGTGCTGGGCGGTAGCGTCAAGCGCCGCGAAAAGCTGTCGGCTCGCCTGGGCGACATCCTGGCGCAGATGTACCTGATCTCCTGCACGCTGAAGCGCTATGAAGCCGAAGGGCGCAAGAAGGAGGATGCTGCGCTCGCTCACTGGGCGATCTGGGATGCGATGTACAAGGCACAACAGGCCTTCGACGGCGTGATCGCCAATTTCCCGGTGCGTTTCATCGCCGGTGTGGTCAATCGCATCATTTTCCCGTGGGGGCACCCGTATGTCGTGCCGTCCGACGAAGTGGGCCACCAGGTTGCCAAGGCGCTGATCGTGCCGTCTGCCACCCGCGACCGCCTGACCGCCGAGTGCTTCCTGCCGTTGGTCGAGAACGAACCGGTCGGCGCCATCGAACTGGCGCTCAAGGCAACGCTGGAGGCCGAGCCGATCGAGGCCAAGATCCGCGCTGCCGAGAAGGAGGGGCGTTTCGAGGGCAATCCGCGGGCCAATGTGCGCGACATTGCCGTGGTCGCCTTCGAGACCGGCGTCATCAGCGCTGCCGAATACGACGTGATGAAACGGCGCAATCACCTGCGCGACATCGTCGTCCGCGTTGACGACTTCCCCTTCGACTATGGCGTGGCGACCGCCAACAAGCCGGCCGACAACCGGATGGCGGCCTGACATGAAGCAGACGATTTACGTGGTCGACGGTGCCCGGACCCCGTTTCTGAAAGCCCAGAAAGGGCCGGGGCCGTTCGCAGCCTCCGACCTTGCCACCCAGGCCGGCCGCGCGCTGCTGTTGCGCCAGCCATTCGAGCCGTCCGATCTGGACGAAGTGATCCTCGGTTGCGCTGCGCCGTCGCCGGATGAAACCAACATCGGCCGCATGGTCGCGCTGCGTCTCGGTTGCGGCAAGAAGGTGCCGGGCTGGACGGTGATGCGCAATTGCGCCTCCGGCATGCAGGCCATCGACTCGGCCATCGCCAACATCCAGTGCGGGCGTTCCGAACTGGTGCTGGCCGGTGGTGTCGATGCCCTGTCGCGGGCACCGTTGCTGTATTCGGATGCGATGGTGCGCTGGTTCGCCGGCATGATGGCCTTGCGTTCGCCGGGCCAGAAGCTGCGGCATTTCCTCAAGCTGCGCCCGGCCATGCTGTTGACGCCGGTGGTTGGCCTGATGAAGGGCCTGACCGATCCGGTGGTCGGGTTGCTGATGGGGCAGACGGCCGAGAACCTGGCGTGGAAGTTCGGCATCAGCCGGCAGCAGATGGACGAATTTGCCGTGCGCAGCCACCAGCGCAGCATCGCCGGCCGGCAGGCCGGGCATCTGGCCGAGATCGTGCCGGTCGTGGATGGGCAGGGCAGGGTTTACACCGAAGACGATGGTGTGCGGGCCGATGCGACGCTGGCCGGTATGGCCAGGCCGAAGCCCTTTTTCGACAAGAAGTACGGCAACATCACCGCCGCCAACAGCTCGCAGATTACCGACGGCGCCGCCTGGGTGCTGCTTGCTTCGGAGGCGGCCGTGCAGAAATGGGGTCTCAAGCCGATCGGCAAGATCGTCGACAGCGAATGGGCCGGCCTGGAGCCGGATCAAATGGGGCTGGGTCCGGTCCATGCCTCGACCCCGATCCTGCAGCGCCATGGCCTTCAGCTTTCCGACATCGATTACTGGGAACTCAACGAGGCCTTCGCGGCACAGGTTCTGGCCTGCCAGGCGGCCTGGAAGGATGATGCCTACTGCCGCGAACAGCTTGGCTTGCCGGGGGCGCTGGGCGAAATTCCGGAAGATCGCCTGAATGTCGATGGCGGCGCAGTTTCCATCGGCCACCCGGTCGGTGCGTCGGGGGCGCGCATCGTGCTGCATCTGCTGCATGTGCTGCGCCGTAACCGGGCCCGCCGCGGCATTGCGACCATCTGCATCGGCGGCGGTCTGGGCGGCGCGATGTTGCTGGAGACGGTGAACTGACATGCGGATCGGTATCGTTGTCGATTCCGCCTGCGATCTGCCGCGTGATTTTCTCGACCGGCACGGCGTGCTGATCATGCCGATCACCCTGCGCATCGGCGACACGCTGATCGAGGACCGCCGGCAGCCGGACGAAACCCAGGCTTTCTACGCCCGCCATCTCGACCGCAAGAGCGAAGATTTTGCCGAATCGATTCCCTATTCAGTCTCCCAGATCGAGCGCCTGTTTCTGGAGCGTCTGGTGCTCGATTACGACTATGTGTTCTGCCTGACCATCACCAGCACGCGTAGCCCGATCTACGAGCATGCCATGCAGGCCTCGCGGACGATCCTCAACAAATACAAGGCCATCCGCCGCGAGGCTGGCATGGAGGAGCGTTTCGGGCTGGCCGTGTTTTCCACGCGCAACCTGTTCACCGGCCAGGCCGTGCCGGTTGCCGAGGCGGTTCGCCTGATCCGCCTGGGCGGTTTGCCGAGCGAAATCGGGGCCCGCCTGAAGCAGTTGATCGACGAGACCCACACCTATCTGGTACCGGCCGACCTCTTCCACATCTACAAGCGGGCATCGAAGAAGGGCGATACCAGTCTGGGCTGGAGCTCCTATACGCTGGGGACCTGGCTGGATGTCAAGCCCATCCTGCATTGCCACCGCGATGTGACGACGACGGTCGGCAAAGTGCGTGGTTTCGCAGCCGGTGTCGAGCAACTGTTCGACATGGCGGTCAAGCGCATCGGCAACGGGCTGGCGGCGCCAAGCGTCTGCATCAGTTATGGCGGCGAGCCCGCCCTGGTCAGCCGCATGCCGGGCTATCAGCGCCTGATCAAGACCGCCGAGGACAACGGGGTCGAAATCCACGTGTCGCCGATGAGCAAGACGGCGGCCGTCAATGTCGGGCCGGGCGCCCTGTCGCTGGCATTTGCCGCACGCGGCCACCCGGCTCACTGAGGACAATGCAATGAATGTGAATCTGCAACACTGGCGGCTGGAGGTCGATGCGCAAGGCATCGCCACCGCCACCCTGGACAAGGCGGGAGAGTCCGCCAATTCCCTGTCGGCCGAAGTGCTGCGCGAGTTTTCTTCGCTGCTCGACCAATTGGATGTCTATCCCTCCAAGGGCCTGATCATCCGCTCCGGCAAGACAGCCGGCTTCATCGCCGGGGCTGACATCTCGGAATTTGCCCGGCTCGATACCGCCGAGCAGGGCCGGGCGCTCGTCGAGCGTGGCTGGACGCTGTTCAATCGCCTGGCGGCCGTCAAGTACCCGACCCTGGCGCTGGTCCGTGGCCACTGCCTGGGCGGGGGGCTCGAACTGGCGCTGGCTTGCCGCTACCTGCTCACGGTCGATGAGCCGGCTACCAAGCTGGGCCTGCCGGAAGTCATGCTCGGCATCTTCCCTGGCTGGGGCGGCATGCTTCGCCTGCCGCAACGGGTCGGCCCGGCCGCCGCGCTGGACATGATGCTGACCGGCAAGACGATCGATGCCAGACGGGCAAAGAAAATGGGCCTGGCCGACGATTGCGTGCCGCCTCGCGTCATGGAAATGGCCGCTCGCCAGCTCGTTCTTTCCGGCCAGCCGCGCCGCCCGCTGCCCTTCATGCAGAAGCTGATGAACGGTCCGCTGAAGCGCGTCGTTGCCAACGGCGCCCGCAAGCAGGTGGTGAAGAAGGCACGGCCGCAGCACTATCCGGCCCCGTACGCCATCATCGACCTGTGGCAAAAGCACGACGGCAACGCGCTGGCCGCGCCCGAGGTCGTGGACCGCATCATTGCCTCGCCGACCGCCCGCAACCTGCTGCGCGTCTTCCATCTGCAAGAACGCCTCAAGGCTTTCGGCAAGGACTCGGAATTCAAGGCCCGGCGCGTGCATGTCATCGGTGCCGGCGTGATGGGCGGCGACATCGCGGCCTGGTGCGCGCTGCGCGGCATGACCGTGACCTTGCAGGATCAAACGCTGGAAAGGATAGCGCCGGCCATCCAGCGGGCGAACACGTTGTTCAGCAAGAAGCTGCGCGACCCGCTCCTGGCCCGTGCCGCCTTGGATCGCCTGATCCCCGATCCGCAAGGTGACGGTGTACCGCATGCCGACGTGATCATCGAAGCCATCTTCGAGCATGTCGAGGCCAAGCATGCCCTGTTCCGTGCCGTGGAACCGCGCATGAAGCCCGGGGCGCTGCTCGCCACCAACACGTCCAGTCTCAGGCTCGAAGATCTGCGTACCGTACTGCAACGACCGGAGCGCCTGGTCGGCATCCACTTCTTCAACCCGGTGTCGATGATGCCGCTGGTCGAAGTGGTCGAGGCCGAAGGCGCCGATCCGGCCGTCGTGCGCGCTGCTTGCGCCTTCGTCCGGCAGATCGACAAGCTGCCGCTGCCGGTCAGGAGTGCGCCGGGCTTCCTGGTCAACGCCGTCCTGGCCCCTTACATGCTGGCCGCCATGCGGGCGGTGGACGAGGGTATCTCACCGGAAACGGTTGACGAAGCCATGCTCGCTTTTGGTATGCCGATGGGGCCGATCGAACTGATCGACACGGTAGGCCTCGACATTGCCATGGCCGCCGGGAAACAACTGGCCGGTGGAGCCGATGCACCGAAATGCCTGCTGCAGCGCTTGGAGAAAAACCAGCTCGGCAAGAAGAGCGGTCAAGGCTTCTACGCCTGGTCCGACGGCAAGCCGCAAAAAGGTAGCGCCGGCAGCGTGCCGGCCGGCTTGGCCGAACGTCTGGTCACGCCCCTGATCGACCGCGCGGAGTGTCTGGTTGCCGAGGGCATCATCGCCGATGCCGAACTGGCCGACGCCGGCGTGATTTTCGGCACGGGTTTTGCGCCATTTACTGGCGGGCCGTTGAATTATCGTAAATCAGTTTAATAATGTTGCATTTATGCAACATATTTCAACGCAACAGCAATTGAAACAAAATTTCAAACGCGTGTTTGAGATTTAATCGAAGCACCCGTAGTACCCGGGAAATTTCCCATAACAATGCATAAAGGAGACATATCGATGCACCAAACAATCACCCTGCGCCTGATTCCGGCCTTGCTGGCCGTTACCTTTTCCGGCGGCGCTTTTGCTGCGGCATTCCAGTTGACCGGGCAAAGCGCCTCGGGCGTCGGCATCGCCAACGCCGGTGCTGCGGCCGCAGCGGAGGACACCAGCACCCTGTATTACAACCCGGCCGGGATGACCTATTTGTCCGAGGGGCACAACATCAGCTTTGCCGCAACGGTACTGGATCGGTCGACGCGGTTTACCAACGAGGGCTCCAGTCGGCTGGGGGGTGTCTACCCGCTCGGTGATGACGGGGGGAATGGCGGTGGGACGCACGTCGTGCCAGCCCTGTACTACGCCTACTCCCTGAATTCGGCGTGGCGTCTGGGCTTGGCAATCAATCCGACCTTCGCCGACGAAACCGAGTATGACAAGAATTTTGTCGGCCGCTACTCCGGTCTGAAAACCAAGATTCGCATCATCAATGTCAATCCGTCTGTCGCTTACAAGGTGAATGATGCCTGGTCGCTGGCTGTCGGGATCAATTACGCCAAGGCCAATGTCGAATTCAACCAGGCCGTTCCTCATCCGGGCGGCCCGGCTAACCCGGATGGCATGGGGGTTCTGAAAGGAGATGCCACGGGCTGGGGCTATAACCTTGGCGCGATGTTCCAGCCAACCCAGGATACGCGTCTGGGTTTGAGTTATCGTTCAAAGATCAAATTCGATCTCGAGGGGACGCAGAATGTTCAAATCCCGGGTTTGGGCACCGTCATCGACCGCAATATCACGGCTGATCTGACAACACCGGATACCGCTTCGCTTGCCCTTCATCATCAGGTGAACCCGAAGTGGGCGGTTCTGGCCGACTACACGTGGACGGGCTGGAGCAAACTGCAGAAGCTCGAACCGCTGACTTCTTCCGGGGCGCGGGCCGTAGCACCGCTGCGCTACAACTTCAAGGACACTTACCGCGTTGGTCTCGGGACGACCTATCAGCTCAACGAGCAGTGGATGCTGCGTCTGGGGGTTGCCTTTGACAAGGGCGCGGTACCCGATGATGCCTCGCGCACGATGACCGTGCCGGATCAGGATCGCACCTGGCTCGCGCTCGGTGCGAAATGGAAGATCACCCCGAAGGCTTCGCTCGATGTCGGGTATGCCCATATTTTTGTCAAGGAAGCCCGGACTGCGCGCAATGTTTACAACAACGCCAGTGAATCGGCGGTTGTCCAGACCATCCGCGGCAAGTTCGATACCTCGGTCGATTATCTGTCGCTTCAGCTGAACTATTCGTTCTGATTGCGGAAGAACCTTGCGTGAATTTGATCCCCGGCTAGCCCGGGGATTTTTTTGAACCGCGCTGCAAAAAACCGTTGACCACGAGGTCACCTTCTCTATAATTCAAACGTTCGTTTTAGTTTTGACGAAGCCCGATAACAGACCAAAAGGAGACGCGCTTGAACAAGCTGATCGTGAAGAAGGCTGCCGTGCTGGGCGCTGGCGTGATGGGGGCGCAGATTGCAGCGCACCTCGCCAATGCCAATGTGCCGGTCGTGCTGTTTGACCTGCCGGCAAAAGAAGGAGACAAGAACGGCATCGTGAAGAAGGCCCTCGATGGCCTGAAGAAGCTGGAGCCGGCACCGCTGGCCAGCAAGTCCAAACTGAAGTACATCGATGCCGCCAACTACGATGAGCATCTGCCCCTGTTGGCCGATTGCGACCTCGTCATCGAGGCCATCGCCGAGCGTATGGACTGGAAGCATGACCTGTACGCCAAGATCGCGCCGCATATCGGCGCCCATGCCATCGTCGCCTCCAACACCTCCGGCCTGTCGATGAACGCGCTGGCCCAGGGCTTGCCCGAGTCGATCCGGCCGCGTTTTTGCGGCATCCATTTTTTCAACCCGCCGCGCTACATGCAGCTGGTCGAGATCATCGGCACCCAAACAACCCATGGCAGCACGCTGGATGCGCTGGAAACCTGGCTGACCTCGCGCCTCGGCAAGGGCGTCATCCGCGCCCTCGATACGCCGAACTTCGTCGCCAACCGCATCGGCGTCTTCTCGATTCTCGCTGTCATGCACCACACCCAGGCCTTCGGCCTCGGTTTTGACGAAGTCGACGCGCTGACCGGCCCGAAGATCGGTCGCCCGAAAAGCGCTACCTATCGCACGGCCGATGTCGTCGGCCTCGATACCCTGGCGCACGTCGTCAAGACCATGCAGGACACCCTGCCCAACGATCCGTGGCACGCCCATTTCACCGCGCCGGCCTGGCTCAAGCTGCTGATCGAGAAGGGCGCGCTGGGCCAGAAGACCCGGTGCGGCATCTTCCGCAAGCAGGGCAAGGAAATCCAGGTGCTTGACCTCAAGGCGCAGGATTACCGCCCATCGGCCGGTGAGATCGCCGAGGAAGTCGATGCCATCCTGAAGATCAGGAATCCGGCCGAGAAATTCGCCGCGCTGCGCGCTTCCGGCCACCCGCAAGCGCAATTCCTGTGGGCCATTTTCCGCGACATCTTCCATTACGCTGCCGTGCAACTGGAAAACGTTGCCGATAATGCGCGTGATCTCGATCTGGCCATGCGCTGGGGGTTCGGCTGGGCGCAAGGCCCCTTCGAAACCTGGCAGGCGGCCGGCTGGAGCGACATCGCCCAGGCCATCGCCGCCGACATTGCCGCCGGCAAGGCCATGGCCAAGGTGCCGCTGCCGGCTTGGGCGCTGGAAGCTGGCCGCACCGGCGTGCATGCCGCCGAAGGCTCCTACTCGGCGAGCAGGAATGCCTACGTGCCGCGCTCGTCGCTGCCTGTCTATCAGCGCCAGCTCTTCCCCGAGCGCGTGCTGGGCGAAGTGGCCGCGACGCCGGAAAAATCCGGCGAAACGTTGTACGAGAACGAGGGTGTCCGCCTGTGGCGCTTGCCGTCGCTCGATGCCGGGATTGGCATCCTGTCGGTCAAGTCGAAGATGCACACCATCGGCAACGAGGTGCTGGATGGCGTGATCGCTGCCGTCAAGCAGGCCGAAGGCACGCTGGATGGCGTGGTGGTCTGGCACGAAGCCCCGTTTGCCGTCGGTGCCAACTTGCAGCAGGTGTCAGAAGCCATTGCTGCGGGCGAATTCGGCTTGCTTGAACAGACGGTCGAGAAGTTTCAGCGCGCCTCGCAAACCCTCAAGTACGCCCAGGTGCCGGTCGTTGCGGCCGTCCAGGGGATGGCGCTGGGCGGTGGGTGCGAATTTGTCATGCACGCCGGCAAGCGCGTCATGGCGCTGGAGAGCTACATTGGCCTGGTTGAGGCCGGCGTCGGCCTGATTCCGGCCGGTGGCGGCTGCAAGGAGTTCGCCGTACGCGCTGCCGAGTGGGCCGCCCAGTCGGCGACGCCGGGCGAGGTGTTCAATTTCCTGCAGCCGGTGTTCCAGACGATTGCCATGGCCAAGGTTGCCAGGAGCGCGGTCGAGGCCGTCGAGATGGGCTTCGCCAAGCCGTCCGATACCATCCTGTTCAACGCCAATGAACTGCTCTGGGTTGCCATCAAGGAGGCGCGGGCGATGGCCGATGCCGGCTATGCCCCGCCGCCGATGGCGCGTGGCGTGACGGTCGCCGGCAAGAGCGGCATCGCCACGCTGGAGATGATGCTGGTCAACATGAAGGAGGGCGGCATGATCTCGGCACACGATTATCTGGTCGCCAGGTCGGCCGCCATTGCGCTGTGCGGCGGTGAGGTGGAAACCGGCAGCGTGGTGGATGAGGAGTGGCTGATTACCGTCGAACGCCGCCTGTTCGTCGAACTGCTGAAGAACCCGCTGACCCAGGCCCGCATCCGGCACATGCTGGAAACCGGCAAGCCGCTGCGTAACTGATCGGGCCAAGGAGACAATACACATGAGCAAACAGATTCAAGAAGCCTACATCGTTGCCGCCACCCGCCTGCCGGTGGCCAAGAAGGGCGGGATGTTCCGCAACGTGCGCCCGGACGACATGCTGGCCCACGCCATCCGGTCAGTCGTCGCTCAGGTGCCGGGCATCGATCCGGCGCGCATCGGCGACGTGATAGTCGGTTGCGCCATGCCGGAAGCCGAGCAGGGCATGAACGTCGCCCGCATCGGCCTGCTGCTGGCCGGCCTGCCGATCACCGTACCGGGTATCACCATCAACCGCTTTTGCTCCTCCGGCCTGCAGGCGGTGGCGGATGCGGCCAACCAGATCCGTCTCGGCCTGGCCGATGTGATGATCGCGGCCGGTACGGAGTCGATGACCATCATGCCGCAAATCATGGGCAACAAGATGGCGATGAACCCGGCCATCTTCACCGATGAAAACATCGGCATCGCCTACGGCATGGGGCTGACTGCCGAGAAGGTGGCCAGCCAGTGGCAGATCAGCCGCGAGGAGCAGGACGCCTTCGCGCTGGCTTCCCACCAGAAGGCCTGTGCCGCGATTGCGGCCGGCCATTTCAAGGCCGAAACCTCGCCTTACCGGATCCGCGAAAGCCTGCCCGATCTGCAGACCGGCCAGATCACGGTCCGCGAGCGTACCGCCGAGTTCGACGAGGGGCCGCGTCCGGATGCCTCGCTGGAAAAGCTGGGCAAGCTGCGTCCGGTCTTCCATGCCCGTGGTTCGGTGACGGCCGGCAACTCCTCGCAGATGTCGGACGGTGCCGCAGCCGTCATGCTCGTTTCGGAAAAGGTGCTCAAGGAACACAACCTGACGCCGCTCGCCCGTTTCGCCAGCTTCGCCGTCGGCGGGGTGGCACCGGAAATCATGGGGATCGGCCCGATCGCCGCGATCCCCAAGGCGCTGGCTCAGGCCGGCATCCGCCAGGAAGACCTGGACTGGATCGAACTGAACGAAGCCTTCGCGGCCCAGTCGCTCGCGGTGGTCAAGGAACTCGGCCTCGATCCGGGCAAGATCAATCCGCTCGGTGGCGCCATTGCCCTCGGCCACCCGCTGGGAGCGACCGGTGCAATCCGTACGGCCACCCTCGTGCATGGCCTGCAGCGCACCGGGGGCAAGTACGGCATGGTCTCGATGTGCATCGGCACCGGCATGGGCGCCGCCGGCATCTTCGAGCGTGTCTGACGGAGCGCGCGGGTGAAGCCAGCCTGGCTCGCCAAGCTGCCTCGCCCCTGGGGGGCGCGACTGGTGCGGATGGGTTTCAACCTCCATCCCGCCTTTCGCAGCACCGGCGGGCGCGTCGTCCATGTCGCGCCCGATCTCTGCCACATCCGCGTCCGCCTGCCGCTGACCTGGAAGACGAAGAACATCGTCGGCTCACTGTACGGCGGCTCGCTGTTCGCCATCACCGACGGTGCACATCCGGCCATGCTGATGGCGGCGCTGGGCGAGGATTACATCATCTGGGACAAGGCGGCCAGCATCCGCTATCGGAAGCCGGGCTACAGCACGCTGTATGCCGATTTTTGGCTGACGCCCGAGGATCTGGCGGGCATTCGCGGCACGCTGGCCAGGCAGCATGAAGTGGACTGGACCTTCCAGATCGACATCAAGGACGCCGAGGGTGTGATTCATACCGTGGTCGAGCGTACCGTTTATATCGCTGAAAAAAATTACTACCGTCTCAAAAGCGGAGGAGACACGACATGATTACTTCGACAAGCGTCCGGCGCGCTGCGCTGATCGCCGCCCTGATGGCGGCCCCCGGATTGCATGCGGCGGAAGTGGCCGGCGTCCGGGTGGCCGACAGCGTCAAGGTCGGCAACAACGAACTGCTGCTCAACGGCGCCGGCCTGCGCAGCAAGCTGTTCATCAAGGTCTATGTCGGTGCGCTGTACGTTGGCCAGAAGGCGTCGACGCCGGCGGCCATCTATGACAGCCCCGTGCCGCGCCGCATGGTGCTCCGCCTGCTGCGCGACCTCGATGCCGATTCCCTGCATTCCGCCCTCGACGAGGGCTTGCGCAACAACCATACGCCGGCCGAGCTGTCTGACATGCAGGCCCAGGCCGACCAACTGGCTGGCATCATGAAGGCGATCGGCAAGGTGCGCGAAGGCGATACGATCAGCATCGATTTCTCCAGCGATGGCATCGTGGTCAGCCAGAATGGAGAGGTGCGCGGCAAGGTGGCCGGCGCCGGGTTTGCCAGAGCATTGCTCAAGGTCTGGCTGGGCGACAAGCCGGCCGATGCCTCGCTGAAGAAGGCGCTGCTCGGCGGCTAGGGCAGGCAACGAAGGAGGAGACAAAGAATGGAAAAGATCTGGCTGCAAAGTTATCCCAAGGGTGTCCCGGCGGAAATCGATATCGACCACATCCCGTCGCTGGTCGCTTTGTTCGACAAGGCGTGCAAGACCTTCGGCGACAAGGTGGCTTTTATCAGCATGGGGCGCGAGATCACGTATCGCCAGCTTGACGCCGAGGCGACCGAGTTTGCCGGCTGGCTGCAGGCCAAAGGGTTGCAGAAGGGCGACCGCGTCGCGCTGATGATGCCCAACATCCTGCAATATCCGGTCGCCCTGTTCGGCACCTTGCGAGCCGGTTGCGTCGTGGTCAATTGCAACCCGCTCTATACCCCGCGCGAACTGGAGCACCAGTTGAAGGATTCCGGCGCGACGGCCATCGTCATCGTCGAGAATTTCGCCCATACGCTGCAGCAGGTCATTGCGCATACGGCGATCCAGCATGTGATCGTCACGTCGATGGGCGAGAAGCTGGGAGGGCTGAAGGGGGCGGTCGTCAATTTCGTCGTCCGCCGGGTCAAGAAAATGGTGCCGGCCTGGCACCTGGCCGGTTCCATCAGCTTCAAGACGGCCCTGGCCCAGGGGCGTCGGCAGGGTTTCAGGCCGGTGCCGCTGGCACAGGGGGACCTGGCCTTCCTGCAATACACGGGCGGCACGACCGGTGTGTCGAAGGGGGCCATGCTCACCCACGCCAACATCGCCTCCAACGTGACGCAGGCCTACACCTGGATCAAGCCGGTGGTGCGCGAGGGCGAGGAGGTGATCATCACCGCCTTGCCGCTCTATCACATCTTCGCGCTGACCGCGAACTGCCTGACTTTCCTGATGATCGGTGCACGCAACCTGCTGATCGCCAATCCCCGCGACATTCCTGGATTCGTCAAGGAGTGGCGCAAGTATCCGGTCACCGTGGTGACCGGGGTCAACACGCTGTTCAACGCCCTGCTCAACAACCCGGAATTCGGCAAGCTCGATTTTTCGACCATGCGTGTCACGCTGGGCGGTGGCATGGCCGTCCAGGGGCCGGTTGCCGAACGTTGGCGCAAGGTGACCGGCGTACCGCTGCTGCAGGCGTATGGCCTGACCGAAACCTCTCCGGCGGCGACGATCAACCCGCTCGACATGAAGGAATTCAACGGCGCCATCGGCCTGCCGATTTCCTCGACCGATGTGTCGATCCGCGATGACTATGGTGCCGAGGTGCCGCAGGGCCAGGTTGGCGAAATCTGTATCAAGGGGCCGCAGGTCATGAAGGGCTACTGGCAGCGGCCGGAGGAAACGGCCAACGTCTTCCATCCGGACGGTTTCCTGCGCACCGGCGACATGGGCTATGTCGATAAACAGGGTTTCGTTTTCCTGGTCGACCGCAAGAAGGACATGATCCTGGTCTCCGGCTTCAACGTTTATCCGAACGAAGTCGAAGAGGCTGTCGCCATGCATCCCGGGGTCCGCGACGTGGCGGCCATCGGCGTGCCGGACGAGCATTCCGGCGAGGCCGTGAAGATTTTCGTCGTGCGCAAGGATCCGGCGGTCAACGAGCAGATGCTGATCGCCCATTGCCGTAGCGTGCTGACCGGCTACAAGGTGCCGAAATATATCGAATTCCGCGACGACCTGCCGCGCACCAACGTCGGCAAGATTCTGCGTCGCGCCCTGAAGGAAGGAGCATAAATGGGCATCCCGGCCTCCCTGAACCAGAACCTCGCGCTGCCGGTCATCTGCGCGCCGATGTTCATCATCTCCAACCCGGATCTGGTGATCGCCCAATGCAAGGGCGGCGTGATCGGTTCCTTCCCGGCTCTCAACGCCCGGCCGAAGGAACTACTCGACGAATGGCTGACGCGCATCAAGCGCGAACTGGCGGCCGACCCGAAGGCTGCGCCGTTTGCCGTCAATCAGATCATCCACCCGTCCAACGAGCGGCTGGAACACGACATGGCGCTTTGCGTGAAGCACGAGGTGCCGCTGATCATCACCAGCCTGTCGGCGCCGACCCAGATCGTGCCGCATGTTCATGCCTACGGCGGCAAGGTCTTTCATGACGTGATCAGCGTGCGCCACGCCGAAAAGGCGCTCGAGGCCGGCGTTGACGGCCTGATCCTGGTTTGCGCCGGTGCCGGTGGCCATGCCGGTACACTCAGCCCGTTCGCGCTGGTTGGCGAAATCCGCAAGTTCTACGACGGACCCATCGCGCTCTCCGGTTCGATTACCAACGGTCAGGCCATCCTGGCGGCGCAGGCGATGGGGGCGGATTTCGCTTATATCGGCACCCGCTTCATCGCCACCACCGAAGCCAATGCCGTCGCGGCCTACAAGCAGGCCATCCTCGATTCGTCGGCCAAGGACGTGGTCTACACGCCTTATTTCACTGGTGTGCATGGCAATTATCTCGCCAAGAGCATCATCGCTGCAGGTCTCGATCCGGCCAACCTGCCGGAGCGTGACAAGTCGGCGATGAATTTTGGCGCCGCTTCCGGCGCCAAGGCCTGGAAGGACATCTGGGGGGCCGGGCAGGGGGTCGGCACCATCGACGACGTGCTGCCGGCCGGCGAACTGATTGCCCGCCTTCAGCAGGAATACCGCAGCGCCAAGGTAGCGCTGTGCAGCAACCCATTCTGAATAAACGACACAAGGAGACACAGCAATGAGCGATTATCGCGCCCCGATCAAGGACATGCGCTTCGTGATGGATGAGATTGCCGGCTTCCGGCAACTCAGCCAGATTCCGGCCTACGCCGAGGCGACGCCGGACATGGCCGATGCCATTCTCGAGGAAGCCGCCAAATTCACCCGGGAGGTGCTCGCCCCGCTCAACCGCGTGGGCGATACCCAGGGCTGCACCTGGACCCCGGAGGGCGTGATCACGCCGGATGGCTGGAAGGAGGCCTACAACGCCTTCCGCGAAGCCGGCTGGAGCGGTATCACGCTGCCCACCGAATATGGTGGGCAGGGCCTGCCCAATACCCTCGGTATCGCGGTTCAGGAAATGGTCTGTTCGGCCAACCTTGGCTTTTCCCTCGGGCCCCTGCTCACCTCGGGGGCCGTCGAGGCCTTGCTGACCTGCGCCAGCGACGAACTGAAGGCGATTTACCTGGAAAAAATGGTCGCCGGCGAATGGACCGGCACGATGAACCTCACCGAGCCGCAAGCCGGCTCCGACCTGGCCCTCATCCGCTCCCGCGCCGAGCCGCAGGCCGACGGCACATACAAGATTTTCGGCCAGAAGATCTTCATCAGCTACGGCGATCACGACATGACCGACAACATCGTGCATCTTGTCCTCGCCCGTTTGCCGGATGCTCCGGCCGGTGTCAAGGGCATCTCGATGTTTCTGGTGCCCAAATTCCTGGTCAACGCCGATGGTTCGCTCGGCGCCCGCAACGACGCCCATTGCGTCTCGATCGAGCACAAGGTGGGCATCCACGCCAGCGCGACCTGCGTTATGGCCTATGGCGACCATGGCGGTGCCGTGGGCTACCTGCTTGGTGAGCCGAACCGCGGCCTGGAATACATGTTCATCATGATGAACGCCGCCCGTCTCGGTGTCGGTGTGCAGGGCATCGCCCTTGGCGAACGTGCCTTCCAGCGGGCACTGGCCTACGCCCGCGACCGCAAGCAGGGCCGCGATGCGCTGACCGGCGAGGCACTGGTCACCATCGACAAGCATCCTGACGTTCGCCGCATGCTGTTGCTGATGAAGTCGCGCGTTGAGGCCTGCCGCGCCATGGCCTATTACACCGCCAGCCTGCTCGACCGTGTTCATGCCGGTGGCGCCGACGCTGAGCAGCAGCAGCGCGATCTCTATCTGGCCGAATTCATGATTCCGCTGGTCAAGGGCGGCGGCACCGAAATGGCCATCGACGTCACCTCGCTCGGCATCCAGGTGCATGGTGGCATGGGCTTCATCGAGGAAACCGGCGCTGCCCAGCACTGGCGCGATTCCCGCATCACCACCATCTACGAAGGGACGACCGGCATCCAGGCCAACGACCTGCTGTTCCGCAAGCTGATGCGTGACCAGGGAGCCACCGCCAAGGTGGTTTTTGGCGAAGTCCATGGTGTGGTCAAGGCGCTCGCCGCTTCCGGCAAGCCGGAACTGATGGCGATCGGCCAGAAACTGGGCAACGCCCTGAAAGCCTGGACGGGCGCCACCGAATGGCTGGCCGCCAATGTCCGCAGCAATCTGTCCGGTGTATTGACCGCTGCCGTGCCCTACCTGCACCTCGCCGTCACCGTGACCGGCGGCTGGCTGATGGCCAAGTCGGCACTGGCGGCTGCCGCCCATCTCGACCAGGGCGAGGGCGATCTGCCGTTCTATCGCGGCAAGATGGTTTCGGCGCGTTTCTACGCCGACCAGATGCTGCCCCAGGCTGCGTCTTATGCCGAGATCGTCATGGCCGGCGATAGCGGTCTGGCCGGTGAGCCGCTGTTCCAGGAATAGGCTCGGGCTGAGGGGCCGTCAGGCCCCGACATGAAAAAAGGAGAGGCCGCGGCTTCTCCTTTTTTTCCGGGGAAAGGGGCTGGTCAGAAGTTGATGCCGACCTTGGCGATCAGGGCCCAGTTCTCGAAATCGACGAGGTTGCGCTCGTTGGTATTCAGGTAGCGCAGGTCGAGGCCGGAGTAATACATGCCCTTGCGGAAATTGGCGCCGACGACCGCGCCATAGGCGAACAGGTTCTTGTCGGCGATGCCGTTGTCGGCCTTGACCAGGCCGATCACCGGTCCGGCGCCAACGGAGAACCCGCCGCCGATGGGCAGGGTGTAGCGCGGCGACAGTTCAAAGGAGGTGGCCTTCACGCCGGACTCGTTGGTGTGGTTGATCTGGACATGGGTGCGGATCCGGTTGTCCGCCGTCTGGATCAGGCCGCAGTTCACGTTGAAGTCGAGGCCGTAGACGAAGTTGTGATCGTCGCCGGCCGGCGTAGCCTTCATGATGCCGCCGGTGACGGCGAGCGTCGGCTCGAACTTGAAGCCGGGCTCCATGCCGGCAAAGAAACGCAGGCCATCGGCCTGGCTGGCGGTCGCGCCGAGCGTCAGGCCGGCGAGCAGGAAAAGGGCGGTGATGCGGCTGGTTTTCATGGTCTCTCCGAAGGATACGAATCGTCATAACGCCAGCGACGGCCGGCAAGCGGGAAAGGATAGCGCGGGCGTCGGGCCGGGTCTGTGACCTGGGTCACCCACGATCATTTCTTGAGCAGGGCGTCCTGCACGGCGTCAAAGTCGGGCTTGCGGACCACCCCCATCTTGCGCTGGATCACGTTGCCATGGCGGTCGATGAACAGGGTGTAGGGCAGGCCGGCTTTGGTATTGCCGAGCGCCAGCATCAGCGGCATTCCCTGCTCCTTGGCGACGAAGACCGGATATGCCATGTCGTAGGCCTTGGCGAATTCCCTGGCCGGTTCGGCCTTGTCCTCGATACCGATGCCGAGCACCTCGATCTTGCCCTTGTGGGCGTTGCGGAACTTGATCAATTCGGGAATTTCGGCCCGGCAGGGGCCGCACCAGCGGGCCCAGAAGTTGACGACCAGCGGTTTGCCCTTGTAGCGATCGAGGGCGACCGGCTTGTCGTCGAGGTCGCTCAGGGTTGCGGCAAACAGCGGTGCCGAGGAGGGCAACTCCTGCGCTTGGGCAAGCGTTGCAGAAAGCGCCAGGGCGAGAGCGGCAAACCGTTTTTTCAAGGCAGATCTCCACGGCGGAAGATGATGTAACCGGCGCTGGCGCTGAGGACGCCAAGCGCCGCCGGATAGGCCAGCGCAAAGATTTTATAGCCGGTCGTGCCGAACAGGTCGAGGATGACATAGGCCGAAGGGCCGAGGACGATCAGTTGCGGGTCGAAGAGTGCCAGGGCAGCGGTGCGGAAGACTTGCAGCGGGTTGGCCAGGGCCAGGGTGACGGCGAACTCCGGGGCAACCTTGCCCTGGATCATCACGCCGAGCAGAATCAGGTCGAGAAAGAGCAGCAGAACCAGCCAGACCAGGAAGGCGGCCCCTTGCGCCATGTCGGTTGTTCGGGCGATGGCCGAGATCAGCATCCCGATGCCGAGGAAGCACATGGCCATCACGGCGAGCAGGGCGGTGTAGTAGCCGAACATGTCCCAAGGTACGTCGATGTTGGCGACCATCGCCCAGAGGACGGCGCCCAGCATGGCGAGGAAGACCGGCGCGAAGACGACGATGTAGCGGCCGACGATCTTGCCCCAGAACCAGGCACCGAGGCCGACCGGCAGCGACAGCAGGTATTCGAAGACGCCCGCCTCGCGGTCGCCGGCCACCGAGCGGACGGTGGTGATCAGCACGAAAATCGGCAGGATGGCCATGGTCAGCTGGATGTAGGTGACCAGCAGCCGAGAGAGGCCGATGAAGCCGAGCACGCGCGACTCGGTCAGGCCGAACAGGAAGAGCAGGGCAACGATGCCACCGAAGACCAGGGTGTAGATCTGGAACCAGCGGGCGCGCAGGGATTCAACGATATCCAGTTTGGCGGTGAGCCACAGTTGCTTCATTTTTTTAACCTTGCCAGGACATGCTGGCGCATGTCGGTGAAATCGAGTGCGCCAGCCAGCGGCGCGGCGACGGCAGCAAAATTGAAACCCATCGGCGACGTGCGGGTCACGAAATAGGCGCGGCGCGGATCGAGCCATTGCATTGCTTCCCGGCTCTTGCTGTTGTAGTCGGCAACCCACATCCAGGTGGCGGGGTCTTTCAGCCAGGGATATTTCTCGGCCTTTTCCTTGAGCCAGATTGCCATGCAGCCGGGGTCGTCGAACTTGAAAACGGTCTTGTCCGGTCCGCCACGCATTTCACCGGCAAAGCGCCGGTCGGAAATGACCATGTTGCAGACGACGCAGGTGTCGCGATCCCATTTGATTTCGACCATGTTCTCCGGCCAGTTGCCTTTCTTGCAGCCGGCAAGCAGCATGGCCAGCGGCGTCAGGCCGAGGCCGCCGACGCCGAGCCGGCCCAGGAAGGTACGTCGCTTCCGGTTGCACATGCTCAGTTCTCGGTCAGCGACAGGTCGGCGACCAGCGCCGTATAGCGGGACAGGATGCCGAGGAAGCGCAAGCGGTCCGGCCCGGCGATCTCGCCTGCCCAGATGAGCTGATCGGTATCGGCTGCTGCGATTTTCCAGCCAACGAGCGCTTTGGCGAACGCCGGTTCGAAGCGCTTGAGGACGATCCGGCAGTTCAGGACGTCGGTCAGGGTCACGTCGTCGGCCACCTTGTCGTCGAGGACGACTTTGCCCATGTCCATCTCGATGACGCGGTTGACCAGGGAGGAGACTTCGTCAAGCCGGTGACTGGAGATGATCATCGTCGCATCCTGCAGGCGCTCGGCCAGCAGGTCGAAAAAAATCTTGCGGGCCTCGGGGTCGAGGTTGGCGGCCGGTTCGTCCATGACCAGGACTTGCGCCTCCCGCCCCAGCGCAATGGCGATCAGCAGTTTCTGCTTCATGCCGCCTGAAAGCCGGACGAACTGGCGGGTCAGGATGGCGTCGACGTCCAGCCCGAGGCGGCGCGCGATGCCATGGATGCGCTTCGGATCGGTGCCGCACAGCGAAGCCGAGAAATCGATCAGCTGGCCGACCGGCATTTTCAGCGGCGGCGGCAACTGCGGCACGAAACCGATCTTGCCGAGCACGGCGGTACGGTGGCTGCGCGGGTCGAGTCCATGGATGGCAACGCGGCCGTCGAAGGTGTATTCACCCAGCAGACAGCGAATCAGGGTGGTCTTGCCGGCGCCGTTGGAACCGATCAGGGCGACGCGTTCGCCGAGGCCGATGTCGAGGCTGATGCCGTCGAGCACACGGGCCTTGCGGAAGGTCTTGGCGACTTGCTGGAACTGGATCATGGGCAGATTATAGGTGGCGCAACGCGGCCGGACATTGGATATCGATCAAAATTCCGCGCCGCTCCCCGGGGGGGCGAAAAGCGGCGCAACCCGGGCACCGGAAGGGCTACATCAGCTTCGACAGGCCCTTGATTTCAAAAGTCAGCGAACCCGTCGGACAGGCATCGACGCACAGGCCGCAACGCGTGCAGTCCGGGCCGATCGGCACTTCCGGCTCGATGGCGCGTCCCTTGATCACGGTGTCGAGTACGTGCGGCACCAGACAGACCTTGCGGCAGTCGCCCTCGTGGAAGCAGCCCTCCAGCTTGTACTTGATGCGCACTGGCGAGATGATGCCGACCACGCCGTAGGTCAGTCCGATCGGACAGGCATAGCGGCACCAGGCGCGGCGCGAGAAGAAGATTTCGAAAACGAGCAGGGCCAGTACCCACAACATGGCCAGTCCGGGGCCGTAGATCAGTGCGCGCGAAACGATGCCGGTCGGCGAAATGGCCTCGTACACCGTGTAGCCGGTGGCGATGGCGAGCAGCGCGAAAATGACCCAGAACACCGTACGCAGGCGACGATCCATGGTCTGGTCGGTGACCAGCTTCTTCCTGGCCAGAAAAAGGTGAATCTTCTCGGCCCACTCGGCCAGCAGGTGATAGGGGCAAACCCAGGAGCAGAAGGTTCGACCGCCGAGCAGCGCCCAGAGCACCAGTACCGTTCCGGTGCCGATCAGCAGGTTGTTGATGATGTGCTTGTGGGCGAGCATGACCTGCAACGCGGAGTTGAGGTCGATCAGGTGAAAGCCGACGAAGCGCGAAGCCGTCAGGGCGCCTTCGAGGATCTGGATATCGAGGGCGAAGGAGAGGACGAACAGCAGGTTGGCCAAGATCAGCGTGGCCCAGCGACGGTTGCGCCATCGGGAGCTTTTTTGTTCGTGTGCCTGGGCGTGAAGCTTGAATTCCTTGTTGCCCTTTTTGTAAAAGTGAATCTTTTGCGCCGCCGGGCTGATGTCCTCGGGTTTGGTCGGTTTGGCCGGGTCGGCGCCGAACAGCACCTTGATCTGGTCGACGAAACGCTTTTTCAACAAGGCACTCATGCTCGCCACCCCTCGCCGGGAATGATTTCGATGCTGGCCGGTTCGGTGGGGCAGATCATTTCACAGACGCCGCAACCCACGCAGGCTTCATGCACGACGGGAATGCCCTTCGGCTTGCCGTCCTTGCCCAGGCCCATTTCAACGGTGATCGCCCCCTTGATCGGACAGGCCTGCTCACAGAGGTCGCACACTTCGCGGTCGTATGTGTAGTCGCGGACCGGAATCGGCTTCCAGCGGTCGACCGACATGTAGCGCAACTTGCCTTCGAACGCAGCGCCCCGGGCGCTGCCCTTGAAGCCCTTGCCCTGCATGGCGAGACAGGATTCCGGCCGGGTCAGGCGGGCAACCCCGATGCGTTCGGCCAGGTTGAGTGTCGGTTCGGCGTCCTTTTCCTTGGCCAGCAAAATCGGCTTGGATGACAGTTCGGCGCCGGGGCGCACGGTCATGTGAGGCGGCTTGTGGTAGGTCAGCGAGCCGGTCGGGCAGGCCAGGATGCACTGCACGGCATCGCAGGAGAAATCGCAGGCTTGCTCGCGGGCGTCGATATACGGCGTCCCAACGCCTACGCCATCGACCAGATCCGCCAGCTTGATGGCTTCGACCGGGCAGACCTGGACGCATTGGCCGCATTTGATGCAGCTCGACAGGAAATCCTTCTCGTCGAGTGCGCCCGGCGGGCGCAAGCGATGCTTTTGGGAATAGATCAGCGGCAGAAAGCCCGAACCAGCCGCGCCCAGCACGCCGCCGGTCAGCAGGAGGGTGCGCAGGGCTCGCCGGCGGTTGGCCTGCTGTTTCGCGTTGGACACCTTGCCGGGTTCCGGCTTGCGGTCGCCATTGGCGGTATGGTCGTCGCTCATGATGGAGTCACCGGGGCTGGTTTGACGAAGCGCGGCTTCTCGTCGCGCAGGACGAGGTCCGGTGTCGAGAAGGGCGCGAGGCGTTCCAGTAAATCGAGCAGTTCCATGACCGGGGAACTGCGGAAGAAGCGGGCCACCGGCAACTCGATCCAGATCTGGTCGGCATACGCGTAGTTTTCGTGAATCTGGTCGCCGATGCCGTCCCCGTTGCGATCGAAACCCTGGTAGTCATCCCAGTAATTGCCTTCCCAGAGGTTCTTGGCGGAATTGCTGTTGTCGCCACGCCCGCCGTAGGTCACCTGGGTCAGGTTGCCTTCGAAAACGTTATCGCGGACGTTGTTGCCACCGGTTTCCGAGTTGAACAGGATGCCGATGCCGTTGTAGGCAAAGCGGTTTCCCCGGATCTCGATCGTTGAGTCGGGCTGAAACGGCGAGAGATCGGAACCGATCCCGATGCCACAGTAAATGATCTCGTTGTGCTCGATCAGGGTGCCGGAGGCTTCCTTGAAGCCGATCCCCATGCCGGTCGCGCCGGTGGCGTGTGAAATCACATTGTGGCGCGCTGCGCCGCCCTCGGTGTACATGAAGTAGATGCCGACCGCGTTATCGTAGAACTGGTTGCGTTCGACGATGTTGTCGTTGGCAAACATGAAATGGATCGAGTAGCGGCTGCGCCGGCCCAGGTTGTCGCGGAAAATGTTCCGGTGGGAATACCAGGCAACCATGTCGCGCGAGTCGACGATTTCGTTCTTCTCGACCACGTTGTTGTTGCTGTACCACAAGCGCAAGCCATCGCCGCGCACACCCAATTCGAAGTCCTTGGAGCGGATCCGGTTGCCGCGCACCGTGCTGTCGTTGACCTGCTTGAGGTCGATGCCGAATAGACAGTTGTCGACCACGTTGTCCTCGATCAGGTTGTGGTGGCCGCGCACATCGAGGCAGGAGTCGTCCGTGTCGTGCGAGTCGCCGGATCCTGTCAGCCGTAGCCCGCGAATCACGGCGTGGCTGGCGTTCAGCACCATGACGGTACCCTTGTCGCCGGCGTCGATGGTGACCTTGCCCTCGCCGTCGATGGTCAGCGGCTTGTCGATGGTGACCGGGCCGGCGTAGGTGCCCGGCGGGGGTTTCAGGATACTGCCTGGCGGTGCCTTGTCGACCAGTTCCTGAAACGGCTTCAGGCCGTGGATGCGCTTGTCGCGTTCCATCAGCATGAAGGTCGGCTTCGGGCGGTCGATGGTGACACGCGGCGCAGTGCTCAGATCGGCGGAAGCACCCAGTTGCTGCTCGGTGTTGCCGGTCGATAAGGCGAGAATCGAAACGAGGGCGATTCCCGCCTTGGCAAAGGCATGGAGCGGTGGCACGGAAATTACTCGGCCCGGCCTTCGCGCAATTGCTTGCGACGGATCAGCATGGCCAGGATCAGGCAGACGAAGATCACCAGCAGCAGACCATAACCCCAGTACGGATAGGAGAAGGTCGAGAACTGGGCGACCTTGCCCTCGCCAAACACGGTCGGCATGAAGGGCTTGACGGTGAAAGCGCCCCACGGGTGCAGGTTGTGGCCGAAGAACCACAGCCAGCCGGCGTAGGTGATCACGAAGTAGAGCGGCAACAGGGCCGGAACGAAGGCCAGCAGCAGCTGGAAGGAGCGGATCAGCGCCGTGGCGGCGACGACGACGATCATGACGGCCATCAGGCCGAAGATGGCAATCTTGGAGTACAGCGTGACGTTGTCACCCCACACCCTGATTTTGTCCGGCTCCTTGAAAAAGGTGCCCGCTTCGGCCATGTAGGTGTCGACATGGCGGGCCAGGTGGCCGAGGACGAACTGGTCGACGCTCATCCAGACGGCGACGGCAGCAAATCCGACAGCCAGGGTGGCGACGCGCGCCTTTTTCCGGGGTATTGCAAAGGCGATCATCATCACGGCGAAGAAGCCGAAGAAAAACTTGGCCAGCGGCTTTTCAACCGGCGCGCCGGTGGCGATCGGGAACATGCCGACGTAGTGGTTGATGGTGTTCATTTCGTGCACGCAATCCAGCCCTTCGGCCCCCTTGTCGACGTTTTTCTGGGCGTCGAGCACGGGGTTATAGCGTTCGTCGTCATGGGCCAGGTCTTTCTGGATGATTTCGTTCGCCATGCGGCTGCCCTTGCCGGCGGCCTTGCAGCCGTTATAGACCCCATCGAAGTGGAAATGGATGCGGATGCCATCGGGGAAGGCATCGGGCGGATAGTTCGGGGCGGTGAGGGAAACCCACCAGATCGGGGCAAAGTAGGCGGCGACCAGGCAGATCAGCGAGATCAGGGTCAATCCACCAACGATTTTGTTCTGTTTGTCCATGTCGCTATTCTCTATTGTGTTTCCCGCTCCTGACCGGGTGGGGAAGCTGCCCGCCCCGCTGACGGGCAGCGGCACTTGTCCAGTGCCCTGTTACTTTTTCTTGGCCGTTGGCTTGCACATCGCGCCCGGCATGCTCAGGCTGGCCTGGTAAGCCGAGATGGCCACCAGTTGGTCGTTGGTGTAGGGCTTGATGACCTTGACCATGTCCGGATTGGCATTGCGGCGGTGGCCGTCCCGGATTTCGGTCATCTGGCGCAGCAGGTACTTGTAATGCTGGCCGGCGATCACCGGGTAGAACTTGTCCTTCTTGCCTTCGCCGTTCTTGCCATGGCACTCGATGCACTGCTTTTCATAGAGTTCCTTGCCCTGGGCGATCTTTACAGCCGCATCGGCGCCCTCGTACTTGCCGTGATCGACCGGGATGCACAGGCTTTCGATGTAGGCAGCGACGTCGGCCAGTTCCTGCGGGTCGGTCAGGGTGGCGGCGAAGGGGTACATGGTCGGGTTGTCACGCAGGCCGGCACGGATGTCGGCCATCTGCTTGATCAGCACGGTGGTGTGCTGGCCGGCTAGTTGCGGAAAGGTGCCGTCCGGGCGACCGGCGCCGGAAGGCAGGTGGCAGGCGCCACAGACCTCGTAGGCTTCCTGGCCGTTCTTCTTGTCGCCCTTCTTGCTCAGGGCTTCCGATTTTTCGCCACCTTCGGCGTTCCACTTGTAATCCTTGCCTTCAATGCCTTGCTGGTGGGGGGCCGGCGGGCCGGCGAAGGCAACGCCGGCTGAGAGCAGGCCAATGAGCAGGAGAGATGCTTTCATGTTTCGAATCCTTTTGGGCTGGTTATCCGTGCGACATGACCATTGTTCGCTGGGTCATATCAGTATTCATTGATATGGGTCATAAGCGCCAAAATCGGGGTTTCCCGAATTACTTGAGCTTGGAGAGGTACTCGGCGAGGGCCTTGATTTCCTCATCGCTGACCAGGTGCATGACGCCCTTCATCGCCGCCGTCTGGCCATTGTTGCGGGCGCCGCTCTTGATGTCCTTCATCTGCTGTTCGGCATAGGCTGCGTTCTGGCCGGCGATCTTCGGGTAGTTCGGCATCAGCGGCTTGTCGCCTTTCGCGCCGTGGCAGGCATTGCAGGTTTTTTCGGTGTACAGCTTGGCGCCGTCCGGCGCGGCAAAGGCCGGGGAGACGACGAGCGCCGCGGCCATCAAAGACATGACGAGTTTCATGGATATTCCCTCCTGATGTGAAACGGGGAGCAGCGTATTTCTGCTCCCCGCGAGATACCTTAAGTCAGATCAAAACGGTCAGGCGCTGGATTTACTTGACCTTCTTGGCACCGTTTTGCTCAAGGTAAGTCTTGGCACGCAGACCGATGTCGGCCGCCTTGACCTGGTATTGCCAGACTTGTTCGGCCCACAGGTTGGCCTGGTCCCAGTCCTTCTTGGCGGCCGCGGCTTCGTGCTTGCCCTTGGCATCCTTGGCCTTGTTCAACTGGTCGGTGGCGTCATCAACCATGTTGACTACGTCCGGGAAGTCCTTGAAGTTGTGGCTGGTGATGAAGGTGACGACGGAGTCGATGACGGCCTGGGTATCCGCAACCTTCTTCAAGGTGTTCTTGTAGTCGGCTTCGGTGTAGTTGGCCTTGGCTTCGGCGGTCTTGGTCGGCTTCCAGCCCTTCGGCTTGACCAGCAGGTAACCCTGCATTTCAAGGTGCAGCGCCGAGCAGAATTCCGTGCAGTAGTACGGATAGACGCCTTCCTTGTCGGCCTTGAACTTGACCGTGACCGTCTTGCCCGGTTCGACCGAGGCGTGCACGTTGTAGGTCGACACGGTGAAGCCGTGGGTCTCGTCCTGGGCGCGCTCGAGGTTGGTCAGGTGGATGGTGATTTCATCGCCCACTTCCGCTTCGATGGTTTCCGGCGTGATGTGCGAGCGGATCAGCGTCCCCTTGACCTCGATCTTGTTGCCCTTCTTGGTCGTCACTTCCTCGCCGGCACGAACGGCGCCCGGATGCGGCTTGTCCGTACGGGAATCGGTACCGACCTTGTAGCGGACACCCGGCTTCAGCTTGGACGCTTCGATGGCCACGACGTAGTGCGGCTCACCCAGCGGTAGCGGCATGTCGTACAGCAGTTGCATCTTGTCGTTGGTGATGTCGATCAGCTGGTGGTTTTGCGGATGCAGCGGGCCGACCGGATTGAAGCGGTCGATCGACAGCTTGTTCAGGGCGACCAGGTAGCGGCCCTTCGGATCCATCGAGTCACCTTCCATGGTCATCAGGTGACCGATGTTGTAGTGCACCGAAATCTTGTCGAGAACCTTGCCTTCGCAGTGATCCCACTTGACGACCTGCGAATCGACATAGAGGGAAGTGTAGGCGATACACTTTTTCGAGTCGTACTGGGTGTGGAGGGGGCCAAGGCCCAGTTGAACCTGGGTGTGCAGGGCATCCTTCATGTTGATGACCGGAATGCCGTAGGGATCCCTGGATTCGAATTTGCCGGCCTTGATGGCGGCCTGGATCTTTTCGAAGGAATAGACGGAAACGTGGGTGTCCAGTTTTCCGGAAACGGTGATGAACTTGCCGTCCGGCGTGACGTCCACCCCGTGCGGGGATTTCGGTTCCGGCACCAGGAAGAGGATGCCTTCCTTGACGGCCACATCCATTGGCAGGACCTTGTGGCCGTTGATGACCTTGGCCTTGCCGGCGGCGACCAGTTCGGCCGCTTTCTTCCAGTTGATCACGTGCAGGTAGTCGGTGTCCTTGGCGGAGCAACCGGCTTCATACGGCGGGCGGCCCTTTTCGATACCGCCGACGTAGCGTTCAGTACAGAAGGAATTGGTGAAGGACCAGCCGTCAGACGGGCCCTTGCCGGCATCGGAGAGGTCCTGCGAGTACGGCGGCAGTTCGACGGAGAAGGACTCCTTCGGGTCGATGCGGCCTTCCTTGCGGTCGAACTTCCAGTAGGTCACGCCGCCGCGGTACTTCTCGTTGAAGTCTTCCAGCGGGTAGAACTTCTTGTTTTCCAGCGGTGCGGCGTACTGGGCGGCTTCGATGACGTATTCGGTATTCGGGGTGACGAAGGCGCCACCGTGTTCCGACTTGTAGATCGGATTGACCACGATCTGCTTGGTTTCGAAGTCGCGCAGGTCGATCACGGCGAGGCGCGGATTGGCCTTGTCGTTGATGAACAGGAACTGGCCGTCATACTTGCCCTGCGTTTCGGAAATGGCCGGGTGGTGCGTGTCGCCCCAGGTGATTTCTTTGCCATCGATCCAGCCCTGTTTCAGGACGGCCTTGGAGTTTTCGTCGAAGCCGTAGCCTTGCCACGGTTCCGGGGTGAAGACGCCGATGTATTTCAGGATGCGCATGGACGGAATGCCATACACGATGACCTGGCCGGATTGGCCCCCCGAGCTGAAGGCGATGAATTCATCACGCTTGCCGGTCGGAACATAGGTTTTGGCGGCGGCCAGCAGGTCCTGCTGGCTCAGGTTGCGACGTTTCATGACGTCCTGCAGGGACTCGGCGGACATTGCCGTACCGGCAAAGCCGAGGGCCAGCAGCAGCGCGGTGGTTTTCACTGCGAACTTACTCATAACGATTTCTCCCAAATAAGAAGTCAGAACTTCCATTTCCCCCATCGCCGCCTGCGTCATGGTGTCGCTGCGACAATTTGCCGCACACTGTATGCCTCGCTGATTGTGAAAGAATTGATCTCCCTTAAATTCGGCCGGGCAATATCGGCGAAAATGCCCGATCCCCAATGCTCCCGAGCCCCGGTGCTGACGCGTGAATAGAAAACTGCTGATGGATTTGATCGGTCTCGAACTGATCGCTCTGGTTGTGGTCATCGGTTACAAGATGTCGCCGATCCTGTTGCCGAAGGCCGATCTGACCGCTTTGCCCGATCCGGCCTGTGATCTGCAGAAACAGGCATGTGCGGCAAACCTGCCGTCCGGCGGGAGCATCGAGTTGTCGCTCGGTACCCGGCCGGTGCCGCTGGTCAAGCCCTTTGCCGTGGAGGTTGTGGCCAAGGGAATTCAGCCGGCTCGCATTGCTGTGGATTTTTCCGGTGTCGAAATGAATATGGGATATAACCGACCGGAACTGCAGCCCAGCGGAGCGGGCCGATTTGTCGGCGAGGCGACCTTGCCGGTGTGCATCACCGGTCAGATGGATTGGCAGGCAACCGTGCTGGTCGAGGCCGGCAGCCAGCGGATTGCCGTACCATTCCGTTTCACCACGGGAGAGCATCAATAATGGTTGAGCGTTTGCTGGGTCTGGCCGCCGTCTTGCTGGCCATCGTCATTGCCGGGCTGGCCCTGTTCTGGCAGCCGGAGATGCCCGAGCGCGCGCTCCCCAGGGCGCCCCTGGTGGCGGGGGGCGATTTCACCTTGCAGTCCGCCGGCGGCCCGGTTTCCCTGTCGGATTATCAGGGCAAGCTGGTGCTGCTCTATTTCGGGTACACCTATTGCCCCGATATTTGTCCGACTTCGCTGGCCGCTACCGCCGAGGCATTCAAGCAGCTGACACCGGAGGAGCAGGCCGCTGTGGCAATGATCTTCGTGTCGGTCGACCCGAAGCGCGATACACCCGAGCGCCTGAAGGAATACGTGGCCTTCTTCCACTCCGGTATCGTCGGCCTGACCGGCAGCCCCGAGGTCATTGCCGAGGTTGCCCGGCGATATGGTGTGATTTATGCCGAACAGAAGGTAGAGACAGCGGGGGGCGGTTATGTGGTCGATCACTCGTCGGATACATTCGTCATCGCGCCGGATGGGGCGGTGGTTGCCAAAATTGCCCATGCGACACCACCGGACCAGATTGCCCACACCCTGCGCAAATATTTGAACCAACCCTGAAGGAGTAGGAATTCATGAAGAAGCTTTCGCTGTTTGCTGCCGGTTTGCTCTTTTCCGCGGGGGTTCTCGCGGGGGCTGCCGACCACGTCGCCGTGCAGGATCCCTACGTTCGCCTGGCCCCGCCGAATGCACCGGCGACCGGCGCATTCATGGTGATCAAGAACCAGGGCGACAAGGACATCAAGCTGGTCAAGGCGGCCAACCCGGTTTCGAAAGTGACGGAGCTGCACACCCATCTGAGCGAGGGCGGCGTCATGAAGATGCGTCCCGTTCCGGCCATCGACATCAAGGCCCATGGCGAGGCCGTGCTCAAGCCGGGGGGTCTGCATGTCATGCTGATCGACCTGAAGGCACCGATGAAGGAAGGCGATGTCGTGCCCATCACCCTGACTTTCGACGATGGCAGCAGCAAGCAGGTCGACGCCAGGGTCGTGCGTCCGATGGCCGCCGGCATGCCGATGGGCGAGCACAAGCACTGAGTCGCCCCGCGCTGCGACAAGGGCCGCCGCGTACCCGTCACGCGTCGGCCCTTGTTCTTTGGGCACTCGCCTCGCGGCGCCCAGCCCTGGTGACCGGGGGGGCTGTGTTAGGCTTGCTGTCTACCTCCCTTTGATGATCCCGGTATGTATCCAGGCAGTATCTCAACTCCGGAAATTGTCGCAGCCATCGTTTTCGGACTGGCTGTCGTGCACACCTTCTCGACCGGCCTGTTCGCGCGCCTGGCCCATCTGCAGCCCCGGCATGCCGGTTTGTGGCACTTGCTGGGCGAGGTGGAGGTGGTCTTCGGTTTCTGGGCCTTCATTTTGGTGGTTGCGCTGATCGGCCTGACGGGGAAGACGGACGCGGTCGATTACATGGAAAGCCGTAATTTCACGGAGCCGATGTTCGTGTTCGTGATCATGGTGATCGCCGCCAGCCGGCCGGTCCTCGACATCTGCGGCGTCGTGGTGCGCCGACTGGCCGGCCTGGTGCCGCTGCAGCAGTCGCTGGTGATCTATTTTTTTTGCCTGTCGCTGGTTCCCCTGCTCGGTTCATTCATCACCGAACCGGCTGCGATGACCCTGGCCGCCCTGATGTTGCGTGACCGCTATTTGGGCCGCGGACTGTCGATGCGCTTCCGGTATGCCACACTCGGCGTGCTGTTCGTCAATGTGTCGATCGGCGGTACCCTGACCAGCTTCGGGGCGCCGCCGGTTCTGATGGTGGCGGCGACGTGGCAGTGGGATACGGCGTTCATGTTCATGACTTTCGGCTGGAAGGCCATGCTGGCCGTTGTGCTGAATGCCGCCGTATGCACCGTACTTTTTCGGGGCGAGCTGGCCTGTCCGCCGACCGCTGGCGAGGCCAATCCTGCCCCGCCGGTGCCAGTCACGGTGGCTGCCATTCACTTGCTCTTTCTGGTTGGCGTGGTCCTTTTTGCGCACCATCCGGCGGTTTTCATGGGGCTTTTCCTGTTCTTTCTCGGGTACGTCGAGGCCTATGCGCGTTATCAGAGCCGCCTGATCCTGCGCGAGGGCTTGCTGGTGGCCTTTTTCCTGGCCGGGCTGGTGGTGCTGGGGGGCTTGCAGCAATGGTGGTTGCAGCAGACCCTGCTCGGGGTCGAGCCGACCGTGCTGTTCTTCCTGGCGACGGGCATGACGGCGATTACCGACAATGCGGCGCTGACCTACCTGGCCTCGCTGGTCCAAGGGGTGAGCCCCGATTTTCAGTACGCCATCGTGGCCGGTGCGGTAACGGGGGGCGGCCTGACCATCATCGCCAACGCACCGAATCCGGCCGGGGTCGCCATCCTCAAATCGAGCTTCGAGGACGAGTCGGTCAATCCCTTGCGGCTGCTGCTGGCCGCCTTGCCGCCGACCGGGGTGGCGGCCACGGCCTTCATGCTGTGGTGAACGGCCCGGGTGGCCGGCTGTCAGCTCTTGACCGGCCGCTTGGACAGCTTGCGCTGCAAGGTTCGGCGGTGCATTTTCAGGGCGCGTGCCGTAGCGGAGATGTTCCCGTCATTTTCGTTCAGCACGCGCTGGATGTGTTCCCATTCCAGCCGGTCAATGGAGAGCGGTTCGTCCGAAACGGGCAGGTCGCTGTCGGGATGGGCATCTTCCTCGAAGGCCGAGAGGATGGCTTCAATCTCCACCGGTTTGGCCAGGTACTGGATGGCGCCCAGCTTCACCGCATCGACGGCGGTGGCGATGCTGGCGTAGCCGGTCAGGACGACGATGCGGCAGTCGGGAACGATCTCAAGCAATTGCGGAATGAGAGCCAGCCCGGAGCTGCCATTCAGGTTGAGGTCCAGAACGACGCGCTCCGGCTTGAGTGCGCGGGCTTGGTCGAGCGCATTGCCGGCATCCGGTACGCCTACCGCTGCCTGGCCGTGGCGGGTCAGCGTGCGGACGAGAATCGCATTGAAACTCGGGTCGTCGTCAATGACGAGGGTGGTTGGATTCATGTTTTCGCTCTCGGCAGTTCGATGCGGGCGATGGCGCCGCCATCGTCCGGATTGATCAGGGATAATCGGCCACCCAGTTGCTCGATGGCGGTGCGGGTCAGGATCAGGCCCACGCCGCTACCGCGTTCGTGGGCCGGGAAGCTGCGCTGGCCACCCCGACTGAGGACGGCCGGGGGAAAACCGGGGCCGTGGTCGCGGATATCGATGCAGATCGCATCGCTGCTCCAGCCCAGGCGGATCTCCATGGGCCTGGGCGTGGCGTTGGCGGCGTTGTTCAGGAGGTTGAGCACGGCCTGTTCGAGGCGCGGGTCGGCGACGATGTCCGGTGCCTCGCCGTCGCTGGTCACGATCAGGCGGCTGTTCGCTTGCGGGCGGGCGGCATGCCAGCGTTGACGCAGGCTTTCCAGCCAGCGGCTGGCGGGGAGTGATTCGGCATTTTCCAGTCGCTCGGCGCCGGCGCGGCGCGACAGGCTGGTAATGATCTGCTTGCAGACAGCGATTTGCTGGCGGAGCAGGGCAATGTCCTCGCGGGCTGCGGCGGAGAGGGCCGGTTCATTGGCCAGCTCGCCGGCGAGCAGGGTCATGGTGCCGAGCGGTGTGCCCAGTTCGTGGGCAGCGCCGGCGGCCAATGTCCCCATGGCCATGATGCGTTCGTCGCGCAGGGCTTGTTCGCGGGTCGCGGCCAGTTCGGCGTCGCGCTCGCGAATCCGGGCGGTCATGCGGACGATGATCCAGCTGATGATCGCTGTCGAGAGGACGAAGATCAGCCACATGCCGATCAGGTGCAGGCGGGTGGCGCGTGTTGCATCGCTCATCTGCAGGGGAATGAAATAAACCATCAGCACCGAGTAGGCGCCAATGGCCATGGCGCTGATGATTGCGACGCAGCGGGCGGGCAGGGTCAGTGCTGCAACGGCAACCGGTGGCAGGAGCAGCGAGACCAACGGGTTGGTGGCGCCGCCACTGAAAAAGACGATGGCGGAAAAGGCGCCGATGTCGAACAGCAATTGCGTGAACAGCTCGACCGGGCTGGCCGATTGGCTGTGCATGACGCGCCACTGGGCCACCGCGTTGAACAGGGTGGCGACGGCAACGATGCCGAGCAGCGGCCCCTGCGGCAGCGGGACGTCCAGCATGGCGGGGACGGTCAGGATGAGGCAGGCGAGGACGAGCAGCACGAACCAGCGCCCCGCGACCAGGCGGCGCAGGTTGGCCAGATGGTCGATACTTTCCTCGGTGCATGCAGTCATTGCCATGGCCCGAATTATGCGTGATTTGGGTCAATTTCCGCGCGCCCGGAAGGTGCGACAATTCGCCGCATGACAAGGAGGGGGGATATGTTGCTGTCCGTACGTGTTCCGGTTTTCATGGCTGCCCTGCTGTGTGGCAGCGTGACGTTTGCGGCCGATCTCGAAAAGGGCAAGGAAATCAACGGCACCTGTGCCGCCTGCCATGGCGACAATGGGCAGGGCGGGAAAAAGGGTGAATATCCGCGCATCGCCGGCCAGCAGGTCAAATATTTGGAAAGCCAGCTGAAGAATTTCCGGGCGCGTACCCGGGTCAATATTCCGATGTTCCCCTACACGCAGGAGCGTGAGCTGTCGGATCAGGACATCAGGGATATTTCGGCCTATCTGGCCGGGATCGAACTCGATACCAAGATGCCGGCCTATACCGGCAACGAGGATGCCCTGACCCGCTTGCAGATGGCCGACCGGGTGATGATCATTCCCCGTGCCGAAGGCGATCTGGCGCATGGCGAGCGCTTGTTCCAGAAGCAGTGTGCTGCCTGCCACGGCAAGGCGGGCAAGGGGCGGGGGATGTTCCCGATGCTGGTCGGGCAATACACCAACTACCTGCAGCGTCAGGTGGACCTGTACCTGAAGGGTGACCGCCCGCACGACGAGGAAGGCACGGTCGGCGTGCTGAACGGCCTCCAGGCGCAGGACATCCGGGATATCCTGGCCTATCTCACCTCGATTCAGGACACGAACCCATGAAACGTCTGCCGCTGCTCCTGCTGACCCTGTTGGCCACTGCCGTTGCCTGGGCGCATGGCCATCCGGTGCCGATCGACGATAACATGCCGGACGCCCAGAAAATTCGTTTCTGCGAACGGGTGCGTGACCATGCCTTGCAGGCTTTCTACAATCGCGACCGTGGCCGCCCGATGAAGCTGTTCGAGGAGGATGGCAGCGACGGGCCGCGCATCACCAACTTCATCATCAAGCGCATCTACGACGAGCCGCAGATTGCCAGCCCGAAAAAGGCCGAGGCTTTCGGCCGGGCAACCTGCAACGAGATGATGGGGACGAAGACCCCGTCAGAATAGAAAGGGAATGAAGCGCTTGGTGCGCTGCATGTAGGCAGCGTAGGCCGGGCCGAAATAGGCCAGGCATTCTCGTTCGTCGGTCGTGGCGGTCAGCCAGAGGGCGGCGGTGGCGCTCAGTGCGAGCAGCGTGCCGGGCAGGCTGGGATCCTGGAAGTAGGCGCCCCAGGCCAGCGCCAGCAGCGAGGCATACATCGGGTGGCGGATGTAGCCGAATATCCCGTGCGATACCAGCCGCGTGGTTTTCTCGAATTCATAGAAGGAGCGGTCGTCCCGCCGGGCATCCGGAGCGCCGTCACGTTTCAGTGTCGAAACACCGAGGACGACCAGGGCGATGCTGGCCAGCATCAGCAGCCAGGAAGCGAACTGGTGCGGCGAATACGGGTCGGTGCCCCAGACTGCATGATTGAGGGTCAGCAGGCCGAGAATCGCCTCCCAGGCAAAAAAGCGGTAAAAACCGTGGCTCCCCGGCTTGCTGAGCGGTTTGCGCGACCACCAGACGAGGACGAGCGAGCCGGCAAGGAAAAGGTGCAGGTCGCTCATGTCAGTCGGCAAAGGCGGCGCTCAAGGCGGCGATCAGGTAGCCGTGGTCGAGTACGCCGGCGCTTTCGCGAATGCTGTGCATGGCCCACATCGGCGAACCGACGTCCACGCTCGGTATGCCGAGGCGGGCCGCGACGATGGGGCCGATCGTGCTGCCACAGCCGAGGTCGGTGCGGTGGGCGTATTGCTGGCAGGGAACGCCGGCCTTGTCACAGAGTGCCATGAAACGGGCTGCCGTTTCGGCATTGGTGCTGTAGCGCTGGTTGGCGTTGCTCTTGATGACCGGGCCGGCATTGACCAGCGCATGGTGACAGGGCTCGTAGGCCGCCGGAAAGTTCGGGTGCCAGCCGTGGGCCATGTCGGCGCTAATGAAGAAGCTGCGTGCCAGCATCCGGCGCTGGTCTTCCGCATCCAGCCCGGCGTTGCCGGCGAGCCGGGCGATGACGTCGGATACGAAGCTGCCACCGGCGCCGGCGGCGCTCTCGCTGCCGACTTCCTCGTGATCGAAGAAGGCGCACAGGCAGGTGGCAGCGGGTTGCCCGGCAACGAGCAAGGCGCTCAGCGCGGCATGGCAGGAGGCCAGATTGTCGAGTTGGCTGTCGGCGATGAACTCGCGGTCGGCGCCCCACAACGCGCCTTTTTGCGTGTCGTAGGCGTTCAGCTCCCAGGTCAGCAGATCGGCCGGTTCGACGCCGAGCGCATCGGCGATGGGGCGGCGGAAGCGCTTCTCGGCGCTTTCCCCTTCCCTGGTCATGCCCAGCAGCAAGGGCAATTCGGTTTGCTTGTTGAATTTCAGGCCGTTCTCGTTGACTTCGCGGTTCATGTGAATGGCCAGGTTGGGCAGGCGGAGCAGCGGGTCGGCAAAGCGCACCAGGCGGGTGGCGAAGCCGTCGGCTGTCCGGATATGAACGCGGCCGGCGAGTGACAGGTCGCGGTCGGCAAAGGTGGCGAGGATGGGGCCACCATAGACCTCGACGCCGAGCCGTACCACGCCGCCGGCTTCCTCGGCCGGCCTGGGCTTGATGCGCAGGCCCGGCGAGTCGGTATGGGCGCCGATCAGGCGCAGGCCGGTTTCGGCCAGCGGCTGGTGGCCGACGATGAAGGCGATGATCGCGGCACCGCCGCGCACGACGTAGCGCTGGTCGCCGGCCTGCAACGACCAGCGTTCGGTTTCGTCGAGCCGGGAAAAACCGGCGGCCTGCAGGCGCGCCTCGCAGGTGGCCACGGCATGCCACGGGCTCGGGCTGGCATCGATGAAGTGGAGCAGGTCGTCGGCCTGGTGGCGGGTGGTATCGGAAATCTTCATGAGGTTTTCTGTTGCAGCAGTTCGATCAGTAGACGTGCAATGCGTTCATCATAAAGCATGGCGAGATGGCCGACCGGCGGCAGTTCGATATCCCGGGCGCCGGGCAGGCGCTGGTTGTCCTGCGGCATGACGTAATTGTCATAGGCGTTGCGCAGGCTGACGACAGGCAGCGTCAGCCGTTCGGCCGCCATGTCCTGCAGCCACAGGGAACCGGTGGTCATTTCGCGGGCATTCTGGCCAAAACCGATCCGGCTCAGTTCGCTGCCCATGTGCGGTGTGGCGAGCGTGATGAGCCGGGCAACCCGCTTCCGGCCGTGGCGGGCGAGGTAGCAGCGGGCAACCAGACCGCCCATGCTGTGACAGACCAGGGTCACTTGCGGACTGCCGGTGGCGGCGCAGACTTCTTCGATACGCTGGTTGAGCAGCGGTTCCAGGCGGCCCAGGCTGATGTAGGGGGGCGCCAGGCTGACGCTGGCCACCGTATGGCCGGCCGCTTCGAGGCGGCGGCGGAGCAGCCACCAGACGCCGCGGCTGCAGCCGTAACCGTGCACCAGCAGGATCGGTTGCCTCCCCGGCGCCAGCCGGTCGGCCGGCATCCACAGGCGTTCGAAGGGAATGACCAGAACGAAGGTGAACAGGAAGGCGAGGTATTCGTCCCACATCAGGCGGGCGGTGCGGGCGAAGCCAAGGCGCCGCGCCGGCGAGGCGAGCGCCATCCCGAAGACCCAGGTGATGGCGTTGATCCCTGCCCGGATGCCGAGCAGGCCGCCGATCGCCCCTGCGACGGCCGCTGGCCAGTCGGCCTCCAGGAACTGACGGCCGATCAAGAGGTAAACGGCGATTTCGAGCGCGAGCCAGATCAGGAGGGAAACGGGAACCATGGCGCGCTCAGGCAGCTGCCGCGTCCGGCTTGGGCAGCCAGATGCAGGCACCTTTCGATTCCTTGTCGATGCCGGCCAGGTTTCTGGCGTGTTCGGCCAGTTCCTCCTCGCTGGCGCGGCGTACGATCAGCGGCTTGCGCTGCCGGACCTGGCCATCGGCGCCGATCTTCGGGCGGGGGGCGGTGTCCGGTTCGATCATCAGGCTGTTCTGGCCGCGCGTCATGGCCAGGAAAACGTCGGCCAGCAGTTCGGTGTCGAGCAGGGCGCCGTGCAGGGTGCGGCTCGAGTTGTCGATTTCGTAGCGTTCGCACAAGGCATCGAGGCTGTTGCGCTTGCCCGGGTGCAATTCCTTGGCCATCTTCAGCGTGTCGGTCACGCCGTTGCAGATGGTTTCGATCGGCACCCGGTCAAGGCGGCGCAATTCGGCATTGAGAAAGCCGATGTCGAACGGGGCGTTGTGGATCACCAGTTCGGCGCCGCTGATGAATTCCAGCAGTTCATCGACGATGTCGGCGAACTTCGGCTTGTCGGCCAGGAATTCAAGGGTAATGCCATGTACCGCCTGGGCGCCGGCGTCGATTTCACGTTCCGGATTGATGTACTTGTGCAGATGGCGGCCGGTCAGCCGGCGGTTTTCCATTTCGATGCAGGCAACTTCGATGATGCGGTGGCCCGAGCGGGGGTCGAGGCCGGTGGTTTCCGTATCAAGAACAATCTGGCGCATGGTGCTTCCTTATCCCTTCAATTCTTCGATGCCGCGGTTGGCCAGGGCATCGGCGCGTTCGTTTTCCGGGTGGCCGGCATGGCCCTTGACCCAGATCCACTCCAGCTTGTGCTGACGGGCGAGGGCATCGAGGGTTTGCCACAGGTCGGCATTCTTGACCGGCTTCTTGTCGGCGGTTTTCCAGCCGTTGCGCTTCCAGCCGTGAATCCATTCGCTGATTCCCTTCAGGACATACTGCGAATCGGTATACACCTTGCCGACGACCGGCCGCTTGAGGGCTTCCAGGCCGCGAATGGCGGCAGTCAGCTCCATGCGGTTGTTGGTGGTTTCCTTCTCGCCGCCCCACAACTCCTTTTCGTACGGGCCGGCGCGCAGGATGGCACCCCAGCCGCCGGGGCCGGGATTGCCCTTGCAGGCGCCGTCGGTAAAGATTTCGATGCACTCTTCAGTGGCCATGGGTCTCTTTTTGGGTAATGGGGCGCAGCGCCTTGGCGCGCACCGGTTTTTTCTTCCAGTCGGGGGTGATCAGGCGCATGCCGTGGGTGCGTTTGATGGCGCGCAGGACATAGACGCCGCCGGAGAAATTCCACCAGCGTTCGCGGGAGCGCAGGACGGTCGGCCGGCGTTGCAGCCAAGACAGGCGTTCGAGTGGCGGCAGATAGCAGCCGAGGCTGCCCCGATCGACCTCGAAACCGAGCAACTTCAGCCAATCTTTCAGGCGGTTGAGGGAAAGATAGCTGCCGTTCCAGGGAAACTCGCCGCTGCGGTCGAAACGGCGCTTGACGCCCCACAGCGATAGCGGGTTGAAGCCGATGACGATGAGTTGCCCCTCGGGAATCAGGATGCGCTCGACTTCGCGCAGGATCTGGTGCGGCTCGTCACTGAATTCGAGAACATGCGGCAGGACGACCAGATCCGTGCTGTTCGACGCGATGGGTAGGGCGGCGTAGTGGCAGCGCAGATCGGCGCTCCCCAGGTCGGCGGCCTTCTGGCGCAACGGAATGCGGTTGGCGCGGAGAAAATCGGCTTGGGGCAGGCCGATCTGCAGCGCGTGGTAGCCGAACACATCCGCCACCAGATCGTCGACCTCGCCCTGTTCCCAGGCGAGAACGTGCCGTCCCGGCAGGGAAGCTAGCCAGCGGTCGAGGCCGGGAATTGACATCCGGTCCGCCTCGCTCGATAGTTCCGGCATGTTTGAAATCTCGTTCATTCCCGCATTCAAGGACAATTACATCTGGCTGCTGACCCGGGGCAAGCGCGCTTTCGTCGTCGACCCCGGCGATGCTGCGCCCGTTCAGGCCAGGCTGGCACGCGAGGGGTTGTGCCTCGAAGGCATCCTGATCACCCATCATCATGCCGATCATCAGGGCGGCGTTGCCGAGTTGGCGGCAGGCTGGCCGGTCCGCGTCTACGCGCCGGGCAACGAGTCTATCACAGGCTGCACCGACCCCTTGTCGGGGGGCGAGTGCATCGATGTGCTCGGCGTGTCGGTGCGGGTCATCGCGGTTCCCGGCCATACGCGCGGCCATCTGGCCTATTACGCCGAAGGCGCGCTTTTCTGTGGCGACACGCTGTTCGGCGCCGGTTGCGGGCGCCTGTTCGAGGGCACGCCGGAGCAAATGACGGACTCGCTCGATCGTATCGCGGCCTTGCCGGATACCACGCGCCTCTATTGTGCGCACGAATACACCGAAATGAATCTGCGCTTTGCCGTGGCGGTCGAGCCGTCCAATGCTGCGTTGCAGGAGCGGGTAGTCCGGGTGGCGGCCCTGCGAACGGCGGGCAAGGCCAGCGTGCCGTCGACGCTGGCCGAGGAAAAGTCGACCAATCCCTTCCTGCGCTGCGACGCACCGGCGGTGATCGATGCGGCGCTGCGCCAGGGGGCGGTCGGTCGTGACAAGGTGGCCGTCTTTGCCGCGATACGCGGCTGGCGCAACACCTTCTAGTTTTTACGCTGGCGGATGCGCGTGCCGACGCGCGCCAGGGTATCGAGGACGCGGGCCGCGTTGAAGGGCTTGATGATGAAGCCGCTGGCCCCGTTCTGGATCGATTCCTGAACCGTTGCCGGGTCGGAATTGCTGGTCACCATGACGACCTCGATTTCGGGCAGCGTCGCCTTGATTTCGCACAGCGCGTCGATGCCGTTCTTCTCCGGCATCATCACATCCAGGCAGACGATGTCCGGTTTCAGCCGTCCGGCCAATTCGACCGCCTGCACACCATTCCTGGCCTCGCCGATCACGTCGTATTCCTCGCCGCGCAGCATGGCGCGCAGGATGCTGCGCATCATGTCGTTATCGTCGGCAATGACCACTGAAATGCGTTGTTTGGCCATGCGGTTTCAGGTGGCATCAAAACGGCAGATACGGTCGCGGCCTTCCTGTTTGGCGCGCTGAAGGGCCTTTTCGGCTGCGGCAATCAGGTCGTCCGGCGGATTGTCGAAACCGGGGGCGGCCGATACGATGCCGATGCTCAGGGTGACATGGCCGAAGGGCGACGCATCGTGCGCGATGTTCAGTTCGCGGATGCCTTGCCGGATTTTTTCGGCCACCATCAGCGCACCGCCGATCGTTGTCTCGGCCAGAATGACAGCGAACTTTTTGCCGCCGAAACGGGCCACGGTGTCCGACGGGCGTTCCGAGTGGCGGCTGATGGAGCGGGCCACCTGGCGCAGGCACTCGTCGCCGGCCAGGTGGCCGTAGGTGTCGTTGTACGCCTTGAAATAATCGATATCGCACATCAGCAGGGCCACCGGGTTGGAGTGCCGGCGGGCGCGCCGCCATTCGAGCGACAGCGCTTCGTCGAAATAGCGGCGATTGGCGACGCCGGTCAGGCCGTCGCTGGAGGCGATGCGAATCAGCTCCTGATTGGCGGCGTCGAGCTTGCGGGTCAGCGCAACCAGCGAGGCGCGCATCTCGGCCAGACGCCGCATGGCGCGAATCTTGGCGCCGAGGATGATTGCGCTGACCGGCTTGAGCAGATAGTCGTCGCCGCCAGCGGCGATGCCCTGCTCGATATCGGCATCCTTGCCCAGCGAGGACAGGAAAATGATCGGTGTCCAGTCGTTCCCGTTTTCCAGGGCGCGTACCTGCCGGGCGACAGCCAGGCCATCCATACCGGGGAGGACGATGTCGAGCAGGATCAGATCGGGTCGGTTCTGCTCGAACAGGAGCAGCGCCGCTTCGCCGTTTTCGGCACAGAGGGCGGTGGCCCCGGCCTGTTCGACGTATTGCCGGAGGACGGCAAGGTCGGTGCGACTGTCTTCGACAATGAGTATTTTCATGGCGCTGTCGTGCAAGCAATCGTTGCAGTCTAGCGGCAATATTGCTTGAAGAAAACCAGCGCCCCGAGGGCGATGGTGACGGCGATGGCTGCCCAGCTGATGCCCCAGAGCAGTGCCTGTCTTGCCTCGCGGTGCGCGGCGCGTTGCCGGAATTGGACAAAACGCTGAAATTCGCCCAGTGTCAGCACGGCAGTGAAGCCGAAGAAGATCATGCCGCAGAACATGGCAATGATGGTGCCATTACTCAATTCCCGGCACGAGCTTCCGGCCTGCCGCAGGAAGACCAGGATGGCGTCGGTACGGAAGGCGTACGTTGCCACCAGGTAGGCCAGTCCGGCAAAGGCGCCGACCAGGCCGATGCCCAGCCAGGTCTGCCATTGCTTCAATTGTTCCAGCAGGGCGCTGATTTCATCGATGAACCACTTCATAGCGTTGTACTTGGATTGGGATTTGTTGCTGTTATGTTAGATTTGAGGAATCCGGAGGAAGAGGGGCAGAATATCATGGGGCAGCAAGGGTTCAGCCATTCCGTCGCAACCTCGCGACTGTCGCGCATCGTGCTCTCCCCGCGCAGCCGGACATTCGGCAAGTGGCTCGGCATTTTCCTGCTGCTCTTCACCGTCTTCGGCTTTTTTGCCGTGCCGCCGCTCGCCAAGTCCATCCTGCTCAAGCAACTGTCGCAACAGTTGCATCGGGACGTCAGCATCGAGCAGATAGCGATCAATCCCTACGCCCTGTCGGCCCGCATCCAGGGTCTGTCGATCAAGGCCGAGGGCGGCAAGGAGGTGGCCGGTTTCGACGAACTGTTCGTCAATCTGTCTGCCGCCTCGATCTTCAAGCGGGCTGCCGTTGTCGACGAAATCCGCCTGCAGGGCCTGCGGCTCGCCGTGGCGCGGGTGGCGGAGGGGCGCTACGACATCTCCGACCTGCTCGATGAATGGATGAAACCGAAGGACGAGCCGGATGACGGCACGCCACGCTTCTCGCTGAACAATATCCAGCTGCTCAACGGGCAGATCGTCTTCGACGACCAGCCCAAAGGCAAGGTGCATACGATCAGCGACATCAATCTGAGCGTGCCGTTCATCTCCAGCCTGCCTTATCAGGCCGAGGTGCTGGTCAGCCCGTCATTCTCGGCCAACGTGAACGGTTCCCGGCTGGCCCTGACCGGTGAAAGCAAGCCGTTTTCGACGACACACGAAAGCCAGCTGAACCTCGATCTCGAGCGTTTCGACCTCTCCGTGTTGCAGCCCTACCTGCCGGAATCGCTGCCCTTCCGACTGAAATCCGGCCTGCTCGATACCGAGATGAAGGCCATGTTCAAGGAGGTCTCGGATCAGGTTTACTCGGTCAGCGTGGTCGGGGCGGCGCATCTCTCCGGGCTGTCGGTCGGCGAGCCCGATAAGTCGCCGCTGCTCGACTGGCAGCGCCTCGATGTCGAGCTCGATCAGATCGACCCGGTCAACCGCGTGGCGGCCATCCGGCGTGTCGGGCTGGACGGGGCCGAGCTCAGCCTGGTGGTGAACAAGCAGGGCGAATTGAATGTGTTGCGCGTGCTCGACAAACTGGCCGCCGCGACGCCGGGGCCGGCAAGGGACGGCCCGCCAGCCGAGCCGGGCAAGCCCTTTTCCTGGACGCTGGGCGAGCTTGCGCTGACCAACGGCATGCTGCGCTGGCACGACCATTCCAACCCGACGCCGGTCGCCGGCGAGGTGCGCAAGCTGCATGTTCGCGTCGGCAAGGTGGATGGCAAACTGCTTGAGCCGATCGTCATCGATGAAGTGAGCGGCCAGATCGATCTGGGGGAGCGCTTCACGGTTGGCGGGGTCGCCTTCAAGGGCATCCGGGTCGATCTGCCGGGGCGGCAGGTCGACATTGCCGAGGCGCGCAACACCGGCACCCGGGCCCGCCTGCTGCGCAACACGGATGGCCGGATCGAATGGCTCAGTCCGCCGGCGCTCAGGACGGCGCGGGCGGCGCCGGTACGGCCCGCAGCCAAGGCGAAGGAAGAGAAACCGTGGGTTGGCCGCATCGGCAAGCTGGCGGTGGACGATTTCGCTTTCCGCTTCGAGGATCGTACGACCCAGCCGGTTGCCATCCAGGAAGTCGAGGGCCTCAGCCTGCATGGCGAAGGCTTGACCAACGCGGCAAACCAGAAGGGCAGGATCGCCCTGAAAACCACGATCAACCAGAAGGGCAGCCTGCATGTCGATGGCAGCCTGCAGGTCGTTCCGTTCGACGTGGCGCTCAAGGTCGAGACGGTGGCCGTGCCCCTGATGCCGCTGGAGCCTTATGTCAGCCAGTTCCTGAATGTCTCGCTGAGCCGCGGCATGGTTTCCAACACGGGCGAGGTGACGGCCCGCTTCGAGCCGGCCGGTTTGAAGGCGGGTTACAAGGGGCATGTCACGCTGGGTGATTTCCTGGCGGTGGACAAGGCAAACAGTGCCGATTTCCTGAAATGGCGGTCGCTGTACTTTGGCGGCATCGATTTCCGGCTGGAGCCGATGGCGGTCAATATCGGCGAGATCGCCCTGTCGGATTTCTATTCGCGCCTTATTCTCAACAAGGATGGCCGCCTGAACCTGGCGGACATCGTCAAGCAGCCTGCCGGCAAGGCGGCCGAGGCCAGGCCGGGGACGCCCGCAGCCGCCCCCGCCAAGGGGCCCCTGCCGATCCGGATCGCCAAGGTCACCCTGCAGAACGGGACGGTGAATTTTTCGGATTTCTTCGTCAAGCCGAATTACACCGTCAATGTCACCCGCCTGGGCGGTCGGGTCAATGGCCTGTCGTCGGCACCCGATACCGTTGCCGACATGGAGTTGCGCGGCAAGTACGGCAATTCGGCGCCGGTCGAGATTCTCGGCAAACTGAACCCGCTGGCGGCCAAATCCTTCCTCGACATCAAGGCGGCGATCACCGGGGTCGACCTGACCGGCTTCTCACCGTACTCCGGCAAGTACGCCGGCTATGCCATCGAAAAGGGCAAGCTGTCACTGAACGTCGCCTACAAGCTGGAGAACAACCAATTGGCCGCGGAAAACCGCCTGTTCATCGATCAATTCACTTTCGGCGACAAGGTGGAAAGCCCGGATGCGACGACCTTGCCGGTCAATCTGGCGATTTCTCTGCTGAAGAACAACCGGGGTGAAATCGACCTCAATCTGCCGATTTCCGGTTCGCTGGATGATCCGGAATTTTCCATCGGCGGCCTGATCATCAAGGTCATCGTCAATCTTTTCGTGAAGGCGGTGACTTCGCCCTTTGCGCTGCTCGGTTCGATGTTTGGCAGTGGTGAAGAGTTGTCGAATGTCGAATTTGCGGCCGGCCGGACCAGCATCGACGCGGCAGCGAGCCAGAAGCTGGAAAGCCTGGCCAAGGCGCTGCGCGAGCGCAATGCACTGAAGCTGGAGATCACCGGGCGAGCCGACCCGGAAACCGACCGGGAAGGTCTCAAGCGCGTGGCCGTCGAGCGAGCGATGAAGGCCGAGAAATTGAAGGATCTGAAAAAGGCTGGCGAGGGCAAGTCGCTGGACGAAATCGAGATTGCGCCGGCCGAGGTGAAGACCTACCTGACCCGGGCCTACAAGGAGGCCCGGTTCCCGAAGCCGCGTAACGTGATCGGCTTGCAGAAAGATTTGCCGGTCGAGGAAATGGAAAAGCTGATGCTGACCAACCTGCCGGCAACCGACGACGACATCAAGGCGCTGGCCGAAAGCCGGGCCGAAGCGGTGCAGGGCTGGCTGGTCGAGCAGGGCAAGGTGCCGCCCGAGCGGGTTTTCCTGTTGCCGGCGAAAGTCGGGCATGACGACAAGGCCAAGGGTAGCCGGGTCGATTTTTCCCTGAGGTAAGTCATCGATGAGTGAAACAATGGGGCTGGCCCTGCTGGCCGGCGTGGTGGTGGTCATCCTGTTGCAGGTGGCCGCGTTGTTGCGGGGGAACCGCAGCCAGGAGCGGCAGGAGGCGGAAAGCCGCTTCCGCGCTTTGCAGGAGGCTTATGACAAGGGGCTGATGCGGCTGGAGCGGGAATTGCGCGAGGAGCTGGCCCGCGGCCGGCGGGAAGATGCCGAGGAAGCCTTCCGCGACCGCGAAGAGCGGGCGCAGTCGGCCAACCTGCTCAGCCAGGCGGTCACCACGCAGGTCGGCCAGTTCGGCACCCTGCAGGCCGAGCGGCTGGAGTCCTTCGCCCGCGAGCTGAACCGTTTTTCGCTCGGTCTCGACGAGCGCTTCGAGCGCCTGAGAGTGGCTGTCGAGGGCCGGCTGGCGGCGATTCAGGCGGACAATGCCAACAAGCTGGAGGAGATGCGCAAGACGGTCGACGAGAAGCTGCATGCAACGCTGGAACAGCGCCTGGGCGAGTCGTTCAAGCTGGTCAGCGAGCGTCTGGAGCAGGTGCACCGCGGCCTCGGAGAGATGCAGAGCCTGGCCGCCGGCGTCGGTGATCTGAAGCGGGTGCTGACCAACGTCAAGGCACGGGGTACCTGGGGCGAGGTCCAGTTGTCGGCCCTGCTCGAACAACTGCTGACCGCCGACCAGTTTGCCGCCAATGTGGCAACGAAGCCCCAGGGCGGCGAACGGGTCGATTTCGCCATCCGTCTGCCGGGCAAGGACGATGGTGCGGTGGTCTGGCTGCCGATTGATGCCAAGTTCCCGATCGAGGACTACCAGCGCCTGATCGACGCCGTGGAACCGGCAGCCATCGAGGAGGCCGCCAGGGCGATCGAGACGCGCCTGAAAAACGAGGCGAGGAGCATCCGCGACAAGTACATCGCCCCGCCGCATACCACCGATTTTGCCGTGCTCTACCTGCCGATCGAGGGGTTGTATGCCGAGGCGCTGCGCCGGCCGGGCCTGGCCGAGACGCTACAGCGCGACTATCGCGTTACGCTGGCCGGGCCGACGACGCTGGCTGCGATGCTCAACAGCCTGCAGATGGGTTTCCGCACACTGGCCATCGAGCAACGCTCGGCGGAGGTTTGGGCGGTGCTCGGGGCGGTGAAGACCGAATTCGGCAAGTTTGGCGAGGCGCTGGCGCATACCAAGAAAAAGCTCGACGAGGCAAGCAACAGCATCAGCAAGGCGGAAGTCCGCACGCGGCAACTGTCGCGCAAGCTGAAGGCGGTCGAGGCACTGCCGGCGGCGGAATCGGAACAATTGATCGGGGTGGCGGATTTCGATGGCGAAGACGAATGAACTGGAAGCGGCCTACCGCGCCACCACCTATCGGGTTTTCCTGCCCGATGGCATCTGCGACCTGCGGGTCGGCGAGCCAAACGACACCCTGCGGCGCTGGCTCGTGGCCACGGGATGCACGCAGTTTGCGCTGATCACCGCCTATAATCCGGGCTCGCAGGTGGTCGACGAGGCAAGCAATGTCGAGCGCCAGGCGCAACTGGAATGCGACCTGCTGGAAGGCAACTATGAGCCTTATGCCGGCCAGAACCGGCCGGATGCCGCCGGCGCGCCGGTCGAGGAAAGCTGCTTCGTGCCCGACCTGGCGCCGGAAGACGCCTGTGCCTTGGCGGCGGATTACGGGCAGAATGCCGTGATCTGCGGCGGCATCGACGCCACTCCCCGGCTGGTCTGGATTGACGATAGCGCATCATGAAAAAAATCGGCCGTTTCGAGGTCAGGCGCGAATTGGGGCGTGGCGCGCAGAGCGTCGTCTATCTGGGTTTCGATCCCCAGTTGCAGCGCGAGATCGCGATCAAGACCCTGCATTTTTCCCGCCCTGACCCGGCCCAGAACCAGTCGCTGCTGGCCGAGGCGCGGGCCGTCGGGCGCCTGCGCCACCCCGGTATCGTGCCGATTTTCGAGGCGGGCGAGGAAGGTGGTGACCTCTATCTCGTTTTTGAATACGTCCCGGGCAGCAACCTGGCCGATTTCCTCAAGCAGAGCGGTGCCTTGCCGCCGGTCAAGGCCATTTCCATCCTGCGCCCGATTCTCGATGCGGTAGTGCATGCCCATGCCCAAGGCATCATCCACCGCGACCTGAAGCCGTCGAACATCCTGCTCGACGAAAACGGCACGCCGCGCGTCATGGATTTCGGTATCGCGGCTCATGTCGACGGGGCGACGGAAGGCGGGGAGCAACTGACCGGCACGCCCGCCTACATGGCGCCGGAATATGTCCTGAACCGGGAGGTCAGCGAGCGTTCCGACGTTTTCTCGGCCGGCCTGATCCTCTACGAAATGCTGCTCGGTCGCCGCGCCTTTACCGGCGACAGCCTCGCTGCCGTGCTTCAGCGCGTGGCGAGCGAAGACCTCGCGTTGCCGGAGGATGCGGGCATCGACGACCGCTTGCGTTCCGTCCTGCTCAAGGCCGTGGCGCGTGACCCCGCACTGCGTTTTCAGTCGGCGGCGCAGTTTGCCGAGGCGCTGGACAATTACCTGGCGCCCGAGGAGGAGGCCGGCGGCGGAAACAACCAATCGACCATCGATTTCCTGCTCCGCCGGATGCGCCACAAAAGCGATTTTCCGGCCCTCTCCGAATCGGTCAGCGCCATCAACCGCATCGCCAACAGCGAAACGGAGAGCATTGGCAAGCTCTCCAACACCATCCTCAAGGATTTTGCGCTGACCAACAAGTTGCTCCGCCTGGTCAATTCGGCCTACTTCCGGCCGGCTGGCGGCGGCACGATCAGTACCGTATCGCGGGCGGTCGTCGTGCTCGGCTTCGAGGCGGTGCGCAACATCGCCATTACCGTCCTGCTCTTCGAGCACCTGCAGAACAAGGGCAACGCCAACCAGCTGAAGGAAGATTTTCTGCGCGCCAACCTGGCCGGCGTACTGGCCAAGGACATCGGCGCCACGGCGCAGATGCGCGATCTCGAGCAGTCCTTCATCTGCGCGCTGTTCCACAGCCTGGGCCGCCTGCTGTCGCAATACTATTTCCCCGAGGAGTCGGACGAAATCCGTCGCGTCATGGCCCAGCGGCAGTGCAGCGAAGATCTGGCGGCCAGTCAGGTGCTGGGTATCTCCTTCGAGGACATGGGCGTGGCCATTGCCCGCCACTGGGGCTTTCCGCCCCTGATCGTCGGCACCATGCGCCGCCTGCCGTCCGGCCCGGTCCGCAAGCCGGCAAACCCGGAAGACCGCTTGCGCGTGCTATCCGGTTTTGCCAACGAATTGTGCGACGTGATCGCCCAGGCCACGCCGGACGCGCGCGACCGGGAGCTGAAGAAAGCCCTGTCGCGCTTTTCCGATGCCGTTGCCATCGGGCAGCAGGAGCTGCACCAGACCGTGCAGCGCGCCGTCGAGGAAGTGGCCGATTTCGCCCGGGTCATCCACCTGAACCTGCAACAAACCCAGTTCGGCAAGCAGATGCGCCTGTTCGCCAAGGGCAGCACGCTCTCGGAGGCCAACCGCGAGGATGACCTGGCCGGCGGCACGCTGCTCGGCGAGCCGGCCGGGATCGCCGCTTACGGGGAGGCCGCCGCGGGCGGCACGGTCGATGCCCAGGCCGTGTTGACCGCAGGGATCCAGGACATCAGCAACACGCTGGTCGATGGTTTCCGGCTCAACGACATCCTGCGCATCATTCTCGAGACGATGTACCGGGCAATGGGCTTCAAGCGTGTCGTGCTCTGCATTCGCGATGCCAAGGCCGGCGTCATGCAGGGGCGTTTCGGGTTCGGCCCGGATGCCAACGAACTGGCGCGCGCCTTCCGCTTCCCGTTAAGCTTCACGCCCGACATCTTTCACGTGGCGACGTCGAAAGGTGTCGATATCCTGATCAGCGACATCGACGATCCGAAGATCGCCAGCCGGATTCCCGACTGGTACCGCAAGGCCGTTCCGGCCCATTCCTTCGTGCTCTTTCCGCTGAACATCAAAGGCAACCCGGTGGCCCTGATCTACGCCGACCGTGACGAGCCGGGCGGTATTTCGATTCCGGAAAAGGAACTCCAGTTGCTGCGCACCTTGCGCAACCAGGCGATTCTGGCGATCAAGCAGGGCAGCTGAGATCAGGCCGCTGGCACCGGGGGCCGTCATCGAACCATGCCCGCCGGGGGCGGGCATGGTGATGACTTCGGATTGCCGGCCTTACCAGAGCTTCCACCAGGCGGTCTTGCGTTCCAGGCCGTCCTTGTAGAAGCGGCTGTTCGGGAAATTCTGTTTCATCACCCGGTCGGCATCGTCGCGCAACTCGGGCATGCCCAACTTATCGTAGGCCGTGACCAGGATGAACATGGCCTCCTCGATGGCTGGCGCCTGCGGGTAGGTCTTGATGGCTTGCTGGGCGCGGTTGGCGGCCGCAATGTAGGCGCCGCGCTTGACGTAATAGCGGGCGACGTGCACTTCCAGCGAGGCCATGGCATTGACCAGATAATTCATGCGCAGCGTGGCGTCCGGCGTGTATTTGCTGTTCGGGAAGCGGGTGACCAGTTCCTTGAAGGCTTCAAAGGACTCGCGGGCCGCTTTCGGATCGCGCTCGGTGGGGTCTTGCGAACTGATGTAGGCAGTCAGGCCAAGGTCCTCGTTGAAGTTGATCAGGCCCTTCAGGTAATAGACGTAGTCAACCGCAGGGTGATTCGGATGCAGTTTGATGAAACGGTCGCAGGCAGCGAGGGCGGAACCTGGTTCACTGCCCTTCCAGTACACGTAACCCAGTTCCAGCTGCGCCTGCTGGGCATAACGGCCGTAGGGAAAACGCGCTTCCAGCTTTTCCAGATACTTGGCAGCCTTTTCCCAGGCGCCTTCGCTTTGCGCATCCTTGGCTTCCGAATACAGCTTGCTGGCCGACCAGCCAGCCGTTTCGTCGTAGGTGCCGGTCGTGCCGCAACCGGCGACGACGGCGGCGACGAAGAGCGCCAGCAAGACGCGGAAGAGGGCGGGGAAAGACGGGAATGCGGGTAAACTGCGCATTATGAACGATCCATTTGATGATGCCGGCGATTATAGCCGAACTGAACCACTCCGCCTGAGCGTACCCGAGGCCGCCGCGGGGCGCCGCCTGGACCAGGTGCTGGCTGAACTCTTGCCGCAACATTCCCGCAACCGCCTGCAAGGCTGGGTCAAGGATCGTTGCGTGCTGGTCGATGGGGAGGAGGTGACGGAACCCAAGCGCAAGGTGCTGGGCGGCGAAACCCTGCTCGTCAGTGAGCCGGACGATGTCCGCGAGGCGATCGACCAGCCGGAGGACATTCCGCTCGACATCGTGTTCGAGGACGAAGTGCTGCTCGTCATCAACAAGCCGGCCGGCCTGGTCGTCCATCCCGGCAGCGGCAACTGGAGCGGCACGCTGATGAATGCCGTGCTGCACCATGTGCCGGGTATCGCGCAGATTCCCCGGGCCGGCATCGTGCACCGCCTGGACAAGGACACGAGCGGCCTGATGGTGGTTGCCAAGACGCTGGAAGCGCAGACCGACCTGATCCGCCAGTTGCAGGCCCGCACGGTCAAGCGGGTTTATCTGGCGCTGGCCAGTGGCGTGATGAAGAAGGATGGCGGGGTCGATGCACCGATCGGGCGGCACCCGACGCAACGCATCAAGATGGCGGTGGTGCCGGAGAGCCGGGGCGGCAAGCCGGCGCTGACCTGGTACCGCATCCTCGAGCACTTCCCGCACTGCACCTTTGTCGAATGCACACTGGAAACCGGCCGGACGCATCAGATCCGGGTCCATCTGGCCTCGATCAACCATCCGCTGGTCGGCGACCCGGTCTATGGCAAAAAGCATCCGCAGCTGCCGGCGTTTCCGCGCCAGGCGCTGCATGCCACCCGCCTCGGACTGGTGCATCCGGTGAGTGGCCTCAAGATGCAGTGGGAAGTGCCCTTGCCGCAGGACATGCGCGATTTGCTCGATACCTTGCGTCATGGCTGATTATCAGGTGCCTGACTGGCCGGCGCCGCCCGGGGTGCGCGCGTTGCAGACATTGCGTACCGGCGGCTGCAGCCCGGCCCCGTGGGCCAGCTTCAATCTGGGCGACCATGTCGGCGACGCGCCGGCGCGGGTTGCCGCCAACCGGGCTGAACTGGGGCGGCAACTGCCGGGTGTGCCGTTATGGCTGACCCAGGTGCATGGCACGACGGTGGTCGATGCGGCGCTGGCGCCACAGGGGGTTCGCGCCGACGCCAGCTTTTCCCGCCAGCCCGGTACGGTATGTGCGGTGATGACCGCCGATTGCCTGCCGGTGCTGTTCTGCGACCGGGCGGGGAGCGTCGTTGCCGCCGCCCATGCCGGCTGGCGCGGGCTGCTCGATGGCGTACTCGAAAACACCATCGCGGCCCTGCCGGTCGCGCCGGCCTCCTTGCTGGCCTGGCTTGGTCCGGCCATCGGCCCTGCCTGCTTTGAGGTCGGCCAAGAGGTGAGGGCGGCATTCATTGCCCGCGATGCCGGGGCCGCCGGCTGTTTTCGTCCGCACGGCAGCAAATGGCTGGCCGATATCTACGCCCTGGCGCGCCAGCGCCTGCAGCAGGCCGGGGTGACGGCGATCAGCGGCGGTGGGGTGTGCACCGTCAGCGATGCAGCGCGCTATTTTTCCTACCGTCGCGATGGCGTGACCGGACGCATGGCGACGCTGATCTGGCTGGCGACGCCGGACGGTTGAATTGTCTCCGGCAAGCAAAAGGGCTGCCGCAGTGCAGCCCTTTTGCGAGGGGGCGGAAGATGCTCAAGCGGCCCAGGCGTCGGCCTGCACGGTCGATTCCTGGCGCCAGGCGGCCCGCGCCGCATTGTTGGCGATCCAGTTCGGCAGGAAGGTGTAGGCTTCGTCGAGCAGGTGCGGCGTATGGCGGCCCGGCGAATAGCGCTGGGCCCGGTCATAGTACTCGCGCAATGCCGGTCGGAAGTTCGGGTGGGCGCAATTCTCGATCACCACCTTGGCCCGCTGCTTGGGTGACAGGCCGCGCAGGTCGGCCAGCCCCTGTTCGGTGACGATGACCTGCACATCGTGCTCGGTGTGGTCGACGTGCGACACCATGGGCACGATGCAGGAGATGCTGCCTCCCTTGGCCGAAGAAGGGGTCATGAAAATCGAGATGAAGGCATTGCGCGCAAAATCGCCGGAGCCGCCGATGCCGTTCATGATCGAGGTGCCCATGATGTGCGTCGAATTGACGTTGCCGTAGATGTCGGCCTCGATCAGGCCGTTCATCGCGATGACGCCGAGGCGGCGGATGACTTCCGGGTGGTTCGAGATTTCCTGCGGGCGCAGGATGATCGAATCCTTGAAGCGCGGCAGATCGGCGTTCAGTTCGGCCAGCGCAGCCGGGCTGAGGGAGAAGGAGGTGGCCGAGGCACAGGTCAGCTTGCCCGACTTGATCAATGCCAGCATGCCGTCCTGCAGCACCTCGGTGTAGGCCGTCAGGTTTTCGAAGGGACCCGCCTGCAGCCCGGCCATGACGGCATTGGCGACGTTGCCGACACCGGATTGCAGCGGCAGCAGGTTGGCCGGCAGGCGGCCCATCTTGACTTCATGCTGCAGGAATTCGAGGATGTGGCCGGCGATGCGCTGCGAATTCTGGTCAGGCGGCGTGAACGCCGAATTGCGGTCGGCCTTGTCGGTCTCGATGACGGCGATGACCTTGTTCGGGTCGATGGTGTAGTAGGGATCGCCGATGCGGTCGTCGGTCCTGACAATGGGAATCGGCTTGCGATGCGGCGGCAGTGCGGTGCCGTAGTAGATGTCGTGCATGCCTTCGAGGTGCGGGTTCTGCCAGCGATTGACCTCGAGAATGATCTTGTCGGCCTGATCCAGCCAGGTCTTGTTGTTGCCGACCGACGATGACGGAATCAGGCGGCCGTCTTCCAGGATGCCGGCCACTTCGACCACGGCGACGTCGAGCTTGCCGAGGAAACCGCCCCAGACGAATTGTGCGACGTGCGACAGGTGGATGTCGATGTACTCCATCTCGCCGGCGTTGATGCGCTTGCGGCAGGTCGGGTCGGACTGGTAGGGCAGGCGCATCTCGATGCCATCGACCATGGCCAGCGCCCCGTCGAGTTCAGGCGCGGTGGACGCGCCAGTCCACACGCCGATCTTGAATTTGTTGCCGTGCAGGTTGGCATCGAGGATGCGCTTGGCCAGCGCTGTCGGCAGTTCCTTGGGATAGCCCGCGCCGGTGAAGCCGCTCATGCCGACGTTGGCACCGGATGGAATGAGGAGGGCGGCCTCGGCGGCCGACATGACTTTGCTGCGCAGATGGGGGTTGAGGATGCGGTTGGCACCGTCCATGGTCGAAAGCTCCGGGTCAGGTTGTTGATCGACAGCAGACTCCGCGGATGGCTGGACGCCCAATGTGTTACGCCGGGCCGGTCGACCGGCCGCCGTGGCAAGCCCAGAAAAAGAGCCCGCACGAGGCGGGCTCAAATCCGGGAGCAGCGCATGAAGCCCCGGGAGAGAGACAACTGTAGCAAGCGCGAAATTCGTCGACGAACGAGAACTTGTTAAGCGATGCGTAAGAAAAACTGATGTGTTACTTGCTGTCGGTGGCCGGTGCCGGGGGGGCGGCCGAAGGTTCCGTGGTGGAAGGCGCCTGGGCAGCAGCGGCCGGCGGCGGATTGTCGGTGGTGTTCAGCGAGGGCGTGCTGGCCGGTGGAGGCAGATTCACGGCCGGTTCTTCCTGCTTGCCGCAGGCAGAAACCGCAAGGGTAATCAGGGTCAGGGCGATCAACGATTTTTTCATTGGACTTTCCTATTGGCGATGAAGAGCGCTGTCTGAAGCGCAGGCCGTCACGATAGGGCGTGCCTTGCTCCACGGCAAACGAGGCTTTATGATGTGACGAATTAGAAATTCTTAATCGTTCTCATGGCCTATCGCCTGCCGCCGCTCGGTTCCTTGCGTGCCTTCGAGGCTGCTGCCCGGCATCTGAGTTTCAAGCTCGCCGCCGAGGAGTTGCACGTCACGCCGGCCGCCATCAGCCAGCAGATCAAGGGTCTGGAGGACTATCTCGGTGTTCGCCTGTTCGTGCGCCTGACCCGGGCACTGGCCATTACACCGCAGGGCGAGGCGATGCTGCCGGGCATCCGGGCCGGTTTCGACTGTCTGGCCGAGGCGGTCGGCAGCGTCCATGCCGATGCGGCGGGCGGGCTCAACGTGACGGCGCCGCCCTCTTTTGCGACGCGCTGGCTGGTGCCGCGCCTGCCCGATTTTGCCGCCGCCCATCCGGCGATCCGTCTGCGCCTGTCGAGCAGCAGCGACAGCGTGGATCGGCGCGGTCGGGGGCGGCGCGTGGAGAACGATGCCCCCGATCCGCGGGCGGTGGATAGCGATCTCTCCATTCGCTACGGCACTGGCCACTACCCGGGCTTTGTCGTCGAGCGCCTGCTGGCACCGGACTGGGTGCCGGTATGCAGCCCCCGCCTGCCAACCGAAGGGAGGCCCCTGCGCACGCCGTCGGATCTGGCGCGGCATGTCCTGATTCACGATGAAACGATCGATGCCGAGGGGCGCCAGCCGGGTTGGCGGGAATGGCTGGCGGCAGCGGGTGTCCGGGGCATCGACTGCGAACGCGGCCCGCGTTTCGGCAATGCGGTGCTGGCCGTGGAGGCGGCACTCGACGGGCAGGGGGTCGCGCTGGCCTTGCGGCCGCTGGTCGAGGCCGATCTGGCGGCCGGGCGCCTGGTCGTGCCCTTCGATATCGCGGTGCCGTCGCCATTTGCCTATTATCTGGTCATGCGCCGCGCCGTCGCCACCCGCTCCCCGGTCGTCGCCTTCCGCAACTGGCTGCTGACGCAGACCGGCTGCGCCGACGGCGTATAATCCGCGCCTTCATCCAAGCAAGAGCATTTCGTGAGCACTTTTTCGTGGATCATCGCCGTGTCGCTGGCGGGGGGCGCCCTGAGCGTTCTGGCTGCCGCCGCCCTGAGCCTCTCGGTCGGCGCCCATCGGGTCAACATCCTGATTTCCTACGCGATCGGTGCGCTGCTTGGTGCGGCCTTCCTGGAAATCCTGCCGCATGCGCTGGAGCATGGCGATCCGCACAAGATGGCGGGAACCGTGCTGTTCGGCATCCTGGTTTTTTTCGTGCTCGAAAAGCTGGTCCTGTGGCGCCACTGTCACCACGATCATTGCGAAGCGCATGAGGCCCAGGCGCCAGCCCACGACCATGGCCGCTCGGGCTTGCTCATTCTGGTCGGCGACACCTTCCACAACTTCGTGGACGGCATCCTGATTGCGGCGGCCTTCCTCGAAAACACCGAACTCGGCATCGTCACCGCACTGGCCATCATCGCCCACGAAATTCCGCAGGAAGTCGGCGATTACCTGATCCTGCTGCATTCCGGCTACAGCAAGCTCAAGGCACTGGCCTTCAACCTGCTGTCCAGCGTGGCCACGCTGATCGGGGCCACGCTGGCCTATTTCGCCCTGTCGGAACTGACCGAGTGGATTCCTTCGCTACTCGGCCTGGCCGCTGCCAGCATGATCTACGTCGCGGTCGCCGATCTCATACCCGGCCTGCACAAGCGCACCGAGCTCAAGGCAACCTTGCAGCAGGTCCTGCTGATCGGCCTGGGTATTGCCTCCATCGCCATCGTTCAGGCCCTGGTCGGCGAGTGATCGGGCCGGGCGCGGCATGCCCGCCGCCCCATGGGTTCAGGATTCCGCGTCCTGACGGCTTCTCTCCGCCATCATCTCCTTGAAGCGCCGCCGCTCGCGGCGCACCCGCGATCCGGCGAAATACACCAGCAGCCCGCACGGCAGCACGCCATAAAACAGGAAGGAAACGATGCCGGATATGACGGTCGGCTCATTGGCGGCAACCAGAATGGTGACGTACAGCCAGCCGATGACGATGATCAGCGTGAGCGACATGGCACTCCGCAAGCATTTGGAAGGGCAATTATTTCAATTATTTGCACGTTTGTAACAATGTACACCAAGGGGCTTTCCTTAACGCCTTATTATGCAGCCAAATCCATTGACAGCCCCGAAAAGGGTATGGAGAATCGGAGCGCTCTAGCCCCGACAACAACAGATACGAGACTTCCCATGGCGCAGGGATCGAACAACAACGATGCATTCATGGGTTCTGCCGCGCAATTTTTTCAGGCCGGCCAGAACATGATGCAGCAGTTCATGGATTATCTCGGCAAGTCGGCGGGGCAGGGCGGCATTCCGCAGCCCGTCATCGACCCGCAGGCCCTGACCGCACTGCAAAAGCAGTTTTCCGATCAGCAGATGTCGCTGTGGCAGTCCATCCTTGCCAAGCAGCAGGGTCAGGCACCCGCCTTCGAGGTTACCCCCGAGCCGGGTGACCGGCGCTTTGCGGCGCCGGAATGGAAGGCAAGCCCGATTTACGACTACCTGCATCAGGCCTATCTGCTCAATACGCAGTACCTGAAGCGGATGGTCGAGGCCATGCCGGCGCAGGATGAAAAGAGCAAGGAGCGGATGCGCTTTCTGGCCCGCCAGATCGCCGACGCGATGGCGCCTTCCAATTTCGCGGCGACGAATCCGGAATTCATCAAGCTGGCCCTCGAAACCAAGGGGCAGAGCATCACCGACGGCATCAACAACCTGCTCAAGGACTTTGAAAAGGGGCGCATTTCGATGACCGACGAATCGGTTTTCGAACTGGGCAGGAATATCGCGACGACCGAAGGCGCGGTGGTCTATGAAAACGAAGTGATGCAGCTGATCCAGTATGCCCCGCTCACCGCCCGGGTGGGGACACGGCCACTGCTCATGGTGCCGCCTTGCATCAACAAGTTCTACATCATGGACTTGCAGCCGGACAATTCTCTGGTGCGCTATGCCGTCGAGCAGGGCAATACTGTGTTTCTCGTTTCCTGGCGCAATCCGAAGGAAGAGCAGGGCCACCTGGGTTGGGACGACTATCTCGAACAAGGGCCCATGGCCGCGCTGCGTGTCGTACAGGAAATCACCAAGGTCAAGCAGGTCAATGTTCTGGGTTTCTGCGTTGGCGGTACCATCGTCACCTCGGCGCTGGCCGTGCTTAAGGCGCGTGGCGAAAACCCGGCGGCCTCGCTGACGCTGCTGACCACCTTGCTGGATTTTTCCGATACCGGCGAAATCGGCCTGTTCATCGACGAACAGGGGGTTGCCGCCCGTGAGGCAACCATCGGCAAGGGCGGGCTGCTGCCGGCCCGCGACCTGCAGAACACTTTCTCGTTCCTGCGGGCCAATGACCTGGTCTGGAACTACGTTACCGGCAACTACCTGAAGGGGCAGAAGCCGCAAGCCTTCGACCTGTTGTACTGGAATTCCGATTCGACCAACCTGCCGGGCCCGTTCGCCGCCTGGTACATGCGCAACATGTATCTGGAAAACAACCTGCGCGTACCGGGCAAACTGACCATGTGCGGCCAGAAGGTCGATCTCGGCCAGCTCGACATGCCGGTCTATCTGCTGGCGACGCGAGAGGATCATATCGTTCCCTGGCATTCGGCCTACCAGAGCACCCGTCTGCTGAGCGGCCCGGTGCGCTTCGTGCTGGGGGCTTCCGGTCATATCGCCGGCGTGATCAACCCGGCCAGCAAGAACAAGCGCAGTTACTGGGTGAATGAGGATGTGAAGACCGATGCCGACGGCTGGCTGGCCGCAGCGGAGGAGAGGAAGGGCAGCTGGTGGTCCGACTGGGCCGCCTGGCTGAAACCGTTGTCAGGAGAACAGCGGGCGCCGCGCAAACCGGGCAATACCAAATACAAGGCCATCGAGCCAGCCCCCGGACGTTACGTCAGGGAACGCGCGGTATAACACTTCCCAAGGAGACAAAAATGTCGCGAGTTGCACTGATTACCGGCGGTATGGGCGGCCTGGGCGAGGCTATCTGCATCAAGATGGCCGCCCTTGGCTACAAGGTCGTCACGACCTATTCACCGGGCAATACCAAGGTGGCCGACTGGCTCAAGAACATGAACAACATGGGATATGGCTTCAAGGCTTACCCCTGCGACGTGACCGATTTCGAGTCGGCCAAGGCCTGTGTCGATGCGGTGACCCGCGAGGTCGGCCCGGTCGACGTGTTGGTCAACAATGCCGGCATCACCCGCGACATGACCTTCAAAAAAATGACCAAGGCAGACTGGGATGCGGTCATGCGCACCAACCTCGATTCCGTCTTCAATATGACCAAGCAGGTCATGGACGGCATGGTCGAGCGCAAGTGGGGCCGGGTCATCAACGTCTCTTCGGTCAACGGTCAGAAGGGGGCATTCGGCCAGACCAACTATTCTGCCGCCAAGGCCGGCATGCACGGCTTTACCAAGGCGCTCGCCCTGGAGGTCGCCAAGCAGGGCGTTACCGTCAATACCATTTCGCCGGGCTACATCGGCACCAAGATGGTCACCGCCATCCCGCAGGAAATCCTCGACTCCAAAATCCTGCCGCAGATCCCCGTCAATCGCCTGGGCAAGCCGGAAGAAATTGCCGGTCTGGTCGCTTATCTCGCTTCCGACGAAGCCGCCTTCGTGACCGGAGCCAACATTTCCATCAACGGCGGTCAGCACATGTTCTGACCGCCGTTTTCTCAATCCATACATTTCATCAACAAGGAAGGAAAGACAATGACGCAACGCGTTGCTCTCGTTACCGGCGCCATGGGCGGCCTGGGTACCGCCATCTGCCAGCAACTGGCCAAGGCCGGCCACAAGGTGGTTGCCGCTTACCACCCGCAGTTCGACAACAAGGAAGAATGGCTGAAGGAACAGGCTGCCGCCGGTTTCAACGACTTCGTCTGCGTTGCGGGTGACGTCTCCATCCTGGAAGATTGCCAGAAGATGGTGGCCGAAGCCGAAGCTGCCTGCGGCCAGATCGACATCCTGATCAACAATGCCGGCATCACCCGCGACCGCATGTTCGCCAAGATGGAAAAGGATGGCTGGGATGCCGTCATCGCCACCAACCTGACTTCCCTGTTCAACATGACCAAGCAAGTCTCCGCCAAGATGGCCGAGCGGGGCTGGGGCCGCATCATCAATATTTCGTCGGTCAACGGCGTCAAGGGGCAGGCTGGCCAGACCAACTACTCGGCTGCCAAGGCTGGTGTGATCGGCTTCACCAAGGCGCTGGCAGCCGAACTGGCCGCCAAGGGCGTGACGGTTAACGCCATCGCCCCGGGCTACGTCGCCACCAAGATGGTCATGGCCATCAAGCCGGAAATCCTGCAAACCATCGTTGACTCCGTCCCGATGAAGCGCCTGGCCAAGCCGGAAGAAATCGGCTTCGCCTGCGCTTACCTGTCCGACGAGCTGTCCGGGTTCACCACCGGCGCCACGATCAACATCAACGGCGGTCTGTACTACCAGTAATTCTGCATTGCAGCAGCGAATGGGCGCCTCCGGGCGCCCATTTTTTTCGCTATAATGTTGCGCTGCACACAAACAAGTATTGAGGATCGCTGCATGTCGGAACCGGTACGCCTGATCAAGAAATACCCCAACCGCCGTCTTTACGATACCAAGACCAGTGCGTACATCACCCTCGGTGACGTCAAGGATCTCGTCCTCAAGTTTGAAGCGTTCAAGGTGGTCGATGCCAAGACCGGTGACGATCTGACGCGCAGCATCCTGCTCCAGATCATCCTTGAAGAGGAAACCGGCGGTGTGCCGATGTTCTCCAGCGAATTGCTCTCCGGCTTCATCCGTTTCTACGGCAGCACCATGCAGGGCATGTTGGGCAAGTACCTGGAAAACAACATGAAAACCTTCGTCGATTTCCAGCAGAAATTGCAGGATCAGTCGCGGAGCATTTACGGCACGGGCGATAACCCCCATCTGCAGGCGGATTTCTGGAACCAGTTCCTGAATTTCCAGCAACCGGCCATGCAGAGCATGATGACGGCTTATATGGATCAATCCAAGAAGATGTTCCAGTCGATGCAGGATCAACTGCAGAGCCAGACGCGGAACATGTTTACCGGCTTTCAGGCCGATCCGAACGAGAAGTAGGATTTTCCTGGCGCCCCCGAGCGCTGCGTGATCGAAAAAATGGCCGTTTGCACGGCCATTTTTGTTGAGTGGCAAGTTTTCAGCTTGCTGCGTCAGCCTTCCAGCCACCGCCCAGGGCCTTGAACAGCGCAACCGAGGTGCTCAGGCGCGCCTGCCGGACGCCGATGGCAGCCAGCTGCGCTTCGTTGAGCGAGCGCTGTGCATCGAGCACATCCAAATAGCCGATCTGGCCTGCTTCGTAACGCAGGCGGGCGATACGCAAGGCTTTCTCGGCGTTGTCGACCCGGGTGTTCTGGGCATTTTCCTCGATACCCAATTCCCGCAGGCTGACCAAGGCGTCGCGAACTTCCTGGTAGGCTGTCTGCAGGCTGTTCTGCCAGGCGATCAGCGATTGCTGGTTGAGGGCCTTGGCTTGGTCCACGCGGGCCGAGGTGCGGCCAAAGTCGAGGATGGGCATCAGGGCGCCCAGCCCGAGCGACCAGGTGTTCGAGCCGGCGCTGAACAGATCCGACAGCGTCTTGCTTTCACTGCCCAGGCTGCCGGTCAATGTGAATTTGGGGAAATAGCCGGCCTTGGCGATGCCGATTCCGGCATTGGCGGCAATCAGCTCTTCTTCAGCCTGGCGCACGTCCGGGCGACCTTCGATCAGGTCGGCAGGGAGGCCGGCTGGCGGTTCGGGGAGCAATGGCAATTGCCTGAGATCACCGGCGGCAACTTTCAGCGTGGGATTGCCGGTCAGCAAGGCCAACTGGTGCTCGGTCAACTGGCGCAGGCGGCGTTGTTCGGCCAGTTGGGCCTGGGCAGCGGCCAGCGCACCTTCGGCCTGGAAGCCCTCGAGCGGCGAGGCCAGCCCCGCTTCAACCCGGGCCTTGACCAGCTTGAGGCTTGCTTCCCGGGTCTTCACCGTTTCATCGCTGATGGCCCATTGCGCATCGTAGGCGCGCAGAGCGAGGTAGGTATCGGTCACCAGCCCGGCCACGCTGAGCCGGATGGCATCGCGCGAATACTGGCTGGCCAGCAGGGTGGCGCGGGCTGCCTCGTTGGCGCGGCGGACGCGGCCCCAGACATCCAGTTCAAAGGCTGTGCTCAGTCCGGCGCTGCGGGCCTGGCGGATGCGGGGTTGGGTCGCGACGTAGGTGGCGGTTTTGGTGCTTGCCTTGGTGTTGCTGATGGCGGCCGAACCGTCGATCTGCGGGAAGAAGGAGGCGCCGGCTTCACGGGCGACGGCATCGGCCTGTTCGACGCGGGCGATGGCCTGGCGCAGGCTGGCGTTGCCGCTGAGCGCCTGGTCGACCAAGTCATTCAGCGTGGCGTCGTTGAACAGCCTCCACCAGTGCGGGTTGATGGACGGATTGCTGGCTACGGCAACGTTGTCGGCTGGTTGGGCTTCACTGAAGACGGCTGGCAACAGGCTGGCCGGGCGCAGGTAATCCGGGCCGATGGCACAGGCGCTCAGGGCGAGGCTCAAAGCGAGGGGTGTCAGGCGGAACAGGGTACGGGGAATCATGCGCTTTCCTCCTCGTTCGTCTCGAGGTGCGAGGGGTCGATCTGCTTGCCGCGCTCGAGCCACATGAAAAAGAGCGGCACGAACAGCGTGGCGATGAAGGTGGCGGCGAGCATGCCACCGAAGACGCCGGTACCCATCGACTGACGGGCAGCGGCACCGGCACCGGTCGCCTTGACCAGCGGGAAGACGCCGAGCACGAAGGCGAGCGAGGTCATGATGATCGGCCGCAAGCGCAGGCGTGCCGCTTCGACGGCTGCTTGGGCGGCGCTCATGCCTTCGGCGTATTTCTGGGCGGCGAATTCGACGATCAGAATGGCGTTTTTCGAGGCCAGACCGATCAGCACGACGAGGCCGATCTGGAAATAGATGTCGTTCGGCATGCCGCGTAGCCAGATTGCCGTCAGCGCCCCCATCAGGGCAAAGGGGACGGCCATCACAACGGCGATGGGCAGCGACCATTTCTCGTACTGGGCAGCCAGGATCAGGAAGACCATGATGATGGCGAAGCCGAAGGCCTGTAGCGAGGAGCCGGACGAGCGTTTTTCCTGGAAGGCCTGACCGGTCCAGGCGATGCTGTAACCGGTGGGCAGGGTGGCACTGGCCACCTCCTCGACGATCTTGATCGCATCCCCCGAGCTGATACCGGGTTTCGAGTCACCCATCACCTTGGCCGCGATGAAGCCGTTGAAGCGCTCGACCTGTTCCGGGCCGACCACATTCTTCACCTTGCTGACCGCCGACAGCGGGATCATGGCATTGGTCGTCGCGCTGCGCACGTAGACCTTGCCGATATCGTCCGCCTTCATGCGGTAATTGGCCTCGGCCTGCAGCTGCACGCGGTAGACGCGGCCGGCTTTGTTGAAGTCATTGACGTAGAGCGCTCCCATCGTGCTCTGCAGCGTCGCATAGATATCCGCAATCGGAATGCCCAGCGCCAGCGCCTTCTGTTCGTCAACCTCGACATAAAGCTGGGGCACGGTGGGGCGGAAGAAGGTCGAAATGCGGGTGAATTCGGGGTGCTTCTTCAATGCGTCCATGAAATTCTGCACGACCTCGTTCAGGCGCTTGGCGTCGCCGTCCACGCGATTCTGCACATAGACTTCGAAGCCTCCGGCAGTGCCGAGGCCCATGATCGGTGGCGGGTTGAAGACCAGCCCCATGCCGTCCGGCTGCATCATGCCGAAGCCCATGAATTTGCCGGCCAGATCCTGTGCCTTGCCCTGCCGCTCCGACCAGTCCTTGAGCGGAATGAACATGGTGCCGGCATTCGGCTTGTTGCCGCCACCGATCAGGTCAAAGCCGGACACGATGAAGGTGTGCTTCACCGCCTCGTCCTTGGCGATCAGTTGGCGCATGCCTTCACCGGTCTTTTCGGTGCGCTTCAGCGTGGCGCCATCCGGCAGCATCAGGGCGGAAATCAGATAGCCCTGATCTTCGGCCGGTACGAAGCTACCCGGGATGATGCGGAAAAAGAGGGTGGTGGCGCCAACGATCAAGGCAAAGACCAGGGCGCCGACAATGCCGTGCCTGAGCGTGAAACCGACGGCCCGGGTGTAATTGTGGGTCAGGCGTTCGAACAGGCGGTTGAACGGGGCAAACAGCTTGTTTTCGCTATGCTGGGCCTTGAGCAGCAGGGCGCAGAGGGCGGGGGTCAGGGTCAGCGCGACGACGCCGGAGAGCACCACGGCCACCGCCACGGTGACGGCAAACTGTTTGTACAACTGGCCAGCAATGCCGCCCAGGAAGGCGACCGGAACGAAGACCGCGCACAGTACCAGCACGATGGCGATCAGCGCGCCGGTCACCTGGTGCATGGCCTTGATCGCGGCCGCCTTGGGCGGCAGCTTTTCTTCGGCCATCAGGCGCTCGACGTTTTCCAGCACGACAATGGCGTCGTCAACCACGATCCCGATGGCCAGCACCATGGCGAACAGGGTCAGCGTGTTGATCGAGAAACCGAACAGCCACAGACCGGCAAAGGTGCCGATCAGCGAGATCGGCACGGCAACCATCGGAATCAGCGTGGCGCGCCAGCTCTGCAGGAAGATGAAAACGACGGCCAGCACCAACACCATGGCTTCGATCAGGGTCTTGATCACTTCATTGATCGAAGCCGATACGAAACGGGTGGTGTCGAAGGGGATGACGTAATCCATCGCTTCCGGGAACTTGGCCTTTAGCTCGACCATCTTGGCCTTGACCAGGTCTGCCACCTCCAGCGCGTTGGCGCCGGTTTGCAGGAAGACGCCCATGGCGATGGTCGGCTGGCCGTCCAGCGTCACGCGCTGGTCATAACTGTAGGCGCCGAGTTCGATCCGGGCGACGTCCTTCAGCCGCAGCAGCCCACCGGGACCGCTTGAGCGGATGACGATGTTGCCGAATTCCTCCTCGCTCAGCAGACGCCCCTTGGCGGTCACCGTGTAGACCAGCTGCTGGTCGTTGGGGGCCGGTTCCTGGCCGATCTTGCCGGCGGCGTTCTGGGCGTTCTGCGCCGTGATGGCGGCGGCCACTTCGCTCGTCGTCAGGCCGAGTTGCGCCATACGGTCCGGCTTCAGCCAAATGCGCATCGAGTAATCCTGCGCACCGAAAATGGTCACGTCACCGACGCCTTTCAGGCGCTTCAGTTCATCGACAATGTTCAGGCTGGCGTAGTTGGACAGGAACAGGGTGTTGTACTGGCCGCCTTCCGATTTCAGCGCAACCACCTGCAGGATGTCGTTGGAACGTTTCTGGACGATCACGCCATTGCGCCGCACCGCTTCCGGCAGGCGCGGTTCGGCGGCCTTGACCCGGTTGTTGACGTTCACCGCAGCCATGTCGACATTGGTGCCGACCTCGAAGGTGGCAGTGATCGTCACCGCACCGTTGGCGCTGGCCGACGACGTGAAGTACAGCATGTTCTCGACGCCGTTGAGCTGTTCCTCAATCGGCGCGGCCACGGTCTTGGCCAGTGTCTCGGCCGAGGCGCCCGGGTAGGTGGCGGTGATCAGCACCGTCGGCGGCGCGATTTGCGGGTATTGTGCGATGGGCAAGACCTGCGAGGCGACCAGTCCGGCGATGACGATGATGATCGAGATGACCGACGCGAAGATCGGCCGGTTGATGAAAAACTTTGCCATGACCGTTCCTTACTGGTGGCGCGGGGTCGTTGCCGTCATACCGCTCATTCCATCCATGCCTGCCATGCCGGACATTCCCGGTGCCTGGCCGGCCGGGGTGGGGAGCTTCGGATCGACCGGCGCACCGGGGCGCAGCTTGATCAGGTTATCGACGATCACCTTGTCGCCGGCGTTCAGACCGCCGAGGATGACCCAGTCCTTGCCATACCATTCGCCGGCCTTCACTGGCCGCGGCGCGACCTTGTTGTCCGGACCGGCGGTCATGACCAGTGTGCCTTGTTCGGTCTGCAGCACGGCCGATTGCGGCACCAGGAAGACTCCGTCGCGTTCGCCGGTCAGGATGCGGACGCGAACGAACTGGCCGGGCAGCAACTGGCCGTCGGCATTGTCGAATTCGGCGCGCAGGGCCTGCGTGCCAAGCGTGGTGTCGATATTGGTCGCCAGGAAGTTGAGTTTGCCGCGCTTCTCGTAGGTCTGGCCATTCGGCAGCACCAGTTCGACGCCCTTGATGTCCTTTTGCGTCAACCGTCCGCCAGGGAACTTGGCCAGGTCGCTTTCGCCCAGACTGAAGCGAACCCAGATCGGATTGGTCTGGTAAATCGAGGTGAGCAGGCTGTCGGCCGTCGTAATCAGATTGCCGTCAGAGCGGACGGCGCGGCCGGTGGTGCCGGCGACCGGGGCGGTGACGGTGGTCCAGGACAGGTTCAGTTCGGCTTGGCGCAAGGCGGCCTGGGCCATCGCGTTGGCCGACACCGCATCGTCGTAGTCGCGCTGGGCGATGGCCTTGGCTTCGGCCAGAGGCTTCAGGCGGGCCGCCTCGCGGGCCGTCTGCTCGGCTTTCGCCCGGGCTTCGGCCAGCGCAATCTCGTAAGGCGCGCGGTCGATCTGAAACAGCGGTTGGCCGGCCTTGACGGCTTCACCTTCCTGATATAGGCGCTTGACCAGGATGCCGCCGACCCGAGCGCGCACCTCGGTTTCGCGGGCGCCTTCCGTCTGCGCCATGATCTCGATGCTGGTCGGTACCTTTTGCGGTTGCATCTCGATCACGCTGACCGGCATCGGGCCTTGTGGCGGCGGGCCGCCTGCGGGCTTGTCACCGGAACAACCGGCTGTGGCGAGCGCGCCGAACAGCGCTGAAACAAGATAGGGCAGCGCTTTGCGCTGGAAAGCCGAGGTCGTGTTCACGCAGATACTCCTTGATTATTTTTGCCGTCCTGATTATAAACATTCATGAATGTATGTAAATGTTTTTTGTGTAAAATCGTCACTATCAGATGGACATGACGGCAGAAGGTTCGCCGGGGAGTGGTCGTGGTCAGGAAAACCAAGGAAGAAGCCGAACAGACGCGCAAGGAAATCATCCAGGCTGCCCGTCAGGTATTTCATCAATGTGGTGTCAGTCGCTCGACGCTGGAGAAGATCGCCAAGGCGGCCGGTGTGACGCGCGGGGCGGTTTATTGGCATTTCGAGGACAAGGCGGCGTTGTTCTTCGCCATGCGGGAGGATGTTTTCGTGCCCCTGGTGGAGCGTACCGATGCCCTGCTGTTTTCCGAGCAGTTCGCCAATCCGCTCGATGCGATCGAGGCGTCGATCAAGGAATTCTTCCGGGTGCTGGAGGATAGCTCGGTCGTCCGTGAAGTGTTCGAGATCATGATTTCGCGTTGCGAATACGTCGATGAATTCGCTTCGGTTCAGGAGGAGGTCGGCCGTCCGGCGCAAACCTTCCTGGCCAAGATTGAAGGTGTCTACCAGCAGGCGGCGGCCAAGGGCATGTTGCGTACCGGCTTGTCGCCGGCCGATGCGGCCCGCGATACCTGGGCCTTCACCAGCGGCGTACTGCACCTGATGCTGGCCTGCCAGAAGGGATCTGACCTGCCGCAGCGGATTCCCGACATGATCGCTGCCCACATGGCCATGCGGCGTCGTGCCACCTCCTGAATCGCTCCTTTCTGCGATAAGGGCAGTGAGCCATCCGGCGTAACGGCGGTTTCAAGTCCGGTACGCGCGGTTTGCCTGAAAGCCGAGACCGCTGGCCTCCGGCAGGCGCAGGCGGCCGGAGGCGATGAGGGGAGGGCGCCCCGTGTCCTCGGCGAACCATTCGGCCGTTCCCAGGCCATGCACTGCATCGGGTGCAACGGCAGCCGCCAGATGGGCGCAGGCGAGCAGGCCGCATCCACTTTCCAGGCTGGACGTGACGACGATTTCCAGCCCGGCCGCCCGGGCGCGCAGGGCCAATGCCATGCTGGCCAACAGGCCGCCTTCGCGGGCCGGTTTGATGGTCAATCGGCGAATGGGCGGTTTCCGAAGGAAGTCATCGTCGATCAGTGCTGTCGATTCGTCAATCGCCAGTGGAAAGGTACAGGCCGTTTGCAGGGCGGCGAGCGAGGCTGCATTCGGTTGGGCGAGCGGCTCCTCCAGGCCGTCGATCGGCAGGTCGGTACAGTGGGCGATGAAGGTGGTGGCGTCGGTCAGGTTCCAGGCCCGGTTCGCATCGAGCCGAAAGCGCAGCGAGGGCGGGGCATCCAATACCAACTGCCGGAGCAGTGCACTTTCGTCGTTGAGTGGCAGGCTGCCGACTTTGAGTTTGATGATGTCATAGCCTGCCGCGGCGGCGGCTGTCAGTTGGAGCGGTGTCAAATCGGCGAGGCGGCCGAGATTGGCGTTGATGGCCAGGTCTTGGACTGGCGCCTGGCCTGTCAGCCATTGCTGCAGAGGCAGGCCGGCGGACTGGGCGAGCAGGTCAAGCCGGGCGGTTTCTTCGGCAAAATCCCGCGCGGCCTTCTCGCTGATGCCGAACGCCGGCAGGGGGGCAGCGTCGCCCCAGCCGGTCAAGCCCTCGGCCGTTCGCAGCCGGAGCAGGTGCCCCTGCCGCTCGCCGATCCGGCCCTGGCTGGTTTTCCAGGGCGCCCGGAATGGCAGGGTGTAGGGCAGCCAGTCGGCCGCGACGATGTTCATGGCCGTTTGCGGTATTTTCCGAAATCGGGTGGACGGCGTTCCAGCCAGGCATTGCGGCCTTCCTGGCCTTCCTCGCTCATATAGAAGAGGCCGGTGGCATTGCCCGCCAGTTCCTGGATGCCGGCCAGGCCGTCGGTGTCGGCGTTGAAGCCGGCCTTGATCATGCGCAAGGCCATGGGGGACAGTTTGAGCATGTCGCGGCACCAGTTCACGGTTTCTTCTTCCAGTTTGTCGACCGGCACGACGGCGTTGACCAGGCCCCAGTCGAGGGCAGTGGCCGCGTCGTACTGGCGGCAGAGCAGCCAGATTTCCTTGGCGCGCTTCATGCCGATGGTGCGGGCCAGCAAACCAGCACCGAGGCCGGCATCGAAGCTGCCGACACGTGGGCCGGTCTGCCCGAAGCGGGCATTGTCGGCAGCAATGGAGAGGTCGCAGACCAGATGCAGCACATGGCCGCCGCCTATGGCATAGCCGGCGATCATGGCGACGACCGGCTTGGGCAGACGGCGAATCTGCATTTGCAGGTCGAGCACGTTGAGGTGGGGGGTGCCGGCCTCGTCGATGTAGCCCTCGGCGCCGCGCACCTTCTGGTCGCCGCCTGCGCAGAAGGCTTCGTGGCCGGCACCGGTGAGGATGATGGCGCCGATGGCGTTGTCGTGATGGGCGCGATGGAAGGCGTCGATCAGTTGGTGGACGGTTTCCGGGCGGAAGGCGTTGCGCCGTTCCGGCCGGTTGATGGTGATCTTGGCGATCCCCTCGGCAGTTTCGTAGAGAATGTCGGAATAGGTGTGGGCGCTTTGCCAGTGAATGCTGTGCGTCATGGTTCGGCTGGTCGTTGGGATGGGCGAAGTATAGCCTTGACCGGCCGGCGCCGATTTGATGTGCCTTGCGGCACCGGGAGAGCGCGTCGCCGGCAGGCGGCGCTCCCCGTCTTCCAGAATTAGCGGAAGAAGCGCCCGAGCAGACCGGCGATAAAGCCGCTACGGGGTTCTGCCTTGACAACGCCAACCTCCTGATGGGCCGTCTCGGCGCCGACCATGCTCTTGACGATCTCGGCGTAGTCGCGGTCTTCGTTGGCGATATGGTTGATCAGCCATTTGGCGAGCATCGAATGCAGTTCGTCGACGATGTCTTCGCCCTTGGCCGCCCGCATGGTGAACTCGGTGACCCGCTTGATGAACAGTTCGTGCACCTTCTTGTGCGGTCTGACGAACTTGTAGCCGGCTTCCTCCATCATCGATTCTTCGAAACCGAAATGCGACTGGGTGTAATCGATCAGTTGTTCGATGACGTCGGTGACCATCTTCTTGTCACCTTTGAGCTTGGCGATTTCGAGGTCGTTGATGTAATCGACAATCCGCTTATGCTGATGATCGATGACGTCGATACCGGTGTCGAGCTTGCTCTCCCAAATGATCGGCATGTCGTTTCTCCAGAGGTGCCTTGATGATTGCTCCGCGAACGGGAAATACTGTCAGCGGAAAGTGGCGCCACTTTCCGCGATTTTTGAAGGTTGAATTTTGACAAGCGTCAAGAAACGATTGGATTGTGCATTGCGCGCTACCGGCCGGATTTTTACCCGGCCTGTCGATGCGCTTTGTCGCCGAGCATGGGAAAATGACCCTCTGCTCCATGTTCCGGAAAAGCATCGTGAAAGAACGCCGAAGGTCTTCCCGCGTACGCCTGCATGGCGAGGTGCATCTGCAAATAGCGGGTGCCGATCTGCGCATTCCGGCCGCCGACATTTCCGTGTCCGGCGTCGGTGTCTTGCTCGACGAGCATGTGCTGGCCGGCAAGCCGGGCGGCGCCGTGGGGCTCTGTCGTATCGAAGCTCCGGAACTGGGCGGCGGGATCGAGGCTTACGTCAGCATCATGCGGGTACGGCGCATCGGCAACGTGCGACTGGGTGGCCTGCGCTTCGAGTCGATCAGCGATGGCGATCTCGCGCGGATTCGCCAATACAAGCGGCAGTGCCGGGCGAACCCGGCAACTGCCTGAGGGTTGCGGTCAAGCCTGGAAAAATGCTTCCAGATTCTGAAAAACGGCATGATCGGCGTTGTGGCGCCGGATAGCCGCGACATCCTCCAGTTTTTCGACTTGCTTGATCATCTGCGGCAGGCGCTGGTCTTCATTAACCAGCAACCAGATGCGGCTTTGGCCGGTGTCGGCCAGCGGCAGGCAGAGAATGCCCTCGACGTTGTAGGCGCGGCGGGAGAACAGGCCGACGACATGGGACATCACGCCGGGATGGTTGTTGACGTCGATTTCCAGCACAGCGCGGGAAAGGGCTTGGCGTTCGCTTGGGCTCAGGGCATTCATTTTCAGGCTCCGATCATGTCACGGTTGGCGGCGCCCGGCGGCACCATGGGATACACTTTTTGTTCGGCATCGATGCGGGCGTGGATCAGGCAGGGGCCCGGGCGGGTGATTGCCTCCATCAAGGCGGCGCAAGGATTGGCTTCCCGGTCGAGGTCGACGGCAGCAATGCCGAATCCCTGGGCAACCTTGACGAAATCCGGTGTGGACTTGAATTGCGAGGCGAACAGCCGTTCGCCGTAGAACAAGGTCTGTTGCTGATGGACCAGGCCGAGCGTCGCATTGTTCATCAGGATGATTTTCAGGTTCACGTTTTCCTCGGCGGCAGTGACCAGCTCCTGGATGTTCATCAGGATCGAGCCATCGCCGGTGAAACAGACCACGGTGCGTTCCGGCTCGGCCAGCGCAGCGCCAATCGCGGCCGGAACACCGAAGCCCATGGTGCCGAGGCCGCCGGAAGTCAGCCACTGGCGGGGGCGGCGAAGCGGGTAGGCTTGGGCGACCCACATCTGATGCTGACCGACATCGGTGGCGATGACCGCCTCGTTGTCCAGGCAGGCCGCAACCGTACGGATGAGGCCGAAATGCGACAGCGGATCGTTGCACCCCGGCATCTGCAGCGGGTATTCCGATTTCAGGCTGGCAACACGCGCTCGCCAGGCGGCACGCGCGTTCCCGGCAACGGCCGGCAGTAGGCGGCTCAGTGCTTCCCGGACGTCGGCCGTGATGCCGACATGGGCTGTCTTGATCTTGTCGAGTTCTGCCGGGTCGATGTCGATGTGAATGATTTTCGCCTGCGGGCAGAAGGCAGCCACCTTGCCGGTCGCCCGGTCGTCAAAGCGGGCGCCGACGGCGATCAGCAGGTCGCACTCATCAAGTGCCAGGTTGGTATGGCGGGCTGCGTGCATGCCGAGCATGCCCAGCGACAACGGATGGTCGACCGGCATGGTGCCGAGCGCCATCAGGGTCATGACCGTCGGCAGGCCGGCTTTTTCGGCAAGTTCGACAGCCTCCGCCGCCGCCTCGCCATGCACGACGCCACCGCCGAGGTAAAGGATCGGTCGCCGGGCTGCGTTGATCATGCCGGCAGCCTCGCTGAGTGCCCAGCCATCGGCCTCGGGCACGGGCTGGCGCTCCCCGGGGGCTGGCCATTCGGCGATTTCGACGGCCTGCAGTTGGACATCCTTCGGGATGTCGACCAGCACCGGGCCGGGGCGACCGGATGCAGCGATGGCGAAGGCGCGCGGAATCACGGTCAGGAGTTCCTCCGCCGAGGAAACCAGGAAATTATGCTTGGTGATGGGGATGGAGAGGCCGTAGGTATCCACTTCCTGGAAGGCGTCAGTGCCGATCATGGCCTTGGGCACCTGGCCGGTGATGGCGACGAGAGGAATCGAATCGAGCTTGGCATCGGCAATCGCCGTCAGCAGATTGGTCGCCCCCGGGCCCGAGGAGGCAAGGCATACGGCGGGGCGGCCGGTAGCGCGGGCCATGCCCTGGGCCATGAAGCCGGCGCCTTGCTCGTGGCGGGCGAGCACATGATGAATCTGCGTCGATTGGCCGAGGGCATCGTAGATCGGCAGGATGGCGCCGCCCGGTATGCCGGCAACGGTTCGAATGCCTTGGCGTTCGAGCAGCCGAACGGTGATCTGGGCGCCGGTGAGGGTTTCTGTCATGGAGGGGTCCTTTCGGTTATTGGTGCAACCGGCGGGCGCCAAAACAAAACCCCCGCCGATTTGCGCCGGCGGGGGTGGAGAATACTGAGCTGTCTCTGCTTACCTGGTCCGCTGCGGCGCGCGCATTACAACGCCTACGCCAATGACGCGTACGACGACCGGGGCTACGGTTTGGGCAGCAGCAGGGCAGCAGGGTCGGACAGCGTGCATCGGGATGCGGTCTGGGTAAGAAAACAAGTCGCCACTATGGCGGACTCCGCACAGAAAATCAAGCACCCGGAAAGGGCGGGCCAAGGAGTCCGCGCCGCGGCCGCTGGAAAATCAGGCAGCGACCGCCATGCCCTTCGGGTGATCACGTTCCTGGCGGCGCATTTCTGCCCGCATGGCGACTTGCTGGCCTGCCGTGATCATGCGCTGACCGGCGCTCCCGTTCCATTCGAACTGTACGTCACAGGCATGAATGCCCGCCCTCGTCAGCACATGGGCCAACTCGTGCATATCGGGCTTTTCAAAGCGCCGCCCGTCGCTCAGGGTGGCAACAAATTCGTTCTTGATCAGAGTGATGCTTGCGGTGATGGTCATGATTCAAACCTCCTGACATAACGTTACATCGATGCCAGTCGGGTGGGTCGTGGCAAATTCCACACTTGAAGGGAAATTCGGCGTGATGGGGTGCGACCTTGCCTGAGCAAGTCCGGAAGGCCGGAGGGGAGCTTAGCAGGTAATTTGCTCGTCGTATGCTTGACGGATGGGGCAGCCTGTCGCTTAAATTCACATTTTGCCGTTTACGGCACGGCGGTGTTTGAAACGATAGTGAAGCCAGGGAGAAACATGACGGCGAAACCCAAGGTTCTGGTCGCCGATGCCTCGAAGGTCGTGCGGGCATCGCTGGCCAAGTCTCTGTCCGAGCAATTCGACGTGCGCGAGGAGGCCAGTGGCGAGTCGGCATGGCAAACCCTGGTTCTTGACAATACGATCATCGGCGTCGTTTCCGGTGTTGGCCTGACCAAGCTCGACGGCCTTGGTCTGCTTGAGCGGGTGCGCGCCAGCAAGCTGACACGGCTGAAAGCCTTGCCGTTTTTTCTCGTGGTTTCGAATTCCTTTGCCGATGAGGCGCGGGCACGGGCGCTCGGGGTGACCGATTTCGTCGCTAAGGATGCCAGCCATGCTTCGCTCGGCAGATTGCTGCCCATCCTGCTGGCCCAAGGCCATCCGGCCGAAGCGGCCGAAGCGGCGACCGAGTTGCCGGTGGCGCCGGCCAGTGATGCCCAATCCGAGGCCGCTGAGCATCTGGGCGTCCAGACCGATGTCGGGGTGGGCGACATTCTCGGCAGAATGGGCGATGTCCAGGGGCTGGAGGGAAGTGCCGGCGACGAGGATGTGTTGGGGCAGGAAAATCCGGTTGGCGAGCAGGAAAGGCTGGAAGAAGGGCTGGCCCGGTGTCTGGCGGGAGCCACCGACGGCCGGGGGGTCGGCGTACTCGCCTTTGGACTTGATCGTTACGATGATCTGGTCAGCCTTTACGGTGCCGAATTGGTGGCGCGAACGGTGCAGAAATTTTCGTTCATGGTCGCGCGCAAGATTCGCCCGGAAGACGTGATCAGCCAGCTACCGGGTGGCCGGGTCGTGATCGTTGCGCAACAGACGACAGCGAAGGTTTGCATCGCGTTCGCCAATCGCATCTGCAAGGCGATGGCGGCGGCCCAGGTTGCCGTGCGCGGCCAGCGCATTGACCTGACGTTCAGCGCCGGTATTGCCGTGGTGCCGGAAGATGGCGTTCTGCTGGCGGGCAGCGAACTGCTCAACCTGGCCTCGAACCGGCTGGAAGAGGCGCAGCAGGCAGGCGGCAATCGGATCGTCGCCGGCAAGACCCAGGCGACCCGTGAAGTGGGTGATTGGCAGACATTCGTGCCGCAGCTGAAGCACCTCCTGGCCACGGTTGATCCGGCTGCCCTGCGGCCCTGTCTGGGAAACGTCGGGCTGCAGCTGATGCCGATCCTCCGCGAAATCGAGCGGACCATGCGTCTGGGATTGCCGATCGAGGATCTGAACCGCCGCTTGTGGGACCGGGCGCGGGCCGAACGCATGGGCTGATTCTTTTGGCTGCCCCCAATAAAAAACCCGGCCGTAGCCGGGTTTTTTATTGGGATTGGGTCTGGATCAGACCTTGACCGGAATCTTGCCGATCTTGATCTGCCATTCCTTCGGACCACTTTCGTGAACGTTGGCCCCTGTCGAGTCGACGGCAACGGTCACCGGCATGTCCTGCACTTCGAACTCGTAAATGGCTTCCATGCCCAAATCTTCAAAGCCGACCACCTTGGCCGATTTGATCGCCTTGGCGACGAGGTAGGCAGCGCCGCCAACGGCCATCAGGTAGGCCGACTTGTTGTCCTTGATCGCCTCGATGGCGACCGGACCGCGCTCGGATTTGCCGATCATCGAGATCAGGCCGGTCTTCTCCAGCATGGTGCGGGTGAACTTGTCCATGCGGGTGGCCGTGGTCGGGCCGGCCGGGCCGACGACTTCGTCACGCACCGGATCGACCGGGCCGACGTAGTAGATGACGCGGTTGGTGAAGTCGACCGGCAGCTTCTCGCCCTTGGCCAGCATGTCGGAGATGCGCTTGTGCGCGGCATCGCGGCCGGTCAGCATCTTGCCGTTCAGGAGCAGCTTCTGGCCGACCTTCCAGGAGGCGACTTCTTCCTTGGTCAGGGTGTCGAGGTTGACGCGGGTGGCCGACTTGACGTCTGGCGTCCAGGTCACGGCTGGCCAGTCTTCCAGCTTCGGCGGCTCGATCTTGGCCGGACCGGAGCCGTCCAGATGGAAGTGGCAGTGGCGGGTCGCTGCGCAGTTCGGTACCAGGGCGACCGGCAGGTTGGCGGCGTGGCAGGGGTAGTCGAGTACCTTGACGTCGAGCACGGTAGTCAGGCCACCCAGCCCTTGGGCGCCGACACCCAGCGCATTGATCTTTTCGTACAGCTCGAGGCGCAGTTCCTCGGCCCGGTTTTTCGGGCCGCGCGCTTTGAGTTCGTGAATGTCGACCGGCGCCATGATCGATTCCTTGGCGAGCAGCATGGCCTTTTCCGGCGTGCCGCCGATGCCAATGCCGATGATGCCCGGCGGGCACCAGCCAGCCCCCATTTCCGGAATCTTCTTGAGCACCCAGTCGACCAGGTCGTCGGACGGGTTGAGCATGGCGAACTTGGACTTGGCTTCCGAGCCACCACCCTTCGCGGCGCAGATCACTTCGACATGGTCGCCTTCGACGATTTCGAAGTGCACCACGGCGGGGGTGTTGTCCTTGGTGTTCTTGCGGGCGCCGGCCGGGTCGGCCAGCACCGAGGCGCGCAGTGGGTTGTCCGGGTTGTTGTAGGCGCGACGGACGCCTTCGTCGATCATCTTCTGGATGCTCATGGTGGCATCCGGCCAGGTGACGTTCATGCCGACCTTGATGAAGACCATGCCGATGCCGGTGTCCTGGCAGATCGGGCGGTGGCCCTCGGCGGCCATGCGCGAATTGGTCAGGATCTGGGCGATGGCGTCCTTGGCGGCCGGGCTTTCTTCGCGCTCGTAGGCTTCACCCAAGGCCTTGATGTAATCCAGCGGGTGATAGTAGCTGATGTACTGGAAGGCATCGGCAACGGATTGGATCAGGTCTTCCTGTTTGATGGCGGTCATGCGGGACTCCGTCTTTTAGTGGTGTTTTTGATGCTGCAGGGCCAGCGTCTGGGTCATGGTCTTGTCGACCAAAGCCATGGCCAGCGCCGAGAAAAGGAATACGACATGGATGATCACCTGCCACAGCAGCGTGTGCTCGGACAGGTTGCCGGCATTGATGAAGCTCTTCAGCAGATGGATCGATGAAATGCCGATGATCGCCGTCGATAGCTTGATCTTGAGAACGCCGGCATTGACGTGCGAAAGCCATTCCGGCTGGTCCGGATGGCCGTCCAGGTCAAGGCGGGAAACGAAGGTTTCGTAGCCGCCGACGATGACCATGACCAGCAGATTGGCGATCATGACGACATCGATCAGGCCGAGGACGATCAACATGACGTCGGTTTCCGTCATGTGCTGCGGACCGAAGGCGCCGGTGACCAGGTGGCTCAGTTCAACCATGAACAGCCAGCAGTAGACGACCTGGGCGATGATCAAGCCGACGTAGAGCGGCGCCTGGATCCAGCGGCTGGCAAAGATGAACGATTCGAGATGTTTGACGGGCGAAGGCATCATCAATTTCGTGGATTGCAGGAACCGGCAGTTTACCACGGAGGGGGCTCCGCCTAGCCGGGCTGGCAGCCGTCATGAATTGTTGCTCGATTGCTGCGGCGCAGCGTGATTTCGTAAGTCCTTTGTAAGATTATCGTCGTCTAATGCCGTGACAACGCTGGCAGGGGGATTGAGGTGTTCTCCAGCTTGCGCGGCTTTAAACGTCCCGGGGCAAACCCGAGATCCGATCGGTTGTTTCAACAACATTGCGAAGTACCGCAGAGGAGAAAAATATGTCGAATGAGTCCGTGCAGCTTATCTATCCGTCCGAAGAGGTCGTCAAGAATGCGGCGGTTTCCGGGATGGACGCCTACAAGGCGCTGTGCGCGGAAGCAGAAGCCGACTACGAAGGTTTCTGGGCCAAGCGTGCCCGTGAATTGATCACCTGGAAGCAGCCCTTCACCCAGGTGCTCGATCAGTCGAATGCTCCGTTTTTCAAGTGGTTTGCCGACGGCAAGCTGAACGTTTCCTACAACTGTCTCGACCGCAATGTCGAAGCCGGTCTGGGCGACAAGGTCGCCATCATTTTCGAAGCCGATGACGGCCAGGTCACCAAGGTTACCTACAAGGAACTGCTGGCCAAGGTGTGCAAGATGGCCAACCTGCTGCGCGCCAAGGGCGTCAAGAAGGGCGATCGCGTCGTCATCTACCTGCCGATGACCATCGAAGGCATTGTCGCCATGCAGGCTTGTGCCCGTGTCGGCGCCATTCACTCCGTCGTCTTCGGTGGCTTCTCTGCCCAGTCGCTGCGCGATCGTATCAACGATGCCGGCGCGGTCATGCTGATCACCTCCGACGGCCAGTTCCGCGGCGGCAAGTCGATCCCCTTGAAGCCGATCGCCGATGAAGCCTTCGCCATGGGTGGCTGCGAGTCCGTCAGGAATGTCATCGTCTTCAAGCGCACCGGCGCCGATGTCAATATGGTGGCCGGCCGTGACGAATGGCTGCACGACCTGCTGGAAGGTCAGCCGGAAACCTGTGAGCCGGAATGGGTCGAAGCCGAGCACCCGTTGTTCCTGCTCTACACCTCGGGCTCCACCGGCAAGCCGAAGGGAGTCCAGCACTCCACCGGCGGCTATCTGCTGCACGCCATCCTGACCATGAAGTGGACCTTCGATATCAAGCCGAGCGACATTTTCTGGTGTACCGCCGATATCGGCTGGGTGACAGGACACACCTACATCACCTACGGCCCGCTCGCTTGCGGCGCGACCGAAATCGTCTTCGAAGGTGTGCCGACTTATCCGGATGCCGGCCGTTTCTGGAAGATGATCCAGGATCACAAGGCCACCATCTTCTACACCGCTCCGACGGCGATCCGTTCGCTGATCAAGGCTTCCGATGCCAATCCGGCCGTCCATCCGAAGAGCTACGATCTGTCGTCGCTGCGCATCCTCGGCTCGGTCGGCGAGCCGATCAACCCGGCCGCCTGGCAGTGGTACTACGACAACGTCGGCGGCGGCCGCTGCCCGATCGTCGATACCTTCTGGCAAACCGAAACCGGCGGCCACATGATCACCCCGTTGCCGGGTGCCACGCCGCTGGTTCCGGGTTCCTGCACCCTGCCGTTCCCGGGCATCCAGTTTGCCGTGGTCGATGAGACCGGCGCCGACCTGCCGTGGGGCCAGGGCGGTATCCTGGTCTGCAAGAAGCCGTGGCCGTCCATGATCCGTACCATCTGGGGCGATCCGGAGCGTTTCGTGAAGTCCTACTATCCGGCCGATTTCCAGGGTAAGTACTACCTGGCGGGCGACGGCGCGATCCGTGACGCAGAAACCGGCTACTTCACCATCACCGGCCGTATCGACGACGTGCTGAACGTGTCCGGCCACCGCATGGGCACCATGGAAATCGAATCCGCGCTGGTTGCCAACCCGCTGGTTGCCGAGGCGGCCGTCGTCGGTCGTCCGGATGATCTGACCGGCGAAGCCATTGTGGCCTTCGTCGTGCTGAAGGGCCAGCGTCCGACGGATCCGGAAGTGGCCAAGAAGCTGATCAAGGAACTGCAGGATTGGGTGGGCAAGGAAATCGGGCCGATTGCCAAGCCGAAGGACATTCGTTTCGGCGACAACCTGCCGAAGACCCGTTCCGGCAAGATCATGCGCCGTCTGCTCCGTGGCCTGGCCAAGGGCGAGGAACTCACACAGGATACCTCGACCCTGGAAAACCCGGCCATTCTGGAACAGCTGAAGGGCTAAGGCGAACGTGCCGGGTTTTGCCGATGGCGAAACCCGGTCGCTGACGGACAGGGGGCCCTTGTCCGTCTGACACGAGCAACAGGGATGATGCGCTTGCCACGTCATCCTGAACATATAAGGGGCAAGGAGGAGACAATGGTCGCCCATAAGGTGGCCTCCCGTGTGGTCGCATCAGACTGCATTCCCGAACGGCTGGCACGCTTGGCGTGCCGGCCGTTTTTATTTTCCGGGGGTAAAACATGAACCGGGCAAGTCCGACCCGCCAGCGCCTGGCTGCGCTCGGCCTGCTCGGCGCTCCTTTGTTGACCTATCCCTTGGTCGGCCTGCCGGGGGGCGAATGGCTCGGCATTCCGGCTGGTTACTGGTATCTGTTTGGGGTCTGGGCAGGGCTGATTGGCCTGGCAGCCTGGGTCGCCGAGCATCGGGGGTAGCCGTTGGCGCTTTCCGGCTGGTTCATCGCGTTACTGTCGGCGGCCTATCTCGGCCTGCTGTTCGCTGTCGCCCGTTTGGGCGACGCGCGGGCCGATGCCGGAAAGTCGATCATTTCGGCCAACGTCTATGCCTTGTCGCTGGCCGTCTATTGCACTTCCTGGACTTTCTACGGCAGTGTCGGGCGGGCGACTTCCGGCGGCCTTTCCTTTCTTACCATCTACCTCGGGCCGACCCTGATGCTGTTGTTCGTCGGCGTCATCGTCAAGATGATCCGCATCAGCAAGGCGCAGCGCATCACGTCGATTGCCGATTTCATTGCTTCGCGCTATGGCAAAAGCCATCTGCTTGCCGGCATGGTGACCATCATCGCGGTGATCGGCGTGGTGCCGTATATTGCGCTGCAACTCAAGGCGATGGCGGCCAGCCTGGATGTGCTGCTCGATCGCGAAGGCCATGCGGGCGGCTGGCCGGGACTCGATTCGACTTTCCTGATTGCAGCGACCCTGGCGCTCTTTTCCATCCTGTTCGGCACCCGCCATCTGGACGCCACAGAGCGGCATGAGGGCATGGTGGCGGCCGTGGCCGTCGAGTCGGTCGTCAAGCTGATCGCTTTCGTGGCCGTCGGGCTGTTCGTGACCTATGGCGTGTACGGCGGCCTGGCGGACCTGTTCCAGCGGGCTTCGGCGAGCCCTGATCTCGGGCGCCTGCTGCAGCTGGATTCCGGACGGGCGGGCAGCTGGACGGCAATGATCCTGCTGTCCGGTCTGGCCATCATTTTCCTGCCGCGCCAGTTCCAGATCATCGTCGTCGAGAATGTCGATGAATCGCATCTCAAGCGGGCGGTCTGGCTCTTTCCGCTCTACCTGCTGCTGATCAATATCTTCGTGCTGCCCGTGGCGCTCGGGGGGATGCTGCATTTCAGCGGCCAGACCGTCAATCCCGACACCTTCGTGCTGACCTTGCCGCTTGCCCATGGTGCCGAGGTGCTGGCCCTCCTGGCTTTCATTGGCGGCCTGTCGGCGGCGACCGGAATGGTCATCGTCGAAACCATCGCGCTGTCCACCATGGTCTGCAACGATCTGGTCATGCCCTGGCTGTTGCGCTCGGCTTGGCTGCAGGCCCGGCAGCAACAGGACTTGTCGGGCCTGCTGATCGGCATCCGGCGGGTGGCGATCGCCCTGATCGTCCTGCTCGGCTATGCCTATTTCAGGGTGGCCGGCGAGGCCTACGCCTTGGTCGGCATCGGCCTGATTTCCTTTGCCGCCGTCGCCCAGTTCGCTCCGGCCATGTTCGGCGGCATGTACTGGAAGCAGGGGACGCGCGCCGGCGCGGTGGCCGGGTTGGCAGCGGGCTTTGTCGTCTGGCTGTATACCCTCCTGCTGCCATCGTTTGCCAAGTCAGGCTGGATTTGGAGCGGTTTTGTCGAACAGGGGCTGTTCGGCGCCTCCTGGCTGAAGGCGCAGGCGCTGTTCGGCTTGAGCGGGCTGGACGAAATATCCCACTGCCTGTGGTGGAGCATGCTGGCCAATATCGGCGCCTACGTTGCGGTGTCGCTCAATTCCCGGCCGGGGGCAGTCGAGGCGAGTCAGGCCGAACGCTTTGTCGACATTTTTCGCTATGGCCGTCATCGGCGGGAAGCCCGGTTATGGCGGGGCAAGGCATCACGCGATGCCCTCGTCAGCCTGTTGGAGCGTTTTCTGGGGGCCTCCCGGGTTCGGCAGCAACTGGCTGCCTACGGGCAGAAGAGGGGAGTCGATGACTGGCGGTCATTGCCGGTCGATTCCGAGTTCGTGCATTTTGCCGAGGCCGAGCTGGCCGCCGCCATCGGCTCGGCCAGTGCGCGGGTGATGGTCGCTTCGGTGGCGGAGGAGGAGGATCTCGGGCTGGACGAGGTGCTCGATATTCTCGATGAGGCGACGCAGATTCGGGCTTACAGCCGCGAGCTCGAAGCCAAGCAACGCGAACTGGAGGCGGCTACGGCGGAATTGCGCGAGGCCAACGAGCGGCTGCGCGAGGTCGATCGCATGAAGGACGATTTCATCTCGACCGTGACGCACGAGTTGCGGACACCGCTGACCTCGATTCGTGCCCTGTCGGAAATGTTGCACGACGACCCGCGTATCGAACTGGCCTCGCGTACCCGCTTTCTCGGCATCATCGTCGGCGAAGCGGAGCGCCTGACCCGACTGATCAACCAGATTCTCGACATGGCGAAGCTGGAGTCGGGGCGTGCCGAATGGACATCCGGCGCGGTCGATATCGGTGAGGTGGTACGTGAGGCGATGGATTCGCTGGGACAGTTGTTTCGTGACAAGTCCGTCGAACTGGTCGGCGAGATGCCGCCGGCCGGTCCCGTTGTGCAGGCTGACCGTGACCGCCTGATGCAGGTGTTGATCAATCTGTTGTCGAATGCCGTCAAGTTCGTCCCGGCAGGGCATGGCCGGGTGCTGGTGCGCGTCGGTATCGACAAGGGCATGGTCCGGGTCGAAGTGGCCGACAATGGACCTGGTTTGACGGCCGAGGAATGCGAGGTCATTTTTGAAAAATTCCGCCAGGGAGGCAACACGTTGACCGACAAGCCCAAGGGCACTGGCCTCGGGCTGCCGATCAGCCGGCAGATCATCGAATATTTCGGTGGTAAGCTTTGGGTTGAAAGCCGTCCCGGTGCGGGCGCGAGTTTCATTTTCACGGTGCCCTTGCCGGTGCCGGAGGAATAACAAGGGAGACAAGGCATGGCCAGGAAGATTCTCATCGTCGATGACGAGCCCAACATCGTCATCTCGCTCGAATTCCTGATGAAGAAGGAAGGGTTCGAGGTTGCTGTCGCCGGCGACGGCGACGAAGCGCTGGCCAAGGTGGCCAGCTTTGCCCCCGATCTGGTACTGCTCGACGTAATGATGCCGAAGAAGTCCGGGTTCGAAGTCTGCGAGGCGCTGCGCGCCGATCCGGCGCAGGCCGGTCTGCGCATCGTCATGCTGACTGCCAAGGGAAGGGATACCGAGGTGGCCAAGGGGCTGGCGATCGGTGCCGATGCCTATGTCACCAAGCCGTTCTCGACGAAGGATCTGGTCGCGCGGATCAAGACCATGCTGGGAGCCTGACAGCCCCACACATTCGCCCGGCGGCCGATAGCCGGCATGGGGCGTCGTCCATCGCTTCAATACCTCTTTCGGGATGCATGCCATGAAGGCAAAACATCGTTTCGTTCTCGCTGTCATCATCCTTGGCCTGCTGATGACAGGGCCATTTCTGGTGACTTCCTTGCTGGTCTGGCTCGACATGAAGGAGGCCGAGCGCCAGTTGCTGACCGAATTGCTGATGTCGCGTCTGCCGGTTGGCACGATGATGACGCTGTTCGGATTTGCGCTCGGCGTTCTGGTGCTGCACAAGCTGTTCAAGCAGTACGTCGAGGGCTTGCTGCGCATGGCAGAAACCTTGCGGCTGATGCTCGGTGCCAACCGCAATTTCCGGGTTACGCCCGAGGGGCCGCCGGAAGTCCAGCTGCTGGCGCAGGCAGCCAATGACCTGGCGCAGCAGCGGGACGCCCTGATGGACGATGTTGATTCGCAGATCGCCCGTGCCAAGGCTTCGGTGGAAGAGGAAAAGAACCGCCTGGCGGCCTTGATGTCCGAACTGGCGCAGGCCGTGGTCGTCTGCAACAACGATGGTCGCATCCTGCTTTACAACAACCGGGCGCGCCTGCAGTTCAAGGCGCTGGCCCAGGGGCCAACCTCCGTGGCCGGGGGGGCGTTGATCGGTCTCGGACGGTCGATTTTCTCCATTCTTGAAAAAAGCCAGATCGAGCATGCCCGCGAGGTGATCGACCAGCGGCTGTCGGCCGGCAAGCTGGCCCTGTCGACCTTCACGACCACGACGCGCAGCGGCCAGCTGCTGCGCGTGCAGATGGTGCCGGTGCTGACCTCGAGCGGGGAGGGCGGCGAGCGGACGATGACCGGCTACGTGCTGACCGTGGAGAACATCACACGCAGCATCGAGGAGGAGGAGCGTCGCGACCAGGCCCTGCATACGCTTTCCCAGGGCAGCCGCTCGGCGATCGGCAACATCCGGGCCGCCGTCGCCAACCTGCTCGATTATCCGGACATGGAGCCGGAACTGCGCGAACGTTTCCTGCGCGTCATCGACGACGAGGTGGCCCGGCGCAGCCAGGTCATCGATCAGACCATGAGCCAGTTTTCCGACTCGTTGAAAACGCGCTGGCCGCTGGAAGATATCCTGGGGGCCGACATCATTGCCGCGGCACAGCGCCGCATCCATGACAAACTCAAACTGCCGACCAAGACCGAGACGGTCGATGAAGGATTGTGGATCAAGGCCGACAGTTTCTCGCTGGTTTTTGCGCTGGCCTCGCTGGCTTCCAAACTGCAGGATCACTATGAACCGCGCGAATTGCGCTTTCGCCTGACCAGCAACGGCAAGCTGGCCTACCTCGACCTGATCTGGGCCGGGCCGGCGATGTCGTCGGAAACCTTCTACACGTGGGAAATGGAATCGATGCAGGTTGCGGGCGAGAGTTCGCCGCTGACGCTGCGCGACGTGATCGACCGCCATGGCGGCGAAATCTGGTACGAGCGTGAAAAGGCGGCGCATCGCGCCTTCTTCCGTTTCGTGCTGCCGGTTGCCACGCCGGAGGCCGAGACGGTGGTCGAGGAGCGCCAGGTGACCGGCCGCCCGGAATACTACGATTTCGACCTGTTCCGGTTTGAAGACAAATCGATCGATCTTGACCGCAAGCTCTCCGAGCTGACCTATACCGTTTTCGATACCGAAACGACGGGCCTGGAACCGTCGAAGGGCGACGAAATCATCCAGATCGGCGCCGTGCGCATCGTCAATGGCCGCCTGCTGCGCCAGGAAACCTTTGATCAGATCGTCGACCCCGAAATTCCGCTCAAACCGGAGGGCATCCCCATCCACGGCATTACCGAGGACATGGTACGCGGCCAACCGAACATCGATGTCGTCCTCCCGGCATTCCACGAGTTCTGCGAGGACACGGTGCTGATTGCCCATAACGCTGCCTTCGACATGCGCTTTCTGCAATTGAAGGAAGAGCGCACCGGTATCCGCTTCACGCAGCCGGTACTCGATACCCTGCTGCTCTCGGCCGTCGTCCATCCCAACCAGGAATCGCACAAGCTGGACGTCATTCTCGAGCGCCTGGGCATCACCATCGGGGCGCGGCACAATGCCCTCGAAGATGCGCTCGCCACCGGCGAAGTCTTCCTCAAGCTGGTCAAGCTGCTTGAGGATCAGGGGATCGTGACGGTGCGTCAGGCGCTGGAAGCTTCGGAAAAGACCTATTTTGCCCGGATCAAGTACTGAGACGCCTGTCATGGTCGACGCCCACCGGCTCTTCCAGCGCCCCCTCGAACTGCTCGCCGAACTCGCCGCACCGGGCTTGCCCGACGATCTGCCCGGCCTGGCGGTGCGGTTGCGCACCACCCTTGGCGAGATGGTCGGCGGCATGGAAGGGGCTGCGGCCACGCGCCTGATTGCGCATTTCAACGACTGCCTGACGATTCGGCTGATCGAGGCGACAGCCCGCCGGCATCGCCTGCCGCCCGTGGCCTGGTGCTGGCTGGCGCTCGGTTCGGAAGGGCGGCATGAGCAGACGTTCGTGTCCGATCAGGACAACGGTCTGATCTTCCAGGCGAGCAGCGCCCAGGAGGCCGAAGCCTTGCGTACCCTGTTTCTGCCCTTTGCGCAGGAGGCCAACCAGCGTCTGGCCGAAGCCGGCTTCACGCTGTGCCCGGGCCAGATCATGGCCGGCAACCCGACCTGGTGCCTGTCCTTTGACGAATGGCGCGAACGCTTCATCGATTGGGTGCGGCGTCCCGACCCGGATGCCCTGCTCAACGCCACCATCTTCTTCGACTTGCGGCCACTCTGCGGCGCTGTGGAACTGGGCGAGGCCTTGCGTACGCTACTCCTGTCGATGACGGTCGCCACGCCTTCCTTCCAGCACCTGATGGCGGCCAATGCGCTGCAGGCCGAGGTGCCGCTCAATTTTCGCGGCGAACCGGTACTCGATGATCGGGAGGAGATCGACCTGAAGAAATACGGCAGTCGCATCTTTGTCGATGCCGCGCGCATCCTGGCGCTGAGTACCGGCACGCGCGAAGTGAATACGGTCGAGCGCCTCCAGCAGGCCGGGCGGCAGGTTGGCCTGCCTCCCCGGGAAATCGCCGGGCTGGTTGCCGCTTTCGGCCAGATATTGCGCCTGCGCCTGGCGCAGCAAGTAGCGGCCGGCGTGCCGCTCGGTCTGACGGGAAGCGGCCTGAAACCCGCCGTGCTCGACGAGATGGATCAGGCCATCCTGCGCGAAGCGCTGAAACAGGCCAGGCGTCTGCAACAGCGTCTCAAGTTAAACTATTCACTTTAAAAAAATGTGCGAGGTTGTCGTGGATACGCAACAGCAATCAGGGCAGGAAATGGTCGTCGGCCAGGTTGAAATGACCTTGCGCCAAAACGGGCGCAGCCGCATGGCGGGGAATACCGTGGCATTTCTCCGCAATCACGCACCCTTCAACAAGATGCAGCCGGACGCGCTGCAGCGTTTTGCCGAGAAGGCGCAGATTGCCTTTTACCCGGCGGGCAGTGAAATCATCGGGCCCGACGCCGGCAACGTCCGCTACTTCTACCTGATCGAATCCGGCAAGGTGCAGGCGCGCCAGGCCGGCGAGGTGACGGTGACGGAATACTCCATCCTCAGCCTCGGGGCGGGGGAGGGTTTTCCGATTGGCGCGGTGACTGCCGGCCGCCCGTCCACCAACCACTACACGGCAGTGGACGATACCTTCTGTTACCAGTTGCCGGCCGAAGATTTTCTTGCCCTGATGGCCTCCAGCCCCGAGTTCAACCTGTTCTGCACGCAGTACATTGCCAGCCTGCTCGATCAGTCGCGGCGCCAGTTGCAGTTGCAGTTTGCCCAGCGCGCCAGTGAGCAGCAGACGCTCAATTCGCCGCTGCTTGGCATCGGTGCCCGCTCACCGATTACGGTGACGCCGGAGACGCCGCTGCGGACCGCGCTGGAAACCATGTCACAAGCCGGAATCGGCTCGCTGGTCATAGCCGGCGAGGACCGCAAGCCAGTTGGCGTGTTTACCCGTTCCGACCTGCTCGACCGCGTCGTGCTTGCCCAGCTGCCGCTGACGACGCCGGTGTCCGAGGCGATGACGCCGCATCCCTTCATGCTGGAGGAGCACGCCACTGCGTATGATGCGATGTTCGCCATGGCAACGCACAGTATCCGGCACGTTCTGGTGACCGATGTGGAGGGGCGCCTGACCGGTGTCGTTTCCGAGCGTGACCTCTTCTCGTTGCAGCGTGTCGGGCTGCGCCAGATTCGCCAGTCGATTGATAGCGCCCGCAATATCGAATCCCTGCAGCATTCGGCGGCCGATGTGCGTCAGCTGGCTTTCAACATGCTGGCCCAGGGCATCGGCTCCGAACAGTTGACCCAGTTTATTTCGGCCCTCAACGATGCCCTGACACGGCGTGTCCTGCAGCTCAACCTTGATCACCACCGTTTCGACGGCATCGAGTGGGCCTGGCTGGCCTTTGGTTCGGAGGGGCGCGACGAGCAGACCTTCAGTACCGACCAGGATAACGGGATCGTTTTCGTGCCGCCCGAGGGGGCTGACGTGGCCGAATTGAAGCAGCGTTTCCTGGCTTTTGCTCTGGACGTGAACAAGGATCTTGATCGCTGCGGATTTCCGCTGTGCAAAGGCAACATCATGGCCAGCAACCCGCAGTGGTGCCTGACACTGGAGGAGTGGAAGGATCAGTTCGCCCGCTGGATCCGCGTGCCGCAACCGGATGCCCTGCTCAACGCCACCATCTTCTTCGATTTTCGGCCGCTCTACGGCCAGGCCGAACTGGCGGAGGCGATGCGCCGCCATCTGCTGGCGCTGACGGCGGCTACCCCGGTCTTCCTGCGTGCCATGGCCAAGAACGCGCTCGATGTTGAACCGCCGCTCGGCAAGATCCGCGACTTCCTGACCGATCTCGAACCGGATCATCCGGGCAAGATCGACCTCAAGAAATACGGTTCGCGCATTTTTGTCGATGTTGCCCGCATCTATGCCCTGGCCAGCGGCGTGCATAACACCAATTCCATCCAGCGCCTGCGCCTGTCGGCGCAGCGCCTCAACATCCGCGGCGATGAAATCAACGCCGTGCTCGATGCCCTGAACTTCATCCAGTTGCTTCGCCTGCAGCACCAGTATCTCGAGGGCGAGCCCGGCAAGCAGGGGGACAACCTGATCGACCCGGACAAGCTCAATGAGCTTGACCGCCGCATCCTGAAGGAATCCTTCCGCCAGGCCCGCAAGATCCAGACCCGCCTGAAGCTGGATTACCAGGTGAACTGACCATGCGCAGCCTGAAGAAACTCCTTTTTCGTGCCGGTGCGCCGGCCGGTCTGCCCGATGATGTGCGGGCCTCACTGGAGGCTTGGCGCAACAGCCCGCCGCCGGACCTGAGCGATCTGCATTTCCATACCCGCTACGTAGTGGTCGACATCGTCAGTAGCGGCCTCGATCCGGACAAGGATAGCTTGCTCGGCATCGCGGCGAGCAGCATCTGGCAGGGGGCTATCCAGCCGGACGACAGTTTCTATGTCGATTTTTCCTCGCGCGACGGCGAGGGCGCAGCGGTCGACCGGCAGTTGATGGCCTTTCTGCTGTTCGCAGCCAAGGCGCCGCTGGTGACCTATCACGTTCCGTATGTCGGCGGCTTCCTGCAGCGTGCCTACAAGGAGCGTCTGGGCCTCGATTTCCAGCCGCCGTGGGTGGATCTCGCCTGGCTGATGCCGGCCATGTTCGAAGACAAGGCGCACACCGTGATGCCGCTCGACCAGTGGGTCGAAGTCCTGGGGCTGGCGGGAGAGGAAGGGCGGCGTGACGCAATGGCCAACACCCTACTGCTTGGACGCATCTTCCAGATGTTGCTGGTGCGAGCCGTTGGCAAGCAGATCGATACCGCCGCCCGCCTGATCGACGAATCGCGGGCCAGCAGCTTCCTGCGTCGCACCCACTGATCGCTGCCGGATGTTCAGGTCGTTGAGCCGCCTGCAGCGTTACTACCTGATTTATACGGGTGGTTTCCTCGCTTTCATCGGTGCGCTGGCCGTGCTTGAGCAGCATGGCATGCCGCCGCGCTGGGTGGGCTACGCCTTCCTGATTTTCACCATCTCGATGTACGCCGGGATCGGCATCATCAGCCGTACCTCCGATGTTTCGGAATACTACGTCGCCGGCCGCCGTGTACCGGCGTTCTTCAACGGCATGGCGACCGGCGCCGACTGGATGAGCGCCGCCTCCTTCATCGGCCTGGCTGGAACGCTCTACCTGTCGGGTTTTCAGGGGTTGGCCTACGTCATCGGCTGGACCGGCGGCTTCGTGCTGGTTGCCCTGCTGCTGGCCCCCTACCTGCGGCGCTGCGAGCAATATACCATTCCGGATTTCCTCGGTGCCCGCTATGGCGGCAATGCCATCCGGCTGGTTGCCGTGGCGGCGGCCATTCTGGCGTCTTTCGTCTACGTCGTTGCCCAGATCTATGGTGTCGGGGTCATCACCAGCCGCTTCGTCAGCCTGCAGTTCGAGATCGGCGTTTTCGTCGGCCTCGCCGGCATCCTGGTCTGTTCCTTCCTGGGCGGCATGCGCGCGGTGACCTGGACGCAGGTGGCCCAGTACCTGATCCTGATCGTCGCCTACATCACGCCGGTCGCCATCCTGTCCTACAACGTGACCGGCAATCCGGTGCCGCAGCTGGTCTATGGCGAGGTGTTGCAAAGGGTCGGCCAGCTCGAAAACCGCTTGTTCGATGCGCCAGCCGAGAGGGAGGTGCGCCAGCTGTTCCGCGAGCGGGCCGATACCTATGCCCAGAAGATCATGCAGTTGCCGCAGTCGCTCAGCCATGAACGCGAGATGCTCTCGTCGCAGATCAACCAGCTCAAGGCGAGCGATGTCCAGATGCGAGACATCGTGGCGCTCGAACGCCAGCGCCGCGAATTGCCGCACGACCCGGAACAGGCCAAGGCGCGCTGGGAGGCCGCGATGTTCTCGGCGGTCGAGCGCAGCCGGCAACCAGTGCATCATGCCGAGGCTTTTCCCGGGGAGACCGAGGAGGAACGCAACACCCTGCGCATCAACTTCCTGGCGCTGATCTTCTGCCTGACGGTCGGCACAGCGGCCTTGCCGCACGTCCTGGTTCGCTACTACACAACACCAACGGTTCATGAGGCGCGTGAATCGGTCTTCTGGTCCTTGCTCTTCATCCTGCTGCTCTACGTTACCGCACCGGCCTACGCAGTCTTCGCCAAGTACGAAGTGCTGTCGCACCTGGCCGATATTCCGATCGCCAAGCTTCCGGGGTGGGTGACGGCCTGGGCCAAGGTGGGGCTGGTCAGCATTGAAGACATCAATCACGACGGCGTGCTGCAACTGGCCGAGCTGTCGCTGAATCCCGATGTGATCGTGCTGGCGACGCCGGAAATCGCCGGCATGCCTTACGTCGTTTCCGGCCTGGTGGCCGCCGGCGGCCTGGCGGCAGCGCTCTCGACGGCCGATGGCCTGTTGCTGACCATTACCAGCGCCCTGTCGCACGACGTTTACTACCGCATCATCCGGCCGGATGCCTCGACCCAGTTCCGGTTGGTTATTTCCAAATCCTTGCTGCTGGTGGTGGCGGTGCTGGCGGCGACCGTCGCCGCGCAAAAGCCGGGCACCATCCTGTCCATGGTCGCCTGGGCCTTCTCGATTGCCGGCTCGGCATTCTTCCCGGCCCTGGTGCTGGGCATATTCTGGCAGCGGGCGACCCGGGCCGGCGCCCTGGCCGGCATGCTGGTCGGTGTCAGCCTGTCACTCTACTACATCCTGCGCGTCGAGTTCGACAGCATTCCCTGGCTGGGCCTCAGCGGTTTCCGGATGGAGCCATGGTTCAATGTGCAGGCTACCTCGGCCGGTGTCTTCGGGGTGGCTGCCGGTTTCATCACGATCATCGTCGTTTCCCTGGCCACCCAGCCGGAACCGGGGAGCGCCGCTTTCCTTGAGCGTATCCGCATGTCGAACAGGCCATTGCCATGAATCGCGATCCGCAAGCCTATTGGTGCAAAACCCGCCGCCTGACCTTTGGTCTACTATTTATTTGGATGTGCGTCACCTTCGGTGCGACGTGGTTCGCGCGGGAAATCAACCAGATTGTCTTTTTCGGCTTTCCGCTCGGTTTCTACATGGCGGCCCAAGGGGGGCTGGTCATTTTCCTGCTCATTATCTGGTGGTACAACCGCTGCATGAAGAAAATCGACCAGGAGTTCGGCCTCGGGGAGGAATTGGGCAGATGACGCTGTTCCTGATCAGCGCCCTGCGCGCCGTCATCGAAATGCTCGGCCTGTCTCTGATCGGGCAGGGGGCTCTGTTTGTCTTGGCCGGACGGCGGCGAGAAAGCAACCGGATCTATCAACTTTTTGACCTGATCACCCGTCCGCCAAGACGCGTCGTCGCGCTTGCGATGGTGGGCGCCAGCGGCAGGACGATCGGCCTTGTCTGTTTTATCCTTCTCTTCCTGCTCTGGCTTGGTCTCGCATATTTGCGAAAGTTTATTTGACCATTCGCCTCAATCTGCTACAATGCGCGGCTTCGCGGAGAGGTGGATGAGCGGTTTAAGTCGCACGCCTGGAAAGCGTGTGTAGGTTAATAGCCTACCGCGGGTTCGAATCCCGCCCTCTCCGCCAGAATTCTGAAATGCCCAATTTCTTAGCCAAATCAATAGGTTAAAGAAATTGGGCTTTTTGCTTTTACCACACGCAGAACGGCTGCGTTCATTGGTATCCATCGAATAGAAGGCGTAACGCTGTATTGGCGGCGGGGGAGTCGATAGCCCCGAAGGTCGGTTGTGCCGGAGCCACGCAGCATGAATGGGTCAAACGCCACGAGATCGATAACGGCTTGCGCGACGGCATGACGACCGCCGAGCGGGATCGCATCAAGGCGCTGGAGCGAGAAGTGAAGGAGTTGCGCCAGGCGAACGAGATGCTGCGCCAGGCCAGTGCGTTTTTCGCGCAGGCGGAGCTCGATCGTCTCACCTCTACAAAACCTGGGGCGATTCAGAGCGGCAGTTCGCCCTGGATTGGTGCGGCCGGCGCTGCCACTTCGGTCAGCGGCAGCAGGCCGCTGGCGCGGACGCCGAGCAGGCGCAGGCGCGGGGTCAGATCGACGCGTTTGAGACATTCCCCGGCGGCCTTGCGGATGTCGGCGGCGTCGGTGATGGCGTGGGGTAGGGTGAGGTCGCGCGTCACGGCGCGGAAGTCGGCATAGCGCAGCTTGATGCCGATGGTGCGGCTAGCGTAGCCCCGGCGCTGCAGGTCATGGGCCAGGCGCTGGCAAAGCTGGGTGAAGAGTTCGGATAGGGCGGCGCGGTCGGCTTTGGCGTGCAGGTTGCGTTCGAAGGTGCTTTCACGGCTGATCGATTTGGGTTCGGATTCGGTGACCACCGGCCGTTCGTCAATGCCGTGCGCAACGCGGTTGAGCCAGCGTCCGGTGGTCGGGCCGAAATGTTCGACCAACAGGGCGAGCGGTGCGGCGGCCAGGTCGCCAATGCGGTGGATGCCCAGCTTTTCCAGCCGCGCCGCCGCCTTCGGGCCAATGCCGTTGATCTTCCTGGCGGCCAGGGGCCAGATGCGGGCCGGAATGTCGGCTTCGCTCAGGATGGTGAGGCCATCCGGTTTTTCCAGATCGGAGGCGATCTTGGCGAGCAGCTTGTTGGGCGTGATGCCGATCGAGCAACGTAGGCCGGTGGCATCGAAGACAGCCTGCTTGATGCGTCTGGCCAGCGATTCGGATTCCTCCGGCAGGTCGGTCAGGTCGAGGTAGATTTCATCGATGCCACGATCCTCGATGCGCGGTGCAATGCTGGCAACAGCCGCCTTGAACAGGCGGGAATAGTGGCGGTAAGCATCGAAATTGGCGGGTAGCAGGATGGCGTCCGGGGCGAGTTGGGCGGATTTCATCAGGCCCATGCCGGAGAAGACGCCAAGGGCGCGGGCTTCGTAAGTCGACGTGGTGACGACGCCGCGCCCAACGTAGTCCTTCAGGCGAGCATACGCGCGTTCGCCATTGGCCTGCAGCATCGGTGGCGGCGTGCGGCGGCCGCCAACGACCACGGCCTGGCCGCGCAGTTCCGGGTAATGCAGCAATTCGACGGAGGCGAAGAAGGCATCCATGTCGAGATGGGCGATACGGCGCTGGTGGTTCATGCGGGCGGGAGGCTGGGGCCGGTCTGTCGGGCAGCGGGGACGGGCACGTGAAAAAGGAATTCTAGTCGTTCCCCGCTGGGGATGGCGCAGCCTTTATTGACAGCCTGGCCGAGCGGCCTCGATAATCCTGCGCTCTGCGGGAGAGAGAGCGCGGCCCTGGCTGCCTCCACCGAAGGCGCAAACTCCCATAATCGCTCAGGTAAGCTGAACCGCAGGATCGATTTGCCGGCTGGAGAGAGGCTGCGGGCGCTGTGGCGTCTGGCGGCTCACCGAAGGGGCTGGTCCTGACGGACCGAAACTCTCAGGTAAAAGGACAGGGGGAGAGGCGTCGCGGCAGTCCCCGCCACGGGCTGCCGATTCTGGACGGATCTTCTCCCATGCTCGAAAGCCTTGCCCACGTATTTCAGCCGCTCGCCAACAAGCAGTTCGACCTGCTGCTCGTCATCTACCTGATCGCTATCACGACCGAGGCCATGTCCGGGGCGCTCGCCGCCGGCCGCCGCAACATGGACATTTTTGGCGTGGCGGTGATTGCCTTCGTCACGGCCCTGGGGGGCGGCACCATCCGCGATGTCGTGCTTGGCCATTACCCCATCGGCTGGACGCAGCATCCGGAATACGTCTATCTGGTCATCCTGGCCGGCCTGGCGACGACGCTGCTGGCCCGCTACATGCACCACATGAAGCGGGTTTTCCTGATGCTCGACGCGATGGGCCTCGTTGCTTTCTCGCTGATCGGCTGCAACGTCGCGCTGCAACTGGAGTACCCCATCGTCGTCGTGATCATGGCCGGCATGCTGACCGGCATCTCCGGCGGCATCCTGCGCGACGTGCTGTGCCATCAGGTGCCGGTTGTCTTTCGCCATGAACTGTATGCCAGCGTCTCGCTCTTTGTGTGCGCGCTTTTCCTTGTCTTGCGGGCGTTCGGGGTGCAGGCCGACCTCAACACCGTCATCTGCTTCGGCAGCGGCTTTGCCTTCCGGATGCTGGCCCTGCGCTACGGCTGGAAGTTACCGACCTTTTCCTATCGCAAGAAGTGGGATTGAAGCGGCAATGGCCGCTCTGTGACCTGGGTTACGGAGCGGCCGGCCCGTGCGTGCTTAAATGCCGGACCAGCCTGCGGGGGCTGATTGGAGATTCTGATGTTCCGGCTGCTTTCGACGCTTTCCAAAAATCTGATTCTGGCGATTCCGGCCGTCATGCTCGCCGGCTTCCTGTTCGGCCTCACCGTGCCGTCCGGCTGGCTGAAGACCCTGATCGTGCCGCTGACCTTCCTGATGGTCTACCCGATGATGGTCAGCCTGAAGCTGGCCAAGGTGCTGGAAGGCGGCGACAGCAAGGCCCAGTGGCTGGCCCAGTTCATCAACTTCGGTCTCGTGCCCTTCTTTGCCTTCGGCCTTGGCCGCTATTTCTTTCCTGAACAGCCTTACTACGCGATGGGTCTGCTGCTCGCCGCGTTGCTGCCGACTTCGGGCATGACCATTTCGTGGGCCGGGTTTGCTGGTGGCAACCTCGGGGCAGCGGTCAAGATGACGGTGCTCGGCCTGATCCTTGGCTCGCTGGCGACACCTTTCTACGTGCAATGGCTGATGGGGGCGACGGTGCCGGTCGATTTGCTGGCGGTGTTTTCGCAAATCGCCTTCATCGTCTTCTTGCCCATGCTCGCCGGGCATTTCACGCAGGCCTACCTGCTCAAAAAGCACGGCCAGAAGGCCTTTCAGACCGAATGGGCGCCGCGCTTCCCGCCCTTCTCGACACTGGGCGTGCTCGGCATCGTCTTTGTCGCGATGGCCCTCAAGGCCGGGCAACTGGCCGCCCGGCCGGCCGAACTGCTGCAACTGCTCGGCCCCTTGCTGGCGCTTTATGCCGGCAACTACCTGGTGAGCACCGTGCTGGCCAAGTTGCTGCTGCCGCGCGGCGATGCCATCGCGCTGGTCTATGGCACCGTGATGCGCAACCTGTCGATCGCCCTGGCCCTGGCCATGAACGCCTTTGGCAGCGCGAGCTCGGACGCGGCGCTGGTCATCACGCTGGCCTACATCATCCAGGTCCAGTCGGCGGCGTGGTACGTCAAGCTGACCGACAGGCTGTTCGGCCAGAAGCCGGCCGCGTAAAACCGGGTCTCAGGCGCTTGCCACCGCCTGATCGGCGACGATGCGGCCGTCGACCAGTTCGATGATACGGTCGCAGCGCGCCGCCAGGCGCGGGTCGTGGGTGACGATCAGGAAGGTGGTGTGCTGGCGGCGGTTGAATTCGCGGAGCAGCGCGAAGACGTCGTCGGCCGCATGGGTGTCGAGGTTGCCGGTCGGCTCGTCGGCCAGGACCAGCGACGGGTTGGTGACCAGGGCGCGGGCAATGGCGACGCGCTGCTGCTGGCCGCCGGACAGCCGGTTGGCGAGGTGCTGTTTGCGCTCGGCGAGGCCGACCTGATCGAGCAGGCGGCCGGCGCGCTCGAACATCTCGCGATCCGGCCGGCCGCGGGCGACGAGCAGCGGCATGGCGACGTTTTCTTCGGCGGTGAAAGCCGGGATCAGGTGGTGGTGCTGGAAGACGAAGCCGATGCGCTGGCCGCGCAGGCGGGTCAGGCCGGTATCGTCGAGCTGGCCGCTGTCTTCGCCGTCGATGTGCAATTGGCCGCTGGTCGGCCGGTCGAGCAGGCCGATCAGGTTGAGCAGGGTGCTTTTGCCCGACCCGGAGGGGCCGATCAGGGCTGCGAACTCACCGCGCCGCAGCGTCAGGTCGATGCCGTGCAGGACCTCGCTTTCCACCTCGCCGCTGCCGTAGGACTTGCGGATGCCGGCGAGGTGCAGGACGTGGTCTTTGGGTTCAGCCACGGATCGCCACCACCGGGTCGAGTTGCGCGGCACGGCGGGCCGGCAGTAGCGCAGAGAGGATGCCGACCAGACTGGCGCCGCCGGCCGCGAGGGCGACCAGACCGGGTTCGACGCCGATGACGAACATCGGCGTGCCGTCCGGGTTGCGCGCCAGCAGTTGCCACAGCATCAGGAAGCTCCAGGCCAATGCCGAGCCGAGCAGCGAGCCGAAAAAGCCGACGATGCCGCCTTGCAGCAGGAAGATGCGCCGCATCTGTGTCTGCGTCGCACCCATGGCGCGCAGGATGCCAATTTCCTTGCCGCGCTGGATGACCGACACGACCAGCACGCTGGCGATGCCGAAGGCGACCGAGAGCGCGATGAAGAAGCGGATGACGTTGCTCGAGACGCGTTGCGAGGTCAGCGCCGTGACGAACTGGGCGTTGGTCTTGATCCACGAATCGGCAGTCAGCCCGGTTTCGCCGGCGATGCGACGGGCGAGGCGTTCAGCCAGGTCGAGGTCGTGCAGCGCCAGGTCGATGCTCGACACGCCGCCGACCAGATCGAGCAGGCTTTGCGCCGTGCGCAGGCCGACATAGACGTTGCGGGCATTGACCCCCTTGTTGCCGAGGTCGAACAGGCCGGTGATGGTCAGCGTGTCGCTGCGCCCGTCGGCCGCGCTCAGGCGCAGCTTGTCGCCGACCTCGGCACCGAGGTCCTTGGCCAGCTCGATGCCGATCACCGCTTCGCCGGCGCCGACCCGCAACTGCCCGGCGGTTAGCCGTTCGGCCAGCGCAATCACCCGGTTGTAGCGTTCCGGCTCGATGCCGACCACGGTAATCGCCTTGTTGGCCTCGCCGCGGACGGCGAAGGCCGGGCCGGAAGCGACCGGTGAGACGGCGGCGATTTCCGGCCAGGTTTCCAGACGGTCGCGCAGTGTCTGCCACTGGTCGATGGCGCGCAGACGCTGGGCCTGTTTCTGCAGGCGCAGGGCGGTACTGTCGGTGGGCTGCTGCGGCCGGGCGATTTCCTCGGGGGGAAACAACGTGATGTGGGCCTGCGAGGACAGCGTGCGCTTGATCAGGTTGGCCTGCAGGCCGGAGAGCAGCGCCGACATGAAGACGATGACGGCGACGCCGACTCCGACGCCGACGATGATGAGCAGCGACTGCATCCGTCCCTCGCGCAGAAAGCGCACGGCGGCGATCCATTCAAAAGGCATCCAGGTTTTCAATGTCGGCCCTTATTTCCGGTTGACCGCTGCCACGCGGCGGCCTTCGCCCAGCATCGCGCTGGCCGGCAGCACGGCCTCTCCTTCCGTCAGCCCCTCGATCACCTCGCAGCGCCCGGCACCGCGCAGGCCAAGCCTGACCGGTTGGCGCACGGTGCGGCCATCGCGCACGGCCATCACCCAAGGCTGGCCGCCAGCTTCACGCACGCTGTCGCAGGGCAGGCTCAGGGTATCCGGCCGGCGGGCGGTTTCGATGTCGATGGAAACGGTCATTTCATGGCGCAGGGTGGGTGGCGGCTGGGGGACGGCCAGGCGGATTTCGACCGAGCCGCGCTGGGCGTCGATGGAGGGGGCAATGTAGCTGAGCGTGGCCGGGAAATGCTCGTCCGGATAGGCATCGGCAGAGACGCGGGCGATCTGGCCGAGGGCAAGCAGGCCGAAATTCTTTTCGTCGATTTGCGCCGTCAGCTCGGTGTCGCCATTCGGCGCCAGCGTGAGCAGGGCCCTGCCCGGTTGCGCCGTGTCGCCCGGCTCCACGCTGCGCGTCAGTACCCGGCCGGCGACCGGGGCGCGCAACGTGGCGTAGGCCAGGCGGGCCTCGGCCACGGCCAGCGCAGCGCGGGCCTGTTCGACATTGCTGCGGGCGACCCGCACCTCGCTGCCTTGCGGCCGGTTGTTGGCCGCCTGGATCTGTGCCGCCTGCAACTGGCTGGCCGCCACGTCGCGGGCGCGCTGGGCATCGTCGAGCTGGGCCGGGCTGTAGAAGCCCTGGGCGACCAGTTCGCCAACCCGTTGATACTGACGCTCAGCCTGCCGGGCATTGGCCTCGGCCTGGCGCAGGTTCTGCTCGGCAAGCGGCAGGCTGGCTTCGCTGATCTGAAGCAGGCGGCTCTCGGCCTGGGCCAAGCTGGCTCTGGCCTGGGCGACACTGGCCTGCCATTCGGCGGCATCGAATTGCACCAACACCTGACCGGCGGTGACGCTGTCGCCCTCGCGTACTGCCACGCCAGTCACCCGGCCGGTGATCTGGCTGGCCACTTCGACCCGCTGCGGCGTCCGTACCCGGCCGCTGGCGACCACGGCCTGGCGCAATTCGCCGCGTTCGACACGGGCCACTTCGACCCGCTCGCTCCCCAGGCTGAAGTAGGCGGCAGCAGCCAGGGCGGCGCCGCCAAGCAGCAGGGCCAGGGGGCGTGGGCGGGGAAGGCGGGCGAGGAATCCGGTCATGGGGTCTCAGTAGGGCACGTCGGGGTCGGCGGCAGTTTACGGGAAATTTGGGGGCATCGCGTCGACCACCGGGCAGATGCTCAAGGTGGCGTAACCACGTTCAGGCACAGGGAATCGACTACGACTGGCGCCATGCTGCTCAGGAAATGAGAAGCACCGGGTTGGGCTCGGCGGCATGACGGCCGACGGAGCGCAGCAGGAGCAGCGCCGCGAGGAGGCGCCGGCCCGGCTCAGCCATGGTGCAGCCGAAGCAAGGCGATACCGGCCATGCCGAGGGCCAGCATCAGGTATTGCCCCTGCCGCTGGCGGCGGTCGGTCTGGCTGTGAATGCGCGGCAGCAGGTCACCGAAGGCGATGTATAGAAAGCTGGCGGCCGAAAGAGCGAGGGCGTAGGGGATCAGGGCCTCGGCGTCGGCCAGCAGAAAGTAGCCGAGCAGGGCGCCGGGCAGGGTGGCCAGCGCCGACACGAGGTTCCAGCCCAGCGCCTGCCAGCGGCCCAGTCCGCTGTCGAGCAGCACGGCATAGTCGCCCATTTCCTGAGGCACTTCGTGGGCGATGACGGCCAGCGTGGCGGCCAGGCCGACTTCGGGCGAAGTCAGGAAAGCGGCGGCGATGGCGATGCCGTCCACGAAATTATGAAAAGCGTCGCCGTAAAGGATCAGGCGGCCGCGGCTGCGGCGCTCACGGCAGTCGTCGGCGTGGCAGTGGTGCCAGTGACTGAAGCGCTCGATGGCCAGCATCAGGCCGAGACCGCCCAGCACAGAGGCGCCGGCAAGTAGCGGCGGCAGGCTGCGGTAGGCGCGCGGCAACATGCCGAGAAAGGCGGCAGCCAGCATGCTGCCGGCTGAAAAGGCAAGCAGCAGCGGCAACAGGCGAGCCCGCCAACGGGCCGGGGCGGCAGCCATACCCGCCGCCCCGGCCATGGCCCCGATGCTGCCCAGGCTGGCCAGGCCGAGTACGGCGAGTGCGGACATGGCCGGTGTGTCTTAGAAAACCAGCACCTTGCGCTGGGCTTCCAGCACGGTGCGGGCCATGGCATCCGGCTTGGCCGGGGTGATGCCATCCTTGAGCCGGTCGGGCGTGTGGCCGCTGTTGGGAAGATACAGTGCGCAGACATTGGCGGTGGCGCCCTTCCTGATCGCGCTGTCGAGCAGTTGGGCCGGAGTGACGTCCTGCGGCTTGAGCTTTTCACCGCCCGCCTCCTTGAGGGCGAGATCACCGGCTTTGTCGCAGAGCAGTACCTGCACCTGGGCTCCCTGGCCCTGCATCTGATTGGCGAGGACGAGCGCGATGCCCTGGGTCATTGGGCTGGCCGAGTTGAGGATGATGGTCGCTGCCTGCGGATCGGCGTGGGCAGCGGAGAAGGCGAACAGGCTGGCGGCGGCGAAGAGCGTTTTTTTCATGATGATCCTCAGGATGGAGTGGGGTCAGGCGTTGCGCAGGGCGATGGTCCATGCTTCCATGGCCTGGTTGGCCGGTTGCATCGGCGCTTCGAGGAAGCTGATGACGAACTTGTCGCCCATATCGGCGATGCCGATCGAACGGGGGCGCACGGCCAGCATCTGCGGGGTCGGGATGGCGAAGCCGAAGCAGAAGATGATGTCCACGGCGGCCGTCATGCCCTCGACGATCGGGCCTTCGATCTTGCGCGTGTGGGCATAGTGGTCGAAAACGCCGATGAACTGGACCTTCGGGTTTTCGGCGATGCGTGCCTGGTAGTAGGCAACCAGCTCATCGACGCTGCGGTAGGTGGTTTCGTTCTTGCCGATTTCGGCAACGTAAATCGGGTATTTTTCCTGGAGCAGGGTTTGTTTCATGGCTTGGGGTTCCGATGGGATGACAACTCAGTTGAGAAAATTGGTCCGGATGCCTTCGACCAGGCGGCGGATGTGCGGGCTGCGCAGCGTGAAATAGACGCGGTTGCCCGCACTGCGCGCCTCCAGAATGCCGCGATCGGCCAGCTTGTGCAGATGCAGCGAGATGGTGGGCAGCGGCTTGCCCAGGCGGGCCTGTACCTCGCCGACCGAAGCTTCGCCGCCGCTGAGCAGGCACAGGATACGCAGGCTCAGCGGGTGGCCGATGGCTTGCAGGCAGCGGGCGATGGTGCCGAATTCGGCTTCGGCCCGTTGCAGGCCGGAAAGGGGGGCGGGCAGGCGGGGCAAGTCGCCCGTCTGGCGGGAGGGCGGGATGTCCTGGCGTGGCGTCATGGCTCAGTATTTCAGGGGCAAGGCAAGCGGCATGGCGGCACCGGGGAGGTTGAACGCGCTGTCATCGAAGCGCGGGGGGCCGATCACTTTCGGGTTGTTCGACAGCGCATAACCCTCGATCGGGAACATGCCGAGACGCAGGTTGAGCTTTTCGTCGCCGTTTTCGTCGTGATAGGCCATCACGGCATAGCGCCCGGCCGGGAGGTCGGCAAAGACCAGCGTCGCCTTGCCGGCAGTGGCAGGCTGCGACAACAGGCGGAAGGCACGGTCTTCCTTGCGGAAGCTGTCCGGCTCCCGGTAGAGCGAAACGCGCAGATTGCCCTCGGCGGAGCGAATGCCGCTGACCTCGACAACCAGTTGTTGCGCTTCGGCCAGACAGGGCGGTGCGCCGATCAGCCAGCCGAGCAGGGCGACCAGAGGGGCAAGGCCCTTGCGGTATACGGCCGGTGATGCGGTGGCGGTCGGGCGGCGATCAGGGGCGGCGGCATGAGTGCGTTTCTGCATGGGAGCGATTGACGATAGAATGGAATATCAGCATGTACTAATCAAGACCCGTGCCAGCCAGGCGGGTTGAAACGGTTTTTGCAAATCACTGATTCAATGAGTGAAATTTTTGGCCGTCTTGGCGGCTGCCCGCCATGTCGTGATAAATTGCTGACATTGGCAGAACGGCTGGCAGTATTTGGCAGTCAGGATGCCGTAAGGAGGCACAATGCGCGATCCCGCCAAACTACCCTGTGAACTGGTGTCCTTTCTCGAAGGACTCTCCGAGCCGCACATCCTGTGCGACCGCAATTACCGCATCCTGGCGGCCAATGAGGCCTATCGGGCGAAGTGGGTTGGCCAGCCCGAGGTTCTCGGGCGTACCTGCTACGAGGTCTCGCACCGCTACAGCGTGCCGTGCGACCAGGCCGGCGAGTCCTGTCCGCTGCAGAATAGCCTGCGCTCAGGCCAGCGTGAGCGGGTCGTACATCTCCACCATACCCACCTCGGCGAGCAACTGGAAAATATCGAACTTTCGCCCATTCGCGACGACAGTGGCGAAATTGCCTATTTCATCGAAAAGCTGGAGCCCTTGCCCGTCCAGCGCAGCGAGGAACATGCCTACGGCCTGATCGGACGTTCGGCCGCCTTCGTGACGATGATGGAGCTGGTGGCGCGGGTCGCCCCTTCGGATGCGGCGGTGCTACTGCAGGGCGAGTCCGGCACCGGCAAGGAACTGGTCGCCAATGCCATTCACCACATGAGCCGGCGGGCGACCAAGCCCTTTGTGGCGGTCGATTGCTCGGGGCTGGCCGAAACCCTCTTCGAAAGCGAACTGTTTGGCCATGAGCGGGGCGCGTTCACCGGCGCCGTGGCACGCAAGACCGGGCTGGTCGAGGCGGCGGCCGGCGGCACGCTGTTCATCGACGAAGTGGGTGACATTCCGTTGTCGATCCAGGTCAAGCTGCTGCGCCTGCTCGAAACCGGCACCTTCCGGCGGGTCGGCTCCACCGAGTTGCGACGGGCCGATATCCGGGTGGTCTCGGCCACCCATCGCCCGCTGGCCGACATGGTGCGCGACGGCAGCTTCCGCCAGGATCTCTTCTATCGTCTCAACATCTTTCCCATCCATCTGCCGCCGCTGCGCGAGCGGCGCGATGACATCGTGCCGCTCGCCGAGGCGCTGCTGGCACGGGTGGCCGGCGGGCGCCAGTTGCGCCTCGGCCGGGCTGCCATCGGCTGGCTGCGCGACTACGCATTTCCGGGCAATGTCCGCGAACTGCGCAACCTGCTCGAGCGCGCCTGTTTGCTGTGTGATGGCGATGAAATCGATCTCCGCCACCTGCCCGATGCCCGCGCGATCACCCTGCCGCTGGCCAGGGGGGGCGCTGGCGGGCCGAGCGCCCTGAGCGACCAGCAACTGCAGGAGATGGCACGCAGCTTTCCGGGAAGCCGCAAGGAACTGGCGCGCCACCTGGGCATCTCCGAGCGCACTTTGTACCGGCGGCTCAAGGAAATGCCGGACTGAGGCGCCTCACGGCCTGGTCCAGCGGGCGATCAGGGCAGTCAGGGCGACGGCGGCCAGTGGCAGCAGCAGGGCGTAGCGCGGGTCGTCGAGTTGCTCCGGTGCGATGACAAGCAGCAGGCCCAGGCCGAACATCATCAGGCCGGAAAGCAGCTTGAGCAGCCGTCCTTCCCGCTCGCTGAGCTTGCGGCTTCCCAGCGTGCGGACGAAGGCGAGCACAATCAGCAGGAGCGGCAGAATGTAGATCAGGTTGTAGAACAGCAGGTAGGCGTAGTGCCGTGCCCCCTCCTGCGCGCGCAAGGTGAGCAGGCGGGTGAAGACCATCGGAAAACCGGCGGTGCAGAGCAGTTCATAAAAATTGGCAACGCTGGCCAGCAGCACCGTGGCGGCGAGCATGGTCGGCAGGTTTCCGCTCTGCACCAGGCGCCGGCCGCGCTGGAAAAGGTCGGCCTTGCGTTTGGCGCTCATCGATAGCGAGGGACCGTGCGGCAAGGCGAAATAGTCCTTCAGGTTGAGCGCACCGATGAGCAGTGCCAGGGCGCCCGCGGCTGCCGTGATCCAGGGGAGGTTGCCGACGACCAGGAAGACATTGAGCCAGGCGGCCATGAACGCGAAGTACAGTGTGCCGGAGCAGATGACAAAGAGGCCGCCGATCAGCAGCATCCGGCTGCGCTGATGCTGGTGGGTGAGCAGGGAGAGCAGGAAAAGCAGCACGAAAAATGCACAGGGATTGAAGGCGTCAAGCCCGGCGAGCAGCAGGGTGAGTACCGGCAGTGACAGGTCGGCCAGCCGGATGTCGCCCAGCAGCGGGAGGTTCAGGGTTGTCTCCGCTGCCGGCAGTATGGCTGCCTTGCCCTTGAGGCAGGCCTCGAAACGGCCCAGCAATGCCGCCTGCTGCGCGGCGCCATCGGGCCAGCCGACCTCCTTGTGTCCGCAATAGAACAGCGTCGGCACCGCCTGAGCCGTCTCGCCATGGGCCTGAGCCATCTCCTGAAAGCGTTGCAGGTTGGCCGGCGATTGGGTGATTTCGTAGTCGTGCAGGCGAAGCCAGGGGTGTTCGGCGGCCATTTGCCGCAACTCCGGCAGGGCCTTCAGGCAGTGCGGGCAACGCAGCGACCAGAAGACATGCACATCGACAGCCGTGTCGGCCGTGGCCGTCAGGGCGGTCACGGCCAGCAGCAGGGCGAGCAGAAAGCGGCGAATCATGGCGGGACGGGGTGGAAAACGGACCGGATTTCATTCTAGTCCGGCCGTTGTCGCGGCAGGCGCGCCAGACAAAAAAAGGCGGGGACGAGCCCCGCCAAAAGTCACGCAAGTAAGGATGCCCGGCCTGAATCAAGCGTCTCCGGCAAACCCTGTGAAGGCAGCGGATGGCAGGCTTCAGGCCTGTGTTGCGTTTATCCATAAACAAGATTTGTGCCATGTGCCGGTGCGGCGGCGTGGTGTATTAATAATCAAATACTTATGTTTTCGAATGATCTAATATTCACTGCCAATTGGCAGTTTTTTTGGCATCTGGCAGTCAGGTGGCCTGCCTGCTCAGCCAGGAAGCGGCGCATCGGGCTCGGGCCGTGTCCCGCCGAGGGCTGCAAGAACTGAAGGTGTCGGGTTTGTCATGGTCCGCAGGACCAAGCCGGTCACAAGCGTGCGTCGTCTTTGTCGATAGAAGGAGTCGATTGCCGAAATCGGTTTAATCAATTGGTTTTAATGGCCGGACTTTCCTAGGATGCAGTCGTGGTATCTATCAACCCGTTCAACAGGAGAGATGACATGACAACAGATCACAATCACCGCAAAACCGGCGGCCAATGCCCGGTCATGCATGGCGGCGCAACCACGGCCGATTCGGCAAACAACATGGCCTGGTGGCCGAAGGCGCTCAACCTGGACATCCTGCATCAGCACGACAGCAAGACCAATCCGCTCGGTCCGGACTTCAATTACCGCGAGGAGCTGAAGAAACTCGACGTCGCGGCCTTGAAGAACGACCTCAAGGCCCTGATGACCGACAGCCAGTCCTGGTGGCCAGCCGACTGGGGTCACTACGGCGGCCTGATGATCCGCCTGGCCTGGCACTCGGCCGGTACCTACCGCATCGCGGATGGGCGGGGAGGCGGCGGTACCGGAAACCAGCGCTTTGCTCCGCTCAATTCCTGGCCGGACAACGGCAATCTCGACAAGGCACGCCGCCTGCTCTGGCCGATCAAGAAAAAATACGGCAACAAGATCAGCTGGGCCGATCTGATGATCCTTGCTGGCAACATGGCCTACGAATCGATGGGTTTCAAGACCTTCGGCTTCGCTTTTGGCCGTGAGGACATCTGGCACCCGGAAAAGGACATCTACTGGGGTTCCGAAAAGGAATGGCTGGCGCCGAGCGGCAGTGAGGGCAGCCGCTATTCCGGCGAACGCGATCTCGAAAACCCCCTCGCCGCGGTGATGATGGGCCTGATCTACGTGAACCCGGAAGGCGTGGACGGCAAGCCCGATCCGCTCAAGACAGCGCGCGACATGCGCGTCACCTTTGCCCGCATGGCGATGAACGACGAGGAAACCGTCGCCCTCACCGCGGGCGGGCACACCGTCGGCAAGGCGCACGGCAACGGTAGCGCGGCCAATCTCGGGCCGGCTCCGGAAGGTGCCGATATCGCCGAGCAGGGACTGGGATGGATGAACCATACCACCCGAGGGATTGGTCGCGATGCGGTGACCAGCGGTATCGAAGGCGCCTGGACGGCACATCCGACCCAATGGGATGGCGGTTATTTCGACATGCTGTTCAAGCACGAGTGGCAGCTCACGAAATCCCCGGCCGGCGCCTGGCAGTGGGAACCGGTGACGATCGCCGAAGAAGACATGCCGGTCGATGTCGAAGATCCGTCGATTCGCTGCAAGCCCATGATGACCGATGCCGACATGGCTTTGCGCGTCGATCCGGAGTACCGCAAAATCGCCGAGCGCTTTCACAAGGATCAGGCCTATTTCGAGGAAGTCTTCGCCCGTGCCTGGTTCAAGCTGACCCACCGCGACATGGGGCCGAAGTCCCGCTACATGGGCCCGGATGTGCCGCAGGAAGACCTGATCTGGCAAGATCCGGTGCCGGCGGGACGCAAGGACTACGACGTGGCTGCCGTCAAGGCGAAGATTGCCGCAGCCGGCCTGGGCGTGGCCGAGATGGTCGCCACCGCTTGGGATAGCGCCCGCACTTTCCGCGGATCGGACAAGCGCGGCGGCGCCAACGGGGCCCGCATCCGCCTGGCTCCGCAAAAGGACTGGGAGGGCAACGAACCGGCCCGTCTGGCCCGGGTGTTGGCGGTCTATGAAAAGATCGCGGCCGAAACCGGCGCCAGCGTCGCGGACGTCATTGTGCTGGCCGGCAACGTCGGCATCGAGCAGGCGGCCAAGGCGGCCGGCATTGCGGTGACCGTCCCCTTTGCACCGGGCCGCGGCGATGCGACGCAGGAAATGACCGATGTCGAATCCTTCGAGGTGCTGGAGCCGCTGGCCGATGGCTTCCGCAACTGGCTGAAGAAGGACTACGTCGTCACGCCGGAGGAGCTGCTGCTCGACCGCGCCCAACTGATGCGGCTGACTGCCTGCGAAATGACGGTTCTGGTCGGAGGTATGCGCGTGCTCGGCACGAACCACGGGGGGTCGCAACAGGGCGTTTTCACCGATCGCGTCGGCGTGTTGAGCAACGACTTCTTCGTCAATCTGACCGATATGGCGTATTCCTGGAAGCCGACCGGTCGCAACAGTTATGCCATCGTCGATCGCAAGACGGGGGCGACCCGCTGGACGGCGAGCCGCGTCGATCTGGTCTTCGGTTCCAACTCGGTGCTGCGCGCCTATGCCGAGGTCTATGCCCAGGACGACAACCGCGAGAAGTTTGTCCATGATTTCGTCGCCGCCTGGACGAAGGTCATGAACGCCGATCGCTTCGATCTCCTCTGATCCGGAAGCCCTCCAGAAAAACAAAAGCCCGGTGCCGTAAGGCATCGGGCTTTTGCCTTGGGACGGGCCGGCTTAGCCGCGCACTGAATCGGGCAGGTGGCTTTCGACGAGCTTGAGCAGAGGGGCGAAGACCTTGGGCGTGCCGGCCACCAGGTTGCCTGTTTCGAGATAATGGGCATTGCCGCGCAGATCGCTGACCAGTCCGCCGGCCTCGGAAATGAGCAGGGCGCCGGCTGCCATGTCCCACGGGGCCAGGCCGAATTCCCAGAAACCATCGTAACGGCCGCAGGCGACATAGGCCAGGTCGAGCGAGGCTGCACCCGGCCGGCGCTGACCGGCGGTTTTTTCGGCCAGCTCCTTGAAAATGGCCAGATAGAGGTCGATCTTGTCGAACATGCGATACGGGAAACCGGTGCCGATCAGCGCCTCGCCCAGTTTCAGGCGGCGCGACACACGGATGCGGCGCTCGTTCAGGAAGGCGCCCGCCCCCTTGCTGGCGGTGAACAGCTCATTGCGGTTCGGATCGAAGACCACGGCCTGTTCAACGATGCCGTTTTTCGCCAGGGCGATGGAAACGGCGTACTGCGGCATGCCGTGGATGAAGTTGGTGGTGCCGTCGAGCGGATCGATGATCCACTGGTACTCGGTGTCGCCCGTGCCCTGGCCGACGGTGAGGCCGGACTCCTCTGCTAGAATGCCGTATCCTGGATAAGCCTCCTGCAGGGTCTCGATGATGGCCTTTTCGGCGGCTTTATCGACTTCGGTCACAAAGTCATTGGGTTGCTTCGAAGCGACCTTGAGCAGGTCGATGTCGTTCGAGGCGCGATTGATGATCTGGCCGGCGCGGCGCGCCGCCTTGATGGCGATATTCAGGGCTGGATGCATGGGCTTAAAGAACTGACGGGCCGCCAGGACGCGGCCCGATGAATTTTCAAAAAACGGATTTTACACCATGAACCCGGAAGTCCTGTTGTCACGTATCAGAGTCGTGCTGTGTCGCCCCAGCCACCCCGGCAATATCGGTGCGGCCGCACGGGCCATGAAGACCATGGGCCTGTCGCGGCTGTATCTGGTGGAGCCGAAGCAGTTTCCCGATCCCGAGGCCGATACGCGGGCCACCGGCGCCGTCGATGTGCTGGCTGCCGCCCGGGTGGTGCCGACGCTAAAGGACGCCTTGGCGGGCACGTCGTTTGCTGTGGCCCTGTCGGCCCGGCAACGCGATATCGGCCCGCCGCTCGGGGCACCGCGCGAAACGGTGGCGCGGCTGATCGGCGAAGCCGGGGAGTGCGAAGTCGCGCTGGTTTTCGGCAATGAAACAATGGGGCTGAGCAACGACGAAATCCTGCATTGCCAGGCCGCTGTTACCATTCCGACCAATCCCCGATTCAGCTCACTGAACCTTGGCGCGGCAGTGCAGGTGCTGTGTTACGAATGCCGCATGGCGGCTTTCGCCGAACGGCCGCCCATCGTCAATCCGCTGACGACCCCCTTTGCGTCGCCACCCGCGACGCACGATGAGGTCGAAGGTTTTTACGCTCACCTTGAACGGGTCATGACCGATACCGGCTTCTTCAACCCAGCGCAGCCCGGCCGTCTGCTTCCCAAGCTGCGCCGCCTGTTTGGCCGGGCCCGCCTGGAGCGGGACGAGATCAACATCCTGCGCGGTATCCTGGCCTCAACGCAGGAAAAAACCGGTCACGGCCGCAAGGCCTGAACTACCGGAGGTTGCCGCGCAACTCGCTGGCCAGGGTATCGATCGCTGGCCGCAGATGGCTGAACTGCGTGTTCAATGCAGCGATTTCAGCGGCCAGGGCGCTTTGTTCGTCGGGCTCCCATTCCAGATGACCGCCACTCAGCATGTTTGCTACGTAGACCACATCGGACAGGGTGCGGATGTTGGGCGGGGTGCGGCGCAAATGGTCATGGTCGATGGTCGCATCGACGATTTCGTCCGGCAGGCCCAGGGCATTCAACAAGGAAACACCGATGCTCTCGTGCCACTGGGCAATCAGGTACTTGATCGAGTCCGGCCGGTGGCGCAATTCATCGTACTGCGTGGCGCGATACAGCATGTAGAACGCGCCAAGATCATGAATCAGGCCGGCCAGCATCGCCTCGTCGCGGTTCAGGCGGGGATTTTCTCCGGCCAGGATGTAGGCCGCCGCGGAGGTCTGGATCGAATGCTCCCACAAGGCATGGGTCGTCTCGCAGAACTCCGCCATTCCCTTGGCCCGCATCAGCTGGGTCATGACGATGGACATGGCGGCGGTTTGCACGGCATTCAGACCGAGCCGGATGATGGCCGACTTCAGATCCCGGATTTCCTGCCCGGTCGCGTTGAAGGCCACCGAATTGGCCAGATGCAGCAGCTTGGCTGAAATCAGTGGCTCGGCCGAAATGGCCTTGGCCAGGTTGGCGATGCTTTGCTCCGGATCCTGCAGAATCTTGCGCAGGCGCAGCACCGCGTCGAAATAGGTGGGAAAGACCACCTCGCCGGACAATTCCTTTGCGATGTCCGCCAGCATCTGGAAACGCTGGGCCTTGAGGGCGTCGCCAGTCTTGTCCGGATCGTTGTGCTTGGTGTTGTCCATCAGCATATTGTCCAACAAAAACCCCGCCTCGTGGGCGGGGTTCGTGGTTCAGCCAGGAGGGGCTGGTGGGTGCTGACGGGGTCGAACCGCCGACATTCGCCTTGTAAGGGCGACGCTCTGCCAACTGAGCTAAGCACCCGGGACAATCAGTTGCAGGCGTCCTTCAGGGCCTTGCCGGGGCGGAACTTCGGCGACTTCGCGGCCTTGATTTCCAGGGTCTTGCCCGTGCGCGGGTTGCGGCCGGTGCGGGCGGCGCGCTCGCCCACGTAGAAGGTGCCGAAACCGATCAGGCTGACCGAGTCACCCTTCTTCAGTGCGCCGGTGATCGCCTCGACGGCGGCATCCAGCGCGCGGCCGGCGGCGGCCTTGGAGATGTCGGCCTGGGCGGCGATGGCGTCGATCAGTTCAGATTTGTTCATGTTTAAGTCCCCGAAAAGTAGGATTTGGAGTGGTTGAAATCTTGCGAGGCCGAATTTATATCGCTCGCGAAATCCTTGTGTCAAGCGGATTCTCGGCCGTTCCCGGGGCCGTGCACGGAGGGAAAAGGTGCCGAGGCCTACGCCATCGGCATCCTTTCCTTCAAAATCAATGAGTAACGACCGTGGCGGCCGCGGTCACGTCGGTGGCGGATTGCACGCCCGCGCTGGCGTCGGTTGCCGCCGGCAGGGCTTCCGGCTTGCGTTCCAGCGCACGCTCCAGCACCTGGTCGATCCATTTCACCGGAACGATCTCGATCTTGTTCTTGATATTGTCCGGAATCTCGGCCAGGTCCTTGACGTTCTCTTCCGGGATCAGCGCGGTCTTCAAACCGCCGCGCACGGCGGCCAGCAACTTTTCCTTGAGGCCGCCGATGGCGAGCACTTCGCCCCGCAAGGTGATCTCGCCGGTCATGCAAACGTCGCAACGCACTGGGATTCCGGTGTAGGACGAGACCAGCGCGGTGGTCATGGCGATCCCCGCTGACGGACCGTCCTTCGGCGTCGCACCTTCCGGTACGTGAATGTGGATATCGGTCTTCTCGAAGGCTTCGTCCTTGATACCCAGGCGGTGAGCACGGGCGCGCACGACGGAGCGGGCGGCTTCGACCGATTCCTTCATGACGTCGCCGAGCGAACCGGTGCGGATGATGTTGCCCTTGCCGGGCATGTTGGCGCATTCGATGGTCAGCAACTCGCCGCCAACTTCAGTCCAGGCCAGCCCGGTGACCTGACCGACCTGATTCTCCTTTTCCGCCATGCCAAAGCTGTAGCGCCGGACGCCGAGGAACTTGTCGAGGTTCTTGGCATTGACGACGATTTTCGCTTCGCGCTTCTTGAGCACCAGGGTCTTGACGACCTTGCGGCAGATTTTGGAAATTTCCCGCTCCAGGGCGCGAACGCCCGCCTCGCGGGTGTAGTAGCGGACGATGTCGCGGATGGCGCTTTCCGCTACGGTCAGTTCTGTCTTCTTGACGCCGTTGTTCTTCATCTGCTTGGGCAGCAGATAGCGCATGGCGATGTTGACCTTCTCGTCCTCCGTGTAGCCGGACAGACGGATCACTTCCATGCGGTCGAGCAAGGGGGCCGGAATGTTCAGCGTGTTGGCGGTGGCCACGAACATCACGTCCGAGAGGTCGAAATCCACCTCAACGTAGTGATCCTGGAAGGTGTTGTTCTGTTCGGGGTCGAGCACTTCGAGCAGGGCAGACGACGGGTCGCCGCGGAAGTCCTGCCCGAGCTTGTCCACTTCATCGAGCAGGAACAAGGGGTTGCGTACGCCGATTTTGGTCAGGCTCTGCAGAATCTTGCCGGGCATCGAGCCGATATAGGTCCGGCGGTGGCCGCGAATTTCGGCTTCGTCGCGCACGCCGCCCAAGGCCATGCGAACGAACTTGCGATTCGTCGCCTTGGCGATCGACTGACCGAGCGAGGTCTTGCCGACACCCGGAGGGCCGACCAGGCACAGGATCGGTGCCTTGACCTTGTCGACGCGCTGTTGCACGGCGAGGTATTCGACAATGCGCTCCTTGACCTTCTCCAGGCCATAGTGATCGGCATCGAGGATTTTCTCGGCAGCGCGCAAATCCTTGCTGATACGCGTTTTTTTGCGCCACGGCAGACCGATCAGGGTTTCAATGAAGTTGCGGACGACGGTCGCTTCAGCTGACATCGGCGACATCAGGCGCAGCTTCTTCAGTTCGCTCTGCGCCTTGGCCAGGCCTTCTTTGCTCATCCCGGCGGCGCTGATTTTCTTGTCCAGCTCCTCGAGATCGGCGCCTTCCTCGCCTTCGCCGAGTTCCTTCTGGATGGCCTTGACCTGTTCGTTCAGGTAGTACTCGCGCTGGCTCTTTTCCATCTGACGCTTGACGCGGCCACGGATGCGCTTTTCCACCTGCAGGATGTCGATTTCGGCTTCGAGCTGGGAGAGCAGGCGATCGATACGGTCGCGAATGCTTTCCATCTCCAGCACTTCCTGCTTCTGCTCCAGCTTGAGCGGCAGGTGGGCGGCGATGGTGTCGGCCAGACGCCCGGCGTCCTCGATGCCGGCGATGGAGGACAGCACCTCCGGCGGAATCTTTTTGTTCAGCTTGACGAACTGGTCGAACTGGGCGACCACGGCACGGCGCATGGCCTCGATCTCGTGATCCTCGACACCCGCCTGGGCCAGGGGGACGGCGGTCGCCATGAAGACGGCACTTTGCACGTCGATGGCTTCGACGCGGGCGCGCTGTGTGCCCTCGACCAGCACCTTGACGGTGCCGTCCGGCAGCTTGAGCATCTGGAGGATGTTGGCCATGCAGCCGATGCGGTACAGGTCGTCCGGTTCTGGCTCATCCTTGGCGGCTGACTTCTGGGCCAGCAGCAGGATGTTTTTGCCGGATTCCATGGCCATCTCGAGGGCCTTGATCGATTTTGGCCGGCCCACGAACAGCGGAATGACCATGTGCGGAAACACGACGACATCGCGCAGCGGCAGCAGCGGCAGTTCGACGGTTTCCGGGAGGGTGTTGGGGTTCGACATTACGATGCCTTCAAATAGGTATATGGCCCCTAGTTGGGGGCGGGAAACCGGATTTCAAGCGCTTCTGGCTCAGTTCGAGCCGGAAACCTTGGGCTGGTCAGCGTAAATGAGCAGGGGCGGTGTGTCGCCGGTAATCATGTTTTCATCGATGACCACCTTTTCGACATTTTCCATGCCCGGGAGTTCGTACATGGTGTCGAGCAGGGCGTGTTCAAGGATCGAACGCAGGCCGCGAGCCCCCGTCTTGCGCTCAAGGGCCTTCTTGGCGATGGCGGACAGGGCGGCCGGGCGGATTTCGAGTTCGACGTCTTCCATGCTGAACAGCTTCTGGTATTGTTTGACCAGCGCATTCTTCGGTTCGGTCAGGATCTGCACCAGGGCGGACTCCTCGAGTTCGGTCAGCGTGGCGACCACCGGCAGGCGACCGATCAACTCCGGGATCAGGCCGAACTTGATGAGGTCTTCCGGTTCGACATCCTGCAGGGTCTTGCCGATCGCCTTGCCATCGTCCTTGCTCTTCACTTCGGCAGCGAAGCCGATGCCGCCGCGCTCGGAGCGGTTGCGGATGACCTTTTCCAGGCCATCGAAGGCGCCGCCACAGATGAACAGGATGTTGGTGGTGTCGACCTGGACGAAGTCCTGGTTCGGGTGCTTGCGGCCACCCTGCGGCGGGATCGATGCCGTGGTCCCCTCGATCAACTTGAGCAGGGCTTGCTGCACGCCCTCGCCGGACACGTCGCGGGTGATCGATGGGTTATCGGACTTGCGTGAAATCTTGTCGATCTCGTCGATATAAACGATGCCCTGCTGCGCCTTTTCGACATCGTAGTCGCACTTCTGCAGCAGTTTCTGGATGATGTTCTCGACGTCTTCGCCGACATAGCCGGCCTCGGTCAGTGTGGTGGCGTCGGCCATCACGAAGGGCACGTTGAGCAGGCGGGCGAGCGTCTGGGCGAGCAGGGTCTTGCCGGAGCCGGTCGGTCCGATGAGGAGGATGTTGCTCTTCGCGAGCTCAACATCGCCCGTATTCTTGGCGGTATGGCGCAGGCGCTTGTAATGGTTGTAGACAGCGACCGACAGGATGCGCTTGGCCACATCCTGGCCGATCACGTACTGATCGAGGATCGCGCTGATTTCGCGCGGTGTCGGCAGGTCGGAGCGACCGGCCTTCGCGGCCTCCTCGGGCAGTTCATCGCGAATGATGTCGTTGCACAGCGCGATGCACTCGTCGCAAATGAAAACCGACGGGCCGGCGATCAGCTTTTTGACCTCGTGCTGGCTCTTGCCGCAGAAGGAGCAATAGAGCAGTTTTTCCTGGCTGCCTTTGGACATCTTTTTCTCCTGGATCAGGCCGCGTCGCGGCGGGTCAGAACCTTGTCGATCAGGCCGTATTCGGCCGCCTCGGCCGCCGACATGAAATTGTCGCGGTCGGTGTCGCGCTCGAGCCGTTCGAGCGGCTGGCCGGTGTGCTCGGCCATGATGCGGTTCAGCTTGTCCTTGATGGACAGGATTTCCTTGGCATGGATGGCGATATCCGAGGCCTGGCCCTGGAAGCCGCCGAGCGGCTGGTGGATCATCACGCGCGAGTTGGGCAGGGCGAAACGCTTGCCCTTGGCGCCGGCGCACAGCAGGAAGGCGCCCATCGAGGCAGCCTGGCCGATACACAGCGTCGACACGTCCGGTTTGATGAACTGCATGGTGTCGTAGATCGACATGCCCGCGGTCACCGAGCCGCCCGGCGAATTGATGTAGAAATAGATGTCCTTGTCCGGGTTTTCTGCTTCCAGGAACAGCAATTGGGCGACGACCAGGTTGGCGCTGGCGTCGTTGACCGGGCCGACAAGAAAAATCACCCGCTCTTTCAACAGGCGTGAATAGATGTCGTACGCGCGTTCGCCGCGGCCGCTCTGTTCCACCACCATCGGGACGAGGCCCAAAGCCTGCGGATCCCAGTTGCTTGCGTTGTCGATATTCATGTCAGCTCTTGTGTGTTGCGTTGATTGCTTGCGAGACCCTGTCGGCGGGGCGACAGGGGTCAAGATTACTGCTTTTGGCCCATCAGTTCATCAAAAACGGCAGCCTTGTCGGTTACCTTGGCCTTGCCCAGAACCCAGGCGACCACGTTGTTCTCGATGGCGACGCCTTCGACTTCCTGCAGGCGCTGCGGTTGGGCGTAGTACCAGCGAATGACCTCTTCTGGCTGCTCGTAGGCTGCGGCAGTCTCTTCGACCATGGCGCGAATCTGCTCCGGCGTCGCCTGCAGCTTCTCGGTCTTGACCACTTCGGCCAGGATCAGACCCAGGGTGACGCGGCGCTTCGCCTGATCAGCGAACCACTCCGGCTGGATCGGCAGATCGGCGACCTTCATGCCGCGCTGCTCCATGTCCTGGCGAGCGGCCTGCATCAGACGCTGGATTTCCATGTCGACCAGGGCGACCGGAACGGTAATCGGGTTGGTGGCCAGCAGGGCTTCCATGACCTGATCCTTGATCTTGCCCTCGATGCGGCGCTTGACTTCGCGCTTCAGGTTGGCTTCGATTTCGCTGCGCATCTTTTCGATGTCGCCATCGGCGATACCCATGCTCTTGGCGAAATCGGCATCGATTTCCGGCAGCTTCGGTGCCTGGACCTGCTTGACGGTGATGTCGAACTGAACCGTCTGGCCTGCCAGATCCTTGGCGTGGTAATCGGCCGGGAAGGTCAGGTCGAAGGTCTTGGATTCGCCCGCTTTCATGCCTTCAACGGCCGTTTCGAAGTCCGGCAGCATCATGCCCTGGCCCAGGACGAACGGATAGTCGTTGGCCTGGCCCCCCTGGAAGGGAACGCCATCCTTCTTGCCGAGGAAGTCGATGACGACACGGTCTTCCTTGGCGGCGGCGCGCTCGGCATTTTCGTAGGACACACGCTGCTTGCGCAGGATGTCAAGCGTCTTGTCGACTTCGGCGGCGCCGACTTCCAGCGTCGGGCGCTCGATTTCGGAGGCCGACAGGTCGCCGAGGGTAAATTCCGGATAAACCTCGAAAATGGCGGAGAATTCGAGGTGCGTCGTGCTTTCGGTAGTCTTTGGCTCGATGCGCGGATAACCGGCGACGCGCAGTTTCTGCTCCGTGACGGTTTCGCTGAAGACGCGGTCCAGTTCCTCGGACAGCACTTCATGGCGAGCCTGGTCGCCGTACTGCTGCTTGACGATGCTGAACGGCACCTTGCCAGGACGGAAGCCAGGCATCTTCATGTTCTTGCCCATGCGCTTCAGGCGCTGTTCCATTTCCTTTTCGACGTCGGCGATGGCGATGGCAAGGTCGACGCGGCGTTCGAGTGCATTAGCTTGTGCAGTGGTTGCTTCCATGAGAATTCCTTGTGACTACGGAGCCGAGAAAAAAGTAAGCCGACAATAATAGCACGGTCAATCCGATGCCGGGATGCTCACCGGAAGGTCGGAAATTTGCAAATCGGTGTAGACAGGAAGCGGGGAAGTTCGTACAATGCGCGCCTTCTTCGACGGCGGCATTAGCTCAGTCGGTAGAGCACTGGATTGTGATTCCAGGTGTCACCGGTTCGATCCCGGTATGTCGCCCCAGTATTGTAAAAAACCCGCTGACGTGTCAGCGGGTTTTTTCGTTTACCGCGACATTCGGACTGCGGCGACGGTGTTCGGCTTCAATCCGTTCGTAAATGAAAATGCAGTATTGCTGCGTTGTGGGCTGGCTCTTTGTGACGCCGCGCATTGAAAAAAAAATAGGGACCCACTAAATTACCGCCACCATTTTTTATTCAAGGGGGTCATCATGGATTTGTCGAAATTGACACTGGTTCAATTGCAGGAATTGCAGCAACGGATTCCGTCGGAAATCAAACGTCGCGAAGCCGAGGAAAAGGCGATTGTGCTCAATGAAATACGTGCCCTAGCCAAATCGCGCGGATTTGCCATTGAGGATCTGCTCGGCAAGGAAAACAAGGTCAAGGCTGCAGGCGGCAAGGTGAAGGTCAAATATCGTCATCCGGATAATGCCGAACTGGAGTGGACTGGGCGCGGTCGCAAGCCGAAGTGGGTCGAGGCCTGGTTGGCCGAGGGCAAGACGCTGGAAACCCTGCTGGTTTGATCGATGCGTATCTTGCTGAGTAACGACGACGGCTATTTCGCCCCCGGTCTGGCTGCTCTGGCCGAGGCGCTGGATTCTTTGGGTGAAGTGGTCGTCGTGGCTCCCGAGCAAAACCGGAGCGGTGCCAGTAATTCCCTGACTCTGGATCGGCCGCTGCAGTTGAAAAAAGCGGCCAACGGTTTTTATTTCGTGAATGGCACGCCGACTGATTGTGTCCATTTGGCGGTGACCGGCATGCTGGATGAATTGCCCGATATTATCGTTTCGGGCGTCAATCTGGGTGCCAATATGGGGGATGACACGATTTATTCGGGAACGGTCGCGGCAGCGACGGAGGGTTATTTGCTCGGGATTCCGTCGATTGCCGTTTCCCTGACCAGTTTTGACGGGAGGCATTTCACGACGGCAGCTCGGGTGGCGCGTGAATTGGTCGAGCGTTTCGTGCGCAAGCCGATTTGGGACCCGATATTGCTCAATGTCAATGTGCCGGATATTCCCTATTCCGAATTGCAGGGTTTTGAAGTCACTCGCCTGGGACGCCGGCATAAGGCCGAACCGGTGGTCAAGACCGTTTCGCCACGCAACGAAACCTTGTACTGGATCGGTGCGGCGGGGGCTGCGGCGGATGCTGGGCCGGGAACCGATTTCAATGCCACCGAGCGTGGGTGCGTGTCGATTACGCCATTGCAGATCGACCTGACGCATAATGCGCAGATGTCTTCAATTGCGCAGTGGATGGAGTGACTCAGGCAGTGTTGCACGGGATCGGCATGACCTCCCAGCGGACGCGCGCGCGCATGATCGAGCGCCTGCGCGAGAAGGGTATTCGTAACGAGGCGGTTCTCAGGGCGATGGCGGCAGTGCCGCGCCATGTCTTCGTCGAGGAGGCCCTCGCTTCGCGGGCTTACGAGGATACAGCCCTCCCGCTCGGCATGGGGCAGACGATTTCCCAGCCCTATGTCGTGGCGCGGATGATCGAGTTATTGCTCAACGGCCGCAAAACCCTGGGCAAGACGCTGGAAATCGGTGCCGGTTGCGGTTATCAGGCGGCTGTGCTGGCCCAGCTGACCGACGAGGTCTATGCCATCGAGCGCCTCGGGCCGCTCCTCGAAAAGGCCAAGACCAACATGCGCACGCTGCAGCAGTTCAATGTGCGCCTGAAACATGCCGACGGGCAGTTCGGGTTGCCGGAAGCCGGGCCGTTTGACAGCATCATTGTTGCTGCGGCCGGCGTGCAGGTGCCGCCGGCCCTGCTGGCGCAACTCGCGCCGGGCGGGCGGCTGGTCTTGCCAGTAGGGACGGATCAACAGTATCTTAGTTTCATCGAGCACACGCCGCAGGGGTATGTCGAAACCCGTCTCGATGCCGTGCGCTTTGTCCCGCTACTCTCAGGAACACAATGATTCGATTTGGCGTTGTATTGATTCCGGCCCTGATGCTGGTCGGCTGCATGTCGCAACAACCGGCACCGACGGTCGATCGCACGAGCAGCACGGCGTCGAAGGCAGCCGGGCCGCAGCCGGCCGGGCCTGGTTATTACACGGTCAAGCGTGGCGACACGCTGTACCGGATCGCGCTGGAACATGGCCAGGATCATCGTGACATCGCTGCTTGGAACGCGATTGCCAATCCTTCCAGCATCCGGGAGGGCCAGGTGCTGCGCGTCATTCCTCCGGGGGCTGCCGAGCTGGCCGAGGGGGCAGTCGCCAAGCCGATTGCGACCGGGTCGGGAGTGGAGTCGCGTCCGCTCGATCAGACGGCGACAGGTTCGGCCGCAACCACGAACGGCTTGCTGAAACGCGAGCCGCGGGTTGGCAAGGAGCCCTACTCGGATGAGGCCTATGCCCGTCTGAACCGGCTGCCGGAAATGCCCCCGCCGACCGAGGCAAAGCCCGATGTCAAACCGCAGACGACGGCGCCGAATCCGGCGCCCGCCATGGCCGGGCCGGACGATGTATTCTGGATGTGGCCGACGACCGCGAAGGTTTCCGCACCGTACAACGAATCGGGCAACAAGGGGCTGGATTTTGCCGGCAAGGCCGGCGATCCGGTCCTTGCCGCCGGCGATGGCAAGGTGGTGTATGCCGGCAGCGGCCTGCGTGGTTTCGGTGAACTGGTCATCGTCAAGCACAATGCCACTTACCTGTCGGCGTATGCCCATAATCGCAAGATTCTGGTCAGGGAGGGGCAGCAGGTGACGCGCGGCCAGAAGATCGCCGAAATGGGCAACACGGATTCCGATTCGGTCAAGTTGCACTTTGAGATCCGCAAGCAGGGCAAGCCGGTCGACCCGGCGCTTTATCTGCCGAAGCGATGAGTGATCAAGGCGACGCGCTGGAGCAGGATTTCGACGGGCAGCCGGAAGAGTTGCTGCTGCCGCCGGAACCGGAGGTCGTGACGCCAGAAATCGAGCTGCTCGAGGATGTCACCCAGCTCTACCTGACGCAAATTGGCGCCAAACCGCTGCTGACGCCCGAGGAGGAGCTGGCAACGGCCCGTCTGGTCTGTCAGGGCGATTTTGCTGCCCGTCAGCGAATGATCGAGCACAACCTGCGCTTGGTGGTGAATATCGCCAAGCATTACCTGAACCGCGGAATTCCGCTGCTCGACCTGATCGAGGAAGGCAACCTCGGCCTCATTCACGCCCTGGAAAAATTCGATCCGGAGCGCGGCTTCCGTTTCTCGACCTATGCGACGTGGTGGATCCGGCAAAACATCGAGCGCGGCATCATGAATCAGTCGCGTACCATTCGCCTGCCGGTGCATGTCGTCAAGGAAATCAATGTCGTATTGCGCGCCATGCGCCACCTGGAATCGGCCGATCGGCGCGACTCCACCGTCGAGCGCGTTGCCGCGCTGATCGATCGGCCGGTTGAGGATGTGCGCCGCATCCTGTCGCTCAATGAGCATATTGCGTCGCTTGATGCGCCGCTGGAAATCGATCCCAATCACACCATGGGCGAGATCATCGCCGACGACAGCGGGGGGGATCCGGAAACCCTGTTCCAGGAGAGCGAGATTGGCTCCTTGGTCGATGACTGGCTGGCCCAGCTGTCGGAGCGCCAGCGCTCGGTGATCGAGCGCCGCTATGGCCTGAACGGGGCGGATGTGGCGACGCTCGATACGATTGCCGGAGAATTCGGCTTGACCCGCGAGCGGGTTCGCCAAATTCAGATGGAAGCGCTGGAGCGCCTGCGGAAGATCCTCAAGCGCGGCAATATCTCTCGCGATTCGCTGCTGTAGCGGGCAATTGCTCGCACAGGCGGTTGCGGATTTCCTCGCCCAGCTGAAAGACCGACATCGCATAGAAGGTGGAGCGGTTGTAGCGGGTGATCACGTAGAAATTGTCGAAACCCAGCCAGTATTCGGTTTCCTTGCCGGGTGACACGAGGTCGATCAGGGCGACGGTCGCTTGCGGGTCGGCCTTGGCGAAGACCCCCTTGGCGGCCAGGTCGGCGACTTTGAGGCGGGGCCGGATGCCGGCTTCAATCAGTGACGGGTCGGGTGTGCCGTTGGTTGCGGCGGCCACGGCAATGGGCTGGCCGGCCTGCCAGCCATGTTGTTCGAGGAAGTGCCCGACGCTGCCGATGGCATCGTCAACGCTGTTGGCGAGGTCAATCCGCTGGTCCCCGTCAAAATCCACCGCATAGCGTCTCTGGCTGCCCGGCATGAATTGCGGGATGCCGATTGCACCGGCAAACGATCCCTTGACGGCAAGCGGATCGAGGCCATTTTCTCGGCTCAGCAGCAGGAACTGCTCAAGTTCGGTGCGGAAGAATTCGGCGCGTGGCGGGTATTTGAACGCGAGTGTGGCAAGCGCTTCGAGCACGCGGAAGCCGCCGGTATTACGGCCGTATTCGGTTTCCACCCCGATGATGGCGACGATGATTTCCGGCGGGACGCCGTAGAGGGCGCTGGCCTTGATCAGTTGTCCCTCGTTTTCCTGCCAGAAGCGGACGCCGCCGTCGATGCGGCGGTCGTTCAGGAAGCGGGGGCGGTAGCGTTCCCACGAGCGCTGGACGGGAGAAGTGGGGGGCTTGATCAGTTGTAGCACCTTGGCATTCGGCGCGACGTGCGCGAACTGGCTGAGCAGGGTGTCGGCGTTGAAGCCGTGGCGTTGTTCGAGGTCGCGGGCGAAGGCGACGGCTTCCGGCTCATTGGCAAAGGTGGCGACCGGCGGCGCGGCCTGGGCAAGGTGAACGAGGCCGGCGAGCAGGCTGCTGGGGAGAATGCGGGCTAATACGTTTTTCATCATCGCAACTGCGCAACGGCAAGGCGCAGGTCTTTCAGGTGGTTGGGGGCATTGCCGTAGCGCGCCTTGAGATAGGCGTCGACGACAGCCTGGAATGGCTCGGCCAGTTCCGGGCATTGCGTGCGAACACGCGCTGCGATGGCCAGTGGCGTTTCCCAGGGGGCGCAGTCTACCTGTCTCCTGGCCAGTTGGCGCAAGGCTTTTTGCCACAGGCGCCAGGCCGGGTCGGTTTTTGGACGGCGATGCAGCGACCAGACAGTCAGTGCTGCGGCGAGGAGCGCGCAGGTGAGGCCCAGGGCGCCTGCCAGACTGCGCCAGTCGGTGTCCGGCAGACCGAGGCGGGACAGGAACTGGCGCTGGCGTTGCGGGTCGTAGCCCAGAAAATGCTGATTCCACGCATTGTTGATCGCTTCCCAGCGGTAGCGCAGGCCGCGCAACCAGTCGGCCCGCCACTGGACGAAGGCAGGCAGCGGCTCGCCGAAGGGCAACGCGTCGGCAATGCCCGTTTCGATGCGGGCCGGCGATACTGCGGCCGTCGGGTCGACCCGCACCCAGCCGCGGCCGGCCAGCCAGACCTCGGCCCAGGCATGGGCGTCGGATTGGCGGATGACGAGATAGCCGTCAAGCGGGTTGGCTTCGCCGCCTTGGTAGCCGCTGACCACGCGCGCCGGTATGCCGGCTGCCCGCATCAGAAAAACGAAAGCTGCCGCATAGTGTTCGCAGAAGCCGCGCCGGGTGCGGAAGAGGAAGTCATCGACGCTGTGTTCGCCGAGCAGCGGCGGTTGCAGGGTGTAGGTGAAGGAGGCCGCGAACAGCGCTAGGGCCTTGCCGATCAGGCTGGCTGGATCGCTGTCGGCCTCCCGCCAGTGGCGGGCGAGTTCACGGGCGCGCGGGTTAACGCCGGGTGGTAGGGCGAGGTTGCGCTGCAGCGTCCCGGGGGACTCGGCGACATTGAAGCGGTAATCCAGGCTGGCGGCCAGTTGCAGGCGGCGCCGTTCGGTGAGTGGCTGACGCAGCAGGGCGGTCAGCGGCGTGCTCAAGCTGACTCCTTCCGGCAGTTGTGCCGGCGCATCGAGGGCCAGCGCCCAGCGCTGGTTGTTCGGCTCCAGCGTCAATTCGTAGCGCAGCGGCGGCGAAAGGTTTTCCAGCACCGGGAGGTGTCCCCGGCCAGCCGTCTGGCGCCAGGTCATTCCGTCGAATTCTTCCAGGACCGGGCCGCGCCAGTAAAGCGTCTGCCTCGCCGGCGGCTGGCCGTCGAAGCGGGCGCGGAAGGCGATGTCGGCACTTTGCGCCAGGCGTGAGATGCTGCCCGGTGACAGGGTGTCGGACAGGCCCGTCAGGCCAGCATGGGCATCCGCTGGCAAGCCCCAGAGTGGCCCGGAGACGCGGGGAAAAAGCACGTAGAGCGCGAGCATGAAAGGAAGCGCCTGCAGACAGAGCTTTGCCGCGAGGCGCAGCGTTTCCTGCGGGGGGCTGACGTTTCCGCCGTGCAGCCGGATCAGCGTGGCGGTCAGCAGCCAGAACGCAAACAGTAGCCAGAGCCCGGTCGGAATGCTCTGTGAATGGAAATAATGCGTTAGCAGCAGAAAATAGCCGAGCATCACGACGACCTGCGCATCGCGCTTGGATTTCAGTTCGAGCAGCTTCATTGCCATGAAGACGACCAGCATCGCCACCCCGGCGTCGCGACCAAACAGGCTGCGGAATTCGATCAGTATACCGGCGCAGGCGGTGCCGACCAGAAACAGGAGAATCCAGCGGCCGGGCAGGCGCTCGTCCTGCCACCACAGCCAGACGCCCCAGAACAGCAGCAGGGCAGCCAATCCGCTGAGCCAGTAGGGCTGGTGAAGGAAATGGGGCAGGGTGGTGACGAGCGCGCAGGCAAACAGCCACGGGGCGGTCTGGCGGTCGAGTGCGAGGCGGACTGGGGTGCTCATGGCTGGTACAGGGCGAGGGCTTTCAGGCAGGCCTGGCGGTGGTGTTCGCCAGTTGCCGGCGCGTGGTTGCAGCCGGGCAGGTCAAGGCCGTAGCGCAGGCCGGCGGCATCGGCAGCGAGTACCCAGCCGGCCAGGATGCCGAGGCGTGTCTCGGTTGGCAGGGTGGGGTCGGTGTGTGCCCAGTCGAGTTGCAATTCGCTCTGCCCGCCACCGGCGAAGCGTTTGATCAGCAAAGGGGCGTTGTCGCCTTGACGGGCGCTGGCCTTCCAGGCGACGTGGTGCAGCGGGTCGGCCGGTTGGCGTTCGCGAAAGCCGGCAAAATCCTCGTCTCCGCCTTCACCCTGTCGTGTGCTGCCCGATTGCGCCAGGCTGGGTTCGGGCAGGGGCGTGTTGATGGGGGCTGGATAGATGAGGCAGCGCATATCGGGTTGCAGGTAGGCCCAGGCGGTGAACAGGCCGAGCGGGTAGCGGGTGGACAGGTGCACACGGGGCAGGGGAAGCCAGCCGCGTTGCCGGGCCGGCAGGGGTAAGCGGAGGGTGATGCGGCTTTCGCCGGCAATGGCGGCCTCGACCACCGGGCCGCCTTCTGCTTCCAGTTCCAGCCCCGGACGGGGCGCCTTGCGCTCGTTGTCGAGGGTGAGCGGAAAGCGGGCGGTTTCCCCGGCAAAAACCGGCTCGGGGTGGCCCGGCGTGACGACGAGGTCGTGCAGGTTGCGGAAGGTATGGATCATGCCGACGATGCCCAGTCCGGCGAGCAGGAAGACCAGCGCATGGCCCAGGGCAAGGTTGTAGTTGATGGCGCCGATCAGCATGATGATCAGGGCAAGGGCGAAGAACAGGCCGGGCCGGGACGGGACGATGAATATCCGTCGCTGGCCAAGACGGAGTGGTGCGCTACCATCGCTGCGCCAACGGAACAGGGCTTGCTGGAGGCGTGCAAGCAGCGTCACGGCTCAGGGAATCGCGACGCTCTGGATGAGGCGCCGGACATCCTCGATGGGCGCCGCTTCGCCTTGTCGTGCCGTGCGCAGGCGATGGCAGGCAACGGCCGGGAGGACGGCCTGCACATCGTCCGGGATGACCATGTTGCGCCCGTCGAGCCAGGCCCAGGCGCGCGCCGCCGAGAGTAGCGCGAGGCCGGCCCGGGGCGACAGGCCATGACGGAAGGCCGGATCCTGCCGAGTGGCCTCGACCAGGGTCTGCACGTAGTCGATGAGGGGGGCGGCGGCGTGAATGGCGGCAACCTGCTGCTGGATGGCCGGCAATTGATCGGCCGAAATCAGTGCAGCGAGGTTGTCCGTCCGGTTGCGCTGGCCGCCGGAGATCAGCAGTTCGCGCTCGGCGGTACGGTCCGGATAGCCCATCTCGATACGCATCAGGAAGCGGTCGAGCTGCGACTCGGGGAGCGGGAAGGTGCCGATCTGGTGGGCCGGGTTCTGCGTTGCGATGACGAAGAACGGGCGCGGCAGCAGGCGTGTTTCTCCCTCGCTCGTCACCTGGCCTTCTTCCATTGCTTCGAGCAAGGCGCTCTGCGTCTTCGGCGTCGCCCGGTTGATTTCGTCGGCCAGCACCAGTTGGGCGAAGACCGGGCCGGGCAAAAAGCGGAATTCGCCCCTGTTCCGGTCGAAGATCGAGACGCCGGTGATGTCGGCCGGCAGCAGGTCGCTGGTGAACTGGATGCGCGAGAACTGCAAGCCAAGCAGGCGGGCCAGGGTGTGCGCCAGCGTGGTCTTGCCCATGCCGGGGAGGTCTTCGATCAACAGGTGGCCGTTGGCGAGCAGGCAGGCGAGGGCCAGGCGTATTTCCTGCTGCTTGCCGTAGATGATCTGACCGGCCTGCCGGAGAATCTGGTCGAAAGGCCGGGGCGGGCCGCCCAGCGGGGGGAGGGTGCGGTGATGCATGGTCCGGTTCCGTCTGTCGTCTGTGCTTCGATTCTAATGCTTGAAGGTGGCCATGACTTGGGACGATAATGGAATTTCGACGTGCGCCGCTTCGAGCGCCGGTTCGCAGAGAGAGAACAAGTGACAACCACTGCCTTCATCACCCATCGCGACTGTCAGTTGCATGATATGGGTTCGCATCATCCGGAATGCCCGCAACGTCTCACGGCCATCAACGATCACCTGATTGCGCAGGGCATCGACGCCTATTTCGTTTATTACGACGCACCGCTGGCGACTTTCGAACAACTGCTCAGGGTTCACCCGGCCGCCCATCTGGAGCGCATCAAGCGGGCCTCCCCGGAAATGGGGGTGGTTCACCTCGATCCCGATACCGCCATGAATCCGCATACCTGGCAGGCTGCCCTGCGTGCTGCCGGGGCGGGCTGCCTGGCGGTCGACCTGGTCATGAAAGGCGAGGTCGAAAACGCCTTCTGCTCCGTGCGCCCGCCCGGCCACCATTGCGAGAAGGCAACCCCGATGGGTTTCTGCTTCTTCAACAACATCGGCGTGGCCGCCATGCATGCCATCAAGGCACACGGCCTGGAACGCGTCGCCATCATCGATTTCGATGTGCATCACGGCAACGGCACGGAAGACTGTTTTGCCGGCGACGAGCGCGTGCTGATGTGCAGCATCTTTCAGCACCCGTTCTACCCGTATAGCGGCACCGAGAAACCGGCCGCCAACATGTGCAACGTGCCCCTTCCTGCCGGTTCGGGAGGCGAGGAATTCCGCGATGCCGTGCTGCAGGTGTGGACGCCGCGCCTCAAGGAATTCAAGCCCCAGATGATCTTCATCTCCGCCGGGTTCGACGCGCACTACGAGGACGACATGGGGGGGCTCAAACTGGTCGAGAAGGACTACGCCTGGGCTACCGATCACTTGAAAAGCCTGGCGGCTGAAATGTGCGACAAACGCATCGTTTCAATGCTCGAAGGGGGCTACGTGATGACGTCGCTGGCCCGCAGTGTCGGGGCCCACCTGCGTTCCCTGGCCGATCTCTAAGCGCTTATTCCTTTAGGAAAAAAGCGGGCTGGGTTAAAATCCAGCCTCTTTTTTCATGTTTGCAACGTTTAACCGGACAAATCCATGGCGTTGATTGTTCAAAAATACGGCGGCACGTCGGTCGGTAACCCCGAACGCATCAAGAACGTAGCCAAGCGCGTTGCCAAGTTCCACGCGCAGGGCCACCAGGTCGTGGTGGTCGTTTCCGCAATGAGCGGCGAAACCAACAAGCTGATCGCGCTGGCCAAGGAAATCTCGGCCAACCCCGATCCGCGTGAACTGGATCAGGTCTGTGCCACCGGCGAGCAGGTCACGATCGGCCTGCTGGCCATGGCACTGAAGGAAATCGGCGTACCCGCCCGCAGCTACACGGGGGGGCAGGTCAAGGTGTTGACCGACAGCACGTTCACCAAGGCCCGTATTTTGTCGATCGACGAAGCCAACATGCGCGCCGATCTGGAAGCCGGCAAGGTTGTCGTCGTTGCCGGTTTCCAGGGCGTCGATGCCGATGGCAACATCACCACGTTGGGACGCGGCGGTTCCGATACCTCCGGCGTCGCACTCGCGGCCGCCCTGAAGGCCGACGAATGCCAGATCTATACCGATGTCGATGGCGTTTACACGACCGATCCGCGCGTCGTGCCGGAAGCCAAGAAGCTTGACACCATCACCTTCGAAGAGATGCTGGAAATGGCCAGCCTGGGCTCCAAGGTGCTGCAGATCCGCTCGGTCGAATTCGCCGGCAAGTACAAGGTCAAACTGCGCGTTCTTTCCAGCTTCCAAGACGAAGGGGAAGGCACGCTGATCACTGTTGAGGAAGACAAGAACATGGAACAACCGATCATCTCCGGTATCGCCTTCAATCGCGACGAAGCCAAGCTGACCATGCTGGGCGTTCCGGATACCCCGGGCATCGCCTATCAAATTCTCGGCGCCATTGCCGACGCCAACATCGACGTCGACATGATCATCCAGAACGTCGGCCATGATGGCACGACGGACTTCTCCTTCACCGTCAACCGTGGCGACTATGCCAAGGCCCAGGGTATCCTCGAAACCGTCAAGACCAAGCTGGGTGCCCGTGAAATCACCGGCGACAACAAGATTTGCAAGGTTTCGGCTGTCGGCGTCGGCATGCGCTCCCATCCGGGCGTTGCCTCCAAGATGTTCAAGGCACTGGCTGACGAAGGCATCAACATCCAGATGATCTCTACGTCCGAGATCAAGATTTCCGTCGTTCTTGACGAGAAGTATCTGGAACTGGCCGTTCGCGTCCTGCACCGTGCCTTCGGTCTGGATCAGTAAGGTTTGACCAAAGGGCGCGGAGGCTATATCATCCGCGCCTCATTGTTGTAGCGGGCTTGGAGACGTGGCCGAGAGGTCGAAGGCACTCCCCTGCTAAGGGAGCATACGAGCTAAAACTTGTATCGAGGGTTCGAATCCCTCCGTCTCCGCCAGGACTACATCAAGCAATCAGGCGCCTCTCGGGGCGCTTTTTTGTTTTCAGGAAAGGCGTTGAAGTGTTGCGGCGTATTGCCGCTTTTTGGCCGCGCTCAGGCGC
>JBKBHB010000005.1:0-137084 GCA_046297855.1 Azonexus sp.
TCCCTCCGTCTCCGCCAGGACTACATCAAGCAATCAGGCGCCTCTCGGGGCGCTTTTTTGTTTTCAGGAAAGGCGTTGAAGTGTTGCGGCGTATTGCCGCTTTTTGGCCGCGCTCAGGCGCTTGATCCGGTATTCGGCCTTCGTGGCTGACGATCGGTCGGGGTGACTTTCGAAGCCGAGCAGGCGGTGCGGCGGGTGGGCGCGGGTGTAACGGGCACCGCTACCCGCGCAGTGTGCAGCGTAGCGCGCTTCCACATCGACGGTGATGCCGGTGTACAGGCTGCCGTCGGTGCATTCGATGATATAAAGAAACCAGTTGTTACGTTTCATCATGGTCAGGCAATGGACGTGCCCGGGCGTATGGGGCGAGAACACGGGGGCGGCCGCTGTGATTCGCTGCATTGCGGCCTTTAAAGTCGGAAAGGATACCGTAAGGCGCAGGAGGACGTTCCGATGAGCAACGCGACACGTCGTCGCCGACAGATTGTCGGGTGTAGCGTGTCATCATAAATCGAAGAGGCTGGGAATCGGTAACGGGGCCCATCCCCGGCTGGATGAGCGGGAACCGCGTGACGCGGCCAACGATGCGCATGTCGCGCTGTAGATTTACCATGTCTGGCATGGCTCCTTTTTTCCCTTCGCCTCGAATCTCACATCCCTGGACTATTCATGAACGACAAGTTGCCCGAACTCTCGCTGCTTGAAACCCGCATTCTTGGTACGCTGGTCGAGAAACAGCGGACGGTTCCCGATACCTATCCCCTTTCGGTGAATGCGTTGCAGGCCGGATGCAATCAGAAAACCAGCCGCAATCCGGTGATGGATGCAACCGAATCCGAGATCCTCGTGGCGGTCGATGCGCTGAAGGACAAGGGGGGGGTGAGGGAGGTCAGCGGCAGCCGTGTCAGCCGCTTCGAGCATCAGCTCGAAAAGGTGCTCGGTGTGCCAAGTCAGGCCTTGGCCTTGCTGACGGTATTGATGCTGCGTGGCCCGCAGACGGCCGGCGAACTGCGACTCAATTGCGAGCGCCTTTACCGGTTTGCAGACATTTCATCGGTCGAGGCGTTTCTCGAGGAACTGGCTGCCCGGCCCGATGGGGCGCTGGTCGTCGAACTGCCGCGCCTGCCCGGTGCCCGAGAAAATCGCTGGATGCATTTACTGAGCGGCCAGCCGCGACTCGAAACCGGCCAGACAAGCGCCCGGCCGCTTGCGCCCCATCCGGACCTGGAGGAACTGCGTGCCCGGGTCACTGCGTTGGAAGCCGAGATGGCGGAACTGCGAAGTCGGGTGCGCCAGATGGCCGTTCAGTCCTGATGGGGATCCTCGATGCCCCTCGCCCATGCACGCAAACACGCCCGCGTCCGGATCATCGGTGCCGCCAGCGGCCTCGGGGCGCAGGATCAGGCCTGCGAAGACGGGCCGGTTGCCTTTCATCGTTCGCAGGCCTGGCACGCGCTAGCGCATCATCCTCGGGTCGATTGGGGGCGGACGCTGTTTGCGCCGGCTGGCGAGGGGGGCGGTGCGGCGGGGCGGATTGCCGGGCTGTGCCGGCAGCTGGCCGATGAGGTCGAATATGCCCTGCGTGGCGGCGCGTTTCCGGTCGTCATCGGCGGCGATCATTCCATTGCGATCGGAACGTGGAGCGGTGTGGCGCGGGTCGCCGGGCAGCCGGTGGGTTTGCTGTGGATCGATGCGCATCTCGACAGCCATACGCCTGAAACCAGCTATTCCGGCGCCATTCATGGCATGCCGCTGGCCTGCCTGCTCGGGCGGGGTGACAAGCGCCTGCTCAATATCGGCCTGTCCGGGGCGCAGGTCAGTGCCGGGCATACGGTCGTGCTCGGGGCCCGTAGTTATGAGCCCGAGGAGATCGATTTTCTACGGGCCAGCGGGGTTCGCATCGTCGACAGCATCGAACTGGCGCAGCGAGGCTTTGCCGATTGCCTGCATGAAGCCCTGGCTGTTGTGACGGCTGCGCCAGCGGGTTTCGGCGTGACCATCGACCTGGATGCCATCGATCCGCTGCTGGCGCCGGGCGTAGGAAGTCCGGAACCGGAGGGGCTGAGCGCGCGCGATGTCTTGGAGGCGCTCTCCGGCATGGCCGGCTTGTCCGGATTCCGGGCGCTGGAAATCGTTGAATACAACCCGGATCGGGATCGGCTGGGCATCACGGCGAGCCTGATCAGCGACTTGGTCGGCCGGATCCTGCCGCCGGACGCCCATTGAATCAGCGGGGGTTCGCCATCCCGCCCCTTTCAAACGATAATTCGTTACTCGGCATAACAGGGATCAGCGTATGAGCATACTCGTGACCGGCGGGGCCGGCTTCATCGGTAGCAATTTCGTGCTGGACTGGCTGGCCCTGTCCGATGAAATTGTCATCAACCTCGATGCGCTAACCTATGCCGGCAATCTGGAGAACCTCGCCAGCCTGCAGGGCGATCCGCGCCATGTTTTTATCCAGGGCGATATTGGCGACTTCGGGCGGGTCAGTGCCCTGCTGTCCCAGTACGAGCCGCGTGCCGTACTCCATTTTGCCGCCGAATCGCATGTCGATCGCAGCATCCACGGTCCGGAAGACTTCATTCAAACCAATATTGTCGGCAGTTTCCGCCTGCTCGAAGCGGCGCGTGCCTACTGGGCCGGACTGGCGGAACCGGCCAGGAGCCGGTTCCGCTTCCTGCACGTGTCCACCGACGAAGTGTATGGCTCACTCGGCGAGAGTGATCCGCCCTTCACCGAAACCAGCTGCTACGCACCGAACAGCCCCTATTCGGCAAGCAAGGCGGCAAGCGATCACCTGGTTCGAGCCTATTGCCACACGTACGGCCTGCCGGTCCTGACCACCCATTGTTCCAACAATTACGGTCCTTTCCATTTCCCGGAAAAGCTTATTCCGTTGGTCATTCACCATGCCCTGGCCGGCAAGCCGCTGCCCATCTATGGCGACGGCCGGCAAATCCGCGACTGGCTTTTTGTCAAGGATCACTGCAGCGCGCTCCGCCGCGTCCTCGAAGCCGGCAAGGTCGGCGAGACTTATAACATCGGCGGCTGGAACGAGAAGCGGAATCTGGATGTCGTGCTGACCCTGTGTGCCATGCTCGACGAACTGCAGCCGCGGGCCGATGGATTGTCTTACCAAACCCAGATCACCCACGTCCCGGATCGGCCTGGACATGATCGCCGTTATGCCATTGACGCCAGCAAGATCGAACGCGAACTCGGCTGGAGGCCGGCCGATACCTTCGAGAGTGGCATCCGCCAGACCGTGCAATGGTATCTCGACAACCAGGCCTGGGTCAGGAGCGTGAGGCGGGCTGCCGGGCGACAGAGGGCGGATCAGTACCGGGGCTGGCACGCATGAAACAACGCAAGGGAATTATTCTAGCCGGCGGGTCCGGCTCCCGGCTTTATCCCGCCACCCTGGTCGTATCGAAGCAACTGCTGCCGATCCACGACAAGCCGATGATTTACTATCCCTTGAGTTCTCTGATGCTGGCCGGCATCCGGGACATCCTGATCATCTCGACACCGCAGGACACGCCGCGCTTTCAGCAACTGCTCGGTGACGGCAGCCAATGGGGCCTCAACCTGCAATACGCCATCCAGCCGAATCCGGACGGGCTGGCCCAGGCTTTCATCATCGGCCGCGATTTTGTCGGTCGTGGCGACAGCGCATTGGTGCTGGGCGACAACATTTTTTACGGTCATGAGTTTGCCCACGATCTGGGCCAAGCCAGCCGGCAGCAAGCCGGGGCCACGGTTTTTGCCTATCACGTGCATGACCCGGAGCGCTACGGTGTGGTCGAGTTCGATGCCGCCGGGCGGGCGATCAGCCTGGAAGAAAAACCGCGGCAGCCCAAATCCAACTACGCCGTGACCGGCCTGTATTTCTACGATAACCAGGTGCTCGACATCGTCCGCGATCTGAAGCCTTCGCCACGGGGGGAGCTGGAAATCACCGATGTGAACCGCATCTACCTGGAACGCCGTCAACTCAACGTTCAGCTCATGGGCCGCGGCCATGCCTGGCTCGATACCGGTACGCACGAGAGCCTGCTCGAAGCCAGCCAGTTCATCGCCACCATCGAAAAACGCCAGGGTTTGAAAATCGCCTGCCCGGAAGAAATCGCCTATCGCAAGGGCTGGGTCGATGCCGGGCAGTTGGAGAAACTGGCCCAGCCCATGCTCAGGAATCCCTATGGCCAGTATCTGATGAGCGTGCTCAAGGAAAGGGTGTTCTGATGAAGGCGACCCCGACCCGGATTCCCGGCGTGTTGCTGTTCGAACCGAACGTGTTTGGTGACGCGCGGGGATTCTTCTTCGAGAGCTTCAACCGGCGCATCTTTCAGGAGGCGACCGGGCTGGCCGTTGATTTCGTGCAGGAAAACCACTCCAGGTCCGTCCGCAACGTCCTGCGCGGCCTGCATTATCAGGTCGTACAGCCGCAGGGCAAGCTGGTGCGCGTCACGCAGGGCGCGGTGTTTGACGTGGCGGTGGACATCCGCAAGGACTCGCCAACCCATGGGCAGTGGGTGGGCGAAATCCTGTCGGCAGAAAACAGGAAACAACTGTGGATTCCCGCCGGGCTGGCACATGGTTTTGTCGTGCTTTCGGAAACGGCGGAATTCCTCTACAAGACCACGGACTACTACGCGCCGCAACATGAGCGCTGCATCGCCTGGAACGATCCCGATCTGGCCATTGCCTGGCCGATCGAAGGAGCCCCCTTGTTGTCGGCCAGGGATGCGGCGGGGGCCGCCTTCCGCGAGGCCGAGGGAGCGTGAAGGCCGTGCGGTTGCGACAGGGCGTCCGGCGACAATTCGTTTGCAATGAACATTGATCCTTTCCTGATTCTCGGGGTAGCCCACGATTCGACGCCGGCCGACTGGAAGCGCGCCTACCGCCGCCTCGCCATGCGCTGGCATCCCGATCGCAGCGACGATCCGCAGGCCACCGAGCGATTCAAGGAAATCAACGCGGCTTACGAGCAGTTGTTGGCGGCCCATCAGCCGGCTATCCTCGACGAGGATAGCCGTGCCGATGAGGCCACGCCGGAGGCACCGGAACCGCCGGTTGCCAAGGCTGCGGATATTCGGCTGAATATCGAGGTCAGCCTGGAGGAGGCGGCTGCCGGCTGCCGCAAGCCGATGCATTATTTCCGCGGCAAGCCTTGCCTTACCTGTGACGGCAGCGGAGAGGCCGGCCTGACGCGGAGCCGCTTTTGCGAGGCCTGTCACGGCAGTGGTCGTGTTCATGACGCCCGGCGGATCCTGGTCCGCTGCACAGCCTGTGACGGCCGTGGTTTGTTTACGGAACGCATCTGCCCTGATTGCGGCGGCAGCGGTCGGGATGTTGACGAGGTGAGTCTGGAAATCACCATTCCTCCGGGCATGTTGCCGGGCGATGAGTTGCGCCTGGTTGGGCAGGGCGAAGCGGGCGACGACGCATTGTCGGCCGGCGATCTCTACCTGACCCTGGTGATTGCGGCCCATCCCCTCTACCAGTTGAAAGGGCGCGACCTGCATTTCACGATGCCGGTCAGCGCGTTGGCCATGATGGCCGGCGCCGATATCGAACTGCCATCCCTGAGCGGAATCGTCCCGTATTCGCTCGAACCCGGTGGCGTTGAGTCCCGCGTGGTGCACTTGGCGGGCAAGGGCTATCCCGGACGCGGCACGCATCGGGCAGGGGATCTGTGGGTTGAACTGCTGCCGGTTTTTCCGGCCAAGTTGAACGCCCGGCAGCGCAAGCTGCTGTTGCAGGCTCATGCTGCCCTGCTCGAGGACGCCGCCGATACCTTGCCGGAGATTGCCGTCTGGCGTGCTGCCTATCTCGCGGACTGAGGCCGGTCAGGGCTTCGGCGCGGGATCGAAGCCGAACCGCCGGGGCAGGTCGTCGGCCGGGATCGGTTGCAGGCGGTGACCATTCCAGAAAATAACCTCCGATCCGCGGTTCAACAGGTCGACCAGCGCCTCCTCGCTGGCCGGTTGCCCATCCGGCCCCTGGCATTCCGCAAGGAAACCGGCCAGGTCGCGGTCATCCAGCAGGCCGATGCCGAGGCCGGTTGCCAGCAGCACATTGCCTTCGGTGTCGAGATAGATGCCGTGTATCGCACCGGCCGACTGACCGGTATGGCTGACGAAGCGTTCGCCCTCGCGCCGGAAGATCCAGGGCGTGGCGGCCAGCGTCACGAAAACCCGCTGCGGCCCGTTTTGCACGAACCAGCGGCCTGACTCATCCGAAGCGTATTGCTTGTTCAGGAAGTCGATCAGGCCGCGGTGCGTGACGCGTTCGCCTTGCAGCCGCCAGTCCCCACGCCGGTCAAGCGACAACCAGTCGTAACAGGCGGGGACATTGGGCCACTTAGCATTGGCAGAGAAATCGACCATCAGCGGGCGTAGGCTTCCATCGGCGGGCAGGCGCAGTTCAGGTTGCGGTCGCCATACACATCGTCGATGCGATTGACGCTCGGCCAGAACTTGTTGGCCTTGACCCAGGCCAGCGGGAAGACGGCTTCCTCGCGGCTGTAGGGACGCGTCCATTCGCCTTCGATGACGTCCGCCTGCGAATGCGGGGCATTCTTCAGCGGGTTGTTGTCGGCAGGCAGTTCACCCTTTTCGATGCGGTGGATTTCGTTGCGGATACTGATCATCGCGGCGATGAAGCGATCCAGCTCGGCCTTGGATTCCGACTCGGTCGGCTCGACCATGATCGTGCCGGCCACCGGGAAGGAAACCGTCGGGGCGTGGAAACCATAGTCCATCAGGCGCTTGGCGATGTCGATTTCGGCGATGCCGGTGGCGGCCTTGATCGGGCGGATGTCGAGGATGCACTCGTGCGCGACGCGGCCGTTCTTGCCGACGTAGAGCACCGGGTAGTGATCCTTCAGCTTGCTGGCGACGTAGTTGGCGTTGAGTATGGCGACTTGCGTGGCCTTCTTGACGCCTTCGCCGCCCAGCATGGCGAGGTACATCCAGGAGATCGGCAGGATCGAGGCCGAACCGAACGGGGCAGCGGAAACGGCGCCCTGGCCCTTGTTGACGCGGCTGTCGTCGCCGGTGGCGGCGACCACGTGGTCGGCCATGAACGGGGCCAGATGGGCCTTGAGGCCGATCGGACCCATGCCCGGTCCGCCGCCACCGTGCGGGATGGCGAAGGTCTTGTGCAGGTTCATGTGGCTGACATCGGCGCCGATGAAGCCCGGCGAGGTGAGGCCGACCTGGGCGTTGAGGTTGGCGCCGTCCATGTAAACCTGGCCACCATTGGCATGCACGATGGCGCAGATTTCCATGATCGCCTCTTCAAAGACGCCGTGCGTCGACGGATAGGTGATCATCAGGCAGGCGAGGTCGTCCTTGTGTTCTTCGGCCTTGGCTTTCAGGTCGGCGACATCGACGTTGCCGTTATCGTCGCAATCGACGACGACCACCTGCATGCCGGCCATCTGGGCGGTTGCCGGGTTGGTGCCGTGGGCGGAACGGGGAATCAGGCAGACCTTGCGATGCCCCTCGCCACGGCTCGCATGGTAGCGGGCGATGGTGACGAGGCCGGCGTATTCGCCTTGCGCGCCGGAGTTCGGCTGCATGCAGATGGCGTCGAAGCCGGTGACGGTCTTCAGCCACTCGGTCAGGCTGCCGATCATCTCGTGGTAGCCCTGTACCTGATCGCGCGGGGCGAACGGGTGAATGCCACCGAATTCCGGCCAGGTGACCGGGATCATCTCGCTGGCGGCGTTCAGCTTCATGGTGCAGGAGCCGAGCGAGATCATCGAGTGGTCGAGCGCCAGATCCTTGTTCTGCAGCGACTTGAGGTAGCGCAGCATCTCGTGCTCGGTATGGTGCGTGTTGAACACCGGATGGGTGAGCACGGCGTCGCTGCGCAGCAGGGCGTTCGGCAGGCCGATGACTTGGGCATCAATGGCATCGATATCGAGCGTCGTCCGGGCGATGACCTTGAATAGCGCGGCCACATCGTGACGGGTCGAGGTTTCATCGAGCGAGATGCCGAGCACGCCGGCGGCGACACGACGCAGGTTGTAGCCGGCCGCCAGGGCATCGCGATAGACCGTTTCGGCGCGAGCGCCAAGGTCGATGTGCAGCGTGTCGAAGAATTGTTCGGCGAGCAGGCTCACCCCGGCCAGCTTCAGGCCGGCAGCAAGGATGGCGGTCAGGCGATGAATGCGCGTGGCAATGGTCTTCAGGCCTTGCTGTCCGTGATAGACGGCGTACAGACCGGCCATATTGGCGAGCAGCACCTGCGAGGTGCAGATGTTGGAATTGGCCTTCTCGCGCCGGATGTGTTGTTCGCGCGTCTGCAGCGTCATCCGGTAGGCAGTCTTGCCGCGGGCATCCTTGGAAACGCCGATGATGCGGCCCGGCATGGCGCGGACATTGGCCTCGCGGGTGGCGAAGAAGGCGGCATGCGGGCCGCCGAAGCCCATCGGGATGCCGAAGCGCTGGCTGGAGCCGAGGGCGATGTCGGCGCCCATGGCACCCGGCGACTTGAGCAGCACCAGGGCCATCAGGTCGGTGGCGACGGCGACGCAGGCGCCCTTGGCCTTGAGGCCGGCGATGACTTCGCTCAGGTCGCGTACTTCGCCGTTATCGCCCGGGTATTGCAGTAGGGCGCCGAAAAATTCCTCGCCCTTGATGCTGTCGAGCGGCGCGATGACCAGGTCGAAGCCGAAATACGCGGCGCGGGTCTTCACGACGTCGATCGTTTGCGGGAAGCAATTGGCATCGACCAGAAAACGGTTGGATTGTGACTTGGAAACGCGGCGCGCCATGGTCATGGCTTCGGCGGCAGCAGTGGCTTCGTCGAGCAGCGAGGCGTTGGCGATTTCCAGACCGGTCAGGTCGATGACCATCTGCTGGAAATTCATCAGCGCTTCCAGGCGGCCCTGGGCGATCTCGGCCTGGTAAGGCGTATAGGCGGTGTACCAGCCGGGGTTTTCCATGACGTTGCGCAGGATGACCTTGGGCGTCAGGGTGTCGTAATAGCCCATGCCAATGCAGGACTTGTTGATGACGTTCTTGTCGGCGATGGCCCTGAGGTCGGCCAGCGCCTCGTGCTCGCGACGTGGTGCCGGCAGCGGCAGGTCAGCCGGCAGGCGGATGGCGGCGGGAACGGTCTGGTCGATCAACTGGTCGAGGCTGGCAGCACCGATATCGGCCAGCATCTGGCGCATTTCGGCGGCGCAGGGGCCGATGTGGCGGCCGATGAACTCATCGTGTTGTTCAAGGGCGGAAAGGGGCTGGTTCAAGGGCATGGCTATCCTTGCGGGAAAACGGGAAATGGCCCGCGATCAGGGCGGGCGGCCGGGATGCCGCGGTGGCACGGCATCCGGTGAGCGCGAAGATCTCAGGCTGCGTCGGTAATGCCTTGGTAAGCAGTGGCGTCGAGCAGGGCATCGACGTCGGCCAGGTTGTCCGGGGTCATCTTGAACAACCAGGCAGAGTAGGCATCAGCATTGACCGATTCCGGCGCGTCGGCGGCGGCCTGGTTCACTTCGGTGACGGTGCCGGCGATCGGGGCGTAGACGTCGGCTGCCGCCTTGACCGATTCGACGACGGCGATTTCCTTGTCCTTGGCGTAATGGGCGCCGACTTCCGGCAGCTCGACGAAAACGAGGTCGCCGAGCGCTTCCTGCGCGTGGTCGGTGATGCCGACCGTGACGGAGCCATCGGCGTTCTTCAGAACCCACTCGTGGGAGGCGGCGTACTTGAGGTTGGACGGGACGTTGGACATGGTTTTCTCCTGAATGGGTGGAATTTATTGAACAGCCTTGCCGTTGCGGGCAAAGACGGGTTGGGTGACCTTGGCTTTGAGCAGCTTGCCGCGGATATCGACCTGCACTTCGTCGCCGATCTGCACGCCCATGGGCAGGCGGGCCAGCGCGATGGATTGCTGTAGCGTCGGCGAGAAGGAACCGGAGGTGATTTCGCCTTCGCCCTGGGCGGTGACGACCTTCTGGTGGCTGCGCAGCACGCCCTTGTCGAGCAGGATCAGGCCGAGGAACTGCTTTTGCTGGCCATTGGCCGCCAACGCGGCGCGGCCGACGAAATCGCGCTCGTCCTTCATGGCGACGGTCCAGGCCAGGCCGGCATCAAGCGGCGATACGGTTTCGTCCATGTCCTGGCCGTAGAGGTTCATGCCGGCTTCGAGGCGCAGGGTGTCGCGGGCACCGAGGCCGCAGGGAGCGACGCCGGCATCCTTGAGCTTGTTCCACAGGCTTTCGGCCTCGCCGGCCGGCAGCATGATTTCGAAGCCGTCCTCGCCGGTGTAACCGGTGCTGGCGATGAAGTACTGGTCGACTTCAGCGGCGAAAAAAGCCTTCAGCCCTTCGGTCGCGGCCTTGGCCTGTGGCAGTACCGACCAGACCTTGGCGCGGGCGTTCGGGCCTTGCACGGCGATGATGCCGAGGGCGTTGTCGCCATCGCGGCGCTGGGTGAGGGTGACGTCCATCTGCCATTCGGCGGCCTTGGCCTGCATCCAGGCCAGATCCTTCTCGGCGGTGCCGGCATTGACCACGATGCGGAAGCGGGTGTCGGTCAGGAAGTAGATGATCAGGTCGTCGATGACGCCGCCGGCTTCATTGAGCATGGCCGAGTACAGCGCCTTGCCGGGAACGGTGAGCTTGGCGACATCGTTGGCGACGAGGCGGGAGAGGAAAGGGCGGCAATCGGCACCAACCAGATCGAGCGGGCACATGTGCGACACGTCGAACATGCCGCAATCGTTGCGGACGGCATGGTGCTCCTCGATCTGGGAGCCGTAGTTGACCGGCATGTCCCAGCCACCAAAGTCCACCATCCGGGCGTTGAGCGCGCGGTGTGCAGCATTCAAAACCGTTTTCTTCAGCATATCAATCCTTTAGTGGCTTTTCTCAAAGCCGTTTCTGGAAACGGAAAAGGGGTGAAACGTAAAACGCGCGTTTTGCGTTTCACCCCTCTGTCCTCGATACCTGAGAGATTTGCCCCATCGGTGGACGCTTGCCTGGCGGCTGTCGTCGCTCTCCAGAGTTTCAGCGGTAAGTTGCTGATTCCGCGGTCCTTTTGCCTGAGCGTTTTCGGGTGGGTTTGCGCCTTCGGCGGCAGATCGTACTGCCCTCTCCCACGGAATGGAGGGCACTATAGCGGGATGGCACGGTCGAATCAACATGCTGCGCCGCACAAGGAAATCCGGGCGGTCCGGCCTTCATGATAAACTCGTCCTTTGACTTCAAGCGCTTGCCTGTGACGCCTGCTACCAATTTCGACTTTCATTGCCATTCCATCGTTTCCGACGGTTTGCTGCCGCCGGCGGTCGTCGCCCGGCGGGCGGCTGCCAACGGCGTCGATCTGTGGGCGCTGACCGATCACGATGATATCGGTGGCCTGCCGGAGGGAAGGGCGGCGGCCGAGGAGGCCGGCATGCGCTTTGTCAATGGTGTCGAGATATCCATCGAGTGGCAGGGCATTCCGATTCACATCGTCGGCCTGGGTTTCGATGCCCGTGATCGGGCATTGGTCGAAGGCTTGCAGGCCTTGCGCCAGGGGCGCGTCGAGCGTGCCCGGCGGATGGGAGAGGCGCTTGCCGCCGTTGGCATCCCCGGTGTTTATGAGGGCGCCCTCTGTTTCGTGACCAACCCGAGCCTGATCTCGCGTGCCCACTTTGCCCGCTATCTGGTGTCGATCGGCATTGCCCGCGATGTGCCCGGCGTCTTCCAGCATTACCTGACGCCGGGCAAACCCGGCTACGTCGATCACCAATGGGTGACGCTGGAGGATTCCGTGAAATGGATCAGCGGTGCCGGTGGCGTGGCCGTGGTCGCACACCCTGGGCGCTACAAGATGTCCGGCGCCCAGATGCGCCGCTTCCTCGATGAGTTCAAGGCGCTCGGTGGGCGTGGCATCGAGGTGACCTGCGGCAGCCATGCGCCGGATCATGTGATGCATTTTGCCCGGCTGGCGCGGCACTACGAATTTTACGCCTCGCGCGGCTCGGATTTTCACGGTCCGGAGGAAAGCTACGTCGATCTCGGCAAGCTGCCGCAACTGCCCGAAGATCTCAAACCTGTCTGGCGTCTGGTACTTTGAGCATGGCCCGTCTCGTCAACATCCATCCCGACTCGCCGCAGCAGCGCCTGCTCGTGCAGGCTGCCGAGTTCATCCGCGACGGTGCGCTGGTCGCTTTGCCCACCGACTCCTGCTACGCGCTGGGTTGCCATCTGGGCGACAAGGAGGCGCTCGACCGTATCCGGATGATTCGCCAGGTCGACGACCGTCATCACCTGACGCTGATGGTGCGCGACCTGTCGGAAATCGCCACCTATGCCCGTGTCGACAATGCGCAGTACCGCCTGCTCAAGGCGGCGACACCCGGCAGCTACACCTTCATCCTCGAAGGCAGCAAGGAATTGCCGCGCCGGGTCATGCATCCGAAACGCAAGACCATCGGCCTGCGCATCCCCGATCATCCGGTTGCGCTCGCCTTGCTGGAGGAGTTGGGCGAGCCCTTGCTGACCACGACCCTGCAATTGCCGGGTGACGAAACCCCCCTGACCGAAGGCTGGGAAATTCAGGATCGCCTGGATGACCAGATCGAGTTGATCCTCGATGCCGGTCATTGCGGCATCGAACCGACGACCGTGATCGATCTGACCGGCTCGGCGCCGGAACTGGTGCGCGCCGGGCGCGGCTCGCTGGCCTTGTTCGGACTCGACTGACGACATGCTGGAAAGCCTGATCCAGACCCTGGCGATATCGGCCCTGCCGGTGATCTTTGCCATCACGCTGCACGAAGCGGCGCACGGCTATGCGGCGCGCCATTTCGGCGATCCGACCGCCTGGCAGATGGGCCGCATCAGCCTCAATCCGCTGCGTCATATCGACCCGGTCGGCACCATCGTCATCCCGATCGCCATCCTGCTCTTTTCCGGCGGTTCCTTCCTGTTCGGCTATGCCAAGCCGGTACCGGTCGATTTCGGTCGCCTGCGCAATCCGAAGCAGGACATGTTCTGGGTGGCTGCTGCCGGTCCCGCCGCCAACCTGTTCATGGCCTTTTGCTGGGCCTTCGTGCTCAAGCTCGCCTGGCTGATGCCGAGTAACGAATTCACCTTGCCGCTCTCCGAAATGGGCAAGGTCGGCATCGTCGTCAACTGCGTGCTGATGGTGCTCAACCTGCTGCCCCTGCCGCCACTCGACGGCGGGCGCATCGCCGTCAGCCTGCTGCCGCACACCCTGGCCTGGAAATTCGCCCGCATCGAGCCGTGGGGCTTCCCGATTTTGCTGCTGCTGCTGTTCACCGGTATCCTCGGCGCCGTCATGAACCCGCTGGTCATGCTGTCGGCCGGGATTATCGAGTTTATTTTTGGTCTCTACTAATCGACTATGTACGCTGAACGTGTTCTCTCCGGCATGCGCCCGACCGGTGCCCTGCATCTTGGCCATTACCACGGGGTTCTCAAGAACTGGGTCAAGCTCCAGCATGAATATCCCTGCCTGTTCTTCGTTGCCGACTGGCATGCCCTGACCACGCAGTACGACAATCCGCAGGGGATCGAGAAGTCGTCGATGGACATGGTCATCGACTGGCTGGCTGCCGGTGTCGATCCGAATCAGGCCACCCTGTTCATCCAGTCCAAGGTGCCCGAACATGCCGAACTGCACCTGCTGATGTCGATGATGACCCCGCTCGGCTGGCTGGAGCGCGTGCCGACCTACAAGGATCAGCAGGAAAAGCTGGCCGGCAAGGATCTGACGACCTATGGCTTCCTCGGTTACCCGCTGCTGATGAGCGCCGACATCCTGATCTACCGGGCCGACAAGGTGCCGGTCGGCGAAGACCAGATTCCGCACGTCGAGTTCACCCGCGAGCTGGCCCGCCGCTTCAACCACATGTACGGCCGCGAGCCGGGTTTCGAGGACAAGGCCCGCGAGGCCGTCAAGAAACTGGGCAGCAAGAAGGCCCGCCTGTACGAAGAATTGCGCGTCCGCTTCCAGCAGAACGGCGACAAGGAAGCCGTCGAGCAGGCCAAGGCCGTACTCAACGAAATCCAGCACCTGTCGGCGGTCGATCGCGAGCGCCTGTTCGGCTACCTGGAAGGCACCGGCAAGATGATCCTGGTCGAGCCGGGCTACCTGTTGACGCCGGAATCGAAAATGCCGGGCCTGGACGGGCAGAAGATGTCCAAGTCCTACCACAACACCATTACCCTGCGCGAATCGGAAGAGTCGGTGGCCAAGAAGGTCAAGAGCATGCCGACCGACACCAACCGCGTGCGCCGCACCGATCCGGGCGATCCGGCGCGTTGCCCGGTCTGGCAGTTGCACCAGGTCTATTCCGACGACAGCACCAAGGAATGGGTCAGCCACGGGTGCAAGACAGCCGGTATTGGCTGCATCGAGTGCAAGCAACCGGTCATCGACGGCATCCTGAAGGAACAGATGCCGATGCGCGAACGGGCCCAGATGTATCTGGACGACCCGACGCTGGTCAAGAACATCATTGCCGACGGCTGCGAAAAGGCCCGCGAACTGGCGCGTGAAACCATGCGCGATGTGCGCGAAGCGATGGGGCTGGAATACCACTGATGTTTGGCATGGACTGGGAGACGCTGATCTGGATCGGCATCGGCTTTGGTGGGCAGGCGTTGTTCATGATGCGCTTTGTCGTCCAGTGGTGGTCGAGCGAAAAGGCCAAACAGGTCGTCGTCCCGGTTGCCTTCTGGTATTTCAGTATTGCCGGCGGGCTGGTGCTTACCGTCTATGCCATTCATCGGGCAGACCCGGTCTTCATCTTTGGCCAGGCGCTCGGGCTCGTCATCTACTTCCGCAACCTGCATCTGCATTACAAGGGCAAGGGCCGCATCGCGGCCTCGTGACATGACGGCCGAACTCGATGTGCTGGATGTGCCGGCCGCCCAAGGCGATCTGCTCGAACCGGTGGCCCGTATCTACGGCCAGCCGATGGAGCAGTTGCCGCTCGACCTGTATATCCCGCCCGATGCACTGGCGATCATGCTCGACGCGTTCGAGGGGCCGCTCGACCTGCTGCTCTACATGATCCGGCGCGCCAACATCGATATTCTCGATATCCCGATGGCGCCGCTGACCCGGCAGTATCTCGATTACGTCGAAGCGATGCGGGCGCGAAACCTGGAGCTGGCGGCGGACTATCTGGTCATGGCGGCGATGCTGATCGAGATCAAATCGCGCATGCTCTTGCCGCGTCCGAAGCTGGCCGAGGGCGAAGAGCCCGAAGATCCCCGGGCCGAACTGGTGCGCCGGCTGATGGAATACGAGCAAATGAAGCTCGCTGGCCAGAAGCTGAACGAAATGCCACAGGCCGACCGTGAATTCTTCTGGGTCGAAACCCTGGTCGAAAAATCCTTGCTGGTGCGCCTGCCCGAAGTTTCGGTCGATGATCTCAAGGAAGCCTGGATGGCCGTTGTGCGTCAGGCCGGGTTGAAGAAGCATCACAAGATCGGCCGTGAGGAACTGTCGGTACGCGAGCACATGGGCATCATTCTGCGCACCCTGCAGGAGAGGGGGGGCTTTGTGCAGTTCGAAACCCTGTTCGACATTGACATGGGGCCACCGGGCCTGGTCGTGCATTTTCTGGCCATGCTCGAACTGGGGCGGGAAAAGATGATCCGCATCACGCAGACCGAAGCCTTCGCGCCGATCTACATCAATTTGAATGCCGGTGAACCGGAAGCGGTCCTGGAGGAGGGCGATGGAGCCGAGCCTGGTCAAGAAAGTACTTGAGGCGGCGTTGCTCGCGGCACGCGAGCCGCTGATGCCAAGCGACCTGAAAAAGATGTTCGACGAGGAATTGTCGACCGATATCCTGCGCAAACTGCTCGACCAGTTGCGCGAGGAGTGGGCCGACCGGCCGGTCGAACTGGTGCAGGTCGCTTCCGGCTGGCGTTTTCGGACCCGGGCCGAGTATCTCCCCTATCTCGAACGCCTCAATCCCGAGCGCCCGCCGAAATACTCGCGTGCCGTACTGGAAACCCTCGCCATCATCGCCTATCGTCAACCCGTGACGCGCGGCGACATTGAAGAAATTCGCGGCGTGGCAGTCAATGCCAATGTCATCAAGACCCTGGAGGAGCGTGGCTGGATCGACGTTGTCGGCCACCGCGAAACACCGGGCCGGCCGGCGTTGTTTGCCACCACCCGGCAGTTCCTTGATGATCTTGGCCTGCGCAGCGTCAGCGAACTGCCACCGCTTGAACAAATCAGCCAGACACTGGAACTGGAACAATGACCAATAAACGCACCCCCTTCCGCCCATCGCCAAATAAGCCCGCGGGGGCCGATCAACCGAGCCGCGGGCGTGGCCCGCGCCGGGACTCCCCGGTGATCGACGTGCCGGCCGCGAAACCCGTTTCCCGCCGCAAACCGGCGCCCAACACCGGTGGCCGGGCCAATCGCGGCCAGATCGCCCGCGACGGCCGTCCGCTTGCCGAGGCCAAGCCGGTTCGCCTGCAAAAGGTGCTGGCCGAAGCCGGCGTCGGTTCGCGCCGCGAAATGGAAGAGTGGATCGCTGCCGGCAAGGTCAGCGTCAATGGTGTCGTCGCCACCATCGGACAATCCGTCGTGCCAAGCGACAGGGTCAAGGTTGGCGGTCGCCTGATCAACATCCGTTTTACTGGCAGTTCGCGCCCGCCGCGCGTGCTGATGTACCACAAGCCGGAAGGCGAGATCGTTTCGCGCGACGACCCGGACGGCCGGCCTTCGGTCTTTGCCGCCTTGCCGCGCATGCGCGGCGGGCGCTGGATCAACGTCGGCCGCCTTGATTTCAACACCTCGGGCCTGTTGCTGTTTACCACTTCCGGTGAGCTGGCCAACAAGCTGATGCATCCGAGTTCCCGGCTGGTGCGTGAATACGCTGTCCGTGTGCTGGGGGAACTGACTCCGGAGGCGCAGCAGCAATTGCTCGATGGCGTCGCGCTGGAGGACGGCCTGGCCAGCTTCGCCAGCCTGGTTGATGCCGGGGGCGAGGGGGCGAACAAGTGGTACCGCGTCACCCTGTTCGAAGGGCGAAACCGTGAGGTGCGGCGTATGTTCGAGGCTGTTGGCTGCACGGTCAGCCGCCTGATCCGGGTTCGCTATGGCCCCTTCGTTCTGCCGCCGCAACTGAAGCGGGGCCGCTCGTACGAATTGAGCGAGGATGAGGTGAGGGCCCTGCTGCGCGAGCTGGCCAAGACCGCGCCAGGCCACCAGAAAGGGCCGGAGACTTCCTGAATGGATTGTCGGGGAGGAATAAATCCGTTATAATTCACGGGTTTGTTCCTCCTGCTCTTTTGGGGTAGGGCATCTTTGTTTTCTCAAGGTGGGCGTTTCGCCCATTTTTTATTTGTGGCCATGGATTTAAATACGCTGCTGGAAACCACCGTTGTCGGTATGGGCTATGAACTCGTCGATGTCGAGTTGTCGCCGCGCGGCCGCACGATTCGCGTCTTCATCGATGCGCCGGACAAGGAAAACGGTGTCGATGTCGAGGATTGCGCTAAGGTTTCCAACCAGCTGACGCGTCTGTTCGAGGTCGAGAATGTCGATTTCGATCGCCTCGAGATCTCCTCGCCGGGGATGGATCGCGTCGTCAAAAAGGAGGCGGATTTCGCACGCTTCGCTGGTCAGGATATTCAGATCAAGCTGCGCATTCCGCAGAACGGGCGCCGCAATTTCCAGGGGCAACTGCTCGGCTGCCGGGATGGCAAGGTCGGCTTGCGCCTGGAAAAGGATGATGTGGAACTGGAATTTACCAATATCGAGAAGGCACGCCTGGTGCCCCGATTCGACTGAAGGACTAGGAGGTTTTAGCCCATGAGCCGTGAAATGTTGCTGCTGGTCGATGCACTGGCCCGCGAAAAGAACGTCGCCAAGGAAATCGTTTTCGGTGCCCTTGAGCTGGCGCTCGCTTCCGCGACGAAAAAGCGTATCCACGACGAGGCCGAGGTGCGCGTTTCGATCGATCGCAATACGGGTAACTACGACTCCTTCCGTCGCTGGCAGGTGGTTCCCGACGAAGAGTACGTCAACGAATACCTGCAGGTGCCGCTGTCGGAAGCGCGCAAGGAAGACCCCGATGTCGAGGCGGGCGATTATCTGGAAGAGCCGCTGGAGCCGATCGACTTTGGCCGTATCGGTGCCCAGGCCGCCAAGCAGGTCATCCTGCAGAAAATTCGCGACGCCGAGCGCGAGCAGATCCTCTCCGACTTCCTGAGCCGCGGCGAGCATATCGTGTCCGGTACGATCAAACGCATGGAGCGGGGCAACGCCATCATTGAAGCGGGCAAGATCGAGGCCCTGCTGCCGCGCGAGCAGATGATCCCGAAGGAGAATCTGCGCATCGGGGACCGTGTCAAGGCCTACCTGCTGCGCATCGACCGCAATGCGCGCGGCCCTCAGATCATCCTGTCGCGCACGGCGCCGGAATTCGTCATCAAGCTGTTCGAGCTGGAAGTTCCGGAAATCGCCGACGGCCTGATGGAGCTGAAAGCCTGTGCCCGCGACCCGGGGCTGCGCGCCAAGATCGCCGTCAAGTCGAACGATCCGCGCGTCGATCCGATCGGAACCTGTGTCGGCCTGCGCGGTTCGCGGGTTACTGCCGTGCGCAACGAAATCGGTGGCGAGAATATCGACATTGTGTTGTGGTCGGCCGATCCGGCCCAGTTTGTGATCGGTGCCCTGTCTCCGGCCGTGGTCTCCTCGATCGTCGTTGACGAAGAAAAGCACGCCATGGACGTTGTCGTGGACGAGGACAACCTCGCCATCGCCATCGGGCGCAGCGGCCAGAACGTTCGTCTGGCCTCCGAGTTGACCGGCTGGACGATCAACCTGATGACGCAGGACGAGTCGGCCAAGAAGTCCGAAGCCGAACATGCCGTGACGCGCGTCACCTTCATGGAAAAGCTCGATATCGACGAAGAGCTCGCCGATTTGCTGATTGACGAAGGCTTCTCGACCCTGGAAGAGGTGGCTTACGTGCCGCTGGCCGAAATGCTGGAAATCGACGGGCTGGACGAGGAGATCGTCAACGAGCTGCGCAATCGCGCCCGCAATGTGCTGCTGACCGAGGCCATCGCAACCGAGGAGAAGCTGGAAAGCGTTTCGGAGGATCTGATCGGTCTTGAAGGCATGACCAAGGAACTGGCCGCCAAGTTGGCCGAACACGACGTCAAGACCCGCGACGACCTCGCGGAACTGGCGGTCGATGAACTGACCGAAATGACCGGCATCGACGACGAGCGTGCCAAGGAACTCATTCTGAAGGCACGGGCTCACTGGTTCGAGTGAGCGGGAGGTAGCAAAGTATGTCCGCAACAACAGTTTCACAATTTGCCGTTGAACTCAAAATGCCGCTCGCGGCCCTGCTCGAACAGTTGAGCAAGGCCGGGGTCAGCAAGGGAGGTGCCAACGATACCCTGACCGATCAGGACAAGGCGAAGCTTCTCGACTACCTGCGCCGTTCGCACGGCGACGAGTCGAAGACCAAGATCACTCTGACCCGCAAGCAGACCTCGGAAATCAAGGCGACCGATGCCCAAGGTCGGGCCCGTACCGTGCAGGTCGAGGTTCGCAAGAAGCGCGTCCTCGTCAAGCGCGATGACATCGTCGAACAATCGGCCGATGTGGCGCCTGAGCCGGTGCCTGCGCCGATTGTCGAGGTCGCCCCGGAGCCGGTGGTCGAACCGGTGGTCGAGGTCGTCCCCGAGCCGGTGGTCGTTCCCGAACCGGAGCCGGTTGTCGAGGCGGTACCGGAGCCGGAACCGGTCGTCAAGGAAGCGGTGGTCGAAGTGCCGGCCAAGCCTGCGCCGGCACCGGTTCTCGACCGTGCGGCGATCATCGGCGAAAAGGAGCTCAAGGCCCGCGAAGAGGAGGCCCGTCGTCGCAACCGCCTGCGTGAAATCCAGGAGCGGGAGTTGAAGGAAAAGCAGGCCCGCGAAGCCCAGTTGGCGCTCATGCGCCAGCAGGCGGAAGCCGCTGCGGCGGCGGCCAAGGTGGCCGAGCAGGCCAAGCAGCAGGCTGCCGCCCAGGCCAAGGTTGGCGAAGGCGAGAAGGGAACGCTGCACAAGAAGCCGGATGCCGGCCTCAAGAAGGGAGAAAAGGGCGGCCGTTCGGCAGATGATGGCAAGAAGAAGCCCGGCATCAAGACCCGTGGGGGCGACGGTGCCGGTGGCTGGAAGGACAATCGCCATGGCCACAAGAAATCGTCCAAGTCGGACGAAGGTCAGGGCAGCTTCCAGGCGCCGACCGAACCGATTACCCGCGAGGTGCATGTGCCCGAAACCATCTCGGTATCCGACTTGGCCCACAAGATGGCCGTGAAGGCGACCGAAGTCATCAAGGCGATGATGAAGATGGGTTCGATGGTCACCATCAATCAGGTGCTGGATCAGGAAACGGCGATGATCGTCGTCGAGGAGATGGGCCACAAGGCGGTCGCCGCCAAGCTGGACGACCCGGATGCCTTCCTCGAGGAGAATGTCGAGCACAAGGATATTCCGCTTGAACCGCGGGCGCCGGTGGTCACGGTCATGGGGCACGTCGACCATGGCAAGACCTCGCTGCTCGACTACATCCGCCGTGCCAAGGTGGCGGCCGGTGAATTTGGCGGCATTACGCAGCACATCGGCGCTTATCACGTCGAAACCGGCCGTGGCATGATCACCTTCCTCGATACCCCGGGTCACGAGGCCTTCACGGCCATGCGGGCGCGTGGTGCCAAGGCGACCGACATCGTCATTCTGGTGGTTGCGGCTGACGACGGCGTGATGCCGCAGACCAAGGAGGCCATTCACCATGCCAAGGCGGCTGGTGTGCCCTTGGTCGTGGCTGTCAACAAGATCGACAAGCCAGATGCCAATCCCGAGCGTGTCAAGCAGGAGTTGGTGGCGGAAGGCGTGATTCCGGAAGAGTACGGCGGCGATTCGCCGTTCTGCCCGGTGTCGGCCAAGAAAGGTACCGGTATAGACGAATTGCTTGAGCAGGTGCTCCTGCAGGCAGAAATTCTTGAACTGAAAGCGCCGAAGGATGCGCCGGCGAAGGGGCTGATCATCGAGGCCCGTCTCGACAAGGGGCGGGGTGCGGTGGCAACCATGCTGGTCCAGTCCGGTACGCTGCGGCGGGGCGACGTCGTGCTGGCCGGGCAGGTGTTCGGCAAGGTGCGCGCCATGCTGGACGAGAACGGCAAGCCGATCAGCGAGGCCGGTCCGTCGATTCCGGTCGAAATTCTCGGCCTGGCCGATGTTCCGGCAGCCGGAGAGGAGGCCATTGTCCTGAACGACGAGAAGAAGGCGCGCGAGATTGCCCTGTTCCGTCAAGGCAAGTTCCGTGACGTCAAACTGGCCAAGCAGCAGGCCGCCAAGCTGGAGAACATGTTCCAGCAGATGGAGGAGGGCGAGGTCAAGACCCTGCCGCTCATCGTCAAGGCCGACGTGCAGGGTTCGCAGGAGGCGCTGGTGCAGACCTTGCAGAAGCTGTCGACCGACGAAGTTCGCGTTCAGGTCGTGCATGGCGCGGTCGGTGCGATCAGCGAATCCGATGTCAACCTGGCGCAGGCTTCCGGTGCCGTCATCATTGGCTTCAACATCCGGGCCGATGCAGGCGCACGCAAGCTGGCCGAAAACTTTGGCGTCGATATCCGCTACTACAACGTGATTTACGATGCGGTGGATGAAGTCAAGGCTGCCCTGTCCGGAATGCTGGCGCCCGAAAAGCGCGAGCAGGTTACCGGCATGGTGGAGATTCGCCAGGTCTTCCACATTTCCAAGGTTGGCACGATTGCCGGTTGCTACGTGCTGGAGGGAGTCGTCAAGCGTTCTTCCCGCGTCCGCCTGTTGCGCAACAACGTCGTGCTCTGGGATGGTGAACTCGACTCGCTCAAGCGCTTCAAGGACGACGTCAAGGAAGTACGCTCCAACTTCGAGTGCGGTCTGTCGTTGCGGGGTAACAACGATATCCAGGTTGGCGACCAGCTCGAAGTTTACGAAATCCAGGAAGTGGCTCGTTCGCTGTAATGAAGAAGCAGTCCCGAGGATTTCAACGCAGTGACCGGGTCGCGGAGCAAGTGCGCCGCGACCTGGCCGATCTGATTCGCACCGAGCTGAAGGATCCGCGTGTCGGGATGATCAGCCTGACTGCGGTCGAGCTGACGCCGGATTACGCCCATGCCAAGGTCTTCTTCACCACGCTCAATTCCGACCATCTGGCGGATATCGAGCGTGGCCTGAAGCGGGCTTCCGGCTTTCTGCGCCGCGAACTGGGGCGCCGTATCCATATTCACACGCTGCCCGAACTGCACTTCGTGTATGACAATTCGTTGGAGCGCGGTTCCAGCCTGTCGCAACTGATTGACCAGGCCAACGCGTTGTCCGATCAGACCCCGAACGAATAACTTTCCACCATGCAGCCCAAGGTCAAGAAAACCTGGAGGCAGGTTAACGGGATCCTTTTGCTCGACAAAGCCCCGGGCATGACATCGAACGATGCCTTGCAAAAGGCGCGTCGCCTGTTTTCGGCAGCCAAGGGGGGGCATACCGGAACGCTGGACCCGATGGCGACCGGATTGCTGCCCTTGTGTTTTGGTGAGGCTACCAAGTTTTCGGCCGATCTGCTCGATGCCGACAAGACGTACGAAGCCGATGTCAAACTGGGGGTCACGACGGATACAGGCGATGCCGAGGGCACAGAGCTGACCCGCACGGCGGTCACGGTGTCCGTTGCCGACGTCGAGCGCTTGTTGCCGCGCTTCACCGGTCCCATTCGACAGATTCCTCCCATGCACTCCGCCCTCAAGCGTGACGGACGTCCGTTGTACGAACTGGCGAGGCAAGGCATCGCAGTCGAGCGGGAGGCGCGGGAGGTCACGATCCATGCGCTCGACATGCTTGGCTTGGCGGGTGATGTGCTGCGCCTGCGCGTTTCCTGCAGCAAGGGAACCTATATCCGTGTCCTGGCTGCCGATATCGGTGAGGCACTCGGGTGTGGCGCCCACCTGACAGCCTTGCGGCGGACCCGGGTAGGTGATTTGGTGCTCGACCGCAGCGTGACGCTGAAGCAACTGGAAATGCAGGACGAAGCGGGGCGCCTTGCCCATTTGCAGCCGGTCGACGCCTTGCTGCAGTCGTTGCCGGCGGTGCATCTTGCCGCACTAGAAGCAAACCGCTTCAGTCATGGCAATCCGGTTGCCCTACCCAGCGGCTTGCAGGGCAAGCTGCGTGTCTATGTCGACGGGCGCCTGCTGGGCGTGGGTGAGCCGGGTCCGGGGGGCTTGCTCTGGCCGAAGAGGCTGGTGCAGTTGGTCGCTTGATCTGCTATAATTCCAGTTTTCCGTCCTGGACGGTTTTCCAACTGGCGCTGGCTCTATCAAACTGGGGCGGCGTCGCAACAACGAAAGAGAGTTTGACATGGCAATGACCACTGCAAACAAGGCGAGTATCGTCGCCGAATTCGCCCAGTCCAAGGGTGACACCGGTTCTCCGGAAGTTCAGATCGCGCTGTTGACCGCTCGTATCAACGACCTGCAGCCGCACTTCAAGGAGCACACCAAGGATCATCATTCCCGCCGCGGCCTGCTGCGCCTGGTTTCGCAGCGTCGTAAATTGCTCGACTACCTGAAGGGCAAGGATATCGAGCGTTATCGCACCCTGATTACCAAGCTTGGCCTGCGCAAGTAATTCAGCCGAGATTGGAAAAAAGGCGGCCCGGATCATCCCGGCCGCTTTTTTCGTTTTTGCAGCACCGTTGTTTTATTGTTGTAAGTTGTTGTTATTGTTGATTAATGTGATGAGTGTGAAAGGAAGTACATGTTTAATGTCGTGAAAAAAACCTTCGCCTATGGCGATCACCAGGTGACGATTGAAACCGGTGAAATCGCCCGTCAGGCGAGCGGCGCCGTGGTGGTGTCGATGGAAGAGACGGTCGTTCTGGTCACCGTCGTCGGCGCCAAGAGCGCCAAGCCCGGTCAGGATTTCTTCCCGCTGACCGTCGATTACCAGGAAAAGGTTTACGCTGCCGGCCGTATCCCCGGCGGTTTCTTCAAGCGCGAAGGCCGTCCTTCGGAAAAGGAAACCCTGACTTCCCGCCTGATCGACCGTCCGATCCGCCCGTTGTTCCCGGACGGTTTTTATAACGAAGTTCAGGTTGTTGCGACGGTCATTTCGCTGAACCCGGAAATCGATGCCGACATCCCGGCCATGATTGGTGCTTCCGCCGCACTGGCGATCTCCGGCATCCCGTTCAACGGCCCGATCGGCGCCGCCCGCGTCGGCTACATCAATGGCCAGTACGTGCTGTGCCCGACCGCCACTCAGCTCAAGGATACCCAACTCGACCTCGTCGTCGCCGGCACCGAGGCAGCCGTCCTGATGGTCGAATCCGAAGCCAAGGAACTGCCGGAAGATGTCATGCTCGGCGCTGTGGTTTTTGGTCATACCGAAATGCAGAAGGCGATCAACGCTATCAACGAACTGGTCGAGGAAGCGGGCAAGCCGGAGTGGGATTGGCAACCGCCGGCCAAGGACGAAGCCTTGGTGGCCCGCCTGAAGGAGTTGGTGGGTGCCCGCCTCGAAGAGGCCTACAGCATTACCTCCAAGCAGGCCCGTAGCCAGCGCGTCAAGGAGCTTTCCGCCGAAGCGGTGGCTACCCTGTGCACCGGCGAAGAAGGCGCGCCGGATGCCAACACGGTTGGCAACCTGTTCTTCGAAATGGAAGCGGCCATCGTACGGGGCCGCATCCTGTCCGGCCAGCCGCGTATCGATGGTCGTGACACCCGCACCGTGCGTCCGATCACCATGCGGACCGGCGTTCTGCCGCGTACCCACGGTTCGGCCCTGTTCACCCGCGGTGAAACCCAGGCCCTGGCTGTCGCCACGCTGGGCACCAACCGTGACGAGCAGATCATCGATGCACTGGCCGGCGAGTATCGTGACCGTTTCATGTTGCACTACAACATGCCGCCGTACGCGACCGGGGAATGCGGCCGTGTCGGTTCGCCGAAGCGTCGTGAAATCGGGCACGGCCGTCTGGCCAAGCGTGCGCTGCTCGCCGTGCTGCCGAAGCCGGAGGATTTTTCGTACTCGATGCGTGTCGTCTCCGAAATCACCGAGTCCAACGGTTCGTCGTCGATGGCTTCCGTCTGCGGCGGCTGCCTGGCGCTGATGGATGCCGGTGTGCCGCTCAAGGCGCACGTGGCCGGTATCGCCATGGGCCTGATCAAGGAGGGCAACCGCTTTGCGGTGCTGACCGACATCCTGGGCGACGAAGATCACCTCGGTGACATGGACTTCAAAGTCGCCGGCACCACCGAGGGGGTGACGGCCCTGCAGATGGATATCAAGATCCAGGGGATCACCAAGGAAATCATGCAGGTTGCACTGGCCCAGGCCAAGGAAGCCCGCATGCACATCCTCGGTCTGATGCAGCAGTCCGTGACCGGCCACCGTGAAGAGATGTCCGCCTACGCACCGCGTCTCTATACCTTCAAGATCAATCCGGAAAAGATCCGCGACGTGATCGGCAAGGGTGGCGCCGTGATTCGCGCCATCACCGAGGAAACCGGCACCACCATCGACATTCAGGACGACGGCACGATCACCATCGCCGCTACCTCCGGCGACGCTGCCGCCGCTGCTCGCGCCCGTATCGATGCCATTACGGCGGAAGTCGAGATTGGCAAGATCTACGAAGGCACGGTGCTGAAGATTCTTGATTTCGGTGCCATCGTTCAGGTGTTGCCGGGCAAGGATGGCCTGCTGCACATTTCGCAGATCGCCAAGGAGCGCGTCAACAAGGTCGAGGACTACGTCAAGGAAGGCCAGGTCGTGCGCGTCAAGGTTCTCGAAACCGATGACCGTGGCCGCGTCAAGCTGTCGATGAAGGCCGTGGCCGAGGAAGAGGGCGCCGCTGCCGCACCGGAGGCTGTGACTCAGCAACAGCAGCAACAGCAGCAATAAGGAGCTTTCTCTCCGAATGCAAAAAGGGCACCGCGAGGTGCCCTTTTCATTGCTTGGCTTGCTGGGTCAGCAAGCCTTCCTTGGCAGGCAATGACCTTATTTGGCCATCTGTTTTTCCTTGAGTTCGTCGAGCGTCTTGCAATCGATACACAGGGTCGCCGTCGGGCGGGCTTCCAGGCGCTTGATGCCGATCTCGACGCCGCACTTGTCGCAGAAACCGTAATCGCCACTCTCGATGCGGCCCAGGGTTTCGTCGATTTTCTTGATCAGCTTGCGCTCACGGTCGCGGTTGCGCAGTTCGATGGCCATGTCGGTTTCCTGGCTGGCCCGGTCGTTCGGGTCGGCAAAAACCGTCGCCTCGTCCTGCATGGTGTGGACGGTGCGGTCGATATCCTCGCTCAACTCCTTCTTGATTGCTTCGAGAATCTTGCGGAAGTGAGCCAGTTGCTTGTTGCTCATGTACTCCTCGCCTGCCTTGGGCTGGTAGGGAGTGAAGTGCTTGTGGAGCAGTTCTTCTGCCATGTTCTTGTGCCTTGTGCGCCTGATGACGAAAAAGCGATTAAATATCATGAAGGCGAAATCGAGGCAAGGTTTGTTTCTTCGGTAAAGACAGTTGCCTGATCTGGCACGCCTTTCCCGGTGATGGTAGAATGCACCTTCCCGTGTCGGGGCGTAGCGCAGTCTGGTAGCGCATCTGCTTTGGGAGCAGAGGGTCGTGAGTTCGAATCCCACCGCCCCGACCAATTCCTCTTCGCATCACCCTCAAGTGCCCGTAGCTCAACTGGATAGAGCAGCTGCCTTCTAAGCAGCAGGTCGGGGGTTCGAGTCCCTCCGGGCACGCCAATCAAGCGAGGGCTTGCAGCTGATTTCGCGTTTCGGCCGGATCGGGTGTCCAGCTTCTCCAGTGTCCACAGGCCGACCGCGCCCGACGTTCCGAACCATCCCAGGGGCCGCCCTGGCAAAGGCCGGTGCTGGTTTCTGCCTCGATCAGCACATGATCCGGGGCGCTGCCTGCTTGCCGGAATCCGCCCCAGCGTTCGCAGCTGGCGCAGCGTTTGCGGTCAACGGGGTGTCTCAGCAGGTTTTCGCTGCCTTGCATGCGGCGATGCTCTGGCTGGCCGGTATGACAGGTCCGCCGGCGCTAATCCAGCCCTTGATGCCCTGTCGGACGTTGTACACGGTGGTGTAACCAGCTTGTCGTGACAGGAACTGGCTGACCGGCTTGGTGCGGTTGCCGGTTCGGCAAATCACGATGACCGGTTCGTTTGGTTTGGCAATGGACTTGACCTTTGCCAGCCAGGCGGCGGCATCATATTTTCCCTGGGCATCGAAGAAGGTGAGCAAGGTACTCCCGGCGACGATCCCGGTCTCTTCCCATTCGGTTTGCAGGCGGATGTCGATGACAGGCACGCCGCTCTGGCGCAGTTTTTCGAGCTGGGTGTTGTCGATGTCGATGACTTCGGCACGGGCAAGTTGGGCAAAGGCGAGAAGGCTGGCGATCAATAGCCGGTGCATTGGTCTTCCTGATTCATGAGGGGAAATGGCAAGGCCTGTTCTCGAACTGAGAGTGTGTTGCAGGCGGCGAGGTTCCCTTGGCGTGGGATAATCGCCGCTTTTTTCGGGGGCTGGCATGGCGCTCAAATCAACCATCTTCAAGGCGGAACTGCAACTGGCCGACCTCGATCGTTCGCATTTTGCCGATTATGCGCTGACGATGGCCCGTCATCCGTCGGAGACCGATGAGCGGATGATGGTGCGCCTGCTTGCCTTTGCGATGCATGCGACGGATAGCCTGACCTTTGGCCGGGGTTTGTCCACCGAGGGCGAGGCGGATTTGCTCGATACCGACCTGACCGGCGCTATCGAACGCTGGATCGATGTCGGACTGCCGGACGAAAAGGATATTCGCCGGGCCTGCAATCGCTCACGGCATGTGGTCGTGCTGAGCTATGGTGGTCGCGGTGCGGAGATTTGGTGGCAGCAGACGTCAGGCAAGGTGGCTGGCCAGAGGAATTTGCGCGTTCTTTCCCTGTCCGTCGAGGAGGGCCGCGCCTTGGCCAACTTGGCACAACGCACCATGCGCCTGCAATGCACGATCCAGGAGGGGATGGTCTGGTTGGGTGACGACGAGCGGCAAGTCGAGCTCAAACCGCGGGTGCTCTTCGATGTCTCTCCCGGATCGTGTGGCGTGTGACAGCCAAGTCGTGCCGGCTCGCCTTTTACGATTCGCGGCGAAACACCAGCTTCCAGAGCAGTTCGACGCCAGACAGGAGCAGGTCGCCGACTTCGATTTCTTCGATGCGCCTGCGCGACTGTTCCCGGTTGCGCCGTGAGTTTTCCCGTTCGCGCATCACGATGGCATCGCCCAGGGTCTCAACATTGACCGTGGTGCGTTTGATTTCGGCGTGCTGGTAGCGCGCCAGCGCCTGTTCGACCGCATCGGCATCGAGAATGGCGATGGGGGCGCGGCAATGCGTACAGGCGTGGTGGTGCCGGATGTCGACCGGCGCACCGCAGCCGTTGCAGCGGATGGTGCCGACCCGGACGGCGAGTGCGGTGATTTCCGCCGGGGCCAGTTGCCGGACAAACCCCTTTTCGATCATGAACTGACCGAAGGTGGTAAAGCGGCCATGCTTTTGCAGGCAGCGGTGGTAATTGAACTGGCCACCGTATTTCGCGCGGTCGATGCCGTGCAACAGTTTCTCCCGGCAACGCGGGCAGCGCAGGGGATCACGCAGGGGCTGGCACGGGGTGTCCCGATGCTCATTCAACAGTTTGAACAGCTCAATGATGCCGCCCGGCGTGATTTGCACACTCTCGAAATCATCGAACCATATCCCCTGGCAGGGGTAGCACAGGTCAAGAATGACTTCGCCATGATGCAGCCGCTCGAAATGGTGCTTGTTCATGATGCGCTGGCAGGAGGGGCAGGGGGTCGGTGTCATGGTTGATCAAGGTCGAGGCAGGACACGACTATAGCGCAGCGCCATTTGCCCGGGCAGTGGCAAGGTATGCCGCCTCTATCGGCATCCGTTAATATGCGCGTTGTTTCCCTTTCAGGATGGATCATGAAAATCGCTGACCCTAGCCAGACCCTGCTGGTCAATGAAGTCAAACTGATGCTGGAACAACTGCCTTTCGATGGTGCCCGGGTGCTCGAACTGGGCTGCGGCAAGGCGGAGAAGACGCGCCTGCTGGCTGAAACCGGCCGGGTCAGGGGCATTCTGGCACTCGAAGTGGATACTATCCAGCATGAGCGCAACCTGCAGATTGCCGATCTGCCGCTTGTTGAATTCCGTCATGCCGGGGCAGAGGCCATTCCGGCCGAAGACAACAGCTTCGACATCGTGCTGATGTTCAAGTCGCTGCACCATGTGCCAATGCCCCTTATGGATCAGGCGCTCGACGAAATCGCCCGGGTGCTCAAGCCGGGTGGCGTGGCCTGGATTTCCGAGCCGGTCTATGCCGGCGAGCTGAATGAGGTGTTCAAGCTGTTTCACGACGAAAAAGTCGTGCGCGAGGCTGCCTTCGCCGCCATCTGCAAGGCTATCGAACGGGGGCTGCTGGTTTGCGAGCGGCAGTTGTTCTTCAACACCCGCAGCTATTTCGAGAACTTCGAACGTTTTGACCAGCGCATGATCCAGGTCACGCATACCCGTCATCAACTGGCGCCTGAACTGTATGCCCGGGTCAAGGCGAAGTTCGAATCCTATCTCGGGCCGGAAGGGGCGACCTTCCTCAATCCCCAGCGCGTCGACGTGCTGCGCAAGCCAGCCTGAGCCGGCTCAACCGCAGGCGGCCTGACGAATGGTGCCGAGGTTGAGCTTGACGCCTTTCTTCATCTTGCCGATGACGTGCATCTCGCAGGCCTTGCAGTCGAACTTGAGGATCAGCTTCTCGTTGCCGTTCATCAGCGTCATCGGGTCCGGCTTCAGGTGCTTCACCTCCTTGGGGCACAGGTTGAAGCTGTAGCGCAGGCAGTGGCGGGTGATCATCAGCGACACCATGCCTTTTTCGTTGCCCGCCTCGTAGGCATCCTCGATCAGCCGGACGCCGTGCTTTTCGTAAAAGGCGCGGGCCTTGGCGTTGAAGACATTGCCCAGGTAGGTCAGTTCCTCCTGCGGGTAGGGTACCGGATTAAGCGCCGGTTCGGCGCGCGGCGGGCGTGGATGGCTGGCCAGGCGGGCTGCTTCGAGTTTTTCGGTGGCGGCGCGGCGTAGCGCATTGACGGCGCTGACCGGCAGGAACCACGCCTGGCTCAGTTGCAGTTCCACGGGCGCCGCAGCAAACATCGTGTTGCCGAATTTACCGAGATTTTCCTTGAGTTTCGCCAAGGCCTGTTCCGCATTCTGCGCCACCTCGTTGCCGATCGTTTCATTGCGCGGCAGTTCGGCCGTGACGCTCACTCCGTCCTCGTCGGTCAGGGTCAGGACGAAGGCGGTATCGGTTTCCGTCAGCACTGGCGTGACCGCCACGCGGCGTTCGGCCGAATCCTTTTCCAGCGCCCGCTCAAAGGCCTGATCGCGGTTGCGGAACAGGGTGGCCCCTTCCGTCAGTTCTTCCGGAATGTCCGCAGGGAACAGCCGGTTGCCCTCCGCCCGATTGATGCGCATGCCCAGCACATCGCCGTGGGCGTTGTGAAAACAGACCCCATCGCCATTGTGGAAAGCCTGTTCGCTATTGACGACAATCCAGCCGTCGCCAGTTTCGACAACTTCACCGATCAGTTCGCCGACGAAGGCCGGCGTGTCAAAGGCACCGATGTCGTCCTGGCGGCCGCCGGCGAAATAGTCGGTGTAGCCGCGGTTGAAGGTCTTGTCCGGCTGCGGTTCGAACGTGTAGGTGCTCTTGCCGCTGGAGGCGCGGGTGTATTGCGGATGGGCGGCGATGATCTCGTCGAGCAACTGGCGGTAATGGGCCGTGATGTTCTTGACGTAGGACAGGTCCTTCAGCCGGCCCTCGATCTTGAACGAGCTGACGCCGGCTTCGACGAGGGCGAGCAGGTTGTCGCTCTGATTGTTGTCCTTCATCGACAGCAGATGCTGGTTTTCGGTGATGACCTTGCCCTTTTCGTCGACCAGGGTGTAGGGCAGGCGGCAGGCCTGCGAGCACTCGCCGCGATTGGCACTGCGGCCGGTGTGCGCCTGGCTGATGTAGCACTGGCCGGAGTAGGCCACGCAAAGGGCCCCATGCACAAAGTATTCGAGGGCCAGCGTCGTTGCGTCGGCGACCTTTTTGACTTCGTCGATGCTCATCTCCCGGGCCAGCACGATCTGTGAGAAACCGACATCTTCAAGGAACCTGGCCTTGGCCGGGTTGCGGATGTCGGTCTGCGTACTGGCATGCAACTGGATGGGCGGCAGGTCGAGTTCCAGCAGGCCCATGTCCTGGATGATCAGCGCATCGACGCCGGCATCGTACAGTTGCCAGGCGAGTTGCCGGCTGTCTTCAAGTTCCGAGTCGTGCAGGATGGTGTTCAGCGCCACGAAGACCCTGGCCCGGTAGCGGTGGGCGAAATCGCACAGGCGTCGGATGTCGGCGACATCGTTGCCGGCGCCATAGCGGGCGCCGAAGGCAGGACCGCCGATATAGACGGCGTCCGCGCCGTGCTTGATGGCTTCGATGCCGAAATCGGCATTTTTGGCCGGGGCGAGGAGTTCGAGCGGGAGTTGAATACGGGTCATGGGGGACTTAGTAGATGAAGCGCGGCGCAAGTTCCTCGATATTGAACGCGCGCAGGATAGCCTCGGCGCGTTCGCGGGCATTTTTGCGGGGATAGTTGCGCCTCGAGGCAATGATCAGCTCGTTTTTCATGGAGTGTTCCCAGCCGACCAGTTCGGTGACCGTGACGTCGTAACCATGCGACTCGAGCAGCAGGCAGCGCAGTACGTTGGTCAGGTGGCTGCCCAGTTCGCGGGTGTGGAGGGGGTGTCGCCAAAGTTCGGAGAGCGGCGTCTTGCTCAGCGAATCGTTCTTTTTGGCGCGCATCGCGGCGGCCACTTCGGCCTGGCAGCAAGGAACGAGGACGATGTGGCGGGCGTTGCGCGTCAGGGCGAAACGGATGGCATCATCGGTGGCTGTGTTGCAGGCGTGTAGCGCGGTGACGACATCGACGGTGGCCGGCAGGTCGGCGGACGACAACGAATCCTCGACCGTGCAGGCCATGAAGCGCATGCGCGGGAAGCCCAGTTTATCGGCCAAAGCCCTTGATTTATCGACCAGTTCGGCCCGCGTTTCGATGCCGACGATCTCGCCGCTGGCACGTTCCTTGAAATGGAGGTCGTACAGGATGAACCCGAGATAGGATTTTCCGGCACCGTGATCGACCAGCGTTTCCGCATTGTCGAGCAAGGGCTCGATGAATTGATACAGGTGATAGACCTGCTTCAGCTTGCGACGCGTATCCTGATTGAGCTTGCCATCGCGCGTCAGGATGTGCAATTCCTTCAGCAAATCAATAGATTGGCCGGGGTGTATTTCCGGAATGTCGGCGGGTGAATGCTGTTTTTTCATGGGCGCGATTATCGCATTTCGAAAGCACCAACTTTTGTGTCAACCGAATCGAAATTGCGTCGTTATTCGGCACATGGTGATCAAACACCGCATACCTACGGAGAGAGTCAAATGGGCAGTCTGAGCAACGAATCCTTCGAACAATTCCTGGATTCCCTGAAGAAAGCCGGTATCACGATTTCCAACGAAGCCGAGCTGCGCGAGCGCCTGGCGGAAGCACAGCGCTGGCGTTTCGCCTTCCAGACCCTGGCTGCCAACGGCAAGACCATCGGGATCTGCTTCGAAGATCATTCCGAAGGCCGCAACGAAGCCGAAATTGATCGCGCTTTCAACGAATTCCAGTTTTCCGAAAAGACCAAGGCGGTTTTCTCTGCCAGCCTGAAGCACTAAGATCCCCACGACACGATTGTTGCACCTCGCGTTGCGCGGGGTGCGTAAAAGGAACGGGCGCCGCAACGGCGCCCGTTTTGCATGGTGCGCCCGGCAGGGCGCACTCAGTTGGAGGTGAAAGTCCTCTACTCGCCCGGCAAGGGGAAGAGTGGTGTGAGAGGGCGACGGGTTGACCCCGTCCCCTACTCGATGCAGGTCGCGGTTTGCCGCGACCGTCGCACTCAGCGGGTGATCGGCTTGTAGCGGATGCGCTTGGGTTTGGCACCTTCCTCGCCCAGACGCTTGCGCTTGTCTTCTTCGTATTCCTGGTAGTTACCCGGGAAGAAGGTCCACTGGGAATCCCCTTCGGCAGCCAGGATGTGCGTACAGATGCGGTCAAGGAACCAGCGGTCGTGCGAGATGACCAGCGCGCAGCCGGGGAATTCGAGCAGGGCGTCTTCCAGGGCGCGCAGGGTTTCCACATCGAGGTCGTTCGACGGTTCGTCGAGCAGCAGGACGTTGCCGCCGGCCATCAGCGTCTTGGCGAGGTGCAGGCGGCCGCGTTCGCCGCCGGAGAGGTTGCCGACGAGCTTGCCCTGATCGGCGCCCTTGAAGTTGAAGCGGCCGATGTAGGCGCGGCTGGGCATCTCGAATTTGCCGATCTGCAGGATGTCACTGCCCTGAGCCAGTTCCTCGAACACCGTCTTGTTGCCATCCAGGCAGTCGCGCGACTGGTCGACGTAGGCCAGCTTGACGGTCTGGCCGATCCTGACCTCGCCGGCATCCGGTTGTTGCTGGCCGGTGATCATCTTGAACAGCGTCGATTTACCGGCGCCGTTCGGGCCAATGATGCCGACGATGGCGCCGGGCGGGATGGTGAAGCTGACGTTGTCCATCAGCAGCTTGTCGCCAAACGATTTGGTGACACCGTTGAATTCGATGACCTGGTCGCCCAGGCGCTCGCCGACCGGAATGAAGATTTCCTGCGTTTCGTTGCGCTTCTGGTATTCGTAGGATGACATTTCCTCGAAGCGGGCCAGGCGGGCCTTGGACTTGGCCTGGCGTGCCTTGGGATTGCTGCGTACCCATTCCAGTTCCTGTTTCATGGCCTTCATGTGGGCATCGACCTGCTTCTGCTCGGTCTCCAGGCGGGCTTCCTTCTGTTCCAGCCAGGAAGAGTAGTTGCCCTTCCAGGGGATGCCCTCGCCACGGTCGAGTTCGAGAATCCACTCGGCGGCGTTGTCGAGGAAGTAGCGGTCGTGAGTGACAGCGACCACGGTGCCCGGGAAGCGGACGAGGAACTGTTCCAGCCATTCGACCGACTCGGCATCCAAGTGGTTGGTCGGTTCGTCGAGCAGCAGCATGTCGGGCTTGGAAAGTAGCAGCTTGGCCAGCGCCACGCGGCGCTTTTCACCGCCGGAGAGCACGCCGATCTTGGCGTCCCAAGGGGGCAGGCGCAGGGCGTCGGCGGCGATTTCCATCTGGTGCTCGGTATCGGCACCGGCGGTGGCGATGATCGCCTCCAGGCGGGCCTGCTCTTCGGCCAGCTTGTCGAAGTCGGCATCCGGATCGGCGTAGGCGGCATACACCTCGTCCAGCTTGGCCTGAGCCTGCATGACTTCCCCGAGTGCGGATTCGACTTCCTCGCGTACGGTCTTTTCCGGATCGAGCTGCGGTTCCTGCGGCAGGTAGCCGATGGAAATGTTCGGCTGCCACTGCACTTCACCGTCGTATTCCTTCTCGACGCCGGCCATGATCTTCAACACGGTCGATTTGCCCGCGCCGTTCAGGCCGAGCAGGCCGATCTTGGCGCCGGGGAAGAAGGAGAGGGAAATGTCCTTGATGATCTGACGCTTGGGCGGGACAACCTTGCTGACCCGCAACATGGACATGACGTATTGAGCCATTTGCGCTTGCCTGAAAAAATCAAAAGGCGAAGTCTACGGGGCTTCAGCGCAAATAACCAGCCTTCGGCGGACGAAGGCGGGCGGTCGGAGCGATCAGTAGTGGATGTTGCCGAGGGGGCGGTGCAGCAGCACGGCAGGTGCGTTGACGCGCGGGCAGGTGCGCAGATCGCCGATTTGCTGGAACCCCATGCTCCGGCGGTAGTAGCCGGCATGGCGGGGATTGACTTCGATGACCAGGTCGGTGCCGCCAAAGACGGCGCGAACATACTGGTAGATGGCCAGAAACAGCGCGTGGAGCAATTCCGGATCATGGCAGTCGGCATCCACTGCCAGCCGGGTCACTTCGCAGAAAACGCGGGCTGGCGCGCGCAGCCGGTTCATTTCTTCCCGGTACAGGGTGTCGGCCAGCAAACCGGCCGATGAATCGCGTGAGGCAGTGGCGGTGGCAACCAGTTCGCCATTCAGCCAGGCGCCGATGGTGACATGATTGGGGTCGTCCGGCAGCAGCCGATTGGGCGCCAGGCGATAGCCGCGCCAGGCGTACATGCGGCGAACCAGGTTGCTGCAGGCGCGGATCTGCGAATAGGTGACGGCGGGCGCAACGACCCGTTCCGGCGCGACGGTGTCGTCGGCTTCGTCGGGCAGGGGGTAGGTGCCGCCCTGCAGGGCAGCGGGCAGCAAACCGGAAAGGTCAGGGGCGAGGGGGGATGCACTTTGCATGGCGGGATTCTAGGGGTTGCCTAAATATCAATCAACCGGCGACCGCGCTCAGGGGCAGGACGGTTTCGTCCCGCGGGGGGCGCGTGTCGCTCTTGTCGGCCGACAGCGCATTGATGTCGCCGCATAATTCGCCACCTTCGTTGATCAGCAGCTTGCCGTAGCGAATCTTGCCGCTGACCTTGCCGGTGGCGTGAATGATGAGTTGCGAGCGAGCCGTCAGTTCGCCATCGAAGCGGCCGTGAATTTCCGCAATGTCAATGCTGACCTTGCCGGAGAAAGCGCCCTTGTCGGCGATGCGGATGACGCGGCTGTCCATGGTCGCTTCGACCCGGCCTTCGACGATCAGCGTGTCGCAATCGAGAATCTCGGCTCCTTTGAGCTTGACGTCGGGGCCGACGATCAGGCGGGCGGCGTTCGGCGTATCGCTCTCCGGCGTGGCGGTGGCTTTTCCCTCCCCACCGGCGGGGCCCGTTTCGGTGAGCACTTTGGGTTCGGGGACGGCACCGGCCAGGTTGCTCGGCGAGCCGAGAACGTTTTTCATGTCCTTGCGGGTGAGGGTATCGTTGCGTGGGGTGAGGGGCGGTTTGCTGAACATGGAAACTCCGGTGAGGTGGTTGGCGATCAATGTGGCTCCGGCCGGCTGTCGCGAGAAGCGTGCCATGTTGTAAAAGTTTCGATAAAACAATGACGTGCATGCCGGAAATGGATTGTGGTCCAACATTCCTTCGTCGCCTTGTCGTGAAAAGGCGACAGCTTTATTTTCATCAGGCCACAACACCGTCTAGGCGCAGGAATGGCCTTGTCGCTAAAATGTGACGCCGGATTAATTCACTGATTTATTGGAAAAAATTGTCGCGACATGGCATTTTTTTCCAGCACTGGAAGGCGATGGATGGCCTGCCGGGTCGCGTAAACTGGCAGGAGTTTCACTATCCGCACCGAAATGAACCGAATTTCCTTCCGCCAGGGCATGCTGCTTGGCTTCTTGCTGGTGGTCCTGCTGCTCGGCGGCGTGGCCGTCCAGAGCTGGCTGGTGGTCGAGCGCATGGTCGAGCAGAGCCGCCGGAGCAGCGAGCAGGCCATCCAGCTGACCGCCGCCATTCAGGAGCTGGGTGAGCGCACCGTCGATATGGAGCGCAGCGCCCGGCAATATCTGGTGCTCGACAACCCGGTATTTCGCCAGCGCTTCGACGAGCATCTTGCCCAATCGCTGACGGTAGTCGACCGGCTGGAGGGCATGGCTGCCGAGCCGTTCCCCCCCTTGCTCGGCGGCTGGCGGATGGTGGCCGAAGCCCTGCGCAGCGGGCTGGAGCAGCGTATTCCCCAGGCCGAGATCCTTCCGCTGCTGGCCCGCATGGCGGAATTGAACGGCCTGCTCAAGCAGGCGGGCCAGCGCTGGATCGAGGAGCAGAACCGCAAAGGGCTGGAGCAACTCGAGGCGGCCCGCCTCAAGCTGGGGGGGAGGATCGCGCTGGCCCTGCTCGGCGCGCTGCTGGTCGCCCTGGCTATGGGCTGGTGGCTGGTGCGCCCGGTGCGGCACTTGGAGCAGTCCATCGTGCGGCTTGGCGCCAGCCGTTTCGACGAGCCGATCACGGTTGGCGGGCCGGCCGATTTGCGCCAGCTGGGCAAGCGCCTGGACTGGTTGCGTCAGCGCCTGGCCGAGCTGGAGGCCGATCGCGAGCGGGCCTTGCGCCATGTTTCGCATGAATTGAAAACGCCGCTCACGGCCTTGAAGGAAGGTGTTTCGCTGCTGCGCGAGGAGGTGCCCGGGCCGCTTGGCGAGGGGCAGCGCGAGGTGGTCGACATCCTGCAGCACAATGTTCGCGCCCTGCAGGCGCAAATCGAAAGCCTGCTCACCCTGAACGAAGCGGCTTTCGACGCCCGCCGCCTGCAACGCGCGCCGGTCCGCCTGAAACGCCTCCTGGCCGGTGTCGTCCAGCGCCGCGAGCTGCACAGCCAGGCCAGGCAGCTGAGCGTGCGGATCGAGGCGCCGGACCAGACGCTGCTGCTCGATGCCGAAAAAATGTCAGTGGTTCTCGATAATCTGCTGTCCAATGCCATTGATTTCAGCCCCGAGCGCGGCGAGGTGTGCCTGTCGGTCAGTCGGGCCGACAGCTTGTGGCGCTTCGAGTGCATCGACCAAGGGCCCGGCGTGGCGGAGGAGGACCGGCAGCGGATTTTTGATCCCTTTGTCCAGGGGCAGCGCGCCGCACCGGCGCCGCGCCAGGGGAGCGGGGTTGGCTTGTCCATCGTGCGCGAGCTGGTCAGGGCGATGGGCGGGCGGGTGTATCTGGTGCCGCAGGAGCGCGGCGCCCATTTTTGTGTGGAATTGCCTGATGCGCAGTAATCATGATTTTTTCAGCTTCCGGCTGGCCGCTGGCCTGCTGGCATTTGCCCTGGCTGGTTGTGCCGACCTGATGCCGGCTAAAAAGGGAGGGCGGGTCGATGAAGCAACGCCGGAATCCGCCCTGCAGTATTACCAGGGCTTGGGCAAGATGAGCGGGGCCGAACTGGGCCGTGAGCGCATGGTGCTGGTTGCCGTGCCGCAGACGCCCTACACCCAGGTCAGGATGGCCATGTTGCTCGGCCATCCGCGTGGGCAGCACGATCTCACCAAGGCCCTCGGCCTGCTTGATGCCGTGCTGAAATCGAACGACCCGGTTGCCGTTCCCTTCCATCCGCTGGCCCGGCAGGTCGCCGACAATTATCTCGAGCGCCTCAGGCTCGAAGGACAACTGGACAAGCAGGGGCAGCAGCTGAAGGAAAGCCAGCGCAAGGCGGCCGAGTTGCAGGACAAGCTGGACAGCCTGGCCGATATCGAACGCACGCTGACGCCGCGGCACCGCACGGTGGGGGGCAAGCGATGAGGCCGGCGCTGCGCGGCGAGGGGGCCCATATCCTGGTGGTCGACGATGATGAAGACATCCTGCGTCTGTTGACCATGCGCCTCAAGGCGCGCGGTTTCCGCGTTTCGGCCGTGGGTTCGGCGGAGCAGGCCCTGGTGCAGATCGCCGTCGATACCCCGCGTGTCGTGGTCAGCGACATCCGCCTGCCGGGCCAGGATGGCCTGGGGCTGTTCGAGGAAATCCACCGTACCCGCCCCACCTTGCCGGTCATCCTGCTCACCGCCCACGGCAATATCCCGGATGCCGTCGAAGCGACTTCGCGCGGCGTCTTTGGCTACCTGACCAAGCCTTTCGACAGCCAGATATTGCTCGAAAAGATCGACCGTGCCCTGCAGCTTTCTGAACCGTCGCCGGCTGCCGGCGACGCGGCTGTGGGTGAACCGCGCGAGCGCTGGATGGAGGGGGTGATCTTCCGTAGCAGCCGGATGGCCGCCCTGATGGCCGAGGTACGCATGGTTGCGGCGTCGGATGCCAGCGTGTTGATTCGCGGCGAGAGCGGCACCGGCAAGGAAGTGCTGGCCCGCGCCATCCATCGCGCCAGCCCGCGGGCCAAGGGGCCGTTCGTCGCCATCAACTGCGGGGCGATCCCCGAGCAGTTGCTGGAGTCGGAACTCTTTGGCCATGCCAAGGGCGCGTTCACCGGTGCTGCGAGCAATCGCGTTGGCCTGTTCCAAACGGCTAACGGCGGTACCTTGTTCCTCGACGAAATCGGCGATATGCCGCTGGCGCTACAGGTCAAGCTGCTGCGCGTGCTGCAGGAGCGGGTGGTGCGGCCGGTCGGGGCGACGAAGGCGGAAGCGGTCGATGTCCGTCTGCTTTCCGCGACACACCGCGATCTTGATGCGGCGATGGCCGATGGGCAGTTCCGCGAAGATCTTTACTACCGGCTCGATGTCGTCTCTCTCACCCTGCCGCGACTGGAGGAGCGTCGGGAGGACATCCCGCTGCTCGCTGCCCATTTCGTCGGTCTGCTTGCCGAAAAGTACGGCAAGCCGGTCAACGGGTTTGCGCCGGATGCGCTGGAGGCGCTGGTCACCGCAGCCTGGCCGGGCAACGTGCGCCAGTTGTTCAACGTGATCGAGCAGAGTTGCGCCCTGACCTCGACGCCGCTCATTCCGCTTTCCCTGGTCCAGCGTGCCCTCCGCGTGCCGGCCATGGAAGCGCTGAGCTATGCCGAGGCAAAGCAGCGTTTCGAGCGCAACTACCTTGTCCAGTTGCTCAAGCTGACTGACGGCAATGTGGCCGATGCGGCGCGCATCGCCGAACGCAATCGCACCGAGTTCTATCGTCTGTTGCAAAAGCACAACTTGACTCCGGCCATGTTCCGCGGCGAGGGCGAGGCATCTGCCTGATCAGACGGCTGTCGCCGGCGGGCGACGCGGCATAGCGCCGGATGGCAGCTTCTATTGATTAACCGTATGAAAAGCAAGGACAAAACATGCCTGGCATGAAGCTCGCATTAGCCCTCCGTATTCATCACAAGGAGGGCTATGCCATGCTTAAAAAGAAACTGATCGCTACCCTGCTGACTGCCAGTGCCACGTTTGCTGGCCTCGCACTGTCCGCTTTCGCGACTGACGATCCGCAGGTCGTTGCTGCCGTCGTGGCCAATAACGAAGCGCAGGATGCTGCGCTGGGCGATCGTGTCGAGACCCTGTTGCGGAACGATGTCGGCCTGGCCGGCTCGCGGATTCGCGTCGTGTCACGGGCGGCGGTGATTACCGTCGGCGGCACTGTGCCGGATGAATATGCTATGCGGCGCGCTCTCGATCTGGCGAGCAGCGTGCGGGGCGTACGCGAGGTGCGCAATGCGCTGGAGGTCGATCTCCCAAAGTAACCGCGGCGGACGCGATGCGCCCGGCAAGGTGGCTGTTCAGACTGTTTCCGGGTTTATCCGCGGCGCACCTTCTTCGGCCGTATCGCCCGTGGTGACATGAATGGCCACGACGCGGCCGGCGTAAGGGGAGGGCGTCCAGCGCTACCTTGCCCGGTTTTCATCCAAGGGCAGGATGCTGTCGTCCCGCGCGATGTGTCTGCCGAGCCCGACCCGCTGTTCAAGGATGAAAAAACTTCACCGTGTGCGCATGTGCCGCAGCTCGTCCCGTATTCGGGATCCCTGGGCATGTGCGCGGAAATCGTGGACATCGGTTTTTTTCCGGAAAGCCCTTGCATTCTACGCCCGGCCACGTATAATGCGCGGCTCTGTCAGCGCGCCCGTAGCTCAGTTGGATAGAGTATCTGGCTACGAACCAGAGGGTCGGGCGTTCGAATCGCTCCGGGCGCGCCACAGAACCTTCCAGGCGGATTTTTCCGGTTTGGTTTCGGTTTGTTGTTTTAGTTTGTTTTTTTGGTAGCGCGCCCGTAGCTCAGTTGGATAGAGTATCTGGCTACGAACCAGAGGGTCGGGCGTTCGAATCGCTCCGGGCGCGCCAATCAAACATGAATGTGGGCACCTCCTTTGTGGGACGTGCCCATTTTCATTTCTTCTGTGGATTAGCGGGATATTTGGCACAGACCGGGAAAATAGCCGGGATGCGGTGGGATAGGCCGAAAGCCAGTGGGACAGCGGGTTCAGCGGGGGGCGCGGGGTTAAAAAATTGCCGCCGTGTGTGGATTAGCGGGATATTTGGCACAGACCGGGAAAATAGCCGGGATGCGGTGGGATAGGCCGAAAGCCAGTGGGACAGCGGGTTCAGCGGGGGAGCGGGGTTAAAAAATTGCCGCCGTGATTTGGAACAGATTTTTCGTTGTTGCACAAAATATAGGCAGGTTAGCGAGTTATTTGACACGGCCCCGTTAGCGGGTTGAAAAAATCGGGGGCGTTTTTGAAAATTAACGGGCCGGGATCTTCCTGGCCCGTTTTTTCGTTTACAGCAGAAATTACTGGCGGGCTGCTTCGCGATGTTCGACGACGCGCTGGGTTGCCCTGTCCACGCTGATCTTGCTGCCGGTGCGGGTTTGCACGATGCGCAGCTCTACCGTCAGAACATCGCCTTTACCGAAGCCGGCGACATTGGCCTCTGACGGCCGGCCTTATTTCCTGCCTTTATCGAAGAGGTTGGCGGCGTTGGTGATGGCGTTGCCGGCCTCAAACCAGTTGGCCAGGGTCGGATCGCGGAGGGCGATGGCGACCTTATTCAGCGCGTTGCGGCCCGCGGCACTGGCGGTCCGGTAGGTGTCGAGCAGCTCGGCCTCGCCGGGGGCAGGCTCGGCGGCAGCCTCCAGGGCGCGCGCTTCGGCTCGGGTCTTTGGCCCTTTACCGGTGGCCAGCCAATCAACCGTGACGCCTCCTGCGGCGGCAATGGCTGCGGCTTTATCAATGCTTGGTAGCCGCCCGGCGAGGTATGTACGGATATTCGACTCAGGAAGCCCGCATTCCTTGGCGAACCACACGATTTTTCGACCCCCAATGACCTCTTTTAGTCGGGTGACGAACGCGTCCGTTTCCGGATTTCGAATCGGACGTGAGGAGGCGGATGAATCGGACGCGTCCGATTCCGCTGGAATTCCTTTTGCAACAAGGATTTCAGCCATTTTGTCGCCCCTCTAGAAAAAGATTAAATCGGACGCGCAATATCTTGTTGACATTTCGCGAGATCTTGCGAATAATCCAACGCAGTAACACATATTTACACGGAAGGTTAGACGATGGCTAACTCGTTGTCCAAAGGGAAACGCGTTAAAACGCTGGTGGAGGCGCGGGCGGAGTTTCGCCGCTCCGGCAAGAGCGTGCGCGAATGGGCCCTCAACCACGGGCTCTCGGTGAATCTGACTTACATGGTCCTGGCCGGTCAGCGGCCGGGGCTTCGGGGGCAGTCGCACAAAATTGCCGTGCTGCTCGGTGTCAAAGACGGTGTGATCGATGAGGCTTGAGATGGCTAAGCATCTGGCGCAATTTGAGGGCTGCGAGGTGTGGGTTCCCCGCAACCGACTGACCGGGCAAGGCGGGTATTTTGCCTATATCAGGCGTTCCCGCTCGGGTCTGGAATCTCACCCTTCATCCGAGCCGTCCACGACGACTGGCGAGCTTCAAACGACGCCTCCTCAACGGCCCGATACATCTGAATAATCAAGAGAGTGGTCTGCTCATGTGTTTCGCTGCTTTTGTCATCCCTGAAGTTCCTACGGTGCCGCAAATCGCCGTTTTGGATGAATGCTGCCGCCAGCGTGACTGCATGTTGCATCAATTGTTCGTGTTCCATGAGGGGGCTCCTGTGAAGTGGGTTGAAATGCAGATTGCGAGCCTGCGATTTCATTCTAATGGAATGGTTGGCCCCCTCGCCTCATGCGGTGTGCATCATGAAAAAGCTTGACCCTGCCAAGGGCTGGTATAGCGCCCAGGAACTGGCCGGCCTGCCCGGGATGCCGGGAACTGATCGTCGCGTCCGCGCTCGTGCCAAAAAAAATTTATGGGCGAGTCGCAAGATGTTGCGAGGCAAGGGCCTGGAATACAGCCTGAAGTCGCTGCCGGCCGAGACGCGTAACCACATTCTCGGCCTGGCGATCGACCAGGCGTCCGTGGCGACGGGAAGCGCCGTCGAGCCGGCTGTCGCGGCGCCGGGCAAGGTCGTGGTGGTGGGCAGCCAGAGGCGTGTCGCGAAGGAAGAAGGGGCGCTCACGGATGGCGAGCGCGCCTATCGCGATGCCGCCGTGGTCTTGTGCCGGGCCATCGAGGCCGCCGTGGCGGCGACGGGTTGTTCGATCAAGGCGGCTTGCGAGAGGCTGGCGCATTACCTGGTGTGCCGGCACAGCCGGCCTGAGTTGATCGCGGCGGCGGAGGCGACCTACCTGAAGCCGCGTGCATCGGCCGGCTACCTCGGCGGTGAAAAAGCGCTGGCCAGCCGCCTGCAGAAGATGATGCCGTTTTTTGAGCGGGGGCGGATGGCGGGGGATGTCGGCCGCTATCTGGTGCCCGGCAAGCGGGAAAAAACTGGCCACAACCCGGTGCACGTGGCGGCCTTCCTGCGCTTTTTCTGCGTGCCGACCCGGCCGCCGGTGACTGAAGCCTATCGCGCCATGAAGCCCTGGCTGCACGAGCGCGGCATTGATATTCCGAGCTATTCGACCGTTTGCCGCATCGAAGCCGAACTGCCGGTGACGGTCAAGTACCGTGGCCGGGTGACGGGCAGCGAGTGGCGGCAACTGAAGCCCTACATCGACCGCGATGTTTCGATGTTCCACAGCAACGATATCTGGGTGGGCGATGGCCACAGTTTCAAGGCCAAGGTGCAGCACCCGATCCACGGCCAGCCATTCACACCGGAAATCACCGTCATCATCGACTGGGTGAGCCGCAAGATCGTCGGCTGGTCTGTTTCGCTGGCCGAATCGACCATTGCCGTGTCGGATGCTTTTCGCCATGCACAGATGACGACCCGGGCCCGGCCGCTGGTCTATTACAGTGACAACGGCTCTGGTCAGACCGGCAAGATGATCGATTGTCCGGTGGCCGGCACGCTGGCCCGGCAGGGGATTGCCCATGAGACCGGCATTCCCGGTAACCCACAGGCACGCGGCATCATCGAACGCCTGTGGCAGGTCACTTTTATCCGCCTGGCGCGCACTTACCCGACCTGTACCTGGCGCGGGGCCGATGAAAACGCCACGACCAAGATGCTCAAGCTCCTGAACCGCAAGGATCAGGGCGGCATCACCATTCCCACCTTTCGTCAACTGCTCGACGACGTGGAGCGCGTGGTCAATGAGTACAACCTGGAGCACGAGCACCGGGAACTGAACGGCAACACGCCGGAAGACGAATACCAGGCTCGTCTCGACAAGGATTCCATCGTTTTCGGGCCATCGGATGCCGAAATTCACGCCCTGTGGATGCCCGAGGTTGTCCGCAAGCCGCAGCGCGGCCTGATCAGCCTGTTCGGCAACGAATACTGCCGCCGCGAGCTGGTCGACGTGCTGCCGGAAGGTGCCAAGGTGCGTGTGCGCTACGACCTGCACAACGCCGAGAAGGTCTGGCTGCTGAGCATGGATGGTGTGTTCCTGGGCGAGGCGATCTGGAACGGCCACCGCGAGGCGGCATTCCCGGTGCCGGAGATGGATCGGCACCGTGCCAAGCGCGCTGCCGGCAAGGTCAAGCGCGGCGAACAGATCATTGCCGAAGCACAGGCCGAGCTGGGCGACATCCACGACATGGCCCCGGCCGTGGCGCTGCCGGTCATCCAGCCGGACTACATGCCGCTGCCGGTCGAAGAAATCAAGGAAGAAGCCCCAGTCATGAGCCATGAAGACATGGTTATGTGGCTCTGGGGGAAGGATCAGGACGAGGGGGAAAACCCGTCGTCTGAGGTGGCGGCCCGGTAGTTACAGCTACCGGACCGCCGATTTGAAGCACTACTTCGTCGTAGCAATCAGGAGTTTACATCAGGAGTTTACTACAATGAAACATCACTTCGTCAAAACCGAGAATCACAAGCGCCTGCAGGCTGCCGTCGGCTTCATGGAAGAGCGCGGCAGCGACAGCGCCTGCCTGTGCCTGCTGCATGGCGAACCGGGCGTTGGCAAGACGCGCAACATCAGCCACTGGGGCGCTGCCAATGGCGCCGTGCTGATCAAGGGCCATGTGGGCATGACGCTCGACGGCCTGATCTGGAGCATCAGCCACCAGCTCGGCTTGAAGACCGGCAGCAACCGTACGGCGGCGATGGATGCCCAGATCGTCGAGCTCAAGAAAACCCGCGCGCCTATTGTTTTCGATGAAGCGCAGTTCGGGCTTTCGATGCGCTGGCAGCGTACCGATGCGGCCGGTATCGAATACCTGCGCACCATCGGCGAGTCGGCCCAGGTCTTCGTGCTGCTGGTGTGCCACAACAGCGAAGTACAGCGCTTTTCCGACTCGGCGCACATCCGGACCCGCATTTCGCACCGTGCCGAGATGCTCAATGCCGGCGAGGCCGATACCGTCGCTTTCGTGCGCGAGCTGGCCGATATCGAGATCGCGCCGGGGGTAGGCGAGATCGTGCATCGGCAGACGGCGGGCAAATACCGCCTGGTCGAGAACGCCATCGCCAGCCTGGAGCGCATCGCCAAGGTCAAGCAGATCAGCCGGGTGACGCCTGAAGACATTGCCGGCGTCACGCTGGTCGTCGACCACGAAAACGGCCTGGTGCCGAAGATCATGCCGAAGGTTAACGCCCTCAAGGGAGGTGCGCGTTAATGAGCCTCACCAAACAAGTGCTGCAGTTGATCGTCGAGGGTAAAGACACTCTCGATCAACTGGCAACAGCCACCGGAAAAACCAGGCGGGAAGTCGTCAAGATGACCCAGGTCTTGAAGCACAAGGGGCTCATCGATGTCTGCGATGCGCTCGATGCCCAGTTGGGCACCGGCGCCCGCGGCCTATACCTGCCCACCGAGGCCGGCATTGCCTTTGCTGCCGCCGACGGCGAAATCAAGCCGGGCAAGGCCGGGCCGCGCCCCTGCACCCGCACCGTTGGCTTGCGCGAGCGCGCCTGGTGGCACTTTCGCGTACATCGCGTCGCCACCATCAAGGATCTGCTCACCACGCACGCCACCGGCAAGGAAAAAGCTGCCCAGGACAACCTCTACAAGTGGGTTGTTGCCCTGGAATTGGCCGGCATCCTGCAGCGCCTGCCGGCCAAGCAGCCCGCCAAGCAGAGCAAGGGCAGGGTGGTCTGGTCGCTGGCCAATGACCTCGGCCCGGCGGCGCCGGTATGGCGGCAAATCGCCAGGACGGTGTTCGACCCGAACAGCGGCCAGGTATTTCCCGTGGTGAAGGTGGCCAGCCATGACTGACCAGACCATCACCAAAGCCATGCAGCTGTGTCTCGACCAGCTGCGCGCCGGGCGTACCCGTGCCTGGATTGCCCAGCAGGTCGGCTACGGCGCCGCTCACATCCGCCGCTACATGCTCGGCCACTATCAAGGCAAGGCTCAGAAGCTGGAAGAGGCCATCATCGCCCGCTTCGAGCGCCGCATCTGCCCGCATGACGGCCAGGAAAAACAGCCATCCCAGTGCCAGCGCGTCGCCCTGCGCCCGCGCCCGCACGGCTTTCCAGACGCCGAAACCCTGTGGCTGGCGTGCCAGTCCTGCTCCCACAAACCCAAGCAAGGAGGTCAATCATGACCGCATCCATTCACAGCCTCGCGCCGACGACCCCGGAGTTCATGGCTCCGTCGCTCTGCCAGCCCGTGCGCGGCCCGATCAACGGTGCCGACCGGCGCCTCGATTTCGCCGCCCTGCAGGCCGACATGAAGCTCGCCTGGGACTTCGCCACCGCCAAGGGCCTGTCGGTGCTCACCGTCGCCGCCGACCGCAACGGCGCCTACCTTGTCGTCGCCCCGCACCCCAGCATCTACGCCCTGTTCGGCGACGAATGCGGCCAGCACCGGCGGCACGTCGACCACGGCCTCACCACCGAACACTGGCTCGGCTGCATCGGCCACATCCGTGTTTTCTGGAGGGAAGTCAAATGCGTCGCCTGATCCTCGCCTTCCGCTACTGGCACCGCCTGCGCTACAGCTGGCATCTTGCCTGGGCAAAGGCCGCCCGATGAAACCGATCACCGCAGATTCCCGGCTCGGCATCGTGCTGCTTGCCTTGCGCGCCGGGCCGATGACGCCAGACCAGATCGCCGAGCGTTGGCCTACCGGCCACAACCTGGCCGAAGCGGTGCGCCTCGATCTGGCCGAAAAGGCAGGCGACGAATACCGCCTGACCGAAGCTGGCCGCGCTGCGGTGCCCCTGCGTAACCCGCTGGCCGCCACGGTGGCCCCCGCAATCCATTCCCCGGAGGTATTCACCATGCCCAAAGGCGAAACCTACATCACTCGCGACCAGGTGCTGGCCGCGATCAAGGAGGCCGGCTGCGCCGGCATCAACCGCAAGCAGCTGATCGAACGCTTCGGCTGCAGCGAATCCACCATGGACAACCACCTTATGAACCTGGCCAAGCTGCATGCCATCTTCCGGCCCAAGCCCGGCCACTGCGTGGCTGCCGGGCTTGTCTACGACGGGGAGGCCGATATGGCCAAGGATGATCCCGAATCCCTCGCCGAGCCGGAAGAGATCGAAGCCGAAGAGATCGAAGTCACCGCCGTTGGCGACCGGCGCGGCCCCGTCGTCATCGCCGACGCCGAGGATCTCGACATCGGCCTGTTCACCAGCGGGCGCCTGGAAATCAGCGTTGGCCGCGATACCGTCGTCATCGAGCCGGCCGCCATGAAGAAGCTGCGCACCTTCCTCGGCCTGTTCCAGGAGGCTGCGTAATGGCCAATGCCCAACCGCGCCGGGCGCCAGGCCGCCCCTCGCAAGCCATTGAAGGCGTCGTCCCCGGCGGTATCGAGCACCGCATCCTGCTCGCCCTGCGTGGCCCTGGCGGCATGACCGCCGAGCAGATCCGCGACCGCTTCGGCGACTACAAGTCCGCCGCCCTCAGCCGCCTCAAGAAATCCGGCCTCGTCACCCTGCCGGCCCCCGGCAGCAAAGGCGTGCCCATCACCATCACCGCGCTCGGCCGCACCCTGACCGACTCCGCCGGGCCGCTCAACCGCACCCGCAACCTCATTACCTACTGCCAACTCTAGGAGGCCACATGGCAACACTCGCAGATATCGAACGCAGCGCCAAGCACTACGCCGAAGCGCGCGAACACCTCGCCGGCATCGTCGCCACCATGAACGAAGGCATCGAGACCATCAAGCGCGACCACATGAAGCGCCTGAAGAAGGCCGTCAATGAAGCCGCCGAACGCCACGACGCCCTCAAGGCCCTGATCGAAACCTCCCCGAACTGCTTCATCAAGCCGCGCTCGGTGATCTTTTACGGCATCAAGCTGGGCTTCCAGAAGGGAAAGGGCAAGATCGAGTGGGACGACGCCGACCAGGTCGTCCGCCTGATCAAGAAGCATTACCCCGATCAGGCCGACGTGCTGATCGCCACCAGCGAGCGCCCGGTCAGGGAGGCCCTGGCCAACCTCACCGCCGCCGAGCTGAAGAAGCTGGGCATCAGCGTCACCGACGGCGGCGACGCGGTGTTCATCAAGCCGGCCGACAGCGCCGTCGACAAGATGGTCGATGCGCTGTTGAAGGATGCGACGGCGGAGGTGGCGTGATGCCTGAGCGCACCCCCAAGCAGATCTACGACAGCCAGAAGCGCAGCCTGGCCAGCATCCAGAAAAAGCTGATGGCGCTGGCCAGCCAGTGGGAAGACGTCGACAACGGCACGATGTGGGACATCCAGGATCTCGCCGACAAGGTCGAAGCTACCTCCAGCCAGATCCAGGAGTTCGTGGCCAGATCCAGGAGTTCGTGAAATGAAGCCGCTGCAGATCAAGGTCAATGTCTCCGGCTCCTGGGCCAACCTGGTGACCTGTTCGCCAAAGCGCCTGGGTGAAGTCAAGGCCGCCTGCGAGGCGCTCGCCGCTGCCCACCTCGGCGCCATCAGTTTCAAGGTGGTCGACAACGACCAAGGCATCACGACCGAACAATTCAGCCAGCCGCCGCGTGCCGGCGAGCCGCACGGCTGGTACATCCCGAGACGCTGATGAACTCAATACCCAAGCAAACCGTGGGGCACATAACGGAAGCAGCAGGCGGGGAAAAAGCAAAGACCTACCTAGCGCCGAGTAAGTCCGGCCAACTGGCGCCCTGAGCCTGCAACCCCTTTAACCATTGGAGAAATCCGCAATGAACCAATCCGAACTGATCATCAAAACCGCCCAGATCTCCGGCGTCAGCAAGAAAGACGTCGAGGCTGTTCTCAAGACCGCCGGCGATGTCATTGGCGCCGCCCTGGTGGAAGAAGGCGAAGCCGTCCTGCCGGGCCTCGGCAAGCTGGTTACCCAGCAGAAGGACGCCCGCGACGCCCGCAACCCGAAGACCGGCGAAACCATCCACGTCCCGGCCCACAAGGCCGTCAAGTTCAAGGTCAGCAAGGGCTTGAAGGACGCCGTCGCCTAAAACCCGCGCTTCAAGCCCCGTTACCGACGGGGCTTCGAGAGCTGGTTTTAACGGAGAACGCCATGATCCCGCAAATGAAACGCCTCGCCTTCCCCCTGCGCGGCCCGCGCTACCAGACGCTGGCCTTCTGGCCGCTGCATGTGCTGTGCGCTGCCGTCGACGGCTACTTCGAAGCCTTCTTCTTGGTGATGGAGAGTCGCTGATGGACCTGCTCAAGAAACAATCGCGCATCCGTGCCGTGCATGCCGCCTGCCGGGCGCAGGGCATCGATGACGACACCCGCAAGGCCATCCAGCTGCAGGTCACCGGCAAGGCCAGCCTCAAGGATATGAGCGCCCTCGATCTCTCCGATCTGCTCAACCACCTCAACCGCCGCGCCAAGGCCGGCAACGAGTGGTCGTTCACCTTCCGCCTGGCGCCGGATCGCCGCGCCTTCGCCAAGAAAATCTACCGCCTGGCCGAGCGCCTCGGGGCCCTGCAAACGCCGCCCGTCGCCGTCGCCAGCAAGGCCTACGTCGAGGGCATCGCCAGCCAGATGCGCGGCTGCGACACCCGGCTGGAATTCTGCGACGCCGACCAGCTGCACAAGATCGTGCAGGCGCTCGAAGTTCACCTGAAACGCCACGGAGGCTGACCATGGCCCTGCCGGAAACCATCCAGATCATCGTCGGCATCATCGGGCACGGCCCCGCCATGGAGCTGGTGCGCGCCTTCGGCGGGCAGGATTTCCGCTTCCCGGCGCGGCGCGAAGGCGCCGCCTGGGAATCCCTGGTCGAGATCCTCGGCGAGCGCCTGGCCGGGAAGCTGCAAGAAGCCTTTGCTGGCTCGGAAACCTACATCGCCCTCTGCGACCGTGCCCTGCGCGCCGACCGCGACCGCCGCATGATCGCCCGCTACGAAGCCCTGCTGGCCGAAGGCTACAGCAGCCGGGGCGCCGTCGGCATCCTGGTCCAGGAGTTCCGGCCGATCAGCAATCGCACCGTGGAAAAGATCGTCAACGGCCCGGTACCCAGCGCGGCGCCGGAGATGGTGACGCAGGGCAGCTTGTTCTAACCCGCTCCGGCGGGTTTTTTTACGACCTCTCACCGGCTGCCGCGCCGAACGCTTTCCCCCTGCTGGCGGGCTTCTTCGGCCATTAACCTGCCGGCATGACCTGCCGCGACTGCCTCCATTACCTGTCATCCGACGAAGCCAACAAGCCACGCTCCGGCCTGGCTGGCTACGGCTATTGCAAGGCGGCGCCGTCCATCGAATTGCGCGCCCGTTTCTTCCATGAAACGAGCGCCTGCTGGCTTTCCCCGATCCAGTTCAAGGAGCGTCGCCATGTTTGATCATCCTAGCCTGCAGCTCGGCCTGTCGCCGGCCGGTGTTTTCTGGTCGGCCTACCTGGGCGGCGTGATTACCCTGCTGGTCTGGTGGGCGCTGTGATCCGCTTCGCCTCCCGCAAGTTCCTGCTCGCCTTGCTCAGCCTGGCCAGTGCGACCGGGCTGGTCTGGTCGGGGCATGTCGCCGATGGCGTCTATTCCGCCGTCGTCATTGCCACGGTCGGCGCCTACATCGCCGGCAACGTAGCCCAGAAAGCGACCGCGCAGTGAGCAGCGATCTCGGCGAACGCCGTCTGTCCCCCGTCTATCTGGCCTTGTCCGCCGCTGCCCTGGTCGGCATCGTGGCCACCGAGGGCTACAGCGACAAGGCCATCATCCCCGTCCCCGGCGACAAGCCGACCATCGGCTTCGGCAGCACCAAGCGGGCCGACGGCAGCCCGGTGCAGATGGGCGACACGACGACGCCGCCCCAGGCGTTGGCCCGCGCCTTGCAGGATGTGCAGGCCTTCGAGGGCGCGCTGCGCCAATGCGTCACGGTGCCGCTGCACCAGCACGAATACGACGCCTACATTTCGCTCGCCTACAACGTCGGCCCGACGGCCTTCTGCGGCTCGACGCTCGTCAGAAAGCTCAACGCCCTGGACTACGCCGGCGCCTGCGCCGAGATCCTGCGCTGGCGTTACTTTCAGGGCAGGGATTGCAGCCTGAGCGTTAATAAGTGCGGCGGTCTCTGGCTGCGTCGTAACGCGGAATACCGCTTGTGCCTGGGGAAACCGGCATGAACCCGCAAGCCGTGATCGCCGCCATCATCGCCATCGCTTGTTTTATCGCCGGCTGGCTGACCGAAGGCTGGCGCAAGGATGGTGAGATCGCCCGCATCGAGCGCGCTTACGCCGAGCAGCGCGCCGCCGATATCCAGCAGCACCTGAACGACATGACCGAGGCCGAAGAAGTCGGTCGCCGTCTGTCAGCCCGACTGGCCGCCGCCGAGGCCGACCGCGAAACCCTCACCCAGGAGAAAACCGATGCGCTACGCCGCCTCACCACGGGTCGCCGCTGCCTTGATGCTGATGCTGTCCGCGTGCTCAACGCAGCCAGTCTCAAGCCGGCCGGCGTGCCCGAAGCCGCCTTCCAGCCTGTATCAGCCGCTGCCGCCTTTGCCACCGATACCGATGTCGGGCTTTGGGCAGCCGGCGCCCGCCGCGCCTACGATACCTGCCGGGGACGTCTCCAGGCCATCGCCGACTTCTACGGAGATATCGAGTGACCGATGACATCGACCGCGCCCAGGCGCGCGAAGAAGAGATGCGCGCCGACGCGCTGGCCCGGTTTGAGCGCCGCCATCCGCCGACCGCCGAAGCGAGCGCCGAGCAGTGCAAGTGCTGTGGTGAAACGATCCCGGAGGCCCGTCGCCTGGCGCTAACCGGCGTGCAAACCTGTGTCGAGTGCCAGCGCGATATCGAGGCGCAGGGGCGCTGGGATTGGGGGATGGGCGAATGCTGATACAGATCGAACTCTGGCACCTGATCACGCTGCTGCTCGCGTTTTTCGGGTGTGTGGGCGCCTTCGGCAAGTTGCTCCTGAGCCAGTTTGAAAAGCGCCAGGGCGAGCGTTTCAAGGCGCAGGAAGAATCCCGCAAAGCTGCCGCCGACCACTGGGACCAGCGTTTTTCAAGCCTGGAAGCCGCCGCCAAGGAATGGGTCCGCGTCGAGCGCGAATTCCTCGAATGGAAGGCCGCCCTGCCCATGACCTACGTGATGCGCGACGACTACGTGCGCAACCAGACCGTCATCGAAGCCAAGCTGGATTCGGTGGCGCTCCGTATCGAAAACCTCCAGCTCAAGGGAGTTGTGCAATGAACATCGACGCCGCCAAGGTCCGCCGGGAATCCCTGCGCTGGTACCTCATCCTGGCCCTCTACAACGCCCGGCCGGAGGAGCTCTGCGAAGAGATCATCCAGGGCACCATGCGCGCCATTTACCCGGATGTGACCGCCATGGAAGTCCGCCAGCAACTCGACTACCTGGCCGACCGCGATCTGGTCAAGCTGCGCAAGGAGCCCTCCGGCCGCTGGTGGGGCGACCTGACCCGCATCGGCACCGACCTCGCCGAATACACCATCGAGTGCGAGCCGGGCATCGCTCGGCCGACGAAGTATTGGGGATGAGCCATGGCCCACGGTTCGACCATCACCGCGCTACCCGAAGAGATCCGCCAGGCCCTCGAAGCCCGGCTGATCGCCCAGGGATTCACCGGCTACCAGGCACTGGAGGACTGGCTGCGCGGCCAGGGGCTGGAGATCAGCAAGAGCGCCATCCACCGCCATGGCCAGAAGATCGAACGCCGCATGTCCGCCATCAAGGCCAGCACCGAAGCGGCCAAGATGATCACCGAGGCCGCCGGCGACGACCAGGACGCCCGCAGCGAGGCTGTCATCGCCTTGGTTCAGACAGAGATGTTCGACAGCATCATCGCCATCCAGGAGGCAGGCGACGAAGCGCTGAGCCCGGCCGAGCGCCTCAGCATGATGAGCAAGGCCGCCAAGAACATCGCCACGCTGGCCCGCGCCTCGATCGCGCAGAAGGCCTACAAGGCGACAGTGCAGGCCAAGGCCGCCGAGGTGGCCGACAAGGCCGCGCGGATGGCGGCCAAGGGGGGGTTGAGCGCCGACGCGGCGGCGCAGATCCGCGCCATGATCCTGGGGATCGGCGCGTGATGTTATCCGTGCCCGTTGATGAGGAGCCGACCAACGTAATCGTGCTGTCGGAGGTCGTGACCCGCTATAGGTACGACAAGTGCCAGCACAGGCGCATCAGCGTTGACGAGATCGAAAATGAAGTCGAGTGCGACGATTGCGGCAAGCGGCTAAACCCCATAGCCATTCTCGCCAGGCTGGCCCGAGAGGAGTCGCGTCTGAAAACGCGCATTGACCAGTTAAGAGAATTGAATCGCCGGTTCGATGAAAAATCGCGGGCGAAATGCCAGCACTGCGGCCGCATAACTCGCGTTCGCCAAGGGAAATAGCATGGATGCCCCCAGTCCGTTACAAGACCTCGTCGCGCCGTCCGGCATCAACACGCCGCCGGCTGCGCTCTTGCCCTACCAGCAGCGCTGGATCGCCGACCCATCGCAGCTCAAGATCGCCGAGAAGTCGCGGCGGGTCGGCCTGACCTGGGGCGAAGCCGCCGACGATGTGCTGATTGCCTCGGCGCTTGATGGCTCCAATGTTTTCTACATCAGCGCCACCCAGGACATGGCCATCGAATACATCGAAGCATGCGCCATGTGGGCCAAGGCCTTCGATCTGGCCGCAGCACAGGTTTCCGAGGGGGTGTTCCTGGACGATGGCGACAAGGCGATCAAGACCTACAAGATCGATTTCCCGAAGTCCGGCAAGCGGATCGTGGCGTTGTCGTCCCGCCCGACCAATCTGCGCGGCAAGCAGGGCGTCATCGTCATCGATGAGGCGGCTTTCGCGCCCGATCTGGCCGGCCTGATCAAGGCGGCCATGGCCATGCTGATGTGGGGCGACAAGGTGCGCATCATCAGCACCCACGACGGTGACGACAACCCGTTCAACGAGCTGATCAACGAAGTGCGGTCCGGCAAGCGCAAGGGCACCGTGCATCGCATCTCGTTCAATGAAGCCGTTGAGGAGGGGCTGTATCGCCGTGTCTGCCTGCGCAAGGGCGTGCCCTGGACGCCGGAGGCCGAGGCCGCCTGGGTGGCCGATGTGCGCAGCTTCTACGGCGACGATGCCGAGGAAGAGCTGGATGTCGTGCCGGCGCGCGGCAGCGGAACCTACCTGACGCTGGCGCTGATCGAATCGCGCATGGCGCCCGATGTGCCGGTCATCCGTGGCCGCTGGAAGCCGGAATTTTCCCTGGTGCCGGAGGCTACCCGCGCCCGTGAGGTGGCCGAGTGGTGCCGCGAGCATCTGGCGCCGATCCTTGCCGGCCTCGACAAGGCCCGGCCGCACGGCTTCGGGTTCGACTTTGCCCGCGTCGGCGACCTCTCCGTGCTCACTGTGCTGGCCGATGGCGCCGATACCGTCAAGCGCGTGCAGCTGGTGGTCGAACTGTCCGGCTGTCCCTACAAGCAACAGGAGCAGATCCTCGATTTTGTCATCGATCGCCTGCCACGCTTTCGCAAGGGAGCGCTTGACGCCGGCGGCAACGGTGGGCAGCTCGCCGAACATGCGGCAGACCGCTACGGCCATACCCGCATCGAGCAGATACACCTGACCGAAAAGTTCTACATGGAGCAGATGCCGGCCTTCAAGGCGCACCTGGAGGACGCCACCCTCGACGGCCTACCGCGCGACGAGCAATGCCGCGATGACCTACGGGCGATCAAGAAGGTCAACGGCGTGCCGAAAATCCCCAAGGCCAAGACGCAAACGGCCGATGGCCGAAAACTACAGCGCCACGGTGACTTCGCCATCGCGCTCTTTTTAGCTGACTATGCCATGCATACCGATGGCGGTGAGGTGTTTGCCGTCAGCCGGCCGCGCCGCGACCGGGTCAGCCTCGCCGGCTTCGATCTCTAGAGACCGATAGCGCCGAAGCGCATCCCCCCGGGCTTTTTCGGTACCCATCGTTACGATGGGGTATCGCCATGGACAGCCCGACATGAAACTTTCCGACCACATTGCCCTGCGTAGCCGCAGCATCGATTTTACGGCGCTCGGCTTCTACCTGCCCAACCCGGACCCGGTGTTGCGGGCGCGCGGTGGGCGTATCGAGCTGTACCGCGAGCTGCGCACCGATGCGCATGTCGGCGGCTGTATCCGGCGTCGAAAATCGGCCGTCAAGGCACTGGAATGGGGGCTAGATCGCGGCAAGGCCCGTTCCCGAGTCGCCCGCGAGATCGAGGCGATGTTTGCCGATCTGGATATGGATCGTCTGATCGGCGAGGCCATGGATGCCGTGCTGTATGGCTACCAGCCGATGGAAATCCTGTGGCGGAAGCGCGGCAGCCTGGTCGTTCCCGATCAGGTCATCGGCAAGCCGCCCGAGTGGTTCCATTTCGATTCGGAAAACCGCCTGCGCTTCAAGACTCGCGAAAACCCCTCGCATGGCGAGGAAGTTCCGCCGATGAAGTTCCTGCTGCCCCGGCAGGATGCAACCTACCAGAATCCGTATGGCTTCGCCGACTTATCGATGTGCTTCTGGCCCATCGTTTTCAAGAAGGGCGGCGTCAAATTCTGGCTCGCTTTTACCGAGAAATTCGGATCGGCTTTCTCGGTGGGCAAGTTGCCCAGGTCGGCCACCCCGGAAGAGCGAGCCCAGCTGCTGGACAGCCTAGAAGCGCTGATCCAGGACGGGGTGGCGACCATTCCGGACGACGGTAGTGTCGAGCTGGTCGAAATGGCCGGCAAGAGTGCCAGCGCCGACCTCTACGAGCGCCTGGTCATGTATTGCCGCAGCGAGGTGTCCATTGCGCTCACCGGGACCAACCAGACCACCGAAGCCAACAGCAACCGCGCCAGTGCCACGGCGGGGCTTGAGGTCGCCGCCGATCTGCGTGATGGCGATGCCGAGATCGTCAGCGCGGCACTCAACCAGCTGATCCGCTGGGTTGTCGAGATCAACTGGGGTGGTGCTGCCGCCCCGGTATTCGAAATGTGGGACCAGGAGAGCCGCGATAGGCTCCAGGCCGAGCGTGACAAGTCGCTCAAGGATGCCGGCGCCAACCTGACCCGCGCCTATTTCATCCGCAGCTACAACCTGCAGGAAGGTGATATCGCTGAGGCTCCGGCCCCCGCATTGCCGGCCAAGCCAGAAGAGCCTCCCAAGACGACATCCCCGGCTGGCAAGGATGCCGCCGAGGTTTATGACGACGAGGTCGACGATGACGAAGAAGCCGCCGCTTCGGCCGCCGAGTTCGCCGATTCCGTTCCTGCCGCCAACCCCGCGCTTGCGGCGATTGCCGACAAGCTGGCGGCCGCCGGCTTGCCGGAGGTCGACCGCCTGGTGGGGCAGTTGGCAGACCTGGTGCAAGCCGCGCCGGACCTCAACACCCTGCAGGACAGCTTGTTGGCCGCCTTCGGCGACCTCGATGTCAGCCGCCTGGTTGAGCTGATGGCCGGCGCGTTCGCTCTGGCGGAGCTGCGCGGCATGGCCGCCGTGCGCGGGGAAGTCGGCGGCATTCCCGTCGGCTTCGCTGAGCCAGCGCCGTCGCCTTCGCCTGTTCAGCCGCAGCCGATCCATCTCCATTTGCCCGAAGGCCTGGTCAAGGTAGAGAACATCGTGCAAGTTCCTGAACAGCCACCAGCCCAGATATCCGTTCAGCCGGCCGATGTGGTGGTCAACAACACTGTCCAGGTACCCGAGCAGGCTCCGCCGACCGTTAATTTCACCGCTGAGGTAACGCCGCCGGCAGTTGAGATTACCAACCAGGTGCAGCCCGCCAGCGTCGAGCTGAAGCTCCCGGCCCGCAAGATAGAAACCGTTGTTGCGAGAGATGGCCAGGGGAATATCACGCGGGCAACCCAGATCGAGAAAACCATGGAGGACGAATGACCTACCCGACTCGCGTCCTGATCGCCCTCGATCAACTGTTCGCCACGGTCCTGTTCGGCACGATGCCGGACGAAACCATCTCCGCGATGGCCCATCGCCGGGGCTGGAAGCGCACCGAAGCCTTCATCAACTGGCTGTTCCGTGACGACATGCACTGCGCGATGGCCTACATCGCCGAGATGAACGGCACACAGAATGCGAGGGAATACCGTGGCTGAGTACATCGTCACCCGCAAGAGCGACGGGGCTGAAGTGTTGCGCTATTCAGCAGCACAGGCGCAAGAGGTCAATGGGTTTGATCTGGTTGATTACGATCACACCGAATGGACCCCTGAGGTCCAGCCGCCTGCTACGGCAAACCAAACACTGACCAAGCTCGAATACCTGCGCCGCTTCACTGTCGATGAGCGCGTAGCGATTCGCGCAGCCGCCGAGCAGAACCCAGTGCTGGCCGACTACCTTCAACTGATGGAACTGGCCACCGAGATCGACACGGCGGACCCGGACACCGTGTCTGCCGTGACCATGCTGGAGCAGTTGGGGCTGATCGACGCAGGGCGCGCCAAGGAGATTCCGCATGGCGAATAAGTACATTCGTCACGGCGAAACCTACTGCGGCGACGGCACAAGCTCGGCTGCTGCTACCAGCAACGGCGGTGTCGGGGCGTGGAACAACATCAACGTATTCGAGGGTACGGCACCGGCCTACGGGACTCTGGTGGTGGGCGATACGGTTTATATCCGAAGCAAGGATGCGGCCGGCGCGGACATGGTGTTCACCAAGTCCTCCGGGACGATCACTTACCTCGGACAAGCAGCAGCGACGCCCAACAACCCGACAAGCTGGATACTCGACGACGGTACAGTTTGGCCCGGAATTGTCGGGATGCTCAAGTACCAGAACTCGGTCAACACGAACCGGGTCAGCTTCCGCGCCAATAACTTTTTCAAGTCAGCCAACAACAACCTTCGTTATGCCACGACGCAGACAAGCGGCTCTGCCGGCAGTGGCCAACCGTGGATGGAAGTCCATGGAGTTGTCGACGGGCTGCACTTCGACACCACAGCCTATACCAACACCGGGCCGTCCCACCAGATATTCTTCGGCGACGGCGGGACACTGATAAACCCGATCATCAAACTTGGGGCTTTGTCGTCCTATCCAGACGCCGGACGTTCTTATTGCTTTTTCGGGAGCGGATACAATCGCGCCGACATATACCTTATCAACCCGGATATAGAACTGACGTATTCCAATGTGATCGGGGAAGGCTTTTTTAGTCTTAGCGCCTCATACGGAAAAAACACCTACGTTTTCGGCGGGCGGATGTATGGCATTGGGACGAACACAACCGGACAATTCCTGATCGGCGTTTCCCCGAGTGGATCAACGGCAGGCATGGTTAAGCTGGTCGGTTTCCAATTCCCCCGCACGATGAAGGTCACAGATAATCGCATCTTGCCTACTCAGGTGAATGGGACGGGCGGAAGTGCTATCGAGATCATTGGTTGTGACAACGGGCTTGGTGGTCACCATGAGGCGTGTTGGGTCTGGATGACAAGCCGCACCGACAACAACCCACCTTACCTCAGCGCCCTGTCGCTTGATTCGGCCAGTACGCCGTGGGCGTGGCGCGTCTACCCCGGTTACGCGAACATGCAGTCGCCCATGCAAATACCGACGACGAAGATGTACACGGGCGCTGCCGGCGTGAAAACGGTATCGCTTGAGGTGTTGATCGCCGACACGATGCTTGCTGCGGGGTCCGAAATCGCCACAAAGTCGTCGTTGTGGATGGCAGTCGCCTATACGGACAGTAGCGGCATTCCGCGTAGCGAGAACACACGCGGGTTCGGGAATCTTGATGCCTCTACCGCGCCATGGTCAGCGACCGTGTGGGGGATGATTACCCTCGTCAAGAAAAAGCTCTCGGTCACGACGCAGTACCCGATCAAGCAGGACAGCATTATCACGGTCACGCTGATGGGGTATGCCAAGTCTGCATCTACCAACGACATCATGTTTGTCGATCCTGACTTCGGAGTGAATTGATGGGCGCGATCCCCAATCCGTTCCTGACGATTTTCGGTATTGGCCGAGGCAGGTCTGTTGACCACGGGCTGTTCGCAGTCGGAAACGCCCGGTTGCCGGATGACCCCATCGGGTCAGCGACCGTCACCTTCGCCGGGGTCAACGCGGGCAGCGAAATTCGCGTCTATCTGTCGGATATGACCGAGGTAGCCGGGGTCGAAAGTGGCGCAGCCGACCAATCCCTATCGTGGGACGTGTATGCGCCAGGATCGCCGAATAACACGGTGCGCATCGTCATCATCCACCCGAGCTACAAGATCAAGGAATTCACCTACACCGCGACGGCTGGTAGTCAGAACATTCCTGTCCAGCAAGAACCCGACAAGTGGTACAGCAACCCATAAGGAACTGACATGGCAAAAATCCTCGACCCCGACCTGCTGACCTACTCGGTCAATAGCGCGACCAACAACCTCCGTTTCGACACCACGGCGAAGACGATCCAGCTTGTCGCCGGGGGCAGCCTCGTCGCCAAGGATGGCGTAACAGGGCAGTGCCTGTTCTCCAAGATCAAGGAGGTCATCAAGGCCGACGCAACGCTGATCAAGTACGCCCTGCCGGTGCGGGAGATGATCCACGACGAGTCGATGGAACTGATCAACGGCTGGACTTTCGCCGATGCGACCACGATCAAGATGATCCGCGATTGCGGCGTGGCCTATGTCAATGCGTCGGGCGTCACCACGGCGATGTTCGCCTGCTTCGTGACACTCGGCCAAGTGGCTGCCGGTACGGCTTCGACCGACCTGTACTTCACGCAGTCCTCGGCGAGCAACGCGACGACGGCGACCTTCACTCACCTTCACACAGGCGACACCTTCGGCGTCAATGAGTTGGTGCAGATTTACTCGGACACCAACGGCGACGGCACACCGGACTACGACTACCGCGCTTATGCCAAGATCTTCCTGCGCCGTGCGGGCTACACTTATGACGAGTCGAGCAACATCGACATCGGCTATCCGGCGCTGACCTACAAGAAGTATAACTTCCCGATCACGCACTCGGTCGATGCCGGGGTGACGAAAGACGATACTACGGTCGATGGCTACACCGGCATGTCGATCACTTGGTATTCCGCCGCACAGTCGGCCAGCCTAGGCACCAACGGGCCGTACAACTTCCACGTCATCATCAACGCCAACGGTCACACTTACGACGAGGTGTATTCGTGGGTGCAGCGCCAGCTTCGCAAGAGCGCCGACATTGATGCGGATGCAACGAACGTCAAGACGGGCCAAGTCACCGCCGCTTTGGTATTCATGGACGGCGCAACGCTGAAGACGCGCTACCAGGCAGGCGTGGGCGGTATCCACATCAGCAACCTGTCGGCGGCAAGCTACAACAACGTGGCCGAGGCGGACGACACGCAGACTTTCCGCACCTACCCCTACACGGCGGCAATCACCTTCAACTTCGACAGCTACCTGCAAGCAGATGGCGCGAATGCGAAGTTCTGGATTTACGACGCGGCGACCTATCCAGGGGCTGGCGCGACCTTGCTCAAGGACGCCAGCGGCAACGACATGACCGGCGACTTGACGGGCGGGGCGGCGACCAAGGCGTTCAGCTACGCATGGACGGCAGACAAGGCGTGGGTCGGCGTGGCCATCGGCAAGAACAACGCCAAGGTGGCTGTCGCCTCGGGAACCATCCTGCAATCGACGGTGAACAGCGGTTCGTTCGTTGCAGGTCAGGAACGCTGGTACAGCAATCCGTAAGGATCAGGCATGGCCTACACATTCAACGGCGTAGCGAAAACAATCACCCTGTCGGCTGGCACGGTGACGCTCGACCTCGTTGATCTACACAGCCGGTGGAAGGACTGGGTGTTCGCTGGCAACGCCCAGTACGCCCCGGCCTTTCGCGCCGTGGGCGGCGACATCCCGGCGATCCCGCTCTACCTATTCCTGCTCAACGGCTGGCGCATCGTGCCGCAGTCGGCCAACCACATCCTGACCGTGACCAACGGCGTGCTGGAAGTGGATGGCGGCGGCGAGCCGTTCAACGATCCAGTCGGCACCTACGTCGTCCGCATCAACCGGCAGACGCCGGGCATCGCCATCGGTTACAGCAGCAACGGCGTTACCGGCCCCTCGGCAGCCGACATCGCTGCAGCTGTTCGTGCCAACCTGTCCGCCGACCTCGACCGCCTGACGGAGGCCTGGGCGCGGCTCGGCCTCGATCCATCTCGCCCGGTCGTGCAGAACGAAACGCAGATCAGCTTCGGGGCCGTGTTGCTCGCGCTGTCCGAAGCCGGTTGGGCGGTTACGGTGGCGAGGCAATAATGCTTTCGCCGCGCGCCATTGCCACGCTGGGGGTCGGGTACGGGGCGCGCCTATCGGCGTGTCTGGGGCTGTGGCCTTCGGCCGAAAGGCCGGCCGTTATCCCGCTGCGCGAGGATGGCGCCGGCCTTGTCGCAGCCCGCGCCGCACGTCGCCGGCGCGAGGACGATGATCTGTTGGTGATGGTGCTGCTATGAAATGGGTGAATCTCACGGGGGCAGCAATGGCCGCAAACGGCATTGGTGGTACGGTAATTTCAACGATCGCCCCATCGGCGGTGTCAGCGGCGCTCCATGCCTGAAAAAATCGATTCTGGCGCGATTCTGCAAGTCGGCCTCAATACTCCGTTTGCCGAGCAGATTTCGTTCTTTCGGCAAAAGCTCAACCTGCCCAGCGAGCGGTGGGATGACATCAGGCGCGCAGCTCACGATCGCGCCTTCATGGTCGCCGGTGCAATGAAGGCCGATCTGCTGAACGATCTGCGTGGCGCCGTCGATAAAAGCATTGCGGAAGGCAAGTCCCTTGGCTGGTTTCGCAAGGAGTTTGCTGCCATCGTCGGCCGGCATGGCTGGCAGGGCTGGACGGGCGAAGGATCGCCGGAAGGGTTTGCCTGGCGAACCCGTGTCATCTACCAGACCAACCTGGCCACCAGCTACGCTGCCGGCCGTTATCGTCAGCTGACCGATCCGGAGTTGCTCACGCTACGCCCGTACTGGCGCTATAAGCACGCCGATGGCGTTGCGAACCCCCGTCTGCAGCACGTTGCCTGGAACGGCTTGACACTGCGCCATGACCACCCCTTCTGGCAAACGCACTTTCCGCCCAATGGCTGGGGGTGCCATTGCAGCGTGCAAGCTGTTTCCCGTCGCGAGTACGTCAAGGCGCAGGCCGCAGGCCTCGGTGAGCCGCCGGAAGGCTGGGATGCCATCGATGAGAAAACCGGCGAGCCGGCTGGTATCGCCAGGGGCTTCGGCTACGCACCGGGTGCCAGTGTCAACCGGCCGCTCAAGGAGTTCATCGACCAGAAGCTGATCAATCTCGATGCGCCGGTTGGCGCAGCAATGTACGAGACCCTGCGTCCGGTGCTGGTCGATGAAATGCGTCAAGCCGTGGCCGTCCTGGTCGATAGGACGGCGGCCACATCGCGGGCGACTGGCGAGGCCGCACTGGCGCATGTGGTGGCACCGCGTACCGTTGCCGATCTGGCGGCGCGTGGCCTGCCGTTGGCGTCGGCCGATGTCTGGCTGCGTGATGAAGAACTCCTGCACGCCCTGCGCGAAACCAAGGGTGCGCGCGGGGCCGCCTTGCCGCTGGAGGTCTGGCGCAATCTGCCAGCCGCCCTCGATGGCGCCACGCCCTACCTGGACACGAACGATCCAGCGCTGGTCTATGTCTTCGATTTGTCCGACGGCGTGGGCAAGGTGCTGGTGCGTGTTAATTATGCCGATAAAATACGCCTGCATGGCGAGCGCACCAAGCTGACGTCGAACTTCGTGCGGACCGGAGGCGTAATCGAGGCCCGAAATGTTTCAGTCGGGTCGCAATATGTGCAGCTGGATAAATAAGGCGGCGCCGGATTCGAACCGGATCATAGGGGCAGCGAACTGCATCTAACCATTCCCATTGGAAACAACCGCCTTAAGTCCAGTATAGCCCAAAGACATCGCCATGAGCAGTTTCACGATCACCGTCGACGACGCCGAAGTTATTGGCGCCCTGAAACGCCTGCGCAGCCGAACCAGCAACCTCGGCCCGGTGCTCATGGCCATCGGCGAGGATCTCGTCGCCAGCACCAGGCAACGCTTCGCTACCGCCACGGCACCGGATGGCACGCCCTGGGCTGCGAACAGCGAGGTGACCATTTCGCGTTACCTCGGGCTGACCAAGGGTAACTACAAGAAGGACGGCAGCCTGTCCAAGAAAGGCGAGGCGCGGGCAGCCAGCAAGAAGCCGCTGACCGGCGAGAGCAAGCAGCTGGGGCAGCAGATTCATTATCGCGTCGAGGGCAATGTCCTCGAAGTAGGGTCGGCGATGGAGTACGCCGCCATGCAGCAGTTCGGCGGCACCAAGGCGCAATTCCCACACCTCTGGGGCGACATCAAGGCCCGTCCATTCCTGGGGATCTCGGCAGCCGATCGGGCGGCGATCGAGGAAACGATCAGCGATTATCTCGGGCTGTAAAAAACCCGGCGCAGTGGCCGGGCTCCAGAAACGCGCTACAAGCGATTATTTTGCGATGACAGGTAGTGCGCTATGCGTTGATTGCCGTTCGTTCGCTATGGAGCGTTAATACGCGTTAATTTTGCGGTTATTCGCCTGTGGCTTTCGTGAAAAACTGGTGCGGATCCGAAAACCCGAATGCAACCAGCGCTAAAAAATAGCGCATGACTGTCGAAGGTAGCCGCTTGGCTTGACCCGTAAATGCAGTCGGCGCCAGAAGAATGTCGTTGCTCCACATGTTTTTTGAAATGCCGAGCGACAGCATCCACTCCCTGTCCAGGTCGCAGTCCCGCAATGGAGCTTGGGCGCGGCTACTGTTGGCCGGTTTCCAGCCCTTGTTGTGCGCCCAGAGCCCTTTGCTGTCACCCAGGGGCCGCCCAAAGATCATCGAGCAATAGGCTTCCGCAACACGCTTCTGCTCCCAGGTCAGGAGCTTGGCCGGAATGCCAACCAATAGCCGCACCGGGAATGCCGGATCGATCCCCAGGCGGCCAAGCAGTTGAGGCTTCTTGCCATCGCCGCTATAAAGAATCCCGGAAAACTCCTCGATAAATTCGGGGATGGCTGGGTGGCTATGGTCGCCATCGAAGAGGTTGGAGATTGATAGTGAAACGATGCGCTCAGCCATGGCGAGCTCCTTGTAACGATGTCAGAAGGGGGTTCATGCCTTCAAGCTCTTCCATGGCCGAGCGGCCCAGTTGCGCAATGAGCTCGCAGACTTCGAGAAGATTGTAAACAAGGTCGTCTGTTTCAAGTTTTGACGGCCGGCCACTGTCCGATGAAACAAGTTGGACGGCCAAGGTAAGTGCTGAGACGTAACGCAGCGCGTCGCTGGTACGCTCGATAGGTGAGTTTTCGCCAAGCATGATGGCTTCCAGAGTTTAAGTTGATGACTCCGCACGGTTAGTAGCCGACGCGGGCGGTCGGGACTCAACTAGGCACTCTGGTGCCCGGCGCTCATTCCCCAGAAGGGTGTTGTATTCGGCGCTCTCATCCCGACCATTGATGCTGCATAAAGAACAACGCCCGCTGGTAAGCGGGCGGCAGCGCTGACACGGTCAGATCCGCCAGAGTTTCAGTAACGCCAGTCTGCCATGGGAATCAGGCGGTTTGCAAGAACGAAACACCCGGAAGCTGCCGGGTGTTAAATATTCGCCGTGGTCGAATTGGAAGAATGTCGGTAGCTTCTCGCACCACAGGCGCCGAAGCGCATCCCCCTGATTAAACCGATTCCCGGCCGCCACAATCGGCGGCATGGCGAATCCAACCAATACTCTTCATATCTTCAAGCCGGGCCGGCATACCGCGATGAGCGGTGCCGTGCTGACCTTCTCCGAATCCGATCTGGCGGCCTCGGCGGCAGCCTATGACCCGGCGCTGCATGAGGCGCCCATCGTCGTCGGTCACCCGGCCCTCGATGCCCCGGCCTACGGCTGGGTGAAGTCGGTCAGATTCGCAGCCGATGGGCTGGAGGCCGAGCCGCACCAGGTCGATGCCGCCTTTGCCGAGATGGTGTCGGCCGGCCGCTTCAAAAAGATTTCTGCCTCCTTCTTTCCGCCCGATGCGCCGAGCAACCCGGTGCCTGGCGTCTATTACCTGCGCCACGTCGGCTTTCTCGGCGCGCAGCCGCCGGCCGTCAAGGGGCTGCGGGCGCCGTCGTTCGCCGAGGGCGACGAGGCTGTCACGCTCGAATTCAGTTTTGCCGAAGCCCCCCATCAACCCCACCAGGAGAACGCAGTGACCCCTGAAGAAAAGGCCGCGCTGGAGGCCGAGAATGCCCAGCTCAAGGCTCGTGCCGCTCAGGCCGAAGCCGAACTGAAAGCGGCGAAGGTTGCGCAGATCCACAAGGATCATGCGGCCTTTGCCGAGTCGCTGGTCGCTGCCGGTCAGTTGCTGCCGGCGCAGCAGGAAGTTGCCGTGGCTACGCTGGATTTTTTCGCTAGTGCCGAAACGCCCGTCGAGTTCGGCGAGGGCGAGGGCAAGAAGCCGCTGATCGAGGGCTTCAAGGAATTCCTGGCGGCGCTGCCCAAACGCATCGAGTTCGGGGAGCACGCCACCCAGGCCAAGGCTGGCCAGGGCGAGACGCGTGTCGAGTTTGCCGCCCCGCAAGGCTATGGCGTCGATGCCGAGGCGCTGGCCATCCACCAGAAGGCCGTCGCCTACCAGGTCGAGCACAAGACCGACTATCTCTCCGCCGTCAAGGCGGTTTCCTAACGCGCTCAGCCAGGAGGAATCATGAGCCAACAGAATATTTCGCTGCTCTCGCTGCCGCTCACCCTGAGCGGGACCGTCGCCAGCAACCGTTTCGTTACCGCCGCCGGTGCGCAGGCCGGTGCCGATGCCGCCACCCTGGGCGTTGCCCGCTTCGGCGGTGCAGCGGCCGACAAGGTTACTGTCGATGTAATCGGCACGGCCATCATCGAGTCCGGCGCCGCTATCGCCGCCGGGGCCACGTTGAAGTCGGACGCCTCCGGCCGCGCCATCACCTGGGCGACCTCAGGCGCCAAGGTCGGTATCGCACTGCAGGCCGCTACGGCTGCCGGTCAGATGATCGAAATCCTGCTTCTTCCCAACGCTTAACCAGGAGCACTGAGCCATGACTCAACTCACCACCAGCCAGGCGCGCGTCATCGATCCGATCCTGACCACTGCTGCCCAGGGTTATCAGAACAATGAATTCGTCGGCGGCTTGCTGTTCCCGAAGGTGCCGGTGCAGCAGCGCGGCGGAAAGATTCTTTCCTTCGGCCGCGAGGACTTCCGCCTCTACAGCACTGGCCGCACGCCGGGCAGCAACACCAAGCGCGTACAGTTCGGCTATTCGGCCGGCAGCTACGCGCTGGAGCAGCACGCCCTGGAAGGCGTCGTTCCCTTCGAGCTGATGGAGGAGGCCAACCGCGTACCGGGTATCGATCTGGGCACCAATGCCGTGCGCAAGACGCAGGACATCATCGGCCTGCGTTTGGAGAAGGCCCAGGCCGACCTGGCCACCAACGCGGCCAACTACGCGGCCAGCAACAAGACTACCCTGTCCGGCACCAGCCAGTGGAGCGACTACGGCACCGTCTCTGACCCAATCAAGGATGTCAAGGTCGGCATCGATGCCGTGCGCGCCCAGATCGGCAAGCGGCCGAACACCGTGGTCATTGGCGCCTCGGTGTGGAGCTACCTGCAGTATCACCCGAAGGTGATCGACCGTATCAAGTACACCGGCCGCGATGCGGCTACGCCGGAGCTCCTCGCCGCCCTGTTCGGTGTGCAGCGCGTGGCGGTCGGCGATGCGCTCTACGAGAAGGACGATGGTACCCTGGCCGATGTCTGGGGCAAGTTCGTGGTCATCGCCTACACCGAGATCGGGTCCACGGCCGACATGGGCAAGCCGACCTACGGCTATACCTACCAGCTCGGCGGCTACCCGGTCGTTGAGCAGGCCTACCAGGACCGCAACGCGAAAAGCTGGGTCTACCCGGTGACCGATGAAGTGGCGCCGGTCATCGCCGGTGCCACGGCTGGCTACCTGATCTCGGCAGCGGTGGCGTAATGGCAACGCCCAAGAAAGCCGCAGCGACCGAGGCTGAAAAGGTCGTCATGGTGGCCGTCGAGCCGATCAAGCACGACGGCCAGTCAGCCAAGCCGGGGGAGCTGTTCATGGCCCTGCCGGACGACATCGAGGCGCTGATCGCCGCCGGCCTGGCGCAGGTGGCCGCCATCGAGCCCAAGCCGACCGAGTAAGCCATGTACGCTACCCAGGCCGATCTCGAAAACCGCTTCGGCGCCGAGGAACTGGCGCAGCGCAGCGACCGCATCAACGGCAGCGTCATCGATGCCGCTGTGGTCGCCCGCGCGCTGGCCGATGCCGAGGCGGAGATCGATGCCTACCTGGCGGCGCGCTACCAGCTACCGTTGGTCAGTACGCCGCCGATCCTGGTACGCCTGGCTTGCGACATCGCCATCTATCGCCTGTGCGATACCCCGCCCGACGAGGTGCGCAAGCGCTACGAGGACGCGGTTCGCGATCTGAAGCGGGCGGCGGACGGGGTGTTGGTCATCGACGGTGCCGCGGTATTGGACAAGTCGCCTTCCGGTATTGGCGTTAGCTTCAAGTCGCCGGGGCGGGTTTTTAACGCTGATGAGCTGGCGGGGTACTGATGCTGTCGCTTGAGCCGCTGCTCACCGCTCACCTCGAAGTGCTGCCCGGCTTCAAGGGGGTCGATGGCCTGCCTGACCTGATGTCTGCCGAGTCGGCCAGCAAGCCATCGCCGCGGTTGTACGTGATCTTCGATGGCTACCGCGTCCTGGAGAACACCCCGCGCGGCAAGGCGTCGAACATCGAAACGCGCTGGCTGGTGGTGCTCTCCGTGAAGCACGGCGCCAAGGCTGGCGATGGATCGCCGGCCCGGGCAGCCGCCGCACCGCTTTTGCAGTCGGTATTGAGCCACCTGCTGGGGTGGTTGCCGGGGCCCGGTTTCACGCCCTTGGAGCTGGCCCCCGGCCCGCGTTCCGATTTTGCAGCCGGGCAATTGCTTTTTCCACTGGCTTTTACGACCCGCCAGGTCGTCAAGGCCGCCTGAATTTAACGCCACACTGAGGAGAATCTCATGGCATCTCGTGCATTCCTGGGCGCCGGCGACTTGTACATCAACCGCTACGACAACGCCACCGGTCAGCTCGTTGGCCGCAAGGGGCCGTTCGAATGCGGCAAGCTGGAAGTCAAGCCGAATACCGAACTCAAGGAACAGACCTCCAAGGGCCGCAGCACCTACGGCCAGGTGATCGAATCGGTCGCCATCCAGAAGCCGGCCGACGTCACCGTCGAACTGTCCGAAATGGACAAGGACGGCATCACCCTGGCACTCCTTGGCGACCAACAGGTCATCAACCAGGGTAGCGGTACGATCACCGATGAGCCGATCGTGGCCAAGCTCGGTGTCTGGGTGTCGCTCTCCAAGCAGAATTTCGCCACGGCGGGGTTTGCCGTCAAGCATTCGACCGGCACGCCAACCTATGTGCTGGGTACCGACTACGAGGTGAACTACCGTCTCGGCATGGTCAAGGCGCTGCCGGGCGGTGCCATCACCGAAGGGCAGACCATCGAGGTCAGCGGTACCTACAACGCCATCTCCGGTACGCGCGTCCGTGCCGCCACCCAGGCCCAGGTACGCGCCGAGTTCGTGCTCGACGGCGTCAACTTCGCCGACAACCTGCCGGTGATCGCCACCTTGCATGAGGTGGTGCTGTCGCCGGATGGCGCTTTCGACTTCCTGGCCGACGGCTTCGGCAAGATCACCATGAAGGGTCGCATGAAGACACCGGCCGGGAAGACCGAGCCGATGACCGTGGATCTGCACGACGCATAACGCATAGCCCCCCGCCCGAAAGCCGGAGAACATCCCGGCGCGCTCACAGCCCCGATCAGGATTGCCTGGTCGGGGCTTTTATTTGATCTCCTCCTGCTCATAGCGCCGAAGCGCATCCCCCCGAGCTATTGCTTCACGCGCGCGTAACCTCGGCTGTACCGACACTCAGGGCAGCCCAGATGGCCACCGGCAACAACGACCTCACCGCAAAAATCCGAATCGACGGCGATGCCGCCGGCGCGGAAAAGGCCCTCCAGAAAACCGTACAGGGCATGGAGGCGGTCGATAAGCAGGGCCGCCAGGCCGCTGGTGGCACGAAGACGCTGAACGATGCCTTCGCCACGCTGGGTATTCGCTCTGCCTCCCAGATCAAGGCCGATATGCTGGCGATCGACCAGGCGTTGATGCGGCTGGCCAGCAACAGCAAGTTGTCGGGCGATGAATTCAATCGGGCATTTGCAGCTGGCCAGGAGCAACTTGCCAAGCTGCGGGCTGAGCTGGATGGCCTGCCGGTCGAATCGACCAAGAGCGGTATTGGCGGCCTGAGTGGCGCCTTTTCATCGCTCAACGGCGTGCTGGCCGCGCTGGGGATTGGCAGCGTCAGCGAAAAATTCCTGCAGGCCAACCTGGCCGCCGACAAGCTGCAGAAATCGCTCAATGCGGTGAATGGTGATGCCGGCAAGACGGCGTCTGACCTTGTCTTCCTGAAGGACACGGCGCAGCGCCTGGGTATCGATCTGGTTTCGGCCTCCAACGGCTTCGTCAAGCTGGCAGCGGCGGCCAAAGGCACGTCGCTGGAAGGACAGGCGACGCGCGATATCTTCACCCAGATCGGCGGCGCCATGGCGCAACTCGGCCTCTCGTCGGCCGATACCGAACGCGCCTTCGTCGCCATCGGCCAGATGATGTCGAAGGGCACGGTCAATGCTGAGGAGCTGAAAGGCCAGCTTGGCGACGTCTTGCCTGGCGCGTTGCAAATGGCCGCGCGTGCCACGGGTTTGACGACCAGCGAATTGGGCAAGCTGATGGAAACGGGCGGTGTATTGGCCGAAGACTTCCTGCCGCGCTTTGCTGCCGAGGTCGAGCGCTCTTTCGGCGCTGGCCAGGGTGAGGTGCAGGGCTTGTCCAACGCCATCGCCCGCATGAAGAACACCTGGACCGATCTGCTTGCTGCGATCGGCGAGGGCGGCGGCCTGAAGATTCTCGGTGTGGTGGCCGGCAGCATCAATGGCGCCCTGGTTGTTCTGGCCTCGACGATTGGCGTGGTCATCAACGGGCTGGTTGGCATGGCCGAGGCGGTTGGTGTGGTGGTGGCTGCCTTTGCCTCCCGTAACTTCACTGGCCTGGCCGATGCCTTGTCCGAGATCGGTAGCCGTGTTGGGCAGACCAACGAACGCCTGGCCGCCATGAGCAATCGCGCACTGGGCTTGGGCGACAGCATGCAGAAGGCTGGCGATGCGACCAGCCAGGCTGGCGAGAAAGCAGCCCTGGCCGGGCCGGGTTGGGACAAGCTGAATTCGGCCTATAGCCAGGCCGCCCAGCTGGCCGCCGATTATGCCGAGCAGGCCAAAAAGACCGCCAAGGCAAACGACGAGCAGGCGGCCGTGTTGCTCAAGCTGGCGCAGCTCTCCGGCAACGACAATCAGATCATGCTGGCCAAGGAAGAAGCGGCCAGTCGTGCCGCCCAGGGCGCCGAGGCTGTAGCCCGGGCGCTCGATAACGAGGCCTTGGCGCTGCAGGCCAAGGTCGTCGCCCTCCAGGGTGAAATCAACGCCCAACAGAATGTTTCCGAAGAGAAGGTCAAGGCGATCGAGGAGGCGAGAAGGGCTGCTGAAGCGAAGACCGAAGAAGCGAGGGCTGCCATTGCCAATGCCGATGCCTCCAAGGTGGCTGCTGCCGCCGCCCAGGTCGAAGCCAATGCCCGCGCCGACAATAGCGCCCGTGTCGGCGAACTGAAAACCGCGTACGAACAGGCTGCCGTTGCCGTTGATGTACTGAAGGCCGCTCAGACTAGCGGTGCTGAGGTGGGGGAAAGCCTGAAGACCGCGCAGCTTGAACTGGCTCGTACCGCCGCGCTGTACAAGGATGCCCTGGCTGACCAGACGGCAAAAATTCAGCAGAACCTGTCGGTCAAGCAGGCCCAGCTCGGGGTCGAGCAGGCTGGCATCCGACTTGCCATCGAGCAGCAGCGCACCATTTACGAGGTTGCCCGCGCCCGGGGTGACGAATACGGCGCCGCCCAGGCGCTGATGGAAATGAAGCGGTTGGAGATCAAGCTGGCCGAACTGACGGCCAAGGCCAAGGCAGCCGAGGCAGAGGCCATCTTGCTGACGGTCTCCGCCAAGCGCGAGGAATTGATCGCTTCCGGGCAATTGACGCCGGCCAAGGAGGCTGAGCTGAAGGCGCAAGAGGCCTCGGCCAACGTCAAGAAAGTTGAGGCCAGGATCGCCCAGGAGACGGCCCAGCGCATGCGTGAGCTGGCCGACATTACCCTGTATGCGGGGAATGCGGCCGGATCGGCCAGCGGCGGCTTCGATAGCATGGCCAACAGCATGGACAGGGCGGCCGATGCCGCCGGACGGCTCCGCAGTGCTCAAGCGGGGGTCGCTCAGCCAGGCGGCGCTGCTCGTTCCGATATGAGTCCAGTAGATAACCCCGCCTTCGACCAAACTTCGGCGCTCGACAATGGGCCTCGGGCAAATGCCGGCATCTCTTCCCGCTCCATGCTCTATAAGTCGGGCGCCACGGTCGAGGAGGCCAAGGCTGCTGAAAAGTATTTCGGTGAGTTGCTCAATCGCAAGATGGTTGCGGGGTCCGGGTCGGTGCGTTCGACTGAAGACAATAACCGCCTGATCGCCGCGTCGACCAAGGCTGCCGCCGAGGAAGCAATCGCTTTGGCCCGCCACGAGCTGGCCACCGGCCAGGCCGTCGACCTCGGCAACTCGGTCAGCGATATCGTCGAAAAGAATCTCGCCCAGCTCAGCAACCGCAACTTCGGCCAGAACAGCGGTATCGCTCTTGATGCCATCAGGGAAAGCATCGCTGCCGCAGGCCGCGAGGCGCAACAGCAAACCATTCGTCTGGAGCTGGGCGCCGGCGACAAGAAATCTACCCTGTACGCACCTTCGCAGCGTGACGCGATGGAATTCATTCGCACGCTGGAAGCGGCTGGCATGAGGGCCATTCGATGAGCCAACCCGTTATTACCCTGTCAGCCGGCGGTACGACGCTAACGCTTGATCCCGACCTGTTCTGGTCCGATGAATTCGCGTGGTTCGCAACCGAGCAGACGGTAGAGCGCAGCGTGACCGGTGCCTTGATCATCGATGTCGGTACCCGGATCGGTGGCCGGCCGATCACGTTGGAGCCGCCGGACGACAACGCGGCCTGGATGCCGCGTGCCACGCTCGCTCAATTGCAGGCGTGGGAGGCAAACCCCGCGCTGACGCTGAGTCTTTCGCTACGCGGCGTCACCTATGCCGTGGTGTTTCGCCGCCACGACGGTGCGCCGATCGAGGCGCGTCCCGTCCAGTTCGTGGCTGATCCCTTACCCGGTCAGGCTGGCGATTGGTATCTCGTAACCCTCCGTTTGATGGAGATCTGATATGGCCATTCTCGATGGCGACATTCAACTGCTGAAGTCCGAAGTCATGGACGACGTCGACGAAGGGGGCGGCATGGCAACCTCGTCCGCTGTCCTCGATGGCATGTCGAACAACATGTTTGCCGATATTTCCGAACTGGACCGCACCTACGGCCGCATCTCGCTCCGCAAGGTCTTCCCGGCCGTCGTGACCGACAACACCGATACCTATTACGGCGCGCATGTGATTGTCGCTACGCCACCGGCGGACCCGAAAGTGTCGGTGGCCCTGTTTTCGACGCGCAACTGGTTTGACCAAAGAACGGCGATGCAGAACAAGCTGGAGAGCTACATCTCCGCATCGGCCGAGGGGCGCTGGATGCTCTACGGCAACCACCTCGCCGGTCAGCGCGCCCTGCAGATGCACTGCCTCCCTTCGGCACCGACCCCAGGCGTCGACGATGTGTTGATGCTGCGGAACGCCAGCAATCCGAACGAGTATCAGTATGTTCGTGTGACGCGCGTCGTGTCGCGCGATACGGGCGTGGCCTTCGACGATACGAATGGCACCTTCTACCGGGACATCATTACCGTCGAATTGTCCGACGCCCTACGTTTCAATTTTTTGGCTGCGACGATGGAGCGTTGGACGGCCAGCTGGTTCGCCCCGCCGACGCGCATCCATACGACCATCGCCGCCGACGCGGCCAGCTACTTCGGGGTCAAGCCGCTGAAGACCGCTGCAGCGCTTGGTGCGTTGACGGTCAAGGTGCCCTCTGTCTACACCCAGTTGGTCCCGTCGGCCCTGGCTGAAACGCCGATTGTCGATGCGCGCTGTGTTGGTGATCGCTCCATCATCGTCCCTATCCCTGGCGCAGAGGTAACCACAGGCACCTCGTACGTTAATCTATCCGCCGCAGGTATGGTGTCGACTATCTACGTCGGGCACCCGGTCGCCAAAGGCACCGTGACGCTCAATATCGGAGGGGTTACGCTCTCCGATGACGGGCAAGGGAACATTCCCGCCATGTCGGACTACGCCGGTACGGTCGATTACGCATCGGGGGCCATTACCTTGACGACGGCGTCCGCCGGCGTGTCGGGCGCAGTGTCGTTCTCCGCCGGGGTGGCCGCCGCGATTGCCGCCGCGGGTCGATCAACGTCGACGGAAATCACGATCAACAACCGAGGCTACACCTACGTCAAGACCCTCTCTCCGACGCCTGCGCCAGGGTCTGTCGAAGTGTCCTATCGCGCGCAGGACAAGTGGTACACGCTGACCGACAACGGCAGCGGCAATCTGATTGGCGAGGGCGGCACCGGTAGCGGCAACGTCGACTACGCAACGGGAGGCGTTGTGGTCACACTTGGCGCGCTGCCGGATGCCGACACCCGTATTGTGTATTCCTGGGGGTCGACGGAGAACCTGCAGGCAGAGGTCGGCTCCTCCGTTTTTTCTACACCGGCGATTGAATTCACGCTGCCGGGCGGCGCAGTCACCCCAGGCAGCCTGACCATCAAATACCGGGCGGCCGCTGTCATTCGCACCGTCACCGACGATTCCGCCGGCGGATTCGCTGGTGGATTCGGTACGGGGTACGTGGATTACGCGAATGGAAAGGTGTCTCTCCGGCCGTCCTTGCTGCCCGACTCGGGTTCGTCGCTGGAGGTTAGCTACTCACAAGGCTTGACGACCTCTGAGGTGATTGCCGCCACCGGGGCAGTTAACAACTTCACGCTGGCTCACGCGGTGAAACCCGGTACCTTGTCTATCGCAGTCAGCGACTCGAAGGGCAACAACTATCTGATCGGCGACAACGGTGCGGGGGCCCTCGTTTTACGCTCTGTTAAGCCTGTCGCTACCGGGAGTTCCGCCGGCGGCGGTTACAACGGCGTGTACAACTACTCCGGCGTATCGGTCACCAGCACGGCCGGTATCGGCGGCAGCATCAACTACGCCACCGGAGCGGTGAATCTCGGCCTGTCAGCCCAGGTGACAACTACTTCGGGAACGATGAGCGGACTGTTCTATTCGTCAAGAACCACGTCGAGCACGACCACCACCGAAGTCGCCGCCGGGAATATCAACGTTTCGTACCGTCAAGCGGGCGACACCGACGGCGGGGTGCAAACGTACAACATCGCGCTTGAACCGTTGGTGTTTGACCTGCTCCCCACGGTTGCGAATTCGCTCGTCCCAGGAAGCCTGTATTTCAAGCTCGGAGGTAGTCGCTACGTCGACCGAAATGGCTCAATCGTTCGTGACCCCTCCACAACGACTAACGCAGGCACTGCAGCAGGTACCGTCAACTACCTGACTGGCCGTGTTACCCTGACCAGTTACCCAGGTGGTTTGAGCAACCCAACGGCTACTGTCGCCGCCTTGACCCGCCTCGGTGCCTGGGTCGACTATCAGATGTCGTTCCGCACGGCGGGCGCACCGTTGCAGCAATCTTCCCTCTACGTCAGCGCTGTTCGTGCCGACAACAGTGCCTTGCTGTCGGCATCGGCCAATTCTGCCGGTGATCTGACGGCAACCTACGTCGACGGCCATGTGGATACCAGCACCGGTGTCGCTACCGTCCGCTTCGGGAGCATGGTCCCCGCTGCAGGCAACGAGGGTGAATGGTGGTACGACGCGGCGAACGTCGTCGCCGGTCAGATTTTCAAGCCCGTACTGATCCTGCCCGAAACGGCCAGGTACAACGCCGTCGCAACATCCAGCCTGCCGCTCTCTGCCGATATTCTTGGCCTCGACCCGGTTCGCCTCCCGGCCGACGGCCGTGTGCCGATCTACCGCCCCGGCGATGTCGTCGTGGTGCACAACACACAAACGACCGCCCCCGCTACGGTAAGCAACGGTCAGACCGTCGATTGTGGTCGCGTGCGGTTGGCGAAGGTTCGGGTGATCGGTAGCAACGGCGCGACCATCACCTCCGGCTACACGCACGACCTCGACGCCGGTACGGTCACGTTCAACAACGTGACAGGCTACTCGCAGCCCGTGAAGGTCGAACACCGCATCGAGGACATGGCCCTGGTGTCGGATGTCCAGATCAACGGCGAACTGCGCCTCACCCGGCCGCTGACGCACGACTTCCCCCTCGGCAGTTTCGTGTCCAGCGCCCTGATCATCGGCGACCTGAAGGCCCGCGTATCGGTGTTCTTCGACCAGCAGACCTGGATCGGCTGGTACGACACGCTTCAAGGCAGCGCGGCCACCGGGACGTACAACAAGGCGCAGTACCCGGTCGAAGTATCGAATCGCGGTTGTATTCAGGAGCGTTGGAACATTGTGTTCACCAACACCACCACAGTGAATGTGGTTGGTGAAAACGTCGGCCAGATTCTCACGGGCGTTTCGATCACCTCCGACATCGCCCCGATCAACCCCGCCACCGGCACGCCGTACTTCACGCTGAAGGCGCTGGGTTGGGGCGCCGGCTGGTCTGCCGGTAACGTCCTGCGGTTCAACACCACGGCGGCCAACTACCCGGTCAGTGTCGCCCGTACGGTGCTGCAGGGTAACCCGACAGTTTCAAATGACAGCTTCGCCCTCGGTATCCGCGGCGACATTGACGCATAAAGGAAAGCAGCCATGGCCATCAAACCGGTAAAACACTTTCTTTCATCCCACGCGGGCGCACCGGTCCTCTCCGGAACGGCGGGAAGCCTGATCGCTGTTCTGGATACGTGCCTGGTCAACGGGTACAACCTGCTAACTCTGGACAGTCTCGTTGTCGTGAACGGGGTTCTTACCGGCACAAAAGCAGGGCACGGCTTCGTCCCGGATCAGGTCATCGCCACGACGGCCAACGAAACTGATCTAACCGGCGAGTGGACGGTGACCACTACAACCTCCAACACGTTCAATGCGGTTGCAACTGGTGTTCCGAACACTGTCGGTACAGGGACGCTTACTGCCAAGGCCGCCCCGCTCGGTTGGAGCAAGGTCTATTCGGGAACGAACAAAGCTGTCTATCGCAGCAACGATCCGACATCGACCGGGATGTATCTGCGCGTTGATGATACGGGCACGACCAGCGGTCGCGTTGTGGGGTATGAGACCATGACCGATGTCGACACGGGAACCGGCCCTTTTCCGACGTCTTCGCAAATGTCGGGAGGGTTGTATTGGGCGAAATCCGCGCAGACCGGTACAACAGCGCGGTTGTGGAAACTTTTCGGGACATCGAAAAAATTCGACTTTTTCCCGCGCGTAGATAACGGCGCTCATACAACTCGACATTACCCCTTCGGCGATTTCGTAAGCGAGAAGCCGGGGGATGCGTATCAATGCCTTATTTCTGGAGATTGGAGTTACAACATAAGCGTCGGATATTCAGCAATCGGCACCAACAATTTCCCTGTGGTTAATGCGTACGCCCCCAGGTCATACAACCAACTCGGTACTTCCGTCCAACTTGGCACCGGATTCGGTGGAGTGAGCCCAAGCGGGGCCTCTGGAAACCCGGCCTACCCATCGCTTGCCAATAACGGGTTGATACTCAGCCATATCCTGCTACGGGAGCATACGGCAAATGTCATGCGGGCGTTGTCGATACCCGGCACGTACGCCACCCCACAGGCCCTACCCATGTCTGACGGGGATGTGGTTACTGATATTGCGGCCCTCCCTGGCCGGAAGTTGATGGCTACGGCCACAGGCATTCAGGGGACCGAGGGGCGCCTTTTCATTGACATCACGGGGCCTTGGTGATGGATGTTAGATTCGTCGCACCCCACATAAGCCACTCGGTTTCCGGGCTTATCGGCCCGCCGCTCGGGGGGCGCCTTGCCGGGGTGGCAACAACGGTCAAGGATACCCAAGACGGAGGCACGTTCAAGGTCCAAGGCACAGTCGCCATTGACGCAACACCCGACATCCCGGTTAAGCGCAAGGTCCGCCTGTTCTGCCTGCAGAGCGGGCGCTTGGTGCGCGAAGCGTGGTCCGACCCGGTAACCGGTGCGTACCGGTTTGAATATGTCCGCCAGGGACCGTGGCTGGTCGTGTCGCACGACTACACGGGCAGTTACAACGCCGTAGTCGCCGACAACATCCTCGGAGAATCGATGTGACACCAGCCCCCGCGACACGGGAAGCCGCGCGCCAATCACTGTTGGATCGCTTCGACTCGGCAGGTACAGCGGGGCGCATCCGGTTGGTTGACGCGCTTGGTAACGATATTGTGATCGTCACACTCCGGTACCCGGCGGGCGTCACCACCGAAAACGGAATTACCCTTTGGCTGACCGAGTACGCCCAGGTCGCCCAGACGGCTGAGGTCGCAAAAGCGATCGCAGAAAACGGAACGGGCGCCTGGGTGGCCGACTTCACGACCGGCCTTGTCACCGACGATCCGGTGCCCGATCTCCCCTTGCCGGCCATCCGTCTGTACGCCGGGAGCTTCGTTCGTCTGAGCGCCAACATTGCCTGCTACTGATCTTCGCTTTCTCGCAACGCAGCCCGCGTCGCTCGATCTTCAGTTCGGCCTCATACCCGGCGCCGAGGGGGGGTATGTCGACCTGACGATAACGGCTGTGCTGCCTGCGAACGTTGCCGCGACTGTCTCGGCCGACGTTGATATGGCGGTCAACCGGGCACCCGGATTGCGCACCGCCGGAGGGTGGCAGGACGGCACCCGCGTTGTATCGGCGGTAGTTGACCGCTTCGAACGAAAACCAACGCAGCAGGCCGATGTTGTTCAGGCGGTTACTCCCGCGGCGCCGATGGCTACATCCAACGAAATGCCGTGGGGGGATATGCCGGGCATGGCGTGCGCCCCGAGGTCTTTATGGGGCGGCGCTACGCAAAGACCGGAGTTCTCCACGTCACCGTTCGGTGACCTGAACCACGGGCGTCGTACTGCGCTGTCTTCCATTTTTCAAAATGCAGATCGTGTGGGCGGCACAACCGACGGTCGTTGGAAGGTGCTCGGTATGGCTCAAAGGCCGGTTGTCCGATCCGGCACAGAAAACGCCAAGGGGAAATCCCGATACGCCGCTTTCGCGTACTCCCCGGCGAAGCGCACCGACCGCATTCGGATATTTATTTGGGGGGGAGCACGCCCCCCGCAAGCGGGCGTCTCGCCAAACATACCTGGCACGGTAATACCGCCGAGTGACCCCTGTTACCAGCCAGCTCGCGGCGATCGGGTGGGGTTGTTGTTTTCCGACAGAATGCCTGCTTCGCTCGATCTGCTTTTTCGCTGTAAAGCCAGCGGTGGTCCAGTGGCCACCATTGTCGTCCCTGTGCGGAGAATCTACATGCAGAGCAACACTGTCACATTGGCACTGGCCGATACCGGTCAGCCCATCCCGGCCGATCGACTGAACCTTTCAATCGACGTCGACTCCTGGTGCTGGGGATGGTCGGCTACGGTGCCAGCTGGCTATCTGTCACTGTTGCAAACCGATGACGCGAACAGTCGTGTCGAGCTGCTGGCAACGGTCAATGGCACATCATTCAGGCTGGCCGTAGAGAAGATTGGCCGTAGCCGTAGTTTTGGCAAGTCGTCTCTGGCGATTTCCGGTCGAGGTCGTGCTGCTTGGCTGGATAGCCCGTATGCGACTGTGGCCAGCCGTAGCAACGGCGTGGCCATGACTGCGCAGCAACTCATGGAGGCTGCGCTGACAGAAAACGGGGTCTCCCTGGGCTGGTCTCTTGATTGGCGAATAACCGACTGGCTCGTGCCGGCCGGGGCCTGGCAACATACCGGATCGGCCATGTCTGCCTGCCAGGCTATTGCCGGAGCAGCCGGTGCATACATTCAGGCTCATCGCAGCGACCAGACGTTGATCATACTGCCGCGTTACGAGGTGGCGCCCTGGAATTGGCCATCGGCCACCCCTGACATCGATCTACCGGAGAGTGTCGTTACGGTTGAAGGGGTTGAGTGGTCAGATAAGCCCGACTACAACACGGTATTCATTGCCGGACAGACTGACGGCATTCTTGGTCACGTCACCCGGTCTGGAACGGCCGGTGACAAGGCCGCGCCGATGGTGTGCGACCCCCTGATAACTCATGCGGATGCTGCCCGTCAGCGCGGAACAGCGATTCTTGGAAATACGGGAAGGCAAAAATTGATAACTTTAAGCCTGCCAATCCTTCCTGAAACCGGCATCATTGTTCCTGGAAAGCTGATGCGCTATTCCGAATCCGGTAGAACCCACCTGGGCATGACCAGGGCGGTCGAGGTTGATTGCGACTTCCCGAAGGCACGTCAATTCATCACGCTCGAAAGCCATGTCATTTAACCTCTACAGTAGCCTTCGCTCGCTCTTCTTCAGCGATCGCGTTCAAGTTGGCACGGTCACCGCCGTCGATAGTGGGCGCGTTACCGTCACCCTTCCGGATGGTTCAGTTCAAAGCGTGCGGGGGTCAGGAAGCGTCGGGGGGCGGGTCTATATTCGGGGTGGAGTCATCGAAGGGCCGGCCCCCTCATTAACGGTCGTCGTTATCGATATTTAACGCCCGGTTTTTGCATTAGTTGCCGTGTCAAATATCGCGCAAATCTGTGTCAAATATCGCGCCGCCTTACACTTCCTTTCAAATCAGCAAACGGGTGTTCCGAGCCCGGCGATCCGGGCTCGTCCTCGGGGGGGTCAGTGTGTAGCCGGGACGGTGGCACTGGCGGGGGCGCCGACGTTCTTGTGGCCTTCATCGGGATGCCAGCCGAGCACGGCAAGCAGCACGAAGAAGCCAGCGACGTAGGCGACCGGCACATGCCAGCCCTTCCTGACCCATTGCACGGCCGAGCGGGCTTCCGGGTACATGTTGGAGATCGCGACACCGGCCGATGAGCCGAACCACAGCATCGATCCGCCAAAGCCGACGGCGTAGGCGAGAACGCCCCAGTCGTAGCCCCCCTGGCGGAGCGCGAGGGCCGTCAGCGGAATGTTGTCGAAGACGGAGGAGATGAAGCCCAGGGTGAGCGCCGACAGCCAGGATGCGGGTGGCAACTGGTCGACCGGCATCATCGAGGCACAGAGGACGAGGGAGAGCAGGAAAACCGAGCCCTTGACGGCATCCGGCAGCAGTTCCCAGTCGTGGCGGCGGACGCCGGCTGTGACGACGAGCGCCAGCCAGACAGCGACGCCGATGAAGGGGAAATGGTCGGCGAGTTGCGGGAAATTCACATTGACCGTGACATTGGTGCCGACTGCGAAAACCAGCATCAGGCCGACGATGAACAGGCGGCCCCAGTCGATGTGTGTGCGCTCGTGCGAGTGCTTGAGGATCGGCGAGTAGGCGTGCTGCTGCTTGGCGGCAAAATAGGCCACGATGAGCAGCGCAACGACCGCCGCGATGTAGGCATCGAGGACGACGATCGGGCTGATGCCGTCGATCCACATCATGGTTGTGGTCGTGTCGCCGACCACGGAGCCGGAACCGCCGGCATTGGAGGCGGCGACGATGGCCGCCAGGTAGCCGATGTGCACCTTGCCCTTGAACAACTGATGTGCCATCGCGCCGCCGATCAGCGCTGCGGCGATGTTGTCGAGGAAGCTGGAGAGCACGAAGACCATCACCAGCATCAGGAAACCGCCTTTCCAGTCGTTCGGCAGATATTTGGGCAGCACGACCGGGACGTGGCTTTTTTCGAAATGCCGGGCAAGCAGGGCGAAGCCGGTGAGCAGGCAGAACAGGTTGGCGATGGTGACCCATTCGTGGCCCAGGTGGCCGATGAAACCTGCCATGCCGGCGCCAGTCTTGAAGCCGGTGAACAGGATCTTGTACAGGCTGATCGTCGCCAGTCCGGTGAGCGCCACATAGAGTGTGGCGTGGTGGAAGAGGGCGACGCCGAGCAGGGTCAGCCCGAAGAGGATGAAATCGATCGGGATTCCGGCGACCGTGGGCAACCGGTCGGCCGCCATGGCTGCAGCGGGCAGTGACAGGAACAGTGCAGGCAAGAGACGGTGCATGATTTTCCTTGTTGGGTGTGATTTCTCGCGTCGTCCTGCGGACAGGTTGGCGAACGGCCCATTGTCCGCAAACTTCAGGCACGCGGAAATGCGGATTATCCCGTAAAACAGCCGGGCCGCTGAGTGTCCGGCCCGCCTTCCGGCGGCAGGAACTGGGCGTGGGTGGGGGGAGCAGACGGCTTTTTCCCGTTGCTATGCCCGGGATATGGCCGGTGACAATGGACGAGGCAAGGCGCCCCTTGTTGCCGGGGGGCATTGCTCAAAAAAGGTAGCTCGCCCTGCGATGGGGCGCAAGGCGGGATGGGCAGGTGATGGGGAGGGCCGCGCAATGCGGCACCGTGCCACGCCGGGATGGTGCGGCGCAGCACGGAAGGTTCGGCCTGTTCAGGCATCGATGCGGGAGATTTCGACGGCGCTTGGCGGAATCTGGTAATCCGCCGCCAACTGCCGACGGGCGATATCCTCGATGGCCTGCTCTTCACTGGCTACGAAGCGACGAGCGCCGGCAAAGTCCTGCGGAATGCCGGCGCGGTCTTGCGTGATGCGATAGTGCACCTTGACGTTCATTGCTGTTCACCTTTGATGTGTTTTTTTGATCCTGCGCGCGAAGTTTAGGTCTTGCCTGCTGCAGCGCAATACGGGATTTCCACAAGGCGGGAGCCGGGTGAAACGGACAAAGCCCGGACAGCTTGGGGTGGTGGCAGGCTAGCGCCCTGGGTTTGCCGGAGCGGCGGCGACGCGATGCAATTCGTCGCGGGTGTTGATGTTTTCGAAGGCGGTGGCTTCGTCGTCGAAAGCGACTTCAACCGCCTGCAAGGTGGCGTACCAGCGGTCGAACTTGCGTTCGCCGCTGGCCAGGTAGGCGGTGAGGTGCGGCAGGAGATCCCGCTTGCACAGGCAGAAAACCGGGTGTGCTTGATCAAAGGTGCGGGCAACCGCGAGGTCGGCAGCGCCGGTGATGAGTGCTTCGCGCAGGCGGGCGACCAGATCGGTAGGCAGGAAAGGCGAATCACACGGGGCGGTGGCGACCCAGGGGTGACTGGCAGCGGACAGGGCGGCATGCAGGCCGGCCAGTGGCCCGGCGAATCCGGGAATTCGGTCGGCAATGACCCGGTGGCCGAGTGCGGCGTAGTGCTCGGTATTCTGGTTGGCGTTGATCAGCAGTTCATCCACCTGCGGCGCCAGGCGTTCGGCGACCCAGGCTGCCATCGGTCGGCCGTGCAAGATCTCCAGTCCCTTGTCAACGCCGCCCATGCGCCGACCCAAGCCGCCGGCCAGCACGACACCGGTAATGCCGGGAGGGCGCATCAATAGACGAGGCAGCGCCAGGCCGGGTCGAGCGTCCGGGCGACGAAGGCGGTGGCACCCGCGGCACGGGCTTGCGGGATCAGCGTTTCATCGGCGCCGATCCAGCCAGCCCGGGCCATGCTGCAGGCGTAGAGCGGGATGTCGCAGGCGATCACCTCGCGCAGAAAGTCCCCGATCGATTTTTCCCGGCTCGGCGTGGCGTAAAGGGTGTCGGCCATCCCTGCGACGAGCAGGCGCACTGCCGGGCCGGCAAAGTGGATTTCGACTTCGGCATCCAGCGCATGGGCAGCCAGTGCATGTACCAGCGGCGTGGCGCTCAACGCGGGCCGTTCGGCACCGGCCGAGGCGATCAGAATGGCCAGTCGGTCAGTCAAAACGTGCCTCCGGTTCGATCTTGAGGATATGCCGGCGGTAGGCAGCAGCATCGAGCAGGCCAGCTTTTTCGGCCGCCCAGTCAGTGGGCCGGACACGTACCATCCAGCCGGCACCGTAGGGCTGCTGGTTCACCAGGGCGGGACGCTCCTCCGCTGCCTCGTTGCTGTCGAGCAAGGCGAAGGAAACCGGGGCATGCACGGCGAGCACCGTCTTGCGGCATTCCACGGTTCCGAGCCCCTTGCCTTTACCGACCTCGGCGCCTTTCGGCTTGGCCGTGAAGGCGATGATTTCCCCGGCGAGGAAGAGGCCGAAGCTGGTCACCCCGATCAATGCTTCGCCGCTGCCGAGTAACTGCACCCACATGTCGTGGCGGGGGCAATACAGCCGGTCGTCGGGAACGCTGCCGTGAAAGGGGTGGTGAGCCATGGGGGCAGGAAAAAAGGTTGGAGGCAGGAGTTTACCCTCCCCGCTCCGGCTGTCCAGCTTTCTGCCGGCAGCGCAGGACAATGCGGAGGAAGCAAACTGTTGACGCAGCGCAATACACCAGGGACAAATGCCTGCTAGGGTGGAAGCGTCTGTTCCATAACCCTAAGCGATGAGAGTTAGCCTATGTTTCCTGAGTATCGTGATTTGATTACCCAACTGAAAACAACGGACCGCCACTTCCTGAACCTGTTTGACCGGCATAACGCGCTTGACCAGAAGATCAAGAATCTGGAGGCGTACATTGAACATGCGACGCCGCTGGAAATTGAGGCGCTGAAAAAGGAAAAACTGATGCTGAAGGATGAGTTGTATTCGCTGCTGCGAAGGGCGGAAGCCGCCTGATGCATTCAGACCCCGCTACGGCGGGGTTTTCTTGGTTGGTTATGCCTGAATTGGCAAATCGGCTTGGCCAGCCCGATTTCAACAGTATGAGACTTCTGCGGATTTGCTTGGACTGTGTTGGATAGGGGGGCGGAGAGAGCAGGAGTCGAAGTATTCCCGCTAGACCTTATGGTTACGTTGTTTAGTCTGATTTGATTCTGATTGTGCCCCCAAATATGCCCCCTGTGGCGGGTGGCTGCATTGGCAAGCGGTCAGAATTTCAAACGGCTAGGGTATCAAAAAGAAGGAGGGGGCGGAGAATATGACTGGCAACGTCGATACATGCCGCCCCCATTGCGGCCACCTTGATTACGCCCCCATCTTTGCCCGCCCCTGCTCGGCGTACATCACCACCGACCGGGCAGGGATGCCGAGAAGGTCTGCCGCCTTCTTCGCGTCATAGTTGAAATGCTCCAGGGCAAGGATGCAAAGCCGGGGCACGGTCGGCAAATGCTGGTACTTGTCAGGCAGCTTAAGGGGTGGGGCGGCCATCAAATATCCTCGTCACCATCAACGGCTTCGACACATGGCCCGGCGTATGCGCGGTTAAAGGTCTTGGCGGCGCGTAGCCTGAAATCCCCATCCTGCTCCACTTCGCGGCGCTCAATCTGACGCCCCCCGCATAGCGCAGCAGTAACCCCTCCGTTTGGGGCAACAACCATCCGAATGATACGCAGGGGTTCGACCGCTGGAGGGGGGCGGGTTGCTTCCTCTAGTTTCTCGATTCGCTTCAGTAGTGCATTCATTTCAAACTCCGTGTTTGGGTTGTCGCTTCCAGGTCAGACAGGCGCTGCTCTATCACGCTCAATTCGTATGCCTTGGCAATCTGCGACAGCATGTAGATCAGTTTGCTAGCCTCGTTGGTATCGATCAGCTTTCCCCGCGCCTCCCGATATACACGCGCCATTTCCTGGCGGATGTACTCGGGGCTTGCCAAGTTGATGCGGGGGGTAGGGGGCATAACCTCGCCCGATACCGCCCCCGCACTAGCCGTTTTTTTCGTGCGGCCCATCGCCTCGATTACCTCGCCTGCTCAATGTCGGCATCAAGCCTAGCCAAGCGCAAAGGCGTGTTGTCGACGTGCCGAACATCAAAGGAACGGGAGCGGAACATACCAAGGCGCAAGAGGCGCGGCGGTAGAGTGCTCAAGGAAACATCCCTTGGCGTCGAAAACGTCTGGTAGTCGTCATCGCTCAAGCTGACGGATACCGCTGTCTGCAATTCGTCGCCCACAACGGTTAAAGCTCTCATCGTCTTTCTGTTCGTGCCGCCTGTGTCGATGCGCTTCGTTCGGCAAAGTACCTTGATGTCCGCTCCGTCGTCCTGATAGACATCCGGCGTCAGGGTGAATACTTCACCTGTCGTTTCGTGCAGCAGGAAATCCCGGTTGCCGTCCGTGGCGTAGAAACCGTACTTGAAATAGCCCTCGGTCCCTCCGTTGTCGCTGGTCCATTGCGCCCAAGTCTGCGACGTAAAGTCATAGACCAGTGAAATGTTGGCCGTGACCAGATTCAGCACGTAGAGGATTCGTCCACCGAGCTTTCCGCCCCAGGCGCGAACAGTGGTTAGGTCAGCCGCATTCAGAATCCGCTGAATCGAAGCAGAGGCGATTTCCTGCGGATCAATACTGTTCGGCGGGAAGAAATGGACGCTACGGCCCCGCTCCCGCGTCTTCGACATGAAGATCAAGCCACCGTGGAACTGCACCACCGAATATCCCTGTGCGCAGCCGATTTGAACAGTCGCGTTCGACACCTTCGAGAGTGGCGAGCCGGTCGGGTTGGCCGCGTCGTAGAACAGTTCGCAGGTCCAATCCTTCAGGGCCACGACGTAGTTCTGATGCTTGGCGATGGCTACGCCTTTGTCCCATTCCGCCTCGGCGGTGATGTAGTTCAAGGCGTTCCAGCTATCCGGGTTTTCAAGGTCGCAGTTATAAACCGTGCCGTCCTTGTCCATCACGAAGAAATAGCCGTCGAGATAGACCGCGCCGGGAACCGTCCTCGCCGGGTAATCCGGGTCTGTGACCTGCGTCAGAACGCCAGGCGTGCCGAGCGTCAGTGTCCACGCCTTTTCCTCGTTCTTGATGAACATCTTCTTGGTGTAGGCTCCGGGGGAAGTCCCGACCCACGAAAGCGGTAGTCCTGGCGTGGCCGTGGTGAAGGCGTAGGAGTATGGTGGGGTGGCGTGACACACTGGATTGAAGTAATAGATTTTGTCCAGGTACGCTCGGGTACTGTCGAATCCCCTTCTGCACAATGTGATAACGCCGTCATTTGTTGCGACTGTGGTGTATGCCGATTGATTCCACTCGCCATCCCGCGATGCGAGCACGGGAGACAACGAAAAGTTAGACGGGTCAATGGTTTGGACTGACAGCTTCCCCCAAGAGTAGTTGTAACTGCTCCCGGTTATCAGGAACAGATTGTTTCCACCCGATGCAATAAACGGCTGTGGTTTTGCCGGCCCAAGTATTGAATAAGACCAAGTGGCGAAGTTTTCGGAATGGGCTAGAACGAAGTTACCGGGTGATAAAGTGTTGAAGCCGTCTAGTAAAACGTAAATTTTGCCGCCATGGCAAATCATGTTTTTCATGGCATTCGTGTTCGCCCCCATGAACATCTGGGGGGCTTCTCCGACAGTGACCCAATTCACCCCATCGGAAGAAGAATACAGTCTTGTATTGCCGATTTTGTAGATGGTTGATTCGTTTGCTGCCACAAATCCACCAGACATTATTGAAATTCCAGCGTTATAGCCATCAATGGTTTCTTGAACTAGCGACCAAGTGGCCCCACCATCTATTGATCTGTGCGTGTAGTAAGCCAATGAACGCCAGAGCGCACCTTTGAAATAGATCATTCTTCCGCCTGCGCCAAACTGCGCGCTGACCGGCGCGTCAGATTTTAGATTCCATGTATTTCCGTCGATGCTTGTCCAAAAATAGTTCTTCAATCCTTCGCTTCCGTACATAAACAGTTGCGTGCCGTCGCTTGCCAAGCCATACATTTGCATCTGGTAAATGTATTGCCCGACTTGAACTTGAATCCCTGGCGTTTCACCGTAACTCTCTATGCGCCACTCCGCAGGAGGGCATGGTCCCCCGCCCGGAATGCTGGCATAGTCTGTCTGGTAAAAGGTCGAGCCGACCGCGTGGTACATGTTCCCTTCCCACGACACCATGCCAAGCCCTGTGCCGGCTGCGGATGCAACCGACTTGCGCAGGCCGGGCCGCTTCACCACGAAAGACGCGCCGTCTTTCAGATCAACGAAGCAATTCACCAGCTTTGCGCCCTTGGAAAGCGAGCCGTCGCGGGTTTCGATGCTGGTAGCGAGTGGTATTTGCATGATTACTGTTCCTTTGATTTTTGAATGAATGAGGGGGGCGGGGTGCGGTCGTTCAATGCGACGCGCCGCAATTGCCAGAGAAGCCCTAGCGCCTCGATAGCCAGGGTGATGCGGTGGGCCTTCACCGCTTCTACGGTGGCCTCTTCTGCCGACATGCCGGGCCGGTGGTAGCAGTAGGGCGGCACGGTTGCGGCGGGCATTGCTCGCGGATTGCTACGCGCCCTTGATGCCGATTCGCGCTGCGCTTCCTTTGCTTCGTTGGCTGTGCGAAGGTCGCGGGCAGCCTTGCGCTTGCTCCGCTGCTCTTGGCCGGTGGCTTGCGGCTTGTTCATGTCAGACAGGCAGGCCCAGTTGGCCGTCGCTATCGATTGAATCGCCGGTTTTCTGAACGGTCCCGTTTTCGGTACTGGTTGGCGGGAAAAACGGTACTGTTTCCTTCGCGGCCTTTTGCAGTCGCTCCTCTTCCTTTTTGCGCTCGCGCTCCTCTCGTTGTTCCCAGAGGTGATTTGGAAAGATGCTGTCGGGGATGCCATCAATGAAGCCGCCTAGACGATCAAGCGCGCTTTCCAGCTTGTCCGACAGGTGGCGGTAATCGTCGTGCATCTCCAGATAGACTCGGCATAGCTGCTCGGCAAGCCGCTTGCTCAGTTCGTCATCGGGATAGTTCGGCGCAACCAATCCGAACTGCTCGGCAACGTGGCGTAGTTGCTGCGGATGCAGATGGATAACTGATGGCTCATCCAATCCTGCCTGCTGTTCAAGGTGAATGCCGCCATCGTCCAGGCGCTTAACAATCAAGTCATGCCAGCGAGTCATTGCATACCTCCTGCGCCCGTATCCTCGGGGCATGTGTAGCGGTCGCCATACCAGCCATACCCGTGTTTCACTTTCCCGGCTGCATGGCATTGCTTGCAAAACACTCCCGCGCCAACGCCATCACGAAAGAAGAAATCAGCAAGCCGCTTAGCCTTCCCGCAGCATGTACATGTTTTAGAGACGGACATTTCAGACTCCTCCCATAAGATGGTTAACTCTTAGAGTGAGTACGCTGGGCGTACCTAAGGGGTGGGCAAAAACAGCCATATAAGTACGCTGGGCGTACCGTTTCGGTGTCTTTGGGTGTTGCTTAGGTACGCTGGGAGTACTTAAGCGGGGGTAATCGGTACGCTGGGCGTACTGGACGATGCGTTTTTGCAGAGAGGTTGCGGCTTCCAGTAGTCGAGCGGTCCAGACGTTGGCCGGTGATCCAGTTGCATGTCCGGGCACTCGTCTATGGCTAGCCATCCCAGCGCGAATAGATTGGGTTTGTGCATTCCACCTTGGCGCGTTCGGACGATCAGGCCGGATGCTTCCAATTCGGCTATTGCGCCGAACAGCGTTTGCTTGCTTTTCCAGCCTCGCTCCTTGGCCCATACCCAGGCAGCGGCCATTGCCCCATTTCTGCCTAGTCGCCATCCGGAGCAAATATCCAGCAGCAACTTGCAGGCGTAGGGGCTTAGTTTGGCGAGGGCTTCTGAAGCGAGCATGTCGGTACGGAGCGGGAGGAAGTGCCCGCCCCCTCTTGCCGTCCTTGCTTCGCGTAGGGCGGTTTTCCTTGAGCTTTTGGACATGGATCATGCAGCCCTCCGCGAAGCCATAGTCTCAAGTTCGCGCCAAGCGAACTCTTCGCCGTCGTGTCCTGCTGCTGCAATCGCCTCTTGCTCAAGGTAATACTCGGCAACGTGGCATGGCTCGTTAAATCGGTTAGCAACATCTAGGCGACCGGTTTTCACAGGCCAGCCAAGGGCGCGTAGATTGAAAACCGTGTCACTCAGTCTGTAGATGCCGAGCGCACGCCAGGCCCGCAGGGGATGGACTTTCTCGCCCTGCAACAGCACAGCAAGCAGTCGCGCCTGCTGTGTTCCACGAATCGGATAGCAGGGGTTAGAATGTCCGACAGTTTGATTTGATGTATCGAGGAAGCCACCGGCCAGGGTGGCTTTTTCATTTTGGGCGGCGCTCATGCTGCCACCTCGTTACGGACTTGGGCGTCCCGCCACGCGATCAGTTCGGCTTGGTCAAATACGGTGCAGCGTGCGGAAAGGCGGCGCGGCTTGGGGAAGTCGCTGCGCTCTTTTACCCACCGCCAGAAAGTTGCGCGGCCAATTCCAAGGAATTCGGCGGCATGTTTGGGGCGAAGAGAAACGGGCATGTTTGGCTCCTAAAGTCCCGCGTTGTGCGGTATGGAGCCATTTGAAATTTCGCCTGTCCGGAGGGCGATTACCCGTGTATCTAACTTCCTTGATTAGCGCGGCTTGGGGCAAGGAACGGGGTATTGCAGGGGGATTTAATAGGGGGGTTAGAGCAGTTCCATTTTGCTTTCCCATTCGTCGAGGAAGTCCGGGAAACGGCTTCTTATCAGTTTGTCTAAGGCATCTACTCTGCACGCCCATTTCTTTTGCGGGGTTCTAGTTGCCAGGCAAATGGCTAGTACCGCTGGATTCCATAGGTGAGAGCCTTTTCCTGCGCTTCCCACCTTTGCACATGCTGCGCTTGCCCATTTGGGTTGCTTGTCGAGAATCTTAGAAATGGAAGGTGCCCCATCAGGTATGGGCCAAGAAACAGTGAGAACTTCTGCCTTGCTGACGCCTGATTTTGCGGCTTTCGGCTTAACCGTTGCCACGTTTTTTGCGCGATGCTCGCTCCCGTCTGGTTCTTGATGCGATGCAACTACAGGTAATTGAGCTTGAGTCGGAGGGCGTGCATGAGTGCCAGATACTGGATTTATAGGCTTGGGGGCGGCTGACATGTGGCGAAGCCCGGCGGCGTTGAGCAACTGTCGGCGCTCTTCCTGAGGATAGTCTTCTATTTCTTTCAGTAGTGCATCAAGCCTCTCTCTGTCTGGCTTTGCATCTTCTGCTAATTGTCGAGCTCGCTCCTTTTTCGTGGCTAACGCTTTGATCGCCTGCTCTAGCAAATCGGCTGTGTCTTTTGATGTCATTTAGCGCTCCTTCTGCGCCCTTCGTTAGGAGCCGCCCCCAAGCGGTGAAGGTGTCCGCTGTTCGTCTGGCCGGACTAGGGGGCGGCGTACTCGGTTAATCAGCGAAGACGATAGCTGCACCGTATTTGCTCGCCAGTAGTTGCCGGGCCTTGTGTGCCGCCTCTCTGCTGTTGAACCATGGCGATTGATGCTCCTTACCGTTAATGGGGTACAGAACACAAAACCGCTCAACGCCAATGCTTTGGATTGAATCTCGCGCAGCCTTTCGAGTAGCGGCACGGTCTAGCCCTGCTTGGGTTTGGGGTAAATTGATGGTAGCCATGGTGCAATCTCCAGTATTGCGTTGTGGTCAGGGTCGGCAGGTGGTTCCAAACACCTACCGGCCCGCTTTGCCTGAGTCCGTCAGGCGGCGGTGTTGCTCCGTAGGGGTATAACGTCCGCCCCGGCTTTCTTGCTGTCCAGGTAATCCGCCCATTGCTGCATCATTTTCCGACGCTCTGCCAAGTATTCCGCGCGATGGTAGGCAGCCCGTACCTTGTTGCGTTCAGCGTGGGCCAGTTGCCGCTCAATCACATCAGCGTCAAATCCCATTTCGTTGAGAATCGTCGAGGCGACAGCACGGAACCCGTGCCCGGTCATCCGCCCCCGGTAGCCCATCCGATACAGCGCGAACAGGACGGTGTTCTTGCTCATGGGAATGGCAGGCCGGACGCCGGGGAAAACTAACTCATAGCCACCGTTCAGGGCTTTCAGCTTTTCCAGTACCTCGATTGACTGGCGAGAGAGTGGGACAACGTGCGGCGCTTTCATCTTCATGCGCTCGGCAGGAATGCGCCATTCCGCTTTCTCAAGGTCAAACTCTGTCCAGGTGGCCTCTCGCAGTTCTCCGGTGCGTACAAACGTCAGGGCCAGCAGTTGCAGGGCGTATTGGGTCTGCAACTCGCCGCCGTTGTCTGATGCATAGGCATCCATCTTGCGGAGCAGGTCGGGCAAGTCTTTCTCGCTCAGGGCGTTCATGTGCTTGGGAGCAGGGCGGGGTTTGATAGCCCCCCTCAGGTCGCCAACCGGGTCGCGCTCACAGCGCCCGGTAGCTACTGCGTAGCGGAACACCTGACCGCAGGTATTCATCACCTTGTGAGCCGTTTCTATGGTTCCCTTGCCTTCGATTTTCCGGGCAACAGAAAGCAGAGCGGGGGCATTAATCTGAGCAATGGGGGCATTTCCGATTTCCGGGAATACGTATGCCTCAAAACGGCGCTTGGTGTAGGTGTGGTGCCCTTCTGACCATTTGTGCCTCATGTGGTCGAGCCATTCACGGGCGATAGCCTCAAAGCTGTTTGCCGTGGCTATTTTTGCGGCCCGTTTCGCTTCCTGCTTGGCTGCGCTCGGGTCTCCACCTTCGCTAAGCTGCTTCCTGGCCGTGTCGCGCTTCTCTCGGGCGGCTGCTAGAGAGACTTCCGGGAATACGCCAAGGGCGAGGCGCTTTTCCTTACCGCCAATTCGGTACTTGAGCCGCCAATACTTGGAACCGTTCGGCATAACTTCCAGGTACATGCCTCTTTCGTCGGATAGCTTGTAGGGCTTTTCCTTGGGCTTGGCGTTGTTGCAGGCGGCAGCGGTAAGCATGGGGGCATTTCCAGCGAGGGGTTAAGGCTGTTCCCCCAATTGTGCCCCCATATGCCCCCGGATGTAAATGGACTACTTAGGACTTTCTGGGGCTTGTGCTTGCTGCGAAACCCTTGTGTTTATTTGGTTTTGGGTCTTTGCTGGATGATTCGGGATGGAAATTGGCGGAAGAGAGCAGGAGTCGAACCTACCCAAACCTGTTTGACAGGTCCTGCCGGTTTTGAAGACCGGCCGTCCCACCGGGGAACGATCTCTTCCGTTGTTCATGGGCCGAATTGCTCCGGATGGCCACGCAGGACGTGGGTATCGCGGACCCGCCGAGTGTAGCCGATACGGTCGAAGAATTCGAGGATATGGATGGCGACCTTGCGGCCGCCGCCGATCTCGTCGCGCAGCGGTGCGGCGCGCGCGTAACCGTCGCGCTGGCTGAGGGTGGCGACGCGGCGGGCGAGGTCGGCGACGGCGGCGGCTGTGAAGTAGTGGTCGTGCGCAACCGGCCACGCGTCGCCGTGGCGGGCGATGCGCTTGAACAGGGCGCGCACGGTGTCTTCGGCCAGGCCGGTGGCCTTGGCGATGTCGCGTATGCGTGGCGGGTTGTAGGGGTGCGCATCGAGCAGCGGCTTCAGGGTTTGCCACAGGTCGCGGTCGGCTGCAGCGAGTTGGACGCGATGCGCCGGCAGGTGCAGCCAGGCGTTGGTCTGGGCGATCCGGCCGTCGGCCAGCGGGGCGGCGAGCAGGGCGTCGAAAGCGGGGCGGGAGAGCGTCGGCAGGGTGAGGCGGCGCAGGCGGTCGCGCTCGACGCCGGTCAGATCGGGGGCGCGCTCATGCTCGGCGGCCAGAGCGGCGAGCAGCTTGCTTTCGAGTGCCGCCCAGCGGGCCGGGGCGAAGGCGGTATCGCCGATGACCTTGAATTGCAGGCGCTGACAGAGATCGGCTAGGTCGGCACGGGCGAGGTTGCGGTTCAAGGCGTAGGGCGTCAAGTCGACGCCGGCGGGCTGCTGTTCGGCGGCGAGTTGCAGGGCGACGGCCGGGTCGGGGTCGGCTAGCGCGGCGAGCATGGCCAGGCGTTCCGGGCTGCGCTTCTTGCGGTGTGGCGGGAAGATGTCGAGCACCTGGCCGCCGCCGATGGTGTGACGGGCACCGGCGTCGCGCAGGATGAAGCGGTCGCCGGCCAGGGCGCCGATCTCGCGTTCCAGCGTGAGTTGTGCCCAGGCACTGCCGCCGGGCGGGATTTCGTCGGTGTCGAGCAGGGCGAGGCGGGCGGGCACGTCTTCGGCGCCAAGGTGCAGGTGCACCGGCGTCCAGTGCTTGAGCGCCGGCTGGCCGGAGAGGACGCGCACCCGGGCGTCGAAGCGGCGGGCCGGGGCGTGCAGTGGCGGCGCGAGGAGCCACATGCCGCGCGCCACGTCGGCCTTTTCGATGCCGGCCAGGGCCAGGGCGATGCGCTGGCCGGCACTGCCGGCTTCGGCTGGGGCGTCCTGGGCGCGCAGGCTGCGCACTCGGACCGGCTTGTCAGCCGGCGAGAGGCGCAACGGATCGCCGACCCGGACGGTGCCGGCAAAGGCCGTGCCGGTGACGACGGTACCGGCACCGGAGAGGGTGAAGCAGCGGTCGATGGCGAGCCGGAAGCCACCGCGCACCGGTCGGCACTCTGCCGTCCGGGCTGTGCTTTCAAGATGGGCCCGGAGTTCGGCGATGCCGTGGCCGGTGGTTGCGGCGACGGGAAAAACCGGCGCACCGGCCAGCGTCGTGCCGGCCAGCAGGTCGGCGATTTCGGCCTGTGCCTGCTGCTGGCGGCCGGCGCTGGCGGTATCGATCTTGGTCAGCGCCACGGCGCCGCGGGTGATGCCGAGCAGTTCGATGATTTCCAGGTGTTCGCGGGTTTGCGGCATGGGGCCGTCGTCGGCGGCGATGACGAGCAGTGCGAAGTCGATGCCGGTGGCGCCAGCCAGCATGTTGTGGATCAGCTTCTCGTGGCCGGGGACGTCGATGAAACCGAGCGTCGGCGTGTAGGCGTAGCCGAGGTCAACGGTGATGCCGCGCGCCTTTTCTTCTTTCAGTCGATCGCAGTCGACACCGGTCAGAGCTTTGACGAGCGTGGTCTTGCCGTGGTCGATGTGGCCGGCGGTGCCGATGATCATGGGGTCAGGCGGCCTGGAAAAAGGTGTCGGCGGCGGCGAGCGCAGCAGTGTCGGAGAGCACCGCATCCGGTGCACCGCCTTTGCCCCAAAGCGGCGGCATGAAAGGCATGGCGAGAAATTCGGCGCACAGGCGGTAGCTGTCGAGCATCGGTTGCGCCTTTTCGCGGTTGCCGCTGGTGGCGATGACCCACAGCCGCTTGCCGGCCATCCGTTCCTTGAAGCCGAGGTCCGGCACGCGCAGCCAGGCACTCCAGTGGTCGAGGTAGGTTTTCAGCGGTGAGGGAATGGAGAACCAGTAGACCGGCGAAACGAATACGAGATCGGTCGCGGTCAGCGTGATATCGAGCATTGCCTTGGCATCGGCCATCGGCATCGGGTAGGTGCCAGCGGTGTGGCGCAGGTCCACAAAGGGCGGCAGTTCGAGATCGGCGAGCTTGATCCAGGTTTGCTTTGTGTCGGCCGGCAGGCCGGCGGCTGCCCGCCGGGCCAGGGTTTCGGTATTGCCGATATGGCCGGGTTCGCGGGTGCTGGCGTTGAGAAAGAGGAAATGCGACATGGGGAAACGGGTTTGACGAAAAGCGTATTCTGACACGCCCCCGCGCCGGTCAGCCGGGCGGGGGCACAAACGCCTCAACCGAACATGTCCTCGTACATGCGGCCGGCCCAGGCGAAGTCCTCGGTTACCACTTCCTCGCGGCGCAGGTTGTCGTCGTCCTGATCCTGGACGATCTGGCCCTTGTCATTGACCCAGTACTTGAAGCGCACGGCGATGTCCTCGCGCGGCTCGGTGTTGACCATCATGAAGCACAGGTTGTCGGGCAGGGCGTATGTCGGCTCGCGTCCCTTGACCCGCTCGGCAATGTATTTGGCAACGATCCTGGCGTGCGCGTTGGCGACGTGGCCGGCCTTGGGGTAGAAGCGGAACAGTGGCGAAACGACGCCCACCGAGTCGCCGATCACGTAGGTATCCGGGTCGTCCTTCAGGTTCAGCATGAAGGGATCGACGGCGGCCCAACCGGTCGGCTTGCCTTCGTCGTTCCGACCGATGACACCGGCCTTCCAAGCCATGTCGCCGGCTTGGTGGGGGGCCATCAGGATGGAATGGTCGAAGGTGAAGTCACCGGCCGCGGTCTTGATCTTCTTGTTGAAGGGATCGACTTCGCTGATCGTCGCCTTGGGCACATAGACGATCTGGTCCTTGTACAACTCGCGGAAGGCGTCCTGGAAACCGCCGGTGATCGGCGCCGGGCTCGGTTTCGGGTCGAGGATGATGACCTTGCCCTTGATCTTGCGCTGCTTGAACAGGCCGGCGATCAGGCAGGCACGCTCATAGGGTGAGGGCGGGCAGCGATGCGGTGGGGGCGGCAGGGTCATCACCAGGTCGCCGCCGGTGAAGTTCTGGATGCTCTGCTTGAGCTTGAAGTGCTCGGCGTTCGGGATGTAGGCGGCGGGGAACATCGCCTTGGTGTAATCGGCCGCCTTGCGGTCGTTGCCGAACCAGGCCTCGTAGTTGTAACGGATGCCGCTGCCGAGGATCAGGTAGTCGTAATCGAGCCAGCCCTGTGCCGTGATGACGCGCTTTTTCTCGCGCTCGAAGGCGGTGACTTCGGTCTGGATATAGTGGTAGTCGTACTTCTGCGCCACGTCGAGGTAGCTGAAGGTGAGGAACTGGGCATCGACCACATCGACCAGCCACTTGTTGCTCATCGGGCAGGAAAAGAACACCGGGTTGCGTTCGAGCAGCACGACCTCCAGTGTCGGATCGAGCAGGCGCAGGTGCTTGGCGGCCGTGACGCCGCCCCAGCCGCCGCCGCAGATCACCACGCGCTTGCCCTTGGCTTTCGGCAGCAGCGGATCGGACTGCATCTGGATCAGGAAAGGCAGCGGGCTGGTCGGCGCGGCGATGCTGGCCGTTGCCCCGAGTGCCGCACCGGCGGCGAGGAATTGTCGTCGGTTGAGGGTCATGTCTCAGTCTCCATTCGATGAACCACCCGGACACGGAGATGCCCGGATTTACGGGAGCGCCCATACGGACGCGACAGAAAGCAGCCGACGGTACGCAGACCGCCTTACGAGGCTGCTTTCAAAACTTGAGTTGTGCCAATTGCGCGACGAAACGGGCTTCGTCCTTCGCCTCCAGGCAACGCAGATCAAGACGGTAGGCCTCGTCGCGGATGTGGCCAATCACCGGCACCGGCAGGCTGCGGAAGGCGGTTTCGAGGTGCAGCAGCAGCTTTCCGCGCTTCCTGCCCGCTGGCCGGATCACCAGGGCGGCCGACGGCAGGCTTTCCACCGGCAGGGCGCCGCTGCCGATCTGGCTGCGGCAGGGTTCGACCGCGACGCCGAATTGTTCGCCCAAGGCCGATTGGAGTGCGGGCCGGATGCGTTCGGCGCCGGCCGTGATGTCGGCCAGCGGCCGGGTCAACAGGCGTAGTGTCGGCAGGCGTTTGGTCAGGCGATCCGGGTCGCGGTACAGGCGCAGTGTCGCCTCCAGCGCGGCCAGCGTGGTCTTGCCGACACGCAGGGCGCGTTTCAGCGGATTTTTCTTGATTTTGGCGATCAGATCCTTGCGCCCGACGATCAAGCCGGCCTGCGGGCCGCCGAGCAGCTTGTCGCCGGAGAAGGTGACGATATCGGCCCCGGACGCCAGCGCCTGCTGCGGCGTCGGCTCGGCCGGCAGGCCGAGGGCGGTAAAGTCGGCCAGCGTGCCGCTGCCCAGGTCGACCATGAAGGGGAGACCGGCGGCATGGGCGATGTCGGCGATGGTCTTTTCCGCGACCACCTTGGTAAAGCCGACGACCGCATAGTTGCTGGTGTGCACCTTCATCAGCAGCGCCGTCTTCGGCCCGATGGCATCACGGTAATCCTGGTCGTGCGTGCGGTTGGTGGTGCCGATCTCGACCAGCTTGACCTGCGCCCGGCGCATGACGTCCGGCACGCGGAAGGCCCCGCCGATTTCGACCAGTTCGCCGCGCGACACCACCGCCTCCTTGCCCTGGGCCAGCGCGTTGAGGGTGAGCAGCACGGCGGCGGCGTTGTTGTTGACGATGGTGGCGGCGATGTTCGGGTCGCCGCCGGCGACCAGTTCGGCCAGCAGGCCGGAAACGAGATCGTCGCGGTCGCCGCGGCCACCGGAGACAAGGTCGTACTCCAGCGCGCAGGGCGAGCGGGCGGCTTCGATCATGAGTTCGATGGCTTCTTCGGCCAGCAAGGCCCGGCCAAGGTTGGTATGCAGGACCGTGCCGGTCAGATTGAAGACCGGGCGCAGGTTGGCCCGCGCAGCGGCATCGGCGCGGCGGCCGATCGCGGCGAGCAGGGCGGCTTCATCAGGAAGCGGGAGGCCGTGCTTGAGTCCCTCGCGGGCAGCCGCCAGTTCGGCGCGGACGCAGCCGGTGACCAGCAGCCGGCCGTGGGTTTCGATCAGGGCGGGGAGTTGCTGCAGGACGCGGTCAACCGCGGGAAGGCGCTGATTGGGGTTCATGGCTCACGCCCGGACCGGGCAGAAAGAAGTGGGTCGGTTCCCGCCGCAGCGGGAAGGGTGGGGTCAGCCGGCGTGTGCGCCGATCAGCAACAGATTGGGGCCGGAGCGTTCGTAGCCGGCTTCGTCGACCAGCATGTCGAGCGCGAGGGTGGCCAGGTCGTCGGCGACCGGGTCGACCTGCGGGTCCTTTTCCTGATAGACGATCTTCAGGTAGCTCTTGCAAGCATCGCAGGTCTCGGCCCGCACGGCGCCCGAGCTGCCTTCAATTTCGTGCAGCGCGACTTCCTTGTCGGTGTCGCAGGCCGTGCAGGTGGCGCGTGGCACGTTCCATTCGGTGTTGCATAGCGAACAATGCAGATAGCGCAGATTGTTGATGGCGCTATCCAGGCGGACGACGCTGGCGACCGGCAGGCTGCCGCAGCAGGGGCAAACGCCGGGCGAATCCAGCCTTTGCAGATGATGGGCATCGAGCCGGCTGGCCCGTTGGGTGAAGACAATTTGCAGCGCGGCGGCAACGAAGGGCAGTTCGGCGGCATGGGCCATGTCCGGCTCACCGTTGAGCAGCATGTCGGCCAGTGCGTCCTGCTGGCTTTCGGAGGTGGTCAGCAATGCCGAAAGCGCGGCCCGGCCACCCTCCGGAGCCTCGTTTTCGAGGTGCGTGAGCAGTTGCTGCAAGGCGAAGCGCCAGGCAGCCGGGCGGGGCAGGGAGGTGGCGTTGAGCGGCGGCATGCCATGCGTGCGGGCCTGTTCGAGCGTCGCCGCATCCGGCCATTGCAGGTCGGGCAGCTCTTTGAGTACTGCGTGCTGGGCCCGGCTCAGGGCAGCCAGGAAACGGAGCCAGTCGCTCAGGCTGTGCTGACTGGCCAGGCTGGCGAAACGATCGGCACGGTCGGCGAACAGCGTGGCGGTGACCGGCAACAGGATGGGGGCGGCTTGCGTTGCCGGTGGCTGGAAATCGATCGGTTGGCTTTGCATGGGGAATTGTCGTGTGGTTTTGCGGATTGCCGAGAGGCGGGATGGGTTGTGTTCTGCGCGCGTATTTCAAAAAAGCGGGGGATGCGGCATGTTGTCCGCAGAGCCCCCTGAACGCAAGGTAAAACGCTTGGTTGCCCTTCCCCCGCCGGGGTGGGGTAAGGGCGGCTTATTTGCCGGTGACCTGGCGATACCAGCCGCGATGATGCTGTTTGGCCCAGGCGCGGGTGACCGTGCCGTACCACATGGCGCGGATGGTGCCCTTGACCCAGATGGCGGCATAGACGTGGACCATGATCAGCGCAATCATCACGGCACCTGCTGCGGCATGGACGACGGCACCGAGGCGGACCAGGGTGATGTCGAAGCCGAAGTAGGCACGCCAGATGAAGACACCGGACACCGTCATCAGCAGCATGCACACGGCGAGCGCCCAGAACATCACTTTCTGGCCGCCGTTGTACTTGCCCTGTTCCGGCATGTCGTGGTCGTTGCCGTCCACCATGTTCTTGGCCTTGGCCAGCCATTCCTTATCCGCCGGGGTCATCTTGTTCAGATGCTTGAAGCGGAGAAAGATGGACAGGAAGGACACCGCCATCAGCACCCCGAGGAAGGGGTGGATGATGCGGGCCCAGACCGGGCCGCCGAACAGCTGGGTGAGCGGGAAGAAGGCCGGATGGAAGAAGGCCAGACCGGACAGTGCGAGCAGGATGAAGCTGATGCCCACTACCCAGTGATTGGCCCGCTCGGACGCGTTATAGCGTTGCAGGTCTTTCGGATCGCGGATCATTTGGCTTCCTCCTTGTCTTCACGTTCGATCTCGTCTTCGATCTCCTTCGAGACCTCGTTCGGACCCTTGGTGACGTAGTGGAACAGGCTGCCCAGTGCCACCCCGGCCAGGGCCAGCGTGGCGAGTGGCTTGGCGAAGCCCTTCCACAGCGAAACCAGCGGGCTGATCGACGGGTTGGCCGGCAGGCCGGCGTAAAGGTCGGGCCTGTCGGCATGGTGCAGCACGTACATGACGTGCGTACCGCCCACCCCTTGCGGGTCGTACAGACCGGCCTGGTCGTAGCCGCGTTCCTTGAGATCAGCGACGCGTTTGGCCGCGTAGTCCTTCATGTCCTCCTTGGCTCCGAACTGGATGGCGCCGGTCGGGCAGGCCTTGGCGCAGGCCGGCGCCTGGTTGACCGCCACCCGGTCGGAACACAGCGAGCACTTGTAGGCCTTGCTGTCTTCCTTCGAGATGCGTGGGACATTGAAGGGACAGCCGGTCACGCAGTAGCCGCAGCCGATGCAGTTTTCCTGATGGAAATCGACGATGCCGTTGCTGTACTGGATGATGGCGCCCGGGGAGGGGCAGGCCTTCAGGCAGCCGGGGTCGGCGCAGTGCATGCAGCCATCCTTGCGGATCAGCCACTCCAGCTTGTTGTTCTGCTCGACCTCGGTGTAGCGCATGACCGTCCATGACTTGGCCGACAGGTCCATCGGGTTGTCGTAAACCCCGTGGCAGTGCCCGACCTCGTCGCGGATGTCATTCCATTCGGAACACGCCACCTGGCAGGCCTTGCAGCCGATACAGGCGGACACGTCGATGAGCTTGGCGATCTCGACCGTCTGCCGCACCTGGGGGGACGGCGTCGTGGTCGCAGAGCGCTGTTTGATGTCTAGCGATTGCAGTGCCATATCAGCGCTCCTTTACGCCTTCTCGATGTTGACCAGGAACGCCTTGTACTCTGGCGTCTGCGTATTGGCGTCGCCCACGAACGGCGTCAGGGTGTTGGTGATGAAGCCAGGCTTCGTCGCCCCCTTGAAACCGTAGTGGATCGGGATGCCAATGGTGTGCACCTTCTTGCCATCCACATCCAAGGCCTTGATGCGCCTGGTCACTACCGCCACGGCCTTGATGAAGCCGCGGTTGGAGCGGACCTTGACCCGGTCGCCGGCTACGATGCCCTTTTCCTTCGCCAGTTCCTCACCGATCTCCACAAACTGTTCCGGCTGCATGATCGCGTTGATTTGGCTCTGCTTGGTCCAGTAGTGGAAATGCTCGGTCAGGCGGTAGGTCGTGCCGACATACGGGAAGTCCTTGGCCGTGCCGAACGCTTCCATGTCACCCTTGTACACGCGGGCCGCGGGGTTGGCGCGGGCCTTCGGGTTCTTCGGGTGCATCGGGTTGGTGTCGAGCGGGCTTTCGAACGGCTCGTAGTGCTCGGGGAAGGGGCCTTCGGCCATCAGGCCGACGGCGAACAGCCGGCCAACCCCCTCACCGGTCATGATGAAGGGCATGACATTCTGGTCGGGGGCGGCATCCGGACGCATGTCGGGGACATCGTTGCCACCCCACTTGTCGCCCAGCCACTTGAGCACGGTGCGTTTCGGATCCCACGGCTTGCCGGAGAGATCGCAGGAGGCGCGGTTGTACAGGATGCGGCGGTTAACCGGCCAGGCGTAACCCCAGTTCAGCGTCTGGCCAAGGCCGGATGGATCAGCGTTGTCGCGCCGCGCCGACAGATTGCCGGCTTGAGACCAGACGCCGCAGTAAATCCAGTTGCCGCAGGTGGTCGAACCGTCGTCGCGCAACATGGCAAAACTCGGCAACTGCTCGCCGGCCTTGACCAGCACCTTGGTCGGATCCTTCGGGTCGAGCACATCGGCCAATGCCTTGCCGTTGAACTCCATCATCAGCTCTTCCGGCGACGGCTTGTTCGGAATGCGATAGGCCCAGGTCAGCTTCTGGATCGGCTCCGCGTAGGCACCGCCCTCCCTGGCGTACAGGTCCTTCAGCTTCAGGAACAGGGTCGCCATGATTTCGGTGTCGTCCTTCGCGTCGCCCGGTGCATCCACCGCTTTCCAGCGCCACTGGATGAGGCGGCCGGAGTTGGTGAAACTGCCGGACGTCTCGGCAAACAGCGAGGTCGGCAGGCGGAAGACTTCGGTCTTGATTTCCTCTGGCTTGACGTCGTTGAACTCGCCGTGCGGTTTCCAGAACTCGGAGGTATCGGTCGCCAGGGGATCCATGACCACCATGTACTTCAACTTGGCCAGCGCATCGCCCACCTTCTTCTTGTTGGCGACGGAAGCCAGCGGATTGAAGCCCTGGCACAGGAAGCCGTTGATCTTGCCCTGATACATCTGGTCGAAGATCGACAGCACGTCGGAAGCACCGGCCAGCTTGGGCATGAAGTCATAGGCGAAGCCGTTGTCCTTGGTCGCGGCATCGCCCCACCAGGCCTTGTGCAGGCTGACGTACCACTTCGCCAGGTTCTGGCCGAAGTTCATCTGGCCCGGACGCAGTGTCTTCGGCGTCTTCTTCTCGAGGAAGGTTTTCAGGTCCGGTTCGGCATCTGTCGGTGCGGCCATGTAGCCTGGCAGGTTCTGCGCGTACAGCGCGAAGTCGGTAATGCCCTGAACGTTGGCGTGGCCGCGCAGCGCGTTGATGCCGCCGCCCGCCATGCCCATGTTACCGAGCAGCAGCTGGATGATGGCCATGCAGCGGATGTTCTGCGAACCGACGGAGTGCTCGGTCCAGCCCAGCGCGTACAGGTTGGTCATCGTCTTGTTCGGCGCGGCCGTTTCGGCAATGTATTCGCAGACTTTCAGGAAGGCATCCTTCGGCGTGCCGCAGACCTTGGCCACGACATCCGGCGTATAGCGGGCGTAGTGGGCCTTCATCAGCTGGAAGGCGCAACGCGGATTCTGCAGCGTCTCGTCGACTTTCGCGAAGCCGTCCTCGCCCATCTGGTATTTCCAGGTGGCCTTGTCGTAGCTTCGTTTCTCGTCGTTGTAGCCGGTGAAAATGCCGTCTTCAAAGCTGTAGCCATCGTCGATCAGGAAGGACGCGTTGGTGTACGTCTTTACGTAATCGTGGTGGATCTTGTCGTTCGACAGCAGGTAATTGATGACGCCGCCGAGGAAGGCGATGTCGGAGCCGGGACGGATCGGCGCATAGAAGTCGGCCACCGAGGCCGTACGGTTGAAGCGCGGGTCGACGACCACGAGCTTGGCCTTGCGGTGCTTCTTGGCTTCGATCACCCACTTGAAGCCGCACGGGTGCGCTTCGGCGGGGTTACCACCCATGACGAAAATGAGATCGGCGTTCTTGATATCAACCCAATGGTTGGTCATCGAACCACGCCCAAATGTCGGAGCCAGACTGGCCACCGTGGGAGCGTGTCAGATGCGTGCCTGGGTGTCGATCGAGGTCATTCCCAACGCGCGAATCGTCTTCACGGTCAGGTAGCCGGCCTCATTCGGTGCTGCCGATGATGCGAGGAATGCGGTGCTGGTCCAGCGGTTGACGGTCACGCCATCCTTGTTCTGGGCCATGAAGTTGGCGTCGCGGTCGGCCTTCATGTGCTTGGCGATGCGGTCGAAGGCCTCCTGCCAGGAAATCTTCTTCCATTCCGCCGAGCCCGGCTCACGCACCTCCGGCCACTTCAGGCGATTGGCGCTGTGCACCATGTCGCGCAGGCCAGCGCCTTTCGGACACAGGGTGCCACGATTGACCGGATTGTCCGGGTCGCCCTCGATATGAATGATTTTTCCCGGGGTGTTCTTGGACTTGTCACCGGTCGAATAGATGAGTACCCCGCAAGACACCGAGCAATACGGACAGATGTTCCGTGTTTCGGTGGCGCGGGCCAGCTTGAAGGCACGTACTTCCGCCAGGGCTGCATTCGGCGAGAAGCCCATCAGTGCGATGGATGACCCGCTGAGCCCGGCGGAGCAGACCTTGAAGAACTGCCGCCTGTTCATGTTCATTTGTGTTTTTCCTCCTGTATGCGACTCCGTGTCGCAACGGGGATCAGCAGCAAGGAACAGGCCAGTTGGCGTAAGCCATTGAACGATGGGGAATCGCCGGCTGGCTGGTGCGGTGCGATTGGGACATTTTGTCCAATCGTGTGTGCTTGCGGACAAATTGTCCGGCCCTGTGGAGGCTGGCCCCGGAGCGCCCGGCGCTGTCTTCAGCGTCCGCGGGCCTTGCGCCCGTTGCCGGCCGATGAACGGGTACCCGGGCCGCCATGGCCGCTGCCACGGCGGCCGCCTGGCTTGGCCGGGAAATCGTCGAAGCCTTCCCAGTTGGCGGGCACGCCGCGGCCACTTCGCCCTCCTGCGACCTTGGGCTTCTTCGGCTTGGGCGGTGCGGCGTGCGGGCCGGTCGGCGGAACGCGATGGGTCGGTTCGAAGCCGGGTTCCTCGTCGCGGCTCAGGCGGGTCTTGAGCAGGGTTTCAATGGCGCACAGCAGCGGCGCCTCATCGGCGCAGACCAGCGAAATGGCTTCGCCGGCCATGCCGGCCCGTCCGGTACGGCCAATCCGGTGGATATAGTCTTCGGCGACCGGGGGCAGATCAAAGTTGACCACCTGTGGCAAACCGTCAATATCCAGGCCGCGCGCCGCCACATCAGTTGCGACCAGCATCTCGATCTCGCCAGCCTTGAAGGCTTCCAACGCCTTGAGGCGGGAAGCCTGCGGCCGGTCACCATGAATGGTGTCGGCCGCGATCTGCTTGGCCTGCAGGCGGCCGACCAGTTCATCGCAGCCCTTCCTGGTCTTCACGAAGACCAGTACCTGGCCCCAGCCGCGGTCCTTGCGCATGAACAGCAAGAGATCGGTCTTACGCTTCTTGTCGCAAGGCACGACCCACTGCTTGACCGTCTTGGCGGCGGTATTGCGCGGGCTGACCTCGATCGTCAGCGGGTTGCGCAGGCGGGCCTTGGCCAGGCTGCGGATGTCGTCGGAAAAGGTGGCCGAGAAAAGCAGGGTCTGCCGTTTTTTCGGCAGGGCCTGAAAGAGAATGTCGAGATCGTCGGCAAAGCCCAGGTCGAGCATGCGGTCGGCTTCGTCGAGAACCAGGGTCTGCACCTGACGCAGTTTGACGGCGTTTTGGGTGAACAGGTCGATCAACCGGCCCGGCGTGGCGACCAAAATATCGACGCCACGCCGAAGGCGCATCATCTGCGGGTTGATGCTGACACCACCGTAGGCGGCATAGGAACTCACGGACAGGTGCTCACCGTACCTGCGCAAGCTGACCATGACCTGTTCGGCCAGTTCGCGCGTCGGCACCAGCACCAAGGCGCGGATGCTGTTGCTGGCGACGGCTTCGTCGTGCTCGCTCAAGCGTTGCAACAGGGGCAGGGCAAAGGCGGCCGTCTTGCCGGTGCCGGTCTGCGCTGCCGCCATCAGGTCGCGGCCGGCCAGCACGGCCGGTATGGCCTGGGTCTGAACCGGCGTCGGTGCCCGGTAGCCGAGGGTGTCGAGAGCCTGGAGAAGCGGTGCGGCGAGGCCGAGCGGGGCGAAAGTCATGGCGAAAAGGCGGGGCGAAAGGGCGGATTGTAAACTGCCGGCCCGGGGGGCCGGACGGTGGCGGGGCGCTTGTCGTCGGCTCAGTGCTCAAAACGGTAGTCACCGGCGCTCAGTGAGCGCCAGGTGCCGCTGCCGTCGAGTTCGAGAATCTGGGTGTGGAATTTGAGGATGGTCGAACGGTGGCCGACGCTGATCAGCGTGACATGCGATTCGAGCAGTTGCTGGTAGAGGCTGCTTTCGTTCGGAATATCGAGGGCGCTGGTCGCTTCGTCCAGAATGGCAAAACGCGGCCGGCTGAGGAGCAGGCGGGCAAAGGCGAGACGCTGCTGTTCACCGACCGAGAGCAATTTCGGCCAGTCCCTTTCGACATCCAGTCCGCCGACGCGGTGCGCGAGATTGGGCAGGTTGACCCGTTCCAGGGCGCGCAGCAGGTCTTCGTCGGAAACCGGCAAATCCTGGTTCGGATAGAGCAGCTGGCTGCGCAGGCTGCCGAGCAGCATGTACGGTTGCTGCGGCAGGAACAGGATGTCCTTGGCCGGTGGCCGCAAGATGGTGCCGCTGCCGGCATACCACAGTCCGGCGATGGCACGCAGCAGCGAACTCTTGCCGCTGCCACTCTCGCCGATGATGAGCAGGCTTTCGCCCGGCCGCACGGTAAGCGACAGATCGCGTAGCAGGGTACGTTCGCGGTCCGGGGTGAGCAGCGTCAGGTCCTTGATTTCGAGATGCGGCGCATCAACCGAGCGGATGCTTGGCCCGGCGTAACGTTCCACGCCAGCCTCGGAGGGCAGGTATTTGGCCAGCATGTCGAGGCGGTCGATGCCGGCGGCGAAGCGGCTGAGGCCCTCGAAATTTTCGATGATCAGCGAAATGGCACCGAGGACGGCAGCGAAGGCACCGGCCGCCTGCACGGCACGGCCGACTTCCAGTTCGCCGGAGAGCACGTCGTTGGCCACGATGGCGCTGGGAATGATCAGGGTGAGCAGGAAATAGCCCTGCTGAAAGAGGTTGAGCCAGAACTGGCCGCGGATCAGGCGCTTGAAGTTGCTGAAGGCGGCGCCGAAGCGGCGCTTGACCTGGCCCAGTTCGAGCGCCTCGCCGCGGTAGAAAGCGATCGATTCGGCGTTTTCCCGGACCCGTACCAGGCCGAAACGAAAATCGGCTTCGCGTCGCAACTGGTTGAAATTGAGCAGCATCAGCCGACGACCGAAAACGAAAATGACGATCAGCGTGCCGGCCGTGGCGTAAAAGATCAGGAAATAGACCAGTTCGTGCGAAATCGACCAGAGCACGGTGCTGAAGGCTGCCAGTTGCAGGGTCGAGCTGATGATGACGAGCAGGAAATACAGTGAGCGCTGGGTAAAGGTCGAAATGTCCTCACTCATCCGCTGGTCGGGGTTGTCGATGGCGAGATTGGCATTCAGCTCGTAGAAATGCCGGTTGCTGAAATACCGCTCGAGGAAGCGCCCGGTCAGCCAGCGGCGCCAGTAGATGCCCAGCGTGTCGCGAACGAAGTAATAGAAGGCGTAGATCGGAATGGCTGCGGCGAGCAGGCCGAGAGAAAGCTTGATCGAATTCCAGAAGCGTTCTTCGTCCTGAGCGGCCAGGGCCGACGTGAATTCCCCGGTCTGTTCGTTGAACATCACTGCAAAGCGGGTCTGGCCGAGGAGCAGGAGGACGAGCAGGATGACCAGGCCCCAGGCCCGCCACTTTTCTTCCTGGCGCCAGTAGGGCGAGGCGAGGGCCCAAAAACGCTTCCACAACTGGAGATCGGAGGGGGTCATGGGCTGCCGGTAGAAGTTGAAACGGGGCGGCCCGCGTATCCGGCCGCCGGGAGGCGACAGCGTGTCGCCTATCGGTGGTTTTACACCCCGGCCTGCGCGGGCGCAAGCCGGGGAGGCGTCAGAAGGTAATGACCTTGTCCGCCTGGATGGTTGCTTCGGCGAGTTCGACCAGGGTGCCGATCACCGTGCCCGGAATCAGTGGCAGTTCAGCCAGGCCGCGCGCCAGGGCGCAGGTGCGGCAGAGGCGGATCTCGACGCCTTGGGCGACGAGCTGCTCGACCATGCCCTGCAAGCCGTTGCCCGCGCCGTCGATCTGGTTCGGCAAGCCGAGGATGGTTGCGTCGGATATCAGGAAGACCTGCACTTCCGGCTTGTCGTCGCGTCCGGCCAGGGCGGTCGCCAGGCGCAGGCCGGAGAGGCAGCGTTCGCTGCCGTAGGGCGGGGCGTGAATGATGATCAGGATTTTTTGCATGGCAAAAGGATGGAGGGCAATGTGACCGGCCGCAATACAGCCGAGTGGGGCACAGGATGGCCAGGATTGGCCGTGCTCAGGAGAACCTGGCCTGGTGGGCAGCGACCGCCCTTTGCCGGGCAGCTGCCAGGCGCTGGGTGATTGTCTCGGGCAGCGCCTCGCCGTCGTCCGCAATGTGGGCCAGGGCATGGGCTTCAAGCGCCTTCAGGCGGGCCATCAGCAGGCGGATGCGGGCAGTGTCGGAGAGATCGGCAAGGCCCTGGCCGTCGTCCCTTTCGTCGTCTTCATCCTCGACGAGGCGGGGACGGCTGTAGAACTGGTGCAGCGCCAGTTCGTCGTAACCGGCCGGGCCATCCTCGTCATTGAAGACATTGAAAGTCAGCTGGCCGTTGCTCTTCAGGGCAGCGGCAAAAAGGGCGACCTGATGCCGCTCGGTCCGCGATAACAGGATCTGCGGAAAAACCTTCTTCCTGGCCAGCTTCGCCTTCTTGGCGGCGCGCAGCTTGGCAGCCGGGTTGACCGGCGCGAGCAGCTCGGTGACCTGGGCCGGCATGGGCACCGGGGTGATCGTCACGTCGGCCGGCGTGCTCGCCGCATCGACGAACGATACCGATTCGTCAGCCGACGAATCGGCTGCATGAACATGCCCCGAAAACAGTGCGGCACAAGCCACGACCCACCAGAGACGCACGACAACCCTTTCCTTCAAACAGGCCAATATTCTATCAATAGCAGAGGAAATCTGATTTAGCGAGGATTCATATAACGGATTTCGACTCGGCGCTGCAGGCGGAGGCATTCTTCCGACGGGCAGTTCGCGCTGTTTTCTTCGACGCCCGCTACGGCACGCCGCATCTGACGGGCGGGGACGCCCAGTTCGCGCAGATGATTGTGTACGCTCGTGATCCGTTTGTCGGCCAGCGCCAGGCTGAAGGTGCGGCTGCCGGTGCTGTCGCTGAAACCGGCCAGGGTGACTTGCTGTTTCGGGTTCGCCTTCAGGCGTTCGGCATGCTGGCGCAGCACGGCGCGGCCGGCGTCATCCAGACTGGCTGAATTGCGGCTGAAGAACACACTGTTGCCGGCATCGATGGCTGCGATTGCCTGTTTTTCACTGCGCTCGGCGGCAGCCGGGGAGTGGTTCGGGGCATCGGTTGCCGAAGGGGCGGACGGGGTGGCCTGGGGCGGTGGGACGCTGGCACAGCCGGCGAGCAGTGCAACGAGGGCCAAGGCCAAGAGGCGGAAAGGCATGGTCATCTCCTGACCAGCAACACGCCGCATTCCAGGTGGTGCGTGTAGGGAAACTGGTCGAAAACGGCTGCCGAGGCAATGCGATGCGTGTCGTGCAGGGCAGCCACGTTATTTTTCAAGGTCTCCTGATTGCAGGAGATATACAGGATGCGGTCGAAATCGCGGGCGAGTTCGACCGTTGCGTCGTCCAGGCCGGCACGCGGCGGGTCGACGAACAGCGTGCCGTGGCGGAAGGCATCGAGATCGATGTCTTTCAGCCGCTGGAACTGCGCGCGGCCGGCCAGCGCCGCGCTGAATTCCTCGGCGGACATGCGGGCGAGCTGAATGTTGCTGATGTCATTGGCGGCGATGTTGTACTGCGCGGCATGCACCGAGGTCTTGCTGACCTCCGTGGCCAGCACCCGGTCGAACAGCGGGGCCAGCGCGATGGTGAAGTTGCCGTTGCCGCAGTACAACTCGACCAGGTTGCCGCCGATCCCTGCGGCCTGCTGGCAGGCCCACTCGAGCATCTGCCGGTTGATGCCGCCGTTTGGCTGCGTGAAGCTGCCCTCGACCTGCTGGTACTGGAGCAGACGGCCGTTCAGTTCGAAGGCTTCGAGCAGCCAGTCGCGCTCCAGCACCACCTTCTGGCCCCGGCTGCGGCCGATGATCTGGGCGCCGAATTCGGCCGCCAGGTCGCGGGCTGCCATCTGCCATGCGTCGTCCAGCCGGCGGTGATAGATCAGCGTGATCATCAGCTCGCCGCTCAGGGTGGCGAGGAAGTCGACACGGAACAGGCGGCGGCGCAGAACATCGCTACCGGCCAGTCGCTCGCGCAAGCGCGGCATGGCGGCGCAAATGGCAGCGGCGGCTGGCGGAAAGGTCTCCAGCAGCAGGCGCTGCCTGGGATTGTCCGGGTCGGACATCGTGAAATCGAGCTTGTCACCATCGTGCCAGACGCCAAACTCGACGCGCATGCGGTAGTGCAGCGGTTCCGAGGCGTGCACGGCCGGTTTCGTGATACCGAATTCGGCGAAATTCTGTTCGAAGCGGGCGGCCTTGGCAGCCAGCTGCGCCGGGTAATCGGCGGGGTCGTATGTCGGAAGCGGCATGGTTCGGTGGTTTGAACGGGTATTGCAGCCCGATTGACGCGCGATGGCTGCGTGAAGAGGGCGAAATATACGCCGGTCCGGCCAGCCTGGGGAGCCTTGCTGGCCGGGTTGAAAGCCTCAATTCTATCCGTGCGTCGCTTCCGGTCAGGTGCGGGCTTCGTACCAGCCCTTGGAGGCATTGACGACTTTCACCACCAGCAGCATGACCGGCACTTCAATCAGTACGCCGACCACGGTCGCCAGCGCAGCACCCGATTCGAAACCGAACAGGCTGATCGCCGCCGCAACGGCCAGCTCAAAGAAGTTGCTGGCGCCAATCAGCGCCGATGGGCAGGCGACGTTGTGTTTCTCGCCGACCACGCGGTTCAGCCAGTAAGCCAGTGCCGAGTTGAAGAAAACCTGGATCAGGATGGGGACGGCCAGCAAGGCGATCACCAGGGGCTGTTTGAGGATGGCTTCGCCCTGAAAGGCGAACAGCAGCACCAGGGTGGCCAGCAGCGCCGAGATGGACCACGGGCCAATCCGGGCCATTGCGGCGTCGAAGGCGGCCTGTCCTTTGGTCAGCAGGCTCTTCCGCCAGAGTTGCGCCAGCACAACCGGGATGACGATATAGAGCACCACGGAAGTGAGCAGGGTGTTCCAGGGTACGCTAATGGCCGAGATGCCAAGCAGGAAGCCAACCAGGGGGGCAAAGGCGAACACCATGATGGTGTCGTTGATGGCGACTTGCGACAGCGTGAACAAGGGATGGCCGTTGGTCAGCCGGCTCCACACGAAGACCATGGCGGTACAGGGAGCGGCAGCGAGCAGAATGAGGCCCGCGATATAGCTGTCCAGCTGCTCGGCCGGCAACAGGGGGGCAAAGAGATTGCGAATGAAGAACCAGCCCAGGAAGGCCATCGAAAACGGCTTGACCAGCCAGTTTACGAAAAGTGTGACGCCAATCCCGCGTACATGCTGCTTCATCTCGGCCAGGGCACCAAAATCAACCTTGACCAGCATCGGGATGATCATCACCCAGATGAGCAGGCCGACCGGCAGGTTAACCTGGGCGATTTCCATGCGGCCTACTGTCTGGAACACACCCGGCATGAATTGACCCAGCGCGACACCCGCGACAATGCACAAAAACACCCAAAGCGTCAGGAAGCGCTCGAAAACGCTCATGGGCGCCCCGGCGGACTGCTTGATGGCCACTTCGCATTGCGCACTCATTGCTCGCTCTCCGCATGAATCCGCTGGGCAGCCCGCGTGATTTCAGCCGTCGTCATGGTCTCGACCGGCAAGGCGACAAAGGCTTCGATACGCTGCTTGAGCTGACGATAAGCCACTTCGAAAGCTTCGCGACGGGCTGCGATCGGCTCGACATGGGCCGGGTCGGCAATGCCCCAGTGCGCGGTAGTCGGGTGGCCGGGCCAAATCGGGCAGGTTTCGCCCGCGGCGCTGGCGCACACGGTGAAAATGAAATCGATTTCCGGAGCGCCCGGTGCCGCGAACTCGTCCCATGACTTGCTGCGGGCTTCGGGCAGTGGCACTCCGTGCCTTTCGAGGGTTTCCAGGGCGACCGGATTGACCTTGCCGGAGGGCTGGCTACCGGCGGAGTAGGCCTTGAAGCGGCCGCCGCCCAAGTGATTGAAGAGCGCCTCGCCAAGAATCGAGCGGGCGGAATTGCCGGTGCAGAGCACCAGGACGTTGTATGGAGCTTGTTTCATCGACAGGCCTTGCAGGTTGGGGGAAGCGGGCTGTTTTCCGGGGGGCACACGGGTGCCACGCTGCCGCAGGGCAGACCGCCGCAACACTGCTCGGTCAGGTAGGCGAGCAGGGCGTTCATGGCGGGGTAGTTCGCTGTGTAAAAGACGAACCGTCCGGCCTGGCGCGTCGAGGCCAGCCCGGCATTGACCAGTTCCTTCAGGTGGAAGGACAGGCGTCCGTTGGGCTCGGTCTCCAGCAACTCGGCAATCCGGCCAACAGCCAAGCCTTCCTGCCCTGCCTGAACCAGCAGGCGGAAGATTTTCAACCTGGTTTCCTGCGCCAGAGCGCCCAAGGCGGCGACGGCATTCTGTGTATCCATATTTCTATAATAATAGAAATATATAAACAAGGCAACGACGGGATTGTGACGACACGATGTTGCCGCGGTCATTCGGCGTTCGCTGCCGGACAGCCCGAAGCGAAGTGCTGCGACGGGGATGGCTGCAAGTGGTACAGCGTCGGCGACAAGGCCGGTATGAGCGAGGAAGCGTTGTTGTCCGGGAGCCGGCAGCCGACAAGGAAACCACCCGGTGGCTGAGTGCGCAGCGCATCCGGCGATGAGGCTGGTCAGCCTGGATTCGCCCAGGCTGACGCTGCGACGGCTGTCAGGCGCGTTCCTGCTCAGCTTCGACCAGCATCGCAACCAGGGAGGCCAAACCTTCCTGCTGTGCGGCTTCCGAAATGTCTTCGAGGCGTGCGCCGGCATCGATCAGGCGTGCAGTCTCGCAATCGGCCGGCAGGTTCTGCCGATATTCCTTCAGACGATCGGCCAGCGAACTGTCACTCAGTCCCGGGCTGTCAGTACCCTGTCGGGGTTCGTTCTGGCATGCCTCGAACAGGGCTGCAGCCAGGGCATTCAGCCCTTCTTCAGCCGCACACTCGGATATTTCCTCCGGGCTGGCTCCCCGGGCAATGGCAGCAGCCGTTCGCGTATCGCTCGGGATGCTTCCGGAAAAGGATGACAACACCTGCTTGATAATGTCCATGTTCATCTCCTCGTCTGCGCGTGATGCGCAATGTTTTAAGCATCGGCATCGCCGCCGGTTTGTACCCCATGATCAGGTGCCGGGGCATATGGCCGAGCGGTGTTGCCTGTGGCCCCGAGCCGGCCGGGAGGCAGGCGCGGGGTGGAATCAGCCTTCTTGTAGCCAGGCCGCCACTTTCTTCGGGTCGGGAAGACTGCCGGAATGAACGACCTTTCCATTGATCACCAGCCCCGGCGTACCCATGATGCCGTAGCCGACGATGGCTGCCATGTCTTCGACCTTCTCCAGATGGATGGCGACACCGGTTTGTTCGGCTGCCTGCTTGACCATCTCGGCCAAGGTTTTGCAGCGGGCGCAGCCCGGACCCAGCACTTTCACTTCTTTCATGATGTTCTCCTTATAGAACGGCGTTGAACACATAACCGACAACCAGGATGCCCAAGGCGACGACGCCGGCGAAGGTGGCGATGAGGCGAGGCTTCAGCGCCTTGCGCAAAATGATCATTTCCGGGGCGGACAAGGCGATCACGCTCATCATGAAGGCCAGGACGGTGCCGAGGGCTGCCCCCTTGCCAATCAGGGCCTCGACAATCGGGATGATGCCGGCGGCGTTGGTATACATCGGCACCCCGAGTGCGACCGCGGCGGGAACCGCCCACCAGACATCCTTGCCCATGAACGATGCCATGAAATCCTCCGGAACATAACCGTGTATTCCGGCGCCCAGTGCAATACCGGCAACGATATAGGGCCAGACCTTGCCGACGATTTCGCGGATATGCGACAGCCCGGCTTCACCGCGTTCAACCCAGGTCATTGAGACGCCCTCGTAGGTTTGCTCGGTTCTGGCCTGGATGGCCTGCACCCAGTCTTCGAGGTGACGTTCCATCTTCAGCTGGCCAATGACCAGGCCGGAAACGATCGCTACGAGTAGTCCAAGCCCCAGATAGAGGGCGGCAACCTTCCAGCCGAACATGCCGAACAACAGTGCCAGGGCCACTTCATTGACCATGGGGGCGGAAATCAGGAAGGAGAAGGTGATGCCGAGAGGGACGCCGGCGGACAGGAAGCCAATGAAGAGTGGCACGGCGGAACAGGAGCAGAAAGGGGTGACGATGCCCAGCGAGGCGGCCAGGATGTTGCCTATGCCCATGCGTTTTCCCGACAGCAGGGCGCGCGTCCGTTCGGGAGCGAAAAACGTCTGGATGACGCCCATCACGAACACGATGCCGGTCAGCAGCAACATGACCTTCGGGGTGTCATAGAGGAAAAAATGGACGGCTTCGCCGAATGCGCTGCTGCGATTCAGGCCGAGCAGATGCAAGGCGAAATCCGCGAAATCGGTGAGGTGCGCGTAGGCGGCAATCCAGATTAGTGTTGCGGCGGTGACGCCAGCTGCCCAGCGCAGGGTCGGCTTCGGGGCTGTCGTGGGGTTCAGGGTGTCGGGGTGGTTCATGGTAGTGTGTGCGATGAAGTTTCTGCTCATGATCGAAGACGAAAACCTCCGGAAAAGGATGCACGCCTTGCGGAATTATTTGTCTGCGTCGGGCGGTCCAGCGTTCAATTCACCGATTTCGTAGGTTTGCAGCAGTTGATTCGCGGTGGCCGAATGGGGCTTTCCCTTCATTTTGGTACGGTAAGCTTCGGAAGCCTCCTTGCCGCACCAGGGGAGTAGGATGGCTGGCCGTGACGGATGCTCGGGGATGTAGGCGCTGATGTCATAGACCTTGCCATTGATGGCCATCCAGCAGTCCTCCGCCTGGGCATGTCGGGCGACTTCTTCCAGCGTAAAACGCGGGTGGACCGGGGGGGGCGGTTCGGTCCGGGGGGCGGGTTCCTCTCGGTTACCCAGCCAGACAGCCCAGACTGCCAGCCAGAATAGGGCCGTTGCCACGAGGAATAATTTGCGGCTCATCGGAAATCGAATCGTTCAAAGTGAATTTGTCTGCCGGGAACACCTTGCCCGCTCAGGTAGTTGACGGCCGAGACCACGAGACCGGGGGGGCCGCACAAATAGCAGTGCCAGTGCCGCCACGCATCCGGGACGGGCAGGATGTCCGCGAACGAAGGGGGCGCGTTGCCGCTCTCGCGGGCGGTCAGGCTGAAATCGGCCCAGGTTTGCTCATATCTCCGAAGTTCATCGAGATAAGCTGCATCCGGACCGCTTCGATAAAGATAGACCAGGCGGACGGGATGCACCGGCGGGCCGGCGCGCAGACGGGCGAGAAACGGTGTAATCCCGATGCCGCCGGCAATCCATAGCGCGGGGCCGGAGGCCGGTTCGGAGAGAAAAGCACCGAATGGCCCCTGGATTCTGGCGCGTACGCCGGGCTCCAATGACTGGAGATGGTGTGTGCAATCGCCGAGGGCCTTGATGCCCAGCGCCAGTTCTCCATCCGACCCTAGTGCGCTGATCGTGAAAGGATGGAACTCACGGCAGCCCTGAAAATGAGGACCGTCGAAGAAGGCGGCCAGCACGAATTGCCCCGGGCGGGCTTCAATCGGGTGGGCCAGGGGGGTGAGATGAACCTCGACGATATCCTTGCCGGGCGAACAGACCTCGCTGACCACGAAGGGTTTGGCCGCTACGCCGCAATCCGCCCGGATGATTCGCCACAGGATGAAAGCGAGGGCCAGAACCGGCGACCAGAGCAAGGGAAAATCCAGCCCCAGGGCAAACAGATGCCCGACGGACAGGAGAATGGCGAGCGCCAGAAGTCCATGCAGCCAGCGCCAGGTTGAATACGCCGTACCCGGCATCAGCGCGCTCCCCATGCCGATCATCAGGCAGAGCAGGGACAGCCACCCCAACCAACCGGGCCAGCCTTGCTGCAAGGGGGCGAGGACCGCCCAGGCCTGTCCGGGGTGCTCTGACCAGGCATCAAGTGCCAGCGCGAGCGGGTGGCACAACAGGACGAGGTAAGCTGCCAGGCCGAGCCAGTGGTGCCAGCGATACATGTTTTCCAGGCCCCCGAGTTGTCTGGCCAGCCAGGGTTCCCGAATGGCGAATAGCAGGTTGGCGAGGAGCAGTCCGCATCCCAGCCAGCCGGACACGATGGCGACACTGCGCCAGTCGCTCAGTCCCTCCGGGAGGGCCCAGTAGGTCGGGAGGCCGACCAGCAGCGCGGTCAGCAGGACAAGACGGGGGGTGTGGGGCATGGGAGTCGGAGCCTCTAGTGCCTTGGTGCCGTTTCCTTCAGATGCTCGCAGAAGTCACGGCGATTGCTGGGGAGATTGAGGCCTCTTTCGGTTGCCCTCGCCACCATCAGTCGATGATGTTCCAGCTGGTATGCCTGACATGACTCATAGGTTTTGAAACCCCGGATTCGGGCTTGGTGCTCGATGCGCTCTTCGGGTGTCATCAAGTCCCAGCCGGTGGTGTTTCCTTCATGGGCCCGCCAGGGGCCCCGGGCCTGCGCCGCGTGGATGCAAAGCAGCGCGAGCAAGGCCAAAAAACAGCGGGCTGGCTGGCGTTTCATGGTGATCTCCTTGGGTCATCGCGGGACGAAACAACAGACCTGTCCGGCTTCATTGAAACGTACCTGGCATGCCGATACGAGGTGTTCCCGGAGGCGCCGGCGGGCTCTTTGCACCCGCGATTTGGCGGCCGGCAGCGTCAGTCCGATCCGGTTGGCAAAATCTTGCTGCGACATGCCCCCGATGTCGCAAAGCGTCAGGGCTTCGCGGTCCTCGGCAGAAAGCTCAGCGAGAACCCGGGGCAGGCATTGTGACAGGGCGTCCACCGGCGCCGGTGCCCCCTCGTCGGTTGCGACCAGATGCGTTTCGTCCAGTTCGACTTCATTCCGGGTCAGCCGATGGCGGTCGATGAGCAGGTGACGGGCAACCTGAAACAGCCAGGCGCGGCGGTTGCCGATGCCACAAAGCCCATTTTCCTGTCGGGTGGCGCGCAGGAATACCTCCTGAACCAGGTCATGCGCTTCCTGCCCATCCGGAATGCGATTCGCCACGAAATGCAGCAATTCGCGCTGATGCTCTCTCCATGCGTCCGTAATGCACTTCATCGGATTCATCCTCGGTCAGGCCCGGCGACGGGCCTCGATCACGTGCAGGGTCGAACTGAGCAACAGGACAAATCCGGCGATGGCGATGGCCAGTGTCAGGGCCGGGGTGCCATCGCTCCATGCGCCATAGCTCAGTCCGGCCAGGGTTGAAAAGAGCGCCACCAGGCCGACGTAGGTCCAGGCCCGCAGTTTGCCGATGATGGCCGAAGTGATCAGGATGCTTTGCAGGGACAATTCCGGGTCTGCCATCAAATAGGCAATCAAGGGGCCGGGGTGCATGCCCAGTGACAGGAACATTTTGGCGATCGGCACTTCGACGAGCGTCGGGAAGTACATGAACACGCCAAAGATGACCCCCGCCAGATTGGCCAGCAGGGTGTTGGCTCCGGCAATCGCTTGAATCCACGCCGGCTGAATGAAGACCCGAATTACACCGACCAGGAACACCCCGACAATCAGCAGCGGAAATATCATCTTCACGAAGCGCCAGGTTTCCCATAGCCACTGCTGGACATCCCAGGCTTCGAATCGCCTGGCCTGCGGCAGCAGGGCCAGGCTGGTCACGATGACGGCCAAGGTGCGTCCGGTGATGCTCAGGGTGAGACCGTCCGGTGTCACCTGAACGCCCATCGCCGCATAAGCCAGGGTAAACACGACCACTCCGAGCGTCATGGTCGTCAGGCGGTTGAAGCCTGCATCGACTTGGCCCAGTCCTCGCCAGGCGGCAGCGCCGATGACGCTGAGCAGTGCGATGAGCACCGCGCCTTGCAGGCTTAAACCCTCGGCCCCGGTTGCCTCATTGACCGGCACCCAGCTGTCCAGCGTGTGCTGCACATCTGCGGCGCCAGCCCAGGGAAACGCGATACTGAAGACGACGGTTTTCAGGAAGTCGAGCTTCAAGGTGCCGGCAATCAGCAGGGCGACCAGCGTTCCCAGGAAGAGGAGCGTTTTCCGGGAAAGGCCTTCTCCCGCGGCAAAGGTCTGTGTGTCCGGTAGTCGGGCAACATCACTCTCCCGGAACAGGACGGCCATGATCATCCCGATGCCAATACCGAACGAAAGCGCCAGCAAGATCCGGGCGATCGCGAAATTGGCACCGAGAGCGACGCCGGTGTAAGACAGGGCCAGGATATTGGCCGCCGGGGCGAAGAACAGGAAGGTAATGGCCGGGCCCAGACCGGCGCCTTTCTTGTAGATCCCGGCAAACAGCGGCTGTATGGTGCACGAGCAGACAGCGAGCAGGCTGCCGGCGCCGGCGGCAGCGGAGTAGGACATCCATTTGGGTGCGTCAGGCCCGAGAAAACGGATGATGGACTGCTGCGGCACCAAGGCCGACAGGGCGCCCGCGATGAAGAAAGCCGGCACCAGACACAGCAAAACATGAGCGGCCAGATAAGAGGCCAGGCTGGCCAGGCCTCCCTGGAATGCTGTCATCACCCAATCCATGCCCGGCTCCTTCGTTATTTTTGGGCGGCCCGGGCCTTTTCCCGGCGCTTCTCTGTCGTGTCGCAACACAGGGTCTTGGGCAGACAGTGCTCACGTTGGCAACATTGGTGCGTCAGGAAGGCGATCAACTCGTCCATGATGGCGAAATTGGCTGAATAATGGATGAACCGGCTTTGACGCTCGCCTTGGATCAATCCGACCCGGCTCAGGTGCGCCAGGTGGAACGACAGGGTCGCGGGCGCCATGCCCAGTTCCTCACCAATCGCGCTGGCATGCAAGCCTTCCGGTCCTGCTTCGATGAGCAGCCTGAAAATGCCGAGACGCGATTCATGTCCCAGTGCGGCAAGCAATTCGGCAGCGTTTAGCGTTTCCATATTTCGAATACTATCGAAGGAAATGGGAAATTCAAGGTGAATCTTCGGCTTACTGCCGGTTCAGCGCATCCGCTGCCGCAGCCAGGCGCTGGTCTGATCGACGGCGATGGACAGGGCCAGCATGGCGATGATCACGGTCGAGGCCTGGGCGTAATGGAAGAGGGACAAGGCGACATAGAGGAGTTGCCCCAGACCGCCGGCGCCGACAAATCCCAGGATGGCCGCCATGCGGATATTCATCTCCCAGCGGTAGAGCGTGTAAGCGATCAACTGCGGGGCGGCGCCGGGCAAGGTGCCATAGAGAAAGGCCAGGCCGGGGCCGGCGCCACTCAGGCGCAGTGCCTGGCGGGGCTGTGGTGGCGCGTTGGCCAGTGCTTCGGCGTAGAGTCGGCCCAGCACACCGGCGGTGTGCAAGGCCAGCGCCAGCGCCCCGGCAAACGGGCCGAGGCCGACGGCGAGCGCGGTCAGGGTGGCCCAGACCAGCTCCGGCACGGAGCGCAGGGCATTGAGCACGAAACCGAAGGGCGCGCGTGGTTGGGGCAGGGCGAGAAGCAGCCCGAGCAGGGCGGCAAGCAGGGTGCCGACGATGGATATGGCCAGCGTTTCCCAGACTCCCCGCCCAACCCGCTCCAGCCAGTCGGCTGACAGATCGGGCGGGAAGAAGCCGCCGACGAATTCGGCGATGCTGTGAGCGGCTTCGATGTGTAGCAGGTCGCCGATCCCCAGTTCCAGGAAACGGTAGCTGGCCACGATGCAGCCGGCTAGCGTCACCGCGACCAGGCCGCTGCGCCAGCCAAAAGGCGCCGGCCGGGCTGCCGGCGGCGTATCGAGGGCCCGGCGCAGCCAGCCGGAGAGCCCGTCGGCCGCAAAGACCAGGGCCATGAAGGCGAGCAGGATACTGGCCGCTTCGCCGCCGTTGAGCATCTTCATGGCCTGATCCATCAGCTGGCCGAGGCCGCCGGCGCCGACGAAGCCCATGACCACCGAGGCGCGAATGGCGCATTCCCAGCGGTACACGGTGTAGGAGGTCAGCTCCCGGGCAGCTTGCGGCAGCAGCCCGTAGAGGATGGCCAGCGGCCGTCCGGCGCCGCTCTGGCGCAGGGCCAGGGCGGGCCTGGCATCGACCGATTCGAGGATTTCGGCATAGACCTTGGCCAGCATGCCGCCATAGGTGAGGCCGAGCGCCAGCACGCCGGCCGCTGGTCCGAGGCCGAACACGCGGACGAAGAGGAGTGCCCAGACCAGTTCCGGGATGCCGCGCAGCAGCGTCAGCAGGCTGCGGGTCAGCGGGTTGAGGGCAGGGCGTTCGCGGCCGGCGGCGGTGGCCAGATAGGCGAGCGGCACCGCCAGCAGGAAGGCGAGGGCGAGGCCGGTAGTGGCGATGGCCAGTGTTTCCAGCGTTGCCTGGCCAAGCAAGCCGAGAAATTCGCGGCTGTGTTCCGGCGGCAGGAAGGCAGCCAGGAAACGGCCGATCACCTGCAGGTTGCCGGCATCGAACAGGGTCCCGGGTTTGACTTCGGCTGCCTGCAGGAGCGGCCAGAGGATGACGAGCACCGCCAACGCGCCGACGAGGCGGGAGCGGGCGGCAGGGTCGCGCAGGCGGGCTTCCATCGCGGGATCAGCAGCAGACGGCTCGGGTCGCCGCAGCGAGGGCGGTGATTCCGGGCAACTGATGCGATTCCGTTGCCTGGATCGGCAGTTCCTGGCCCTCGCTGGCATACAGCTCGTGAAGCAGGGGGAGCGAGACCTGCTCGTTCGGCAGGTCGAAGACGACGCGGCCAGCCTTGATGCCAACGATGCGCGTGAAGTTGCCGAGGGCGAGGTCGACGGCATGCAGGCTGGCGACCAGCGTCGCGCCGGTTGCCTCGGCCTCGGCGACGAGCAGCCGGATGGTGGCCAGGGCCAAGGCCGGATCGAGGGCGGAAACCGGCTCGTCGGCGAGGATCAGGTCGGGGCGCTGGTAGAGCACGCGGGCGATTCCGACGCGCTGCAACTGGCCACCCGACAGCGCGTCGCAACGGGCGAACAGCTTGTCGGCGAGGTCGACCCGCTCCAGCGCCGCCCGGGCGCCGGGCAGGTCGCGCGGGTAAAGCAGCGAGGCCAGCGCTTGCCAGGCGGGCCATTGTCCGAGCCTGCCGGCCAGTACGGCCGTGACGACGCGTTGCCGGCCGGGGATGGGCGGCAACTGGTGCACGGTGCCGATGCGGGCGCGCAAGGGGCGGGGCAGGGGGGCTTGCAGCGGCTGGCCGAGCACTTCGCCGCGGCCGCGAGTCGGCGCCAGTGCGCTGCCGAGGATCGAGAGCAGGCTGGTTTTGCCGGCACCGGACGGACCGATCAGGGCGATGCGCTCACCCTGATCGGCGCGCAGGCTGATCTCGGCCAGGGCCGTAAAGCCGTTGGCGTGGGTCAGCCCCACGCCGTCCAGCCGGAAACTCACTTCAGCAAGCCAGCCGACTGGGCGGCCTTCTCGATGCCGTCGTAGTTCTCCTTCCGGGTCGGGATGAACTTCGATGCCCGCTGCAGGGCCATGATTTCCTTGTGTTCCGGATTGGCCGGGTCGAGCTTGAGGAAGGCGTCGGTCAGTTTTTTGACCAGGGCCGGGTCGAGGTCGCCCCGCACTGTCCAGTTGTAGTCGAAATAAGGCGGCGTGGTCGCGAAGACGCGCACTTTCTCGGGATCGACTTTTTTCTGCTCGACCAGCTTGTCCCAGACGGAAGCGTTCAATACCCCGGCGTCGGCCTTGCCGGCGGCGACAAAGGCAACCGTTGCATCATGGGCGCCGGAGAAAGCGACGTTCCTGAAATCCTTTTCCGGGTTCAGGCCGGCCTGCTGCAGGAAGAAACGCGGCATCAGGCTGCCCGAGGTGGAGGATGGCGCGCCGAAGGCAAAAGTCTTGCCCTTCAGGTCGGCCAGACTCCTGATGGTCGGGTCGGCGGTGATGAAGCGGGAGGTGAATTTGGCATCCTCCTCGCGCTGGACGATGGGGATGGCCGTGCCGTGGGTACGGATCCTGGCCTGCACGTAGGTGAAGCCCCCCAGCCAGGCGAGGTCGATCTTGCGCGTGGCGAGCGACTCGACGACGGCAGCGTAGTCGGAAACCGGGGTGAACACGACTTTCAGGCCGGTTTGCGCTTCGAGATACTTGCCGAGTGGCGCGAATTTGCGTTGCAGTTCGGTTGGCGCTTCGTCGGGGATGGCCGAAACGCGCAGCACGTTGTCGGCAGCCAGGGCGGGGAGGGAAAAGGCGGCAGTGCAGGCGCAGGCCAGCGCCCCCTTCAGCGCCAGACGGCGCGTGGCGGACAGGGTCATTTGATACTCCGATTGTGACAACAACCGCTGCCGTGCGGATATCGCGGCAGCTTAAAGGCGCCGGGGCGCCACCGGGACATGCGGTACGCAGACCGCGGCTGGCATTTTAACAGGTCTATCGGCCCGCCCGGAGCGGGGGTTTCCCGCGCTGCCCTTCTGTCCGGCAGGCATGAGAAAATCCGGCCAAACGAACGTACAACGGAATGTGGCGGAGACATGGAAGAAAGTTTGGCGAGCGAACACGAAGCGCCGTGGCCGGAGTATTCGGTGCTGGTGGTCGATGACGAACCGGGGATGCTCAGTTTCCTGCAGCGCGCCCTGGGCTCGCGCTGCGGGGTGGTCGATTGTGCCGACAGCGTCGAGGCAGCCCGGCCGTTGATCCGGCGCAATCGCTACGATCTGATCGTGCTCGATATCGCCCTGCCGGGGTGCTCGGGCATTGACTGGCTGCACGAACTGCGGCAGGACGGCTTTGCCGGCGATGTGGTGCTGATGACCGCCTACGCCGATCTCGACACGGCGATTGACGCGCTGCGCGCCGGTGCGGCGGATTTCCTGCTCAAACCCTTCTCCCTGGCCCAGGTGCTGAATGCGATTCAGCGTTGCTTCGAGCGTTCCCGCCTGGCCCGCGAGAATTTCGTGCTGCGTCGCGAAGTCAGCACCCGGGCCGCGGATGTCGACGGGGTGGTCGGTCAGTCCGAGCTGATGCTCAAGGTGTGCGAGCGCCTCAAGCGCATCGCGCCGACGCCGGCCACCGTGCTCCTTTGCGGCGAATCGGGCACCGGCAAGGAGGTTGCGGCACGTGCCCTGCACCGGATGAGCAACCGGGCGGAGGGGCCTTTCGTGCCGGTCAATTGCGCGGCCATTTCGGCCGAGTTGATCGAATCGGAGTTGTTTGGCCACATCAAGGGGGCTTATACCGGCGCCCAGCAAAACCGCGAGGGCCTGTTCTACTATGCCCGGGGTGGTACGCTCTTTCTCGATGAAATCTCCGAACTGCCGCTGGCGGCCCAGGCCAAGCTGTTGCGTGCGCTGGAGGAGCGGCGCATCCGGCCGGTCGGCTCGGAACAGGAAATCGCCGTCGATGTGCGCGTCATCGCCGCCACCAACCGCGACCTGAAAACCGAAGTCGCGGCCCAGCGTTTCCGGCAGGATCTTTATTACCGGCTGCAGGTGCTGGAAATCACCCTGCCGCCGCTGCGTGAGCGGCCGGAGGATATTGCGCCGCTCGTCCGTCATTTCATGCAGTTGCTCGCCCCCGGCCTGGGGCTTCCGCCTCTCGCCCTCGACCCGCGGACGCTGGCCCGGATGGCCGATTACGACTGGCCGGGCAACGTGCGCGAACTGCGCAACCTGGTCGAACGTTCGCTGATTCTCGGCTGGTTCGATATCGGGCCGGAGCCCGAGGGGCGCGGGGTCGAAGCGGCGCCGGCCGGCACTGACGAAACCCTCGAGGCAGTCGAGAAGCGTCATATCCTGGCCATGCTCGCCGCGTGCGAGGGCAACAAGTCGGAAGCCAGCCGCCGGCTCGGCATTTCGCGCAAGACCATGGATCGCAAGTGTCAGGCCTGGGGCATCTGAGCCAGCCGGCGCGGCGCTCGATCCGCACCCGCCTGCTGCTGCTTGCCCTGCTGCCGCTCGGCGTCGTGCTGCCACTGATCATGGCGGCGCTCGCCTATTGGGGGGGCGGCTATTTTGACCAGTTGCTCAACACCAAGGTGCGCAGCGACCTGGCTGTCGCCCACAGCTACTACGAGCGGGTGGCCGAGGGGGTCGGCCATACCGTGGCCAGCCAGGCTGCCGCCGACCGTCTGGTGCGGGCCGTGCTCGCCGGGCACGGCCGGCCGACCCGCGAGTTGGCCGCCATTCTCGACTCGGCCGTGGCCGCCCGCCGGCTCGATTTCCTGCGTTTTGTCGATCACGCCACGGCGCGCCGCCTGGCCGGGGCGTGGCCGGTGCTGGCCTCGGCACTGGCCGGTAGCGCCCGCACCGAGACCGAAGTGTTTTCGGCGGCCCAGCTCACGGCCCTCGATCCGGCCCTTGCCGGTCGCGCGGCGACGCCGTTGATCGCGACAGCCAATGCCGTGCCGACCGGACGAACCGTGGAGGAGCGCGGACTGGTCATCCACTCGGCGGCGCCGGTGTTCGATGCGGCGGGGACGGTCATCGGCTTGCTCGAAGGCGGTGTGCTGCTCAACAAAAACCTTGATTTCATCGACAACCTGAATGCCGTGGTTTACCCGGAAGGCGCCCTACCGCTGGGCAGCGCCGGAACTGCGACCTTGTTTCTGGGGGACGTGCGAGTGGCCACCAATGTCCGGCTGTTCGGCGACACACGGGCGATCGGTACACGCGTTTCGGCTGCAGTGCACGACGCGGTGCTCAAGCAGGGCAGAACCTGGCTCGACAGTGCCTTTGTCGTCAACGACTGGTACGTTTCGGCTTACGAGCCCTTGCTCGACAGCCGGCAGCAGCGTGTCGGCATGCTCTACGTCGGTTTCCTCGAACAGCCGTTTGCCCGGGCCCGCTGGCATGCCCTCTATGCCGTGGCCGGCTTTTTCTTCGTCGCCATGTTGCTCGCCGGCCTCTACGCCGCCGTTTCGGCGCGGCGTGTCTTCAAGCCGATCGAACGCATGCATGCGACGATGACGGCGATCGAGCATGGCGAGGAAGCGGCGCGGGTCGGTCCGGTTGCCGGCGAGGATGAACTCGGTGTCATGGCGGCCCACTTCGACCGCCTGCTCGACCAGTTGCAGTTGCAAGCCGACTCGCTGAAGCGCTGGGGCAGTTCGCTCGACGCCAAGGTGGCGGCACGCACGGCGGAACTGGAGCGGGCAGTGGCCGACCTCAAGGCGGCCCAGTCGCAGCTGGTCATGAATGAGAAACTCGCGGCCATCGGCCAGCTGACGGCCGGGGTGGCGCACGAGATCAACAACCCGATTGCGGTCATCCAGGGCAATCTCGATGTCCTGCGCGACGTGCTCGGCCCGCGTGCCGAGCCGGTCGAGCACGAAATCCGGCTGATCCACGAACAGGTGCAGCGCATTCGGCTGATCGTCGCCAAGCTGCTGCAATTCGCACGGCCGCAGGATTACGTCGGCTATCTGGAACCGGTGGAAACCGGCCAGCTGCTGCAGGATTGCCTGCTGCTGGTCCGCCACCTGCTGACCAAGGGCGACATCGCCATCGAGCAGCATATCGACTCCAGCCGCCGCATCATCTGCAACAAGAACGAATTGCAGCAGGTGATCATCAACCTGTTCGTCAATGCCATCCAGGCGATGCCGGACGGCGGGGTGCTGAGCATTGGTGTCGAGGACTGGGACGAAGCCGACATGCCGCTCGGCATCCGGCTGGTCGTCGCCGATTCCGGGCCCGGCATCAGTCAAGCCGACCTGGCCCGCCTGTTCAAGCCTTTTTTCACTGCCAAGAAACCGGGGGGCAACGGCCTCGGCTTGTGGGTCAGCCAGGCCCTGGTCGAGCGTTACGGCGGGAAGATTACCGCGGAGAGCGCGCCGGGCAAGGGAGCAAAATTTACCGTCTGGCTTCGCCTGGAGCCACAGGGGCTGTAAAAAAGCGGCCCGCAGGCCGCTGGCAGAGCTGCGCGTTGTCCCTCAGTCGAAACGTCCGTTATCGAGCGCATTGGCCAGGGCCGGGGTGATCCGTTCGAAGGTGTAGAGCTTCTTGCCTTTGTGTTCCTTCAGGAAATCATCGGCATCGGCCTTGCTCGCCAGCGGAACGAACTCGTGGCCCATCGGGCCGAGCACGTCGGAGCCGGTGACGAAATAGGCCTTGCGGGCGTCGATCCGTTCCAGATTGTAGAAATCCGTGACGTAGATGCCGGTGATGTCTGCCCGGCGATGGCCGGGGGCGTATTTCGCCAGGTCGCCAAGGAACTTGAACATATCCTTGGCGCCATCGAAGAAATGCGCATGGCCATCCTTCCAGGTCACCACGGCCACCCAGTTCGGGTACTTGGAAACGAGCATGCCGCAGACCGGGCAGAGGTCACGGGGGCCGGGTTTGGGGATCGCCTGCGCGCTGGCCAGGGGAGCCCAGGCGGCGAGCAGCAGGCACAGAAAGAGGCGGCGCTGCATCAGCTCTTCTTCGCTTCGGCGGCGCGCTTGCGGCGCTCTTCGCGGTTCTTGCGGATCATGGCCACATCGTCCGCCATGCCGAGGTAGCTTTCGCGCAAGGCGTCGTTGAACTGGCCCAGCGTACCGCCGTGCCTGGCCTGGAATTCCTTGGCGACACTGGCCGAGGCAAAGGAATGTTTGCTCTTTTTGGTCATTGCGTGCTTGAGGTCGGCACCGATCAGGTAGGTCAGGTTGTCCACCGGCAGCAACGGGCGTGGTTCCGCAGCAGCGCCGAAATCCGGCCCCCAGATCTGCTTCGGTTCGCGGTCGATATTGAGCCCCAGGCTGAGCGACAGGCAGTGAATGGAGCAAACGCCATCGGTCAGGTCGTCGGAATACTGCACCAGCATGCGGGTCCGATGATGTTCCTGGCGGTCCATGCCGCAGTAGGGGCACTTCGGGTATTTTTGCAGTTCGTTTTCCAACGGCGTCGCGTCGGCCGGCTTTTTCGGAATGAACTGGGCGGGTGTCCCGTCACTGGCGCAGCTATCGGCGCTGGCGTGCGTCGCGCTGGCCGCGAGGCCGGCCAGGGCGGAAATCTTCAGCAGATCACGGCGTTTCATGGTGGTTCTCCCTGTTTTGTGGTGGTCGTGCGCGCATATTAGCGCCGGGTGATGTTCGGCTTCTGCGACATAATGTCGCAGTCAGCCGACCAGGCGATACATCACCAGGTAATAGCGCAGGCCTTGCCACAGTGTCGACAGGCCGAGGGCAATGACGAACAGTGCGGCCCCTTTCAGCAACCAGCCGCGCAGGCGCGGGCCGAGTTTGCCGAACAGCATCGAGGCGGACAGCATGGCGGGCAAGGTGCCGGCGCCGAAGGCGAGCATCAGCAGGCCGCCCTCGATGACCGACGGGGCCGTCGTCGCCTTGACCGCCATGGCCATGGTCATGGAGCAGGGCATCAGGCCATTGATGGCGCCGCCGATCAGGGCGCCGACCACCGGCCCCTTCTGCACAGCCAGGCCGAATTGCTGGCGCAGCCATGCGATGGGGGCGAAACCGAGGCGATTGCGCACCGGTGATACGCCGAGCAGGTCAAGGCCGAGCAGAATCACGACCAGGCCGGCCATGATCTGCAAAATACCTTGCCACAGCCCGATCTGACCAGTCGAGACGAGCACGGTGCCAATCGCCGCAGCGATCCCGCCGACGGCGGTATAGATGCCGACGCGTGCCGCATGGTAGGCCAGATAGGGCCACGGCCCCTTGGCGCCGAGTTTCATGAAGAAACCGGAAACCAGGCCACCGCACATCCCCAGACAATGCCCGCTGCCCAGCAGGCCGGTCATGAAGGCAAGCCAGTAGGAGAATTCGGCAACGGCATGGGCGTGGGGGGGGGCCATCACCTGGGCGGGCCCTCAACGCTGCAGGCGCAGGGAATTGGTGACGACCGACACGGAGCTCATCGCCATGGCTGCCGCGGCGATCATCGGATTCAGGCGGCCGGCCGCCGCGGCGGGAATGGCGATGACGTTGTAGCCGAGTGCCCAGAAGAGGTTCTGGCGAATGATCGTCATCGTTCTGCGGGACAGGTCGACGCCGGCGGCGACGCGGGCGATGTCACCGCCAAGCAGCGTGATGTCGGCCGATTCGACGGCAATGTCGGCGCCGCCCCCGATGGCAAAGCCGACGTCGGCCGCAGCCAGGGCAGGGGCATCGTTGATGCCGTCACCGATCATGCCGACCTTCTCGCCGGCGGCCTGCAGTTCGCGTATGGCGGCCAGCTTGTCGGCCGGCGTGCAGCGGGCCAGCACGCGGTCGATGCCGACTTCGCGGGCGACGTGGCTGGCCACGGCTTCGAGGTCGCCGGTCGCCATGACCGTTTTCAGGCCCAGGCTGTGGAGCCGGGCGACGGCTTCGGCGGCGCCCGGTCGCGGCTGGTCGGCAATCGCGAACAGGGCGGCCGGCCGCCCGTCGATCGCGACGTAAACCGGCGTCTTGCCTTGCTCGGCCACGCGACCGCCTTCATCGGCGAGCACTGTCGGCGTAATGCCCATGTCTTCGAACAGGGCGGCATTGCCGATGCAGATGGCGACGCCATCCACCCGGGCGGTGACGCCGCGCCCGGGATGGGCGGCGTACGCCTCGGCAGTCAGGCTCTCCTTTCGGCGCGGCTTGCACCATTCGCCGAGGGCGCGCGCCAGGAAGTGCTCCGAACCGGCTTCGGCCGCGGCGACCAGCGACGCCAGGCGGGGCTCGCCCATGCCGGGCAGGATGAAGGCATCGGTCACCACCGGTTTGCCCTCGGTGATCGTGCCGGTCTTGTCGAATACGACGGTGGTCAGCCGGGCGGCCGTTTCCAGCGCCTCGCCATGGCGGATGTAGATGCCGCGCCTGGCCGCCTGCCCGGTGCCGACCATGATGGCGGTCGGTGTCGCGAGGCCGAGGGCGCAGGGGCAGGCGATGAGCAGCACGGCGACCGAATGGGCCAGTGCGGCCGAAACCGGCGCGCCGGCCAACATCCAGCCGCCGAAGGTGAGGGCCGCAACGCCCCCGACGGCGGGCACGAAGCGGGCCGAGATGCGGTCGGCCAGTTTTTGCACCGGCAGCTTGCTGCCCTGCGCGTGATCGACCAGTTTGACAATGCCGGAGAGCACCGTGTCGCCGCCGATGGCCGTCACGGTCATCGTGAAGCTACCGTTGCCGTTCAGGCAGCCGCCGATCACCGTATCGCCCGGCGCCTTGGCGACCGGCAGCGATTCGCCGGTGATCATGGCCTCGTCGATGCTGGAGCGGCCTTCCAGAACCCGGCCGTCGGTCGGCACCTTGTCGCCGGAGCGGACACGCAGCACGTCGCCGACTTGCACGTCGTCGATGGCAATCTCGCGCTCACGGCCGTCGGCCTCGACGCGCAACGCAGTTTCCGGCTGCAGTTCGATCAGCTTGCGGATCGCCTCGCTGGCCTTGCCTTTGGCCCGCTCTTCCATGTAGCGGCCGAGCAGCACGAAGGTGCAGATGCCGGCTGCCGATTCGAAATAGACATGGTGATGCATTTTCAGCACGCCGGGGACGCTATAGAGCCAGGCCGCGCCGGAGCCGATGGCGATCAGCGTGTCCATGTTCGCTTCGCCCTGTTTGGCCAGGGCCCAGGCCTTCTTGAAAATGCCCTGGCTGCTGCCGAACAGGATGGCCGACGACAGCGCGAATTCCATGATGCGCAGGGCGGGCGAACGGTGCATCAGCATGCCGGAGATCATCACCGGCACGGTCAGCAGGGCTGATTGAACGAAGCGTTTTTTCGCTGCCGCGACCCGTTCCCTTTCATGTTCGATCAGCAGGCGGCGTTGTGCCAGCGTATCCATCGGCCGCGCTGCATAGCCTAGGCGGCGGACGACCTCCGCGACGCCTTCACGGTCGATCACGCCCTGCACGGTCACGGTCGCTGCCGCAAAGTTGACGCGGGCGTTGCGCACACGCGGATCGCGTTTCAACTTCATCTCGATGAGCAGCGCGCAGGATGCGCAGGTCATGCCTTCCACCGCCAACGAGCACTCGCTTACCGGCCCGTCGACCGGCGCGGCGGCGACCGGTTCGGCCCGGGGAGTGGCGAGCAGGTTGCCCAGTACGGCATCGAGCGTTGCCAGCAGGCGTTCCTCGGGCAGGGCGAACGGGTCGAAGCGGATGGCCAGCGAGCCGATGTCGGCAACGATGGCCACGTCCTTCACCCCCGGGTGTTTGCGTAGCAGGATTTCCAGGATGTAGCAGCGTTCAGCCTCCTTGACGAGCGGCGGAGCGATGATCCGGATGCGGCGCGACAGGCGGTGAACGACGCGAAAATGCTTCATGGGGTCTTGCGGTAGCGGACGAGCAGAAAGACGAGGTAGAAGGTGGCCAGCCAGGCGTTGCCGTAGGCGAGCGGATTCTGCAGCCAGCGCTTGGTGATCAGGTCCCAATGCACCCGGATCAGATAGAAAGCGACGATGTCATTGAAGAAATTGGTGATTGCCTTTTCGGTCAGCGCACTGTCGACAATCGGCAGGAAACGGGCCTGCAGCGAGCCTGCCGGGGGCGTTTCTGCCGGCAGCAGGCGGGCCTTCAGCTTGTCGAGCAGCGGCTGGAAGCCCTGTTCCAGCGACCAGGGCGGGGAGGACGACGCGGGGGCCTCCGGTGTCGGGGCCGTGTCGAGCGGCAGGGCATCCACCACATCAAAAAGCTGGCGGGCGACCTGGGCAGTCGTCAGGCGGGTGGCGTCGTAGCGAATGGAAATCCGTTGCCAGCCAGTATCGACCGCTGCGCTGAGCACGCCAGTCAGGGTTTTCATCCCGGCGTCGAGGTCGGCCGCGATGTCCGGTGTGCACAACTCGGCCGGCAGTTCCAGCCGTAGAAACCCCCGCTCGCGATGGCAGACGACGATGCGTCCGGCCAGTTGGGCAGCTTGCGACATGGCAGGCTCCTCAGGCGGCCGGTGGTTCCGTGGCCGGAGCTGGCGGGGTGCTGTGCCCGTCCCGTTTTTCTTCGGCTTCGGCCATCAGATCGTTGAGGTTTTCTTTCTGGTGCAGCGCGAAATCCTTGCTCATGCCGCCGATCTTCGACAGGCCCTCGACGATCTCCTTCTGGTACTTGAAGAGCAGGAAGCCGGCCGCGATGCCGCCGGCGGCGCCTACCGCGAGCAGGGCCAGCGGGTTGCGCAGCAGGGCGTTGCCGAGCAGGCCGCGACCGGCGGCAAAGCCCGTGGCAGCCATCATGGTGCCGGTGGCGACGGGCTTGCTCATCAGGTGCCCGGCCTGGCTCATCAGGTGGGGCATTTGCTTCATCATTTCTTCGGTCATCATGATCGATCCTTTCAAGAATTCTTGGGCTGATTGTCGTTCCGTTCCGATGTTGCGTCCTGGATGTCATGCAACATTTCGTAGATCCCGCGGCACCCTTCGCAACAGAACTGATATTGCCTGTCTGTCGTGTTCAGGACGAAAGGCTTCTGCCCGACATCGAGTCCGCACAGGTCGCAGGCCCGATTCTCGCTCATTGCAGCAACGCCAGCGCATGGCGCTCGAAGGTTGCTTCGTCCGCCTCGCCAACGATCTTGGCCCGCACGATCCCCTTGCCGTCGATAAAGAACGTGGTCGGCAGCGCAACGACACCATAGCTGCGGGCAATGGTCGATGTTTCGTCGAGCAGGGCCGGGTAGGTCACGCCGATTTTCTGGATGAAGGCCGCGATGGTCTTCTTGTCCTGGCCGGCGTTGATTGCCAGCACCTCCAGTCCCTTGTCCTTGTGACGCTGATAGACGGCCTCGATCGCCTTCATTTCGCCTTCGCAATACTTGCACCAGTCGGCCCAGAAGCGGATGACCAGTGGCTTGCCAAAGAAGGCTGCCGGGAAATGCGTGGCGCCGCCATCAGCCCGGAAGGTCTGGAAGGTGGGGGCGATGCTGCCGATGTTGATATTGGCCTTGGGGGCATCGTTGCCGCAGGCCGCGATAAGCAGCGTGGCAATGAGCAGGAAGATGCGCATGTCAGTGTTCGATCAGGATCAGGTTGGAAGCCAGTATGAACCAGGTGGCGAGTGCCGTGAATAGCAGGAAACCGGCCGCGGCCAGCTTGGCGAGCCGGGCGGAAACCCGTGGCACGAGGGGGGCCAGGCTCGGCCACCCGGCAAAGGGCTGCAAGGCGCCGGCGGCGAGCCCGGCCGCCGTGGCGATGAAGAGCGGGATGTACAGCCCGTAGCCCCGGTAATCGTATTCCGGCTTCAGGATGCAGAAGGGGCAGTGGTGATGCGGGTGTTCGTAGATGTACAGCGAAATGAAGGAGAGCACCCCGGTAATGGCCACGACGAACCCTGCGCCACTGGTCAGGGCAGTCAGAAAGCCGCTCGCCCGCCCGCCGCGTCGGCCATGCCAGAGGGGGGCGGCGATGGCAGGCAGCATCCCGCCATAGAACAGCCAGAGTGCGGGCAGGGGGGCGAGGCTCGTCGCTTCGGCGGGGAGGGTCTTGCTCTCCTCGGAGAACATGCTGCCGCAGCAGGAGGTGATGACATTGGCCTTGAGGTTGACGAAATACTGCACTTCCAGCCACAGATGGGTGGCGAGGACTGGCAGCAGGAAGAGCAGCAGCACATACTTGATGCGGACCAGCGGATAGTCGCGGGCCAGGGTGTCGACATGGTTGATCGCCAGCCAGATGGCGGCCAGGAAAAAGACCGCCATCTGCGCGATCAGCGATGGAAAGCCCCAGGCGTTGACATTCAGCGTGCCGACCGCGCACATGGCGCCGACGAACATTACCGACAGCCGGTCGGCGTTGAAGACGAAGAGCAGCAGCGCGGCCAGCTGGGCGACGAGGACAAAGGTGAGCAGCGTCGAGAACAGGTAGGTGCGGCGTTCCAGGGCCAGCTGGCGTTCCGAACCGCTGTGGATGTCCCAGTGGCGGATGACCTGGATCGCGAAGGGCGCCGCGCCGGCCAGCATCAGGACGGCCAGGCCGGCCGCCAGCAGCAGCGCGATGATGGCAGGCTGGAAAAGCATCAGTCTTCGGTCAACCGCCCGTCGCGCATGCCGACGACGCGATGCACGGCGGACGATTCGACGACCAGCGGGTCGTGGCTGGTCAGCAGCACCGTCTTGCCGGCTGCCGTGAAGCCTTCGAGGATGGCCATGAATTCCTTCGACAGCGCCGTATCCAGGTTGGCCGTCGGTTCGTCGGCGATGATGACTTCCGGGTCGTTGATCAGGGCGCGGGCAATCGCGACGCGCTGCTGTTCGCCACCCGAGAGCCATTCGACCTTGGCGGCACGGCGATGGCCCAGCTTGAGCTGGTCGAACAGGGCGTCGGCGGCCGAAATCAGTTCACGACGCGGCCGGCCGGTCGGAAAGGCGGGCAGGATGACGTTTTCCAGGGCCGAGAGGCCCTTGATCAGGTTGAATTGCTGAAACACGAAGCCGAAGCTCTGGCGGCGGATCTCGGTCAGGAAACGTTCCGGCAGGCCGGAAATGTCCTCCCCCTTGAAGCGCACCCGGCCGCTGGTTGGCCGCGACAGGCAGCCAACGATGGTCAGCAGGGTTGTCTTGCCGGAGCCACTCGGGCCACGGAAGGCGGTGACCTTGCCGGCTTCCAGCTTCAGGTCGATGCCGTGCAGCGCCCAGTACTCATTGGTTTTGCCCTGGTTGAAGGCTTTCTTGATGGCGGAAAGTTCGATCATGCGCGCATCACCGCGTCGGGGTCCGTAATGGCGGCACGCCAGATCGGCACCAGTACTGCAGCCGTGTAGGGGACTACCGTGAAAAAGAACAGGGTGGCGATCTGCAGGCTGTCGATGCTCGGCACCAGGGTGAAGTGCGGATAAAGCACCGACCAGCCCTTGAGTACCGGTTCGAAGACCGCTGCGCCAAAATGGAAGACGTGTACGTAGGCAGCGATGAAGCCGAGCAGGAAGGCGGTCAGCGAAATGAGCAGCCCTTCCCAGGACTTCATGCGGATGACGTCACCGGTTTCCCAGCCGATCGCCTTGAGGATGCCGATTTCCCGCTTTTCCTCGGCCGACAGCCCGGAGGCCTTTTCCCAGGCGAGGAGGGCGAAGGCCAGGATGGCGCCGGCCAGCACGGTCAGCACGATGCCCTCGCGCCAGTCGAAAACGCTCTGGTAGGTGCGCAGCACTTCCTCGCGCAGGATGGGCCTTGAATCGGGCAGCGAACTCGACAGCTTGGCCGCGATGTTGCGCACTTCCTGCGGATTGGCGACAGAGAGCGCGATGTCGGTGAAATGGCCGGCCGGATATTCGAAGAATTTGCGGAAATCGTTTTCCGAGAGCAGCACGAGGTCGGCCGAGAGCAGTTCCGAATCGGGGGACAGGACGGCCGACACCTCGAAGGTGAACAGCTTGCCGGAGTAGGAGCGGAAGGAGATGGTGTTGTGTGCCGCCAGGCCGCGCTCCCGGGCCAGCGTGTTGCCAACCATGATGTAGCCGTCCTTGACCTCGTCGGCCGGCCGCGCCATGAAGGTGTAGTTGGCGTTAAGCACCGGATCGTAGTAATAGCCCCAGAGGCGCCCTTCCTTCTTCTGCACGCCGCGGATGCGGCCGATTTTCTCGATGTAGTCGGGCGGGATCAGATCGTGCCGGCCGGCAACCATGCGCTGCAGGATGATCTCCGGCGAACTGGCCAGCACGAAGGTCGCTTCGCTGCGCAGGGCATGAGTGAACAGGGTCAGCGAGGCGAGCACGAAAACGATCAGCGCATAGGCGACGAGCAACCCGATGTTCTTGGTCTTGCGCCGGCCGAGCGAGGCCAGCGTGAAATCAATCAGATGCAGTTGTTTTTCCAGCCAGGGGCTCATGAGGTTTCAATGCAGAAGGGCGTGGGGCGAGCAGTGAGCCGGTCGGGAAGTGTTCGAGCGCAGCGGGGTGATCCTGGAAGGCCGAATGCAGGTCGGCCTGGCTTGGATGGCGAGTGTAGCGGGCCTCGGTGAACAGGGCCAGGTCGGTAAGGCCGTATTTTTCGACCAATGCCCGCTTGTCGGCCAACTTCTGCTTTGCTGCGGAGTCCTGGCTCGGGGGGACGAGCAAAGCCGCTGTCACCAGCGCAAGCAGGGCGAGGGTGCTGAGCGCCAAAGTCGCCGGACGCATCACAAGTGCTTCCGGATGGCGCTCACGATGGCGTCGGGCGAGGCGCCCAGTTCAATGACCTGGGACAGTTTGCCGTCGGTGCCGATGAGGTAGGTGGCCGTCGTGTGATCGACGGCGTAGCTGCCGTCGCCTTGGGCGGGCTGTTTGATGTAGCCGGCCCCAAAGGCCTTGGCGAGCGCGGCGATTTCCTGCGGCGTCCCGGTCGCACCGATCATCTCCGGGTGAAAGAAGGCGGTATATTCCTTCAGGTGATTGACCGTGTCGCGTTCAGGGTCGACAGAGATCATCAGCAACTTGACCCGGGCGCGCTCCGCCGGCTTGAGTGCCTTCAGTGCCTGGCCGCCGGCCGCCAGCGAGGCAGGGCAAATGTCCGGGCAGTGGGTGTAACCGAAATAAACCAGCACGACCTGGCCGCGCAGTTGGCGCGAATCGATGGGGCCGTCAGCCGTTTGCAGCAGGAAATCGGCACCGGTCGGCAGCTTCGGGTCGCGCCCTGGCTGGCAGCCCAGCAGGCAGGCCACGATAAGACCGATCAGGGAGAGTCGTTTCATGTTTCCCAAAAAACAGGCAGACCGCCCGTCTGCCTGTGGCGCCGGAATCAGGCGGGCATCCGGATTAAAAACGATGAGCGGCTCGCATCAGGGCACCGCGCAGGGCGATGGTGACACTGGAACCGAGCCCGACGCGCTGGGCAACCGCCGGCAGGATGATGAGGGAGGCCAGGGCAAAACCGGCGCCGAGCAGCAAGGAAGCCATTTCTGGCGGGTTCTGGGTTTGCGGTTTCTGGTTCATGGCATCCTCCCTGACGCTTTTTCCGTATCGTACCGATTAATGTTATGGCGCAGGATGCGACATATTGTCGCACGGCGGCCCGCCCCAACCCGGATGGCAGGCGGCATCGATCGGGCCGGGCGTATCATTCACGCAGTCGGGAACAAGGGGGCGCAAGGCCGCCTGGACCGGCCCAATCCCCAGTCAGGAGGACACAGCGTGCAGGACATGGATACAACGGACACCGTTATCGCGGAAATCGCCAGCCGGCTGCGGCAGGCCCGGCGAGCCTTGTTCATCACCGGCGCCGGTATCTCGGCCGATTCCGGATTGCCGACCTATCGGGGGGTCGGCGGGTTGTACGACCGCGAGTTGACGGCCGAGGGGATACGCATCGAGGAGGCGCTCTCCGGCGAACTGTTTGCCACCTGGCCCGAGATTACGTGGAAATACCTGATCGAGATCGAGCAAAACTGCCGCGGGGCACGGCCCAATGCCGCCCACCGGGCGATCGCCCGGCTCGAAGCGCATTTGGAGCGCGTGATGGTCTTCACGCAGAACGTGGATGGCCTGCACCGTGCAGCGGGTAGCACGGATGTTGTCGAGATTCATGGCAACCTGCAGGGACTGACTTGCACAGTCTGCGGGTATCGGGAATCCACCGACGACCTGACGGGGCGGGAGATTCCTCCGCGCTGCCCCGTCTGCCGGGGCATCCTGCGTCCGAACGTCGTCCTGTTCGGCGAAGCCTTGCCCAACGACGAAATGGAACGCTTCATTGCGGCCTTCCAGGAGGGGTTCGACATCGTGTTCAGCATTGGGACGTCGAGCATTTTTCCCTACATCGTGGAGCCAGTGATCCTCGCCGCCCGGCAGGGGATACCGACGGTCGAGATCAATCCGGCACGCACACAACTGAGTGAGATTGTCGAATTCTATGTGCCGCTTGGCGCGGCGGATGCGATGAGCCGCATCCTCGAGGCGTTCGGCCTGGATGCGGGGGATTCCTGAGCCTGGGTGAGGGCTTATTGAAATGAAATTGTGCGTTGCACAAAATCGCTTGACATTCGGGACGCGGCAGTTAGAATGAAACCATGCTGCGGTGCAACATATGTCTGCAGCGAGAGATCACCCCAACCCCAGGAGAAGTGCCATGTTTACCAAACCCGAAGATTTCGCCAAGTCCGGCTTCAATTTCGCCCTCTTCTACGCCAATACCACCTTTGACGGCATCGAACGTCTGGCCCTGCTGAACCTGGCCGCCGCCCGTTCGGTTTTCGAAGCAGCGATGTCCAACCTGAACACCCTGCTGGGTGCCAAGGACGTCCAGTCCCTCGTTGCCATCCAGAAGGAGCTGGCCGCGCCGACCATCGAGAAGGGCATGGAATATTCGCGCAATGTGATCGCCATCGCCTCCGAAACCAAGGACAAGATCGCCAAGGAAGTCGAATCCCAGGTTGCTGAAACCAACGCCAAGGTCTCTGGCCTGGTTGAGAAGGCGCTGGAGTCCGCTCCGGTTGGTTCGGAAGCAGCGGTTGCTGCGGTCAAGAGCGCCATCAAGACCGCCAACGAAGCCTACGAAGGCCTGAACAAAGCTGCCAAGCAGGCTGCCGAAGTCGCCGAAGCCAGCGTTGCCGCAGCCACCAGCGCCACCCTGAAGGCTGCCAACGTGGTCGCCGCACCGAAGGCGGCTGCCAAGAAGGTCGCCTAAATCGCCCTTCCCGGAGGCGATTTGCCTCCCCACTCAAAAAGCCCTTGGCAACCCCAAGGGCTTTTTCGTTGCCGTGCCCAGCGTGGGCAATAAACCCGTTGTAGCTCCCTCTCTCACCCCGGAAAGCTACAATCCCATGATCGAGATCGTCCGTTTGAAGGTTTGTTGTAGCTCCCTCTCTCACCCCGGAAAGCTACAATCTCGGGCGATAGGGTTTCCGATGGCATCGGGGTTGTAGCTCCCTCTCTCACCCCGGAAAGCTACAATCTTGGGGTTTCCTTCATCCTAACAGGCCGTTGAAAAACCTATGTTCAACCTCCCCAACCCATTCCTGAACGGTCGTTTTTCGGTGTCATCGCCTCAATACGACCCTGTTCAGTCCTGGTTGAGGGCCAATTTGGCCGG